>NZ_BOPB01000028.1 GCF_016863535.1 Micromonospora lutea
ATCGTGCGACCAGGGTCCAGGTCCACCCGACCAGGTCTCCCCTTGGTCGGGATCTCGGCCTGTGCTGTCGCCCTTGGAGTCACGGTCGTCCTTCGCCTTCTCGGCGGGGCCGCCGTCGCTGAGGTTCTGCCGCGCGCTGGCCGCCTGCTGTTCCGCGCCCTGTTGGGCGCCGCCGGACTTGTCGTCTCGTGCGGCCACCCCGCCGACGGCGGCCAGACCGACCACGCCGGTCAGGCCAACCACTCCCGTGGCGACCCACAGCTTCCGGCGTCCAGCCGACATGCGGGGCTGGGGGGTGCTGTCGTCGGGTGGCGTCGCGTAACTGGACATCAAAGCCTTCCGCCCTTCCTCTACCGGATCGGGATGCACCATGCGAATTGGTGCTGGAAGCTACAAAAGGGTTGGAGCCTCCGACGACCACCGTATGAGAAGGTTCCTCGCGAGAAGGGCGTATACGAAGAAAGCCCGCATTATGCCCCGATCGGGCATCGGGTATCCGTCGCGGCACGTTCGGGCGAAAGCGGGTTGACCAGCGCAAACGTCGCTGACGGGGACAGACGGGGGCGGGCCCCGTGCCGGGCGATCAATGTCGCCGCCGGCCCGGGGCCCGCCTCTGGTCGTACCGTCCGGGGTCAGCCGGGCAGGCGCGGCCCGGCCTCGCGCTGCTCGGCCAGCCAGGTCTCCACCTCGTCGGCCTGGCGCGGCAGGCCCGCCGACAGGTTCACCGCTCCGCCGGTGGTGACCAGGACGTCGTCCTCGATCCGGATACCGATGCCGCGCAGTTCCTCCGGCACCAGCTCGTCCTCCGGCTGGAAGTACAGCCCCGGCTCGACGGTGAGCACGTACCCCTCGCCCAGGGTGCCGTCGCGGTACATCTCCTTGCGGGCGTTCGAGCAGTCGTGCACGTCGATGCCGAGCATGTGCCCGAAGCCGTGCAGCGTCCAGCGCCGGTAGACCATGGACTTCTCGTCCATCGCCTCGTCCACGCTCACCGGCAGCAGTCCCAGGTCGGCCAGCCCTTCGGCGAGCACCCGCATGCACGTCAGGTGGACCTCCTTGAACGCCACCCCCGGCTTGATGAACTCGATGCCGGCCTGCTGTGCGGCGTAGACGATGTCGTAGACCTGGCGTTGCAGCGGGGTGAAGCGACCGTTGACCGGCAGCACCCGGGTCACGTCCGCCGTGTAGAGGTTGCGCCCCTCCACGCCCATGTCCATCAGCAGCAGCTCACCCGGACGGGTGACGCCGTGGTTGTGCACCCAGTGCAGGATCGTGGCGTGCTCGCCCGCGCCGACGATCGAGCCGTAGCCGACGTCGTTGCCGTCGTGCCGGGCGCGCAGCGCGAAGACACCCTCCAACAGCCGCTCGGAGATCCCCCGGTCGGCCGGCAGCACCCGGGCCACGTCCTCGAAGCCGCGTACCGTGGCGTCGATCGCCTCCTGGAGTTGGGCGATCTCCCACTCGTCCTTGACCAGCTTCAGCTCCGCGAGGGCGATCGCCAGCTCGCGGTCGCGGGCCGGCTGGTCCTCCTCGCGGGGGCCGTCCCAGGGCCGCACCGCGGCGTCCACCCGGGTGTCGAAGCCGCGCAGCACCCGGGTCCGCGCGGGGGCCAGCCCGGCCAGCGCCGCGTCCAGCTCGGTCAGGTCGGCGGTGGGCAGGCCCAGCTCGGTCGACTTCTCGGTCAGGGTGTGCCGCCGGCCCACCCACAGCTCGCCGTGCCGGCTGCGGAAGAACTCGTCGTTCTCCCGCGACGAGCGAGGACGCATGTACAGCGTGGCGTCGTGGCCGGAGCCGGTCGGCCGCAGCACCAGCACGCTGTCCGGGTCGTGGTCCCCGGTGAGGTACGCGAAGTCGCTGCCCGGCCGGAACCGGTACTCGGTGTCGTTGGCGCGTACCTTTTCACCGCCGGTGGGGATCACGAGCGTCTCGCCCGGGAAGGCCGCCGAGAGGGCGGCCCGGCGCTTGGCGTAGTTCGGCACCTCCGGCCGTGGGCCGACCGGCAGGGTGGTGTCCCGCCAGCCCTGCCGCATGAACTCCAGGAACGCCTGGGGGAAATCCGGGTCATGCGACTCCGTGCCGTCAGCCGGCTTGCCGTCGGTGCGTTCCTCGGTCATGCCCCGCTCCCTTCGCCTCATTGCTGATCCCGACGGTACCGCGAACCCGCCGAAGGTCGAGCCCTCGGTGCCTGCGGTGGTGAGCCCGGCAGTGCCGCGACGGCCGATCAGCACCCGTGGAAAGATGACGGACATGTGCGGACTCCTGGCTTTCTTCAGTGCGCGCGGCGACGCCGCCGCCCACCGCGACAACATCGCCGCGGCCTTGGAATGCCTGCACCACCGCGGCCCGGACGAGACCGGGGTCGAGGTGGTCGGCGACGCCTCCGGCCGGTACGCGGATGGGGTGTTCGCTCACAAGCGGTTGGCGATCATCGACGTCGCGCTCAGCCACGAGCCACTGCCCTACGCCGACGGGCGTTACCTGCTGACCTTCAACGGCGAGATCTACAACTACATCGAGCTGCGCGAGGAGCTGATCCGCGACTTCGGTGCCCGGTTCGCCACCAACGGCGACGGGGAGGTCATCGTCGCCGGTTACCACTACTGGGGTGAGCAGGTGCTCACCCGGCTGCGGGGCATGTTCGCCTTCGTCATCTGGGACCGGCAGCAACGTCGCGCGTTCGGTGCCCGCGACTACTACGGCATCAAGCCGCTGCACTACCTGGAGACCGCCGACGGGCTCTATCTCGCCTCGGAGAAGAAGGCCCTGCTGCCCTTCGCCCACTCGGCGTACGCCGGGGACGCCGGGGTCGACACGGCCAACCTCAGCCATTACCTGACCCTGCAGTACGTGCCCGAGCCCGGCACCCTGCACAAGGGGATCAGCCGGATCGGCTCCGGCGAGTACCTCACCTGGGCCCCGGGTGGTCGGATCGACGTGCGGCGCTGGTACCGGCCGGTGTTCCGGCCCGCCTCGGTCGACGACGAGCAGAAGCTCTACCACGAGATCCGGGAGACGCTGCGCGAGAGCGTCCGCATGCACATGCGTTCGGACGTGCCGGTCGGCTCGTTCCTGTCCAGCGGGATCGACTCGACCGCGGTGGTCGCCCTGGCGCGGGAGTTCAACCCGAACATCCTCACCTTCACCGTCGGCTACGACGTGCCGGGGTATTCGGAGATCGACGTCGCCCAGGAGTCGGCCCGCCACCTCGACGTGACCACCATCCCGACCAAGATCGGTCCGCAGGACATGATCGAGGCGCTGCCGAAGATCGTGTGGCACCTGGACGACCCGGTGGCCGACCCGGCGCTGGTGCCGCTCTACTTCGTCGCCAAGAAGGCCGCCGAGCACGTCACCGTGGTCCTCTCCGGCGAGGGTGCCGACGAGTTCTTCGGCGGGTACACGATCTACCGGGAGCCGCTCTCGCTGAGCAGCGTCAACGGCCTGCCCGGTGGCGTGCAGAAGGGCCTGCGGGCGGTCTCCAAGGCAATTCCGCAGGGCGTCAAGGGCAAGAGCTTCCTGGAGCGCGGCACCACGCCGATCGAGGAGCGCTACTACGGCAACGCTCGGATGTTCACCGAAGAGGAGAAGCAGCACCTGCTGCGCCGCTACGACCCCTCGGTGCGCTACACCGACGTGACCGCGCCGATCTACGCCGAGTGCACCGAGCTCGACGACGTCACCAAGATGCAGTACGTCGACCTCTACACCTGGCTACGCGGCGACATTCTGGTCAAGGCGGACCGGATCTCCATGGCGCACTCGCTGGAGGTGCGGGTGCCCTTCCTCGACCGGGCGGTGTTCGAGGTGGCGGCGAAGATCCCGGTCGAGTTGAAGCTGCCGCCGCGCTCCGACACCACCAAGTACGCCATGCGCCAGGCGTTGCAGGGTGTGGTGCCGCCGGCCATCGTCAACCGCAAGAAGCTGGGTTTCCCGACCCCGACCCGGGTCTGGCTGCGCGGTGAGATGTACGAGTGGGCCCGGCACGTGCTCTCCACCTCCGGTGCCGGTGACCTGCTCGACCTGTCCTACGCGCTGCGGCTGCTGGAGGAGCACAAGCGGGAGGAGGCCGACCACTCCCGCAAGGTGTGGACGGTGCTGATCTTCTGCATCTGGCACGCGATCTTCGTCGCGAAGACCCTCGACCCGGGCATCCAGCGCAACCAGTCGGCCCTGCTGACCAAGCCCGTCGTCGGCTCGATGGTGCGCTGAGGTGTAAGGAAGGGCCCCCTGTTAACGCCTCGCGTATAACAGGGGGCCCTTTTTAACACCTGATCACGGTCAGCTGCAGGTGACCGTGGGCGTTGCGTTGCTGCCGCTGGCGAGGAAGCCGAACGTCGTGCTGGCGTTGGGCGCGAGGTTGCCGTTGTACGCCACGTTGCGGACCGTCACCGACGATCCGGACGCGGAGTGGGTCGCGTTCCAGACCTGGCTGATCTGCTGACCGCTGGGCCAGGTCCAGCTCGCGGTCCAGCCGTTCAACGCCGCGGTGCCGGTGTTCTTGACCTCGACCTCACCCTGGAACCCACCGGACCAGCTGTTGGTCACCTTGAAGGTGGCCGTGCAGGCACCGTTGCCGGGCGGCGGCGTGGTCGGGTTCGGCGGCGGGGTGGTGGGGTTCGGCGGCGGGGTGGTCGGGTTCGGCGGAGGCGTGGTCGGGTTCGGCGGCGGCGTGGTCTGGTTGCCGCCGATGCCGGTCACCTCACCGTTGCCGCCGTCGAAGACCACGTCAGAGCAGCCGAAGAAGTTCTCCTGGCTGTCCGAGCGGACCCACCGGGAGTAGATGATGTGCCGGCCGCTCTTGCCCGAGGGCAGGTTGCCGGTGAAGTAGTAGTGACCGTCGTTGGTGCCGACCGCACCGCGCTGCGGCGGGTTGGTCACCGTCAGGAACGGCTGGGCCTCCAGGTCGCTCCAGGCCAGCGCCCGGGTCGGGCTCCAGCTGTCCCTGGTCACGTAGAAGTAGAACGTGCCCGGGTGGTGCGCCCAGTTGCTGTACCGGAACTCGATGCTGCGACCGGCCGTCAGGTGCGTCAGCGGCCAGTCGTTGCGGGCCAGGTCGTAGCCGCGGAAGCCGGTGGCTCCACCGCTGCACAGCTGGCCGTCCGGGATGAAGCCGGTGGTCCGACCGCCGGCGTCCGAACGCAGCACGCTGAACCAGTTGTAGAGCGAGTTCGTCCCGCTCTGCGCGACGGCGGCGGCACAGGCCGGGTTGTTCGGCCTGATCTCACCGGTCTGGGTGAGGCCGTCGCGCCAACACATGTAGGTGCGGGCGCCCGGCGTCATCGCCGCGCCGTGCGCGGCGGCCGGCTCGGGGCTGGCGGTCACAACGACCGCGCCCGCGAGAAAAGTGAAAGCCGCGGTGATCAGTGCGGCCAAGCGTGGACGGTGCACGGGTTCTCCTGACTCGCAGGGCGCATTGCGTGGTGCGCCCCGCCGAATGCGCGGGTGGCGGAATGGTGCCGCCCCCGCTGCTGCGGGCGAATACGACTACGCGGCGACCGTGCGGACGGGGTTGGATGGCCCGGCCGGCACGCTGTCGCCAGCGGAGTGTCGACGCGTGAATGCCCTCGCGTGATGTGATGCCCGGCGCCGGTGAACGCGCAGCCCCCGCGCCACCCGGCATCCACATCCCACCATGCCGCGTCGCTCGGCGCAATAGTCATACCTCGATGTGTCAAAACGGCCGGTTTCGCACCGACCAGGTCTCGCCAATACCGTGGCTTCCACGCCCTCGCACGTGCCCCTTGTGCCAGCCTGGGCATCACGTACGGCAGACGGAAGGACCTGACGATGGGATACGCGGTGGTGCTCGGCGAGGCGCTCGTCGACCTGCTGGACACCGAGTGCGACGGTGCGCCGGTCTACCGGCAGGCGATCGGTGGTGGGCCGCTGAACGTCGCCGTCGGTGTCGCTCGGCTCGGTGGCGCGGTGCAGTTCGTCGGGTCGCTCGGCGACGACGTGCTCGCCGACCGGATCCGCGCCTTCCTCACCGCCGAACAGGTGGGACTGGCCGGCGTGGCCACCGTCGCGGTACCGACCACACTGGCCGTGGCCACCTTCTCCGGTGCGGAGCCGGACTTCCGCTTCTACGGCGAGCCGCCCTCCTACTCGCTGCTCGGACCCGACGAACTCGACGTCGCCCTGGTCGAGGAGGCCGACGTGCTGTACTGCGGCTCGATCGTGCTGCTGGCGCCGAAGACGTTGGCCGCTGCCCGCCGGGCCTGGGCGGCGGCACCGAGGCTGCGGGTGTTCGATCCGAACGTCCGTCCCCGGCTGCTGGCCGGCCCGCACGCGCTGGCCGAACTGCGCGAGGTGGTCGCCGAGTTCGCCGCCGGAGCGCACCTGGTCAAGCTCAGCGCCGCCGACGCGGAACAGCTCTACCCCGGTGAGCCGGTCGAGTCGGTGGCGGTCTACCTGCGCGAACTGGGCGCGGCCACCGTCGTGGTCACCCTCGGTGCCGCCGGCGCGGTGGTCGCCGCCGCAGATGCCGATCCGGTACGCGTGCCCGCACCGAAGGTGGCCGCCGTCGACGCCACCGGTGGAGGTGACTCGGTGATGGCCGCCCTCGTCGCCGACCTGCTGACCGGCGGCGAGCCGGTCGAGCCGTCCGGCTGGCACGCCCGGGTCGGCTACGCGCTGCGGGTCGCCGGCCTCGTCTGTGAGCGTCCCGGCGGCGCGGTCGCCATGCCCACCCGGGCCGAGGTGCGCGAACGCTTCGGCGACTGACCGGCCGCCCCGGCTCGCGGCCACTGATCGCGGCACCACACCGAGGGTGGCCCGGTGCCGCTGTCGACAGGACCCCGTGGCACGCGATGGCGAGGTCAGGCGGTGCCGTCGAGTTCGGCGTACCCACGCCGGGCGGCGGTCAGCGCGTGGCGGGCCGGGAACGGGGCGTCGGCGGCGACCCGCTCCGGCGGTGCGCCGCCGGTGTGCCCGGCCCGGATCAGCCAGGCCAACTCCACCAGTTGGGCGTGCTGGGCCCGAACGAACTCCGCGTCGACCGGCTCGCCGTGTCCGGGTACGACCACCGTCGAAGGTGAGATCGACCGCGACAGCTCGGCCAGCGCGTCGGGCCACTGCAGCGGGTACGAGTCCTCGAACGCCGGGGGACCGGCCTGCTCGACCAGATCACCGGCGATCAGCAGGTCGGCGTCGGGCACCTGCACGACCAGGTCGGCATCGGTGTGTCCCCGCCCGGGATGACGCAGCACCACCCGACGGCCACCGATGTCGAGGACCGCCTCGGTACGCACGGTGTGGGTGGGTGCCAGCAGCACGGTGTCGGCCAGTTCGGCGGCGAGTTCAGGATGCCCGGGGTGCAGTTCCGCGTACGCCTCCCGGCGCAACCGGTCCGCCTCGTCGCGGATCGCCGTGGCGGCCAGCTCATGCGCCCAGACCGGCCGGGGCGGGTCACCGGCGAGCGTGGCGTTGCCGAAGCAGTGGTCGAAGTGGTGGTGGGTGTTCACCAGCGTCAGCGGGTCGGCGGTGACCACGCGTACCGCAGTGGCCAGCTCGGCGGCCTGCCCGGCGGTGGAAAGGGTGTCGACCAGCAGCGCCGCGCCGTCGCCCAGCACCAGCGTGACATTGACCGCGAGCACCGGCTCACGCAGTACGAGCACCCGGTCGGCGACCTCGACGAACCGGCCCGGCGGCGTCATGCCGTGCCACCGGCGCGTTGCATGAACCGGGCCCGGTCGACCAGGACCCGCTCCACCCGCCCCGCAGCGACAGTCTGCCCGCCCTCGGTGACATCGATCTCGAACACCAGCCGGCGTCGGTCGACCTCGGTCAGCCGGGCCTGCGCCGTGACCGTGCGGCCCACCGGTGTCGCGGCCCGGTGCTCCAGCTCCACCCGGGTGCCCACGGTGGTGGCGCCGTCGGGCAGATGGCGGGCGGTCGCGGTCACGGTCGCCGCCTCGGCCAGGGCCAGCACCCGTGGCGTGCCGAGCACCGGGAGGTCACCGGAGCCGACCGCCTGAGCGGTGTCGGCGTCGGTGACGGTCAACTCGACCCGGGCGGTCAGACCCGGGGCCAGGGCTTGATCCGGTAGCTCCCGCATGGCCACAGCGTAGGTGCTCGGGGAGGCCCGGACCACGCGGCCGGGCAGATGCGCCACGTGCGCCACGACGCCGCAGGTGCTCCTGCGTCCGGTCGTGCGCATCTCGCCGCTAACCTTGTCCGCGATGTCTGCCGTGACCGACCCCCAGCCCCCAGCCCCGACCGAGGCGCCCGCCCCGCGCGACGGCGGGCGTCGCCGTGTCATCGCCATGTCGGTCTGGGGCGTCGCCTTCGTGGCGGGCTGGCTGGTCATCGGCCTGCCCACCGACCCGGTGTACGCGTTCTTCTGGATCTGGGCCGGCACCATCGCCTGGTACTCCGCCCGCCCGTGGCGCAGCCACCTGCGCTTCGCCCGGGACTGGGTGCCGGTGGTGCTGCTGCTGGTGGCCTACAACCTCTCCCGTGGGTTCGCCTACCACGACGGGACGGTGCCGCACGCCTACGAGCTGATCCTGGCGGACCGCCTGATGTTCGGCTGGGCGATGGACGGCCAGGTGCCGACCGTCTGGTTGCAGCAGCACCTGTACCAGCCGGAGGTGCGCTGGTGGGACGTCCTCGTCAGCTGGGTGTACTTCTCGCACTTCGTGGCGGCGCTGGCCGCCGCGGCGGTGCTCTGGATGCGTGAGCGCAGCCGGTGGGCGGCGTTCATGCGTCGCTGGTTCTTCCTCTGCGCCACCGGCCTGATCACCTACTTCCTCTACCCGGCCGCGCCGCCCTGGTGGGCGGCGCAGAACGGGCTGATCGAGGAGGTCGCGCGGATCTCCACCCGGGGCTGGAAGGCGTTCGGCATGCACGGCGCGGGCAATCTGCTCAACGCCGGGCAACTGGCCTCGAACCCGGTGGCCGCGATGCCGTCGCTGCACACCGCCTTCGCCCTGTTCGTGGTGCTGTTCTTTCTGCGTAGCGTCCGGCTCCGCTGGTGGCCCCTCCTGCTGGCCTACCCGCTGGCGATGACCTTCACCCTGGTCTACAGCGGCGAGCACTACGTGATCGACGTGCTGGTGGGCTGGGCGTACGTCGGGATGACCTTCGTGGCGGTCGGTTGGGCCGAACGTTGGTGGGCCCGCCGGAAAGCCCGCCACGCTCCGACCGACCCACCCACCACCGTCGACGACGTGGCCGTGCCGTCGTCGGCCGTTCCCACCCGCCGCTGACCCGTCCCGCGACGACCTGTCGCGTCGGTCGGTCACCCGGCGCGGCGGGCGGCCCGGCTCCGAGCGGTCAACTCCGCCGCCAACGCCCACGCGTCGGCGAGATCCCGGTCCACCGCCGCGGCACCGGCCCCGCCCGCGGTGTCGGCGTGCACGGTGGCCAACCCGAGCAGCCGCTGCACCGGCCCCTGCACCACCCGTACGCTCTGCAACCGGGCGTACGGCACGATCGTCAGTCGGCGGACGAGCAGGCCGGAGCGGACCGCGAAGACCTGCTCGGTCAGGCCGGCGCCGAGGACCTGACGGCTCAGCGGGTTGACCCAGCGGGCCCGGGTGGGCGGAGGCCGCAGCGGCATCGAGGACAGCGCCACCCCCGGCAGCACCTCGGCAACGATCATCTCTCCGGTCGGCCGGTCACCGACGGGCAGCAGCCGGTCCGGTCGGTTGCGCTCGTCGGCCTCACCGGCGGCGTAACCGGCCACCTCCAGGCGTAGCCGTAGCCAGCCCTTCATCCGCCAGAGCAGCGGCCAGGTCACCCGCACGGTCTGCACCCGGTGCAACGGGACGGTCTGCGACCGGGTCTCCAGCAGGCCGTTGCGGATCCGCAGCCGGTCGCCGTCACGGGCCAGTTGGAACCGCCAGTCGTCGAGGACCCGGCGGACGGGTTGCAGCAGGACACCGGCCATCGCGGTGAGCGTGCTCGCCACCGCGATGAAGGACCAGGACCCTTCCGACAGGAACTGGATCGCCACGAAGGCCACCCCGAACGGCAGCAGGAACGCCTGCGGGGTCAGCAGCTGACTGATCAGGAGGTCCCGGTTGCTCACCGAGTGCAGCGGCCGGCCGGGTGGCGGGACCGACTCGACGCCGGCCGGCGCCGGCTGTGCCTGGGCCGCCGGCACCGCGCCGGGGGCGTCGCCGGCCAGGGCCAGCAGGCGCTGCCGCAACGCCGCGGCCTCGGCGACACTGAGGTACGCCAGCGGTGCTTCGGTCTTGCCGCCGCCGACCACCTCCAGTCGCAACTCGGCCAGACCGGTGAGCTGGGCGAGTAACGGTCGGACCACCTCGACGGCCTGGAGCCGTTCCAGCGGGATCGCCCGGGTACGCCGCCAGAGCAGCCCCTCGTGGATGCGCAACTCCCGCCCGACCACCTGGTAGCCCGTGTAGTACCAGCTCACCACGGCCAGCACGCTCGCGCCGAGCGCGAGCACGATCACCATCGCGACGAACCAGCCGAACCCGACCCGGGACAGGGTCGACCAGGACAGGCCGGCGATGACCACGACCAGCGACTTGGCGCCGTGCAGCGCCGGGCTCAACGGATGCAGCCGTTGCCGTGCCGGCGGGCCCTGCGGCGGATCCGGATGCTGGATGTCAGACGCCGTCCCGACCTGATCCCACTCGCTCGCGGTGGACGGGATCCGGTCCGGACCCGGATCGGACGACCCGGTCACAGTCCCTCCGCCCGGTCCTCGCCGAGCGCGGTCAGGCGGTCCCGCAGCCGGGACGCCTCCGCCGGCCGTAGCCCCGGCACCCGGGCGTCGCTCGCCGCAGCGGCGGTGTGCAACTGCACGGTCGCCAGGTCGAACGCGCGCTCCAGGGGCCCGGCGCTGACGTCGACGAACTGCATCCGCGAGTACGGGACGATGGACAACCGACGCACCAGCAGACCATGCCGGACCAGCAGGTCGTCCTCACGTTCGGCGTAGCCCCAGGCGCGTACCGCCCGGACGATGGTCACCGCCCGCCAGAGGGCGAACAGCCCGACGACGCCGAGCGCCGCACCGACCGGCCAGGAGTCGGTCATCGCCCAGCTCACAGCGAGCACGATCGAGACGAAGGCGACCCCGACCGCCAGACGCAGCAGCTCCACCCAGATCAGGTCGGTCGATATCGACTGCCACTGGACGGTGTCCGGCCACGGTTCGAGCGGGCTGGTCGGCCCGGCTGGTGGGGTCTGAGCCGCGTCACCGCTCACCGGGCTGACTTTTCGTTGTACGCGTCCACTCTTCGAGCGTAGGCGATCCCGGCAGCGGGGCGACCTCACGCAGGAAGCCTCGCGCGCCGAGGAAGTCACCGAGCGACGAGCGGTGCGCCTCGCAGGCGAGCCAGGTCTTGCGCCGCTCGGGCGTGTGCAGACGGGGATTGTTCCAGCGCAGTGCCCAGCAGGCCCGGGCGTGACACCCACGGGCCGAACAGGGCAGCGCATCGGTGGGGACGTCGGGGTGGGTCATCCCGCTCAGTCTAGGCCGGCGGAAAGAGAGTGGGCGCCGGGCGGCCACGGGGGAAGCCGCCCGGCGACGGATGAATGGTACACACGCCGGGGTGGCTTTTGTCCACTGGTGATCGGCGATTCCTCCACGCCGGAACGGTGGGGCGAAAATCGGTCGCTCCCTCCGTCGGTACTCAGGCGGGCATGCGAGGCTTGATACCGCACACGCCGCGACGACCGATCACGCTGTGGAGGACCAGTGGCCCAGCCGACCACGCCCGACGCCCCGCCACCGGACGGGGCGCAACCGCAGGCGCCCGCACCGCCGAGCACTCCGGCGCAGGACGCCACCCTGCTGGAGCGGGCGCTGTTCGAGATCAAGCGGGTGATCGTCGGGCAGGACCGGATGGTCGAGCGGATGTTCGTCGCGCTCCTCGCCCGTGGGCACTGTCTGCTGGAGGGCGTACCGGGAGTGGCCAAGACCCTCGCGGTGGAGACCCTCGCCAAGGTGGTCGGCGGCTCGTTCGCCCGGGTGCAGTTCACCCCGGATCTGGTGCCGGCCGACATCATGGGCACCCGGATCTACCGGCAGTCCAGTGAGAAGTTCGACGTCGAGCTGGGTCCGGTCTTCGTCAACTTCCTGCTCGCCGACGAGATCAACCGGGCCCCGGCGAAGGTGCAGTCGGCGCTGCTGGAGGTGATGAGCGAGCGGCAGGTGTCGATCGGCGGCGAGAGCCACCGGGTGCCGAATCCGTTCCTGGTGATGGCGACGCAGAACCCCATCGAACAGGAAGGGGTGTATCCGCTGCCGGAGGCGCAGCGGGACCGCTTCCTGATGAAGATCGTGGTGGGGTATCCGACGGACGCCGAGGAGCGGGAGATCGTCTACCGGATGGGGGTGGCACCCCCCGAGCCCACCGCAGTGTTCGACACCGAGGATCTGGTCGCCCTGCAGCACAAGGCCGACCAGGTCTTCGTGCACAACGCCCTGGTCGACTACGCGGTCCGGCTGGTGCTGGCCACGCGTACGCCGGCGGAACACGGCATGCCCGACGTGGCGCAACTGATCCAGTACGGTGCCAGTCCCCGGGCCTCGCTCGGGCTGGTCCGAGCCACCCGGGCGCTGGCCCTGCTGCGCGGGCGTGACTACGCCCTGCCGCAGGACGTGCAGGACATCGCGCCAGACATCCTGCGGCACCGGCTGGTGCTCAGCTACGACGCGCTCGCCGACGACGTGCCCGCCGACCACGTGGTGCACCGGGTGATGTCGACGATCCCGCTGCCCTCGGTGGCACCCCGGCAGCAGGCCACCCCGCCGGTCGGGGCGGTGGCGCCTACCTCGGGGTGGCCCGGGCAGCGACCGTGACCTCGACCACCCCTCGACCCGGTCAGCCGCACGGCATGGCGGCCACCGACCGGTCCGGCGCCGTGCTGTCCCGGCTGCAACTGTTGGTGACCCGAAAACTCGACGGACTTCTGCAGGGCGACTACGCGGGCCTGCTGCCCGGACCGGGCAGCGAGGCCGGCGAGTCGCGCGAGTACCGTCCCGGCGACGACGTACGCCGGATGGACTGGCCGGTGACCGCCCGCACCACCACCGCCCACGTGCGGCGTACCGTGGCCGACCGTGAGTTGGAGACCTGGCTGGCCGTGGACCTGTCGGCGAGCCTGGACTTCGGTACCGGCCGGTGGCTCAAGCGGGACGTGGTGATCGCGGCGGCCGCCGCGATCACGCACCTGACCGTGCGGGGCGGCAACCGGATCGGAGCCGTCGTGGGCAGCGGAGCAGATGCACCCACAGCCCGGCGGGGCCGCCGCGCCGCAGCCGTGCCGGCGGGACCGGGGCGTCTGGTCCGGTTGCCCGCCCGGTCCGGACGTAAGGAGGCGCAAGGCATGCTGCGGGCCATCGCCGCGACCGAGAGCCGGCCGGGTCGCGGTGACCTCGGCGCGCTCGTCGACATGCTCAACCGCCCACCTCGGCGGCGCGGTGTCGCCGTGGTCATCTCCGACTTCCTCGCCCCGCCGGCCCAGTGGGCGCGTCCCCTGCGCAAATTGCGGGTACGACACGACCTGCTGGCGATCGAGGTGGTCGATCCGCGGGAGCTGGAGCTGCCCGACGTCGGCGTGCTGCCGGTGGTCGACCCGGAGACCGGTGAACTGCACGAGGTGCAGACCGCCGACCCGGGCCTGCGGCACCGTTACGCGGCGGCAGCCGCCGCCCAGCGCGCGGAGATCTCCGCCGCGTTACGCGCCGCTGGCGCCGCCCACCTGCGACTGCGTACCGACCGAGACTGGCTGCTGGACATGGTGCGTTTCGTCGCCGCGCAGCGGCACGCCCGCACCCGGGGGACGACACGATGATTCGCTTGCTGCAACCGTGGTGGCTGCTGGCCGTGCTGCCGGTGCTCGCCCTCGCCGCGCTGTACGTCTGGAGGCAGCTGCGTCGGCGCGACTACGCGCTGCGGTTCACCAACGTGGACCTGCTGCGTACCGTGGCGCCGAAGGGGCTCGGCTGGCGTCGGCATGTGCCGGCCACCGCGTTCCTGCTGGCGCTGCTGGTGCTGGCTGGAGCGCTGGCCCGGCCTGCGGTCGACACCCGGGAGCCGTTGGAGCGGGCCACCATCATGCTGGCCATCGACGTGTCGCTGTCGATGCAGGCCGACGACGTCCCACCGAACCGGCTGGAGGCCGCCCAGGAGGCGGCCAAGCAGTTCGTGGCCGAACTGCCGGAGACCTACAACGTGGGGCTGGTCTCGTTCGCCAAGTCGGCGAATGTGCTGGTCCCGCCGACCAAGGACCGTCCTGCGGTGACCAGTGCCATCGAGGGGCTGGTGCTGGCCGAGGCGACGGCGACCGGCGAGGCGGTCTTCACCTGTCTGGAGGCGATCCGGTCGGTGCCGGCCGACGGGGCATCAGGGATTCCGCCGGCCCGGATCGTGTTGCTCTCCGACGGTTTCCGCACGGCGGGGCGGTCGGTGGAGGAGGCGGCCGCGGCGGCGCAGGCGGCGAACGTGCCGGTCTCCACCATCGCCTTCGGCACCGACGCCGGTCACGTCGACATCGGCGGTCAGTTGCAGCGGGTGCCGGTGGACCGGTTCGCGCTGGCCGAGCTGGCCGAGACCACCGAGGGCTTCTTCTACGAGGCGGCCACGGTCAACGAGCTGAAGCAGGTCTACCAGGACATGGGCAGCTCGATCGGCTTCCGCACCGAACCCCGCGAGGTCACCCAGTGGTACGCCGGCATCGCGCTGCTGCTGGCCCTCTGCGCCGGCGCCTTCAGCCTCCTCTGGTCCTCCCGCATGATCTGACCCACCCACCCACCGACTGGTCCCCGTTGATCATGAGGTTGTTGTCGCGCCAAGAGATCAAACCGCCCGCCAACCTCATGATCAACCCAGACGGGGTGGGGTCAGGGGTTGGTGCTGGCCAGGACGAAGAGGACGGCCACCCAGACGGCGGCGAGGGTGAAGCCCAGCGGGGCGACGTAGCGGCTCATGACAGCTCCGACGTGGCGGCTCGGCGGTCCGGGCAGGGTGGACCGCGAAAGGGGCGGATCAGGACGCGCACACGTGAAGTCGTGACCGGGCTGCTTTCCGGCGGTACCCGTACGGTCGACCACCGGCACAACGTGGCCGGGCGGTGGAACGGATAGGCGGGAGAGCGGGCCAGCTCAGGCGGAGCGGGGCTCAGCGTGGCTGGTGGTCGACCCGGCCACGACTGGGAGGATCGCTATCTGGCACAGCGAACACCTCCTGCGGTCGGGTTCCGGGCGACGCGGGCCGCCGAGCGACCCGCAAACGCGGATGATCGTACACCCGGGTCGGGCACCCGCCGCACTCGGTCGGCCACCCGGCGGACCGTCGGGTGGCTCGCGTAGCTGTCCGGTGTCTGGCACCGGGCGTGACGTGCGGCGGTTAGTGATTACTGTGCGGTAGCGCCTAGTCTCCAAGCCGCAGCGATCTTTGGGAGGGGACGCACCGTGTCGCGAACTGTGCTGGTTACCGGGGGCAACCGGGGGATCGGTCTGGCCATCGCCCAGGCTTTCGCCAAGCAGGGTGACCGGGTGGCGATCACCCACCGGGGCAGCGGGGCGCCCGAGGGACTGTTCGGCGTGCGCTGCGACATCACCGACGGCGAGTCGGTGGACGCGGCCTTCGCGACGGTCGAGGCGGAACTCGGGCCGGTGGAGGTGCTTGTCGCCAACGCGGGCATCACCGACGACACGCTGCTGCTGCGCATGTCGGAGGAGCAGTTCACCCGGGTGTTGGACACCAACCTGACCGGCGCGTACCGCTGCGCGAAGCGGGCCTCCGGGAAGATGCTGCGGGCCCGGTGGGGGCGCATGATCTTCGTTTCCTCGGTGGTCGGCCTCTCCGGCGGCGCCGGACAGGTCAACTACGCGGCCAGCAAGGCCGGCCTGGTCGGGGTGGCCCGCTCGATCACCCGGGAGCTGGGCGGCCGGAACATCACCGCCAACGTCGTCGCGCCGGGCTTCATCGAGACCGACATGACCGCGGTGCTGTCCGACCAGCGCAAGGCCGAGATCCTCAAGTCGATCCCGGCGGGCCGGATGGCCAACCCGGAGGAGGTCGCCGCGGTGGTCACCTGGCTGGCGGGCGACAGTGCCGGGTACGTCTCCGGCGCGGTCATCCCGGTCGACGGTGGCCTGGGCATGGGTCACTGAATCCCGAGCACGGAGGAATGAACGTAATGTCCGGACTGCTGGCCGGTAAGCGGCTGCTCGTCACCGGCGTCATCACCGACGCCTCGATCGCCTTCTCGGTGGCCAAGCTGGCCCAGGAGAACGGCGCCCAGGTCGTGCTCACCGGCTACGGCCGACTGTCACTGGTGGAGCGGATCGCCAAGCGACTGCCCGAGCCGGCGCCCGTGATCGAGCTGGACGTGACCAGTCCCGAGCAGCTCGCCGGACTGGCCGACAAGGTTCGCGAGCACGTCGACGGTCTGGACGGGGTGGTCCACTCGATCGGGTTCGCCCCGCAGAGCTGCCTCGGCGGCGGGTTTCTCGACGCCTCCTGGGAGGACGTCGCGACGGCGCTGCACGTCTCGACGTACTCCTACAAGTCCCTGGCCGTCGCGGCGCTGCCGCTGATGTCGCCGGGCGGCTCGGTGGTCGGGCTGACCTTCGACGCCAGCCAGGCGTGGCCGGTGTACGACTGGATGGGCGTGGCCAAGGCCGGGCTGGAGTCAGCTTCCCGCTACCTCGCGCTGCACCTGGGCAAGCAGGGCATCCGCAGCAACCTGGTGGCCGCCGGTCCGCTGCGCACGATGGCCGCGAAGTCCATCCCCGGCTTCGAGCAGTTCGAGGACGCCTGGGCCGGGCGTGCCCCGCTGGGTTGGGACCTGACCGACCAGGAGCCGGCCGCCCGGGCCTGTCTCGCGCTGCTGTCGGACTGGTTCCCGGCCACCACCGGCGAGATCGTGCACGTCGACGGCGGCTACCACGCCATCGGCGCCTAGCGGGTAAGGAAGGGCCCCCTGCTAACGCCTGCGGTATAGCAGGGGCCCCCTGCTAACAGCCGGGCACGCCGAAGCCGGCCGGAGTCAGGGGGCCTTGCCGAGGTGGCATCGGTCACCGGCAAGAATGGAGCCATGGCGTACGACGCGGTGGTGCTGGTGTCCTTCGGTGGCCCGGAGGGCCCCGACGACGTGATGCCGTTCCTGCAGAACGTGACCCGGGGGCGGGGAGTTCCGCCGGAGCGGCTGGCCGAGGTCGCCGAGCACTACCAGCACTTCGGCGGGATCTCCCCGATCAACCAGCAGTGCCGGGACCTGCTGGCGGCGATCCGCACCGACTTCGCCGCCAACGGGCTCGACCTGCCGGTGTACTGGGGCAACCGGAACTGGGAGCCGATGCTCGCCGACACGGTGGCCCAGATGCGTGACGACGGCGTACGCCGGGCACTGGCCTTCGTCACCAGCGCGTTCGGCGGGTACTCCTCGTGCCGGCAGTACCAGGAGGACATCACCGCCGCGCGGGCGGCGGTCGGCCCGGCCGCGCCGGTGATCGAGAAACTGCGCCAGTTCTGGGATCATCCTGGCTTCGTCGAGCCACACGTCGACGCGGTGCGCTCCGCGTTGGCCCAGCTCGACCCGGCGCGGCGGGACAGCACGCGGCTCGTCTTCACCGCGCACTCGGTGCCGATGTCGGCGGCCGACAGCGCCGGCCCGCATGGCGGCCGGTACACCGCCCAACTCGCCGAGACGGCCCGACTGGTGCACGCGGCGGCGGCCCCGGAACTGCCGTACGACCTGGTCTGGCAGAGCCGCTCCGGCCCGCCGCACGTGCCGTGGCTGGAGCCGGACATCAACGACCACCTGGAGACGCTCGCCGAGCAGGGCGTGACTGCCGTGGTGGTCAGCCCGATCGGGTTCGTCTCGGACCACCTTGAGGTGGTGTGGGACCTGGACACCGAGGCGTTGGAGACGGCCAAGCGGCTCGGGATGGACTTCGTTCGCGCCGCTACTCCCGGCACCGACCCCCGCTACGTGACGATGGTCCGGGAGCTGGTGCGGGAACGGATCGATCCGGACGGGGCGCAGCTGCGCCGTCGCCTGGGCCAGCTACCGATGTGGGACACCTGTCCCACGGTCTGCTGTGTCCCCGCACGCCGCCCGTCCTGACCGGTGCGGCGAACCCGACGACACCCTAGGGATGATCATGCAGGACCGTAAGCCCGTCGAGAGCTGGCTCAGCGACATGGACGGGGTGCTGGTGCACGAGGGCCAGCCGGTGCCGGGTGCGCCGGAGTTCGTCAAGCGGCTGCGTGCCTCCGGCAAGCCCTTCCTGGTGCTGACGAACAACTCCATCTACACGCCACGCGACCTGCAGGCCCGGTTGGCGCGGATGGGCCTGGACGTGCCGGAGCAGGCGATCTGGTCGTCCGCCCTGGCCACCGCCCAGTTCCTGGCCGACCAGCGGCCGGGCGGCACGGCGTACGTCATCGGGGAGGCCGGGCTGACCACGGCCCTGCACGCGGTGGGCTACGTGCTCAGCGACTTCGCTCCCGACTACGTGGTGCTGGGGGAGACCCGCACCTACAGTTTCGAGGCGATCACCAAGGCGGTCCGGCTGATCAACGACGGGGCCCGGTTCATCTGCACCAACCCCGATGCCACCGGGCCCTCGGTGGAGGGTGCCCTGCCGGCCGCCGGCTCGGTGGCCGCGATGATCTCCAAGGCCACCGGTGTGGAGCCGTACTTCGTCGGCAAGCCCAATCCGATGATGATGCGGTCGGCGCTGAACACGATCAACGCGCACTCGGAGAGCACCGCGATGATCGGTGACCGGATGGACACCGACATCCTCTGCGGCCTGGAAGCCGGGCTGGAGACCATCCTGGTGTTGACCGGGATCAGTTCCCGGGTGGAGGCGGAGCGCTACCCGTACCGCCCCTCCCGGATCGTCAACTCGGTCGCCGACCTGATCGACGAGGTGTGAACCTGCCGCCGGCCGCGCTCAGGGTCGCAGGGGGGCGTTGCAGGCGGCGACGAGGGCCTGACGGCAGGCGGCGGTGAGCGGGCGCAGCGCGGCGTCGCGCTGTTGGGCCTCGTAGTTGTTGATCGCGCCGCCGGGTGCCGCGTGCCCGGCCAGGGCGAGTACCCGGTCGAGCACGGCGGCGCGGGCGAACAGCCGACGTGACCGGGGGTCGAACCCGGGTGGCAGGTCGGTGGTGCCGTCCGGGCGGCGCAGCGCCTCCAGGGCACCGGCCAGCTCCGGACGCCACTGGGCCACGTCGAGCCGGGTGAGCGCGGCGGTGGTGTCGGCCAGCGCGGCAGCCAGTTCCGCCTCTGCCTCGGCGGCGCCGGGCAGGGCGAGGCAGGCGGCGGGAGCGTCCGCCGGCAGCGGGTGGACCCGCCAGAGCACCGTCTCGAAGGTGTCGCCGGAGCCGGAGGTGTGCACGCGGACCTCGGGGATCAGCCCCAGCGCGCCAGCTATCACGGCTTCGCCGGCGAGCAGTGCGGCGCCGGCGAAGTCACCCGGGCCGGGCAGGCCGCGCGGGTCGCCCGGGGCCGGCAGCACCAGGCGGATCTCGTCCGGTGAGAGCTTGGCCAGCGTGGGTAGCGCTTCCCGAAGCGACACGTCCGTCCAGGTGCCGGGCGCGTCGGCGACCAGGTGCTCCTCGGTGCCGGCGACCGCCTCGGCGACCTCGTCGAACGGCACCAGCCCGGCGCGCCACGCGCGCACCCAGGCAACGAACCGGCTCGACCGGCGCGGCGCGAGGATGGCCGCACCCGCAGCGGGGGTGGACATGCCGAAAGAGTACGTGGTGACGCCCGTCCGTGTCTCGACTGCCGCGCCCCCACCTCCCCGCCGCGCCGATCATGCAGTTGTGGCGGGCGGTAAATTGATGTTCACGGCTTTTGTGACGTGCCACACCTGCATGATCGGCGTTGTGCGGGAGGGGTGGGGTGTGTCGGGGTTGGGGGGGTCGGCGGGCGGGGTTAGCGTGGCGGGATGGGGCGGCGGTACGGCGAGGACGTGTTGGCGGGGGACTGGCGGCGGCGGAAGGTGACCCCGGAGGTCGACGCCGAAACGGACCTCGTGGTGGAGGACGCCGAATCCGGTTTCTGCGGGGCGGTCGTCGGCTTCGAGGCCGGCGCGGTCGTGCTGGAGGACCGGCACGGCCGGCGGCGTAACTTCCCGCTGCTGCCGGCGGCGTTCCTGCTCGACGGTCGCCCGGTAACCCTGCGCCGTCCCTCCCGATCACCGGTGCCGGCGGCCCGGCGGCGTACGGCGTCGGGCTCGGTCGCCGTGGACGGGGTACGCGCTCGGGTCGCCCGGGCCAGCCGGATCTGGGTCGAGGGCGTGCACGACGCCGCCCTCGTCGAGCGGATCTGGGGTGATGACCTGCGCATCGAGGGTGTGGTGGTGGAACCGCTGTCCGGCATCGACGCCCTGGACGCCGAGGTACGCGATTTCGGCCCCGGCCCGGGCCGCCGGCTCGGCGTGCTGGTCGACCACCTCGTGCCGGGCTCCAAGGAGAGCCGCATCGTGGCCCGGGTCAACTCGCCGCACGTCCTGGTCACCGGACATCCCTACGTCGACGTGTGGCAGGCGGTGCGGCCCGCCGCGGTGGGCATCCCGGCGTGGCCGGTGGTGCCACGTGGGCAGCCGTGGAAGGAGGGGGTCTGCGCGGCGCTCGGCGTCGCCGAACCGGCCGACATGTGGCGGCACATCCTGTCCCGGGTGAGCAGTTTCGCCGACGTGGAGACACCGCTGATCAACGCGATGGAACGGTTGATCGATTTCGTGACCGAGCCGGAATGACCTGACGGGCCCGCCGCTGAGCTGGCGGCCGTTACGGTGAATCACCCTGATCCCTACCACCCCGGGGGTACGCACGTGAGCCGATTCGGGCAGCTGCGGCAGCGGTTGCGTCAGGCGTACGCGACGGGACGCGAGTCGGTGCGCTCGGCCCGTGAGCGGGAGAGCGCGCGGCGCGTCGCGCGGGCGGCCGAGCGAGATCGGCCGCTCCCGGAACTGGTGATGCCGACGGAGGACGCGGCCGTGTCGACGACGAGCCGCGACGACGCGGACGTGCCGAGAGGTCTGCGGATCGCCGCCGCCTGGTCGTGGCGGCTCATCGTCATCGGGCTCGTCGGCTGGGCGTTGTTGCGGGTCTTCGGCGCTATCCGTGTCGTCATCGTCCCGTTGCTGGTGGCGTTGCTGCTCGCCGCCCTGTTGGCACCGGCCGTCGGCTGGCTGCTGCGCGCCCGGTTCCCGCGTACGTTGGCCACCGCCGTGGTGCTCATCGGCGGGCTGGCCGCGGTGGTCGGCACGCTGACCCTGGTGGTCAACGAGTTCATCGCGGGCCTGCCCGAGCTGAGTTCCAGTGCCGCGGCCGGCATCGGGCAGATCCAGAACTGGCTGCGCGACGGTCCGTTGAACCTTTCCGACGGGCAGCTCGACCGGTACATCGAGGCCGGGCAGAACTGGATCAACGAGAACTCGCAGGCGTTGACCAGCAACGCGATCGCGACCGCCGGCACCGTGGTCGAGGTGTTCACCGGCACGCTGCTCGTGCTGTTCGCCACGTTCTTCTTCCTGCGCGACGGGAACCGGATCTGGCGGTTCCTGGTCGGGCTGTTCCCGGTCGCCGCCCGCTGGCGGGTCAACGACGCCGGGCGGGCCTCCTGGCTGACCCTGGTCGCCTACGTACGCGCCACGGTGCTGGTGGCGTTCATCGATGCGGTGGGCATCGGCATCGCGCTCGTGGTGTTCGACGTGCCGTTCGCCTTCCCGCTGACGGCGCTGGTCTTCCTCGGCGCGTTCATCCCGATCGTCGGCGCGACGCTGTCCGGTGCGGTCGCGGTCCTGGTGGCCCTGGTCGACGGTGGCTGGGTCACCGCGTTGATCATTCTCGGTGCCGTGATCGTGGTCCAACAGGTGGAGGGCAACGTCCTGCAGCCGTGGATCATGGGCCGGGCGGTGGCGCTGCATCCGTTGCCCGTGGTGCTGGCGGTGACCGCCGGGGTGGTCCTGGAAGGCATCGTCGGCGCGCTCGTCGCGGTACCGCTGATCGCGGTGCTGAACACCGCGGTGCGCCGGCTGTCCCGGCAGCGACCGACGTCACCACCGCCGCCACCGGTGCCGGAGGCGGTGGTGGTCCGCTCCACCCCGCCCTGATGATCCTGAGCGGCCGGGGCCGTCAGGGTGCCGGTTCGGGGCGTAAGGGCACGAAGTCTTCTACGGGGTCGGCGGTCGCGTGCCTGAGATCATGACAGTTCGATGACACGTGCACTGACATGTCACGATCGTTACGTGGATGCCGTGCTGTGGATCGTGCTGGGTGTGGTGCTGGCGGTCGCTGAGGTCTTCACGGCGACCCTATTCTTGATCATGTTTGCGGTCGGCGCGTTCGCCGCCGCGGGCGCCGCCGCGCTCGGCGCGTCGGTGCCCGTGCAGGCGGTGGTCTTCGCGGTCGTCTCCGCGCTGACCGTCTTCGCCGCGCGACCGGTCATCCAACGACACAAACAGACCAGCTCCGACAGCGACACCACCACCTTCGGTATCGAGGCGATCGAGGGTTCGACTGCGCTGGTTCTGGAGCAGGTCGACGCCGACCGGGGCATGGTGAAGATCGACGGCGAGGTGTGGAGTGCTCGCGCCTACGACGCCACCCAGGTTTTGGCACCCGGCGAACGGGTGCAGGTCATCCAGGTCAAGGGAGCGGTAGCCCTGGTCTGGCGGGACGTCACTACTCCCGGTGAGCTACCCGAGGCTGAAAGGTGAACGGATGGAGTTCATAGTTCCCGCCCTGTTGATAGCGATCGCCCTGATCGCGGTGGTCACCCTGGCCAAGTCGGTGCGGATCGTGCCGCAGCAGCGTCAGGACGTCGTCGAGCGGCTCGGCCGGTACAAGCGCACGCTGAACCCCGGTCTGAACATCCTCGTGCCGTTCGTCGACGCGGTGCGTACCAAGGTCGACATGCGCGAGCAGGTGGTCAGCTTCCCGCCGCAGCCGGTGATCACCTCGGACAACCTGGTCGTGTCGATCGACACCGTCCTCTACTTCAAGGTGGTGGACTCGGTCCGGGCCACCTACGAGATCTCCAACTTCCTTCAGGCGATCGAGCAGCTCACCGTCACCACGCTGCGTAACGTGATCGGTTCGCTGGACCTGGAGCGGGCGTTGACCAGCCGCGAGGAGATCAACCGACACCTCTCCGGGGTGCTGGACGAGACCACCGGCCGCTGGGGCATCAAGGTGACCCGGGTGGAGATCAAGGCGATCGAGCCGCCGCCGAGCATCCGCGACTCGATGGAGAAGCAGATGCGTGCCGAGCGGGACCGCCGGGCGGCGATCCTGAACGCCGAGGGTCACAAGCAGTCGCAGATCCTCTCGGCCGAGGGTGAGAAGCAGGCGGCGGTGCTGCGCGCCGACGGTGACCGGCAGGCCCGCATCCTGCAGGCCGAGGGCCAGGCGAAGGCGATCCGGACCGTGTTCGACGCCATCCACCAGGCCAACCCGAGCCAGAAGGTCCTCGCGTACCAGTACCTCCAGGCGCTGCCGCAGATCGCCAACGGCACGGCCAACAAGGTGTGGATCGTGCCGGCTGAGCTGACCAAGGCCCTGGAGGGCATGGGCGGCGCACTGGGCGGGCTGAGCCAGATGGTCGGCGACGCGCCGAGCCAGGAGGCGTCCGAGGACGCCAGCGCCGTCGAGCGGGAGGCCGCCGAGGCCGCGCAGGCCGCCGCGCTCGCCGCTCAGGAGATCCACAACGAGGTACGCGTCGCCGAGGCGCAGGCCTCCGGCGGCAACAACCCGCAGGGGCTGCCGGCACCGGAGCCGGTCTCCCCGACGAGCCTGCTCAACGACACCTCGGACCAGCGCGAACGCGGCTGATCCCGGCGACCGGGCGGGGGTCACCCGCCCGGTCGGCGTCGGGCGGATGCGAAAAAGCCTCACAGGGCGCCCCGGTGCCTGCCACCATCGGTCCTAGTGCGGGTGGTGACCAGGCATCGGGGCGCCTCGGCGTGTCCCGGCACCGCTCGTGGATGAGCGAGGTGACGCATGGAGCCGGTGCGGCGGCTGTGGTCCACGCCGGAGGCGCCCGGAGCCCACGACCCGAAAGGGCCGATCGGCACCCGGCGTACCGGTGGAGGGTTCGGCGTACTCCCGTTCGTCGACGACCCGGCACCGCCCGGACCCGCCACCAACGCCAGCTGGGCCTGGTCGCTGCGGCGGCTGGCCCGGGCCGCGGTCTGGCTGCTGCCGGCGTACGCGATCCTCTACGGCGCGGTGGCGATGGCCAGCGACGGCGGGGTGGGCAACGACCCGTATCCGGCCGATGGCCGGGCGTTGTACCTGATCGGTTGGGTGGCCGCGGTCTGGCTCGGCCTGCTGGCCCTGCTCGGGCTGACCGGGCTGCTCGCCGCCACCCGCAGCCGGCACGCCGCGGCGGCCGGCCTGTTGGTCAGCATCGCCGGCACGGTGCTCATGCTGCCCTTCGCGGGCCTGTCCGAGCAGACCCCGGTCTTCGGCGCCACCGCCCGGTCGCTGGTGCTGGTGGGTGCCACCTGCTACAGCGCCGGCTGGCTGCTCACCGGGTGGGCGGTGGCCCGCTCGGGGATGTTCAGCATCGGAGACGGGGCGATGCTGATGATCGCCAGTCCGCTGCTCGGCCTCGGCGGCGCGTTGATCGGATCGCTGCAGACCTTCGGGGCGATCTTCGTGTTGATCGCCGGCATCGGCATCTGCTACCGCTCGGGCCGCCTGTTGCCCCGGGAGATCCTCCGGGACGCCACCAGTGCCAGCGTCGCGACCGCCGGTCCGAGCGCGCCGATGGGCCCGGGTGGCACGGGTCCGTTGGGAACGGTCTGAGGATGCGGACTCTGCGACCGGCTGTCCCCGGTGTCCGGATGCGGCCCCGATGCTGCCGCCGCCCATGGCCGAGTTGGCTGGCAACTCACGGTGAATTGCCTGACAACTGGCCAATTGTGGTGGCCGGATCGCGGCTTTCGCGGCAATCCTGGTGACCATGGCCACCCCTACGCCGCTGTCGCGGCTGTTCACCGTCGTGCTGACCGGCGTGCTCGCCGGCCTGGTCCTGGCGGTCGCCGCGCTGCCGGGCAACCTCCTGCTCGGTTTCGCTGCGAAGGCGGCGCTCGGGAACTATGCCGCGTTGCCGGACGCGCTGCGGACCCCGGCCACCCCGCAGCGGTCCTACCTCTACGCCAACGACGGCAAGACGCTGATCACCACGTTCTACGACATCAACCGGAGGGACGTGGCGCTGGCGGAGATCGCACCGGTGATGCGCCAGGCGATCGTGGCCGCCGAGGACCGGCGCTTCTACGACCACGGTGGGGTCGACCCGCGCGGCATGCTGCGCGCTGTGGTCAGCAACGTCACCGAGGGCACCGGGCAGGGCGGCTCGACGCTGACCATGCAGTACGTACGCAACGTGCTCAAGACCGACCCGAGCCGGACCGCGGAGGAGCGGGCCGCAGCCACCGAACCGACCATCGGGCGCAAGATCCAGGAGATCCGGTACGCCAACGCGTTGGAGCAGCGCCTCGGCAAGGACGAGATCCTCAACCGCTACCTCAACATCGCGTACTTCGGCTCCGGGGCGTACGGGATCGCCGCCGCCAGCCAGCGCTACTTCTCCAAGGCACCGGCCGATCTGACCCTCGCCGAGGCGGCCCTGCTGGCCGGCCTGGTGCAGTCGCCGGAGGCGTACAGCCCGATCGACGGTGACGCCGACGCGGCGCTGGCCCGGCGGGCGTACGTGCTGGACTCCATGGTCGCCACCGGTGCGATCACCGCTGAGCAGGCCGCCGGGGCGCGGGCCGAGAAGTTGACGCTGGACCCGAGCGAGCAGGCCAACGGCTGTGCCGCCACCGCGGGCGGAGGCGACGGCTGGGGCTTCTTCTGTGACTACCTGCGCCGCTGGTGGGTCGCCCAGCCCGAGTTCGGCGACACCGTCGAGGAGCGGGAGCAGGCACTCCGGCGCGGTGGCTACCGCGTGGTGACGACGCTGGACCCGCAGGTCCAGGCCACCGCACAGCGCCAGGCCACCGGCATCTACGGGTACGACAACCCGCGTGCGGTCCCGATCGCCGCCGTCGAGCCCGGCACCGGTCGGGTCCTGGCGATGGCGGTCAACCGGCACTACAGCCTCGACGCCAACCCGGACGGGCAGGTCAACTACCCGAACACCGTCAACCCGTTGATCTCCGGTGGTCCGGGTGTGGCCGGCTACCAGGCCGGCTCCACGTTCAAGCTGTTCACCATGCTCGCCGCGTTGGAATCCGGGCGGAGCCTGTCCACCGGCTTCGACGCGCCCAGTAGGCTGCCCACCCGGTACGCCGCCGACGGGGCGAGCAGCTGCGACGGCCGCTGGTGCCCAGCCAACGCCAACCCGACGTGGATGGACGGCTACCGGATGATGTGGGACGGCTTCGGCCGCTCGGTGAACACCTACTTCGTCTGGCTGTCCGAGCAGGTCGGGCCGGAGAAGGTGGTCGAGATGGCGCAGCGGCTGGGCATCACCTTCCGTGCCGCGTCCGACGCCGACTTCGCCGACAACGACGCCGCCAACTGGGGTGCGTTCACCCTGGGCGTGGCCGCCACCACCCCGCTGGACCTGGCCAACGCGTACGCCACGGTGGCGGCGGAGGGGACGTACTGCGCGCCGGTGCCGGTGGTGTCGGTGACCGCGCCGGACGGTGCACGGTTGCCGGTCGGCGACCCGTCCTGCCGGCGGGTGCTCGACGCCGACGTGGCCCGTGCCGCCACTGACGCGGCGCGCTGCCCGGTGGGTCAGCAGTCCGCCTTCGGGCAGTGCAACGGCGGCACCGCCACCGCGGTGAACCGGATCCTGGGCGGGCGTCCGGTGGCCGGCAAGACCGGTAGCTCCGACCAGGCCGCCACGGAAAGCTTCGTCGCGTACACCCCGCAGGTCGCGGTCGCCGGTATCGCCGCCAACCCGGACGACCCCACCGAGTCCGTCGGTGCCGCCGTGCAGGCCCGGGTGATCGACGCAGTCGCCCGGATCATCGGTACGGCGGTCGAGGGCCAGCCGGAGCAGGCCTTCACCGCACCCAGCCGGGAACTGGTCGGCACCCCCCGACGCCCGGTCGAACGCGACCCGTTCACCGATCCCCGCCGCCGTACCCCCGACAACCCCGTGTTCGACCTCCTCCGCCCCTGGCTCCAAAACCGCCGCTAACCCCCACCACCCACCCCGCTCCCCACCCCGACCCCCCGGCCCGCCTCGTTGATCATGAGGTTGTTGTCGCCCCGCCCGGCGTGGCGTGACAACAACCTCATGATCAACGAGGCGAAGGGGGCGAAGGGGGCGAAGGGGGTGGGTGGGTCAGCGGGGGCGGTAGGTGGTTAGGACGCTGGGGATGCCGCGGCGGATGATGCCGGCCCAGTCGGTGTCGCCGCGCAGCACCGCCGCCGCCGTGTTGCGGGCCTGGTCGACGGTGAAGTGTGGGGGCATCATCAATTCGGCGGGATCGACCAGCGCGTTGATCACCGTCGGGCAGTCGGCGTTCAGCGCCCGCTGCCACACGTCGGCCACCTGGTCCGGATGGTCGATCAGTTCGCCGCGCATCCCCAGCACCTCGCCCCAGCGGTGGTACGCGATGTCGGGCAGTTGCTGGCTGTCCGGGAACATCGGGGCGCCCTCGCTGGAGCGCTGCTCCCAGCTGACGAACGCCAGATCCCGGTTGTTGAGCACCAGCACCACGAACCGTGGGTCGGCCCAGCTCTGCCAGTACTTCGCCACGGTGATCAGCTCGTTGACCCCGTTCATCTGCATGGCGCCGTCACCGATCAGGGCCACCAGCGGGCGGTCCGGGTGGGCGAACTTGGCCGCCAGGGCGTACGGCATCGCGCCACCCATGGACAGCAGGGTGCCGGACAGACTGGCCAGCATCCCCGGCCGGACCTTGACGTGCCGGGCGTACCAGGCGGTGGTGGTGCCGCAGTCGACGGCGAGCATCACGTCGTCGGGCAGCCGCTCGCTGAGGCTGGCGAAGAGCAACTGCGGGTTGACCGGGTCGGCGCTCTGTTCGGCCAGTTTCCGCTGCGACTGTCGCCAGGCGGCGGTGGCCCCGGCGATGGTCTGTCGCCACCCGGTCGGTCCCGGGCCGGGGCCGAGCGCGGCCAGCAGCGCCCGCAGGGTGGGCGCGGCGTCACCGGTCAGGTTCACCTCGGTCGGGTAGCGCAGTCCCAGTTGGGTGCCGTCGTGGTCGATCTGCACCGCCGGCGCCTGCCCGGGTGGCGGGTAGAACTCCGAGTACGGCATGTTGCTGCCGACGATGAGCAGCCGGTCGCACTCGTTCATCAGCTGCCAGCTGGGCCGGGTGCCGAGCAGACCGATGGCACCGGTCACCCACGGCTCCCGATGGTCCACGGCGGTGAAGCCGAGCAGCGCCGTCGCCACGCCCGCGCCGAGCCGGTGGGCGACCTCGCGTACCTCGTTCTCGGCGCCGAGCGCACCCTGACCGACCAGCATGGCCACCCGCTCGCCGCTGCCGAGCACCTCGGCGGCGCGCCGGACGTCCGCCTCCGGCGGCACGGTCGGGCCGCTGCTCGGCACACTGCTGGTGTGGTAGAAGCCGTGTGCGTGCGGCGGGTTGGGCACCGCCGGCAGGTCCTGCACGTCGAGCGGCAGCACCAGGGCGGTGACGGTACGCCGGGCCAGCGCCGTCCGGCACGCCCGGTCCACCAGGTGGCGTACCTGGGACGGGTGGTCGAGTTGGGCCAGGAACGCCGCCGCCACGTCCTTGTAGAGGGCGAGCAGGTCCACCTCCTGGTAGTAGCCGCCACCCTCGGCGGTGAGTGCGGTGTGCCCGACCAGGGCGACCACCGGCTGGTGATCCAGCTTCGCGTCGTAGAGGCCGTTGAGCGCGTGGATGGCGCCCGGACCGCTGGTGACCAGCACCGCGCCGAGGGGCCCACCGCCGTACTTGACGTGCGCCGAGGCGGCGAATCCGGCGGTCTCCTCGTGGCGCACCTGGACGAACTGCACCTGCTCGGTGGTGCGTTGCAGGGCCGAGGTCATCCCGTTGATGCCGTCGCCGGGAAAGCCGAAGTACCGGCGTACGCCCCAGCAGGCGAGCCGTTGCACGATGTGGTCCGCGACCGTGGCGTCACGACGCAACGGCCACGGGTCAGCCGGCACGTTGGTGCCGATGTGCGCTGCGGTCATCTGATCGCCTCTCCGGCTGGACCACTCGAAACGGTCGCCCGGCATTCCCCACTTCCCTGCGGCGAAACCCCGCCGGGGGCGTGCGGATTTCGAGGGCACTAGGGTCGGTGGCATGGTCGTTCATCGGCTGAGCCTGGTCGAAGCCCGTCGGATCGCGATCCGGACCCAGTTGCTCGCCGCGCCGCGCCCGAGCGACCTCGTGGCCGTCGTCGAGCGCCTGACGATTCTGCAACTCGACCCCACGGCGGCCATCGCTCCCAGCGCCGATCTCGTGCTGTGGAGCCGACTCGGTCCGGCCTACGATCCCGCGCAACTGACCAGGGCGATCGAGGTCGAGCGCAGCCTGGTCGAGACCGTCGCCTACATCCGGCCACCGGGCCACCTGCCCGCCGTGATCGCCGAGGCCCGCGCCGCGATTCATCCGTCCGCCCGAACCTGGATGGAGCAGAACGATTCGTTCCGTCGGGACGTGCTGGCGGTGCTGGCGGAGAGGGGTCCGCTGCTGTCGCGGGACATCCCCGACACCAGTGTGGTGCCGTGGCCGTCGAGCGGTTGGACCAACAATCGCAACGTCACCAGGATGCTCGAACTGCTGGCCCGGCAGGGCCAGGTGGCGATCTCCGGACGTAGGGGACGGCAGCGCTGCTGGGATCTCCCCGAGCGGGTGTACCCGGTGGGCCTGCCCGACCTCGATCCGGGCGAGGCGACCCGGCTGCGGGACGAGCGTCGGCTCGCGGCGTTGGGCATCGCCCGGTCCCGTGGCACGGTGACCCCGGGTGAGTCACCGTTCGTCGGCATCGCGGGGGAGGAGGCCGTGGTCGAGGGCGTGCCGGGAACCTTCCGGGTCGACCCGGCGTACCTCGGGTTGCCGTTCGAGGGGCGCACCGCGCTGCTGTCGCCGTTCGACCGGCTGATCCACGATCGGGTACGCACCGAGCAACTGTTCGGCTACGAGTACTTCCTGGAGATGTACAAGCCTCGGGAGAAGCGTCGGTGGGGCTACTTCGCTCTGCCCGTACTCCATCATGACCGGCTGGTGGGCAAGCTGGACGCGACCGCCGACCGCAAGGCGGGCGTCCTCGTCGTCAATGCCCTGCACGAGGACGTGCCGTTCACTCGGGCGATGGCCGCCGAGGTCGACGCCGAGATCGAAGCGCTCGCCACCTGGTTGGGTCTGAAGACCACCCGATCCCAGCCGTAGTCGCCGCACATCCGGGCACACGTTTGCCGTGCTTGAGCGCTTGAGTAGTTGCGCTCCACCGGAGACCTGCCGGTCAACTGCCGGTCAATCTCCTGGAGGGTCCGAGGGCGTGGAAATAGCGTTCCTGGTAGCCGCTGCGGATGACATTTTTATTAACGGGACCCTTCCGCAGCGGACCATCCAACACCTGTTCGTACCGATCGGTCAGCGACCGTGGTGCGGGCATCAGGAAGGGAGAGCACAATGTCGGAGATCACTGAGGTCGTCGAGACCGAAATCACCGAGCAGGCCACCCCGGCTCCCCAGGTCGAGGACGCGACCGAGGCGGCAGACGTCCGCCAGCCGTCGACCCGCGTGATGTGCTGCGACCAGGCCGTCTGACGTGGACCGGTGGTCCGGGGCGGCGGTGCGGTCCCGGACCACCACCGCAACCCCGTCGACCGATCGAGATTGGCTGCGAAATGACTGAGATCGTCGTCAAGCCCGCCGAGGAACTTCGCTGGGAGGTTCCCCTCGACACCTCCGCCAACCGCATCGCCGACCTCGCCGAGGTTCGGCGGTACATCGACGCCATCGACTTCGGGCCGCTCAAGCACCGGCTCACCCAGGGACGTGACGTGCTCGGCAGCGAATGGAGCCCGGCCCGCGCGGACTACTACGAACGGCTCTACAAGAACTGGCTGTACCTGCGTCGTCGGTACGAGGGCGAACTGTTGCCGCCGCACATCGACATCGACGAGTTCTGGCACGGCCACATCCTCGACACGCACGCGTACTTCGCGCACTGCGACCGGATCTTCGGTTACTACTTCCACCATTTCCCCTACTTCGGCACGCGCGGCCCGGCCGACCGGACGAATCTCTCGAACGCCTGGCAGCAGACCCAGGACAGGTACCGCGCCGAATTCGGCGAGTACATCTACGACTTCGTGGAGTAGAACGGTGACGTCCGACCCGCTGCTGTGCTACGTGCACATCAACAAGAATGCCGGCAACAGCATCATCGAGGCCCTGCTCAACAACTATCCCGGCCGGTTCAAGCAGTACCTCGTCTCCGGTCGGAGAAGCGCCGGGCAGCCGGGCGCCAAGACCGTCGACAGCCCGGACGAGGACGTGCGGCGGATCGTCGCGGAGATTCACGAGAACCAGTACCGCCACGACGCGATCGCGCTCAACCTGCCGGTCGGCATCCACCGCAGGATCGAACGACCGGTCCGGTACGTCACCATGCTGCGGGAGCCGGTCGACCGCTGCGTCTCCTACTGGTACTGGGCCTACCGCAAGCGCGACACCGGCAATCTCTGGGCCGCCCTGCAGGCCGGGCTGCCCGACGGCGTGGCCGGTCTGCCGCTTCAGTTCCGCGACGACCAGGTGCGCTTCCTGTCCGGTACGACGAACGTCGAGACCACCGACGACGACCTGGCCCTGGCGATGAAGGCCGTGGAGGAGAGCTGCGCCTTCGTCGGCACGGTCGAGCGGTTCGCCGAGTGCCAGGCCCTGCTCGGCAGGATGTTGTCCTGGAAGCGGCCGGCCACGTTCCACCTGAACAGCGGCGACCGCGACGATCAGCGGCTGCTGCCGGCCGAGGCCATCGACACATTCCGCGCCGCGAACACCCGAGACATGGAACTCTATCAATGGTTGACGCGAAGCTACCTGCCGTCGGTGCTCGGGCGGAGCTGACCGGCGGCACTGCCGCCCCGGCCACCGTCGCGCCGTCGAGCGAGCCGCGCGTCGAACGCCTCGCCATCGTGGCGAACATGGTCATCGTCCCGCTCTGTTTCGCCACCGGCCGGCTCAGCGCCGACCTCGTCCAGTTGTACGGCGTCCAGACGCTCGGCCTCACGCCGGCGCAGGTGGGTACGGCACTGGGACTGCTGGTGCTGAGCGTGCCCGCTCAACTGCTCGCGGTGCGGTTGCCCCGGCGTCTCGGTTTCCGGCGGACGATGCGGTTCGGATACGCGGGCGTGCTGCTCCTGCTGGTGGCGCTGGCCGCAGTGCCGGAGCTGGACCGCTGGGGCACCGCTGCCGTCTTTGCGGCGTTCGTGGCGGTGCTGCTCGCCATCGAGGTGGCGATCTCGGTGAGCTGGGGGGTGGCCTGGCACCCGTGGATGCGGACACTGGTCTCGCCCGACCGTCGTCCGCGGTTCGTCGCCCGGATGCAGTTCGCCACCCAGATCCTGAACGTGGTGCTGCTGCTCGGCTTCGGCCTCCTGGCGGGCGCAGTCGTCGACCGCACCGAGTACCGGATCCTCCTCGGGGTGCTCGCGGTGCTGCTCGTCGTCTCGATCACGACGCTGGGCCGCATGCCGCACACGCCGGCGCCGGCCGGCACCCACCCCCAGGCCCTCGGCGAGCTGCGCGCCGCTGCGGTGGGACTGGTCGCCGACGGCCCGCTCCGCCGGCTCAGCGTCATCTTTCTCCTCGACACGGTGCTGGTCACGCCGCTGCTGGCGATCTACGCCGTGCTCCACCTCGGCATCCCCGCCGGCACCGTGGCGGTGATCCTCGGCGTACGCGGACTGGCCGCGCCGATCAGCCTGCTGGGCTGGAGTCGCGTCGCGCACCGGCTCGGTGCGTACCGCCTCATCGTCTACACGATGGCCGGCACGGTGCTCACGCGCCTGCTGTGGGTCTTCGTGCCGACGACCGAGGGCGCGGCGAGCGGAGCGAGCATCGCCTGCTTCGCCGTCATCGTGGTCGGGTCCGCGGTCTGCGCCGCCGGTTACGGCAACGCCAACCTGACCACCTGGTACGACGCCGTACCCGATCGCCACTCCCGAGCGATGTTCACGCTGCGGGACGTGATCGCCTCGTCCAAACTCCAGCTCTACTCGGCGGCCGGCGGCGGGGTACTGGTCGCCACCGCCACCCTCGGTGCCGCCGCCTACGGCCCGATCCACATCGACGCCTACAAGCTGCTGATGCTGGCCGGTGTGCCGGTCGCGGTGGCGATCGCGATGTTGTCGCGGCGGGCGCAAGCAGAAGGGCCATCCCGATGAGCACTCACCCCCTGATCGAATCGTTGCGTCCACCGGTGGACACGATCCTGGACACGATTGCCGAGGCCGAGGCACGGTACTGCCTCGGCGAGGCCACCACGTTCGAGCCGGCGAAGATCCACGCAGCGTGGCCGGACGTGTTCGGACCGGACACGGTCACCGCGTTGCGGGCCGCCGGCATCGCGGACGGGTCGGGGCGTCCCTTCGTCGGTCTGGTGCTCCAGGCGCTGATGGAGGCGGAAACCACTCCGCTGCGCACCCGCATCGCCGAGCGCGAGAAGACGGTCACCGTCACCGACGGGAACGGCGGCCGAATCGATCTCGCCCGCGCCCGGCGTCTCGCCGCCACCGCACCCGACGTCGGGGTCCCGCGTGACACCCTGCACGACCTGTACGACCGCGAGATCGCCCCACTGTGGCTGGAGTCGGAGCAGCGACGCCTGACCGTCGTCAAGGCGGCGGGTTACCGGGATCTGATCGACTACGCCGACCGGGTGCAGCGGCACGACCTCGGCCGGCTGGAGCGCGAGGCGCGGGCGTTTCTCGACTCGACCCGGGCGCGGTACGAGTCGATCCGGCGTCCCCGGTTCGCCGCCGGTTCGTTCACCGTCGCCCAGCTCATCGGCGCGGCGCGTACCACCTTCGTCGACCCGGTCGACCTGGCGACCTGCCTGCCGCTGCTGCGCCTCCTGGTCAGCGAACTGGGGCTGGAATTCGCCCCCCGGATCCGGCTCGACCTGGAAGCCCGGCCCGGCAAGGTGCCCGGCGCGTACTGCCTGCCGGTGCGGGTTCCCGACGACATCGTCGTCGCCGTGTCACCCGGCGGTGGAGTGGGTGACTGCCGACCGTTGTTCCACGAGGTCGGGCATGCGCTGCACTTCGCGTACACCTGCGCGGAACTGCCGGTCGACGGCCGCCGGATGGGCGACGAGGGCCTGGTCGAGGGCTGGGGTGTGGTCACCGAGAACATGTTCCTGCACCCAGGCTGGCTCAACCGGTCGTTCCCGGCAGGCACCGCGGCGGCCCTGGGCAACGACACCGCGCAACGGCTGTTGATCGTCACCCGCGCACAGTGCGTCCGGCTGCTGTTCGCCGTCGACGCCGCGCGCCGCCCGGCCGACCCGGCGGAACTGCGGTCCCGGTACGACCAGCTGATGGCCGAGCACCTCGCCGCCCGGCCTGGCCCGATCGAGTACCTGGACGTGCTCTGCGGCGACTTCGTCAGCGCCACCCGGCTGCGTTCCTGGGAGTTCGGCACGTCCATCGCCGGGCTGCTCGCGCACGAGATCGGCCCGGAGTGGCCGGGTGACCCACAGGCCGGGCGATGGCTGGTGGAGCACTGGCGGGTCGGGGTCAGCCACACCGCGGCCGAGGCGATCGACCGTTGGGTCGCACCGCCGCTGAGCCTGGACGCGGTGGCGGAGAACCTGACCGACAGCATGATCACGCCCTGACCAACACCAGCGGCCCGCCCGCCATCTCGGCCGTCACCTGGCCCACCGTCCCGGCCGTCGAGCCTCGGCTCGACAAGGAGGACGCCATCCAGTAGAAACCATCACCGGACATCCATTTCCCCGTCGAGAGGCCGACGGGTCCATTCTGGACCTGGTAGGCCATGAACGGATGGGCATGGCCCGGTTTAGTCAGATGGTGACAGCCCACCGGCGGCGGCTCGGGATGACCCAGGAGGATGTCGCGGCCGCCACCGGCCTCGCCGTCCGCAGCATCCGGGACGTGGAGAGTGGACGGGTGGCCCGTCCCCGCGCGTCGACGGTCCGGCTGCTCGCCGAGGCGTTCGACCTGTCCGCCGCCGACCGGGTGCACTTCATCCACGCCGCCGACCCTGACCTGGCCGGGCCGGCCGGGGAACGACCCCAGCAACTGCCGCTGGCGGCACCGGGCTTCGTCGGCCGCTGCGGCGAACTGGCGGCCCTCGACGCCGGTCGGCCCACGGAACCGGCGAAACAGGCGGCGGTGTCCATCTTCACGATCTCCGGCATGGCCGGGGTGGGCAAGACCGCCCTCGCCCTGCACTGGGCACACCGGGCGTCCGAGTGGTTCCCCGAAGGCCAGCTCTACGTCAATCTCCGAGGCTACGACGAGGCCGATGTCGTCGATCCCAGCGACGCCCTCCGTGGTTTCCTGGAGGCGCTCGGTGTGCCGGCCACCGGGATACCGGCCAGCCTGGAAGCCCGCGTCGGGCTGCACCGCAGCCTGCTGGCCGACCGCCGGATGCTGCTGGTGCTCGACAACGCGCGCGACTCGGCGCAGGTACGACCGCTGCTGCCCGGTGCCGGCGGCTGCGTGGTCGTGGTGACCAGCCGGGACGAGCTGTCCGGGTTGATCGTCGCCGAAGGCGCCCACCCGATCCGGCTGAACGTGCTCACCAGCGCCGAGTCGATGAGCCTGCTCGCCAGCCGGCTCGGCGTCCGTCGACTGGCCGCCGAGCCGGCCGCCACGGCGGACATCATCGACTCGACCGGCCGCCTGCCGCTCGCGCTGTCGATCGTGGCGGCGCGGATGGCGCTGCATCCCGGCTTCCCACTCGACGCCTTCGCCGCCAGCCTGCGCCCCGACGAGGCGATGCTGGACGCGCTGGCCGACGGCGACGTACGAGCCGTCTTCTCCTGGTCCTACCTGGCGCTGAGCCGACCGGCGGCCCGGCTGTTCCGCCTGCTGGGGCTGCACCCCGGGCCCGACCTGACCGCCGAGGCCGCAGCGGCGCTGGCCGGGCAGACCCCGGCGACCGTCGCCGCGCCGTTGCGGGAGCTGACCCGGCTGCACCTGCTGACCGAACACCTGCCCGGCCGGTACGCCTTCCACGACCTGCTTCGCGCGTACGCGGCCGAACTGACGCGGACCGCCGGGGAGGCCGACGAGTCACGGGAGGCACGCCACCGGTTGTTCGACTACTACCTGCACAGTTCCTACCCGGCAGCGGTGCTGCTGCAGCCGCAGTGGCCGGCGATCGACCCGCTTCCTCCGGTGCCGTCGAACGTGAGATCCCCGTCGGAGAACCACGACGCGGCGCTCGGTTGGTTCGCAGCGGAACGCCAGGTGCTGCTGCGCGCGGTGCGCCAGGCCGCCGACACCGGCTTCGAGGCGTACGCCTGGCAGTTGGCCTGGGCGTTGACCACCTTCTTCGCCCCACGTGGCCTCTGGCGGGATCAGCACGCTGTCCAGCAGGTCGCGCTCGCCGCGGCGGAACGCGTCGACGATCTTGCCGGGCAGGCCGTCGCCAACCGGTTGCTGTCCCGCGCGGAGGCCCGCCTCGGTCACCTCGACGTGGCGGAGCAGCGGCTGCTGCGCGCCCTGGACCTGCACCGGCGACTGGACGATCCGACCGGCCAGGCGCAGACGCTGCACAACCACGCCGAGGTCTGCTACATGCGTGGACGACCCGAGGAGGGGCTCCGCCACGGACAGGATGCGTTGCGGCTGTACCGGTCGGTCGGCAATCGCGCCGGGGAGGCCCGGGCGCTGAACGCGGTCGGCTGGCTCTACGCCGCCACGGGCGACTTTCCACGGGCGATCAAGAGCTGCACCGAGGCGCTCGCCCAGCAGCGGGCCAGCGGCGACCACAACGGCCAGGCGGCGACATTGGACAGCCTGGGTTACGCCCACGCCCGCCTGGGCGAGCACGATCGGGCGGCCGACTGCTACGAGGAAGCCATCGCGCTGTTCCGGGAGTCCGCGGACCGCTACCACGAGGCCGAGACCCTGCAGCGGCTCGGTGAGGCACGGGAGGCGATGGGCGACATCGCCCGAGCCGTCGACGCATGGCAACGGGCGGCGCGGATCCTCGACGATCTCGGTGACCCGGCGGCCGACCACGCCCACCGCGTGGTGTCGCGGCTGTCGCCATCCTGACTGCCGGTGCCGCTTCACGGTCGGGCCGGGCTCCCGGTGCGCAGCGTGCCGACGATGTGGCGCTCGACGTCGGCCCAGGTGGTAGCGGGCTGGCCGTAATCGGGCACCGGGCGACGCTGTGGTCCGAAGAAGTACTGGTGGGCGACGGTGCCCCGGATGGCAGCGTGCACCTCGGGGTGGTCGTCGACGAAGTGGGTGAGGGCGAGGTCGACGCAGTGCGCCCGCTTGTCGGCCCGGGCCCGACAGAATCGGACGTTGTCGCGGGCGATACCGCTGCGTCGATGGATGTCGTGGGCGGCGAGCCAACGCAGGGTACGGGCCTGCACGCGCGGGCCGCACTTGGAGACCAGCCACACCCGACCGTCGAACAGCGGAACGAGGCGGGCGATGGTCTCGACGGCACCGGACACCTCGGGGGTGGCCAGCATGGTCGCCTCGTCCCCGCTGAAGAAGGCGGTGTCGCCGCCATTCGGGTGCGCGGCGCCGTCGATGATGACCCGGCCGATGTCGATGCCGAGCCGGGGGAGTTTTTCCGTCATGCGGCCCAGCATGCGGCGCACTTACCCGGCGCGGAACTATTATTCAAGGCAAGCCCTATAGTTACAAGCTATGAGTGGGCGGGACCTGCTGGAAGCCGACGCACTGCGCTCGTTCGCGGTCTTCGCCGAGCACCGCAACTTCACCACCGCCGCGCAGGAACTGCACATCAGCCAACCCTCCCTGCACGTGAAGATCCGGAAGTTGGCCACCGCACTCGGCGTCGACCTGTACGAACGCGACGGTCGTCGGCTGACGCTGACGGCCGCCGGTGAACGCCTCGCCGCGTACGCACTTGACTCGCGGCGACGGGTCGAGGAGTTCCTGCTTGAGTTGCACCACGAGTCCACGCCGACGTTGACCATCGCGGCCGGGCGGGGCGCGCTGCGGTGGGTGATCGGCGAGTCGATCCAGCGGGTCGGCCGCCAGGGGCGTCGGGTGCACGTGATCACCGCGGACCGGGACGCCGCTCTCGCCGCCCTCACCAGCGGACGGGCCGACCTCGCCGTCGTCGCCCACGATCCGCCCGGCCGGCAGGTCGAGGCGACGCAGATCGCCGCCTACCGCCAGGTGCTCGTCCTCGGTGACGGGCACCCGCTCGCCGCACGTCGACAGGTCCGGCTCGGCGATCTCGATGGTCTGGATCTCGTCGTACCCCCGGCGGGGCGTCCGCATCGCAGGGCGCTGGACCGCGCTCTGCTCGACGCGGGAGTGCGCTGGCAGGTCGCCGCCGAAGTCGACGGGTGGGACCTGTTGGTGCATCTGGCCGCGTTGGGGGTCGGCGCCACCGTGGTCAACGGCTGCGTCGGGCTTCCTGAGGGACTCCGTGCGGTTCCGATCCACGGGCTGTCCGAGATCCGGTACTGGGCCACCTGGCGGCGGCCCCGACGGGCGGTGGTGCAGGTCCTTCTCGACCAGTTCGGTGCCCACCCGTGACCGGCCGACTCACCTCCGCCAGCAAGCTCCTCGCGTACGTGCTCCGGCACCGTCCGGACGCCGTCGGCATCACCCTCGACGAGGGCGGCTGGGTCGAGGTGGAGGTGCTGCTCGCCGCGCTCGCCGAACACGGTCGTCCGGTCACCCGGCAGGTGCTGGCCGAGTTGGTCGCCGACCCCGACAAACAGCGTTTCGAGCTGCGCGCCGGGCGGATCCGGGCCGCGCAGGGCCACTCGATCGCTGTCGACCTGCGCCTGGAACCCGTCGTGCCGCCGTCGCTGCTCTACCACGGCACGGTGGCCCGCCACCTGTCCGGCATCCGTGTCGAGGGGCTGCGGGCCCGCGGTCGTGTCCACGTCCACCTGTCGGTGGACCGGGAGACCGCCGTCACGGTCGGTGCGCGTCGCGGTGACCCGGTCGTGCTGACCGTGGACGCTGCGGGCATGCATCGGCACGGGTTCGTCTTCTACCGGGCCGTGAACGGTGTCTGGCTCACCGACCACGTCCCACCCGACTGGATCGCCTTCAGCGGGTCAGCTTGACATGCAAGTAACCACTTGCCTATAACTGTGCCTGTGGACGCCGACCCTGACCTGTTCAAGGCCCTCGGTGACGCGACCCGACGCGTGATCCTGGACGAGTTGATCGACAGGGACGGTCAGACGCTCTTCGAGATCTGTGGCCGACTGGCCATGAAGTACCACCTGGCCTCTTCGCGCCAGGCAATCTCACAGCACCTCGCGGTGCTCGAACAGGCCGGCCTGGTCCGCACCCGGCGACAGGGCCGGTACAAGTTCCACCACATCGACACGAGCCCGCTGCGCTCGATCGTCGAGCGGTGGCCCATCGACCGAGAGGCACCAGATCCGTGATCCGTATCCACGTCACCAGCGTGTTCGTCGACGACCAGGCCAAGGCGCTCGCCTTCTACACCGAGAAGCTCGGGTTCATCAAGAAGACCGACGTACCCGCCGGTGAGGCCCGCTGGCTCACCGTCGTCTCGCCGGCCGACCCCGACGGTGTCGAGCTGCTGCTGGAACCGGCCGGCCACCCGGCGGTGGGTCCGTTCCAGCAGGCCCTGGTCGCCGACGGCATTCCGTTCACCTCGTTCGCCGTCGACGACGTGTACGCCGAGGTCGAGCGACTCAAGGGACTGGGCGTCGAGTTCACCCAGGAGGCGACCGACCTGGGCCCGGTGATCACCGCCGTGCTCGACGACACCTGCGGCAACCTGATCCAGATCGCCACCATGAGGTAGCCCGTACCGTGTCCTCGGTCGGTGGGCGCGGCCTTGCGCGGCCGTCGTGCCGGTCGGGCGCGGGCCTGTCAGCTCCCGGCGCCGCGGGGTCCGGCAGAATCGGCGGGTGCCCGTCCACCTGATCACCGAGCCCGACGACGAACGGATCGCCGACTACCGGGCGCTGACCGACGTCGAGCTGCGTACCCGCTGGGAGCCGCCGCACGGACTGTTCATCGCCGAGGGCGAGCTGGTGCTGCGGCGGGCGCTGCGGGCCGGCTACCCGGCCCGGTCCTTTCTCGTCGACGCCAAGCGGGTCGACCAACTGGCCGACCTCGACACCGGCGACGCCCCGGTGTACGCCGCCACTCCGGACGTGCTGCGCGAGGCGACCGGGTTCCACGTGCACCGGGGCGTGCTCGCCTCGTTCCGGCGCAAGCCGCTACCGACCGCCACGGAGGTGCTCGCCGGCGCCGAGCGCGTGGTGATCCTCGAAGACGTCAACAACCACACGAACCTGGGCGCGATCTTCCGGGCCGTGGCCGGGCTGGGGGTGGACGCCGTGCTGCTCTCGCCGACCTGCGCCGATCCGCTCTACCGGCGCAGCGTACGGGTCAGCATGGGTGAGGTTTTCGCCGTGCCGTACGCGAAGCTGGAACCGTGGCCGGCGGCCCTGGCCGACGTGCGGGCCGCCGGGTTCACCGTGCTGGCGATGACGCCGGCACCCGACGCGGTGCCCATCCAGCGGCTGGACCCGGCGCAGCGGTCCCGGGCCGCGCTGCTGCTCGGCGCCGAGGGCGCCGGGCTGACCAGCGCGGCGATGCAGGCCAGCGACGCCCGGGTGGTGATCCCGATGCGACGGGGCGTGGACTCGCTGAACGTCGCCGCCGCCACCGCCGTGGCCTGCTGGGAGCTGGGCCGCGACGATCCGCTCTGAGGCACCGTCGAGCACCAATCAGGTCACGGACGGTAGCGTGTCGCGAGTGTTCCCTACCGTGCGTGAGGTCCTCGCCCTGGACCCGGTCCGCCACGGCGCGCCGCGCCTGGTCGCGGGGGAGGTCGGGCTGGACCGTCGGGTGCGCTGGGTGCACGTCGCCGAGGTACCCGACATCGCCACCCTGCTCGGCGGTGGCGAACTCGTGCTCACCACGGGCATCGGACTGCCTGGTGACGACGCGGGGCTGCGGGCCTTCATCGGCGACCTGGCCGGGGTAGGTGTCTCCGGGCTGGTGGTCGAGTTGGGCCGTCGCTACCTCGACGGCGTACCCCGGGTGATGATCGCCGCCGCCGAACGCCACAACCTGCCGTTGGTGGAGCTGCGACGGGCCACCCCGTTCGTGCGGATCACCGAGGCCGTGCACGCCCTGATCGTGGATGCCCAGCTCACCGAGCTACGAGCGACGGAGGAGATCCACCAGCGGTTCACCGAACTGTCGGTGGAGGGCGCCGAGCCCGGAGAGGTGGTCCGGCAGGCAGCCGAGCTGTCCGGCTGTCCGGTGGTGTTGGAGAACCTGTCCCGCCAGGTGCTCGCGTACGACCCGGCGGGGGAGAGCGCCGAGTTGCTGCTGGACGGATGGGAGCAGCACTCACGACGGATCCGCCCCGAGGGGCGCACGACGTACGACGCCGATCGTGGCTGGCTGGTCACCATGGTGGGCGCCCGGGGACAGGACTGGGGTCGGCTGCTGTTGCGTTGGCCGCCCGGCGGTGACCTGCCGGGTGGGCAGTCGGTGTCGGCCGGTGGCCGGCCCGCCCCGGTGTCGGCTCCCGGGCAGGTCGCGTCGGCTCCGCCCGGGCGCGGTGGCTCGTTCTCGGCAGCGCCGACCAGACTGACCATCCTCGTGGAGCGGGCGGCGTCCACGCTGGCCCTCGGTCGGCTGATCCGTCGGGACGCCGAAGGGCTGGAACGTCAAATCCACCGGACGCTGCTCACCGCCCTGCTCGATCACTCCTGGCCGGTGGACGAGGTGGCTCTGCGGGCGCGGGCGCTCGGGGTGGTGCTGGAGCGTCGTCACCTCATCGGTGTCGTGGTCCGCCACCGGGCGGACGACCCGGCGGGAAGCGGGCCGCTCATCGAGCCGGGACCTCCCGGCGAGGCACTCGACACCGTGTCGGACGCCGGGTCCGCCCGGCTGCGCGACCTCGCCGAGGCCGTCGGACAGGCGCTGCGCGAGGCCAATCTGACCGGACTCACCAGTGCCCTCGACGACCAGACCGTGGGTGTGCTGCTCGCCCTGCCCGACACGGTGGCGGAGGAGCGGGCGCTGTCCGCCTTCGCCGCCGCGCTACGCCGGTCCCGCCCCGACCCGCACACCCGGCCCGGGACCTGGACACCCGGGCTGCTGGTGGCCGCCGGATCCGGCGTGGGCAGCCTGCGGGAGGCACGCCGGTCATTGATCGAGGCCCGTCAGGTCGCCGACGCCGCCCGCCGCGACCGACGTGACCTGCCGATCTTCCGGTTGCCGCACGTCGGGCTGGCCGGACTGCTGCACCTGCTCCGCGACGAGCCCCGGGTGCAGACCTTCGTCGAGCGGCAACTCGGCGCGCTGCTGGCCTACGACGCGCAGCATCCCCGGGAGCAGTTGCTCGGGACCCTGCGGGCCTACCTGGAGCAGGGCCGGAACAAGTCGGCGGCGGCTGCCGCCGCCCACCTGTCCCGCCCGGCGTTCTACGAACGGCTGGCCCGCATCGGCCGGATCCTCGACGCTGACCTCGACGCAGTCGACGCCTGCCTCTCCCTCCACGTGGCCCTACTCGCCTTGGACGCCATCCGCACCCCCTAACCGCCCCACCCCCACCCACCCCCACCCCGCCCCCTGCCCCCTGCCCCGCCCCCTGCCCCGCCCCCTGCCCCGCCCCCTGCCCCGCCCTCGCCCTCGCCGATCATGCAGTTGTGGCACGTGACAAATGCGTCATAACGACACAAAACGGGTGCCACAACTGCATGATCGCGGGCGCGGGGCGGGTGTGGTGGGGGTGGGGCAGGGGTGGGGGTGGGTGGGGGTGGGGGTGGGGCGGTTAGGGGGTGAGGGTTTGGAGGGTTTTTTGGTAGGTGGGGGGGATGTGGTGGTTGGCGGGGGCGGGGGTGAAGGTGTCGGAATCGGCGGCGGTGGACCAGGCGCTGTCGGGGACTGCGGCCACCAGAGCGGTCACCACGGGAGTGTCGCGCCATTCGGGCTGCTGGGCGAGCAGGCTCAGTGCGACCACCGACTCTTCCACCTCGCCGACGCACTCGAACGGCTTGTGCCCGTCGATGCCGAGCAGTTCGCGGTAACCCGGAATCTGCGCCTCGTCGGCGAGCAGGTTCCCGCCGAAGATCCGGCTGACCCGCTCGCGGGGCATGAACGGGGCCAGCGCCAGGAAGACGAACCGGCACTTGGGGCAGTCGCGGCACCACCGCTCACTGGCGTCGCGGAGCTTGAACGCGGCGTTGCAACTGGTGACCACATCGTCGTAGCGGTCGATGGTGGCGAACAGTCGGGCGATGTGCAGCTCCGACAACGGGCGCAGCAGCGAAAAGTATGGCTCGGCCAGCCCGGCATGCTCTGCGAGAGCCGCCCGCAGCAGCCCCTCGGCCACCACCCCCTTGGACCACTGGTGGTTGATCTCGTGACCGTTCCAGATCAGGTTCGGGTCCGATGCCGAGCGTTCGTTGGACATCACCACCGGACCCAGTCCGTGCAGGACCGAGGTGGCGACCGCGATCAGCGAGTTGATTGCGGTAACCGGAATGTGCCCGTTACGGGCGCCGGCCGCGTTCAGCTCGAACAGCACCGGGTCGATGCGCCGCCGGGCCGCCAGGGGAGTGAGCCCGGAGGCCGCGTTCACCGCGTTGATGACGTGGTTCGGGTTGACCGAGAAGGGCACCGGATCGAGACCGGCCCGGCGCAGCGCCTCCAGGCTGACGATCGAATCCTTGCCGCCGCCCACCGCCGACAGCGGGCGTCGGTCGGAGTTGTCGTACTCGGCGGCCGGCTGCACCCGTCCGTCGGGCACGCGCGGGGTCAGCTCCAGCACGTGCGGCAGTTGGTTGCGGTACGCGTACTCGGCGAGACCTTCGGTGTAGACGGCCGTGACGAACTCGACGGCGGCCGGGCCGAGTGGTGCCGGCAGCAGCAGTTGCCCCGGCGCGGCCGTCTTGTAGTAGCTGACCCCGGCGACCAGGTGCAGCAGCTCCAACACCCGGCCCAGCGCCGCCACGGCGGCGTCCGACGGGGACTCCTCCGGCACCGGCAACGTGATCACCTCGGTGAATCGTTGCTCGCCATCGGGCCCGGTCAGGGCGTAGTCGAACAACGCCTCGCCGGTGGACAGGTCGATCGAGTAGGACGGGAAGGTGAAGGCGTCCATCCGCGCCAGCTGCGTGTTGAGCACACGCCATACTAGGCCCTGGTTCGTCCGGCCGTGCCCGGCTCGGCTGGACCGTGACCTGCTGCCGACGTACCCGAGGAGAGCCTGTGCGCCTGTCTGACCTGCGCGGACGCAAAGTCGCCGTCTGGGGTGCCGGCCGGGAGGGTCGGGCCGCGGTGACGGCCATCGCCGCTCACGGCCCGGCTGACCTCGTCGCCGTCGACGACAGCGCGAACTTCCTCTCCCTGCCCTGGGACGGGCCACTGGCGGAGGCCGCCCCACTGGTCACCGGCGACGAGGGCTTCGCCCGGCTGGCCGCCGCCGACGTGGTGGTCCGCTCGCCCGGTGTGCCGCAGACGCATCCCTGGCTGATCGAGCTGCGACGCCAGGGTGTGACGGTCACCCAGGGCACCTCGCTCTGGATGGCCGACCATGGCGAACGCACCATCGGGGTGACCGGCAGCAAGGGCAAGAGCACCACATCCAGCCTGATCAGCCACCTGCTGGCGGCGGTGGACCGGCCGAACGTCTTCGGCGGCAACATCGGCGTACCGACGTTGGACCTGCCGGATGCCGAGCTGTACGTGCTGGAGCTGTCCAGCTACCAGTGCAGCGACCTGACCGACTCGCCCCGGGTGGCGGTGGTCACCGCCCTGTTCCCCGAGCATCTCGACGCGCACGGCGGCGAACGGGAGTACTACCGGGACAAGCTCAACCTGCTCGCGTACGGGCCGCGCACGGTGGTGGTCAACGGCACGGACCCGCGATTGGCGTTCGAGCTGGGCGACCGCGCGGCGGTGCGCGCCGGCACCGCCGACTCGGTGAACGTCGCCGCAGGCCCGGACGGTACGCCCTGGTTCCACCGGGTGGACCAGCCGCTCTTCCCCCGGTCGGTGCTGCCGCTGGTCGGGCGGCACAACGAGGGCAACCTCTGCGTGGCCCTGGCCGTGCTCGACGCGTTGGGCATCGACCTGGTCGACCGTAAGGACACCCTGGCCGTGGCGGTCGCCGAGTTCCAGGGACTGGCCCACCGGCTCACCGAGATCGTCGACCCGTCCGGCCTGACCTTCGTCGACGACACCCTGGCGACCAGCCCGTACGCGGCCATCCACGCCATCGACGCGTACGACGGTCGGCCGTTGACCGTGATCGTCGGCGGCAACGACCGGGGGGTCGACTACACGCCACTGCGCGAGCACCTGGCCGAGCGGGAGCTGACCGTGATCGGTATCCCGGACAGTGGCGCACGGATCGTCGAGGCGCTCGACGGGCTGCCGAAGGTACGCACCGAACTGGTCGACGACCTCGCCGCCGCCGTCCAGTTGGCCCGCCAGGTCACCCCCGCCGGTGGTGTGGTGCTGCTGTCGCCTGCCGCCCCCAGCTACGGGCGCTTCCGCAACTTCGAACACCGCTCCGAGGTCTTCGCCGAAGCCATCCGCACCACCGCCCCCGCCTGACCGCCCACCCACCCCGGTCGGCCGTCGTCGTCCATGACGTGTCCGCCACTGTTGTCCGATTCCCAACCGACCACTTCGTGATCACGGCGGGTGCCGGGAGTGTGGTCGCGGGGTTCTACCCTGACGGGAGCCGGTACCGGAGGTGGTTGATGGTCCAACTGCTGCGCCGCCCGCGCACGCACGCGGTCGGCATCGCGCGGCTGATGGCGCACACCGACCCGGTCGCACTGATCGGCCTCGCCCTGTCGATCTCGCTATCCGTGACGCTCGACCTGACCGGTGCCGCCACCGGTGTGGAGTCGTTGCTGGCCGGTCTGATGGGCATCACCATCTCGTTGCTGGTGGACTCCATCGCCCGGGCCGAGCGTCGGTTCCATCTGCGGGCGCTGCTGGCCGGCCCGCACTGGCTGGTGCGGACGGTCCCGGAGCTCGCCACCGCCGCGACCGAGGCGGTCGATCGCCATCCGGGCACCCGGGTCGCGGAGGAGACCCAGCGTCGGTTCGAGCGGTTCCACGCCGACCTCGGCCAGCTTCGACAGGGACGCATCATCCGGCCGGGCACGGACTACCAGGACATGCTGGGTGCCACCCGGGACTGCGTACGGAAGTTGGAGGCGCTGACCAACGTGCTGCCCCGGCTGGCCTGGTGGAGCGGTGACATCGGCCGGCGGTACTGGTCGGAGAACCTCGCTGCGCTGGCCCGTGGGGTGCAGATCACCCGGATCTTCACCTACACCGAGTTCTCCGACGAGCTGGCGGAACTGGTGGCGACACAGCGTCGGGCGGGTGTGCGGGTGGGTCTGCTGTCGACCGTAGCGGTTCCGGCCGACCTGCACGTGAACCTGATCCGCTGGGACGGCACCGCGTGCTGGACGGCCGGCATGAGCGCGCACGGCGAGATCAACGAGAACCGGTTCTCGGTGAACGCCGCCGACGTCGCCCGGGCCGGCGAGACGTTTCAGGGCTGCCTGAGCCGGGCTACCTTCGACCCGTGACGAACGGATGACTGCCCAGGGCGTCCTGCTGGTTACCGTGGTGGTCTGGGTGGTGGGCCTGATCCGTCCAATCCGGTGGCGGACCTTCGTGGCCGCGCTGCCGTTACCGATGACCGCCGCGCTGCTCACCACCGGCGTTGCCGTCGACGGCACGCAACTCGTCGGGGTGGTCGGACTCAACCTGTTCTTCGGCGTCGTGGCGTTCGCGTACCACCGATTCGGTTGGCCGATCCTGCTGGCCGACCTGGCGGGTGTCGCCAGCTACCTGGCGCTCGCGGCGGCGCTGCGTCCGTTCGCACTGCCTTTCGGGCAGACGCTGGCCGTGACGGTGGCCCTCTGGCTACTCGCCATGCTGGTGTTGCGCCGCGATCCGGCTGTGGCGACAGCCGTACCTGCGCGGCACGCGGCGGCGGGAGACGGCGCGCGGATGCCGGTGGTGGCGCGCCTGCTGCTGATCCTCGCCGGTGCGGTGCTGACCGGGCTGCTGGGCCAGCTGTTGCGAGGGCTGGTGGTGACGTTCCCGTACGCCGGGGTGCTGGTGGCCGTCGAGGTGCGGCGGGAGCTGCCGGCCTTCTGGTGGCACTTCGCCCGTAACAGTCTGGCGCTGCTCGGGTTCCTGGTCGGGGTACGCCTCGGCCAGGACGTGTCGGCCGCGGTGGCCCTGACCGCCGGCTGGGCAGGCTTCGGTCTGGTCGCGGCGGTGCTGCACCTGCCCGGCTACCGGAGCGAAAAGCGTGATCACCACCGGGTGTCGGGTCGGTGAGACGGCGGGTCAACGTCGGCTTCCCCACCCGGACCTGAGCAGGCGCAGCGTGCCGGCGCCGGCCAGATAGGCCACCAGGGCGTTCACCGGCCATCCGAGCGGCTCCGGTGCGGTCTTGGCCGCCGCGCCGTTGGCTGCCAGGGCGTACACGACGGCGGCGAATCCGGCGACGGTGAGCGCGGTGCGGGCACCCGCCCGTCCGGCCGGCGCCCTCAGGTGTCGAGGGCGACCGGTGGACGCCTCGATCGGGCCGAAGACGGCGACCAGGACGGCCAGTACCACCGCCAGCATCAGCAGCCATGGCAGCCGCCAGGCCAGCCAGGCCGCCGTGCCGGCCTGCGGGGTGGGTAGCAGGCCGAGCCCGTGCAGCGCGCCGACCAGCAGCACGGCCGCGCTCAGGTGCCACAGGAAGACCGTCAGCACCACCGAGTTGACGGCGATCACCGCCTGCCAGGGTCGGCTGCGGTGCAGCCACCGTTCCGCCGGTCGCCGCACCAACAGGATCAGTCCGAGTTGGGCGGTGGTCACCGCGAGGAGGGCCACGCTGGGTGGGGCGGCGTTCGCCAGCCGCTGACCGGGAAGATTGATCATGCTTGTCGGGTACGGGCCGGGGCCGGTGAGCAGGACCGCCACGGCGAGACCGCCGAGCAGCATGAGGGTGGCGGTTCGGCGGGACATCGGTAGGCACCGGGTACGCAGGCCGGTGGGGCGGCACCGCCCCTGACGGGCGTCGTACCAGGCGAAGCCGATCTGGTGGACGGCGAGCCAGCCCAGCAGGTAGCTGGGCAGGGCCAGCCCGGCGGGCCCGAGCGCGCGGCCCAGGTCACCGGCGGCGACCAGCAGTGCCAACGTCAGCGGCACCAGCAACCCGAAGCGGCGGTGCAGCGCGTACATGACGGGGGTCAGTGGCACCACGGCCAGGTAGGCGGCGAGAAACCACAGTGGGATGGTGGCGAACCAGACGATCGGGCGGACCTCGTCCGGTTGGGCGCCGCCCAGCCGCGCCACCAGCGCGCCACCGGCGAGCACCAGCACCAGGGCACTGGTCGGACGCAGCAGGCGGGCGCTGCGGCCGAGCAGCCATCCGATCGCGTCGCCGCCACGGCGCTGGTGGGCGGCGAGCGAGGCGGCGTTGGCGTAGCCGCCGACCAGGAAGAAGACGGGCATGACCTGGACGGCCCAGGTCAGCGGGTAGGCCCAGGGCATGGCGGTCAGTGCCGAGTGCCCGTCCGGTCGACCGCTCTCGTCGTACTCCACTGCCGCGATCGCCCAGTGCCCGAGGACCACCAGGATGATGGCCAGCGCCCGGAGCAGGTCGAGGTAGCGCTCCCGGTCCGGCGGCGTACGGGCGGCGAGTCGGGCCAGGCGGCGCATCCTCCGAGCGTAGGCCAGTGCCGGTGGGGGTCGGGCCGGTAACGGTGGGGCCGCTGCCCGGGCCCGGAGGCCGACCACGCGGTGTCGCACAGTTGCCCCACCTGCCCGGTCCACTGTGCGTTCATGCAGGTCATGGCAGTGATGCCGGGCAAGAGACGGAGTCCACGCCGGGCTGTGCGCCAGGTAACAGTTTGAAAACTTCGCCCACGGTCTTGACACGGAGGGGGCTTCAGTAAGAACTTTTACCACTAACAGTTAACAGTCTTTTCCGAAAGGCGTCCCATGGTTGATCACGAGTCGGACACCTCCGCGGGCACCGCGGTGGCCGACGCCGACGGGATCGACCGGCGGGGTGCCGTCGGCGTCGCCTCCGACGGGACACTGGCCCGGGTCCGCACCGGTGCCGCCGAGCTGACCGGCGCGCTGCGTCGGGTCGCCGAGCATGTGCTCAGCGACCCGGAGGCGGCGGCCCGGGCCACCATCGTGGAACTGGCCGAGCGCAGCGGCACCTCGCCGGCCACGGTCACCCGGTTCTGCCGGGCGATGGGTTTCGACGGCTACGCCGACCTGCGACTGGGCATCGCCGTCGAGACCGGCCGGGCGCGCTCGGCCGGCTGGACCGTCGACATCGGACGTGAGATCCAGCCCGGCGACCCGCTGGAGCGCGTGCTGGAGCAGATCATCGCCGCCGACACCCGGGCCATGCACGACACCGCCGCCCTGCTCGACCTGACCGAGGTGGAACGGGCGGCGGTGGCCATCGCCGGTGCGGAACGGGTGAACATCTTCGGTGCCAGCGGAAGCGCGCTGGTCGGCGAGGAGATGCAGTTCAGCCTGCACCGCATCGGCGTGGCCGCGTGGGCCTGGAACGACGTGCACTCGGGGCTGGCCGCCGCCGCGCTGCTGCGCCCCGGCGACGTGGCGTTGGGCATCTCGCACAGCGGACAGACCCGCGAGGCCATCGAGATGCTCGCCGAGGGCGGCAGCCGGGGGGCCACCACCATCGCGCTGACCGGATTCCGCCGGTCACCGCTGGCCGAACTGGCCGACATCGTGCTGCTCACCGCCAGTCAGGCCACCACCTTCCGGCCGGACGCGCTCTCGGCCCGGCACCCCCAACTGGTCGTGCTCGACCTGCTCTACATCGCCGTCGCCCAGCGCACCCACGACCGCGCGCACGCGGCCTTCCGGCGTACCGCCCAGGCTGTGGACGGGCACAAGGCCGCGAGGGAGGCCAGCGCATGATCAGCGCCCAGGGGTACGCGGACGCGGTCCGACCGGTCCTCGACCGCGTGGTCGAGCGGGGAGCCGAGTCGCTGGGCCGGGCGGCCGACCTGATCGCTGCCAGCCTGCGCCAGGGTGGGGTGCTCCAGGCGTTCGGCGCCGGGCACTCGGAGTTTTTCGCCGCGGACCTGGTCGCCCGGGCCGGCGGGTTGGTACCCACCAACCGGATCTCTCTGCACGACCTGGTGTTGTACGGCGACGCCTCGCGTCAGGTGCTCGCCGACCCGAAGCTGGAACGCGACCCGGCCGTCGCGCATCAGCTCTACGCGATCGCCGCACCCCAGCCGCAGGACGTTTTCGTGGTGGCGTCCCAGTCCGGCATCAACGGTTCGGTGGTCGAACTGGCGCTGCTGGCCACCGGGCGCGGTCACCCGTTGATCGCGGTCACCTCGGTCGAGCACACCGGGCGGGTGGCACCGCGGCACCCCTCCGGCCGGCGGCTCGTCGATCTCGCCGACGTCGTGCTGGACAACGGCGCGCCGTACGGTGACGCACTGCTGCCGCTCGAGGGCGGCGGCGCGGTCTGTGCGGTCTCCTCGGTCACCTCGGCGCTGCTGGCGCAGCTGCTGACCGCGGAGGTCGTACGACGGTTCCACCAGGCCGGAGAGGTACCCCCTGTCTACCTCTCCGCCAACGTCCCCGGTGGGGACGAGCACAACCTCGCCCTCGAGTCGCGCTACGCCGGGCGTCTCCGGCGTACCGCCTGACCCGACATCACAAGGAGAGTCACACGATGTCCGTTACCCCCGATCTCGACCGCCGGACCCTGCTGCGCCGCGCGGCGGCCGCGGGCCTCCTGGTGACCCCGGCCGCCGGTCTGCTCAGCGCCTGCGCCGGCAGCACACCGAGCCAGAACAACGACAGCGCCGGGGAGAAGAGCGACGACAACCCCTTCGGCGTGCAGGACGGCAGCGCCGTGAAGGTGGTCATCTTCAACGGTGGGTTGGGTGACGCCTGGGCCAAGGAGGACCAGGCGATCTTCAACGCCAAGTACCCGAACGTCACCGTCAACATGAGCTCCACGCAGAAGATCAAGACCGAAGAGCAGCCGAAGATGGCGACGCAGCCCAGCGACGTCGTCATGAACTCCGGCGCCGACATGATGGACATCAGCACCCTGGTCAACGAGGGTGCCATCGAGCCGCTGGACGACCTGCTCGCCGCCCCGGCCTGGGACGGCGAGGGCACGGTCGCCGACAGCCTGCTGCCGGGCACCGTCGGCGACGGCACCTACCAGGGCAAGTTCTTCGTGGTGAACGTGGCCTACACGGTCTGGGGCAACTGGTACAACTCCGCCCTGTTCGACAAGGAGGGCTGGACCCCGCCGAAGACCTTCGACGAGTTCTTCGCCCTCGCCCCGAAGATCAAGGCCAAGGGCATGGCCCCCTACGTGTACGACGCGGTGCACGGCTACTACCCGCGCTGGGCGCTGATGGCGACGGTCTGGAAGTCCGCCGGCAAGCAGGCCGTCATCGACATCGACAACCTCAAGGAGAACGCCTGGCGTGCCGAGGGCGTCCTGCCGGCGCTGGAGGCGTGGGAGAAGCTGGTCAAGGACAAGCTGCTGCTGCCCGGCAAGCTCGACCACACCCAGTCGCAGCAGGCGTGGCTCGACGGCAAGGCGGCCTTCATCCAGGTCGGCACCTGGCTGAAGAACGAGATGGCGGCGACCATCCCGCCGGGCTTCGAGATGAAGATCTCGGACTACTGGGGTCTCGGGGCCACGGACAAGGCGCCCAACGACGTCTACGCCGGTGCCGGCGAGGGCATCGTCGTCCCGGCCAAGGCGCCGAACAAGGCCGCCGCCAAGGAGTTCCTCCGCGCGGTGCTCTCCAAGGCCGGCTCGGCGAAGTTCGCCGAGCTGACCAAGTCCCTGGCCTCGACCAAGGGCTCCGGCGACAACGTGCAGGACGCCGCCCTCGCCAGCGCCAACGAGCTGATGAAGAACGCGGGTTCGGACCTGATCTCGATCAAGCTCTGGAACTTCTACGCCGACCTGGACAAGGAGAGCCAGAACCTGTCCGCCGAGTTGATGGCCGGCCGGCTGACCGCCGCGCAGTTCGTCGACAAGATGCAGACCGCCGCCGACAAGGTCGCCAAGGACTCGTCGATCACCAAGCAGACCCGCGACGCCTGATCCGAACGGAAAGAGTGAGTCCCATGCGGCACGGTGTTGCGCGTTTCGTCACGGGTTTCCTGGCCCTGCCGGTCGGGCTGTACCTCTTCTACGTGGTGTGGCCCTTCCTGCAGGCCGCCGGGTACTCGCTGACCGACTGGGGAGGCTACTCCGACAGGCAGCAGTTCGTCGGGCTGGAGAACTACCTCCGGCTCTTCTCCGACGAGCTGATCAGGAAGGCGTTCTGGCACAACGTCTTCTTCCTGATCACCGTGCCGCTGTTCACCATCGCGCTGGCCCTGTTCCTCGCGTTCCTGCTCAACGTGGGCGGACGCGAGGACAAGGCCGGCATCCGGGGAGTGTTCGGCTCCGGTCTCTACAAGGTGATCTTCTTCTTCCCCCAGGTGCTGTCCCTGGTCGTCATCGCGGTGATGTGGCAGCAGATCTACCGCGCCGACGGCCAGGGTCTGATCAACGGCATGCTGATGAAGATCGGGCTGGTCAGCGAGGACGACCCGATCACCTTCATGTACGACCCGGAGCCGTTCCTCGGCGTACCGGCGGTGCTGTGGTGGCTGCTGCTGATCGCGGTCTGGAGCGGCGCCGGCTTCTACATGGTGCTCTTCTCCGCGGCGATGCAGTCCATCCCGAAGGACGTCTACGAGGCGGCCATCCTGGACGGCGCCGGCCGGTTCCACACGTTCTTCCGGATCACCCTGCCACTGCTGCGGGACACCGTCTCGGTGGCCTGGGTCTACCTGGGCTTCATCGCCCTGGACATGTACGCCCTGGTGTTCGTCATGACGCCCAGCCAGGGCGGCCCCAACCATGCCAGTGAGATCTTCGCGTCGGTGCTGAACTTCACCGCCTTCCAGAAGGGCCAGTTCGGCTACGCCTGCGCGATGGGTGTGGCGTTGGCGATCTTCACGATCCTGCTGGCCGCTCTCCAGCTGAGGATCACCCGTCGTGAGCGGATCGAGTACTGAGGAGACCTGGACGATGAGCACGGTGACCCACACCCCGGGTGGCCTGGCCGGCCCCGACCAGACTCCGCCACCGACCCGTACGCCGGCACCGCGCGCCGCCGTCGGCGGCGGGGCCGGAGCACGGTTCTTCAACGGCTTCTCGCACCTGTTCCTCGCCGTCTGGGCGATCATGGTGGTCTACCCGCTGCTGTGGGTGGTGATGTCGGCGCTCAAGACCGACTCCGAGGTCATCCGCAAGCCGCTGTCGCTGATCCCCGAGCAGTTGCAGTGGAACAACTTCGCCCGCGCCTGGACCGAGGGGCAGATCGGTTCGTTCTTCCTCAACACCGTCCTGGTGCTGACCGGCAGCGTCTTTCTCACCATGCTGCTCGGCTCGATGGCTGCGTACGTGCTCGCCCGCTACGACTTCCCCGGCAACCGGTTGATCTACTACATGTTCCTGTCCGGGCTGACCCTGCCGATCTACCTTGCCGCGGTGCCGCTGTTCAAGGGCGTCTACAACACCGGCGTGGTGCTGCCGTTCCTCGGCCCGAACAGCCACATCATGCTGATCCTGGTCTACGTGGCCTGGTCGTTGTCGTTCACCGTCTTCTTCATGCACTCGTTCTTCCATACCCTGCCCAACGCGATCGCCGAGGCGGGCATGGTCGACGGCGCGTCGCACAGCCGGTTGTTCTTCAGCGTGATGCTGCCGATGGCCAAACCCGGCCTGATCAGCATCGGCATCTTCAACGTCCTGGGCCAGTGGAACCAGTGGTACCTGCCGACCCTGCTCATGCAGTCGGTGGCCGGCGAGCCGAAGAACCAGGTCATCTCCCAGGGCCTGATCGAGCTCTCGGTCAACCAGGGCTACCGCTCCGACTGGTCAGGTCTGTTCGCCGGGGTCACCATGGCGATGTTGCCGGTGCTCATCGTCTACATCGTCTTCCAGCGTCAGGTGCAGTCCGGCCTCACCGCCGGCGTCGGGAAGTGAACCGGCACGCAGCCGAAGGCAGGCACGTCAGCCGACGGTGATTCCCAGCCGGTCGCGGAGGGCGGCATCCCCGGCGGCGGTGAGGCGTACGGCACGGCCGGATCCGATCCGCACCACCCAGCCGTTGCCGAGGAGCCGCTCGCACAGTTTCGCGCCGACCAACCCGCCGAGGTGCTCCCGTCGTTCCGTCCAGTCGAGGCAAGCTCGTACCAGCGGGCGGCGGCCTGGCCGGGGCTGCGCCGGATCCCAACCGAGCAGCTCGATCAGCCAGGACCGGCCGGCCGGAGTGAGGGCGAAGCCGACGCTGTCCAGCAGCCCTCGCCCGATCATCGCCTCGGTCACCGTCACGCCGAGGCGTCCGGCCAGGTGGTCGTAGCAGGTCCGGCCCCGGCGCAGGGCCGCGCTGGCGGTGGCCGCCCGCAACCCACCGGTCCGGGCGGGACGCGGCTCGAACCGGGCCGCCAGGTCCTCCAGCAGTTGCGCCACCGAGGGGTCGGCGAGCTGCACGTACCGGTGCCGACCCTGACGCCGTTGGACCAGCAGGCCGCCCTCGACGAGACGGTGCAGGTGCCCGGTGGCGGTGGAGGGCGCGACGCCCGCGTGTGCGGCGAGTTCGCTCGCGGTCCACGCCCGACCGTCGAGCAGCGCGAGGCAGATCCCCGCGCGGGTCTCGTCGGCCAGCAGCGCCGCGAGCCCGGCGAGGTCAGCAGCGGAGATCACCGACCCATTGTCGGGTACGACAGTTCGGTGCCCACCGAAGCATCGTGACCGTAGCCTCGCCGCATGCAGGAGATCCTCGGCCGCACGGCCGCCCGCGCGGTGTTGACCGACCCGACCTTCGTGGTGCCGCCCGTCCCACCCGCGTCCACCGGCGTCGCCTGGCTGCGCGCCACGGTGGGCCGGTTCAGTTCGGGTATCGAGTACGAGCGGCGGCGTGGGTTGTCCGTCGCGATCCTGGACGCGATCCCGCTGGAGCCGCTACGCCATGCCGGTGACTCCCACCCGGTGGCGGTCCTGGCTCGCCGGCTGGGAGTCACCCATCCCGTGCTGGAGTTGATCCGCGATGTGGCGCAGGCGTACCAGCCCGGCACCGGCGACGAATCGCGAGCCGACGCCGCCGTGCACCGGCTGGTGGCGGTGTTCGGTGGCAGGTTCGACGAGCCGACCGCGGCCCGCATCGGCGTACTCGTCCAGGCGTGCGAGGCGACGGCCGCCCTGATCGACCGGAGCCGGTACCGTCGCGTCGACGATGTGTTGCGCGACGATCCGCCGGTGCCGGCGACCAGGCGGCAGGCGACGGTCACCGTCACCGTGGCCGGCGTGACCGTCGAGGCCGGTGAGGTCGTGCGGGTACCCCTGGCCGGTGACCTGGCGTTCGGCGCGGGACCCCGACGCTGCCCCGGCCGCGACCACGCCCTCGCGTTGGTGGCTGGAGCACACGAATGAGCGGCTTCGCGGCGCTGCACCGCACCGGTGATCCGCTGGTGCTACCGAATGTCTGGGACGTCGCGTCGGCCCGGTTGCTGGCCGAGGCCGGATTCGCCGCACTCGGCACCACCAGTCTCGGCGTCGCGGCCACCAACGGCCTGCCCGACGGCGCGGGTGCCACCGGCGCCGAGACCCTGGCGCTCGTGCGCCGGCTGGCGGCACTGCCGGTACACCTCACCGTTGACATCGAGATCGGATCGGTCGCCATGGCGGTCGCGGTGGCCGAGGCCGGCGCGGTGGGCGTCAACGTGGAGGACGCGATGGGCCCGGCACCCGAGCACGCGGCGTTGATCCGGTCGGTGAAGCGGGAAGCGCCGGGACTGTTCGTCAATGCCCGTACCGACACGCACTGGCAGCGGAACGGTGACCTGACGGAGGCGATCAGTCGAATCCGACGCTACGCGGACGCCGGTGCGGACGGCGTCTTCGTCCCCGGTCTGGCCGAGCCCGCCGACATCGCGGCGGTCGTCGCCGCCGTGGACGTACCGGTGAACATCCTGTTCCTGCCGGACCGGCACACCGTGGCCGCCCTGGCCGAGCTGGGTGTGCGGCGGATCAGCAGCGGCTCCCTGCTGTTCCGGGCGGCCGTGGCCGCCGTCGTGGACACCGCGACAGCGGTACGCGACGGGCGCATCGTACGCCCCGACCTCCCGCCGTACGCCGAGGTGAACGTCGGGTCTGACGGGCGTTCCGGCCTGCAGTGTCGGTGAGACCGTCGCACGGTCAGCCGCGCCGCACCTTGCTCTCGGTCACTCCCCAGCGGTCAACGAGCATCGGTCCGCCGTCCGGCCCGGCCCAGCACCAGCGTGGTGCGCAGGTCGAGCGTCACGGTGCCGCCGAACTCGTCGACAAGTCGGCCGAGCGCGGTCAGGCCGCGTTGCTGCTGCTCCCGCGAGCGGGTCAGGAACGGCCCGAAGGTGCGGACCAGGTCGAGATAGCGTTCCTTGGCCAGTGGCAGTTCGTGACGGAAGACCTCCTTGCGGACGTCGAGGAACTGCCCGTGTTCGACGACGTCCTGATGGAACCAGTCCGCGGGCCGTTCCCGTACGGTCGGATCGATCGCGTGCAGCGCGGCTCGGACCGCCGCACGTTGCTCGGGATCGGCGTAGTCGTAACGATGTCCGAAGATCGCCAGAGTGCCGTCCGGCGTCAGTGCCTGCCGGGCGCGCGTGTTGCGGGTGACCGGGTCCAGCCAGTGCCAGGCCATCGCGCAGGCCAGCACGTCGACTCCACCGGCAGGCGGCACCCATTGTTCGAAGGTGTCGCCGTGGACACGAACGTGGGGAAACCGAGTGGCCAGCAGCGCCGCCATTCGCGGGTCGGGTTCGAGGCAGATCAGAGGCGCGCCGATCCGGGCGAGTACCTCGGTTCCCATGCCGGTGCCGGCACCGATCTCGACAACCGACCTCGGCGTGCCGCCGTGGTAGGCGACGATGTGGTCGGCGATCTCAGGCGGATAGCCCGGCCGGACGCTCTGGTACAGCTCGGCCGTGGACCCGAAGACGTCCATCACGTCACTCCTTCGGTCGTCGCGTCGCGTAGGGAGTCGAGCGCGGCCTGGCTGCCCTCGCTCAGGTCCATGCCCAGCGCCTGGAGCATCACCACCAACGCGCCGAGTGCGAGCGTGCCGCGCAACTCCTGCGGTCCGGCGGAGGACAACCGCGCGGCGTGCTCCAGGATGCGGCCGATCACGGCCCGGCTGTGCGCCGCGACCTCCTGGTCGGAGCGGGCCACGGCGCAGGCCTGCAACCACAGGCCGGTCACGACGCCGTCGGCGATCAGCGCCCGGAAGCCGGCACGCATCGCCGGTAGCGGATCGTCCGGGTGCTGGGCGGCCGTCTGGTCGAGCACCTGCCGGATCCGGGCCTCCAACTCATCAAGGCAGGCCAGGAAGAGGTTGCGCTTACTGCCGAACAGCCGGAAGACGTACGGCTGTGACACGCCCATCTGGTCGGCCACCTTCTGCATCGACGCCGTCGTCAACCCGTGGTCGGCGAAGACCCGCATGCCGATGTCGATCGCGTCCGCACGCCGCCGTCGGGCCGTACTGCGTTGCTCCGTCACCCCCGGAGCCTGACATTAGTAACCACTTACAAACAAGTTCTCCGCGTAACGTGCGAGCATGTCTCTTGTCACCTCTGCTCGACCGCAGCGCCGCTGTCGCCGCGCCGGCGATACCGCTGTGGGGGAGTAGGTTGGCAACAGCGGGAGGAGGCCGGTCACGATGATCCCGACACTGATCCTGTTCGGTCTGTTGCTCGTCCGTTGGTGGCGGACGGCCCTCGTCACCGTCGCCCTGGGCTGGCCGGCCCTGCTCGTCGTGTCGGATCTGACGGGCGTCGGCCCAGGGTTGCTGGGGGCGTCCGGCCTCGCCGTCGTCAACACCGCCGTCGGCGTGCTGATCCACCGGGGCATCCTGCTGATCATCCGGCAACGACGCTGCCGGGTTCCGCCAGGCGGGGGCGCGTAGGGTGAAGTCGATGGTGGCAGCGCGCTCCGCGCCGAACTCCCGCTCGGTCAGCCACAGCCCCAGGTCGATGCCGGCGCTCAACGCACTCTCAGCCGCACCTTCGCCAAGGAGTTGGGCACCAGCCCTCGCGCCTGGCTGATCGCGGCCCGACTCCGCCTGGCCTGCACCCTGCTCGAAAGCGGCGATCTGACCGTCGAGGAGATCGCCCGACGCAGCGGACTGGGCAGCGCCGCCAACCTCCGGCTTCAGTTCCGCAGGGCCTACGCCACCACCCCGCTCGCCTACCGGGCCGCATTCCAGCACCGCTGATCCAATCGGCTGATGACCTCGCCGAGCGGCGCATCCGGGCCCGGGGTTGACCGCCTTCACTTCGCGCAACGTCGATTGAGCCGTTGAGTGGACCGACCCGCAGCCAGGCTCTGCCTCGGAATGGCAAGGTGGTGTCCATGGACAGGAAACAGGTCGCCGATTGGATCGCCGGCTACGAGCGGGTGTGGCGGACGCCGGGTACCCAGGGACTGGCCGCGCTCTTCACCGAGGACGCGAGCTATCAACAGGGGCCGTACTGGACGCCGGTTGTCGGCCTGCCGGCCATCGCCCAGATGTGGGAGAAGCAGCGCAAGGGCCCCGACGAGGTGTTTCAGATGACCGGTGAGATCGTCGCCGTCGACGGTGACACCGCTGTGGCGCGTCAGGAGGTCCGCTACGGCGACCCGGTCGACCAGGAGTACCGCGACCTCTGGGTCATGCGATTCGCCGACGACGGACGGTGTCGGTCGTTCGAGGAGTGGCCGTTCTGGCCGGGACAGCAGCCGACCACCTGATCAGGAGCCGCCGGACCACCGGCATCGGTCAGCTGCTGGACGGACTCAGGTGGCGCTCGCGGCGATGGCCGCGTACCTGCGGTCCGGGCGTTCCGGGAACTGCTGTTGCAGGCGCTGACGTTCGGTGAAACCGGCCCGGGCCAGGTGGGCGGAGAATTCGTCGGCGGGCCAGCGGTACGCGGTGCGGACCTTGTGATCGAATTCGGTCACCTCGTCGTCGCTGTCGAAGAAGCCGATCACCAGTCTCCCGGTAGGCGCCAGCATCCGGCGGAACTCGGCGAGCGCGAGGTCCAGTTCCGCTGGCGGCAGGTGAATTGTCGAGTACCAGGAGAGGATGCCGGCCACCGAGTGGTCGGGGACGTCCAGGTCGGTCATCGAACCGAGCCGGAAGACCGGCCCGGGAAAGTTCGCTCGGGCATGATCGATGAACTCATCGACCAGGTCGACGCCGGTCACGTCGGCACCGAGTGAATGCAGGTAGGCGGTCCAGTGGCCGGGGCCGCAACCGAGATCGAGCACCGGTCCGTCCAGCCCGGCTAGGTGGCCCCGAATGAGGGCGAGGTCGTCGACGTGGGCCTGCCAGTCACCGTCGAACAGTGCGATGTACTGCGCTGACATGGACGAATAGGCATCCCGTACCGGCTGGTCGTTCACCGCGACACGGTAGCCCGGCGCACGGTGCTCAGGCGCGGCTGAGTACGGCGCCTCAGGCGGAACGAGGCGGCCGATGCATAGGTTGGCACCATGACCTCGACCGTCGAACTGGAGCGCCTCGTCCGGACATCAGACCTGCACGGCCTCGCCAGGCGGATGCAGCAGGCCGTCCTCGCCGCCGGCGCGCGGCCCGCGCACGACGACGTTTCCGAGGGCGTACGCGAGAAGCAGAACCTGCGCCCTGACGTGATCAGTTGATCCGGATCTGCCGCGACCGGGCGGTCGCGTGCCCAGGACCTGCGGCCTGCTGTCGCCACCGGGTGACCGATCGCGGATATCTTGGGGCAGCGCGAACTCAGGGGGTAGTCATGGGGGAAGTGGTGTGGCTGGGTCGGTACCCGGTCAAGTCCATGCGTGGCGAGGGCCTCATCGAGGCGCGCCTGGACGCCTCGGGCGTCGTGGGTGATCGCCGCTGTGCCCTGATCGACGAGGAGACCGGCCTGGTCGCCAGCGCGAAGAACCCTCGCAGGTGGCGCGCTCTGCTTTCGATGGCCGCTCGTCACGAGCCGGACGGCCGGGTGGTCGTCACCGGCCCCGACGGCGAGCAGATCCACACCGGCGCACCCACCGCCAACTCCGCACTGTCTCGAGTCCTGGGACGACCGGTACGGCTGACTGACACCCTCCCGCAAGACGCGAGCATGGAACGGCTGACCCCGCCGACCGAGCCCGGCGCCGGAACGATCACCCACAGCAGGCTCGCGGCCGGCACCCCCGGCAACACCTTCGTCGACTTCGCCGCCGTCCACGTGATCACGACCGCCACCCTGGACGCCCTGGCCCGGCAGCACCCCGAGGGCCGAATGGACCCGCGACGGTTCCGCCCGAACATCGTGGTGCGCATGGACGACCCCGCACCCTTCGCGGAGAACACCTGGCAAGACCAGACCATGACGGTCGCCGCCGACGCCAAGATCCGTATCGTCGCACCCACCCCGCGCTGCGCGGTGCCCACCCTCGCCCAAGGCGCCGACCTGCCCGACGACCCAGCCGTGCTACGCACCGCCGCACGGCTCAACCGGGTTCCGGTCTTCGACCTCGGCAAACTGACCTGCATCGGCGCTTACGGCGCTGTCCAACGCGAGGGTCTGCTGCGGATCGGCGACCGCATCACGATCGCCGCCTGACACGGCACCCCCACCAGGCCGACGTACGACGCCCGCTCCTGCCGACTGGCACTGACCCGCCCGGCGGCGACGCCAAAGTGGCGACAGCCGCTTGTGGAGCGGTGGCGTCTTCGTGGGGCTACGGCGGTCAGTAGCGGATCAACCGGTGCAGCCGGAGGAACGTCTCGGTGAAGCCGAGCGCGGGCCACGCCCGGGAGGAGAGCAGATTGGTCACTCGCCAATCGGTGACCACGCTGTCGAAACCGGCCGACACGGCCCAGTCGATGACGGCGGTGCCGAGGGCTCGCCCCGCGCCGGCGCCACGGGCGTGCGGGAGGACCGCCGCGAACCCAAGGAACCCGGCGTGCTCCGGGCGGGCCAGGCTCAGGTGCGTGCTCGACTTCTCCAGCGCGCAGCCGATGGCAGACCCGATGACTCGGCCATCCGCTTCGGCCACGAAGGTGGTGTACGCGGGGTCGTCGAAGTCGGCCTCCCATTCGGCGACGGATTCCTCCAGCGTGCCCATCGGTCCGGCGGAGAACGTCGGGGACTGAGCGTGATGCAGTGGCAACTCACGATCGAGTTGGGCGAGTGCCGGGATGTCGACCCGGGACGCGCGGCGCACCGACAGGCCGGCCGGCATGACGGTTGCCGGCGGGGCGGCGGGCCGGATGGCGTGTGCGTGCTGCTGGCCGAAGCCCAGCCGGAACCACGCCTGCACCAGCTCCGCGTCGTGCGCCGGCACGACCACGTAGTGCGCGGTGCGGCCCTCGTCGACCCAGCGGGCGGCGGCTGCCGCGTACAGGTCGCGGATCAACTCGGGATCGACGACCGCCAGCCCGGCGGCCTCCACCCAGATGTTCGGTCCCCACAGCGGTGACGGCTTCGGGGCACCGAGCACGAAGCCCACCGTGACACCGGCGCGGTACGCGACAGCGCCCGACGCGTCAGGTGTCTGGTACGCGGCGGTCAGTTCCGCCAGCGCCGTGGCGGCGTCCTCGAACCGTGCGGACAGCAGCGGCTGGGTGGCACGGTGCCGACGGTGCCGGTTGGCCAGCAACACGCTGCAAGCAGTCAGATCGGCGGCCGTGAGCGGCCGTAGCTCTGTCCGGGACACGGCCGGCAGCCTATGCACCCACCGGCGTCGCGGTCACTCGGATTTCTCGGCGGCGGGTGCCCCCGCGTCGGCGAGAACCGGCTGCCGCAGGATGGTGCGCTGTTTCTCGGGTGCTACCCGTCGGAAGTCACTGAGATAGATCTCGTGGTGCTTCCCGGTCATCCGCAGCCCCTGGGCGGGGATGAACTCGTCGTGCAGGTGGGCGAGCACGGCTGCCTCGTCATCGAAGGAGCCGACGTGCAGAGTCTGCACACACCGCCCTTCGGACAGGGTCTCCAGCCGGATGTCAGCGAGGCGTGCCGGCCGGTTCTTCGTTCCGGCCTGCTCGACGGCGGTGTCGACCATGGCCTCGTCGATCCAGTCCGGAATCATGAGCAGCAGGGTCCAGTTCCACAGTGACTTGTCCCGTGACGTGGTGAAGGCAGCCATGTCCTCGGCCCACCACAGGCCCTCCAGGGGCGGAACGACGTAGTCGCGCCCGAGGTCGCGTTTGCTGGCGAACTTGAGCTTGTACGCCACGGGATAAAGCGCTTCGACAGCGGTGGCGAAGGCCGGTGCGGTGTTGGGGTCGCCGTGGCCGTCGATCATGAGGTACCGCATGTCGGGTACGTCCACGATCCGGAACTGCCCTCGTCGTGCCTGGTAGGCGTCGCAGGTCTTCTTGAAGTCGGTCTTGTCTGTCATCGGGTACCTGAAACCGGGCCGGTCATTCGAGCGGTGCACCGCCGAAGCCGACCTCGTTGCCGTCGGGGTCGCGGTAGATCACCTTGCGCACACCGTTCTCGTACGTCTCTCGTGAGGCTGGTTGGATCCCCCGGCTGGCGATGCCCTCCACCCGCTGATCGAGGTCGTCGACGAACACGGTCTGCAGGGCGTGGCCGGCCCGCTCCGGCAGTTCCTCGATGTAGAGGTAGCGGTGCTCGGCAAGCTCCCACACCGCCTCCGTGTCGTTCGGCACGAACGTGGGTGCGGAGCCCAGCAACTGCTCGTACCAGGTGCGGGCATGCTGATAGTCGCTCACGGGGATCCCGGCGAAGAGGTCGACCGTCACGCGTTCACGCTAACCCCGCTGCCGACACGCACAAAGAACCGCCGCCTCGCCCGTGGCAATCAGGACCGGCTCCGGAAGGGGGCCAGGGTGGCGCGGATTTGATCTGCCGCGCCCCAGTCGTCGTCGAACTGGGCCAGCACGGCGAGATGTTGTCGTAGTTGGATGATCGGCATGCGATCCCGCCAACCGTCGTCGAGGGAGGTCAGCTCCGCATAGACGTCGAAGAACCGTTGTGCCTCGGGCGGGGGCGAGGTGGACCACACGTGGGCGAGGTCGACCTCGGCCCACATGTAGGACACGGCCGGGTCGATCAGGGCGGGCTGCCCGTCCGGGGTGGCCAGAATGTTGTGGGCCCACAGGTCGCCGTGCGTCAGACAGGCCGGCCGGTCCGGCAGCAGGTCGGGCAACCGGTGACAGAGCCGCTCCAGCGCCGCCCGGTCCGCCGAGTCGAGTGCCGCGTCGACGCGGGGCTGCCCGAGCCACCGGAGCAGCCGGTGCTGGGCGAAGAACGCGAAACCGTCGTCGCACCAGGTGTTGACCTGCTGGCAGCGGCCCAGCCAGTTGTCGCGGTGCCATCCGAAGCGCGGGTGGGTGGTGCTCAGGTGCAGTCGGGCGAGGATGTGCGCGAACTGCTCCCAGAAGCTGCGGCTGTGCGGCCTCGGTCGCAGCACCGACAACACGAGCAGCTCCCGGCCGGCCAGGATCACCTCGGGTGTGGCCACACCGCCGAGGTCACGCAGAACGACCAGCCCTTCGGCCTCCGCGACGAAGACGTCGTCGGTCGGTGCGTCGGCGAAGGCCTTGACGAACACCGGTGGCGCGTCTCGACGGGTGGCGATGCCCGCGAGCGCGGCGACTCCGCCGGTGGTCGGCTGCACCGTGACGACGTCCCGAATCCCGGCCCGGCGCAGGCACTCCAGCAGGATCGTTGTCGAGGACATCAGGACGGACTCCTCCTGCCCGGGGCGCTTGTTCGCTGATCATATTGCGATGGACTGCCGGCATTTTCAACGCGCCGAAGTCGCCATGACCCGGAGCCTGACCCGCAAGTGCGACAGTCTGGGCCGGCACCGGTGTGTCGTAGGGGCCGGGCAGAATCACGTTCGTGCTGGTGGCGGTGGTGCCCGATGAACGGGGCGGGGGAGTGCTGCAACCCCTCGATCCGGCGGGCGCGCCGCTGAGCGGGCCCGAGACGGTTGTCGACCTGCCGGCTGCGGTGGCTGCCCGGGAGCGCACCGACCAGCCGCGCTGGGTCTGGGCTTCCGGCGCGACGCTCTACCCGGCGCTGCTCCGCGCCGGGATCACGGTGCAGCGGTGTCACGACGTGGAGCTGACCGAGGCGCTGCTGCTCGGGTACGCCGGCCGGTGGGGTGAGCCCCGCGCGTTGCCGGCGGCGTGGGCGCGGCTGACCGGGGCGTCGGTGCCGGCCGATCCACCACCACGGGCGGCGGTCCCGCCCGGTGCCGGTCAGGCCGCGCTCTTCGACGCTGTTCCCGGCCCGCCGGGCCCCGGCATCACCGCGGTGACCCGGGTGTACGCCGACCAGCTCGACCGCATCGCGGCGACCGCCGACCCGGGGCGGTTCCGGCTGTTGGTGGCGGCCGAGTCGGCCGGTGCGCTGATCGCGGCCGAGATGGGGGCGGCCGGTCTGCCCTGGCGGGCCGACGTGCACGACGCGGTCCTCGCCGAACTGCTGGGTGAGCCTTCTCCGGTGGGCGGGCCGCCACGTCGACTGGCGGAGTTGGCCGAGCGGATCGCCGAGGCTTTCGGGGTGCGGCAGCTGCACGCGGACAGCCCGGCCGAGTTGCTGAAGGCGTTCGCGCGGGCCGGGGTGGAGCTGCCGAACACCCGGGCCTGGGTGCTGCGCGGGGTCGACCATCCCGCGGTGCCGCTGGTTCTGCAGTACAAGGAGCTCTACCGGATCTGGACGGCGCACGGCCGGGCTTGGCGGGACGCCTGGGTGCGTGACGGCCGGTTCCGGCCGGAGTACGTACCGGGCGGGGTGGTGTCGGGGCGGTGGGCCACTCGGGGTGGTGGCGCGTTGCAGATTCCGAAGGTGATCCGTCGCGCGGCGGTGGCCGACCCGGGCTGGCGGTTCGTGGTGGCGGACGCCGGGCAGTTGGAGCCGCGGGTGCTGGCGGCGGTTTCCGGTGACGCCCGGCTCGCCGCTGCCGGGGCGACCGGTGACCTGTACGCCGCGCTGGCCCGGGACGCGTTCGGCGGTGACCGCAGCCGCGCCAAGCTGGCGCTGCTCGGCGCGATGTACGGGCAGACCGGTGGGTCGGCGGTGCCGGCCCTGGCGGTGTTGCGGCGCAACTACCCGACCGCGTTCGGGCATGTCGAGGCCGCGGCGCGTACCGGTGAGACGGGTGGGTTGGTGCGTTCCTGGCTGGGGCGGACCTGCCCGCCCGGCACGGCGGGTTTCGGTGGCGACGACGAAGGGCCGGTGGACCCGGACGCGGCCGGTGACGTGTGGTCGCCCCGGGCCCGGGCGGCGCGTTCCCGGGGCCGGTTCACCCGCAACTTCGTCATCCAGGCCACCGCGGCCGAGTGGGCCTCCACCCTGCTGGCGGTGCTGCGCGGCGAGTTGGCAGCCACCGGGGCGGAGCTGGTCTTCTTCCAGCACGACGAGGTGATCGTGCACTGCCCGGTGGAGCAGGCGGAGCGGGTCGCCGAGCTGGTGGATCGGGCCGGTCGGCGGGCGACCTCGCTGCTGTTCGGCGACACTGCGGTCCGCTTTCCGTTGGATCTCTCCATCGTGGAGTGCTACGCCGACGCACTCTGAGTACGGGTAGGCGGACAAATGTTCACCGGAATTTCTCGGCTCATACATGCCGAGAAAGCGAGGAATTCGTCCGCCTGACGCCGGGTCGCCCGCTGTTCCCGGTGCCCCTGCCGTGTGTCACTCTGGCCCCGCAAACGTGACCACTTTGATCGACATGGTGTCGGTGCCGGGAGGCGGTATGGCCAGACGCGTGTATCTGCATATCGGTGCGCCGAAAACGGGAAGCACCTATGTGCAGAACGTGCTCTGGAACAATTGCGCCGCCTTGCAGGAGGCGGGCATTCTGTTGCCGGGTAGTCCGGTGGCGCACGATCAGGCGATGGCTGACCTGCGCGCGGCACCCTGGCGGGACACCGACGTCTACTGGACCTGGGACCGGTTGGCCGAGAAGGCCCGTGGCTGGGCCGGCGATGTGATCATCAGCAACGAAGGGCTGGGCGCGGCGACCGGTGCGCAGGCCGCCCGGGCTGTGGAGAGCCTGGATGGTGCCGAGGTGCACGTCATCGCGGCCGGTCGTGACCTGTGGCGTACGTTCCCGTCGTTCTGGCAGCAGAGCGTCCGGGCCCGCAGTGGTTGGCGGTTCGGTGCCTTCATGCGCGCGGTGGAGGAGGGCCGGGCGGAGGCTTTCTGGAACAACCACACCGCGCCGCGCATGCTGCGTCGGTGGGGGGACCTGGTCCCCGCGGAACACCGGTACCTGGTGACGGTTCCTGCGCCCGGTGCCCCACGGGACCTGCTGTGGCACCGGTTCGCCGGGATCCTCGGGATCCCGGACGGGCTCTGCGAGCTGGCGGAACCCACCTCGAACCCGTCGCTCGGCGCAGCCGAGATCGAACTGCTGCGTCGGGTGAACCTGGCGTTGGGCGACAGGTACCCGCTGCGGACGCCGTACCAGAAGGTGGTACAGCGGCACCTGGTCGACGCCGTGCTCAAACGCCGCGAGGGGGCGACCTTCGGCGTCGGCCTGGACCGGGCCGACTGGGTGCGCGAGCTGGCGGAGCAGCAGATCAAGGAGCTTCAGGACTACCCGTGCCGGATCGTCGGCGACCTCGACGAGTTGCGGCCGACCGTGATGCGGCAGAGCAACAGCCCCGACGACCTGGGCGAGGAGCAGCTGCTCCAGGTAGCTGTCGAGACGATCGTCGGCATGCTGGCGCACGCCGATGCGCTCAGCCAGCCGCCTCCCGGCGACCACGACAACATGAACGTCCTCTCCCGGCTGAGGACTCGGGCGGCCGGTGGCGTCAAACGCCGGTTACGCCTGGCTACCCGACGCGAGCCGTAGCCCGACCGGCACCGTCGTCACGTCCACTGGAGGCGGTGTGTGCCGACCTATAGATACCCAATTTACACCAAATGCCCCGCCACTCTCGTCCGGCCGCCGTCGTTGCAAACGGTGTGCGTAGGACGGGACGGTCGGGGTCGCGTGGCTCCGACCGCTCCCACGCTGGAGGGAGCGCAGCTCTGAACCGGATCGCAGGAATGATCATCGCCGCAGGGGGTGGCCGCCGGATCGGCGGGCCGGAGGCCCTGCTGCACCAGGGCGGCAAGCCACTGGTCGACCAGATGATCGACACGCTGACGGAGGCGGGCTGCGGGCAGATCGTGGTCGTCCTGGGTGCCGCAGCCGACCAGGTCCGCGAGACCGCGGACCTGAGTCGCGCCACCGTGGTGGTCAACCGCGCCTGGGGTACCGGCGTCGGCTCGTCCATCCGGGCCGGCCTCGCCGGCATCGACGACGATCGGGTCGAGGCGGCGGTGGTGGTGCCGGTGGACATGCCGGGGCTCACCGCTGCGGCGGTGCGGCGGGTCGCCGCGTTGCCCTTTCCCGACGTGCTGGTCTGCGCCACCTACAACGGGCTGCGCGGCTACCCGATGCTGTTCGGTCGTCGACACTGGCCCGGCATCGCCACCCTGGCCAGCGCCGACGTGGGTGCCCGGCCGTATCTGCTGGCGCACAAGGACCAGATCGTCGACATCGCCTGCGACGCGGTGGCCGACGGCAGCCGGGTCGACACCCCCGAGCTGATGGCGCTCTACGGCCTCACCGTCCCCGAACAACGCGTCGGCGTCTGACCCGTCGGTCAGTGTGCCGGCAGATCGAACAGGTCGGCGGCGGCCTGCCAACAGACCACCCGCAACCAGTCGTCGCCCAGGTCGAGCCGGGCCAGACCGGTCAACTGCTCGGCGTACGGGTAGGGGATGTTCGGGAAGTCGCTGCCCAGCAGGACCTTGCCGGCCAGCCCCAGCTCACGCAGTCGCGGCAACTCCTCGGGCGGGAACGACACGAATTGGTCGAAGAACGAGGTGAACACCATGGTGGTGTCCAGCCGCACCCGCTCGTGACGCTCGGCGAGATCCAGGAAGGCGGAAAAGTCCGGCGCGCCCAGGTGGGCGACGATCGCGGGCAGCCGTGGGTGCCGGGTGAGCAACGCGGCGAACGGGTCCGGCCCGGTGTGGGCGGCACCCACCGGCGCGTGCCCGGCATGGACGACCACCGGTACGCCGGCCTCGGTGAGCATGCCCCACACCTGCTCCAACGCCGGGTCCGTCGGTGCGAAACCGCCGACCTGGAGGTGCACCTTGAACACCCGGGCGCCGGCATCGATCGCTTCGGCGACGTAGCGTGGCGCCTCCGGCTCGGGGTAGAAGGTGGCCGAAGGCAGGCATTCGGGCGTGTGACGCGCGAAGTCCAGCGTCCAGTGGTTCAGCTGCTCGGCCATTGCGGGCCGGTGGGCGTACGCCAACGCGCCGAACGCCCGTACCCCCAGCCGGCGGAGGTGGTCGACGCGTTCCTCGTCGCTCCACCGGTAGCGGATCGGCCACTCCATCCCCACCAGCGGGCCGGCGGAGTCGAAATGCTCCCACACCCGACGGCGCATCCTCGGCGGCAGGAAGTGCACGTGCACGTCGGCCAGACCGGGCAGCCCGAGCTGCTGCCAGAACCGTGGCACGGCCTCGTCGGCGGCCACGATCGCCGGGTCCACCGCCTCGACGCTCACAGATCGAGGTTAAACCTCTGCAACACCGAGGGGGCGACAAGCCCGACCGTGGCCAGCACCGACACGATGGTCAGCGCGGTGCGGACCACGACGATCTCGGTCTTGCCGCCGGCCCGCAGTGCGATCTTGTCGGGCAGGCTGATCGGTGTCCACATCCGGCGTTTGATCGGGATCGGCCAGAGAATCGGTACGCCGGCCCGAGTGATCATGTCACCGATGATGTGCACGAAACAGCCCACGCCGACAGCTAATCCGATCATGGGATAACCCCGGTCGCCAGGGAGGTTCGCGGCGGTGAACACGGCGGCACCGGCGGAGACCAGGGTGACGATGAGCCAGCCGGCTCGCTCGGCCCACTCGTCGAACAGGCCGCGCAGGGCGAGACCGATCATGAAGAACAGGATGCCGATGACGGCCCACTTGCCGTACCGGGCGCAGAGCGTGGTGGTGCCCCAGCCCACCAGCACGGTGAACGGGATGGTGTGGGTCAACGTCCGGTGGCCGTTGCTGCGCTTGGGGTCGCGGCTGAGCTTGGTGGCGTAGTAGACGCCCAGCGAGATCTTCTCCACCACCTCGGCGACAAACAGTGAGAAGACGCCGAAGGTGCGGGCCACGGTCGCGCCACCCTGGTTGCGGGTGACCTTGCCGGACAGGTCGAGATCGGGCAGCAGTGCCCCTCCGGCGCAGACGGCGGTGCCGACGGCCAACGCCAACGGCGACTGCTCGTAGTCGTAGAACTGCTGGAGCGCCCAGGATCCGCTCAGCCATACCGCCGCGCCGGACAGCGCGTGCGACGGTCCCATCATCTCGGCTCGCCCTCCCCAGGGATCTTGAGCGCCAAAACTACGTCACTGTAGTTCGCGGCGACGCCGCAGGGGGACCGCCTGCCACATCCACTTCAGACAGTGACCGGATCCGACCGACGGACCGGGCCGATCACCAGGGAGTATGGCAGCGCGTGACGGTCGGCTGGCACGATCTGTCGGCCATGGGACGGCGGCACGGACCGGACCGCGGGGTCACCACCAGCGTTTGCGGGGCGCGCGAACGGTCACGTCACCGAAGATCGCGCGGCAGTGCACCTCGATCACCGGTGCGCCCGCAGCGACCGGGCCGCTGAGCTTGGACTGCTTGCTACCGAAGACGGCGCTGCCGGTGAGCCGGACATCGGTGCCCTCCGCCACGACGATCGTGACGTTGCCGAAGATCGCTTCCGCTTCGATCCGGATCACCCGCCCGGGCAGCCTGGCCTCGTGCAGCTCGATCCGGCAGTCGCCGAAGACCGCCCGAGCCTCGATGCGCTCCGGTGCCGGCCACGCGCCCTTGCGAACCTCGTTGCCGAAGATGGCCAGGAGTTTCTCCGGCGCGGGAACGAGCCCGCCCGGTGCGGGACGGGCCGCCGCGTCCGGCAGGTCCCTGGTGACCCTGGCCAGTTCGCCACGGGTCTGCGCGGCGTGAGCGACGCCGGCCCGTTCGGTGTACTCGTCAAGGGTGAGCCGGCCTTCGGCCGTCGCCTTGCCGAGCAGCTCCACGACCTCCTCCCGCTCCCGGTCGGAGACTCGCAGCTGGTCAGTGTCGTCGTACCGGTCCGGTTCCACGCTCCGAGACTAACGGCGTCCCGTGAGGTCGTGTTCTGGCGCGGCGTCCGGAGACGTTCACCGGGCCGCGACGTGCCGCACTAGCGGTCGGGTCGGAAGCTGAGCCGGACGGTCGCCCGCTCGCTCGCCGCGTCCGTCCAGTCCGGTTCGCGCGTGATCCAGCTCAACGTCCAGGTGCGGCCCCGGGTCGGATGGTCCGTCACGATCTGGATGGCGCGCAGCCGGTCACCGTGCGGTGTCAGCCACCCGAACTCCCACTCGGCGGCGTCGCCGATGCGGCCGAGGCGGAACTCCTGGTAGCCGGGGAGGGTGCCGCCTGCCAGTTCCCGGTCCCGTACCGAGGTGAGTCGCGTGATCGACCCGGTGGTGGTGCCGGCGCTGTCCGCGACGGTGAACACGCGACCGGTGGCCGGGTCCTGGAAGCAGGACACGTCGTCGTCGCGGAAGTACCGCCAGTCGGCGGGGAGCGCCACCCGGAAGCCGCCCGCGTTGGCGTGCCACACCCACCCGGCGGGCGGCCGGAACTCGTCGCCCCGCCGGGCCGGAGCGGTGGGTAGCGCCGCGCCGTCGACCCACGGGCGTACGCAGGGCAGTGGCGGCGGGGCGAGGCCGCCGGGCGGGGGGCCGGGTGGACGTCGTTCGTCGCGCGGGATCGAGCCTGCCGGACCCGATGGGCCCACGTCGTACGACGGTGGGTTCTGCGCCCCCGGATCAGGCTGGTCCGCGCCGCTGCCCACCACCGTCAGCGCGGTGCCGATCCCGGCCGCCATGGCGACCAACACGGCGACCGCCGCCCACGCCCACGGCCGGACCAGGACCCTCCGCTGGTGCTCGGCCTCCGGCGTCGCCTCCCCGGTGTCGGCGGGCGGAGTGGGCGACGGTGGCCCGCCGGCCGGGGGAAGGGCAGCGGTGTCCTCACCTGCCCGCTCGGGCTCGTCGGCCGGATCGCACCCGGCCGCGGCCAGCAGCCGGCGGCGCGCCTCCCGGTGGTCGATCCGGTGCGCGGGGTCGCGGCGCAGCAACCCGGCCAGCACCGCCGACAGCGGCCCGGCGTGCGGTGCCGGGTCCGGTGGTGCGCAGGCCAGTGCGCTCAGCGTCGCCATGGCGGTGCTGCGAGCGTAGGGGGCGCGACCCTCGACGGCAGCGTGCAGCGTGGCGCCGAGCGACCACAGGTCTGCCGGTTCGCTGGACACCCCCTCGGCGGCACGCTCCGGCGCGACGTACTGCGGCGAGCCCAGGATGGTGCCCGGCCCGGTCATCGTCTGATCGCCACCGTCGAAGACGGCCAGCCCGAAGTCGGTCAGCAGCACCCGACCGTCGTCGGCGACGAGGACGTTCGCCGGCTTGACGTCGCGGTGCAGCACCCCGGCATCGTGCGCCGCCCGCAGCGCGTCCAGCAGCGCCAGACCGATCCGAGCGGACTGCTGCGGCGACAGCGGTCCGTCCGTGTCGAGAAGGTCCTGGAGAGTGCGTGAGGGGACGTACTCCATGACGATCCACGGCGCGTCGGACTCGGAGACCACGTCGTAGACGCGGACCACGTTGGGGTGACTGAGCCGGGCCGCGGTACGCGCCTCACGTAGCGTGCGGGCGCGCAGCTGGTCCAGTTCGTCACCGCCGAGCCAGGCCGGCAACACCACCTGCTTGATCGCCACCTGGCGGTGCAGCAGCTCGTCCTCGGCCCGCCAGACCGTGCCCATCCCGCCACGCCCGACCAGATCGAGCAGCCGGTACCGGCCGGCGATCGCCACTGGCATACCTGCCCCCATCCGCCGCTGTCCGGCGTACACCCTAGGGGGTTAACTGCCGCGCGGGTCCATTCAGGAGGCAGCCCCTCCCACCGCGAGCAGGTTGCCGTCTGGAATGGCTATCGTCTGCCGACGCCCGGGCATCTCGGCGGCGGCGCGCCGGAACTGCGGCGCGGCGTGATCACGGCAGGCCGTGGCGTACGTGTCGGCGGTACGGGCGGCGATGGTGGCCCAGGCGTACCGTCGGCCGACCATGCAGCGTGCCTGCCGGGCGACCCGCCGGGCGAAGATCTCGTCGCCGAGGAGTTGCCCCACGGCGTCGGCCAGCGCCGACGGGTCGCTGTGGGGGAAGGTGACGCCGGTGACGCCCGACTCGACGATCTCGGCCAGCCCACCGGTACGGGCCACGGCGAGTGGTGCCCCGGCTGCGGCGGCCTCCAACGCCACCATGCCGAACGGCTCGTAGAGGCTCGGCACGACCGTCGTGTCGGTCGCGCCGAGTACCGCCGGCAGTTGGGTGTTGTCGAGGAAGCCGGCGAAGCGCACGGTGCCGGTGAGCCCGAGCTGACGGGTCCGGTCCTCCAACTCGCCGCGGAAGGGACCGTCCCCGGCGATCAGCACCCGCAGCCCGGGGTGCCGCGCGCGTAGCTTCGGCACGGCGTCGATCAGGTGCTGTACGCCCTTCTCGTAGACCAGGCGGCCGGCGTACCCGACCAGCGGCCCGTCCCCGGCGAAGCGGGCGCGGGCCGAGGAGACCGCGCGCGGCCGAGCCCGCCAGGCCCGGTCGTCGACGCCGTTGGGTACCACGTCGACGCGGTGCCCGGGCGTGCCGAACAGCGTGGTGACCTGTTCGCGCATGTAGCCGGAGCAGGTGATGACCCGGTTCGAGGCGTTGCTGAGCCAGTGTTCGACGCCGTGGATGGTGCGGTTCATCTCCTCGGGTAGCCAGCCTTGGTGTCGGCCGGCTTCGGTGGCGTGGATGGTGGTGATCAGGGGGAGGTCGAGGTGGTCGCGCAGGGTGATGGCGGTGTGGGCGACGAGCCAGTCGTGGGCGTGGATGACGTCGTAGGTGTGGGTGGCGGTGGCGCGTAGGGCGGTGCGGGTGAGGGTGTGGTTGAAGGCCATGGTCCAGGCGAGTAGGGATCCGGTGGCCAGGGGGAAGGTGACGGGGTCTTCGGCGGCGCGGACGATGCGTACGCCGTCGAGGTATTCCTCCAGGGGTGCGTTGTCGGCGTGGCGGGTGACGACGGTGACCTGGTGACCGGCGGCGGCCAGGGCCACCGACAGCGCGTGCACGTGCCGACCCAGGCCGCCGACCAGGACAGGTGGGTACTCCCAGGACAGCATCAGCACCCGCTGCGAGCGTGCGGGGTTGATGTCGATCACGTCGGCGTCCGGTGACATACGCGCCCCCTTCGAGTTGTCTCCGCGCACCCCGTCAGAAGCCCCCTGACGGGTGGCGTCGGCGTTGCGGCTGGATCGGAACCAATCCTGGTCGTGGCTGGATAACCAGCGGAGACGTAACCGTTGCGGGGGTGTAAAGCGCTACCGGCGCACGCGTAGCAACTCCGCGACCGACCATGCCTGGAAGGGGCATCCGGTGGCGGTGTGCGGGGCCGTGCCGTCGGCGGTCTCGCTGACCGAGCCGAGACCGTATTCGCTCAGGTGCGCCTCCAGACCGGTGAACAGGTCGTTGACCGGCAGGCCGGCCCGCCGGCTGGCGTCGGCGTACGGGCCGATCAGCCACGGCCAGACCGTGCCCTGGTGGTAGGCGGTGTCCCGCTCGGCGGGCCCGCCCCGGTGCCGGCCCAGGAAACCGGGAGAGTCGGGGGAGAGGCTGCGCGGGCCGAGCGGGGTGAGCAGCCCGACGCCAAGACGACCCAGCGCCTGAGGATCCGGCTCCATCGGCGCGAAGGGCAGCGACCAGGCCAGCAGTTGGTTGGGGCGCAGCAGATCGTCGTCGTGATGGGCGGCACCACCCAGCGGGTACGCCGGAGCGGGCGCGTCGACCACGTCGTGCAGCCAGCCGGCCGGGGCGGGGAACCGGTCCCGGAACGCCTTGACCGCCCGCTCGTGCAGTCGGTGCAGCCCGTCGGCGTCCTGCCCGGCCAGTTCGGCCAGTTCCGCGACCCCGGCCACCCCGTTGACCCAGAGCGCGTTGACCTCGACCGGCTTGCCGTGGCGGGGGGTGACCGGAACCCCGTACACCCGGGCGTCCATCCAGGTCAGCGCGGCACCGGGGACCCCGGACGTGAGCAGCCCGTCGGCCGGGTCGACGGCGATGCCGTACCGGGTGCCGGCCAGGTGGGCGTCGATCACCGCGCGCAGCGCCGGCAGCAGCTCGTCGCCGAGGTCGGTGTCACCGGTGGCGGTGACGTGCCGGCTGACCGCGTGCAGGAACCACAACGTGCCGTCGACGGTGTTGTACTCGACCCGCCCGGTGTCGGCGGTGTTGGCGAGCATCCCCTCCGACAGCGTCCCCGCGTACGCGCGCAGCAGCTCACGGCCCAGATCAGCCCGGCCGGTACGCAGGAACAGCCCCTCGTAGGAGATCATCGTGTCCCGCGACCAGGCACCGAACCACGGGTAGCCGGCCACCACCTCGACCGGGTTGTCCCTGGTACGCACCACGAACGCGTCGGCGGCCAGCGCCAGGGTCGCCTCGACGTCGTCGGCGGGCCGGGCCGCCGCGACCACGTCCCGGTTGCGTCGTCGGGCCGCCGCGACCACCTCGACGGCCGGCGGCGGTGCCGGTGCCGGATCGTGTGCCCAGGCCAGCACCGACAGCGTGTCACCGCGACGGTGCAGGGTGTCACGGAACTGGCCCGCGTACCACAGGTCCTCCTCCGGGTGCAGGCCCCGCGCCGCCTCCTCGCGGTGGTACACGCCCCGCCACCAGTGGCCCTGCGGTGACCAGCCGGGCCCGGAGAGGCGGTACGCGCCCTCGATCACCGCGCCGCCGTCGACCGGGTCCATCCGCAGCGGTGGCCCGTCGCCGCGCCGCTCGCCGTGCGCGTCGCGCCAGGTGCAGGCGGCGGCCAACTCCAACTCGACCGGGCCACCGCTGATCAACCGGTGCACCACCGCCACGCAGGAGCGGCCGGGCAGCATGGCCAGCTCCCGCTCGATCACCACGTCGCCGACGCGCCACCGCCAGCGCGGCAACCCGTCGGTCAGGTCGAAGCGCTCCAGCAGCTCGAAGCCGCGCGGGTCCACGTCGCCGGAGGCCCATTCGTGCGCGCCGAGGCGCACCCGGGCGCCGGAGGGCAGCAGCACCGCCGGATCGAGACTGACCAGTCCCACCTTGCGGGAGGCCGGGGTTTCTCCCGGGATCACCAGCAGGCCGTGGTAGCGGCGGGTGCGCAGACCCGCGACGGTGCCCATGGCGTATCCGCCCCGGCCGTCGGGGACCAGCCACTCGCGGCTGGCGGCGCTGGTCAGCTCGCCACAGACCTGCGAGCCGTAGCGGATCTCAATCAACTTTCCTCCATCGCGGCGAGGTGTAACACGACACGACGACAATGGCCGCTGTGGTGAAGTACCCCGGCGGCGTCGAAGATGTTCGAGTGATCAGTGACGGTTCGTCCTCCGCCCCGGCCCTCGACGTCGAGCGGCTCCGGCTCGCCCAGGCCGACGCCGGAGAGCAGGACTGGCGCGCATGGGGTCCCTATCTGTCCGAGCGGGCGTGGGGGACGGTACGGGAGGACTACAGCGAGCACGGCACGGCCTGGGACTACTTTCCCCACGACCATGCGCGGTCCCGAGCCTACCGGTGGTCCGAGGACGGTATGGCGGGCGTGTGTGACGACCGGCAGACCTTCTGTTTCGCCCTCGCGTTGTGGAACGGACGCGATCCGATCATCAAGGAGCGGATGTTCGGCCTCGGTGGCGACGGCGGCAATCACGGCGAGGACGCCAAGGAGTACTGGTGGTACGAGGACTCCACGCCCACCCACTCCTGGATGCGGTGGCGCTACCACTACCCGCAGGCCGCCTTCCCGTACGACGAGTTGGTGGCGGTCAACGGCCTACGTGGCCGGGACGACACGGAGTACGAACTGGTCGACACCGGCATCTTCGACGACGACCGGTACTGGGCGGTGACCGTCGACTACGCCAAGGCCGGGCCGACCGACATGTGCGTCGTGGTGACCGTGGCCAACCGCGGTGACGAGGCTGACCGGTTGCATGTGTTGCCGCACCTGTGGTTCCGCAACACCTGGGCATGGGGGCTGCCCGGCGGTGACCGGGTGCCCCGGATCGTCGGGTCCGGGCGGCGGCTCGTCGGCGAGCACTGGGTGCTCGGCCAGATCGTCCTGGAGGGCGACGGCGATCCGACGCCGCTGCTCTGCGACAACGACACCAACGCCGAGCGGCTGTGGGGGCTGCCGAGCCGTACCCCGTACCCGAAGGACGGCATCAACGACCATGTGGTCGACGGCGCGGACACGGTCAACCCGCGTCGGGAGGGCACCAAGGGGGCGCTGCACTACGTGCTGGACGTGCCGGCCGGTGAGCAGCGACGGATCCGGTTGCGGCTGACCCGCACCGCCCCGCCGCCGGGCGACGCCTCGCCGTCGCCCGCCGATCTGGGAGACGGCTTCGACGCGGTGATGTGGGCCCGTCGCGCCGAGGCGAACCGGTTCTTCGACGGGGTCATCCCGCCCAAGGCCAGCGCCGACGAGGCGTTGATCGCCCGGCAGGCCATCGCCGGGCTGATGTGGGGCAAGCAGTTCTACCACTTCGACGTCAAGCGGTGGCTGGAGGGTGATCCGGGTTCGACCCCGCCGGCCGGTCGCCGACACGGGCGCAACAGCCACTGGTGGCACATGACCAGCTTCGACGTGATCTCCATGCCCGATCCGTGGGAGTACCCGTGGTACGCCGCCTGGGACCTGGCCTTCCACTGCGTGAGCATCGCCCGGGTGGACCCCGGCTTCGCCAAGGAGCAACTGCTGCTCCTGCTACGTGAGTGGTACCTGCATCCCAACGGCCAGATCCCCGCGTACGAGTGGGCCTTCGGTGACGTCAACCCGCCGGTGCACGCCTGGGCGGCGTTGAAGGTGTTCGAGATCGACGGCCGGCGGGACCACGACTTCCTGGCCCGGATGATGCACAAGCTGCTGATGAACTTCACCTGGTGGGTCAACCGCAAGGACACCGGCGGCAACAACGTCTTCGAGGGCGGGTTCCTCGGGCTGGACAACGTCGGCCCGTTCGACCGCTCCGCGGCGCTGCCGGTCGCGGGCGTGCTGGAGCAGTCCGACGGCACCGGCTGGATGGCGATGTACGCGCTGAACCTGCTGGACATCGCCATCGTGCTGGCCGAGCACGACCACACCTGGGTGGACACCGCGACGAAGTTCTTCGAGCACTTCGCCTACATCGCGGCGGCCGCGTACGACCAGGGGTTGTGGGACGAGGAGGACGCCTTCTTCTACGACGTGCTGCGGCTGGCCGACGGCACGAAGGTGCCGTTGAAGGTGCGGTCGGTGGTGGGCCTGCTGCCGCTGGCCGCGGTGACCCGGCTGTCGGCGCGGACCCTGCGTCGACTGCCGGAGTTGAGTGCTCGGCTGCGGTGGTTCCTGACCAACCGGCCCGAGTACGCCTCAGTGGTCGGCGGCCGGCGTCTCGGCCCGGACGGACGGCAGCAGCGGCTGCTGTCCATGTGCGGCCCGGAACAGGTGGTCCGGCTGCTCGCCCGGATGCTGGACACCGACGAGTTCCTCTCCGAGTACGGGCTGCGCACGCTGTCCCGCGCCCACCTCGACAAGCCGTTCGCGGTGACCCTCGGCGGGCAGGAGTTCTGTGTCGGCTACGAGCCGGCCGAGTCGACCAGCGGCCTGTTCGGCGGCAACTCCAACTGGCGCGGGCCGATCTGGATGCCGACCAACTTCCTGTTGATCAGCGCGTTGCGGGACTACGCCGCGTACTTCGGCGACGACCTTCAGGTGGAGTACCCGACCCGGTCGGGGGTGAAGAAGACCCTCGACGAGATCGCCGACGACCTGTCGGCCCGGCTGATCGCGTTGTTCACCCGCGACGGCTGGGGACGCCGGCCGATCTACGGTGCGGCGCAGCTTTTCCAGACCCACCCGGACTGGCGTGACCTGATCGCCTTCCCGGAGTACTTCCACGGTGACAACGGCGCCGGCCTGGGCGCCTGGCATCAGACGGGCTGGACCGCCCTGGTCGCCGACCTCATCCTCACCCTGCGCCGCTGAACCCTGCGCCGCTGACCGGGGCGACGCTGCTCGGCTCAGCTGAGCACTGACCCGCCTTCAGTCGCCAATCCGTCGCGACACAATGACCCTGCGTGGGGCAGGGCTAGCATCGGCGACGTGTCCGGAGCAGACGAACCAGACACCGCGCGGGACGGCGACGCGATCGTCGCCACCGCCTGGCAGTTGGCCGAGGCGGAGGGCCTGGCCGCGGTGACGACCCGGCGGCTCGCCGAACGCGCCGACGTCGACCTCGGTGCCCTCTACCAGCGCTTCGCCGACCGGGACGCGGTGGTCGCCGCTGTCGCGGTGCGGGGGTTCGCCGACCTGGCCGCCGCACTGACCGATGCACATGCGGCTGTCGATCGCCCGGGGGAGGTCTGGCCGGCGGTGATGGCGGCGTACCTGGATTTCGCGTACGCCAATCCCGAGGTCTACGACGCGATGTTCGCCCACACGCCGGAGCTGACCCTCGGCGCGGAGCAGGTTCCCGAGACGGTCGCGGCCACCTTCGGTGAGCTGCGTGCCGCGTTGACGCCCCTGGCCGCCGGCCGCGACGCCGACATCCTCGCCGAGTTGGGTTGGAGTCTGCTGCACGGCATGGTGATGCTCACCCGGGGCGGCCGGCTGCGCCCTGACACCCAGGACCACCGCGAACACCTGCTCAGCAAGAACCTCTTCAACCCCTACTGACCCCCCACCCACCCCCGGGGGCTGTGGGGTGGGTGGGGGTGGGGGTAGGTTGGCTGGTACGCCGTCGAGTGGGAGGGGAGGTCAGGACAATGTCCGATGTTCTGCGCCCCGTCCGCGGCCCGGCGTCCACGCGGATCTGACCCGGGGCGTCGCTGTCCCGGAGGATCCGCCATGACCGATCTGGTCGTCCGCCCGCTCGTCGCGGGCGAGGAGAAACTGTTCGACTCGATGCCTGACCCGCTGCCGCAGCTGCGGCAGATCAGCTACGCCGACGGGATCGCCGGCGGCGGCTACCGGCCGGAGCACACCTTCATCGCGTTACGCGGCGGCCGGGTGGTGGGTCGCGCCGCGTGGCTGTTGCCACCCGGGTCCGTCGGCGAGCCGTGGCTGGAACGGTTCGAGTTGGACCTCGCACACACCGCCGAAGCGGCGAGCGCCGGAGGGCCGGTCAGTGCCGGAGGGCCGGTCGGTGGCGCAGAGTCGGTCGGTGGCGCAGAGCCGGTGGCGCAGGTCGGTGCCGCGTTGCTGCGCGCCGCGCACGACGCGCTCGGCGGGCCGAAGACGTACCACGCGGCCCTGCCGGCGTACTGGCGTCGGCAACCCGAGGTGCGGGCCGTCGCCGAGGCGTCGATGGCCGCGGCCCGACTCGCGGGACTGGTCGAGCGGGGGGAGCGGATCAGGTTCAGTTGGACGGGCGGGCCGCTGCCGACTGCGTCCGGCCGGTTCTCGTTCCGTCCGGCCGTCGACGCTGCAGAGATCGAGGCGCTGGTGGCCCGGGTCACCGAGCCGGTGGTGCTGACCGGTGCCGAGACCGCCCGGATGGTCGCCGGAGTGGACCTGGCCCGCGATCCGCTGGCCTGGTTGACCGGTACGCCGCCCGCAAGCTGGCGCGTCGCGCTCGACGGTGACGACCCGGTGGGCCTGGCGGGGCCGACGGCCGACGCCTGTTTCCCAATGATCGCCTACCTGGGTCTGCTGAACGACTCGGTGCTGGGTGAGCTGTTGGCCGACGCGGTCGCGGCGTTGGCCGGCGGCGGGGCGCACGAGGTGGTCGCCGACGTGGACGCGCACCGGGTGGCTGTGGTGGCGGAGCTGGAGCGGACCGGCTTCCGCCGGATTCGTTCCCGGGTGGTCTTCACCCCCGCCTGAGCCGATGATCGTCTGCATTCCAGTGATCCGACACGCCAACCCGACGGTCACTGGAATGCAGACGATCAAAGAATTATTCGGTCGTCCGTCGGGTGGGGGTCGCCTACAGTCCGCGAGGTGATCGAGCGGGCCAACGCCGTCACCCACGGGTACGGCAGCAAGGTCTTCCTGCGCAGTCTGCGCGACTGCCTGGAACGGCTGCGTCAGCGCCCGGCGACCGAGGCGGAGCGCCGTGAGATCGCCGAACTGGCGGTGGCGCTGGTGACCCACCAGGTCGAGCTGATGCCGGGGGTGGCCGATGCCCTGGACGAGCTGGCCGGTCGGCACGAGCTGCTGCTGCTGACCAAGGGGGAGCGCGCGGAGCAGCAGCGCAAGCTGGACGCCTGCGGGTTGTTGCACCACTTCACGGCGGCGCACATCGTCCCGGAGAAGTCCGTCGAGACCTATCGGTGGCTGACCCGGGAACACGACCTGGACCCGGATCGCGCCTGGATGATCGGCAACTCGCCGCGCTCGGACATCCTGCCGGCCCGGGCTGCCGGCTGGAACGCGGTGTTCATCCCGAACGCCAACACCTGGGTGCTGGAGCAGGACGAGCTGGATTCGGCGGACGTCGGTGTGCTGCACCTGGCCGCTTTTCCGGACCTGCTGCGCCACTTCTGATCACCAAGGGGACGCCGGGCGAGCCCATGCCCGGCCGAGGTCAGGACCGGAGCGGATGGCCCGGTCCTGACCTCGGCCGGTCGGCGCGACCGGGCGGGGGACGTCAGGTGGTCTCGCCGCGCACGATGGCGACCGCGATCCGGCAGAACTCGTCCATGTCGGGTTCGAACCCGGCCGCGATGTCGGGATGCAACCCGACGCGGGTCTCGTCGAGCAGTCGCTGACAGACGTGCTCCACCGGCTCGCCAGCGTAGCTGTCGCGCACCCGATCGGCGGCCACCTGCAGGGCAGAGGTCAGCTGCTCCTCCAGCGGCCCGCGCAGCTTCTCCTGCACCGGGTCGCGGGGCTCCAGCGTGACATGTGGCTCCGACATCGGCGCTCCCTTCGTCGGCGGCTGCGGTACCCCACCGCTGCCGTAGGTCAAACCCCGTCCGGTACGGCGGCGACGCGCACCTGATACGAGAAATCCTCGGCCGGTTGCTCCAGGTAGGACAGCCGGCGGATCTGCTTGTCGTCGTCGTAGAGGGCGACGTCGACCAGCACGCCGAGGTGGGCCAGGCCGATGCTGGAAACCCGCTTCTTGTCCTGGAGCACCGCACACACCCCGCCCAGCAGGGTGCTGGCGTCGGAGGTACGGTGCCCCGGCGGGCAGCGCAGTGTCAGGTCGATCTCGATCGGGCCGGACAGCGGGGTCCAGCCGGTTTCCTGCGCGGCCGCGCAGGCGGCCTGGAGCAGGGCGCGTACCCTCGTCGCCTGCCGATGCCCGGCGGCGAAGATGGACAACGCTTCGGTCTTGACCGGTGGCAGGCCGCTCACCTCGAAGGTCAGGGTGAGAGCGCGGGTGTCCTGCACCACGGCGGCACCTCCTCGTTGGGGACGATCCTGCCCAACCGGTATGCCGGTGAGGGGCTGTTCCCGCGAGAACCAACCGATTGGGCGGGTCGGGGTCGACCGGTGGCGTATCGACGGCGACGGCGTACGCGCTGGCAGCGAAGCGGGTAAAACGCTAGTGCACCTGACGGCCGCTCGGAAGCACCGGCCGGTCATTCCCGCGCCGGAAAGGCGCAGAACTCGTTGCCCTCCGGGTCGGCCAACACCCACCAGGACACCGCGTCGTCCGGCTCCCGCAGCAGCACCGCCCCGGCCCCGATCAGCGCGGTCGGCTCGGGGCCGACCAGGTCGACGTCCCAGTGCATCCGGTTCTTGACGCTCTTGCGCTCCGGCACCGGGTCGAAGACCCAGTACTCCCAGGGAAAACCGGCCGCGCCGGTGATCGAGGCGTGGCCCTCCTCGCTGACCTCGACCTCGCCGCCGACGACACCGGCCCACCAGTTGGCCTGGGCGGCCGGGTCGGCGGAGTCCACCACCAGCTCGAACGGCCCGGGCCGGGTCTCGTCGCCCGGGGCGAACGCGCAGAACAGGTTGCCGTCGGGGTCGGCCAGCACCCACCAGCTGATCTCCGAGTCCGGCTCGCGGACCAGTCGCGCCCCGGCGTCGCACAGCGCCGCCGGGCTCGCCTCGGCCAACCGCAGGTCAAGATGTACGCGGGTCTTGACGGTACGCGGCTCGGGCACCTGGTTGACCCAGATCGACTCGGCGCTGGAGCCGGCACGCGGGTCGATCCGGGTGTCGCCGTCGCCGGTGTCGACGAGGTACCCGTCGAGCACCCGGGCCCAGAATCCGCCGAGGGCGTGCGCGTCCACGGTGTCGAGGCAGAGGTCCTTGAAGCGTGCGATCATTCGCCCGATCATGCCGGCTGGCACCGACAGCCGCCCTCCGGAACACCGCTGGCCGAACGGCGAAGGCCTCGCCATCTCGGTCGTGGTCGGCAGCACATTCGCTGCCCTGCTGCCCTGCTGGTCTACGCCCGCCGCCCGCCGTCCTCGGCGGCCGAGCGTCCCGGGCACGGCCGGCGTGACGGGGACCACACAGTTCGGTGTTTAGGGCGTCTCAACCCGGGCAGGTTTCGCGGCTCAACCGGCCGGGCAGTGTTGCAGCCACGAAACGCAGGGGTGCCGAGTCGCAGGTCAACGCCCTGACCGTCTCGCCGTGCGCCGGGGCACGGAGATCTCCCCGGCTGTTTGGCGGAGAACGAGGGGAGGGTCATGAGCGAGCGGAGTGATCCGGGCGGCGGTCGGCGTCGGCCCCGCGTACGGATGGCGGCGACGGCTGCGGCGCTGACCTTGGTGGCGCCGATGGCGGCGTGTGCCTCCGGCGGTGACGGCGGGGTGCCGACGATCAACCTGTACTACCCGCCGGAGCAGAACCTCCAGCAGGTGGTCGACCGGTGCAACACCGAAGCCGACGGACGGTACCGCATCGTCAACCGGGTGTTGCCGCGCGAGGCCGACGAGCAGCGGGTGCAGATGGTCCGGCGGCTCGCCGCCGAGGACAACGGCATGGACGTGCTCGGTCTCGACGTGACCTGGACACAGGAGTTCGCCAGCGCGAACTGGATCCTGGAGTGGACCGGCCAGGACCGTGCCGAGGTGGAGCAGGGCACCCTCGAAGGCCCGCTGGAGACCGCCCGGTACGAGAACAAGCTCTACGCCGCGCCGAAGAACACCAACGTGCAGTTGCTGTGGTACCGCAAGGATCTGGTCCCCGAGCCACCGGCCACCTGGGACGAGATGATCTCGATGGCGCAGCGGTTGCGGGAGCAGGGCCAGCCGCACCAGGTGCTCACCATGGGTGCCCAGTACGAGGGACTCGTGGTGCTCTACAACACCCTCGTGGCCAGCGCCGGCGGCAACATTCTCAACGACGACGGCACCGAGGCACTGGTGGACGACGGCGCGGTGCGAGCGCTGGAGGTGCTGCGGAACTTCGCCACCTCCGGGGTGACCTCACCGTCGTTCAGCAATGCCACCGAGGACCCGGTGCGGCTGGAGTTCCAGAGCGGCAACGGCGCATTCCAGGTGAACTGGCCCTTCGTCTATCCGGCGATGCAGGAGGCCAACCCGGAACTGGCCGAGAAGGTCGCCTGGGCCCGGGTGCCCGGCGTCAACGCGGACACTCCGGGCCGGGTCACCATCGGTGGGATCAACCTCGCCGTCAGCCGGTACTCGGAGCACCCGGAGGAGTCCTTCGAGGTGGCCCGGTGCCTGCGCAACGCGGAGAACCAGAAGTTCTCCGCGATCAACGACGGGGTGCCGCCGACCATCGAGAGCGTCTACGACGACCCGGAGATGGACGAGGCGTACCCGATGAAGGAAACCATTCTCGAGCAGCTGCGGGACCCGGCGGTGCGGCCGTTGACCCCGGCGTACCAGAGCATCTCCACCGTGACCTCGGCGATCCTGTCGCCGCCGTCGTCGATCGACCCGCAGGCGACCGCCGACGAGCTGCGCGAGGCGATCGCCGCCGCCCTGGAGTCGAGGGGAGTCCTGCCGTGAGCGAGCGTAGCGAGCGAACCATCGAGTTCAGTGCGCCGATGCCTCAGGCCGGCCCGCAGCGGAGCGGAGGGGCGGCATGAGCATCAACGCCACCCCGGCCGGCGCGGACGTGGCCGCCGACGGCACCGACAGCCGCAGCGGTCGGCACGCCACGGTGCCCGCGCAGCGGGACAACCGACGCCGCAAGGTGCCGCTGAGTGAGAACAAGCGGGCCGAGCGCAAGCTGGGCTGGCTGCTCTGCGCCCCGGCGGCGCTGGTCATGCTGGCGGTGACCGCCTATCCGATCCTGTATTCGGTGTGGCTGTCGTTGCAGCGTTACGACCTGCGCTTTCCCGCCGAGCGGGAGTTCATCGGGTTGGAGAACTACGTCACGGTGCTCACCAACGAGTTCTGGTGGACGGCGTTCGGCGTGACCATGCTGATCACGGTGGTCACCGTGGCCGTGGAGCTGGTGCTCGGCATGGGGCTCGCGGTGATCATGCACCGTACGCTGGTCGGGCGGGGGATCGTGCGGACCTCGGCGCTGATCCCGTACGGCATCGTCACGGTGGTGGCCGCCTTCTCCTGGCGGTACGCGTGGACGCCCGGCACCGGGTATCTGGCCAACCTCTTCTCCGACGGGGCGCCGCTGACCGAGCGGGCCAGCTCGCTGGCGATCATCATGCTGGCGGAGATCTGGAAGACCACGCCGTTCATGGCGCTGCTGCTGATGGCGGGTCTGGCACTGGTGCCGGAGGATCTGCTCAAGGCCGCCTCCACCGACGGCGCGACCGCCTGGCAGCGGTTCACCAAGGTGATGCTGCCGGTGATGAAGCCGGCGATCCTGGTGGCGCTGCTGTTCCGCACCCTGGACGCGTTCCGGGTCTTCGACAACATCTACGTGCTCACGTCGGGGGCCAACGAGACCTCGTCGGTGTCGATGATCGCCTACAACAACCTGATCCGGGGTCTGAACCTCGGCATCGGGTCGACGATGTCGGTGCTGATCTTCATCACCGTGGCGATCATCGCGTTCATCTTCGTGAAGCTGTTCGGTACCGCTGCCCCGGGCAGCGACGACGGGGAGAGGCGCTGACATGGCTGACACCACCACCCGGGCCAAGGTGCGCTGGGGGCTGCTGGACCTCGCCGTGGTCGTGTTCGCGCTGACCCCGGTGCTCTGGATCATGTCGTTGTCGTTCAAGACGCCGGCGACGCTGACCGACGGGAAGTTCATCCCTCGGGAGTGGACGCTGGAGAACTACCGGACGATCTTCGCCACCGACCAGTTCGTCCGGGCGCTGGTCAACTCCATCGGCATCGCGCTGATCGCCACCTCGATCGCCGTCGTGCTCGGCGCGATGGCCGCGTACGCGATCTCGCGGCTGGACTTCCCCGGCAAGCGGATGCTGATCGGCGTCTCCCTGTTGATCGCGATGTTCCCGCAGGTGTCGCTGGTCTCGCCGTTGTTCGAGATCGAGCGGCAGCTCGGTCTCTTCGACACCTGGCCGGGGCTGATCCTGCCGTACATCACCTTCGCGCTGCCGTTGGCGATCTACACGCTGTCGGCGTTCTTCAAGCAGATCCCGTGGGACCTGGAGAAGGCGGCCAAGATGGACGGTGCCACCCAGGGGCAGGCGTTCCGGCGGGTGATCGCCCCGCTGGCCGCACCGGGACTGTTCACCACCGCCATCCTGGTCTTCATCTTCTGCTGGAACGACTTCCTGTTCGCCATCTCGCTGACCTCCACCGAGCGTTCGCGCACGGTGCCGGTGGCGCTGTCGTTCTTCACCGGCGCCTCGCAGTTCGAGGACCCGACCGGCGCGATCTGCGCCGCCGCCGTGGTGATCACGGTGCCGATCATCCTGTTCGTTCTCTTCTTCCAGCGTCGCATCGTCTCCGGCCTGACCTCCGGCGCCGTCAAGGGATAGGTGACTACTCGTGGCTGACATCGTGCTCGACAAGGTGAGCAAGAAGTTCCCGGACGGCACCATCGCGGTGCGCGACGTCGACCTGGAGATCGCCGATGGCGAGTTCGTCATCCTGGTCGGCCCCTCCGGCTGTGGCAAGTCCACCACGCTCAACATGATCGCCGGCCTGGAGGACATCAGCTCCGGTGAGTTGCGCATCGGCGGGGAACGGGTCAATGACAAGGCCCCCCGCGACCGGGACATCGCCATGGTGTTCCAGTCGTACGCGCTGTATCCGAACATGACCGTGCGGGAGAACATGGCGTTCCCGCTGCGGCTGGCGAAGCTCGACAAGGAGACGATCACGCGGAAGGTGGAGGAGGCGGCGAAGGTTCTGGAGCTGACCCCGTTGCTGGACCGCAAGCCGGCCAACCTCTCCGGCGGGCAGCGGCAGCGGGTGGCGATGGGCCGGGCGATCGTCCGGCAGCCCAAGGCGTTCCTGATGGACGAGCCGCTGTCCAACCTGGACGCCAAGCTGCGGGTGCAGATGCGGACGGTGGTGTCCCGGCTGCAGAAGCAGCTCGCCACCACCACCGTCTACGTCACCCACGACCAGACCGAGGCGATGACCCTCGGCGACCGCGTGGTGATCATGCGGGGTGGCGCGATCCAGCAGGTCGGCCCACCTCAGGAGCTGTACGACCACCCGAACAACCTCTTCGTGGCCGGGTTCATCGGCTCGCCTTCGATGAACTTCCTGACCGCCACGGTGGACGAGGGCAGACTGCGTACCGCGTTGGGTGACGTGCCGATCGGTGACCGGATCCGCCGCGAGCTGGAGGGGGCCGACGCTCCTCGGGACCTGATCCTCGGTATCCGTCCGGAACACTTCGAGGACGCCGAACTGATCGACGAGGAGACCCGTCGTCGGGGCGCGGAGTTCACCGCGCCGGTGGACATCGTCGAGTCGATGGGTTCGGACAAGTACGTCTACCTGAGCGTCGAGGGCGAGCGGGCCACCTCCGCCGAACTGGAGGAGCTGGCCGCTGACGCGGGCGCGGCCGACTTCAGCGGCGCCGGGTCGAACCTGGTCACCCGGTTGTCGGCGGAGTCCACCGTCACCGAGGGGGAGGACCGGCGGGTCTGGTTCAACCTGGAGAAGATCCACCTGTTCGACCCGTCGGACGGCCGCAACCTGACCCTGCACGAGGGTCGCGCCGCCGGGGCCCTCGCCGACTGACCGGCCCGGCCGGGCGCATCCGCCGGCACGGCAACGGATGCGCCCGGCCGGACGGCGGGGTCAGTGGGAGTGCCGAGGCACCGCGCTGCCGCTGCCACCGACGAGAAAGTCCAGGTCCGCGCCGGTGTCGGCCTGCTGTACGTGCTCGCTGTACAGGCGTACCCAGCCGCGATCGGCGGCCGGCCCGGGTGGCTGCCAGGCGGCGCGGCGTTCGGCGAGTTCCGCCTCGTCGACCAGCAGGTCCAGCCGGCGCGCCGGGACGTCGAGGCGGACCAGGTCGCCGGTGCGTACCAGCGCGAGGGGGCCGCCCACCGATGCCTCCGGTGCCACGTGCAGCACGCAGGTGCCGTACCCGGTGCCGCTCATCCGGGCGTCGGAGATCCGCACCATGTCCGTGACGCCTGCGGCGAGCAGCCGTCGTGGCATGGGCACGTTGCCCACCTCCGGAAAGCCCGGGTAGCCGCGTGGTCCGGCGTTGCGCACCACGATGACCGTGTCGGGGGTGACGTCGAGATCCGGGTCGTCGGCGGCGACGGCGTAGTCCTCGATCTGGTTGAAGACGAGCGCCGGCCCGGTGTGGGTGAGCAGGTGAGCCGAGGCGGCGGAGACCTTCAGCACCGCCCCGGAGGGGGCGAGTGACCCACGCAGGACGACGGTGCCCGAGCCGGCTGGCTGAAAGGGCTCGGTGAGAGTGCCGATGACCTGCCGGTTCCAACACTGGACGCCGTTGATGGCGTCCGCCACGGTCTTGCCGCTGACCGTGATCTGATCCAGGTGCAGCAGCGGGGCGATCTCCTTCATCACTGCCGGAACACCACCGGCGTAGGCGAAGTCCTCCATCAGGTATCTGCCGGACGGCATCAGGTTGACGAGCATGGGCACGTCGGCGGCGAGCGTGTCGAAATCGTCAAGCGACAGGGGGACACCGACGCGTCCGGCGATCGCGAGCAGGTGTACGACGGCATTGGTGGAGCCGCCGATCGCGGCGTTGACCCGGATGGCGTTCTCGAACGCGTGACGGGTGAGCACGGTGGAGAGCCGCTGATCCTGTTCGACCATGGTGACGATGCGGCGTCCGGCGGCGTGCGCGAGCGCGTACCTGCGTGAGTCGACCGCCGGAACCGCGGCGGCCCCCGGTAGCTGGACCCCCAACGCCTCGGTCACGCAGGCCATCGTGGAAGCGGTACCCATGGTCATGCAGTGACCCCTGCTGCGGGACATGCAGACTTCCGCTTCCGCGCAGTCGAGCGCGGTCATCCGGCCGGCCCGCAGTTCCTCGGTGAAGCGCCAGACGTCGGTGCCCGAGCCGATGTCCTGGCCCCGGAACTTGCCGTTGAGCATCGGACCGCCGGTGATCATCAGGGTGGGAAGGTCGACGCTGGCCGCACCCATCAGCAGACCGGGGGTGGTCTTGTCGCAGCCGGAGACCAGCACCACCCCGTCGAGGGGGTTGGCCCGGATCAACTCCTCCGCCTCCATCGCGAGCAGGTTGCGGTAGAGCATCGTCGTGGGCCGCATGAGGGGCTCGCCGAGGCTCATCGCCGGGAACTCCAGCGGCAGTCCGCCGCTCTCCCACACCCCCCGCTTCACCGACTCGGCCAGCTCACGGAGGTGGGCGTTGCACGGGGTCAGCTCCGACCAGGTCGTGGCGATGCCGATCACCGGGCGGCCGTCGAAGACGTCGTCGGCGAACCCCTGGTTACGCATCCAGGAGCGATGGATGAACCCGTTGCGGCCTTCGGCACCGAACCACTGACCGCTGCGCAGCGGTCGACTCGTCATCGACATCGGCCCACCTTCCTGTCAAACCGTGGCTATTCGGTCCCTGGCTCCAGCCGCCCGTCGACGCGCCGGGGAATGGCGGTGTACCCGTCCCGCAGCTCTTCGGGGAGGATCCATTCCGGGGCGCCCTGCCAGGCCAGTGGGCGCAGGAATCGGCGGATGGACGTGGCACCCACCGAGGTGTGCACCGCGTTCGTCGACGGCCAGGGCCCACCGTGGTGCTGGGCCCAGGACACCCGGACACCGGTGGGATAACCGTCGAAGACGATCCGACCCGAGCGGGCCGCGAGCACGTCGACCAGCCTGCGTACGACCTCGAGGTCGTCTCCCGGCCCGCGGTGCACGGACCCGGTCAGCGACGGCGGAACGATGCTCAGCCCGGCATCGAGTTCGGCCACGTCGCGGTAGCGGACCACGACCATGAGCGGACCGAAGCACTCGTCGGCGATCTCGCCGGTCAGACCCGGCAGCTCGACCTCCAGGAGCGTCGCGGCGACGGTGAAACCCGCGCCCGCGTCGATCCGGGGCCGTGCCGCGAGACGGGCACCGGCCCGCTGGAGGTTGTCGACCCCCCGGTCGTACGCGTCCCGGATGCGTTCGTTCAGCAGGACCGCACCGCCGGAGGTGGCCACCTTGTCGCGGAGCGCGTCGACCAGACGGTCACCGGCCGGGTCCGACGGGATGAACGCCAACCCGGGCTTGGTGCACAGTTGACCGCCGGAGTTGGTGAAGGAGGCGAACAGACCGTCGGCGATCTGGTCTGCCCGGCTGGCGGCCGCCTCGGGCAGGACGATGATCGGGTTCACGCTGCCCATCTCCGCGTAGAGCGGCACCGGATCGGCCCGTTCGTCGATGGCCGACTGGAGGGCGCGGGCCGCGCCGGCGGAGCCGGTCAGGGCGACCGCCCGGATCGCCGGATGTCCCACCAGCCAACGGCCGGCCTGCTCCCCGTACACGATCGAGATCACACCGCCGGGCCCGCCCATGGCGCGGATGGCCGAGTCGATCGCGTCGGCGGAAACACGCGACGTCACGGGGTGGGAGGGATGGGCCTTCACGACCGTGGGACAACCGGCGGCGAGCGCCGAGGCGGTGTCCCCGCCGGCGACGGAGAAGGCGAACGGGAAGTTGCTGGCGCCGAAGACGGCCACCGGTCCGAGGGGCACCAGCATCCGCCGTACGTCCGGTCCCGGTCCGAGTGGGGTGTCGGCGGCGTGGTCGATGGCCGCCTCCAGGTACCCACCGTCGCGCAGCACCGCCTCGAACATCCGGAACTGGACCGCCGCCCGAGTGAGTTCCGTGTCGAGTCGGGGGCGGCTCAGCCCGGTCTCGGCCTCCGCAGCCGCGACCAGGTCGCCGCGACGGGACTCCAGGGAGGTGGCGATCGCGTCCAGCAGGTGCGCCCTGCCGAGCCTGCCCAGGTCTATCAGCCACTGTGTCGCCCGGGACGCCTGACCGGCGGCCGTTTCCACGCCGGACTGGTCCGTCTCGGTGAGATCCGTCGCGCGTGCTCGGCCGTCGCGTGGGTCGATGGTGGTGACGTTCACAGCAGTCCTCTCCTTGCCAGATTGCCCATCAGGTCGCGGACCCCGAATCGCCAGGGCTCGCACTGTTCCGCGTGCCGCACCTGGTTGATCAGGGTGCCGAGCGCCGGGCAGCTGATCCGCACCACGTCGCCGACCTTGTGGGTGAAGCCCTCGCCGGTACGGTCCCGGTCCTGGGTGGGCGCGAACATGGTGCCGAGCATCAGGGCGGCACCATCGGGATACTGGTGATGCGGGCCGATCAACTGCCGCACCAGCGCCTCCGGGTCACGCGACATGCGGGCCATCTGCGAGGTCGCCGACAAATGGAAGCCGTCGACACCGTCGACCCGCAGACCCACGTCGAGTGCGCGCACCTGGCTGAGCGAGAACCGCTCGTCGAACAGTCGGATCAGCGGGCCGAGGGCGCAGGAGGCGTTGTTGTCCTTCGCCCGGCCGAGCAAAAGCGCCGACCGACCCTCGACATCCCGCAGGTTCACGTCGTTGCCGAGGGTGGCACCGACGATCCGGCCGCTGGACTGGATGATCAGCGCGACCTCGGGTTCCGGATTGTTCCAGGTCGACGCGGCGAGCACGCCGACGGGGACGGCGGTGCCGACGGCGGAGAGAACCTGCCCCTTGGTGAAGATCTCGGCGTCCGGCCCGATCCCCACCTCCAGGTACTGACTCCAGATCCCCTCGGCGATCAGCAGGGCCTTGAGTCGCTCCGCCTCCACCGAGCCGGGGACCAGGCTGTGCAGGTCAGCACCGATGCCGGCGAGCATCCGGCGACGGATGTCCGCCGCGAGCGTCGCATCTCCCCGGGCCCGCTCCTCGATGACGCGTTCGATCATCGAGACGGGGAAGGTCACGCCAGCGGCCTTGAGCGCGTGCAGGTCGACGGGGGCGAGGAGCCAGGGCCGGGCGCTGTCACGGTGTGCGGCGCCGGTGTTGGCGAGTAGCTCGGCGAAGCCGCCGACTCTCGGCCCGTCCGCCCCGGCCACCGACGCGGCGGGGTCGGGCAGCTCGCAGATGTCCCGGACGGTCGGAAACCGGTGGCTGAGGTCGATGACCTCGCCGTCGCGGACGGTCACGGGGGAGGGGCCGTCGTCGGTCGGGTTCCAGATCCGTCCGATGAGGACGCTGTGGTCGTCGTCCGGCAACGCTTCGGCGGCAGTGCCAAACCAGGGCTCCTGGCTCATCGTCACTCCCCTGCAACAGGTCGGGTGTCGCCGAGCTGGAATCTGCAACGAGCGTAGCGCCATATGCAACGATGTCAATAGTTGATTGCGCCAGGTGCTCGCTGCATTGCGTATGATGCAACGGTTGGCCGTCGGCCTGCCGTGGAGGGGGCACCGCCTTGTCGCAATCGATTCGCCGCGCGGTCGACCTGATCCGTCGCGCTGCGGAATACCCGCTGTCACTCACCGAGGCGGCCGAGGTCCTGGGGGTCCACAAGTCCACGGCCCTGCGGATCCTTCAGACACTCGAATCGGCCCGCTTCGTCCGCCGGACCGGCGCCGGAACCTACGTGCTCGGCAGCGGCATCATCGAGCTGTCAGAGCTCGCGCTCGGCGCGATGGACCTGCGCCAGTTCGCCGCCGCGCCGCTGCGTGCGCTTCAGCGCGAGACCGGCCACACCGTGCATCTGGCGCAGCTGACCGGCGACGAGATCATTTACATCGACAAGGTCGACAGCTCGGCCTTCGACGCCGTCAAGCTGCCCTCGCGGGTCGGGCGCGCGGTCTCGATCTACGCGAGTGCCGTCGGCAAGGTCATCCTGGCGTACCTGCCCACAGCGGAACGTGACCGCCTCCTCTCCCACGTCGTCTTCGAGCGATTCACCGACACCACGTACGCCGACCGCGAGTCTCTCGACGCCGAACTCGACCACATCCGGGAACAGGGCTGGGCCGTCGACAACGGTGAACACGACGCGTACGTGATGTGCGTGGCGGCACCGATCAGGGACTCGCGCGGGCGCGTCATCGCCGCCGCCTCGATGACCGCGATCGAGGTCATCGCAAGCCTCGACGAGCTGAAGAGCAGCCTTCCCCTCCTGCTCGACACCGCGAACCAGATCTCCCGCGAACTGGGCCACACCGCCGACAAGGGCTGAGCCCAGGCGGCAGAAGCCCGCCCCGGGCCCGCGTCGGGGGAGTGCGCGAACCCGGGGCGGGCGGCTATCCGGACCGGACCGGCACCCAGTCGGTGAACCGCCGGTGCAGATCGGTCGGCGGCTGCCCGCTACCAGATCCGGCGAGCTGCTGCGCGGCCTCCTCGCGCAACGTCACGAGATGAACCATCAGACCGGGCATGTCGCCCCGGTACTCGGCGAGCAGCCGCAGCTTCGCCGCAGAACAGGGCCAGGCGATCCCGCACGCCCGGCAGCGCCAGGTGGGACGGGACGCCACGTGCTCGGCCGGCCCGGTGCTCACCCGTGCGCCCACGCGGATCGGGAGCGGGGTGGGCGCCGGCGCGCGGCGTAGGGGACCGGTGCCACGTTCACCGGACGCATCCCCTGCGGCATCACGAACAACTGCCGCTTCTCCGTCGCGTCGCCGTGCCGGTCGAGCTGATAACAGTCGATCCACGTCCAGCCGTACGGCGGGTGCCGGTCGGTCAGCTCGCGGATCACCCGCACCAGGATCGGGCTGCCGAACTGCGGGGAGGCCTCCCTGGTCAACAGGTACACGCCGGGGGTGAGCCGAGGCGTGCCGTCCTCCCGCGTCACCGGACATGGCGGCGGTCGAGTCGGGCAGGACGGCCAGGCGCGGGTACGGCGTTCGTGGGTTTCGGAACGGGCACGACGGGCCTCCTCAGTCGCCACGGAATTGGGGAGGGCCGCCCGAGAGTGCTCGCCCGTCGGGCGGCCCGGTGCTGGTCCCGCCGACGGGTCGTGCCGCGCCCGCGGTTCCGCTGGTGACACTCTGGTGTGCAGACCACTACTCTCGGAAGGTGCTTCCGGAGTCCGGGCTGAGCTGGCGAAACGATCGCCGCCTCGGTGGTGACGTGGGTAATCGATCTTCATGGTGGGGAGTCCTGAATGCCTGACATGCCAAACCCCGTCGCGGCCTTCATCGTTGGCGAGATCCGCCGGTCGCGCGGCGTGGCCGGCATGACGCAGGAAGCATTCGGGCGCGCCGCCGGTTTCAGTGCCTCCCACGTCAGCGCCGTCGAAGGTGGCACCCGGGCTGTGACGTTGGACTTCGCGCGAGGCGCGGACCGGGCGCTGAGCAGCGGGGGACTGTTCGAGCGGCTAGCGACGAAGCTCGGCGCTCCGTCCTGGTTCCTGCCCTGGCTCGACGCCGAGCGCGCCGCCACGCAGCTTCGCTACTTCGAACCCAACCTCATCCCGGGCCTGTTGCAGAGCGAGGCGTACGCTTGCGCCGTCCTACGGCTCGACCCTCGTCTGGCCTCTGACGAGGTGGATCGTCGGGTCGCCGGTCGGCTCGAACGGCAGGCGATCCTCACGCGGGCGTCGCCGCCCCAGCTCGTCGTTGTCGTCGATGAGGGGGCGATCCGTCGTGCGGGCGACGGAAGCGAGAAGATGATGGCTGAGCAGCTTTCGCACCTTGTGGCTTGCGCAGAGCGCCCCAACATCAGCGTTCACGTTATTCCGGCCGACGTTGGTCTTCACGCCGGGCTCTCCGGCCCGCTGTCCCTGGCCCACATGCCGGATGGCAGTTGGATCGGCCACCTCGAAAATCAACTCGGCGGCGATGTCGTGGACCGGCCAGCCGACCTCGATACGCTCTTCCAGCGGTGGGAGAGCGTCCGTACTGAAGCCCTTTCCCGGCGACAGTCCCTAGACCTGATCAAGGAAGTGGCGAACCAATGGACCTGAACGGTGCGCAGTGGCGCAAGGCCACTCGTAGCGGCACCAGCGGCGGCAACTGTGTTGAGGTCGCCGACAATCTTCCCGGCGTCGTCGGGGTCCGCGACTCGAAGGACCAGACCGGCCCGGCGCTGATCTTCGCCCCGTCTTCCTGGCGCGCGTTCGTCGCCCAGGTCACCGATCGAGTCTGACCCGTAACGCACGGGAACGCCTGTCCCTTCGCGGGGCAGGCGTTCCCGCTTCACGTCTCTCCTCATCCGTCAGCATGTATTCGGGTGTCGGCAGGCCCCTCAGTCTGGCCGAATGAACGACAGAAGCATCGCCGCTCGCCTCAACAACCAGGTAAAGGCTTGGCATCTGCGCTTGGCTGCGGTTTCAACTGATCGGTTGCGACTGGTCGCCCGGCGGATATAGGTTGCCTTTCAAGCGGTCAGTTGAAAGCTGGGAGGTGTCCATGGCGGCAGACCCGCTGTCGCAGGTCTTCGCGGCACTCGCGGATCCGACCAGGCGCGACATGGTTGCTCGACTCGCGGTGGGCGACGCGACGGTGAGCCAGCTCGCCGAGCCTTACCCGATGACGCTCCAGGCGGTCTACAAGCACCTCAAAGTATTGGAGGACGCCGGGTTGGTGAGCCGACCGGCAGGGCCGCAGCCTCGGCCGGTACGGCTGGAAGCAAAGGTCTTCGACCTCATGGACAAGTGGATCGAGCGTTACCGGCGTCACGCCGAGGAGCGGTACCGCCGTCTCGACGCTGTGCTGGCGCAGATGGACCACGGCACGACGACCGAACAGACCGAGGAGGGAAGGGTGGCATGAGCATCATCGCCGAGACCACGATCGAGGCCGACCCGACGGTGCCGATCATCCATATGCGCAGGGAGTTCAACGCCACGCCCGAGCAACTGTTCCGGGCGCACACCGATTCGCGGTTGTTCGCGCAGTGGGTCGGCCCCAACGGGATGCACACCCGCATCGAGGAGTGGGACGCGCGCTCAGGCGGCAGCTGGCGCTACGCGGCCACTCGCGACGGGCAGCAGTACGCGTTTCGCGGCTGCTTCCACGACGTGCGGCCGGACCGGATCGTCCAGACGTTCACCTTCGAGGGGCAACCCGACGGCGTGGCGCTGGAGACGCTGTGGTTCGAGGACCTCGGCGACGGGCGGACACTTCTCCGCACACAGTCTCTCGTGGATAGCTTCGAGGCTCGGGACGCATGGCTGGCCAGCGGCATGGAGGTCGGGGTCGACGAGGGCTACGCCAAGCTTGCGGAGATGCTCGCCGATGGCACTGTCTAGCCGACCCGCTGAGCGGCATCGACAGGTCAGCCGCCAGTTCACCGATCGGGTCCGAAGCGTCCAGTCGTGGGACGCGCCCGCGCCGGTCGCCGGGTGGACCGCCCGCGATGTCGTACGCCACCTGACCGAATGGTTACCGGCCTTCCTGGCCACCGGCGCCGATATCCGACTGCCAGCCGGGCCATCGACCGACGACGACCCGGCCGCCGCGTGGCAGACCCACTGCGACGCGGTGCAGTCCCTGCTCGACGACCCGGCAACGGCCGGCCGCCTCCTGTCGAATCCGCACACCGGCGAACTGCCGCTGGACCGCGCGATCGACCAGTTCTACACGGCCGACGTGTTCATGCACACCTGGGACCTCGCCCGGGCCACAGGCCAGGACGACCGCCTCGACCAGGACTTCTGTTCACAACTACTGGCCGGGATGGAGCCGATGGAGGAGATCATCCGTTCGTCCGGGCAGTACGGCCCCCGAGTGCCGGTGAAGGAAGACGCCGACCCGCAAACCAGACTGCTGGGCTTCATCGGTCGCGATCCGGAGTGGACCGCCTGACCCGAGGAGCCCGGCCGAACGCGCCGACCGGGCTCCAGCGACGGCCGGACGCATCTCGAATGCCAGGCTCAGCCTCCGGTCCACCAACACCGCGCTAGCTTCGGTCCAGCGTCAGGATGCGTACGCCCGAGGGCAGAACCGTGGCGTCGACGTGGGTGAACAACGTGGGCTGGAACGGGCCGGCGAACATCGGGATCCCGGACCCGATCACGGACGGGTGCTGCTTGATGATGAGCCGATCGATCTCGGGCAGGAGGCTGTGGGCCAACGTGCCGCCGCCCACCAGCCAGATGTCCAGGTCGCTGTCGTCCTGCTTGAGCGTGCGGACTCGTTCGAGGGCGTCGGTGCTGACCAGCTCGATGCTCTTGCCCGGGACCTCCCGCAGAGTGGTGGAGAAGACCAGGTGACGCAGATGCGGGTAGGCGTCGTCCAGCCCAGCGTCCAGGCCGACCTCATAGGACGCCCGCCCCTCCAGCACGGTGTCGAAGACCTTTCCCGGCCCTTCGATGCCCAGCGGGGCGCGGGCGGGTGCGGGCAACGTCTCCGGAAAGTTCGTCACCATGAAGTCGACCAGGTCGGGTGGGACCGGGAAATAGCTTTGGCCGCTGGGGTCGCCGCCATCCGGGCCGGCGACGAAGCCGTCCAGGGTAGTGGCGACGTAGTAGGTGAGTCGGCGCATGAAGTCCTCCGTCACAGGATGCTCGACTGTCGGTCGGCGGCGGTTTCGTGCCGGCCCTGGGTCACTGGGTAGCCCGGCCTCGGCCGCTCAGGTGTGCCGGAACACTAGCCCCAGCCCAGGGCACCGAGCAGATCGGCCTCCCGGTCGGCGCTGATGCCGGCACGTCGGTTACGGTGCAGTCCGACCTCCCGCTCCCAACGGAGAGTGTCCGTCAGCAGGTCCGTACGCGGTCGGTGACGCAGCCCGGCAGCGGAGGCCGCCGCGCCGCTGCGCGCCGACCAACCGGACCAGCCCGGCTCGACCAGCCACATCGGCAGCGACTCCGGGCCCATGTACTGCGCCACGCCCTGGGCCACCAGCCAGTCGGCGTCGACGTCGACCACCGGACCGGTATGCCTGCCGACGGCGCGGCACAGCTCCACCCATGCGCCGAAGGGCACCACCGGCCCGACCGCGTTGAACGTGCCGATGGTGCCGGCCGCCGCGCTGTCGAGCAGCCAGGTCGTCAGATCGCGGACGTCGATCACCTGCGTCGGCAGGTCGGGGGTCCGGGGTACCAGCATCGGTCCCTGCTGGTCACGGGCGGCCCGGGTGACCCAGTAGCCGGAGCGATCGGTGTGGTCGCCGGGGCCGCCGATCAGCCCGGCGCGGGCCACCAGCAACCGGTCTCCCACCTCGGCCGTGGCGAACTGCTCGCAGGCCACCTTCGCCTCGCCGTACTCCGCGCGGTCGGCCACGTCCCGAACCGTCGCCGGCAGGGTGGCCGCCGTCTCGTCGGCTCCGGGGGTGTCGTGGCTGGCGTAGGCGCTGACCGACGAGACGTAGATCCAGTGCCGGGCCCGCTCGCCCAGCGCCCGCAGGGCCTGCCGGACGAAGCCCGGCTGCCAGGACACCTCGATGACGGCGTCCCAGTCACGCTCCCGCAACCCGTCGTACGCCGTCGGGTCGTTGCGGTCCGCAGCGACGAGGACGGCACCGTCCGGCACCGCCCCGCTCTCCCCACGGGCCAGACAGGTGACGGCATGCCCCCGGTCGACGGCCTGCCGGGCCACCTCCCGCCCCAGCCACGCCGTCCCGCCCAACACCAGTGTCTGCATGGTGCCCAGCCAAGCAGCGGTGGCGCGGCGCGGCCAAGGATCTCTGCCGTCGGCAGAACGTGGGGCCGGCGGGGCGACCCGGCTGCTCTACCCTCGTCTGGTGACCTCCATGATGGAGCGGCCGACGAGCACCGTGACCCTGTCCGCTGGCCCGGTGGAGTATCGGCTGGACCAGCGCGGGGGACTCGATCGTCGTGCTGTTTCACGGCGGTCACATGCGCGCCGGTCTGACCATGGACGAGCGGGTCTACGCCGAGGCGGACATCTCAGTGCTGGCACCGTCGCGTCCGGGGTACGGCCTGCGGTCCTGAGCGTGGTGCCGACCTGGAGTTCGTCTGGCCGGCACCGCGCCCGCGTCATGGTCCGGGGTGACGGCCGCAGACGTGGTGGGAAGACGTGATGTCGAAGGTCGTCGTTCGGGCCGCCGCCGTCGCTGGCGCGGCAGCAACCCTCGTCGCGGCCATCGGCCTGCCCTGGGCGTGGTACGGAGACATGGCCGTACACCTGACCGAATTCCCGGGGTGGGCCTGGTATGTCAGCGCGGCCGTGCTGCTCAACGTGTTCACCGGGTGGGCGATCCTCGCGCCGGGCCGTCGAGGATGGCTGCCGCTGGTGGCCGGTGGGCTCGGTGCCGTCACGATCGTGGCCGCTGTCGTCGTCATGGCCAACTACGCCGACGTGTTCCTCGGCCCGGTCGTCCCTGCGGTCCGCCCGGTGCTCGGCCCCGGCGGACCGGTCGCGGTGTTGGCAGTGCTCGCCAGCCTGACCGCCGTGGTCGGTGCGCGGTTCAGTCGTTCCAGGTGACCCGGGGCGGCAGGGCGAGGAAGTCGGCGTACCGGTGCAGTGCCTGCTCGACCTGCTCGCGGTGGGCCGGGTCGAGGTCGACCAGCGGGTGCACGGTCAGGGTGACGCGGGTCTTGGCCAGGCTGCGTTTCCAGGTGCCGGCCACCCGGCCGCCGACGACGACGGTGGCCTGGAAGACACCGTTGCTGCCCGGGATGATGGCCTGCTTGTGCTCCGGGTCGAGCATCAGCGCGCGGTCCTTGTAGCCGAGCAGGTACTCGTCGAAGCCGGGCAGGGTCAGCACGTCGTCCACCTCGGCGCGCGGCGCGTCCAACAGCGGCGTGTGCAGCACCGCCTCGGCACCGTCGACCAGGACGCTGGTCAGGTCGGCACCGGCGGCGGCGATGCCGCGTTTGGCGTCGGCGGCGGTCAGACCCGTCCAGCCGGCGAAGTCCTGCCGGGTGGTGGGACCGTGGCTGCGGAAGTAGCGCAGTGCCAGGGTGGCCAACGCCTCGTCGCGGTCGAGTTGTCGCTGCTCGGGTGCCCACTCGTCGAGCAGCGCGAAGGTCTGCTCGGTGCCGATGTTGGGGGCGATGCAGGTGACACCGCGCTGCGCCGCGTACCACAGCAGGTGGTAGCCGCGTTGGCCGGCGCCGTCGATGCCGGCCGCGACCAGCGCCGCCACGCACTCGGCGCGGGTCAGCCGGCCGCCGCCGGCGAGGGTCTCACCCAGCACCTCGGCCGCGCGGTCCGCCTCCGCCTCGGACAGGCCGAGGAACTCACGCCGCTTCGCCGCCCCGGCGAGCGCGCGTACGCCGGTCAGCTCCAGCAGCCAGCGGGCGTCGCGGGCCGGGACCAGGTGGATCGTGCCGCGCATCGGCCAGGTCCGCAGGGCTTCCCGACGCTCCAACGCGGCGTGCACGTCGGCGTGGGTGGACCCGGGCAGTCGAATGCCCAGCGACCACATGCCGCTGGCCAGGTCCTGTGCCTGCATGGCGCCGAACCAGTCCACCACGTCGGCCACGCTGGCCGGCGGGGCGGCGGTGGGGTGGGGGCGCAGCAGCAGACTCGTCATCCGTAGCGCGAGCGCCTCGGCGCCGGTCAGCGCGGTCGTGCCGGTGGATGCCACGATGTCGGCCGCCTTCCGTCGATGGTCGACGGCAGCATAGGTGCGGGCACCGACAACACGACCGGGGCTCGCCACCGTGGGTGCCCCCTGATCGCGCTACGCCAGCGGCATTGGTGGCGGAGCGCGATCCCCCGTTCAGGTCGGCCGGTGCGGGGCGGCGACGAAATCGCCGGCACCAGTGTCACCAGGATGACGTTTTCCTACCTGGTCGTGAACGATGAACCTCGCAACTTGCGGATATCTTGAGCATGTCCGGCGTCAGGCCGAGGGTGTCCCCGCGCTCAGCCCCGGCGGGGCGGCGGCACCCGAACGGCGGCCATTCCCGCTGCGGTCGCAGCCGCGATGCCCAGGTCCGCGTCCTCGAAGACCAAACAGGCCTCGGGCGGTACGCCGAGCAGTTCAGCGGCCCGCAGGAACGGCTCGGGGTCGGGCTTGGGGCGGGAGTAGTCGCCCGCGCAGACCAGCACGTCGAAACGGTCGAGGATGTTCAACGCGGCCAGCGAGGCGGTGACGGCGTCCCGGGTGCTGCCGGAAACCACGGCGAACGGGATGCGTCCGTACGCGTCGTCGATGTGCCGCAACACCCCGGGGATGCCGGTCGCGGTGGGCAGCAGCTGCTGGAAGCGTGACTCCCGGTGGGCGACGACGGCTTCCACCGGCATGTTCAGGCCGTGCTGTTCGTTGAGGGCGACGACGATGTCCGCGGTCGGCCGTCCGGCCCAAGCGTAGAAGAGATCCTCGGGGAAGGCACAGCCCCACCGGTCGAGGGTGTCCCGCCACGCGGTGTAGTGCTGGGGCATCGAGTCGACGATGGTGCCGTCGCAGTCGAACAGGTACGCCTTGAATTCGCCGGTCGGCAGGGGCAGCATCACCGGCCCAGGCTATCCGGCGGCGTACGACGGTCGGCTCGCCGGCTCAGAGCCGCCGGTAGCCGTCGGCGCCGGCCAGATCCCCCACGAACTGGCCGAGAGCCCGCCCGACGCCGTGCCCGCCCGCCCGCCGCCGACGCGACCATGACACTGGTGGTCACCCGCAGCAGCCTCCGTCGGTCGAAACGGTGACCAGGCCGGGCTCGGCGCGGGAGAGGGCGGCGTCTGCCGTGTTCTGGGCGGTGGTGTCGAACTGGTCGCCGGCCAGGGCAGCGAGGTGCAGCGCGATATCGGGGTCGATGCCGAGTTCGTTGGCGGCGGCGCGGGTGGCGGCGGCGACGGTGCCGGCGGCAGGTAGGTGGCGCAGGGCTGCGGAGATGAGTCGGCCGGGGATGTCCGGGGCGAGGCCGTAGCGGGCGGCGGCGTCGTCGAGCATCGTCTTGTAGCCCTGAGTGGCGGAGCAGACGCCGGTTTCGGGCAGATCGAGTTGGACGTCGCGGGCAGCGGCCCAGTCCCCGGCGAGAGCCGCAGCGATGGAGCGGACCTGCTCGTAGCCGGTGGCCATGAGGAAGGTCGGTGCCCGGCCGTAGGACTTCATGCCGACGGCGAAGTAGCCGGGCTCAGGCTGGGTAAGCTCGTCGACGCCGTGCGGACGGACGGTGCCGCAGGAATGCTCGTTCGGGTCGATCAGCGGCGCCAGGGTCCGGGTGCAGCCCAACGCGGGGTCGAGATCCAGGCGCAGCTCGGCGGCGAGGGTGTGGTCGGGACGGAATCCGGTGGCGGCGACGATCCGGTCGGCGGTCAGGGTACGCCCGTCGGAGGCGGTCAGCTCGGCGTGCCCGTCGACGGCGGTGACAGCGTGCACGGCGAAGCCGGTGACCAACCGGACGCGGCCGGAGTCGACGAGCAGCTTGATCCCGCTGCCCAACGCACCTCGTCCGGGCAGCGCGTCGGCGTCCCCACCGCCGATCGCCCGGTCGATGGAGCCGCCCCGGGTGGCCCAGGTGATGGTGGTGCCCGGCTCCTGCTCGGCGAGTTCGGCGAGCGCGAGCAGCGTGTTCGCGGCGGAGTGTCCCGCCCCGACGACGACGGTGTGCCGGCCGGCGAACCGGCCACGGTCGGCGCCGAGCACGTCGGGCAGTGCGCCGGCGGTCAACCGTACGGTCTGCGGGTCGGTCTCGCCGTGCGCGGGCAGCCCGTTGGCACCGAGCATGCTCGGGGTGCGCCAGGTGCCGGAGGCGTCGATGACGGCCGAGGCGAGCACGTCCTGGCCGGTGGCGAGCCGCACGACGAAGGGCACGCTCGCACGGCCGGCGGTCCTGACTCGGTCCACGCCGACGCGACCGATCGCGACGACCGACGCGTCGTAGCGGACGTGCGGAGCGATCTGCGGCAGCTTGGCCAAGGGGCGCAGGTACGCCTCGACCAGGTCCGCGCCGGTGGGCAGCACCTCCGGGTCGGGGGCGGCCCAGTCGGCCGCCGCCAGCAGGCGGCGTGCGGCGTGGTCCACGTTGTACCGCCACGGCGAGAACAGCCGCACGTGCCCCCACTCGGTCACCGCCGCACCCGCCGACGGCCCGGCTTCCAGCACGGTGAACGGCAGCCCCCGCTCGTGCAGGTGTGCCGCCGCGGCGAGTCCCACCGGCCCGGCGCCGATGACCACAACCGGGTGCGGCCCGTCGACCCGCCCCGCGTAGCCGGCCGCCTCGACCGTCGGCACGGCCACCGTGTCGTCATTGACGGCTGATGTGTCGGCGGTGCCGCAGCAGCTCGCGCCAGCGGCGACCACCTCGGTCCTCGCGCCCGGATCGCAGCACGCCCTGGCCTGCTCGGCGGCCTGCGAGGTGCCGCAGCACGGTCCGTCGGTCCCGTTCTCACTCATCGGACAACACTCCCTGTTGCTTCCTGACGTGGGTGACCATGTGCCACCGGGCACAGCGCCCGGCGCAGCCACCCGGGTCGGCCAGCGGCCCGGCCGCCTCGCGCCGGGTGACATCACCACCGACTGATGGATGTCTCGATTCTCGTCGAACCGGACGTCCTCACCTTGCATTACAGCTAGACGGCTGTCAAGCTAGCCTTATGTCGGTTCCACCCGTGCTGGACAACACGGCAGTGCAGGGCTGCTGCCCTCCCCTGTCGGTACAGGCTCTCGCGCCACAGGTCGCGGGCGAGATAGCGCCACTGTTCAAGGCGTTGGGCGACCCGATCAGACTGCGCCTGCTGTCACTGATCGCCTCGACCACGGAGATCTGCGTCTGCGACCTGACCGACGCCTTCGAGGTCACCGGGGCGACCATCTCGCATCACCTGCGAGTGTTGCGCGAAACCGGCATGGTCGACTGCGAGCGTCGCGGCACCTGGGCCTACTACCGGGTGCGCCCGGAGGCGCTGAATCTGCTGGGCAACCTGCTGACCAGCAGCGCCGACCCGGGGCCGGGCACGCCAACCGCAGCGGACCCGCCAGCGGCAGGCGCCTCCGTCGCATCACATCAGGAAATGCTGATATCACCCAATCCTGATGTGATGCGGTTGGTGGCGGATCCGCTGCGAGCACAGATCGTGCGGATCCTTGCCGCCGGCCCGGCGACGACGTCGCATCTGGTCGCGGACACCGCAGCGAAGCAGCCCAACGTGTCCGGGCACCTCAAGGTGCTCCGCGAAGCTGGCGTCGTGGTCGCCGAGCCACGTGGGCGCTTCACCTTCTACCGGCTCATCCCCGAGGCACTGCAGGGAGCGGCGCTACACCTGGCCGACCTCGCCGCGCAGGCCCGCGCCAACTCCGAGAACTTCCGGACCTGCTGACATGGCGCACACCGCCACCGCCGACGACGCACCGCCGGCGATCGTCGTACGCCTGTCGCGCCTCGACCAACTCCTCCCGCTGTGGATCGGTCTGGCCATGGCCACCGGTCTGCTGCTCGGCCGACTTATCCCCAGCCTGAACACCGCCCTGGAAGCAGTGAAGATCGGCGGGATCTCCCTACCGATCGCCCTCGGCCTGCTGATCATGATGTATCCGGTGCTGGCCAAGGTCCGCTACGACCGACTCGACACCGTCACCGGCGATCGTCGGCTGCTGCTGTCCTCGCTGCTGCTGAACTGGGTCCTCGGCCCGGCCCTGATGTTCGCCCTCGCCTGGATCTTCCTCGCCGACCACGCCGAGTACCGCACCGGCCTGATCATCGTCGGTCTGGCCCGCTGCATCGCCATGGTCATCATCTGGAACGACCTGGCCTGCGGCGACCGTGAAGCCGCGACCGTCCTGGTCGCCCTGAACTCGATGTTCCAGGTCCTCGCGTTCGGCGTGCTCGGCTGGTTCTACCTGTCCGTCCTGCCGGACTGGCTGAACCTCTCCGGCACCCGGCTGCAGGTGTCCGGGTGGGACATCGCCGTCAACGTGCTGATCTTCCTCGGCGTCCCCCTGCTCGCCGGCTACCTCACCCGCCGCGTGGGCGAACACACCAAGGGCCGCACCTGGTACGAGAGCCGTTTCCTGCCGAAGATCGGGCCGGTCGCCCTCTACGGCCTGCTGTTCACCATCGTCATCCTGTTCGCCCTGCAGGGCGATGCCATCACGTCGCGGCCCTGGGACGTCGTGCTGATCGCCGTGCCACTGCTGGCCTACTTCGCGATCATGTGGGCCGGCTCCTACGTCCTCGGCCGGGCCATCGGCCTGAGCTACGAACGCACCACCACCCTCGCGTTCACCGCCGCCGGCAACAACTTCGAACTCGCCATCGCCGTGGCCATCGGCACCTTCGGCGTCACCAGCGGCCAGGCCCTCGCCGGCGTCGTCGGACCCCTCATCGAGGTACCCGTACTCGTCGGCCTGGTCTACGTCAGCCTCGCCCTGCGCCGCCGCCTGTTCCCGGCCGAACCACGGCTCGGCCCAGACCAGCAGCAACCGAGGTAAGGAGCCCTCGTGCCTGACAAACCCAGCGTGCTGTTCGTCTGCGTCCACAACGCCGGCCGCTCCCAGATGGCCGCCGGTTGGCTCCGCCACCTCGCCGGCGACCGCGTCGAGGTCCGCTCCGCCGGCTCCACCCCCGCCGACACCATCAACCCCGCCGCCGTCGAGGCCATGGCCGAGGTCGGCATCGACATCACCGACCAGAAACCGAAGATCCTGGCGTACGACACCGTCGAAACCTCCGACGTCATCGTCACCATGGGCTGCGGAGACGTCTGCCCCGTCTTTCCCGGCAAGCGCTACGAGGACTGGAAGCTCGAAGACCCGGCCGGCAAGGGCATCGAGGCGGTGCGCCCGATCCGCGACGAGATCAAGACCCGCATCGAGAAACTGCTCACTGACCTCATCACCACGCCCTCCCAGGATTAAGAGGCGGGCACGGCTCACAGCAGGCCAGCGGCCATCGCGGTGGTGACCGCGGCGGTGCGGTCGGATACGTCGAGCTTGTTGAAGGTACGCAGCAGATGGGTTTTCACGGTCGCCTCGCTAATGTGCAGTTCGCGTCCGATCTCCGCGTTCGACAGTCCCCGACCCACCAGGCGCAGCACCTCCACCTCGCGGGCGGACAGCGTGCCGCGGGTTGGCCGGCGGACCTGATGCAGCAGGCGGGTGGCCACCGACGGAGCGAGGACGGTGCCGCCGCGAGCGGCGGTGCGGATGGCGGTGATCAGGTCGGCCCGCGCGACGTCCTTGAGCAGGTAACCAGCCGCGCCGGCCTCGACAGCGCGCAGGATGTCGGCATCGGTCTCGTAGGTGGTGAGCACCACCACCCGGGTCTGCGGTGACTCGGTGAGGATCCGGGTGGTGGCGTCGACCCCGTCACCGCCGGGCAGTCGCAGATCCATCAGCACGACATCGGGTCGTCGGTGGCGGACGTGGGTCACCGCCTCGGCGGCGTCGCCGGCCTCACCGACGATGGTGATGTCGTCCGCGCCGGCCAGCATGCCGGCCACGCCGGCCCGGACGACGGGATGGTCGTCCACCAGCAGCACAGTGATCATCGGTAGGGCACCTCCACCCGGATCGTGGTCCCGGCGCCGGGTGCGGAGCGTACGCCCACCGAGCCGCCGGCCTGCTCGACGCGGGCGTGTAACCCGGCCAGGCCGTAGCCGTCGGTGACGGCGTCGGCGTCGAATCCGGTGCCGTCGTCGGCGATCTCCAGGACGATCCGCCGCTCGTCGCGGCCGAGGAGGATGGCCACCGCGCGAGCGTGGGCGTGCCGACGGACGTTGGCCAGCGCCTCCTGTGCCGCGCGCAGCAACACCACCTCCAGCTCCGTGCCCGGCGTCGGGCCGGTGCCGGAGACGACACAGTTCGTCGCGACCCCGGTTTCCTGGCTGAACCGCTGCGCCAACCGGCGCAGCGCCTGCTCGAACGGGGCGTCGGCGAGCTGCGCGGGCGTCAACGCGGCGACCAGCGTGCGTACGTCGACCAGGTTCTCCCGGGCCGTCTGCTGGGCCAGCGTCAGATGCCGACGGGCCCGGTCGGGGTCGCCGTCCAGGTCGGCCTCGGCGGCCTGAACGAGCATCACCACGCTGGACAGGCCCTGCGCGACGGTGTCGTGGATGTCGGCGGCGAGTCGTTGGCGTTCGGCGGCGACCCCCGCCTGGTGGGACAGCTCGGCCAGCTCCGCCCTGGTGCGTTCCAGCTCCGCGATCAGGTCGGCACGCCGGGTGCTCTCCTCGACGGTGCGCTGCGACCAGACCCCCAGTACGCAGACGACGAACACGATCATCACCGCGACCAGCCCTGGCGCGACGAGGTCGTGCAGGTCCGGCAGGCGGATGGCCAGGACGGCGATGTGCACCGAGTTGAACAGCACCACCGCCAACACCGCCGGTACGGCCGGCAGCACCATGAACATCTGCGGGCAGAGCACGAACAGCAGGAACGACGCGTTGCCGTTGAGCAGCACCGCCGGTATGTAGAGCAGGGCCATTCCGGCGAGGTAGAGATAGCCTCGCCAGTCCTCGACCAGGTCGCGCATCAGGCGTCGGCCGAAGCCGGCGTACCAGCCAGCCAGGGCGAGGAAGAGCGTGAGGCAACCGACGCGGGCGACCGGGGACCATGACGTGTCGGCGGCCACGAGCAGCGCGACCCCGGCACCCGCCAGCGCGAAGTAGAGGTCCCAGAGCCGGAAACGTCCCCGCCACGAGTCGGTGGCGGCGGTGTCGCGGACCGGCTCGTCGGCCAGGGCTTTCCGGCGGCCGTCGGCGCTGCGGGTGGCCGGGGCGGTGGGCGAGGTCGCCGCCTCGACGGTCACCGGGAGCGTCGACTGCGCCAGCGGAAGGTCGTCAGACACAGCACCATCCCTCCGATGCACCAGGCGGCCAGCACGAGCGCGATCCGGCCGTGTTCCCAGGAGGGTACGACCTCCTGCGGGAGGATGCTGTCGGGCAGGAACACCGATCGGAAGCCCTGCGCCATCCACTTGAGCGGGAACAGCGAGCCGGCCGTGAGCAGCGGCTCGGGCAGTTGTCCGACGGGGGTGTAGAAGACCCCCGAGATGAAGGCCAGCACCAGGTAGGGCAGGTTCATCACGGCACCGGCGCTGCGGGCCGAGCCGGCGAGGCCGCTCGCGGCGATGCCGGTCAGGGCGCAGGCGGTGGCGCCGAGCAGGAAGACCCAGCCGAAGGTGAGCCAGCGCTCCGGGTCGGTGGGCAGGGACAGGTCGAAGGCGACCACGGCGATACCGAGCAGCGCGACCGTCTCGCCGACGGTGATCACCAGGGCCATCAGGATCTTTCCGATGAAGTACGCCGACGGTGGCATCGGCACGCCGCGCAACCGGTGCAGTGTCCCGTCGTCGCGGTCGGCGGCGATGCCGGTGCCCAGGTTGATGAAGGTCGTCGAGGCGACCCCGGCGGCGATCATGCTGGGTGCGAGATACTGGGCGGAGGTCACGTCGCTGCCGGGGTAGACGCCGTCGAAAATCGCGCCGAGCAGGGCGAGGATCACCACCGGCATGGCGAACGTGAACGCCACGGCGTCGCGTTCCCGGAAGAAGCTCTTCACCTCGATGGCCGCGCGGTGCAATCCGAGACGGGCCGCCGACGGCCGCCGCGGCGTACCGGGTAGGACGGTGGAGGTCATGACGCATCTCCGATCAGGTCGAGGTAGACGTCTTCCAAGCTCGGCCGACTGACCGTCAGCTCCGGCACCGTGCCGCCGTAGCGGCCGGTCAGCGCCGCGATGAGCGCGGCCGGGTCGTCGGTCTCCTGCCGTCCGTCGGCCCATCGCACGACGGTGCGTGCGGCGGTCCGCCCGACGAGGGCCGTCGGCGTCGCGTCGGCGACGATCCGACCGCCGACGATGACGGCCACCCGGTCGGCCAGCGCCTCGGCCTCCTGGAGGTAGTGGGTGTTCAGCAGGATCGTGCAGCCTTCGGTACCTGCCAACTGCCGGATCAGGTCCCAGAATCGGCGGCGGGCCTGCGGGTCGAAGCCGGTCGTCGGTTCGTCGAGGAAGAGCAGTCGGGGGCGACCGACGATGCCGAGGGCGACATCGAGACGACGGCGCTGACCGCCGGAGAGGGTCCGTACCCGGGCGGTGGCCTTCGCGGTGAGGCCGACCAACTCGGTGAGCTGCTCCGGATCCCGGGGGCGGGGGTAGTAACGGGCGAAGTGGCTCAGCGCCTCCCGGACGGTCAACTCGCCGAGGTCGCCGCTGGCCTGGGCGACGATGCCGACGCGGACGCGCCAGTCCAGGTCGGCGCGGCTCGGATCATGACCCAGCACGCTCACCTCCCCGGCGTCGCGACGACGGTGACCCTCCAGGATCTCGATCGTGGTGGTCTTGCCCGCCCCGTTGGGGCCGAGCAGCGCCACCACCTCGCCGGCGCCGACGTCTAGGTCGAGGCCGGCGACGGCGACGATGTCGCCGTACGTCCTGCGCAGTCCGCGTACGCGGACGGTGGGGGTTGCGGTCATGTTTTGATCGTCTGCCGCTGCGGGCGGGGGCGGGACGACCGGTCGACGGAACGGTGGTGTCCGTCGACCGGTGGACGTGGCCGGCGTTTGTCGATGCAGGCAGCGGGTAGTCGCCGAAGCTGATCCCGAGGAGGAAGGACACGCGATGGCGGCACAGGTCAAGGCGGCGGTGATCTACTACAGCGCCACCGGCATCACCTATCAGATGGCGTCGGCGGCTGCCGAGGCTGCCGGTGAGGCGGGTGCGGAGGTGCGGCTGCGCAAGGTACGCGAGCTGGCGCCGGACGAGGCGATCCGCTCCAACTCGGGTTGGCAGGCGCACCGGTTGGAGACCCAGGATGTGGAGGAGGCGCAGCCGGACGATCTCACCTGGGCGGACGTGATCATCTTCGGTGCGCCGACCCGGTACGGCATGGTCGCCGCCCAGCTCAAGCAGTTCATCGACACCACCGGCCCGTTGTGGGCCCAGGGGGCGCTGGCCGACAAGGTCTACTCGGCGTTCACCTCGACCGCCACCGAGCACGGCGGGCAGGAATCGACCCTGCTGTCGCTGTTCAACGTCTTCTACCACTGGGGCGGGATCGTGGTCGCCCCCGGATACACCGACCCGAGCCAGTTCACCGCCGGCAACCCGTACGGCGCCTCGCACACCAGCAACAACGGTGAGGTCCCGCCCGACCACGTCGCGCTGGGCGCTACCGCGCTGACCGCCAAGCGGGCGGTGCGGATCGGTGCGGCGCTCAAGCAGGGCCTGGCCGGCTGAGCGTTCCGACACGACCGGACCGGCGGCCCGGGCGGGGGCTCTCAGACCCGCCCGGACCGCCGGCCGTTCACAGCGCTACCCCGGATCGGCTCGGCTATGCCTGCGCCGCCGGGGACAACTCACCGGCCGGCGCCGGCAACAGCTCGGGCAGCAGGTCGGCGAGGACCGCCACCCCGTCCGGGCTGAGCACCGACTCGGGATGGAACTGCACCCCGGCGAAGCCGCGCCCACGCAGGGCGTGCACCGCGCCGTCGGTCTCGTCGCGGGCCAACTCCACCGGCCCGTACGGACCGTCGTGACGGTCGGCGGTGGCGCGGGCGGTGAAGGTGGCGTAGAAGCCGACCCGGCGGGGCGTGCCGAAGATGCTGACGGTGCGTTGCAGCCCCTGGTACGGCGCGTCCCGGCGGTGCACGGGCAGCCCGAGCAGACCGGCGAGAAGCTGGTGGCCGAGACAGACGGTGAGCGTCGGGTGCCCGGCGTCCAGCAGCTCGGTGAGCAGGGCCCGCAGCCTGATCATCTTCTCTGTGTCACCGGTCGGGTCACCCGGACCCGGGCCGACCACCACCAGGTCGTACGCCCGGATCGGCTGTTCGGCCTGCCACGGCCGGACGGTCACCGACAGCCCGAGCGCGCGGAGCTGATGTGCCAGCATCCCGGTGAAGGTGTCCTCCCCGTCGACGATGAGGGCCCGCCGCCCGGTCAGCGCGGGCAGGACCAGAGCGTCCGACGGTCGTTGGTCCAGCCAGAACCGGGACAGTGGGGCGTTGCGGGCGGCAAGGGCGGCACGTACCTGCGGATCGTCGGCCAGCCGTTGCGTCGGGTGCGGCCCGGCCGGTGCCTGCGGGCCCAGGCCGAGGGCGGCCAGCACGCCAGCGGCCTTGGCGTGGGTCTCCGCGACCTCCGCGGCGGGGGTCGAGTGCCGGACCAGGGTCGCACCGACCGGTACCCGCAGCTCACCGGTGCGGGAGATCTCGGCGGTGCGGATCAGGATGGGCGCGTCGAGGGTCTGCCGGCCCGTCTCGTCGTGGCCGAGCAGGGCCAGCACTCCGGAGTAGTAGCGCCGTCCGGTGCGTTCGTGTCGGGCAATCACCCGACAGGCGTTCTCCATCGGGCTGCCGGTCACCGTCGGCGCGAACATCGTCTCCCGTAGCACCTCGCGGACGTCCTTCGAACCCCGTCCGGCCAGCAGGTACTCCGTGTGCGCCAGGTGCGACATCTCCTTCAGGTACGGTCCGACCACCTGCCCGCCCCGCTCGGCGACGGTGGCCATCATCTTCAACTCCTCGTCGAGGACCATGTACAACTCCTCGATCTCTTTGGTGTCGGCGAGGAAGCGCAGCAGCGCGGCCCGGTCGGCGGCGGCACCGTTGTGCCGGAAGGTGCCGCTGATCGGATTCATCATCACCAGGCCGTCATCGACGCTGACGTGTCGCTCCGGGCTGGCACCGACCAGGGTGCGCGTACCGGTGTGCACCACGAACGTCCAGTACGCCCCACGCTCCCGGATCAGCAGCGAACGCAGCGCGGCCAGCGCGGCGGCCAGCGGGGCGTCCTGCACCTGGGCACGCAGAGTGCGGTGGATGACGAAGTTGGCGCCCTCACCGTGGCCGATCTCGTCGGCCAGCACCCGAGCCACGATGGCGGCGTACTGGTCGTCGCTGATGTCGAAGGCGGCGTCGATGGTGCGTACCTCGGCGGTCGGCAGCGCGTCCAACACACCGACCAGCGGCAGCCGGTGGTGGCGGTCGATCCGCAGGCATTCCAGGGGAACCCCGTCGTCGACACAGGCGAAGCCCCGTTCGGCGACCTGTCGGTACGGCACCAGGGCCAGCGTCGCCGGGCCGGCCTGGTCGGCGGGCAGCGGGATGTCGGTGAGCCGGTCGACGGTCGTCATGGTGCCGGTGAACAGGTCGAGGTGGTCGGCACCGTCGCGGCGTAACAGGGCGAACGGGCCGGGATCGAGGCCGGCGGTGAGCTTGTTGAGCAGGTCGGTCAGCTGGTGCATCGGTCTCCTCGGGCCGGGCTACCGCCGTCGGAGGCGGCCCGGGGGCCGGGACATGACCGGCGGCCGCCTCGTGGGGCGGCCGCGTGGGATGAAGCTACGCGCGGGGAAGGGCCGCCGGGTCGGCGGGCCACCAGCAGGTCAATCGCGCGAGCATGCGAACACTCTACGCGTCGGGTGGCCGGCGTGGAAGCCGATCGGCGGACCTGGTGCGCGGGACCGTTCTGGCGTCACGATCACCGGGTACGTTGACCCGCGATGAAGATTCTCGCGCTGGACCTGGGCACCTCGTCGGTGCGTGGGCTCGTGCTGGACGACGCCCGACCGCTGCCGGGGGCGCTGGCCCGTCGTCGCGTGGTGCTCACCGTCGACGACGAGGGCACCGGCACCCTCGATGCCCGGCGCTACCTGGGCTGCCTCATCGAGTGCCTGGACGAGTTGCACGAGCAGGGCTGGCTGGACGGTGTGGAGCTGGTGGCGGTCAGCGGCCAGTGGCACTCGGTGGTTCCGCTGGGTGCCGACGGCGAGCCGCTCGGGCCCGTCCTGACCTGGCTGGACACCCGGCCCGAGCCGCCGGCCACGGCGGTCGGTCCAACCGACCCGGATGCCTTCCACCAGCGCACCGGCACCTGGTGGCACCGGTGTTACTGGTCGGTGCGGCTGCCCTGGTTGCGAACCCGCACCGGGGTCCGGGTGGCCAGCTTCGCCGGTCTGGTCGAGTACGTGCTCGGTCGGTTGCTCACCGAGGCGCCGATGTCGATATCGCAGGCATCCGGCACCGGCCTGCTGGACCTGTACACCCTGGACTGGGACCCGGAGGCCTGCGCCCTGGCCGACAGTGACGGCGCGGACCTCCCTGACCTGGTGACGCGGGACTGGCGGGGTGGACTACGCGCCGAGTACGGCCGGCGGTGGCCGCCCCTGGCTCGGGTGCGGTGGACACCGCCGCTCGGTGACGGTGCCGCTTCCAACGTCGGCTCCGGCTGTGTGGATCCCAGCCGGGCCGCGGTGACCGTGGGCACCTCCTCCGCGGTGCGGTTGTTGCAGCGGATGTCGACACACACCGAGCCGGCGGTCCTGCCGTACCAGCTGTGGCGCTACCGCGTCGACCATGACCATGTGGTGACCGGGGCCGCGTACTCCTCCGGCGGGAACCTGTTCGCCTGGGCCAACCGGGAACTGCGGTTGCCGACCGGCACGGCGCTGGAGCAGGCGTTGGCGCGGTTGCCGCCCGATGGCGGCTGTCCGGTCGCCGTCGGCTTCGGTGGTGACCGTCCGCCGGGTCATCGACCGGCCGGGCGGGGCGAGCTGCGGGCGTTGGGCTTCGGCACCACCGCGGTGGAGATGCTGGCCGGGCTGATGTACGGGGTGTGTGAGCAGGTCGTCGGCGATCTGTTGGTGCTGGAGTCCACGGTGGGCCGCTCGGTGGAGGTGGTCCTCGGCGGGGGAGCGATGGCCGCCTCACCCTGGTGGCGACAGGCGTTCGCGGCGGTGCTCACCCCCCGGCCGGTTCGCTTCGGGCGGCACCCGGAGATCGGCGCCACCGGCGCGGCGCTGGTGGCGACCGGCCGGATCGCCGACGCCGTGGTGATGGCTGACATCGGCCGGACGGATGATCAAGAGTCACCGACCTCGGCATAGGGTGGCGACCAGCAGTATTCTTCCTGAACCATTCATAAGGGCAGGGCGTTGACACTGCTCTCGGGCCTGGTTGGATGGACTGCGCTCCCCGGATCGCGGCGGACGCGTGGGGGAGGAGGAGCGGGTGGGTGTAGGACCGGAGCAGGCGCACGGGGTGTCGCAGCACCGCCGTCGTCGGTTCGACGTCCGAGTGGTACCCCACCGACGCCGCTCCCCCCTGCGCCTACAGGACTGGCGGATGCGCACCAAGTTGGCCACGGTGCTGGTCATCCCGTCGGTCGCCTTCCTGGTGCTGGCGGGGGTGCAGACCCAGAGCCTGGTCAGCCAGGCTGGCACCCTGGGTGATTTCGCCGCTCAGGTCGGTATCGGGCGCGAGATCGTCGCCCTGACCCACCGGTTGCAGATCGAGCGCGACCGTACGGCGGGTGAACTGCCTGCCCTGCGGGCCGCCGTCGACGAGGAGGCGAGTGAAGAGCGGCTGGCCGTGTTGCAGCCCTACCGTGACGCCGCCGACCAGGCGGTGGCGACGTTGCGCGCGGCGGCCGAACCGCTTGCCGAGGCGGACGCCTCGTGGCGTGATGTCTACGGGGTGGCCTCGCAGGCCTACCAGCAGATCAACTACATCCGGGACACGCTGAACACGGTGGTGCTCAGCGACGAGACCATCATCGGCAGTTACCACCGCGCGATCGACGCGTTGTTGACGCTGCTCGCCCAGCCGACGCCGGGTGCCGACCGGCCGGAGCTGGCCGACGCGGTGCTGCGATACGTGCAGTTCGCCCGGGCGAAGGATCTCTCCTCACGAGTTCGGGCGGAGCTGTACTCGGCGGCCCGTGCCGGCAGCTACGACTCCGACGACACGGCCACGCTGCCCGAGCTGCGGGCGCGGCAGCTGGCGGCCCTCGGCGCGTTCCGGATCGTCGCGACCAACGCGCAGGTGGCCCGCTACGACGAGATGAGCCTGGATCCGGCTTTCGTCGCCGCCTCCCGACTGGAGGAGCAGGCGCTGGCCCGGGGTACCTCCGGTTCGGCGGTGCTGGACGCGGAGCAGTGGTGGACCGCCAGCGAAGCCCGTCACGAGCTGTTGCAGCGCTTCGAGTCGGAGGTGCTGGCGGCCTCGTCACGGCAGGCCGACGACGCGAGCGAAACCCAGCTGAGGCAGACGCTGCTGGTCGTCGGCGGGATCATCACGGTCCTGTTGGTGGCGGTGCTGATCTCGGTGTTGATCGGTCGGTCGTTGGCCCGCTCGATCCGGCTGCTGCGCTCGCAGGCGCTGCGGATCGCGCAGATCGAGCTGCCCGAGGCGCTGGCCCGGCTGCGATCGGTCTCCGGTGGCGTACCACCGATCGAGGTCTCGCCCGCGGTCGTGCGTTCGCTCGACGAGATCGGTGAACTGGCCGAGGCGTTCGTCGCGGTGCACCGCAGCGCCGTCGGGGTGGCGGTCGATCAGGCGAACATGCGCCGCAACGTCAACGCGATGTTCGTCAACCTCGCCCGACGTAGTCAGGTCCTGGTGGAGCGGCAGTTGGAGCTGCTCGACGACCTCGAGCGCGAGGAGGGCGACCCTGAGCAGTTGGAGAACCTGTTCAAGCTGGATCACCTCGCCGCCCGGATGCGCCGTAACGACGAGAGTCTGCTGGTGCTGGCCGGCACCGAGTCGACCCGCCGGTGGAACCGACCGATCGGGCTGAGCGCGGTGCTGTTGGCGGCCAGCGCCGAGATCGAGCAGTACCAGCGGGTGCGGCACGAGGCGGTGGCGGATCTGCACGTGGTCGGGCACGCGGTGGGTGAGCTGGTGCACCTGCTGGCCGAGCTGCTGGAAAACGCGACCGCCTTCTCCCGACCGGACACCATCGTGCAGGTGATGGCCCGGGTGGAGGGGCCCGGTGCGGTGATCGAGATCGCTGACCAGGGCCTCGGCATGAGTGCGACGGCGTTGGCCGAGGCCAATGCGGTGTTGGCCGCGCCGCCGGCCGCCGACGTGGCGGCGGTCGAACGGATGGGCCTGTTCGTGGTCAGTCACCTCGCCGCACGGCACGGCATCGAGGTGCGGTTGCACGGCGGCGCCGGTGGGCTGGTGGCCCGGGTCCGGCTGCCGCGTCCGCTGCTCGCCCCGGCGCCGCCGCCGAGCCTGGACCCCGTGCCGTCGCCGCGTGGGCTGCCCATGGCGACACCCCGGCCGGTTGCCCCGGCCAACCCGGAGCCGGCGGACCTGCCGGTGGCCGGGCGTCGCCCCACCACCGTGCCCCGCCAGGCCCACCCGGTGCCGGTACGCGCCGAGGACGTGCTCGCCCCGGCGGCGGCCCCGGTGACCGGCGGTGGCGGCTGGTGGTCGCGGGAGGGACCGACATCGGTCGTACCCGCGGTGGGTGCCGGCGCACCGGCACCGCCGGCCGTGCCGGTGACCGCCGGGACGAACGAGCGGGGCCTGCCGGTGCGGGTGCCCATGGCGCAGCTCAGCGCGGTGACCCAGCCGGCCCGCCCGGATCAGCAGCCGGCGACCCGGACCGACCCGGACCCGGACGCTGTCGGCGGGATGTTGTCCAGGCTGTACAGCGGGGTGCGGCGGGCCGAGGCCGAGGAGACCACCGAGATACCCGTGCCACCGCTCGGGGCGTGGAGCGAAGGAGGACGCAAGTGACGACGTTGTCGCAGGAAGCTCGTGACCTGAGCTGGCTGGTCAGCGCGTTCGCGGAGCGGGTGCCCGGGGTGGCCCACGCGGTGGTGGTCTCCTCCGACGGGCTGCTGGTCGCGATATCCGACCACCTGCCCCGGGACCACGCCGACAAGCTCGCCGCGGTGACCTCGGGACTGATGAGCATCACCGCCGGTGCCGCCCAGATGTTCGACGGGGACGTGGTCAAGCAGACCGTGGTCGAGATGGGGCGCGGCTACTTCCTGGTGATGCAGGTACGCGACGGCTCGATCCTGGCCACCCTGGCGGCGGCGGACGCCGACATCGGTGTGGTGGGCTACGAGATGGCCCGGCTGGCCAAGCAGGCAGGCGAGATGCTGACCCCCGCCCTGCGCGCCGAACTCCAGCAGGCGCTGCCCCGCTGAGCCATGGTGTGCCCGCCGGCCCGCGGCGCGGTGCTCGTCCGGTGGTGCGGTGCCGCCGTCCGGCGGCGCGGTGCTTGTCGGCCGGCGGTGCGGTGCTTGTCGGCCGGCGGTGCGCTAACGAAGGCCGAGTGCGTCGCCACCGGTGGTGGGGCGGGAGGCGATCCACCAGGCGACGGTGGCGGCCACGGCGATGATGCCGCTGAGCACGAACGGCGCGTCGATGCCGGCTCGGGCGGCCAGGGCCCCGCCGGCCAGCGCGCCCAGGGCGGTACAGCTGTAGGTGACCATGCGGGAGGCGGCGACGACCCGACCGAGCAGCCCGCCCGGCACCAGCCGTTGGCGTACCGACAGCGCGGCGACGTTGAGCACGGCGAACGCCGCGCTGGTGGTCACCACCACGACCACCGCGGCGGCGCGGTGCCCGACGACCGCCAGCAGCACCGGTACGCCGGCGGTGACAGCCATCGACCAGGTCAACACGGACCGGTGGTGGAAGCGGGCGACCAGCCGATCGGCGGCGAACGAGCCGATCAGCCCGCCGGCCGCGCCGGTGGCCAGCAGCAGGCCGAAGCCGAACGCGCCGAGACCGAGGGCGTCGCGGGCGTAGAGCACGAAGATCGCGAACCAGGCGGTGTCGGCGGCGGCCACGGCGGCGGTGACGAGCACCAGGGTGCGCAGCATCGGCTGACGGACGAGCCAGCGCAGGCCAGCCAGGACCCCGTCGGTGGCCGGCGGTACTTCGACGGTGTCGGTGGTGACCCGGTGCGCGAGGGTCAGCGGCAGGGAGAGGACGAGCATCACCGCCAGCGCCAGGGCAGCCCCGTTGACGGCGAACGGGATGGCGGCACCCAGGACGAACAGCAGGGCACCCACCGGCGGGCCGACGAACTCGTTGCCGACGATCTCGCCGGCGACGAGGCGTCCGTTCGCCTTCTCCAACTGGGCGTCGGGGACGAGCCTCGGCACGGCGGTCTGGGCGGCGGTGTCCCGGATGGTCTCGCCGGCGCCGAGCAGGAACGCGGCGGCGACGACGACCGCGATGGTCGCCCAGCCCAGGGCGACGGTGGCGGCCAACGTGGCCAGCACGACGACGCGGCCGGTGTCGGCGGCGGCGAGCAGCGTACGGGCGCCTCGACGGTCGGCGAGGGTGCCGGCGAGGAGTCCGGAGACGAGCCACGGCAGGAACTGGGCGGCGGCGACGGCGCCGACCGCCAGCGGGTCGTCGGTGAGCGCGGCGGCCAGCAACGGGAAGGCGGCCACCCGGATGCCGTCGCCGACGTTGGCCAGCGCGGCGGCACTCCAGAAGGTCCAGAACTGCCGCCCGAGTGATCGAGGGTGATCTGCCACGTCAGTACGTTACGGCGTGGGCCGCGATGCTCCTCGGTGCCGGCTCGCCCGATGCGGTGATCATCCGCTCGCCGACGACCGGCGGGCTGCCGGCGAGCGGATGTTAAGAAGGGGCCCCTGTACCACCCGAGGCGTTAACAAGGTGCCCTTCCTTGCACGGTCAGACCGCGTTGTCCGCGATGACCTGGCGGTACCAGTGGGCGCTGCGCTTCAACACCCGGCGTTGGGTGGGGTAGTCGACGTAGATCAGGCCCCACCGCTGCTCGTAGCCCTCGGCCCACTCGAAGTTGTCGAGCAGGGACCAGACGTGGAAGCTCTCCAGCGGCACGCCGTCGGCGATGGCGCGGTGGGCGGCGGCCAGGTGGTCGCGCAGGAACGTGACGCGGCCGTGGTCCTCGACGGTGCCGTCGGCGCTGAGCTCGTCGGGAGTGGGCAGGCCGTTCTCGGTGACGGTGAGGGGGATCGGCCCGTAGTCGCGGGTGACCCGGGTCAGGATGTCGTACATCCCGTCCGGGTAGATCTGCTGCCACTCCGCCTCCGAGGTGGGCCAGCGGCGTACCGTGCCGCCGGACGCGGTGACGTAGATCGGGGTGTAGTACTGCACGGCGAGCAGGTCGATCGGGCTGGAGATGATCTCCAGGTCGCCGTCGCGGATGCCACGGACCATCCGACTGTCGGGTCCGAGGTCGGCCAGGACGTCCTGCGGATAGCTACCGGTCAACGCGGAGTCGAGGTAGAGCCGGTTCTCGTAGCCGTCGTGGAGGCGGCTGGCCTCGGCGGCGGCGGTGGAGTCGTCGGCGGGGTAGCAGGGGTGCAGGTTGAAGGCGGGGCCGATGCGTCCGGTGCCGCCGGTGGCGCGCAGGGCGCGCACCGCGAGGCCGTGGGCGAGCTGGAGGTGGTGGGCGACCAGGTACGCCGCGTCGGGGTCCTGCCGGCCGGGGGCGTGGTGACCCATGAGGTAGCCGTTCTGCACCACGGTTTTCGGCTCGTTGATGGTCAGCCAGACCGGCACACGGTCACCGAGGGCGTCGAAGACGATGGCGGCGTAGTCAGCGAAGCGGTGGGCGACGTCGCGGGATTCCCAGCCGCCGGTGTCCTGCAGGCTCTGCGGCAGGTCCCAGTGGAACAGGGTGGCCATCGGGGCGATCCCGCGTTCGTGCAGGCCGTCGACGAGGCGACGGTAGAAGTCGAGGCCGCGTTGGTTGGCGGCGCCGGTTCCGTCGGGCTGGATGCGCGGCCAGGAGATGGAGAACCGGTAGCTGCGCAGCCCCAGGTCGCGCATCAGATCGAGGTCTTCGGCATAGCGTTGGTAGTGGTCGGCCGCCACGTCGCCGGTGTCACCGTTGCGGGTGCGTCCGGGGGTGCGGCTGAACGAGTCCCAGATCGATTCGCCGCGGCCGTCCTCCTTGGTGGCGCCTTCGATCTGGTAGGCCGAGGTCGCGGCACCCCAACCGAAGTCGGGCGGAAAGGACCGTCGGACGGCCGGGTTCGATGCGGTGGCCGGGTCGTCGCCCGGGTCGTCGGACTGGCAGGCCGCGAGACCGGTGGCCGTGGTGGCTGCGGCGGTGGCGCCGAGGACAGCACTGACCGGGGTGGCGGCGGTGGCCGAGAGCGCCGCGCGGCGCAGCAGGTGCCGCCTGGTGAGTATCGACATGGGTTCTCCTCGTGGATGGGGATGACCGCCTGAGCCCGGGAGCGCTCCCAATCAAGGGTAAAGGGTAGGCGGTCCCGCTGGTTCCGAGCCGTCGCGAGGGGTGGGGCGGACGGACTCGGGTGGCGGGGTGACGTGGGGTGGGGAAGGGCGCTGTCCGGTCGGCAGCGGGTGCGGCGGAACCGGGTGCGCCGAGTACCGCAGGGCGGACCGGCGGTGCGCGCCCGGGCGGTCGGCGGGGGCGTCGCTGATGGCGGTCGGCGGGCGGGTCGACTGCCGTGCGGGGGCGCGCGGATGGTGCGCGACTGACCCGTCGGCCTCTTTTCCCATCGTGAACGGGGGTTTAGTGTGGGGACGGGGGAGGGCAACCCCCGTCCCCACCGTGTTGCGGTACACGCACGTTCGGATTGGCGTCCCAGTTGTGCGTGTCGCGCGGGAGCCGGGCCACGCGAGTGGCTGAGGATCCACCTCCCTCCACTGAAGTGGGGTGACGGCTGACGGCGGTGTCCGGGCTGGCCCGCCGTCGGCCTGCGGTCTGTTCCCCGGAGCCGTGGGCACGACCCCGGTCGATATTCCGGGTGGAACTCTGTCGATGGAAGCGCTCCCATCGACGTTGCTGCGACTGTAACGCCCGTCACGGCTTTGTGAAAGCCCCAAAACGAGATCGAAACAACTCGGTGTTTCCGGAAATCCGCGTGCTAGCGCTGGGAGCGCTTCCATGGCACACTGTCGATCGACCGCGCGGAGCCAAGGTACGCGTGAGTGCGGGTCGTCGAGGGCTTCCGGTTCGTCCGGTACGGCGTCCGCCAGCAGCGGGAACAGCAGCCGTCCCCGTACGGCGCCCCGCCGCGCCGGCCCACCTGGGCCACAGCGACCACCGTCCACTGGCGCCTCGTCGGACACGTCGTCCCGAGGGCGTCATCGCCGGGGCGTCATCGCCACCGGCCTGGTCCGAGGAGACACCGCGCAGATGAGAAACCTGGCTAGACGTCGGCGCCTGGCGTGGCTCGCCGCCGCGGCGCTGGCGATCGGTGGGGCCACCGTCCCCGCCGCCGCCGCACAGGCCGCACCGGCCTGCGACGTGGTTTATACGACGAACGACTGGAGCAACGGCTTCACCGCCAACCTCACCATCCGCAACACCGGCGACGCGATCAACGGCTGGACCCTGCGGTTCGCCTTCCCCGGCAACCAGCGGGTCGTCCAGGGCTGGTCGGCCCGGTGGAGCCAGAGCGGCAACGAGGTCACCGCCGTCAACGAAGGCTGGAACGGCAGCATCCCCGCCGGTGGCAGCACCAGCATCGGCTTCAACGGCTCGTACTCCGGCACCAACGCGAAGCCGACCTCGTTCTCGGTCAACGGGGTCACCTGCGGTGGCACGACGAACCCGCAGCCCCCGACGGTCAGCCTGTCGGTGCCCGCCGGCCCGTTCACGGCCCCGGCGACCGTGCCGCTGACCGCCACCGCCAGCGACCCCGACGGCACCATCGCCCGGGTCGAGTTCTACCGCAACGGCCTGCTGGTCAACACCGACACCACCGCGCCGTACGCGTACACCCTGGAGAGCCTGCCGGCCGGTGACTACACGGTGCAGGCCCGGGCGTACGACAACAGCGGTCTGTCCGCGATCGCCGAGCGGTCGTTCACCGTCGCCGGCACCACCTCGCCGGCACTGGTCGCCACGCCGACCGCGCTGACCGTCCCCGAGGGCGGCAGCTCGACGTTCAACCTCAAGTTGAACCGGGCGCCCACCGCGAACGTCGCGGTGAGCCTGGCGCGTACCGGGGACACCGACATCACCGTCTCGCCGACCTCGGCGACGCTGACCACGTCGAACTGGAACACCGGCGTCGACGTGACCGTCCGGGCCGCTGAGGACGCCGACACCGTCGGCGGCACCGCCACCATCACCGCCTCGGCCACCGGCCACACGCCGGCGACGGTCACCGTCACCGAGATCGACAACGACGTGCCCGGCGGCGACGGCGAGTACGTCCAGCGCTTCCTCACCCAGTACAACAAGATCAAGAACTCGGGCTACTTCAGCCCGGAGGGCGTGCCGTACCACTCCATCGAGACGCTCATCGTCGAGGCGCCGGACCACGGCCACGAGACCACCTCCGAAGCGTTCAGCTTCTGGCTGTGGCTGGAGGCCTACTACGGCCGGGTGACCCAGAACTGGGCGCCGTTCAACAACGCCTGGACGGTGATGGAGAAGTACATCATCCCGTCCGCGGCCGACCAGCCGACCGCCGGCTCCGCCGGTGACGCCACCTACGCCGCCGAGCACGACCTGCCCAGCCAGTACCCGTCCCAGCTGGACTCGAACGTGCCGGTCGGCAAGGACCCGCTGCGGTCGGAGCTGCAGTCGACCTACAACACCGGCTCCATCTACGGCATGCACTGGCTGCTGGACGTCGACAACGTCTACGGCTACGGCCGCTGCGGTGACGGCACCACCCGCCCCGCGTACATCAACACCTTCCAGCGGGGCACCCAGGAGTCGGTGTGGGAGACCGTGCCGCAGCCGTCCTGCGACACCTTCGCCCACGGCGGCCAGTACGGCTACCTGGACCTGTTCATCAAGGAGTCGGGCACCCCGGCCAAGCAGTGGAAGTACACCAACGCCCCGGACGCCGACGCCCGTGCCGTGCAGGCCGCCTACTGGGCGCTGACCTGGGCCAAGGAGCAGAACAAGCAGGCCGATGTGGCGGCCACCGTGGCCAAGGCCGCCAAGATGGGTGACTACCTGCGCTACGCCCTGTTCGACAAGTACTTCAAGCGGATCGGCAACTGCGTGGGGGCCAGCCAGTGCCCGGCCGGCAACGGCCGTGACTCCGCGCACTACCTGCTGTCCTGGTACTACGCCTGGGGCGGCGCGTACGAGACCAGCCAGAACTGGTCCTGGCGGATCGGCTCCAGCCACAGCCACTTCGGCTACCAGAACCCGTTCGCGGCCTGGGCGCTGACCAACGTCGACGAGCTCAAGCCGCGCTCGCCGACCGCGGCGGCGGACTGGACCAACAGCCTCAACCGGCAGCTGGAGCTCTACACCTGGCTCCAGTCGGCCGAGGGCGGCATCGCCGGTGGCGCGACCAACAGCTGGGGCGGCCACTACGGCACGCCGCCGGCCGGCACGGCCACCTTCTACGGCATGTTCTACGACGAGGACCCGGTCTACAACGACCCGCCGTCGAACCAGTGGTTCGGCATGCAGGCCTGGTCGATGCAGCGCATCGCCGAGCTGTACCTCGTCTCCGGCAACGCCAAGGCCAAGGCGCTGTTGGACAAGTGGGTGCCGTGGGCGATCGCCAACACCACGCTTGGCGAGAACTGGTCCATCCCGTCGGACATGAAGTGGACCGGCCAGCCCAACAACTGGAACCCGACCAACCCGCAGCCGAACACCAACCTGCACGTCGAGGTGACGGTCAAGGGCCAGGACGTCGGCGTCGCCGCCGCCTACGCCCGCACCCTCATCGCGTACGCGGCGAAGTCGGGCAACGAGGAGGCGAAGACCACCGCCAAGGGTCTGCTGGACGCGCTGCACACCCACAGCGACGCCCAGGGTGTCTCGACGGTGGAGAAGCGTGGCGACTACCGGCGCTTCGACGACGTCTACGACGCCTCCACCGGGCAGGGCCTGTACATCCCGCCGGGCTGGAGCGGCGAGATGCCCAACGGTGACGCCATCGCTCCGGGCAAGAGCTTCCTCGACATCCGGTCGTTCTACAAGAGCGACCCGGCGTGGCCGAAGGTGCAGGCCTACCTCGACGGTGGGCCGGAGCCCGAGTTCCGTTACCACCGTTTCTGGGCCCAGGCGGACGTCGCCATGGCCTACGCCGACTACGGGAAGTTGTTCCCCAACGGCTGAACGAACTCCTCCGGGTGGGCAGTGACCCACCCGGAGGCGCCGGCCGAGCCTCGGGGGTAGAGGCAGGCCCGGTTGACGGCCTGACACCCACGGTCAGGCCGGGGTGGGTCGGCTCTCTGGCCGACGCAGCGGAGCAGTCGGCCCACCCCACCACCCCGACCCGCCGAACACGGCGCGCACATCGCGAAAAAAAGTGACCGCCCCGGGATCACAACCCGGCCCGGGACGGAGTAACGTACATCACCGGAGAGGCCGCTCCCCCCGTGGCGGCCTCTCCCTTATTGTCTCGGTCGCGGTGTGACCCGATCCGGTTCACCGTCGTCCCGCGCGTGCGGCCCGGTCTCCGGTGTCACGGGGTGCCGCAGCCCCGGATGGCCGGCCGGCAACGACCGACGCACCACGGCCCAACTGATCGCCAACGCCGCCGCCACCAGCGGCCAGCTCAGTCCCACCCGGGCCCCGGTCAGAGCCAGCACGTGACCACCGAGATACAGCGGCAGGAACACCGCCAACCGCAGCAGGTAGCTGCCCGCCCACACCCAACTGGCCCGGCGGTACGCCCGCAGCAGTGCCGGGTCACGCCGCCAGCGCCCCCGCTGCCGGAGCGCCGTGCCGACGACCACCCCGAGCAGCGGCCAGCGCACCACGATGCTCACCGCCCACGCCAGCGCGCTGGCGGCATTGGCCAGCAGTTGCACGAGGAAGAAGTCCTCAGCCCGTCCGGTGCGTACCACCACCAGCGCGGCGACACAGACCGCGAGCATCCCGATCAGCACCGACCGGGGCCGGTCACCGCGGCGCAGCCGCCAACCCGCCACCACTGCCGCGGCGACCAGGGCCGCCACCACCCCGGCCAGCACCGAGCGGTCGGCCACCAGCCAGCCCGCCGTGAACGCGACCGGCGGAACGGTCGCGTCGACAGCTCCACGGCGCCCGCCGAGCAGATCGGCGAGCGACTCCGGTCGCCCGACCTCGGTGGCGTTGCGCTGCGACGTGCCGGTCACGGATCCCCTCCTTCACCTGCGGCCAACCTATCTCCACGCCACGGGCGGGCCACCGCCCGTCGACCGGGTGGCTGCCGCTAAGTTGTGCGGGTGCGCGTGACGCCCAGGGGTGGTACGGCGGTCTGGTTGGTGGTGCTCGCCCTGATCCAGACCGTGGCCTTCATCGCCGTCTGGCGAATCGCCCTCCACACGGAGGCCGGCCAGTGGATCGACACGGTTGCCCTCACCGGCAACCGGATCGGCCGCGACCATATCGAGGAACCGGTCGACCGGATCCTCAACGCCATGTCCGTGGTGTCGCTGCTGGCAGCCACCGTGATGATCGGGTTCATCGCGCTGATCCGGGGCCGGGTCGCCCTGGCCGTGGCGGCGACCCTGCTGATCGCGGGCGCCAACGTCACCACCCAACTACTCAAGTACGGACTGGGCCGGCCCGACTACGGCATCGACCTGGAACGGGCGTACGTCGGCAACAGTCTGCCCAGCGGGCACACCACCGTCGCCGGCTCGGTGGCGGTGGCCCTGGTGCTCGTACTCCCGCCGAAGGCACGCCCCTTCGCCGCCGTGATCGGTGCCGGCTACGCCGCCGCCGCCGGGGTGGCGACCCTGTCGGCGGGCTGGCACCGCCCCAGCGACGCGGTCGCCGCGTTCCTGGTGGTCGGGGTCTGGGCGGCGCTGGCCGGTCTGCTGCTGCTGATCACCCAGCGCGAACGGGCGGAAGTCGCCCCCGGTGACGCCCACCGGCTCACCGCCCTGCTGCTGGGCGTGGGCGGGCTGCTGGCGATCATCGGCTGCGCACTGGCCCTGTGGTGGCTGGTGGGCCTGCGGTCCACCCCGGTGGCGGACCTGTCCCGTCGGCCGCTGTTCGTCGGTTACGCCGGCAGCGCCGCTGGCATCGCCGGCTCCATGGCGGTGGTGATGGCGCTGGTACTCACCGCCGTGCACCGTCTCGTCCCCCGCTACAAGGGATGAGCCGGCTGATCGCCGTACGGTCGGCGTTCCACGACGAATGCGACCGGCTCGGCACGGTGCTGCGTACCCTCGACCGGGCGGACCTGGACCGTCCCACCCGCTGCACGCCGTGGACGGTGGCCGACCTGCTGGCCCACCTCCGCACCGGAGCCAACCGGCTGGCCGACATGCTCCGCGACACGCCGCCCGGCCCCGCCCAGGTCGACGCCGCCGGCTACTTCGGTGCGGCGAAGTTCACCCGGCAGGTGGATGCCGACCGGATCGAGTCCGCCCGGTCCGAGGCAGCCCGACACCGCCGCGACGCGCCGCCCGCCGGGCCCGGCACGGTGCTCGACGCTGACTTCGACCGGGCCTGGCGGGCCACCCTCAGCGCGGTCGACGCACACCCCGCCGACCGGGTGGTCCGCACCCGGCACGGTGACGCGATGACGGTGACGGAGTTCCTGCGTACCCGGGTGGTGGAGGTCGGGGTGCACGGCCTCGACCTGGCCGAGGCGCTGGACCGGCCGCCATGGCTGACCCCGACCGCCGCCCGACTGATCGCCGACCTGCTCACCGGCGGGCGGGCGCTCCCGGCGCACCTCGGCTGGGACCGGCTGACCCTGATCCGCAAGGCCACCGGCCGCAGCCCGCGCAGCCGAGCCGAGCAGGACGCCCTCGACGCCGCCGACGTCCGGCTGCTCTCCTTCGGCGGCTGACCCCGCGCTGTCAGACGGCGGTGCGGGGTGCCGGGACGTGCGGGGCGGCGGCACGCAGTCGGGCCAGGACCACCGGGTCGATCCGACCGGGCGCCAGCCGCTCCTCCAGGTTCTCCATCCCGGCCCAGTCGACCAACGCGTCGTCGGGCTCCGTGGGGTCGGCCGGATGACCGAGCGCGGTCAACAGGCCGGCGACCTCGGCGGCCAGCGCGCCGGTCAGCTCCAGCAGGGTGGCCGGATCGGGCCGGCTGAACATCAGGGTGTGCACCGCGAGCAGCCGGTCGAGTTCGGTGATCGGGTCGGGATGGTCGTCGACCCGCAGGTCGATCATGGTGTCGCCGGTGCCGGCGTACCCGCCGCCGCGGCGCACCACCAGCAGCCCCGCGCTCTGCCGGCCGCGCCGGTCACCGCCGGCCGCCTCACCAGCCCGCAGCGCGGCGAGCAGCCGCTGGGGGAACGGCAGATCGACGCCGGTCAGCCAGGCATCGCGCAGCCCCTCGACGACCTCCGGGCCGGTGAGGATGTTCCCCTGCGCCGCCCAACCGTCGCCGGCCTGCCCACCGGCCCAGCCACGGCAGTGGACACCGGTCCAGGTGGCGCCCGGCCCGGTGGCTGCCACCACACCGAGCTGCCGGTGATCGCGCTCCGGGTCGGCGGCGACCAGACCGGCCACCACACCGGCGGCGGAGACGCCGGTACGCAGCAGCGCCAGCCCCTGCGGCCGGTAGGCCAGGTTCACGTGTGCCTGGGTGGCGATCGCGCCGACCTCGGCGGCGGCACCGGGCACCAGGGCCCCGGCGGCCAGGAAACGGCTGGCCACGACGACGCCGTGCAGCCGGCCGTCGTCGGAGCGAGCCACGAGCGAGAAGGTCACGCCGGCAAGGTTAGCGCTGGTGACGGCCCCGCTGCCGCCGTCGTGACCTTGCCCGACGACGCCGGGGCAGGCACCATCGACCGATGACGACGCGATGGGCAATGACGGTGCCGTTGAGCGGGATCCCGCTCGCTGACCACGCCGCGGTGTACGCGGCCCTCGCCGACGCCGGCTACACCGACGTGTGGTCCTCGGAGGTCAACGGGGCCGACGCGTTCACCCCGCTGGCGCTGGCCGCCGCCTGGCAGCCGGGGCTGCGGCTGGGGACCGCGATCACACCGGCCTTCACCCGCGGACCCGGCCTGCTGGCGATGAGCGCCGCCGCGCTCGCCGACGTCGCCCCCGGGCGCTTCGCCCTCGGCATCGGCGCGTCGTCGCCGGTCGTGGTCTCCGACTGGAACGCCGTCGAGTTCACCGAACCGTTCCGCCGCACCCGCGACGTGCTGCGCTTCCTGCGAGCGGCGCTACGTGGGGACACCGTCGACGGCGCCTTCGACACCTTCGCCGTACGCCGGTTCACCCTGGAACGGCCGCCAGCGGTGCCGCCGCGCCTGCTGCTGGCCGCGTTGCGCCCCGGCATGCTGCGGCTGGCCGCCGCCGAAGCCGACGGAGTCATCCTCAACTGGCTCGCCGCCACCGACGTCCCCCGGGCGGTGGCCGAACTGGGGCAGCGGCGGGCACAGTTCGAGGTGGCCGCCCGGATCTTCGTCTGTCCCACCGAGGACGCCGGGTACGCCCGCACCCTCGGCCGACGGATGATCACCAGCTATCTGACCGTGCCCGCGTACGCGGAGTTCCATCGCTGGCTCGGCCGGCAGGAGGCGCTGGCCGACATGTGGGCGGCGTGGGCGGCCGGCGACCGGCGTGGCGCCCTGGCCGCGATCCCGGACGAGGTGGTCGATGCGCTGATCCTGCACGGCTCACCCGAGCAGTGCCGGGCACAGGTGCACCGGTACGTCGACGCCGGCGTGGACGTGCCCGTACTGGCGTTGCTGCCCACCCCGGAGGTCACCGCCACCGATCCGGCGGCCCTGGCCACGCTGGTCACCCGGCTCGGGCACGACGTGAAGGAGTCGGCGTGAACCTCACCGACCGGGTAGCGGTGATCACCGGTGGAGCTGGGGGCATCGGTGCGGCGCTGGCCCGGCGGTTCGCCGCCGAGGGAGCTGCCGCGCTGGTCCTGGCCGACGTGGATGGTGCCGCCGCAGAGGCCGTCGCCGACGCCGTGGGCCCACTGGCCCGTGGGGTCGCGGTCGACGTCACCGACGAGGAACAGGTACGCGCCCTGGTCGCCGACACCGAACGCCGCTACGGCCGGATCGACGTGTTCTGCGCCAACGCCGGAGTGAGCACCGGCGGGGGAGTGGACGTCGACGACGCCGGCTGGGAACGGTCCTGGCGGGTCAACGTGCTCGCCCACGTGTACGCCGCCCGGGCGGTGCTGCCGGCGATGCTCGCCCGGGGCAGTGGCTACCTGCTGCACACCTGTTCGGCGGCGGGGATCCTGACCGCCGTCGGCGACGCCGCGTACACGACCACCAAACACGCCGCCGTCGGGTTCGCCGAATGGCTCTCGGTGACCTACCGCGACCAGGGAATCCGGGTCAGCGCGCTGTGCCCGCAGGGAGTCGACACACCGATGCTGGCCGACGGCCTGGCCGCCGGTCACCTGGGCGCCCGGATCATCGCGGCCTCCGGTGCGGTACTCAGCCCGGACGACGTGGCCGCGGCGGCGGTGGCCGGGATGGCGGAGGAGCGCTTCCTGATCCTGCCGCACCCCGAGGTGGCCGACTACGCCCGCCGTCGCGCCGAGGACCCCGACGGCTGGCAGTCCGGCCTCCGCAAACTGATCCGCCGCCTAACCACCCCCTAACACCCCACCCCACCCCCACCCCCACCCCCCACTCGCGTCGATCATGCAGTTGTGGCACCGGAAAAGTCCCCAATGGACAGGTTTGTCAGGTGCCACAACTGCATGATCGCGGTGGGGGTGGGGGTGGGGGTGGGGGTGGGGGTGGGGTGGGGGTTAGGGGGGCCAGCGGAGGGGGCCTGGGTGTACGGACCAGAGGAAACGGCGCCAGCGGGGGAGAGTGGCGCGCAGTGCCCCGCGGTAGGCGGTGGCCGCCTCGGCCGCAGCCACGGCCTGCTCCGCTGTGGCCGCGCCAGGTGCGAAACCGACCTGGTTGATCAACCTGGCCAGGTCGTCGACAGCGGCGGTGGCACCGGGATCGGCGGCACCCGAGGCGGTGGCGTCCCGGCGGAACGCTTCGGCCAAGGTGGTGCGGGCCACGGTGGCGACCTCGCTGGCGGACAGGTCGACCGCCACGGGCCGCCCGGCCAGCCGCAACGCGTCGGTCAGCTCCCGCCAGGCACCGGCGATGCGGTCGCCGGGGTCACCCCGGCTCAACCGGGCGCGGGACTGTGCCCGGCGCAGCCCGGCGAGGGTTGCCAGCAACGCCACGACCACGAGCAGCAGGCCACCGCCGGCACCACCGACCAACACCGGCACCGGCACACCCTCGGCATCAGCCGGGCCACCCGGAGCCGACTGCGCGGGCGGCGAGACGGTCGGCTCCAGGGTGGGCTCCGGCTGCTCCGACGGCGGCGTCTCCTCCGGCTGCGGACGGAAGTCCTCCTCCACCGGCCGGGGCTCCTCGTCCGGTCGGGGCAGCGGGTCGAACGCCACCCAGCCGAGGCCGTCGAAGAGCACCTCGGGCCAGGCGTACGCGTCGGCGGCCCGCACCGGACCCGAGCCGGGAGCGGCGAACCCGACCACCACCCGGGTCGGTAGCCCGGCCAGCCGGCCCAGCACCGCGAACGACGCCGCAAACTGTTCGGACGTGCCGCGCTGTCCGCCCCCGTTACGTGGCCCGAACAGGAAAAACCCCAGATTCGGGTACGCGTGGCCGCTCGGTGCGTCGGCGACCAGCCGGTAGTGCTCGGCCAACCACTGCTCAATCGCCGCCGCCCGGGCGTACGGGGCACCGTTCTCCTCGGCCAACTGAGTGGCGAGCCGCCGGAGCTGCTCGGGTGCCCCGTCGGGGACGTGCAGCACCCGGGCCACCGCGTCGCCGGCCGGGGTGTTCGCGGTGGCCAGCAGGTTCGGGTCCGGACGTTCCCGGGCCGAGGTCACCATGTAGCGCAGACCAGGGGTGAGACCGTCCGGACGGATCAGGGTCCCCGTGCTCGGGTCGTAGGCGACCCGGGCACCGCTGACCTCACGCGGGGTGGGCACCGCGGGCAGTAGCCGTCCACTGAGATCACCCACGGTGATCTCCTGCCGGACGGTTTCGACGGTGGCGTGCGGGGCCGGCTCCGTGGCGGGCAGGATCCGGCCGGCGTTGCGGTAGGTCGCGCCCACCCGCCAGGTGACCCCGTCATAGTCGCTGAGCACGGCCAGCCGGATCCGCACCCCGGCACTGCCGCTCGCCACGCCCTGCGGCGGACCGGCCGGATCGGTGGAACCCGCCGGCTCTGCCGGGCCGGCACCGCCGGGGCGATCGGTCGCCACCTGGAACAGTTCCTGCTCCGGATTCAGCGCCCAACCGGAAATGCGGATCAGCGGATTCTCGTCCAGCGTCTCCACCTGCGGTGGCTCCACATAGCGCCGTGGATCCACCGGCCGGGTGTCCACCAGGGCGGCCACCGCCGGGCCGAGTAGCGCCGCCAACGCCACCACGACCGCCGTGCCGACGACCGAAGCCACCGCGAGCCGGGCCTGCACCCCGGACCGTACCGCCGGGGCCAGTCCGTCGACCGGATCACCGTCCGACCTTTGTGACGGCACCGCCAACCCGACCGCCGCCGCGACCGCCACCGCCACCGTCGCACCGATCGCCGGCTCCGCGTTCGGTCCGACCACATACACCGCCCCGGCGTGGAGCAGCACCGGCGGCAGGTAGCCCAGCAACACCCGCCCGGCCCGCAGCGCCACCTCCGCGCCGGCCAGCCCGGCCAGCCAGGCGGCGACCACCGGCAGCAGGATCGTGTCCGGTGTCGGCTCCACCGGGATCATCGCAGTCAGCAGCCGGGGGATGGCGTTGCGAGCGGCGTCGCCAGCCACCTCGACGAATCCTCCCGGCACCTGTGCCTCAGCAGCAGCTACCCGCAGACAGAGCGCGGTCCACCCGAACATGGCCAGCACCGACACCGGCGCGACAAGCCAGGACGGCAACCGCCGAGTGACCACGCTGACCAGCACCGACCCGACCGCCGCGCCGGCCACCAGCATCGTCAGCAGCGACCCCGCGTACACCCGACCGAGCACCACACCGGCCAGCGTGACCATCACGACCAGCGTCGCCGGCACCGCCACCGCCCGCAGCAGCCTCACCACCGGCGTACCCCGTCCCATTCGGCGGCGAAGGCCGCCCCGTCGGCCGCGTCGACGACGACCAGGCCCGCCGCGTCCGGCGGCGTCGGCTCCGCCGCCCCGAAGATCCCGACCACCACCGACGGGTACGCACCACGCAGCGCGCCGACGTGCCCCAGATCCTCGACGGCCCCCGGCCCGGTGAGGACGACCAGGGTGTCGCCGAGCCGGTCGCGGCGCAGCCGCGCCGCCGCAGCCTCCAGCGTGCCCTCGTCGGTCAGCGTCACCGCCGCCAACCGGTCCAGCGGTCCACTCGGGCCGGTACCCGACCCGCCACCCGTCGCGCTACCGCCCCTGCTGTCTCCGCTGCCCGGTGCCGCACCGTCCGGTCCAGTGCCGCCCGCCCCACCACCGCCCGTCGCCGTGCGGCCCGGACCGGTGCCGATCGATTCGGCGGAGGTGTCCTCGGCGGCGACGAACAGCAACACCACTGGCAGGTCCTCACGGACCGCCGCGGCGACCACCGACGCGGCCGCCTCGCACGCCGCCTCGAAGGACTCTGCCACCCCCCGGACCAGTTCCGGATGCGCGACGGACCGGTTGTCCACCAGCACCACGATCCGCGGCAGGCTGGTGTCCACGTTCTCCCGCACCATCAGCTCACCCACCCGGGCGCTGGTGCGCCAGTGCACGCGACGCAACTCGTCACCGACGACGTACTCACGCAGCGAGTCGAACGTGATCGAACCGTGCGGGACCGCGTCGACCCGCCCGTCGAGACTGCGCCCCGCGCCGGTCGGTACCGCCCGCAGCGGATGAACGCGCGGATGCACCCACACCGGCACGACGTCACCGTACGAGCGGGCCAACACCACCAGGCCGAGCGGATCGCGGCGGGTCACCCGCAGCGGACCGACCGGCACCACCCCGCGCCGGCTCGTCGGCACGGCATAACTGACCGTGGTGTCCGCCCCAGCCCGCAACCTCAGCACCGGCACCGGCACCACCAGGTCACCGCAGCGGTCGGTGGCCACCATGCTCACCGCCCGCACCCGACCCGCGTTGCGCACGGTCAACGTCATCGCCGCCGGCTCGCCCCGAGCCACCCGGTCCGGATCGGCCTGCCGCGACACCACCAGGCGGGGCCGCCGGGCAGCGGCGACCAGGGCAACCGCCACGGCGGTACCGGCCGCCGCGCCGAGCAGCGTCAACTCCGGGTACCCGAATCGGAAACCAGCCCCCAGCAGCAGCACGGCCGCGCCGAGCAGACCGATGCCCCGGGCGGTGATCCCCACGCCAGACCTCGCCGATCAGTGGTGCGCCGGGGCCGGCTGGCCCGACGGCAGCGGCACCGGCACCGAAGCGACCGCCTGACGCAGCACGTCAGCGGCGGTCACCCCGCGCACCTGGGCATCCGGGGTGAGCAGCAGCCGGTGCGCGAAGACCGGCTCGGTGAGGGTCTTCAGATCCTCCGGCATGATCCAACCCCGACCGTCGATCAACGCGTACGCGCACGCCGCCCGGGTCAACGCGATCACCCCACGGGGACTGACCCCGACGCGGACCTGCGGATGGGTACGCGTGGCCGCGGCCAGCCGCACCGCGTACGCGTACAACGGCTCGGCGATGTGCACCCGCCGCGCCATCCGGACCATCTCGCCGACGGTGGCGGTGTCGGTCACCGCGGCGAGCGCCTCGGGGGAGCGCACCGTCGCCCCCCGCAGCACCTCCACCTCCACCGACTCGTCCGGATACCCCACCGACAACTTCACCAGAAACCGGTCCAGCTGCGCCTCCGGCAGCCGGTACGTGCCGTCCATCTCCACCGGGTTCTGGGTGGCCACCACCAGGAACGGCTGCGGCACCGGATGACGCACCCCGTCGACGGTGACCGTCCGCTCCTCCATCACCTCCAGCAGCGCCGACTGCGTCTTCGGCGACGCCCGGTTGATCTCGTCGGCGATGACGATGTTGGCGAACACCGGACCAGGATGGAACTCGAAGCCCCGGGTGGCCTGGTTGAAGATGGTCACCCCGGACACGTCGGAGGGCAGCAGGTCCGGCGTGAACTGGATGCGCCGCCACTGCCCCTTCACCGTCGCCGCGATCGCCCGCGCCAGGGTCGTCTTGCCCACCCCTGGCACGTCCTCCAGCAGCACGTGCCCCTGGGCGAACAACGCGGTCAACGCCAGCCGCACCACCTGCGGCTTGCCGAGCACCACCGTGTTGACGTTCTCGGCCAGCCGGGCGGCCAGGGCGGCGAAGCCCTGCACCTCCTGCTGGGTGAGCGGTTCCTGGCTGTTCACGGTGGTGCTCCTCGGCTGGGTTGATCAGCAGGTGGGTAGGACGTCGATGTCGTCCCCGCCCTCCAGGTTGAGCCAGGCCCAGGGGATGTAGTTACGTCCGCTGTACTCGACCTGCACCCACCAGGTGCTGCGCTTCTCATTGTTGTAGATGTACGCGTACACCTCTTCGCCCCGCTGCTTGCAGTACGCCTTCAACCGGGTGCCGGGCTTCGCCCAACCGGCCTGCCGGTCGTTGTCCTGCCGGGGCACGGAGAAGATCTCGTTACCGTTGCGGCCGTCGCGGTCCCGGTCGCAGTAGCTGGCCTCCGCGCCCGAGTCGCCGTTCTCGCAGGTGGCGATGCCGTACAGGGCGTCGGTCTGCTGGGCCTTCGTGGCGGTGCCGCTGCCGGCGGCGTTGGTCGCCGTCACCGTGAACGTGTAGCTCGTGCCCGGCGTCAATCCGCTCATCGTGATGCTCGAACACGGGCCGCTCTTCGCCGGCTCACCCGGCCGGGACAACGTGCAGGTGGCCTCGCCGCCGCCGGCGTCCACGGTGAACGTCACCGTCGCCGCCGTCGCGGTCGCCGACGACCCCGTCACCGTCACCCGGGGCGCGGCCACCGTACGCGCCGTCGTCGTCGCCTCCGCACCCTCGCCGGCCTCGTTGACCGCGCGGACCCGCACCGTGACGTTCTGCCCGTCACCGAGGCCGCCCACCGTCGCCCGGGTGTCGGTGACCTCGCTGCGCTTGTCACCCACCTCGACCACGTAGCCGGTCACCGGCCGGCCGTTGGCCACCGCCGGCGACCACTGCACCGCCACCGTCCCCGGCTGATCGGCCACCGTGCTCGCCCGCAACTCCACCGGCTCACCGGGCACCGTGAACGGCACCACCGTGTTGCTCACCGGCGACGCCTGCGACGCCGCACCCTTGTCGTTGACCGAGACCACCGTGAACGCGTACTGCGTGCCGTACTCCAACTCACCGGCCTTCACCACCAACTCGGTGCCGGTCGCCTCACCGACCGGGGCGTTCGTGCCCGCCGACGTGGCCGACACCGCGTACCGGGCGATCGTGTTGCCCTGACCGTTCGCCTCCGGCCAGCTCACCACGACCGTGCCGTCCGCCCGCGCCTCGGCGGTCACCTCGGTCGGCGCGTCCGGCACGTCCGCGGTCGGGGTCACCGGGTTGCTGTTCCGGGACGGCCCCGCACCCTTCGCGTTCACCGCGTGCACCGAGAACCGGTACGTCTCACCATTGGTCAGCTCCGTGACCTCCACCGACCGCTGATTCGCGCCCACCTCCAACCGTTGCCCGGCACCCTCCACCACGTACCGGATGATCTCCGCGCCGTTGGCTGCCGCCGGCCGCCAACTCACCCTGGCCTGCGCGTCACCCGCCGCCGCCGTCACGTTGCGCGGCGCGCCCGGCTTGCTCACCTGGGGCTTCTTCGGCGGTGGCGGAGGTGGCGGGGGCTCCGGCGGGGGATCACCCCCGAGCACGTCGTTGGCGTACTTGTCGACCTCCCGCACCTGGTGCGAGTCGTCGACCACCCGCGCGGTTGCCGCGTCCGGCGCGTTGATGAACAGATAGTTCTCCCGCACCTCCAGCTCCAGCGGGCCCTTCCACCTGCCCCGGATCGTGTCGGTCAGCTGGCCCGTCGCGTCGAACGCGTACACCGTGCCGGCCGCCTCATCCGCACAGTAGAACCGACCGGCCCAGGCCACCGCCGGACCGAGCCGGTCACCATCGCCCGGCACGGTGAACGACCGCACCTCGCCAGCGTCGCCGATCGTGTGCACCTGCCGCTGCCCGGGCACCGTCACCGGCACCACCGGCCCGCTGGTACGCACCGGCAGGAGGCCCGGCCCGGTCAACGTCGACGCCAACGCCGTGCGCCGGGTCGTACCGTTCACGACAGTCACCAACGCCCCGGCCGTGCGGTCCAGCACCGCCACACCGTCATCCAACGTGGAGACCACCAACTCGTGGCTCGCCTCCGCCACGTCGTACGTCTCCACCCGGGGCGAACCCACCGGCGCATCCGCGGCATCCGACGGCAGCACCGCCGGAGTGATCGCCGAGACCGTGCCTTCCGCCGGCACCGCGACCCACAGCCGGCCCTCGCCGTCGAACGCGCCACCGGTGATCCCCGGCGGATAGCGCACCGGCTCGCCCACCGGAGCCAACGAGCGTGGGTCCAACTGCCGCACCACACCCTGGACCGCGTCCACCACGAACGCCGAGTCCTCGTGCAACGCCACACTCACCCCGAGCCCGGGAGTGGTCGGCGTGGTCGCGGTGATCTGCAACGTCGCCAGATCCAGCGCGCTGATCTGACCCGTGTTCAGATCCCGCAGTACCAGCAACCGGTCCGTCTGCGTCACCTGCAACGGATGTTGCCGGGCCGACGGTACCTCCATGCGGGTGTCCACCCGGGCGGTGACGCCGTTGACCCGTGCCAACTCGCTACGCGCCGCGCTCCACAACCAGGAACTCGCGTCATAGCTGGCCACCGCGTTGTCCGCCGAACCCAGACCGAGCACGGTCAGCCCCATCGCCGCCAGCAGCGCCAGCACCGTGCCCACGGTGACGAGACCACCGCGTACCCGGGACCGGGATCGTGGGGTGCGGGTCGGAACGGCCTCGTCGATGCTCGCCACAGCCGGCAGCCTCCCGTGTCGTCTCGGCAGGTGGCGCGCCCGTACGGCGACCCCTCCCCTGAGCCGGGAGCCATCATATGGTCACCCTGCTGACCTCGGGAACCCGCACCGTCCGCCTGTGGACACCCAGCGTGGCGTGTCGTCGGCGTGTCCGGTCACGACCGTCCGACCGGGACCGGACACGCCGCCGCTCAGTCGGTCGTGTCGGCTGACCGCGACGTGCACACCTGGTCGGACGTGGCGAACTGGTCGGTGTCGTAGACGGCGAGCACCGCGAAGCAGTAGTTCACCCGGGTGCTCAAACCGTTGACCGTGTAGCTGGTCCGCCCCGGGTCCACCGTGGCCATCATGCCGAGCGACTGCCCGGTACGGCCACCGGCCACCATGAACGGCACCAGTCCGTCCGACGGGTCCGTCCAGGTCAACGTGATCGTCGTGGTGTCGTCGCGCATCGTCAGGTTCCCTGGAGGCGGGCCGACCGATCCCGGCGTCGGCCTCGGCGCCGGGGGAGGTGCGGCCCGCTGGTTGAGGACCAACAGACCCACCCCGACCACCGCGGCCAGGGCCACCAGGACCGCCACCACCGCCACCACGATCGCCACCCGGTTACGGCCCTGTGCCGGCTCCTGGTACGGCGTGGCGAGCCCCGGAAGCTGGGATGCGGACTGTCCCCAGGCCTGGGGTGCAGCAGGCCCCGGATAGGGCGGGGGAGCGCCGTGACCACCGGGCAGCGGATAGCCCGGTGTGCCGCCTCCCGAGCCGTACGGGGCGGGTGCAGGGTGGACGGATCCGCCGGTCGATGGATAGGCCGCCGGTCCGCTGGTGGGTGCTCCGCTGGTCGGCGGTGCGTAGCCGGGCGCTCCGCTGGTCGGTGCGTACCCGGCTGGTCCGGTGGTCGGCGGTGCGTACCCGGCTGGTCCGGTGGTCGGCGGTGCATGGCCGGCTGGTCCGCTGGTCGGCGGTGCGTGGCCGGCTGGTCCGCTGGTCGGCGGTGCGTGGCCGGCTGGTCCGCTGGTCGGGCCGGGCTGAGGTAATGGCGCGGTCAGTTCATGAGGACCAGCCGTCGGACTGGCCAGCGCGGGGCCCCGCGGAGGTACGGCACCCGGCGGGGCGCTGATCGGTGCAAGGCTGACGGGGGGTGCACTGGTCGGCTGGGTGTGGCTCCCTGCGGCCTCGACGGGCTGTCGCCACGCCGGTGGCGCGCTGACGGGTGTTGCGCTAGGGGGTGCGCTGACGGGCGGTGCGCTGACAGGGGGTGCGCTGACCGGCTGCCCGGCGACCTGCGGTTCGATGGTCGTCGAAGACGCAGGTGGGGCCGCATTCAAGGGTGAGGGAACATCAGAAGCTGGAGGTTGAGGCGCACGGCCGGTGCGGGTCGCCTCCTCTTCCATCAGGGGCCCGATCTGCTGGACCCGGATTGTGGGCCGGGACCACTCGGGATTCCCGGACGGAGCAGGCCCGGCGCCCGTCGAGGTTGACCCGTCCGGCGCCGGAGACAGCCGCAGCACCTCGGTCTGTTCCTCGTCCTCCACCGGGCGGCGCGGAGTTGGCCCGGTCGGAGACAGCCTCGGCGGCGCGACCGACGGTGCGGTGTGCGACGGCTCGGACGGTGCCTCGCCCGAGGACTCGGCCGTGGCCGCCGTCGCAGCCGACGGCACCACCGGCGCGGGTGGCACCACAACCGGTCGGGTCCGGTCGACCGGCGGCGCGACCGCTGGTACCGACTGATCATGAAAGGCCGTCCGTGCCTGCGGCACCACCGGAGGTGGGGGCACGGTGGGCGGGTGTGGGATCTGCGGTGGGACGGGCGGCGGCGGGATCTGCGGTGCGATGGGCGGTCCCGCCTCGGCCGAGGCCGACGGTGGCACCGGAACGACCGGTTGCGCCGGTAGGGCGGATCCGAGCGACGAACTGGGGGCGAGAGGGACAGACGCCGCTCCAGGACCGCCGGAAACTGGATGATCGATGGCCGGCGCGGGCGGCGACGTCGAAGCAGCGGCGGAGCGGATCGGTGCTGCCGATGACGCATCATGCGGCTTCCACAGGGTGGAAAGCGCAGCCAGGGACACGGTCGGTTCGTCCAGCGCTCCCCGGTGCGGCTGGTTCGTCGGGCCATGCTGGGAGGCAGCGGGGACCGAGGGTTGAGGGGCGGGAGCGGCGTCGCCGAGGTACTCGCGTGCAGTGCGCACCGCCGGATGGTCGGCGCCGAGCACGGCGGGGCCGGCGGCGGCCACACGGGTGTAATTCCGACGCGCCTCGTGGCGATTGCCCAACTCGTCCGCGACGGACCCCAGCTCGAAAGCCAACGCCAGCATCAACGGATCGGCATGCGGCCAGCGGCGTTCCCCGGCGGCGAACGCCTCCTCCAGCACCCGCCGGGCCGCACTCGGATCGTCCGCTTCCCGGTGCAGCCTGGCGAGCAGATGAGCCGTACTGAGCACATCTGGATGATCTTTGCTGAAGGGCGGCCGAGCAGAATCGACCGCATCGATCAGCAGGTCACGGGCGGCGGCGAGGTTTCCCGCACCACGCAGCGCGAGGGCCCGTTGCTGAGCGACGGCCAGGGGAGAGGCATGGGGCACGACGCCCATGCTGCCGGGTACCGGCACCTCGACGCTACCCGGCCACACACGCCCGTCGAAGCCCCGCCGCCAACCTCGTGCAGAACGGCCGGACAGGCCCGGATACCGATGTGCATGATCCACCTGCGGCGTGTACAGTAACTCCCCGTGCAGCCCACCAGGCAGCCTACCGGTGATGAGATCACCGAGGCTGACGCGGTAGGCTGGGCATAGTAGGTCCGGGTGGCGGAATGGCAGACGCGCTAGCTTGAGGTGCTAGTGCCCGTATAGGGCGTGGGGGTTCAAGTCCCCCCTCGGACACAAACCAAATCCTAACGGTGTGCGCCAAGATCAATATCGGCGTGCGCCGTTTGTGTTTCTGCGGAGTACGTCAGCCTCAGCCGTAGGCTTCGGTACAGGTCGAGCTTGTCTTCGGGGTCTGCCTCCTCCAGCGCCGCAGCGATGTTGCCCAGCTCGGCGATCAGCGAGGCGATGTCCTCGGCGGTCATCGGGTCGATGGCGTCGGACTCGCGTGCAGCGGGGCGGCTTGCCAGCGCCTTGTCGCGCTGGTGTTCAGCTTCGGCGATCCAGCCCACGACCGCCGGGCTGGCTCCCTCGTCGAGAGCCTGTCTGTAGCGAGCGATTTTCTTGTCGAACTCCGCGGTGATGTCAGCAGCGGCCGGTTGTCGTGGAATCGCCGCCATGATCAGCCAGGGTCGATACAAACCGACCACAGGTTAAAGATCAAGCTAGAAGTCCGAGTGTTCGGGGATGTGAGGGTTCTCGACGTGAACCGTGGGTTCGACCCCGCTATCGCGGATCCTCCCGATTAGCGGGTTCGCGGTGAAGCTGGCTGGGAGTCTGGTGACTGTGTTGCGTGAGGAAGGTGGTTACCGCCTGCCGGAAGTCGAGCGGGTTCTCAACCCACGGCAGGTGGCCACAGCCGGCGAGGCTCAGCCGTCGACTGTTTGGCAGCGCTTCGTGCAGTGAGTCGACGGCCCAGCGGGGGCGGATGTCCTCGGCGCCGTCGATGATCAGCACGGGCAGGTCGAGCGCCCGGCACTGCACGATCAGGTCGGAGCCCCTGAGCTCCTGCTTGACCTCGGCGTTGAGGGCCTGGTTGCAGTCCTCGTTGATGCCCAGCCACGGGGTGGCCATGTGTTGCGCGTGCCGCAGGGCGGTGTCTTGGTCGGCGAAGTCGGCCGACCATTGCAGGACCGCCCGTTCGCGTTGTTCTGCGGGCGTGCGGGCGTGGGCGCCGAGCGCCTCCCACCGGTCCAGATGGCGACCGAGCCGCTGTCTCAGGTTCCGCTCGTAGTGCGGGTGCCAGCCGCGTTCGGGGTCGATGCCGGTTCCGGACACGTAGATCAGATGGCTGACCCGTTCGGGGTGCTCGATGGCATACCGCAACGCCAGGTGCGCACCCCACGAGTGGCCCAGCAGGGCCATGCCCGGTCCGGCCAGCTGATCGCGTACCGCGTCGAGGTCGGCGACGAAGCGGGCCACGCTGTAGGGTCCGCGCCGCTGCGAACGTCCGCAGCCGCGCTGGTCCCATCGGATGGTGCGGGCATGGTCGTCGAGCAGCCGGGCGACCGGGGCGAGGTAGTCCCACATGCCCGGACCGCCGTGACAGAGCACCAGCGGCGGCCCGCTGCCGGACTGCTCAACCCACAGGTGACAGTTGTCGTCGCTGCGCACGTGCGGGTTCACAGGCGACAGTATGGCGGCTTGTGCCGGGCCGCGCTGCGGTGCGAGACAGCCGGGTCAGTTCGTGATTGGCCGCGTGTGCCCGGCCGCTGTGGGACATCGAATCGTCGGCCCGATCGGGTTGGCGTGCTCAGCGGGGGCACCAGTGTGCCGTGCCGCTGAGCGTCGGCTGCGTTCACCGCAGGGGAAGTCACCGGGAGGTTGACTGCATGATCCGGCGGGCTTCAGCCACCACCTCGGCGTCGACGTCCTCGTCGGTCGTAACGCTGTATTCGACGCAGTCGTAGACGTCGTCGAGTTGCACAAGCCGTTCGGCGAGGGGAAGCCGATCGTGGCCGATCTTCGAGTGTGCCCAGGCGGTGAGGCTCGACGGCGACATGGTCTCGGCCACGACTCGGGCGGCGAGCGCCCGAAGGGCTGCTTCCTGCCCGGCTCGGCTGCCGCGCTCGTAGTAGGGCAGTCTGACGTCGGCCAACGCGGCTTCGAGAACGTCGGGCATCTCGTCGTCCGCGTGACGTAGCGACACTGCGGCCAGCATGCGCAGGGCGGGTCCGTCATGACCTGCCACCAGCAGGTCACAGGCGTGACGCACCACGTCGGCGGCGGTGACGTCGCCGACGCTCCACAGCGCCACCGCATCACGCATGGCGTGCAGTGCCTCGTTCGGGTTCACATCGTCATGGTGACTCACGTTCGGCACCGGCGCCGCTGGTTATCGCCGTCCCCCGGGGGCGGCTCGGCCGTACGCGCCACCGGTCTCGGTGCAGGCGCGTGGCGTGGCGAATCGGGGCCCGCACATCGACTGATGCCGTCGTGGCCTGCAGTGCCGGCAGGGCTGTCAGGATCTGCCAGACGGTTGGATCTGACAGCACCGCCCTGGCCACGGTGCCGCCGCTAGCCCGAAGGCTCTTCCCTTTCTCTTGCCTGTGCTGATCTGACGCGCCCCGCGACGGCATCGCGCCCACCCTCCGGTCGGCCGCCGTCGGTGCGCCTCAGAGCCGCAGCACTCGTCACCTGCCCCTGGCCGCAGCAGCAGTGGTCTGGGCGCGAACCCCTGTCCCTCAAGCGGTCACCACTCGGGTGACCGCCGTCTTGTCGTGTCCAAGGAGGACACCATGCCTAATCCCTACCGGCACCCGGACGGCGACCCCACGGCCGTCCGCCGTACCGCAACCTCACCCGATCCCCGTACCGGTAACGCCGCAGCCGCACGCCACGACCGCCGATCCGGCCCCGTCGACGACGAGACTGCCATCCGGGTGGTGCCCTCGTGCGGACCGGTCATCGGCATCCACATGGCTCCCGTCGCCCGGCGGCGGGTGTCGCGATGAGCGACGTGAGCCGGCCGGAGCAGATTCGGCTGCTGCGTCTTGAGACGGCGACCGCGATCGCACAACGGGAGACGCTGGCGGTCGAGGCGCGGTCGGCGCTGATCGCCGCGCTGGAGAACCGGTTGATCTGCCGGCCCGGGTGTGAGGACGCCCTCGCCGAGTGGGGTCTGGAACCGCTGCCGCAGCGGTGGACAGTCTGCGCGGAGGCGGTGCTGTCGTACACGCGGTCGCACACCGACGACCAGCAGGCCCGCGAGCAGGCGCGTTTCGGTGTGCCGGATGAGGTGCGCCGGTTGGACCCTGCCGTGGCGGTCTACCCACGGCAGGTCATGGAGGTGACCCGCGAGCCGGACGTGGTCGACGCGTCACCGACGCGGTATCGCCTCACCGTGCGGGTCGACCTCCAGACCTGGGCGACGGCGACCCGGGCCGCGGACGCGCAGGTTGCCGCGCAGGCGGCGGTGCAGCGGTAGCTGCCGGGGTTGGCCGCCGCCGGCATCATGCTGACCGACCTGACCTGGCGTGCCCTCGACAGCGACGACGGTGCGACGGACACCGACAGCGGCGCCCAGACGGCCGGGGATCAGCTCGAGCCCCGCGCTGCGGGAGATCTACACCGCCCCGACCCTCGCAGTCGCCGAGGCCCGGTTCGAGGCGTTCGCCGCCGAGTTCGGCGACCGGTATCCGGCCGTGATCAAGCTTTGGCGAACATCGTGGCCACCCTTCTCGTCTCAGCCATGAAACTCTATCCCTCAAGCTCTGGCCTCCGCGCTACGAGGGGAAGGGCAGACCGGAGCTCGTCCGAAGATCACTGTGAGCGGGGATGGGCGTGGCGTGGTTGGACACGCCGGCGCCCGTCTGCTGGCCGATGTCGCTGACGCGACCGGGTTGACCGGCGCGTTCGGCGAGGCGTTGGCTGGGTTGCGGCAGCGGCAGGGCGGCCACGACCCGGGCCGGGTCGCGGTGGACCTGGCCGTGATGATCGCTGATGGTGGCGAAGCGATCGCCGACTTGGCGGTGCTGCTGCGGGACCAGGCGGACCTGTTCGGCGCGGTGGCCTCGGATCCCACCGCATGGCGGCTGTTGTCCGGGATGGACAGTGAAGCGTTGGCGCGGCTGCGGATGGCCCGCGCGCGGGCACGGGAGGTGGCCTGGGCGCAGACGTGTGAGACCCGTGGTGGGCTGCCGGCGGCGACCGCGGCCGGCTTGCCGATTCCCGGCCTGGTCCTGGACCTGGACGCCTCGATCGTGATCTGCCACTCGGAGAAGGAATCGGCGACCCGTACCTGGAAGAAGACCTTCGGCTACCACCCGCTGTTCTGCTTCCTGGACAACACCCGCGAGGCTCTGTCAGGGCTGCTGCACGAGGGTCGGGTCGGGTCGAACACCACGGCCGACCACATCACCGTCCTGGACTCGGCGTTGGAACAGATCCCGGACGCCCACCGCTACGGCACCGAGGTCATCATCCGCTGCGACTCGGCCGGCTGCACCCAGGGCTTCCTGGCCCATATCCGCAGTCTGCGCGAGCACGGCATCAACACCTTCTTCTCTGTCCCACTACCCACCGTAACCACCACGTGTGGGACAGGACCGAAATCTACGCAGTCCCTGTACTCGATTGACCCGGTAACGGCCGCAGTAGGCAGAGATCGCCCGGCTTTACCAGTCGGTCGGCATTCCCTGGTTGACCTCGCCGTAGCCGCAACGATGATCTTGGAACGCGTCGCTGAACCGCCCCGAGCTGGTGGAGACATACTAGCTATGCACGCGGAACGCGTGAGAGCCTCGCCGCCCGTAAGGGGGCGGCGGATCGCCACGTTCTGGCCCTGAGCTGCATGGTGCCCGATCGTCAATGGAGTCAAATCACTTGCTGATCGGATCTTTCGCTGCTGGTAGTTCACATGCTACGAATACGTATGCACACTCGTCGCCAGCACGGAGGAGCAGCAGTGTCGAGCCGGGCCCAGCGTGGTGGTGCTGCCACCGCACCCGAAACGAACGGATCACCGGCCGCACTGCGTACGCCTGCGGAGGCGGGCGGCTCGGACAGCCGGCAGCTGCGGTTCACCGGGGTGACGAAGCGCTACCAGGACTTCGAGGCGGTGCGCGGGTTCGACCTCGACGTACGCGGCGGCGAGTTCCTCACCCTGCTGGGCCCCTCCGGCAGCGGGAAAACGACCGTTTTGTCGATGGTCGCCGGCTTCCAGTCGCCGACGGTGGGGAGCATCCACCTGGGTGGGCAGCGCCTCGACCGGCTACCGCCGGAGCGGCGCGACATCGGCATGGTGTTCCAGAGCTACGCGCTCTTCCCGCACATGACGGTGCAGCGCAATGTCGCGTTCCCGCTGCGCATGCGCGGCATCCGCGGCGCGGAGTTGGCCCGCCGGGTATCCCACGCCATCGACCTGGTGCAGCTGGGCGCGCACTCGCACAAGTACCCCACTCAGCTCAGCGGCGGCCAGCAGCAGCGTGCGGCGCTGGCCCGCGCGATCGTGTTCGAGCCGCCGGTGCTGCTGATGGACGAACCGCTCGGTGCGCTGGACCGCAGGTTGCGCGAGGCGGTGCAGTTCGAGCTGGTCAACCTGCACCGTCAGATCGCGTCGACGATCATCTACGTCACCCATGACCAGGACGAGGCGCTTACCATGAGTGACCGCATCGTGATCATGAATGAGGGGCGGATCGAGCAGGTCGGCACCCCGCGCGAGATCTACGCGAGCCCGGCGAACGCCTTCGTCGCCACCTTCATGGGTGAGTCCGTCGAGTTCCGGGGCCGCGTCGAGCGGATCGCCGACGGCATCTGCACGTTGCGGACCGCCGACGGCGTCCACGTCAAGGGCCGCAACGGCCCGGGCCTGGCCGTGGGTGACGAGGCGGTCGTGGTGGTACGGCCCGAACGGATCACCCTGGCGCCGGCCGCGGACGGCACGGAGGCGGCCGGTGTGTCCGGGCGGATCGCCGAGGTGCTGTACATGGGGCAACGGAGCCGCAACACGGTGCAGATCGACGGCGGCTCGGTGCTGCACCTGATCCGGGAGAACACCGTCGGGGTGGCCAGCTACGCGGCCGGCGACGACATCGTCCTGCGGTGGGCCGCCGACGAAGCGGTGGTGTTGCGGTGACCAGCGTCCCCGTCCGAGCCCCGGACCCCCAGGCCGGCGCCACCCCGGCACCGCAGGAGAAGCCGGCGTCCTCGTCGCCGCCACCCGCCCGCCGATCGCCGATCGACCGGCTGGCCTGGCTGCTCGTGCCGGTGCTGGCCTTCTACGCCTTGACGCTCGCCTACCCGGTCGTCAGGTTGGCCACCCAGAGCGTTCCCGACGGCGACCCGTTGCGTCACTACCGCACCCTGCTCACCGAGCCGCTCTACCTGGAAGCGCTCGGCCGCACCTTCATCTATGCCTCGGTGGCGATGCTCGGCGCGCTCATCATCGGCTATCCGCTGGCCTACCTGATGTCGCACGGACCTCGGCTGGCCCGGGCCGTGGTCACCACCCTCATCGTCATCCCGTTCTTCGTCGCGCTGCTGGTGCGGACCTTCGGGTGGATGACCATTTTCGCCCGCAACGGGCCCATCAACAAGCTGCTGCTGGGCCTCGGCGTGGTCGACGAGCCGGTGCAGCTGATGTACACCCAGCAGGCGGTGCTGCTCGGCATGATCGCCGTTCTGCTGCCGTACATGGTGCTGCCGCTCTACACCGTCATGCGCCGGATCGATCCGCGTCTGACGCAGGCGGCGAACGGGCTCGGTGCCGGTGGTCCGGCCGCCTTCGCCTTCGTCTTCCTGCCGCTGAGCATCCCCGGTGTGCTCGCCGGCTGCGTGCTGGTGTTCATGCTCGGTCTGGGCTTCTTCATCACTCCGGACCTGCTCGGCGGCTCCGGTGAACAGGTCTACCCGGTCCTGCTCAACCGGACCCTTACCACCGCCGTCGGCGAACCCGCGTTCGCCTCCGCCATGTCGATGGTGCTGCTGGTGGCCTCCTTCATCGTGTTGCTGGCCGTGTCGCGGGTGGTGCCCCTCAGTGCGATCTGGCGCCCGGAGAGCGCCGCCGTGTCCCGCCGCTCCGGCCGTGCCCTGGACGCGGGCTGGCGCCGCGTGAACCTGCTGATGCGCATCAGCCGGCTACCGTCGATCGTCTACCGCGCCCCCGGCCACGTGCTGGCCGGCGTCGGGTTGGCGCTGTGTCTGATACCGATGCTCGCCGCCGTGCTGATGTCCTTCCAACGCTCGACCTTCGCCGAGTTCCCGTCGACCGATCTGACCACCGACTGGTACCGGGATTTCCTGGCCGACCCGAGGTGGGTGGAGGCCTTCCTCACCAGCATCCGGCTGGGTGTCGTGGTGGCGCTCGTGGTCACCATCCTCAGCACTCTCGCGGCGCTGGCGCTGGTTCGGGGGACCTTCCCCGGCAAGGATCTGATCATGGGGGTGATCGCCACCCCGCTGATCATCCCGAGTGTGGCACTCGCCTTCGGGCTCTATCTAGTGCTGTTCAATCTGCGGCTGGACGGGACCTTCGCCGGGCTGGTCATCGGGCACGCCATTCCCGCGGTGCCGCTGGTCACCCTGATCCTCGTGGCCAACCTGCGCGCCTTCGACTACCGCCTGGAGCAGGCCGCCCGCGGTCTCGGCGCGTCCCCGCTGCGGGCCTTCCTCACGGTCACCTTCCCGGTGCTGCGTCCGGGTTTCCTCGTCGCCGCCTTCTTCGGGTTCCTGACCAGCTTCGACGAGCTCGTCTTCACGATCAGTCTCGCCGGCACCGGGCTGCGGACCCTCCCGTTGCGGCTCTGGGAGGACCTGCATGTGCGCTTCTCGCCGATCCTCGCCGTCGTCTCCGTCGCCGAGATGCTCGTGGTGATCACCGTGCTCGGCGTGGTCGCGCTGATGATGCGGCTGCGCCAGCGTCGTACCGGCATGAAGGGATCGATCCTGTGAACCGTGACTACCTGAGCATCGACCCCCGCAGCGGCGAACCGATCGCTGGCACCCCGACCCTGACCCCCGACGAGACCGCCCGCACCATCGACGGGGCCGCCCGCGCTCAGCGGCACTGGCGTGAGCGTTCCACGGCGCAGCGCGTCGAGGCGCTACGTGCCCTCTCCGGCGCCCTCGGCGACGCCCGGGACGAACTGGCGGGTCTGCTCGTACGCGAGATCGGCAAACCGATCGCGCAGTCGGCGGCCGAGGTCGACAAGTGCCGGGCACTCTGCGACGGGTTCGCCGACCAGGCCGAGACCCTGCTCGCCGACCGGCGACCCCTGGCCGGGAACCTGCCGGCGCGCATCCGGCTGCGTCCCATCGGAGTGATCCTCGGCGTCATGCCGTGGAACTTCCCGTACTGGCAGACGCTGCGCTTCGCGGTGCCGAACCTGTTGCTCGGCAACACCTGTCTGATCAAACCCGCGCCGAACGCCGCGCTGTCCACACTCGCCCTCGCCGACGTCGTCGCGCGGGCCGGGCTGCCGGCCGGGACGCTGTCGCCGCTGCTCGTCGCCGAGTCGGCCGTGGCCGACGTGATCGCGCATCCGGCCGTCGTCGGCGTCTCGGTCACCGGCAGCGTGACCGCGGGTGCGGCAGTCGCGGCCGTGGCGGGTGCGGCGGTCAAGAAGGTCGTGCTTGAACTCGGCGGCTCCGACCCGTTCATCGTGCTGGCCGACGCGGACGTCGACGCCGCCGCGTCCGCTGCCGCCCGGTCCCGGCTGGGCAACGGCGGGCAGAGTTGTGTGGCCGCCAAGCGGTTCATCGTCGAGCGGCCGGTGGCCGAGGCGTTCCTCGCCGCGTTGACCGAACAGTTCGCCGCACAGCGGGTCGGCGACCCCGCCGATCCCCGTACCACCGTCGGTCCGCTGGCCCGCGCCGACCTGCGCGACCTGCTGCACAGCCAGGTCCGGGAGTCCGTCCGCGCTGGGGCCCGGGTGCTCGCCGGCGGCGAACCGGTCGCCGGGCCCGGCTTCTACTATCCGCCCACCATCCTCACCGACGTTCCCGTCGACGCACCCGTGTGGCGGGACGAGACCTTCGGGCCGGTGGCGCCGGTGTTGGTCGCCGACAGCGAGCAGGAACTGCTCCGGCTCGCCGACAGCGACGAGTACGGACTGGGGGCGAGCGTGTGGACGGCGTCGCCGGAACGCGCCGACCGTCTCGCCGGCGCGCTCGACGCCGGCATGGTCTTCGTCAACGAGATCGTGCAGAGCGACTGGCGGTTGCCCTTCGGCGGCGTCCGTCGCTCCGGTATCGGCCGTGAACTCGCCGCCGACGGGATCAGCGAGTTCGCCAACATCCAGACTCACTGGCACGGCCGCCCGTCCGGCCTGCCGTCGCCCACACCGCAGCAGTAGTCACGCATCAGAAGTCACGTCGCTACCAGACGAGCCGGGCGGGCCAGTCACCTGGACCAACGCGCCCCAGCGATGAAGTGGAGCCGATCGAGATGACCCAACCTGTCGGACGATACTCACACCCCCGCCGGTCCGGCCGGACCGTACGCCAGCTGGCCGCCGCGGTGGCGGCGGTGACCGTGCTCGCCGCGTGCGGCGGTGGCAACAGCGCGGACGGACCCGCCGCCGGTGACTTCGACGGTCGCCCGTGGAACACCGGCGACCTGAGCGGGAAGATCACCAACGTCGGTTTCGGTGGCACCTTCTCCGACGCCGAGTTCACCCACGTCTGGAAACCGTTCACCGGGATCACCGGCGTCGAGGTGGTCGAGGTGCCGTGGTCGACCGACATCTACAACCGGATCGAGAGCCAGGTCGCCGCCGGTCGGGTCGACATCGACCAGTTCAGTGTGACCGCCGGCAACTACGAGCAGTTCGCGGAGTGCTGTCTGGAGGACATCGACTACTCGCTGTTCCCGAAGTCGGTGCTCGACTCGATGGACGAGAAGTACAAGTTGCCCAAGGCGGTCGGGTACGCCGAGGCGTCGATCGTCCTGGCCTACAACCTCGACGCGTACCCGAATGCCGAGTCGCAGCCCAAGTCGTGGGCCGACTTCTGGGATGTCGAGCGGTTCCCCGGCAAGCGCTCGCTGCAGAACTTCGAGCCGGTCAAGGTGATCGAAGCAGCGCTGCTGGCCGATGGGGTCGCACCGGAGCAGATGTACCCGCTCGACTTCGACCGGGCGTTCCGCAAGCTGGAGCAGATCAAGCCGCACATCGTGAAGTGGTGGGGTTCCGGCACCGAGGCGCAGCAACTGCTCGCCACCGGTGAGGCCACCATGGTCGCCATGTCCAACGCTCGCATCGAGGACCTCATCGACCAGGGCGCCAAGGTCGCGTACACCCTGAACCAGGCCCTGGCCCACGTGGACTTCCTCGCCGTGCCGAAGGGCGCGCCGAACGCAAAGGCGTCGATGGCCAGCATCGCCTTCCGGTTCGAGCCGAGCATCGGCGCCCGGATCGGTGAGGCCTGGCGGCAGCCGATCCCCTCGACCGCCATCTACGACGCGGCCGACAAGAAGCTCGCCGACCGCTGGACGACATCCACCAACGACGTCCCCGAGCTGGGCGGCGTACCCAACGACATCACCTTCCGGATCGATTCCTTCTTCTGGTACAAGCCGTACGCGGGCACCGACCGCAGCAACTACGACGTGGTCAACGAACGGTTCCAGAGCTTCATCGCCGGCTGACCGTCGTCGGGGCGGTCGCAGGATGCGACCGCCCCGACGGACCACCCCCTGCCACCACGCCATCCCACGCCGCACCCCTCATCCCCACCTCCTCCGGTCGCTGCCCGTCGGAGCCGGCGCGCTCGCCCGCGCCTTTCGGCAGGTGCGCCGGTGCCGGTGTGGGCCACTTTGTCTGGAAGCGGGATCAGCGCGGCGTCCGGGTCGACAAGGAGCTTGCCCGTGACCACGACATCGTCCAGCCGGATCTCACCGCCCGCCGCAGCCGACCGGCCGCCGGCCGCTTCCCGGCTGTGGCATCCGTTCTCCAGCCTGGGTGGCACCCGCGCCAGCGAACTGACCCTTGTGGAGGGGAAGGGCGCGCGGGTGCGCGACAAGGACGGAAACTGGTACCTCGATGCCACCGCGGCGCTCTGGTACGCCAACGTCGGCCATGGTCAGGCCCCGATCGCCGACGCCATCGCCGAACAGGCCCGACGTCTCGCGGCCTACTCCACCTTCGGCGACATGTCCAATCCGGCGGCGGCGGCACTTGCCGAGCAACTGGCCGACCTTGCTCCGTCGGCGGACCCGATGGTCTTCTTCACGTCCGGTGGCTCGGACGCGGTCGACACCGCCGTGAAAATGGTCCGGCGCTTCTGGACGCTGCGCGGCGAGATCGACCGGAGCGTCATCATCTCCCGCGGCCTGTCCTACCACGGCATGCACGGGCACGGCACGTCGCTGGCCGGGATCGCCGCGAACAACGCCGGCTACGGCATGGCGCCCGACCCGGAGTTCGTGCGGGTGCCGCACGACGATGCCGGGGCACTGCGGCGCGTCATCGACGAACTGGGCCCGTCGCGGGTGGCGGCCTTCTTCGTGGAACCGATCATCGGCGCCGGTGGCGTGTACCCGCCGCCACCCGGCTATCTGACCGAGGTGGCGCAGATCTGCCGGAGCGCCGGTGTGCTGCTGGTCGCCGACGAGGTCGTCACCGGCTTCGGTCGTACCGGCGACTGGTTCGCCTCGGCCAGCTACGGCATCGAGCCGGACCTGTTGCTCTTCGCCAAGGGTGTCACCTCCGGCTACGTGCCGCTGGGCGGGGTGATCGCCGACCGTGGGGTCTGGGAGGTGTTCGCCGACGCCACGGCGGGGGCCTTCCGCCACGGTTACACCTACTCGGGCCACGCGGTCGCCTGCGCGGCTGCGCTCGCCAACCTGCGGTTGCTGGTCGAGCAGGACCTTCTGGCCCGGGCGGCCGTGCTGGCTGAGGAACTCGCCGTGCGACTGCCGCGCCTGGCCGAGCTGCCCGGGGTGCGTGAGGTCCGCTGCGCGGGACTGCTCGGCGCGATCGCCCTGGACACCGTCCGGGATCCCGCCCTGCCCGAACGGGTGGTACGGCAGGCCCGCGCCGCAGGCGTGCTGACCCGGGTCATCAATGGCGACAGCGTGCAGCTGTCACCGGCCTTCGTGCTCACCGACGAGCAGCTCGGTCAGCTCGTCGACCGGCTCGCCGAGGCGATCACGGCGGCGGATTCGGTGCGGACCGGCTGACCGCCGACCGGACCCGGTGCACCGTGCCGGGTCCGGGCCGATCAGCGCGCACGCGCGGGCGGACGCAGAGCTCAACCGCGTCCGCCCGCGCGTGCGCCGCAGGTGTCGCGGATGACCAACTCGGCCGGGAGCACCTCGTCGACCGCCGGGCCCTGCCGGTCGTCGCCGATGCGCCGCATCAGCAGGTCGAAGGCGCGACGCCCCATCTCGGGCGCCGGTTGGCGCACGGTGGTCAGCCCGATTCCCTTCAACGCCGCCACCGGCACGTCGTCGAAGCCGACCACGGCGATGTCCTGCGGCACCCGGACCCGGCGGTCGTGCAGGGCGTCGATGCAGCCGAGCGCGATGACGTCGTCGGCGCAGACGATGGCCGAGGGCGGCCGGGCGGCGGTGACCAGCCGATGCGCGGTGATCCCTCCGCTGAGGTGGGTGAAGTCGCCGTGTACGACCAGATCGGGGTCGATGTCCAGGCCGGCCTCGATCATCGCCTGTCGGTATCCGTCGAACCGGAGTTGATTGGTCGAGGTGTCCGCCCGACCGCCGGCGAAGGCGATCCGGCGGTGGCCGAGCCGGATCAGATGCTCCGTGGCGATCGCGCCGCCGCGCTGGTTGTCGATGTGGACGCTGTCGAGCGTACCGCCCGGCAGGGTCCGGTTGACCAGTACGACGGGTGTTCCCGCGCGGATCACCCGCTGCAGGTCGTCGGCGCCGCTCTGCAGCGCCGAGGTGAGGATCGCCCCATCGACCTGGTGCTCCACCAGCAGCTTGAGGTAGTCCATCTGCCGGCGCGGGCTCTCCTGGGTGTTGCCGAGCACGACGTTGTAGTCGTGCTCGGCGGCGGTGGCCACGATCGCCTCGATCAGCTGGGGATAGAACGGGTTGGTGATGTTGGAGACCACCAGGCCGATGAGCTGGCTGCGGCCGGTTATCAGGGTGCGGGCCGCGGCGTTGGGCGTGTAACGCAGCTGTTCCATCGCGGCGAGAACCCGGTTGCGGGTGACCGCGGTGATCCGGGGATGGTTGTTCAGCACCCGGGAGACCGTCGACTGCGACACTCCGGCCAGCCTGGCGATGTCGTGGCTGCTCACCTTCCGGCGTTGTCCGGGTGGCGGGGCCGCGACATCGGGTCCACTAGTCATCTTGTCATCCATCGCATCAGTGGTCCGTGCGCTCGTATTGGCCGGTCAGGCCCGCGATGTCGCGGTGGGGGTGGTCTTGACGACGGCCAACGCATCATAGCACCATGCATACGTATTCCGAGCCGCCTGGGCATGGCGGATTCAACCATGACCGTCGACCCCTGCGGCAGGAGTGGTGATGACCTTCCGAACAACCCTCGGCACCGCCGTGGTGCGTGCCCTGGCCGCCGGGGGAGTGGACCGCATCTTCGGCATCCCCGGCTCCCACACCCTCGGTCTCTACCGTGCGCTCGACACCGCCCGTGTCGAGCACGTCACCGCTCGACACGAGCAGGGGGTCGGGTTCATGGCCGACGGCGCAACCCGCGCGAGTGGACGGGTCGCGGCCTGCTCGGTCATCTGCGGTCCCGGGGTGGCCAATGTGGCCACCGCGATCGGGCAGGCGTACTCGGACGCGGTGCCGATGCTCGTGCTCGCCGGTGACCTGTCCCGGGCGGAACGGGGCGGTCGCGGCGGACACGCCCACGAACTGCGTGACCAGGACGCCCTGCTCCGCGCCGTCACCGACCGGGTGACCCGGGCCAGCGAACCCGAGGACGTCCTGCACGCGGTCCACGACGCGTTGACCCCACGCCGGTGGGGACGTCCCGGCCCGGCCGTGGTCCAGGTCCCGCAGGACCTCTGGGACGCCCCCGTCGACCCGCCCGGCCCGGACACGAGCGTCGCCCCGGCGCGCCGGCCGCTGCCGGCCGATCCCGGCGCCGTCGACGAGGCCGTGGCGATGCTCGCCGCCGCCCACCGGCCGGTGATCGTCGCCGGCGGGGGCGCCGCGGGCGCCGCCGAGGACCTGCGCGCCCTCGCCGAACGACTCGACGCCCCGGTGCTGACCACCCTCAACGGCAAGGGCACGATCGACGCCCGGCACCGGCTGCACGCCGGAATCGTCACCCAGCAGTACGGCGTTCCGCACGGTGCCGCGCAGGCCCTGCTCACCGGCGCGGACGTGGTGCTGGCGGTCGCCACCGAGCTCGGCCCGACCGACTTCTGGGCATCCCGTCCACGGCTGACCGGTCGGCTGATCCACGTCGACGTGGACCCGGTGGCCATCGGTCGTCACCTGCCCGCCGACGTCGCGGTCGCCGCGGATGTCGCCACCGTCCTCGCCGAGATGGCCGAACGGCTGCCGACGGCGCACCGATCCGGCACCGAGCGTGCCGCCACCTGCCGCCGGCGGATCCTGGACGAGGCGGCGCCGCTCGCTGCGCCGTACGCCCCGTGGATCGCGGCGCTGCGCCGGAGCATGCCTGACGACGCCTGTCTCGCCGTCGACTCGACCAGCGCCAACTACTACGGGGCGACGCCACTGTTCCCGGTGCACCGCCCCCGTGGCTGGCTCAACCCGTCCGGGCTGGGCACCCTCGGCTACGCCGTGCCGGCGGCCATCGGCGCGGCGGTGGCCACCCCGGGACGGCCCACCGTGGCGCTGGTCGGCGACGGCGGGCTCATGTTCACCCTGACCGAGTTGCTGGTCGCCGCGGAACGGGACATCCCACTGGTCACCGTCGTCTGGCGCAACGGCGGTTTCGGCGAGATCGCCCGGTTGCTGGAGGAGCAGGGTGCCGGACCGGTCGGCTGTCGCCAGCGCGCGCCCGACTATCCGGCGCTGGCCGCCGCTTTCGGTTGTCGGTACGCCGAGCCGCAGACCCCGGCCGAGTTCGCCGCCGTCGTGGCCGGTGGACTCGATGCCAGCGGCCCGACCCTGGTGGTGGTGCCGTGACCGGCCTGCTCGCCCAGGCCACCGGCGCCTGGATCGACGGTGCCTGGCACCGCGGTGATGTCGTCGAGCCCGTCATCGACCCGGCACGCGGTCGGCTGCTGCGCCACCTGGCCGGGCCGGGACCGGCCGGCGTCGACCTCGCCGTGGAGGTCGCCCGCGGGCGGCACACCGGTGGCACCTGGCGTCGCGCGTCCCCCGCCGCCCGCGCCGCCGTACTGACCCGCCTCGCTGATCTGATCGAGGAGCACGGAACGGAACTGGCCCGCATTGAGACCGCGGAGACCGGTTCACCGTTGCGGCTGCGCCACGCGGTTGACGTCGCCGGCAGCGCCGCCGCCCTGCGCTGGTTCGCCAGCACCGCCCGCCACCTCGACGGCGTCGCCACGGCCGAGTACGTCCCCGGGCACACCAGCATGCTGCGCCGCGAACCGCTGGGCGTCGTGGCCGGCCTCGCGCCCTGGAACCATCCGCTGCTGATGGCGGCCTGGAAGGTCGGGCCCGCCCTGGCCGCCGGCAACTCCATCGTGCTCAAACCAGCACCGCAGACCCCGCTGACCGCGCTCGCCCTCGGGCCGCTGGCCGCCCGGGCCGGCCTGCCCGACGGGGTGCTCAACGTGGTGACCGGTGGGACCGAGGTGGGGCAGGCACTGGCGTCCCATCCCGACATCGACCTGGTCTCGGTCACCGGCGGCACGGCCACCGGGCGGCGGGTCCAGGCAGCGGCCGCGCAGCACGTCGCCCGTACCCATCTGGAACTGGGCGGCAACAGCCCGCTCGTGGTCTTCGCCGACGCCGACCTGGACCGCGCGCTGCAGGCCGCGGTCACGCTCGGATTCTTCAACGCCGGACAGGACTGCACCGCCGCCGCCCGGTTCCTGGTGCAGCGCTCGCGCTACGAGCAGTTCGCCGAGATGCTGGCCCGGCGGACCGCCCAGTTGACCGTCGGTGATCCGCTGCGCGAGGTCGACCTCGGGTCGCTCATCGACCGCGCCAACCGGGACCGGGTCGCGGCCCTGGTCGCGGAGGCCGTGGCGGCGGGCCACACGCCGCTGACCGGCGGCGGGGTCGTGCATCCGGACGGGCTGTCCGAGGGCGCGTTCTACGCGCCCACCGTCTTCGCCGGTGTCCCCGACGACGCGCCGATCGTCGCCGAGGAGATCTTCGGGCCGGTGGTCACCGTGCAACCCTTCGACGAGGAGGAGGAGGCGTTGCACCGGGCCAACAACTCACCGTACGGGCTGGCCGCCGCCGTCTACACGCGCGACGTCGGCCGGGCCATGCGTTTCGCTCGTGACCTCGACGCGGGGCAGGTCTGCATCAACTCCTTCGGCGTCGGTGCGGAAGAGATGCCGCACGGCGGGGTGAAGCAGTCCGGTCACGGCAGTGACCTGTCGCGGTACGGCTTCGAGGAGTACACCCGGCTCAAGCACGTCATCGTCCATCTCGGGGAGTCCGAGACGGCGGCGATGCCCGAGCGGCCACGGGAAGGCGGCACGGATGGCTGACCCGAGCGACGGCGGGCTCACCGCCCTGCGCGCCGCGATCCCACTGCTGACCACCAGGGCGTACCTGTTCAGCGGCGGGATAGCGCCGCTCGCCGAACCGGTCCGCGCCGAGCTGACCTCCTGGGTGGACCAGTGGGCGAGCGACCCGCTGGTCCACCGGGGCGACTACTTCGGCGGCTGGGACCGGTTGCGCGACGCGTTCGCCCAGCTGGTGGGGGCGGCACCGGAGGAGGTCGCCATCACCGAGAACACCTCCCGGGCGACGAACCTGGCGCTGCGGCTGCTGGGCCTGCCGGCCGGATCCACGGTGCTGGTGGACGACACCACCTATCCGACGATGGCCTGGGCCGCGCTCCGGCACGGCCTGCGGGTCCGCCAGGTGCACCGGACGCCGGGCCAGCGGGCGGTCGACGCCTTCGCCGCTCACGCGGACCCGACCGTCAGCTGCCTGGCCGTCTCCCACGTGGCGGCGCTCGACGGGTACCGCCACGACCTCGCCGAGCTGGCCGGCCTGGCTGCCGAGCGGGGGATGCGGCTCTTCGTCGACGCCGCCCAGTCCACCGGCGTGGTGCCGGTGGAGATGACCCGGGACGGCGTCGACGCCCTGGTGAGCACCGCGATGAAGTGGCTGCTCGGCCCGCCGGGCGTCGGCTTCCTCGCCGTCCGTGGGCAGGCCGCCACCGGCGGGCCGCTGGACATCGGCTACGTCAGCGCCCGGATCGGGGACTCCTACCAGCTCACCGAGTTGCCCGAGGTGCCCGCCGGTGCGGCGGGCAGCGAGGTGGGACTGGTCGCGTTGCCGCTGCTGTCGGCGGCTGCCGCCGGCATCCGGCTGGTCCGCGCCGCCGGCGTCGAGACGATCGCCGCGCGGGTGGCGCAGCTGGTGCAGCGGGTCGTCGACGGGCTGGCCGCGCGCGGCATCGCGGTCGTCACCCCGGCGGATCCGCAGCGACGCGCCGGCGTGGTCTCCTTCGCCGCCGACAACGCCCCGGATCTGGCGGCCCACCTGCGCGAGTGTGGCGTGGACGTGTGGGGATACCCGTCCGGTCGGGTGCGGGTGGACCCGCACGGGTTCAACGACGACGACGACATCGACCGGTTACTGGAGGGGATCGACGTATGGCACAGGCAGCGCAGCCGGTGACCGTCGCCGGACGGGTCGCGCTGGTCACCGGCGCCGGTAGCGGCCTCGGCCAGGCGATCGCGGTGCGGCTCGGCGCCGCCGGCGTCCGGGTCGCGGTGCACTACGGCAGTTCGGCGCAGGGCGCGGCACAGACCGTGGCGGCGGTACGCGCGGCCGGTGGCGAGGCGATCGCCATCGCCGCCGACCTGACTGACCCGGCTGCCGCGCCACGGCTGGTCGAGGAGGTGACGGCGGCCCTCGGTCGCGTCGAGATCCTGGTCAACAACGCGGCCACCACCCGCTTCATCCCCTTCGAGGACCTGGACAGCGCCGATGACGAGGTCTGGACGGCGCTGCTGCGGGTGAACCTGCTCGCCCCGGTCGCGCTGGCGCGGGCGACGTTTCCGGCGATGGTCGACGCCGGGTGGGGGCGGGTGCTCAACGTGGCGTCGACGTCGGCGTTCGAACCGGCCGGCAGCAGCCTGCCGTACGCCGTGTCGAAGTCGGCGCTGGTCTCCTTCACCCGGGGGCTGGCCGCCGTCGCCCCAGCCGGTGTCGCGGTCAGCGCCGTCGCCCCGGGCTGGATGGACACCCCGTGGACGGCCCGGCACACCGGCCGGACGGACGCTGTCGTGTCGGCCGAGGTCGACGTCGACGAGGTGGCGCGGGCAGCGGTGGAGCTGATCGGGGGCACCGCCGGCAACGGCACCGTGGTGGTGCTCGACGGCGGCGCCCGGTGGCGCCGCCTCCAGCAGGGCGGGTGACGGCGGCTGGCGGTGGGCGCCGGGATCAGCCCACCGCCGCCACGGTGAGCACCTCACGGGGGTTGCCCACCATCAGCTGGTGCAGCTGCGCGTCGGTGACCCCGCGTTCGCGCAGCGCGGGCAGCACGGTGCCGAGGACGTAGCGGTAGCCGTTGCCGCCGAACAGGGCGAACATGTCCCGCTTGCAGACGTCCTGGGAGAGCACGATGCGGTGGTGGCCCTCGCCGATCAGGGTGGCGATGGCGTCCAGCACCCGCTCGGTGTACGCCGGCGGGAACGCGCCCAGGTTGTCGAAGGAGAGCCAGGCGCCCCGGCCCAGGGCGGTGCGGTAGAAGCCCAGGGAGGGGTGGCTGTCGGCGTGGCCGATCACCACCCGGTCGGCCGCCACGCCCTCCTCCTGGAACAGGTCGAGCGCCCGCAGGCCGACGTCGCTGCCGACCGAGTGGGTGGTGATCGCCAGCCCGGTACGCAGGCTGGCCCGCGCCGCTGCCCGGTGGCAGCGTTCCTCCTGGGCCGAGATCCACGACTTGTCCGCGCCGATCTCGCCGATGATGCCGGGGCGTACGCCGGTGTCGTCGGCTCCGTCACGGATCTCGGTGACCAGGCGGTCGGCCAACTGGTCGACGCTGCGGCGGTCGATCTCCTCGGCGGCGGGGTAGTAGGGCTGCCGGTACCAGCCGCAGCCCATGACGATGTGCAGGCCGGTGCGCCGGGCCAGCGCGGCCAGGCGGGCCGGTTCCCGGCCGATGCCGGGCACGGTCAGCTCGACCAGCGCCTGCCCGCCCTGCTCGACGTAGCCGGCCAACTCCTCCACCAGCAGGTCGTCGTCGTCGGGCAGGCCGGCGAGGTCGTAGCGGCCGGCGATCTCCCATAGCCGGATGTATAGGTGCTCGTGCATCAGGGTGGTGCCCAGCTCGGCGGGGTCGATGTCACCCAGCACGGTGATGATCCGTCCCGCGCTCATCCGACCGGCACCTCCCGCAGCGCCGCCGCGGGCACCCGCAGCGCGTCGTGGATGGCCGCGACCGCCTCGTCGATCTCGGCGTCGTCGATGACGGTGGGCAGCGCGAAGACCCCCCAGCCGCAGACCCCACGGTTGAGCAGGGCCAGTCGCATCGCGGCGTTCACCTCGGCCCACCCGGTCGGGGTGCGGTCGGTGGTGGCGACGCTGACCAGGGAGCCGACCTGGCGTACCGCCAGCGGCAGGTCCAGGTCGGTGAAGGCGTCGCGCAGCCCGTCGGCGAACAGCTCACCGACGCGCTCCAGCCGCTGGTACGCCTCGGCGTCGAGCAGTTCCAGGGTGGCCAGCCCTGCGGCGGCGGTCACCGGGTTGCCGTTGAAGGTGCCGGCGTGTGCCAGCCGAGGGCCGCCGGCCGGGTCGGTCACCGCCATCACGTCGGCCCGCCCGCCGTACGCGCCGACCGGCATGCCGCCGCCGACCACCTTGCCGTACGCGGTCAGGTCGGGGGTGACGCCGTAGCGTTGCTGGGCGCCGCCGGGTGCCACCCGGAAGGCGATGACCTCGTCGAAGAGCAGCAGCACGTCCTGTGCGGCGGTCGCCGCCCGGATGGCTTCGAGGAAGCCGGGCGTCGGGGGGATCCAGGTGCCGATCGACGCCATCGGGGTGACGATCACGGCGGCGAGCCGGTCGGCGTACTGCTCGATCAGGGAGACCACGCCGTCGGTGTCGTTGAACGATCCGACGATCACGTTGTCGGCGAGGTTGGCTGGTACGCCGGCGGTGTAGGGCACGCCGCGTGCCGAGCCGGGCGCCGTCGCGTTGATCTCCATGCCGTCGAAGGTGCCGTGGTACGAGCCATCCATCTTCAGCACGAGGTCGCGGCCGGTGAAGGCGCGGGCGGTCTTGACCATCATCATGGTCGCCTCGGTGCCGGAGTTGGTGAACCGCAGCCGCTGCAGCGACGGTACCCGGGCGCAGAGCTGCTCGGCGAGCGCGATCTGCGCCGCGTTGGGAGCGAGGACGGCGGTGGCGCGTCCGGCCTGCTCCCGGATGGCCTCGGTGACCCTCGGATGCACGTGCCCGTGGATCAACGACGTGGCGTTGTAGATCAGGTCGAGCAGGCGGTTGCCGTCGGCGTCGTACAGCCGGGTGCCGCTGGCCTTCTCGACGTATGAGGGATACGGATGCATAGCCAGCGAGTAGCGTGTGTCGCCGCCGGGCATGACTCGGCAGGCGCGCTGGAAGAGCGCCGCCGATGCCGGGGTACGCTCTTCGAATGTGGACCTTTCGGTGGTGATCCAGTGCGCGATCGGACTCCCGGCGTCCATCCGTTGACAGCCTCCCGCCTCATCCCTACTGTGCATTCGTAGTCACAGTATCTGCCGTCACAGTAGGGCCTGGACGACCATCGGACAAGAGCCGGGCCGACGAGGGGAAGCCGATCAGCGTGAGCGCCGCGTCCCACACCCCTACCCGTGTCCCACGCCGCCTGGCCGACCTCGACACCCCGGCGACGCTGGTGGAGGTGCCCCGGCTCGCTGCCAACCTCCGCCGGGGTGTCGACGTCGCCGACCGGGACGGGCTGGCGCTGCGCCCCCACGCCAAGACCCACAAGACCGTGGAGATCGCCCGCCGCCAGCTCGCCACCGGCGCCGCCGGGCTGACCGTGTCCAAACTCGACGAACTCGACGCGCTGCGCCCCGCCGGCGCCACCAGCTACCTGCTGGCGTACCCGCTGGTCAGCGCCGTGAAAACCGCGCGCCTGGTGGAGCTGGTGGCGGGCACGCCGGCGCGGATCCTCGCCGCGCTGGACGGCCCGGCCGGAGCTGACGCCCTCAGCGCGGCCGCCACCCGCGCCGGCATCACCCTTGAGGTGCTCATCGAAATCGACAGCGGGCTCGGCCGCTGCGGCGTCGCTCCGAACGTCGCCGCCGACCTGGCGCAGATGGCCGCCAGCCGACCCGGTCTGCGAATCGCCGGGGTCTTCACCCACGCCGGCCACGCCTACAGCGCCCGCGACACCACCGAGCTGGCCCGCGCCGCCCAGCAGGAGGTCGACGCGGTACGACATGCCGCCCGGGACATCCGCGCCGCCGGCATCGCCTGCGAGGTGGTCAGCGTCGGCTCGACCCCGACGTTCCTGACCCGCGCCGACCGTCGCGGGGTCACCGAGACCCGACCCGGCAACTATGCCCTCCTCGACCGCACCCAGGTCGCCCTGGGCGTGGCCACCCTCGACCAGTGCGCGCTCTCCGTGCTCTGCACCGTGGTCAGCACCGGCCCGGGCCGTGCCGTGGTCGACGCCGGCTCCAAGGTCTTCGGCCTCGACCGCGGCGGGCACGGCGTCAGCCTCATCGACGGCTACGGCGAGGACCCGGAGCGGGGCGCGACACTGTCCTGGCTCTCCGAGGAACACGGTGTGGTCAGCGACCCGGCCGGGCGCTTCGCCCCCGGCGACCGCCTGCGCTTCGTGCCCAACCACGCCTGCGTCGCCGCCAACCTCACCCGCCAGCTGTACTTCGTCGACGGCGACGCCGTGCTGGACACCGTCGCTGTCGCCGCTGCCGGGGGTGGCCGTTGACCAGCCGCCAGTCGAGCACCGGACGGGCCGTGCTGCTGCGCGGCGGTACCGTCGTCGACGGCACCGGCCGCCGGCCGGTCGTCGCCGACGTGCAGGTCACCGCCGGCCGCATCAGCGCGGTGGGGACGGTCGGCCGGGTCCGGGACGCGGTGGAGGTCGACTGCCGTGGCCTGCACGTGCTGCCCGGCGCGATCGACGCGCACTCGCACGCCGACTTCACCCTGCCCACCGCGCCGCACGCCACCGGGCTGCTGCGGCAGGCGGTCACGACCGTGGTCACCGGCAACTGCGGGTTCTCGCCGTTTCCGATGCGCCGTCCGGGCGGGCCACCCGCCAGCGGTGGTTTCCTCAACCCGCGCCTGCGCCGTGGCTGGTCCGACCTCGCCGACTACCGCGCTGCCCTCACCGCCGCCGGGGTCCGGGTCAACGTCGCGCCGATGGTCGGGCACAGTTCGGTCAGGGCGGCCACGGCACGTCCCGACGGCGACGCCCCGGCACACGGCGACCGGATCCGGCGGGCCATCGCCCACGCCCTGGCCCAGGGCGCCGCCGGGGTCAGCCTCGGCCTCGCCTACCCGGACGGCCGCGATGCCGACCGGAACGAACTGGTCGACGTGGCGACCCTGACCGCCGCGGCCGGCGCCGTCCTCGCCGTGCACCTGCGCGACGAACGCGCCGGCTGCGTCGCCGCGGTCGAGGAGATCCTCGACCTGGCCGCACGCACCGGCGTCGCCACCCAGATCTCCCACCTCAAGGCGATGGGGCGGGCGAACTGGGGCTCCACCCGCGCGACCCTGGCCCGCATCGACCAGGCCCGCACCGCCGGGCTCGACGTCACCGTCGACATGTACCCGTACACGATGGGCGCGACCACGTTGACCGCCGCGCTGCCCGGCTGGGCCGACACCGGCGGGGCCGAGGCGATCCGCCGACTGGTCACCGACCCGGCCGGCCGGTCCCGGTTGCTGACCGAACTCGCCGCCGGCGCCGGCTACGTCGGACTCGACGAGGTCGTGGTCTCCCACGCCTCGCCCCGCTGGCAGCCGGTGATCGGCCGGCCCCTGCCGCTGGCCGCCGCCGACCTCGCCACCACTCCGGCGGCGCTGCTGCTCGACATCCTCGCCGACGACGCCGCCGAGGCCACCATGCTCGTCGACGCGATGAGCGCCGCCGATGTCGAGCGGGTCCTCGCCCACCCCGCGGCGATGATCGGCTCCGACGGTTGGGTCATCGACCCCGTTCCCGGCGCCCACCCGCGCAACTTCGCCACCTTCGTGCGGACCCTGCGCGCCGCCGGGGACCAGCCGGAGCACCTCGCCGACGCGGTACGCCGGCAGAGCGCCGCCGTCGCCGACCGGTTCCGGCTGACCGGGCGGGGCCGCATCGCCCCCGGGCACTGGGCCGACCTGGCCGTCGTCGACCTCGCCGCGCTGCACGACGGCGGTGACGACGCCACCGTCGCCCCCGCCGGGGTCTGCCAGGTCTTCGTCAACGGGGTCGCCAGCCACGGGCAACTGCTCGCCAGCGCATCACCACCGGCCGGGCGTGTACTGCGCCGGGATGCTGACCGTAGGAGGCCAACATGACCATCACCCCACTGCACAGCCCGGCCACCGGGGAGCGCATCGGCGCCTGGTCGGACGCCGGCGCCGCCGGCGTGGACGACGCGGTGCGCGCCGCCACGGCCGCTCTGCCCCGACTGGCCGCGTTGTCCCGGTGGCAGCGGTGCGACCTGCTGCAGGCCACCGCCGCAGCGCTGGCCGTCCGGCGAGAGCAGGTCGTCGACAGCCTGCTGGTGGAGCACGGCAAGGTCCGCCGGGAGGCCGAGGCCGAGGTGGAGACCGCGATACACGCGCTGCGGATGACCGCCGAGTACGCGCGCCGCCTCGACGGCAGCATGCCCGCCATCTCCGACCCGGCCAAACGAGTCTTCGTCGACCGGATCCCGCTGGGCGTCATCGGTGTGATCACCCCGTGGAACTTCCCGGTCAACATCCCGCTGGAGTACCTCGCCCCGGCCCTGGCGATGGGCAACACGGTGGTGTGGAAGGGCGCCGAGAGCACCCCGGGCAGCAGCGCCCACGTCGCCGCCGCGATCGCCGAGGCCGGCTGGCCCGACGGTGCCGTCACCCTCGTCGAAGGCGGCCCGGCGACCGGCGCGGCGCTTGCCGCCCACCGGGGGCTCGCCGCCGTCGGATTCACCGGCAGCAGCCCGGTGGGGCACCAGATCGCCGCCGTCGGCGGAATGCGCAAGCTGCTGCTGGAACTCGGCGGCAACGGGCCCACCGTGGTCTTCGACGACGCCGACCCGCAGCAGGTCGCCGAGGCCGTCGTCACCGCCGCCACCTTCTGCTCCGGGCAGAGCTGCGCCGCCACCGAGCGGGTCCTGGTGCAGGAGCGCCACCACCGGCAGGTTCTCGAGGCGATCGCGGCGGTGGCGGCCGACCGCCGGGTCGGCGCGCCGCAGGACCCCGACGCCGATTTCGGCCCGCTGCACCTGGCGCAGACCGGCGTCGTCATGCGGGATCACCTCGCCGACGCCACCGCTCGGGGAGCCCGCCTGGTGGCCGGTGGCGCCCCCCTGGCCGACGCGCCGACCGACCGGTACTGGCCGTTGACCGTCCTGGACGGCGTGGACCCGGCATCGATGGTGTTCACCGAGGAGACGTTCGGCCCGGTCATCCCGCTGACCACGTTCCGCGACGAGGCCGAGCTCGCCGACCTGGTCGCCGCCAGCGAGTACGGCCTCAGCGGGGCAGTCTTCACCGCAGACCTGGATCGGGCGTTCCGGGTGGCCCAGTCACTGCCCTGCGGCAGCGTCATCATCAACGACCACTCCAACGTCTGGGAGACCCACCTGCCGGCCGGCGGGCACCCCGGCTCCAGCAGCGGCGTCGGGCGGGTCGGCATCCCGTACGCGCTGCAGGAGCTGTCCACCATCCGCAGCACGATCCTGCATCTGGGCGGGACCGGCCGTGGTTGAACCGGGGGAGGGCGGGCCGCAGCCGTCCGGCACCGCCCGGCCGCTGCCCGCGGATCTGGTGCTGCGCCACGGTCGCGTCATCACCATGGACCCGCAGCGGCGCATCCTCACCGACGGCACGGTCGTCGTGCACGGCGGCCGGATCAGCTGGGTCGGCCCGGACCGGCTCCGGCCGCCGACCGACGTCCCCGAGCGGGACCTGCGCGGCGCGGTGGTCCACCCGGGTCTGATCGACGCGCACGTGCACACCGGCACCGAGACCGTCCGTGGTCTGTCGCCCAAGGGCGCCGGCGACTGGGACACCGTCGAGGAGGTCGCGTTCCGCGGCAAGACACCACTGGACGAGGAGTTGGCCGCGACGCTGAGCGCGATGGACATGGTCTCCAGCGGCACCACCCTCTTCGCCGACACCGGCGGCTCGGTGCACCTGGCGGCCACCGCCCGAGGAATCGCGAGGGTCGGGATGCGTGGCATCCCCGGTCACTTCATCGTGGACGTGCCGCAGGACGGGGCGTTGGCGGAGGTGACCGCCGACACCGAGACCTGCCTGGCCCGGCTGCGTGACCAACTGGACCGCTACCCCTGGCAGCCGGCGGCGCGGATACGCGCCGCGGTGACCCTGGTCGGCATGGGCCTCAACAGCGATGCCCTGCTTCGCGCCGCCGGGCAGCTCGCCGAGGACCGGGGCGTACCGCTGATCATGCACCAGTCGTGGAGCCGGGCCGAGGTCGACGCCAGCCTCGCCGCCCACGGCGTGCGGCCGGTCGCCCACCTGCACGACCTCGGTCTGCTCGGTCCGCGTACCACGCTCGTCCACATGATTCAGACCGACGACTCCGAACGTGAGCTGGTCCGCCACAGCGGCACCAACCTGGTGCACTGCCCGTCGGCGTCGCTGCGGCGGGCCAAGGGCGCACTGCGTGAGGGGCAGTTCCCAGAGATGGTCGCCGCCGGTGTCACCGTCGCACTCGGCTCCGACGGCCTGTCCGGCCCACGGGACCTGCCCCGTCAGGCGTACCTGGCGGCGATGGTCTTCCGTGAACTGCGCGACGAACTGCCCACCCTCACCGCCGAACAGGTGCTGGAGATGTCCACCCTGCACGGCGCCCGTGCGCTCGGCATGTCCGACGAGGTCGGTTCGATCGAGGTGGGCAAGCGCGCCGACCTGGTGATCCACTCCACCCACCAACCACAGTCCCTACCGGCCTTCGACGATCCGGTCGACTGGTTGATCTTCTACGCGGGCGCCCGCACGGTCGACACCGTTGTCGTCGACGGCGAGATCCTCTACGACCGCGGGCGGTTCACCCGGTTCGACGCGGACGAGATCCGCGCCGCCGTCGCCGAGCAGGCACGCCGGCACGAAGGCGCCATCGGTCCGGACCGCTACGCCCACTGGCCCCTGATCCGCTGATCACCGGCGCGGCACCCCCCCACCGACGCCGCCTGATCGTCCACCACCGACCACACCCTGGGAGCCCCGATGCCGAGGACCATCCCCGCCCCGCCCCACCCAACGGCCGGTCAGGCCGCCGGGTACGAGGAACTCGACGAGATCCAGCGCCGGGTGCTGTGGCTGGCCGTACGGATGGTCGACGCCGCGAACCGGGAACGGCCCAACCACGACGGCGTGAAGGTCGGCGGCCACCAGGCGTCCAGCGCATCGCTGGTCTCGGCGATGACCGCGCTGTGGTTCGCCCATCTCGGCCCGGAGGACCGGGTCTCGGTCAAACCGCACGCCGCCCCGGTCTACCACGCGATCCAGTACCTGCTCGGCAACCTGGACCGGTCGTACCTGACCCGCCTGCGCGCCCGCGGTGGACTGCAGGCGTATCCGTCCCGGACCAAGGACCCCGACCAGGTCGATTTCTCCACCGGCTCGGTCGGCCTCGGTGCCGCCGCCCCGCTGTTCGCCGCCGCCACACGCCGTTACGTCGATGCCCACTTCGGTGCCCGGCCCCGGTCCCGCTTCGTCGCCATCCTCGGCGACGCCGAACTCGACGAGGGCAACATCTGGGAGGCCGTCGCGGACCCGGCGACCCGGGGCCTCGGCGAGGTGATGTGGCTGGTCGACTTCAACCGGCAGTCGCTGGACCGGGTGGTGCCCGGCGTGCGCATCGACCAGTGGCGGGGCCAGTTCGAAGCGGCGGGCTGGCATGTGCTGGAGGTCAAGTACGGCCGCCGGCTGCAGCAGGCGTTCGCCCGACCCGGCGGCCATCACCTGCGTGCCTGGCTGGACCGGATGCCCAACGAGCAGTACCAGTCGTTGTTCGGCCTCTCCCGCCAGCCGCTGCGCGAACGGCTGCTCGACGGCGCCCCGGCCGAGCTTGGTGACCATCTCGCCGAGGTGTCCGATGACGACCTCGGCCCGCTGGTGACCGATCTCGGCGGTCACGATCTCGATTCGCTGCTGTCGGCGTACCGGCAGTGCGACGCGGTCACCGACCGGCCCAGCGTGGTGTTCGCGTACACGGTCAAGGGGTGGGGACTGCCCACCGCTGGCGATCCCCGCAACCACTCAGCCCTGCTCAGCGGGGAGCAGATCGACACGCAACGCGAGCAGGTCGGCCTCACCGCGCAGACCGAGTGGGACCGCCTCGACCCCGCGACCCGCGCGGGCGCGCTCGCCGCCGGCCGGGCCGAGCGGTTGCGCCGCCGTACCACCGAGACCTCGGCGCCGATCATCGTGCCGGCGCAGACCGGCGTCAGCGCCCGCCGGCCGATCTCCACTCAGGAGGCGTTCGGTCGCATCCTGACCAACCTCGCCCGGGTCGAGACCGTCGCCCCGTACCTGGTCACGACCGCGCCGGACGTGGCGACCTCCACCAACCTCGCCGGATTCATCAACCGCAGCGGCGTGTTCGCCCCGACGCCCCAGCGCACCTGGACCGAGGACGGCATCCTGCGGTGGAGCGAGGGACCCACTGGCCAGCACATCGAGCTCGGCATCTCCGAGATGAACCTCTTCCTCCTGCTGGGTCAACTCGGTCTCGCCGAGCCGCTGTCCGGACAGCGGCTGCTCCCGGTGGGCACGGTGTACGACCCGTTCGTGCTGCGCGGCCTGGACGCATTCATCTACGGCGCCTACTCGGGATCACGGTTCGTGGTGGCCGGCACCCCGTCCGGGGTGTCGCTGGCGGCCGAGGGCGGCGCGCACCAGTCCACGATGACCGCCTCGGTCGGGATGGAGCTACCGAATGTCACCTTCCTTGAGCCCGCCTACGCCGGTGCGCTCGACTGGCTGCTCTGCGACGCGTTGACGCGGATCGGCGCGGCGGCCGGTGGCGGCCAGGCGGACGCGTCGGGGTCGGACGCGTCGGCCGAGGCGGAGGGAAGCTACTACTTTCGGCTCACCACCCGCCCGATCGACCAGCAGCCGTACGAGGCCGCCCGCCGGCGCATCGGTGACGCGGCGCTGCGCCGGCAGGTGCTCGATGGCGCGTACCGGCTGTTCGACGCCTATCACGAGTATCCGCACCTGCGCCGTGACGGACTGGCGCCAGCGCCCGTGGTGCACCTGGTCAGCTGCGGGGCGGTGCTGCCCGAGGTGCTTGCGGCCGCCACCGAACTCGCCGAGGAGGGGGTCGCCGCGCACGTCGTCGACGTGACGAGCCTGGACCGGTTGTACCAGGCTTGGCAGCGGTCATTGCGCCGCTCGGTGCGTACCGCCGCACTGCCCGACCTGCCCGGGGTGTTCCACTGCGCGTTCGGTGAGCGGGCGCCGGTCGTCACCGTGCACGACGCGGCGTCACATGCGATGTCCTGGATCGGCTCGGCGCTCGGTGTTCCGGCGGTGCCGCTGGGCGTCGATCGGTTCGGTGAGTCAGGCACGGTCACCGACCTCTACGAACTACATGATCTGCTGCCCGGAAGCATCGTCAACGCCGCGCTGACCGGCCTTGCGCTTGCCGGCAGCCGGGTGGCTGAGCCCACGCTGCCGGGGAGCGGGCCGTAGGTATCGCCGATGTTCCCGCCTCATCTGTAGCTGCCGAGGCTCAGGTGCCGGATCGGGGTCGTCGCTGCGCCACCGTTGCGGCCAGCCTTGGTCGAACGGCACCAGTAGAGGTGTGGGACAAAGAAGACGCCGCGCTGCTTGTCGAAGCAGCGGTGCGAGGAGACTCCTTTACCCGGCCGGTCTTTTCTCGAAGCGACCTGGGTAAACGTGCGTGAGCATGCCGCTGGGCCACTGGACTACTGGGGGTCAAGGGGTCGTCGGTTAAAATCCGGCCGCCCCGACAGCGAGAGGGTTTCCGCATGTCAGAGACTTGCGGAAGCCCTCTTTTTATTGCTCGGCATGGATGCCTGGTCTAGCACGCCGCTGTTGGACTCCTTGAGGGGGCCATCGACCGCACGCCGATGGAACGGGTGCGGCAGCCGAAGACACCCCGAAAGCTGAAAGGGCGCGAAGGACCGGCGGGTGCGGTTCGGGCCGAAGAGGGCCCGGGCGCTGTCGCGCTATCTGCGAGCTCGGGACAAGCACAAGGGCGCCGCCCTGCCGCACTTGTGGCTGGACGAACAAGGCACCGCAGCGTTGAGTCCGAACGGCATCAAGATCCTGCTCGAACGGTTGGGTGCCGCGGCCGGGGTGGCGGACGTGCACGCGCGCCGGTGGCGGCACAGCTTCGCCCACGAGTGCAAACGCGCAGGCGGCGACACCGGTGACCTGATGCTCCTGCTTGGATGGACATCAGAGGACATGCCCCGCCACGAAGGGGGCGGCGATGACGCGGTACGCGATCGACGAGAGCCGTAGCGAGTTGATGGCGACCTGGGAAACCGGCTACGAATCTGTCGCGACTCGGGTCGCGACGCGGCCGGCGAGCGCGACGTCGAGGCAGCGGCTGGCGCTGGCAGCCGAGTTGTCACGGCTGTCCGAAGCGCTGTGGCGCTGCTACACGCACCCGGCGAGCGCCGCCGACAGCCTGGAGCTCAACAGTGAGGGGTGGTGACGAGAGCAGACCCGCAACCAGTTCGCCTCGGTGACGGCACACATCAGCAAGCCGAACCTGCCTGACGACGATGGCATGCTGGCGGTCGTGTACGACCCCGTCGAGGAGTACACCCACCGAGTGGGCCGTTGCCTGCACGCCGACGGCGGCTACCGCGGCAACCCCGAGGTGATCATCCCGTACCGCAAGCCTGCCGACGGCACCGACCTGCCCGCCTGGAAAGAAGCACTCAACGTCGAACACCGCACCGTCCGCGCAGGGGTCGAACACGCCCTGGCCAGGATGACGTGCTTCACGATCCTGCGCGACTACCGCCGTGCCGCCCACACATTGGCCGACGCCGCTTCCGGCACCGCCAACCTCCACAACATCATCCTCGCCGGCTGACCACCGGGCCGGTGCCGGGCAACTCCTTTACCCAGTTACGAGACGTCCCTTAGGACCCGCCCGGTCATCAGAATCGATATACGAATCCGCCGCTCTCGCCACGAGCGTGGATTAAACGTCCAGTCAGGGGTGTGCCGGAACCGGCGAACCTGCCGTCCCACTCGCACCTCCCATACGTCGGTGCCCAGGCCACCGAAGCTGGTCCACCCCCACCGTTCTGTGTACAAGATCGCCGCGAGCCGCTTCACGAGACAACTCAGGTCCACGGCTGGAGAGCGTCAGGCCTCTGCCTCCTTCGGCTCCATTTGCACGTACCCCCGGGCGACGAAGAACCGCTCGAGCAGGTAGCACCACCACAGGAGGATCAGGCCGGGCGCCACGAACACCGCGGGCATGAAGTTCCAGATGGTGACGCCCCCGAGGACCACGGCGATCCCGAGCAGGAACGTCAGGCTGGGCGTCGTCAGCCCCAACGTGAGCCCGTTGAACACCTGGCGCCAGGTGGGGTTGGTGAAGCGGGCTACGAGGGGGAGGCACCAGAAGACCAGGAGCAGGAGGAAAAGTCCGACGACAATGAGCGGCACCCAGACCTCGGCCAGCCCGCGAGTGGGCAGGTAGGAGAGCGAGAGGATGCCGACGGCCGCGACCGGGACGGCCAGCAGACCGACGACGGTCGCCTGCCTCCAACTCTGCCGCAAGGCCTTCGAAGCAATGGCCCGGACGCCACCGTCCTTGCCCAGGACGTACCGGCGGCACACCTCGTAGGCGACCACAGTTCCCGCTCCCGCCGTCACGACAAGGCCGAGGCTCAGGAGCCAGAACAGGCTGATCACGATGATGGAGCCGAGCGAGTCCAGGATGCGCCACAGTCGCGACGCGGGGTTGAAACGGAGAATGGTCGGGGCCCTTTCAGTGTGCGCAGTTGCGGGTCCGGAGGACAGGGTCGGCCTCCTGCGGTGGGCGGGAGGCCGACGCGATCAGCCCTTCACGGAGCCGATCATGAGACCGGACACGAAGTGCTTCTGCAGGAACGGGTAGACGAACAGGATGGGGACGGCCGCCACCATGGTGATCGCCGACCGCAGCGCGATCGGTGTGGTGACCTGCCCGCCAGAGGCCGCGGCGCCCGTGGCGGCCACTGAGTTCACGCCGGCGTTCATCGAGCTCGACAGCAGCTTCTGCAACTCGTACTGCAAGGTGGTCAACGCCGGATTGCCCGAGGCGTAGAGCAGGGTGTCCAGCCAGGCGTTCCAGCTGCCCACCGCCACGAACAGACCCACCACGGCCAGCGCGGGCTTGCACAGCGGCATCACGATCTGCCACCACGTGCGGAACTCGCCCGCACCGTCCATCCGTGCCGACTCGATGATTTCCTCAGGGATCGACTTGATGTACGTGCGCAGGATGATCAGGTTGAACGCGCTGATGATCGTCGGCACCCAGTAGGCCTGGAAGGTGTTCAGCATGCCCAGGTCCTTGATGAGCAGGTAGTTGGGGATCAGCCCGGCGTCGAAGTACATCGTCAGCACGAAGATCACGGTGATCGGGCGGCGGAAGATGAACTCTGTGCGGCTGAGCGCGTAGGCGAGCATCGAGGTGAAGAACAGGTTTGTCGCCACCACCACGACCGTCTTCAGGACGCTTATGAAGAACGCCTGGTAGATCGTGTGCATGTTGAACACGACGTTGTAGTTCTGCAGCGAGAAGTCCCGAGGCCAGATGCCGATCCCGCCACGGACGGCGTCCATGCCGTCGTTCAGGGAGATGGCGAGCGTGTTCAGCAGCGGGTAGACCATGACCGCCGCGAGGGCGAGCAGGAAGGTCGTGTTGAGCGTCGTGAAGATGATCCGCTCGGTCGTCCACTTGCGACGCCGTGACCCGCCCCGTGCTGCGCGCCGCGCCAGAGGCTTCGCGACAGTGGTGCTTGACATGAAGTCCTCCTAGACCAGCGTCTCTTGGTTGAGGCGCTTGGCCGCTTGGTTCGCCGCGCCCACCAGGATGACGGCGACGATGGTCTTGAAGATGCCCGCGACGATGGCGAGGCTGTAGTTGCCCAGCTCGTAGCCATAGCGCAGCACGAAGACGTCGATGGTCTCGGACCTGTCGGACACCAGGCCGTTGCCGAGGAAGTACGGCAGCTCGAAGTTTGTGGACAGGATCCAGCCGCTGTTGATGATGAGCAGCACGACGATCGTGGGCCTGATGCTCGGGAGCGTGATGCTGAACATCTTGCGAAAGCGGCCTGCTCCGTCGACCTCGGCGGACTCGTACAGGCTCGGGTCGATCGCGGTGATCGCGGCCAGGTAGATGATCGTGTTCCAGCCCAGCTCCTTCCACAGGTTCGTCCCGGCGACGATCCCCCAGAAGTAGTTCGGCTCGGTCAGGAACAGGATCGGTTGGTCGATGATGTGCAGGCTCATGAGGCCCTGGTTGATGAACCCGCCGGAGGAGGGCAGCGAGAGCGCCACCGATGCCATGCTCGCCACGATCACCCAGCTGAGGAAGTGGGGCATGTAGGTGATGTTCTGAAGGACTCGTTTGAACGGCAGGTTCTTGACCTCGTTCAGCAGCAGCGCTAGGACGATGGCCCCGAGGGTACCGACGGTCAGGGTCAGGACCGACTGTCCTATCGTGTTGATCACGACCCGGATGAACCGCTCACCCATGACACCGGTGAACAGGTTGTAGAAGTTCTCGAGGCCCACCCACTGCTGGTTCCAGAGGCTGCGGGGACCCGGCCAGGGGCTGCTGCCGCGAGCCGGCTTGAAGTTCTGGAAGGCGATCGCCCAGCCGTAGACCGGGACGTACTTGAACAGGATCTGGTACAGCAGCAGCGGGACGGCCATCGCGAGCAGGGCTCGCTGCGCCCAGACCAGGTCCCAGGTGATCTTGCGCTTGGGACCCTTCGCTGCATTCTTTCGGGCCTTGCGGTTCTGGGCACGCGAACTGCTCGCGGGCTCCGGGGCCGGTACGAGCCCGGTGGCGGTCACGGGGGTGCTGACCGTGGCGTCCGTCATCTGTCCAACCTCGTCGTCAGGAGCAGTGGGTGGTAATCGAGAACGCGTCGTGGTGGGGGGCGCACGCCCCCCACCACGACTGCTCGCAGACTGTTACCAGTTGGCCAGACGGTCCTTGATGCCAGCGGTGACTGCGTCCTCGTACACCTTGACGTCGATCTTGCGGATGGAGTCGACGTAGGCCTGCCAGTTCTTGTCGAAGTCGGCGGGCGGGCCGGCGATGATCCCCGGCAGCTTCTGCACGCTGGTGTCGGTCAGCTGCTGGTTGACCTGGTTGGCGTCGTCGGAGAGCGTGAGGTTCCACGCCGGGTAGTACTTGGGGTTGTCCGGCGCCTTGTTCACGAAGTCAAGCCAGGTCTTCTTGCCGTACTTCGCCATGAAGTCCTTGTCGTAGTCGCTCAGCGTCGCGTAGAACTCGGCGGGCTGGTCGTCGGGGCTGTAGGCGTTGCCGTCGGAGAACTTGCCGTTGCGCTTGGGCAGCATGTCGAGCAGCGCATCGAGACGGTTGGAGGCACGCCAGGTGAGGTCCTTGTAGTTCTTCCGCTGCTCGTCCGTGCGGGAGAAGACGCCGTCGGCGCCGACCTGGTAGTCCTCGCCAGCGATGCCCCAGGAGAGCGTCTTCTGCCACTCATCGCTGAGCATGATGTCGAGGAACTTCAGTGCCTTCTTCGGCTGCTTGCTGGAGACCGAGATGCCGAACCCCTGGTTGGTGTTCATGACGGGGCGGTCGGCGTACCAGGGCTTCACCCCGTCGTAGACGGGCATGAGGGGCACGTAGGTGTACTCGTCCTTGCCGGCGCTCTGCAGCGACTGGGTGGCGGTCTGGAAGTTCCAGCCCTGGTCGTGCATGCCGAGGACGGTGCCGGTGGCCAGCTTCGCGGTGTACTGGTCGAACGTCAGGGTGAAGGACTCGGGGTCGACGACACCCGAGTTGTACTGCTGGTTGAGGACCTTGTAGAAGTTCTTCGCGATGTCCTTGTCGGCGAAGATCGACGCGTTGTTGTTGCTGTCGACGACGACGCCACCGTTGTTCGGGAAGCCTGCCAGCTGCGCCGGCGGGTTAGTCATGCCCCACTCACGGCCCGTGGACGCCAGAATTTCGAAGCCGACGGTCGGGGCGCCGGCGGTCTTGGGGTGCTTCGCCTTGTAGTTCGAGATGAGCTGGAAGTAGCGGTCGAGCGTCATGTTGCTGAGGTCCGGGTAGCCGGCGTCCGCGAGCACACGCTTCTGGATCCAGAACGCGGGACCGTAGTAGACGCCGCCCGTGATGTCGCCGTAGAAGCGGTTGTAGTTCGGGAGGATGTACAGGCCCTTGTCCACCTCGTCGCCCGAGTAGCTCATCTTCTTGATGTCGTCCTTGACGTGCTCGGCGAGGTTGGGGTAGTCCCCCTTGGCCAGCATGTCGTCCAGGCGCCGCAGAGCGCCGCCCTGCAGGAGACGCTGCTTCAGGTCGCCGGTGCCGATGAGGTCGGGGAACTCACCGCCGGCGAGCATGACACCGATCTTCTGGTCCTCGTTGTCCGGCGTGACGATCTCGTACTTGAGGGTGACACCGAGCTTGTCCTTGAGCAGCTTGGTGATCTTGTTGTCGGGTGCCGGGGCCTGCTGGGCCGACGTGATCCAGACCGTGAACGTCGTGGGGTCACTGGGGGTCAGCGTTCCCGAGTCGTCTTCGGGGTCGTCGGCAGAGGTACATCCGACAAGTCCTACTAACACGGCTGCAGCCAGGACAACAATTGACAACTTCGTTCTTGTGGTACGCACCGAGGTCTCTCCCTTGAGAACAGTTCCGGTCGTCCTTGACTGGAATTTGTGGGCACATCGACGCGAGCTGGGGCTTGGCGTCCTCATCCAGAGCGGGATTTTAGCGTTAAAGTAAAGAGTCGATCGTGTTGCGTCAAGGCCCGCCCCGGCGTGTGGATGGGTGGCGGGCTTCTCGCCAGACGACGTTGCTGAGCTGGCAGAATGCCGCGATAAGGAGGATATGTGGTGAGGATGGCGGACGTCGCCCGTGAGGCGGGCGTCTCGGTCATGACCGTGTCGAACGTCGTCAACGAGCGCCTCCCGGTCAACGAGCCGACGCGTGCCCGTGTCATGGCCGCCGTCGAGGCGCTGGGGTACGAGGTCAACCTGACCGCGCGCCACCTGCGCGCGGGACGGACCGACACCGTCGCCTTCATCGTGCCGAGCTTCCACGACTACTTCGGTGAGGTCTCCGACAAGATCGCGCCGCTGATCGAGGCCGAGGGGCGGCACCTCGTCCTTGAGCGAACGAGCGGCAGCCCCGAGCATGAGATGGCGGCGCTGAGCGTCGCGCGACTCCAGCTCTACGACGGCGTCCTGCTGTCCGTCGCCGGACTCGACCGCGACCAGCTGGACCGCGTGCGTACCACCAAGCCCATCGTGCTGCTCGGCGAGCGTGACGTGCCCGACCGGTTCAACCACGTGCGGCTGGCGAACGAAGAGGGCGCCCGTCTCGCGACGGCGCACATGATCGAGCACGGCTCGCGGCGCATCGTTGGGTTGGGCTGCACGTTCGACACCGCGCACATGATGACGTCGGACCGCCGCATTGGCTGGGAGCGCGCACATCGCGATGCCGGCCTCGATGTCGACGCACGCTATGTGGTGCCCATCTCCACGTTCACGTCGGCGGCCGGACGTGATGCCCTGCTCGATGTGATCGCGTCCGGTCTGCCCTTCGACGGCGTCTTCGCCGTCACCGACGTCGTCGCGCTCGGCGCGGTCGCGGCCCTGGCAGAGAGCGGGCTCCGGGTGCCCACCGACGTCCAGCTTGCCGGGTTCGACAACCTCGACATGTCAAGCTTCGTCCCGCCCGGCCTCACCTCCGTCGACGCGAACCATGAAGGTGTCGCTGAGACCGCGGTGGGTCTGCTGCACCGGCAGATGGCGGGCTGGACCGGCCCGGCCGAGCACGTCGTCGCGCCCGTCCGTCTCGTGGTACGTGGCTCCACCCGCGGTGGGGCTTAGGGCCGTGCAACCACCCGCGCCGTTTAGCCCGTTTCGTTCGAAGGAAACCAGTTCGAGCACCTATGGGCGCACGTCCGCCTTGCGCGCCGTCCCCGCATCCCCGATCACCGGGACGCGGCACCGGCATCTACGACCCCGACACCGCCACCGAGCTCGTCGACGAGCACACGGTGACAGCGATCCCGTTCTCGACCTGGGGCAACCGCGCCCCGGCCCGATGCGGGTCTGGCTTCCGCGAGCTCCTCGCTGAGGCATGCAATGACGGAACACGCAACTGATGGGGAGACAATGACGACGACCACGACCGCAGTGATCGACCTCGACCTGCCCGGCGCCACGATCAGCCGGCACGTGTACGGGCACTTCGCCGAGCACCTGGGGCGGTGCATCTACGGCGGGTTCTGGGTGGGTGAGGACTCGCCGGTCGCGAACGTGCGGGGCATCCGCTCGGACGTGGTCGAGGCGTTGCGGGCGATCTCGATTCCGAACCTGCGCTGGCCGGGCGGCTGCTTCGCCGACGACTACCACTGGCGTGACGGCATCGGCCCGCGCGAGAGCCGCCCGCGCATGGTCAACTCGCACTGGGGCGACGTGGTGGAGGACAACGCGTTCGGCACGCACGAGTTCATGGACCTGTGCGAGCTGCTCGGCGCGGACCCGTACGTGTCGGGGAACGTGGGGTCCGGGTCGGTGGCGGAGATGTCGGACTGGGTGGAGTACCTGACCCGGGCGGACGACTCACCGATGGCGGCGCTGCGGCGGGCGAACGGGCGGGAGCAGCCGTGGCGGGTGCCGTTCTGGGGCCTGGGCAACGAGGCGTGGGGCTGCGGCGGCAACCTGCGCGCCGAGCAGTTCGCCTCGCTGGCCCGGCAGTACGCGACCTACACCCGCAACCACGGCGGCAACCTGCTGTACCGGATCGCGGCGGGCGCGAACGAGGCCGACCTGCACTGGACCGAGACGCTCCTGCGCTCGTTCGACGACCTGGCGGCGGACCCGGCCGCGCCGGCGGGCCCGTTCCAGGCCGTGTCGCTGCACTACTACACGATGGCCGGGTCGTGGTCGGACAAGGGCGACGCCACCGGGTTCAGCACCGACCAGTGGTACGTGACCATGGCCCGCGCCCGGCGCATGGAGGAGCTGCTCACCCGGCACTCCACGGTCATGGACCGCTACGACCCGCACCGCAAGGTCGGCTTGGTGGTGGACGAGTGGGGCACGTGGTGGAACGTGGAGAAGGGCACCAACCCCGGGTTCCTGTACCAGCAGAACACGCTGCGCGACGCCCTGGTCGCCTCGGTGCACTTCGACGCGTTCCACCGGCACGCCGAGCGCGTGGTCATGGCGAACATCGCCCAGACCGTCAACGTGCTACAGGCCATGATCCTCACCGACCCCGACACGGGGACGCTCGTGCTCACCCCGACGTACCACGTCTTCGCCATGAACACCGGCCACCACGACGCCGCCTCCCTCGCGGTGCACCTGCGCGACGTCGAGACTCGCGCTGTCGACGGGACCGAGCTGCCGCTGGTCTCGGCGTCCGCGTCGGTCAAGGGCGACACCGCCCTGGTCTCGCTGTCCAACCTCGACGCCGATACGGACCGCATCCTCGTCCTGGACCTGCGCGGCCGCGACGTCGTCGGGCACACCGCGCGGGTGCTGACCGCCACGGCGCTCGACGCGCACAACACCCCCGCGCAGCTCGACGCCGTCGCCCCCACCGACCATGCCGGTGTGCGCCCCCACCCCCGAGGGCTCGAGGTCGACCTGCCCGCCCACTCCTACGTCACCGTGGCGCTCGAGCTGCGTTGATGGACCGACCGAACCTGAACATCCGCGACGGCGGGGCGGGGGCAGACTTCACCAACCCGGTCATCTTCGCGGACGTGCCCGACCCGGACGTCGTCTTCGACGGCCGGTACTACTACATGGTCAGCACGACGATGTACTTCGCGCCGAGCGTCCCGATCATGCGCTCGAGCGACCTGGTGCACTGGTGGATCGCCGGGTATACAGCGGCGATCCTCGACGACACGGACGCGCTGGCGCTGCGCAACGGCCAGGACGCGTACGGCCAGGGCAGCTGGGCAGCGAGCATCAGGTTCCATGACGGGACCTACTACGTGTCGGTTGGCAGCCTCACCACGCGGCAGACGTACATCTACTCGACTCCCAACATCGAGCGCGGGCCGTGGACCAGGTCGGTGCTCGACGGGTACGCCCACGATCAGTCGCTGCTGTTCGACGGCGACGACGTCTGGCTTGTCTACGGTGGCGGGTCGATCGACCTGCGCAGGCTGCGGCGACACGAGGACGGGACCCTTGCGTGGGACGGCCCGGCGACGCGGCTCGTCGAGCACGCCAACGTCGACCAGACCAGCGGGCTGAATGCCGAGGGCGCTCACGCGTACAAGATCGGGGACTACTACTACGTCTTCATGATCCAGTGGCCGTCGGGTGGCATCCGCCAGGAGGTGCTGTGGCGGTCGACGTCACTAACGCCGCAGTCGGCGGGCGGCGTGTGGGAGGGCCGGGTCGTGCTCAGCCAGGGCGTGACGGTCGGGGGCCGACCCGGAACCGGCGTGGCCCAGGGTGGAGTCGTCCAGACGTCCGACGGGCAGTGGTACGCCATGCTGTTCCAGGACGAGGGCCCGCTGGGTCGTTCGCCTCAGCTCGTTGGCGTGGCCTGGGATGACGACGGGTGGCCGGTGTTCGCTCTCAATCCGGAAGCGCCCGCGGCGGCCGCACGGACGGCCGGTGACGGCGCCGCCGTCGTCGCCTCGGACGACTTCGACAACCTCCTTGAGCGTGCGGGCCACTGGAACACGGCCAACGCGGACCTCCTGGCAGAGTCCGCCGAGAACGCATGGAACGGGTCAAACCTGGGGCTCCAGTGGCAGTGGAACCACAACCCGGACAACCGGTTCTGGTCGCTCACCGAGCGGCCCGGACACCTGCGGCTGACCACGGGCAGCGTCGCCTCGGGCATCCTCGATGCGCGCAACACGCTCACCCAACGCACGCTCGGACCCACGAGCTCCGGCGCCATCTCGCTGGACGTCTCGCACATGAAGGACGGGGACGTCGCAGGCATCTCCGCCTACCAGCGCAAGTACGGATACATCGCGGTGACGATGGAGGCGGGGACCAGGAGCCTGGTGATGCGCCGGGCAGGCGGCGACGGCGTCATCGCCTTCACCAGCGCACCGGTGCCGCTGCGGGCGGACGTCGTCTACCTGCGCGCGGACGTCGACTTCCGGGATGCCGTCGATACGGCGTCGTTCGCGTACTCGTACGACGGCAGCAACTGGACCTGGCTGGGCGACACCGTGCAGATGCAGTACGACCTCGCGCACTTCACCGGGTACCGGTTCGCCCTCTTCAACTACGCCACTGCCGAGCCCGGGGGATACGTCGACGTGGACTGCTTCCGTGTCAGCGACACCACCGGGCTAGCAAACCCCACTCACCGACGAAGCGAGGGAACTCTCCATGACTGAGCAGGCGACGTCAGCCCTGCTGATCGACGGGCAGGCACCCGCCGAGGTGCCGCTGCATCACGTGTGGAACGAGTGCGTCGGTGCTGGCCGCGCGAACGAGGCGTTGCGGGCGGACTGGCAGGCGCACTTCCGCGAGGCCGTCCAGGTGCTGGGCGCCCGGCATGTGCGCTTCCACGGCCTGTTCCATGACGACATGTTCGTCTACCGGACGGACAACGGCGGCGGCTTCGGCCCGAACCAGCCGCTGCCCGAGCCGGTCTACACGTTCGCGTATGTCGACAAGGTGTTCGACGCGATCCTCGACGCGGGCGCCCGCCCGTTCGTGGAGCTCGGGTTCATGCCGCGCCAGCTCGCCACCCAGACCGAGACGCTGTTCTGGTGGAAGGCGCACTGCAGCCCGCCGAAGGAGATGGACCGCTGGGTCGCGCTGGTCGACGCCACTGTACGGCACTGGATCGAGCGGTACGGCATCGACGAGGTGCGGCAGTGGCCGTTCGAGGTGTGGAACGAGCCGAACCTCGTGCCGAACTTCTGGACCGGGACGCGCGCCCAGTACTTCGAGCTGTACGAGGCCACGGCGCGCGCGATCAAAGCCATCGACCCCCGGCTGCGGGTCGGCGGCCCGTCAACGAGCGTGTTCGTCCCCGACGCCCGCTACTCCGGAGAGACCCACGACCCGTCGCTCGAGGTCGAGACCGCGGTGGCCACCGACCCCGACGCGCTCGACTGGCAGCCGGTGTGGATCCACGAACTGATCGAGTACTGCGCGCAGCGCGGGCTGCCGATCGACTTCCTCTCCACCCACCTGTACCCGACCGACTACGCGGCGGACTCCCTGGGCAACGTCAGCGCGATCACGCGCCAGAAGGACGCCACGTACGTCGACCTGCAGGTCCTGCGCACGATCATCGAGAACAGTCCGTATCCGGACGCCGAGTTGCACATCACCGAGTGGTCGACCTCGCCGTCGAGCCGCGACGCGATCCACGACACGCTCTTCGCCGCCGCGTACATCGTCCGGGCGTTCCTCAAGGGCGCGCCGCTGGCCGACTCGATCTCCTACTGGACCTTCACCGACGTGTTCGAGGAGGGCGGCAGCGGCATCGGCCCCTTCCACGGAGGCTTCGGATTCGTCAACGAGAACGGCCTGCACAAGCCGACGTTCCACGCGATGGCCATGCTCCACCGCCTCGGTGACCGCCTCCTGGCCGAGCTGCCCGACGGTGCCATCACCCGCTCGTCCGCGACGGGTGACGTGTCGGCCATCTTCTACAACTACCCCGCCGAGATGGGCACGACGGGGCTCGCGTCCCGCAACGGCTACGCCGAGACGCGAGCCCTCGCCGAGATGGGCCCCGAGCGCCGCGTCCGGCATCGGGTCGAAGGGCTGCGCCCGGGTACCGAGCTCACCGTGGAGATCCTCGACTGGGAGCACGGGAACGTCGCCGAGGCCTGGTACCAGATGGGCGCCCCGCTCAACATCACGCGGGAACAGACCGCCGAGCTGCGCCACGTCGCCGACGGCCTCCACCGCAGCACGCTGACCGTCGGCGACGACGGCGTCCTCGACATCGACCTCACGCTGCCCGCCTGGGCGGTCGCCTCGGTCGCGCCGACGCTCCCCGGCGGCCAGCGCCCGGATCGGGGGGGCGACGAGCCAGGCAGGGCGCGAGCGCGGAGGCGGCACTCGCCGCAGCGGTGACCCTGCGGACCGTCGCCGACGTACACCCGCCGTGGCAGACGCTGCTGGTCTACCCGATGCTGCAGCTCGGGCAGCAGCCGGACCGCGACACCCCGCCCCGAGTCGACGACGGCGAGGCGGCGATGTTGACCCCCAACCACCTCCCCATCCCCGTCGCGCCCCCGGGGCAGCCCTCGACCGCGCGGGGACCGACGTTGGAGGACACCGAGATCCTGTCCACGGATCCCGGCGGCCTCGCCGCGCTGTACCTTCCCCCGCAGAGCGCGGACCCGACGACGCACACCTGCGAGCGGCTGGTGGAGCTGACGGAGTGGCTCCCCGGGTGGGCCCGGTGGGGGAGCATCGGACGACGTTGGCCACGGGCTTACCGGCACCGTGACCACCCATGACGGTTACTACGTCGGCTGCCACACCGGCATCAAAGGGCCGGGCCTGCTCACTGTCCTGCTGCGGTACCGGTCCGGCCCAGCCTGCCCGCCGCAGCTGTGCGATCTGCTGACCGGCGTACGCGTCTCTGCTGCCGTGCGATAGAGCCTCCTCGCGTGCTGTCCTGAACGCAGGCACACGCCGGCAGGGCCGGGCGGCGCCCCGGCCCTCCCAGATCTCCGGCGTCTCATGTGGCTGGCCGGCGAGGCGGAGGACGACGGACGCCCCATGGAGATGCTGCTGGACAAATCGGTGATCGGCGGCAGGGCTTCTCGCTCGTGGCCGCCGAGCCGGTCCTGATCGCGGCTCGGATGACACGACAACCGGCGGACTGGACATTCACCGCTCGCATTTGGCCCAGGGAGATTCAGCGCCCGACCAATCGGCGGTGGGCCAGGCGCGCGGCGGCTATCCACTGCCACGGCATACCAACCATCACCATCGACCCTAGTTCGGCCCCGAACGAGATCGCGTGCCAGGTGATCTCGAAGAGTTGCGTGCCCCCGGCAGGGCAACAGCCTGCGTTTTCGGGCGGCCGGCACGTGTGGCTATGCCAACATGACATCCATATCAGCCACTGGCGGATATGGGAATTTGGTTCGTGTTGGGCCTCCGACACAAACTCCCATGGCTCGATCGCCGGGTGGGACGTGTGTAAGTCCGTCTTCGGGGCCGGTGCGGTCGATGCGCCGCCGTGTGCTCCGCTGCCTGTCGGACACGGACCGGCTGTGGCAGCCTGGTCCTGTGGATCAATCAGCATGGCCGGAGGTGTTAGCCGCTGTCGCCGCCGCGCCGTACCCGGTGCAGGTCCTGCCGGCTGATACGGAACGGGCCACTACCTGCTCGGAGGCACTGGGCATCAGCACACGATCGTGGCTCGGCGCGGTGGTAGCCAATACCGGGGGCCTGCTGGTGGATCACGGATGGGTCCGCGTACTTGGCTGCGGACACGACCGCCTGCCGGACATCGTGACCCAGGCAGATACCGAGGCCGGTGTCCTTACCGTCGGCTTTGACGTCCTGGGCGGCCAGTTCGTCTGGATACAGGTCGAACCAGGAACGAAGCCGACCGTGCACTACTTCGGTCCAGATGATCTGGGTTGGCAAGATCTGGAACAGGGGTACGCGGAGTGGCTGAACGCGATACTGCGCGGCTCGCTGAACCGTTTCTACGAGACCCTGCGGTGGCCCGGCTGGCAGACCGACGTTGGAGCCCTCGGCATCGACCAGGGTTTCAGTGTGTGGCCGCCACCGTTCACCAAGGAGGGCAGCGACCTGTCCGCCGTTTCCCGCAAAGCCATCCCAATGGCTCAGTTGGTCTCGTTCTACCACGATGCTGCACGGCAACTCGGCGAGCCTACCCAGTAGGCGACAAGCCCCAGCGACCGATTCTGAAAGCACTCGGCCAGGCCGCGCGCTGCCCTTACCTAGAGATCGGGTGCACTCATTCAGCGGCGAATAACGCGCGCATCGGCTGCGGCTCGGCGGGACCGTTCGTGCGGCCGCGCGTACCGGTTCGAGCAGTCCGGGCCGTTGGACCTGGTCCCTCCACAATCCCCCGTTCTGCCCGGAGCGTCGCGCGTTAGTCTGCCGCGCATGATCCACCGCGTCGGGGATGTGCTGCGGATCTCCTGCCCGTTTACGCCGACGGTCGTCACCGGCCTCGACGAGGCGTATGTCAGCGTCCGCTGGCCGTGGTGGGAGATTGACCCGGACGCGGACGGCGTGCGCTGGAACGGGGAGGTGGCCCTGGGCCGCGCCGATCCGGACGAGCTGTACATTGCCGACCCGGCCCCGCCCCGCCCCCGGCGATACCTGCCGGGTCGGTATCCCGGCGCGGATCATCCACGTCATCGAGGTTCACAGGTACGAACCGCCGCAGGAGACGGGCTGGTTGCCCCGCCCGAGCCTGAGTCTGCTCGTGCTGCGCGCCGGTGAGGCTCCGGATGCGGCAGCGGAGTTTCAGGGCACGAGCATCGAGCCCGATGGCGGTATTCCGTTCACGCTCGAACTGGTCTTCAGGCCGTATGCGTTCCTAGAGGTCGGCGATGATGTTGCCGATGCCGCTGGTCGTGCATGGCGCTTCGATGACCCGTGGACCTGGGCCGCTTATGACGGCGCGCAGGGAGTGCCGGCCTGGCCCCTGGCCCTACTGGCCGGCGGGGCGGATCCGGCGGCAGTCACGGCCGCGACCGCTACCGGTTCGCACGAGGCCGAAGTCACCCGCTGGCGCCGAGCGGCAGGCTTGCAAGACGACGCCCAGTCCCGCTGAACAGGCCCCTGCCGCCTACAGCTACCAGCGGCCGGCCAGGTGTCCCGATCTGCCGCGAACGGCTTGTCACCGAGGGCGGCATTGAAGCGGCCGGTGCCCGCGTGCGGTCCTGCCGAGGTGGGGCCTGGACGATGCGCCATGATGGGGCTATGCCACGCACGGACAGAGCCTCGCGGGTGATCGCGGCCCCTCCCGATCGTGTCTACGCTGCGCTCGTCGATCCAGACGCCCTCGTCGCGTGGCTTCCGCCCGAGGGGATGAGCGGTAGGTTCGAACGGTTCGATGCCCGGCCGGGTGGGTCGTACCGGATGGTGCTTACCTACGCGGACGCCTCGACCGCGTCGGGCAAGGCCACCGCGGACTCCGACATCGTCGAGGTGCGCTTCGTTGACATCGTCCCCGGCGTCCGGGTGGTGCACGCCGTCAACTTCGTCGCCGACGATCCCGACTATGCGGGCACCATGACGATGACCTGGGAGGTCAAAGCAACCGACGATGGGACGCGGGTGGACATCCGAGCCGACGACGTGCCCTCTGGCATCTCCGTAGAGGATCACGCGGCCGGGCTCGCGTCCTCGCTGGCAAACCTCGCCGCCCACGTTGAACGGTAACCCCGTCGCGAGATGGCGGATCCGGACTGAACGCGTCCGGCGACATCCGCTTCTGCCGCGAGGCGCGCGCTACGCAGCGTCCCGCTGAGCTGGCCTGGGTTCCGCCCGGTCGTGCCGATGCGCGGATGCTGGACAGGGGCCGGGAGGCTGAGGGGTCAAGTGATCAGGCGTGCGCAGATGAATCGAACACCCAGTGACTGGTCTGGAAGATGCGCCTCGCGAAGGTCGTCTCCTCTTGACCGATGGGGAAGAACCCGGCCGAGCGGCAGATGGCGTTCGATGCTGCGTTCGTCGTGCTCGGGAACGCGGGGATGAGCCCCCAACGCATCCGCGCGGGCCAGGTCGAGAACTTGGCGGACGGCTTCGCCCGCCAAGTTCTGCCCTGGGATTCTGGCAGGACCATCCAACCGATCTCGGAGATGCCCTCCTGGGAGTACAGCGTCACCGTCCCCGCCACCTGCGCGGAGTTACCGGCAACGACCATCTTGATCCAGGTGCTGTCCTCGCGAACCGCCTAAGGTCGCGCGTGAGCTGGCCGGCGATGCGCTCGCGCGGCTGTGGGCCGCCGAGTTCCGACATCAGGACCGGATCGCAGCGTATGCAGACATACGCATCGAGGTCGGCTGGCTCCACGTCGCGCAGAAGCATCGCGGGAGCCTACCCAGTCCCGCAGCAACCGACCGCGTTGCAGAAGCAGTCGCACATCTGGCGCTGGTCGTGCGGCCCCTGAAGCTGTCACGCCATCACGGAGGTTTCCAGGTCGCGGCGGGTAAGCGCGGCACGGAGCTGCAGCGCCTCGGTCGCCAGATTCTGACGGCCGCCCTGCTCGCGGTCTCGCCTGGATCAAGCAATCGTGCACCTCGACGGCAACCCGCAGATCGTCCTGCAAGGACGACGCCCTGAACCGTCGACGTCCGGAAATGCCGCAGCCCGTGCGGCTTCCGACTGCGCGGCACCGTCACCAGGCGGGCGACGAGTCGTGCAGGAATATCTTGAAGGCGGGCCCTGGTAGCGAGGGTCGCCAGCCGGCTGCCAAAGCCTGACGGACACCGAGAGCCACCGTCGCGGGTAGCACCGGCCGGCTCGGCAATCCGAACCAGTTGCCCGGATGGGCACAGGGCAGCGACGCGACCAGCAGGGCGCCTGGCTGTTCCGCCTGCTCGACAACGAAGGTCAGCGGAGACCAGCCATTGGCTTGACAGTAGGTCGGTCTACGCCGAACCGACCAGCGGAAGGCGACGCCGTCTACGGTGATGCGTCGTGAACCCTTGATAGTCAGCGTCATCCGCACCTCTGCTGGCCCCGACCACGTCCGCGAGCACCATAACGAGTACCCGACATCCCTGCGCTATCTACTTGAGCACCCGGATGACGCGCAGGTGTCCGGACCTGGCCGCCGATCGAACGCGGCATGGCACTCGGGACCACTTGATCACATGCGGCTCATGCCGCGAGCCGGGCGCTACGCAGCGTCCCGCCGAGCCAGCCCGAGTTCCGTACGGACGTGCCGATGAGCGTTCACTCGATCATCAAGCAACAACCGTGAACGAATAGCTCTCCGATCACGGTCTCCATCTTGGGACAGCGGAGCGCCTCGCCCAGCCG
>NZ_BOPB01000029.1 GCF_016863535.1 Micromonospora lutea
CAGCAGCCAGACCTCGAAGCAAGGGTTGGACCAGGCCAGCCGTACCCCCGACCGCTGCGCCTCAGCCGAGGCTTCCCCGGGCGGGTAGTGGTCGACGTCGCACACGGCCCATGCCTCGTCGTAGTCGTTGTCCCGCTGCCGGCGGTACGCGTCGCGTACCAGATCGACGGGGGAGCCGCGCTCGACGGCGACCGCCACTTTGGCGCTGATCCACGGCTCCCGCTTCAGCGCGTCGAAGTAGGTCCGCTCGGTCGACTCACCGTTCGTGGTGATCAGCACGGTCCGCCGTTGTTCCCGGGTGGCCGGCCGCCTGCGCAGGTCGGTCTCCCGCCGGCCGGTGCCGACCGTACGGCCTTTCCGGTGTTCAGCGTGCCGGGGTGTCATCCGCGTCTCCACGGGTGGCGAGTGCCTGCTCGAACAGGTGGCTGGACAGGTCGGGCACCGCGCCGTAGTTGCCGTTGAGGTAGCGGCGCTGGCGGTTCTCACCCTCCTTGCGGGGTTTGAAATCGGTCAGCGGGTAGAGCGAGGAGGCGCCCTGGTCATCCTTTTCCACGAACCAGATCTCGTCGCGGCGCAAGATCTCCTCGGTGTCGATGGTGCCGAGCAGCGCGGCGTCGTGGCTGGTGAAGATGAGCTGGCTGCCGAGCGGGTTGGCTTTCGGGCTGCGGAAGAGGCTCATGAGTTTGGCGGTCAGGATCGGATGCAGGCTGGCGTCGATCTCGTCGATCAACATGGTGGCGCCGCTGCGGAGCATTGCGGCGGCGTGCAGCCCCAGGGTGAGCAACTGTCGGGTACCACTGGACTGGTCGTGAAGATCGAGGAGCGCGGTGCCGTTGGGGCCTTGGTGCGCGAACTGGATCCGGGGGAGGCGCATCGCGGCAACCGCTGCCTTCAGCCATTTCCTGAGCGCAGTCGACGCAGGTTCCTCCTCAGGGTCTGCGTCTGATCGAACCACGATGTCGACGATGCCCACGTCAGCGGCTCGCAAGAGGTCGACGACGAGTTGGCGTACCTGCTCGGCGTCCGAACTGCCGGCACGCATCAGGGCGGACAACCCGGAGGCAGGATCGGTACGCTGGCTCATCAGGTAGAACCATCGGTACGTGTCGTGCAGCGGCTGTGGGTTCGCGGGATCCGGCTCCGGGCGGCTGTGGCCGAAGCGGGCGACGGTGCTGAGGAAGAGCGCGGTCGGGGCGGTGATCTCGGCGATCTGTTCCAAGGGACGCCGGCCCGACTCCTCGCCCCAGGCGAACTCGCTTCCGTCCCGTTCGAAGATGCGCCGCCTACGTCCCAGCGGGTAGTGGTAGAGCCATTCGTCGAGCACCCGATCGTCATCGATCGTGAACCCGTAGGTGTGCCGTACGCCCCCGAGCATGAGGTCCACGACGTAGCGCGAGGGCTGCACGGCGATGTCGGGATCCAGCCGGAAGGGCTCCCGGGACAGCCCTACGCCGGGCTCGACCGCCCGGTCTGACTCCACGACCATCTGCCGCATGAACCCCAGGGCACCCAGACAGTTGGACTTGCCGGACGCGTTGGCCCCAAAGATGCCGATGACCTGGACCGCCTGCGGAGTCGGCTCGTCCGCCTCGGCGCCGTCGCCGTAGACGGGCATGAGATTGAGCTGATGCTCGTCGCAAAACGAACGATGGTTGGCGAAGCGGAAACTCAGCAGCATCGGCGGTGTGCCCCTACACAGTAGGCGTTTACAAGCCCATCCCTGCGAGTAAATCACGAGAAACGCGGTCAAGCCCTCCACCGCGCGAGCTGTGTTACCCGCGCCGGAACTGACTGAGCGTCCGCAGGACCGCCCCGGGCGCGGGTGGGGGGGATTACCGCGACCCGGGGCGGGTGGCTCTCAGCGGGAGCGGACGGGGACACAGTCGGTGAAGCGCCGGTGCAGGTCCGGCAGGTGGGTGCCGGGGTGCAGGCGGGCGAGCTGTTCGATCGCCTCCTCGCGCAGGGTCACCAGGTAGACCATGAGTCCCGGGATGTTGTCCCGGTACTCGGCGAGCAGGCGCAGTTTCGCCGGGGAACAGGGCCAGGCGATGCCGCAGGCCCGGCAGCGCCACGTCGGGCGGGACGGTACGTGCTCGCGGGCGGGTGTGCTCACCGGTCGGCCCGCTTCGCATTGTGGGGCACCGGGTTGCGCTGCGGGTTCGTCGTCGGCTTGGGGTGTGCGGTCTGCGGTGGTTGGGCGGAGCGCATTCCGGCGGGGCGCATTTCGGTGGGGCGCATTTCGGTGGGGCGTACGTAGAGTTCGCGGCGGTCGATGGCGTCGCCTCGGGCGTCGAGTTGGTAGACCTCGATCCAGGCCCAGCCGTCGTAGGTGAGCAGGTCGCTGCGTTCCCGGATCACCCGTACCGTGATCGGCTTGCCGAACTGCGGCGACGCCTCGCGGGTCAGCACATACACCCCGGGGGTGACCCGGGGCGTGCCGTCCTCGCGAGTGCTGTGCGTCGCGGCGTCGGGACGACCGCGCCAACGCGACGCCGGGACGGCATTCGCTGGCTTTGGTACGGGCACCGGGCATCCCTTCGTGTATGGGGCATGTGGGTGGGCCGCCCTGTGAGTGCTCGCCCGCCAGGGCGGCCCGCCGGCACGCCAAGCGAGTGCAGGGGGACCGCTACTCGGGCCTGCCGGCCGATAAATAGCTTGCCGAGGGTTGCGAACCAGTAACACCGCGTAGGAGTTTGGTGGTCAGACATTCTGGACGAACGTCGTTGGGAGAGGGATGAACCGGGCTGTTCAGATCGCGATGGCGGAGGCGGGCCAGACGGCCGACACTCTGGCGGCGCGGGTGGGGGTGGATCCGAAGACCGTCGCGCGGTGGGTGAGCCAGGATCGGGTGCCGCAGACCCGGCATCGTGCTCTGGTGGCGGAACTGCTGGGCAGAGAGATGGAAGATCTCTGGCCGGACGCGCATCGCCGGCGCGAACCCGCCTGGTTCCTGCCCTGGACCCAGCTTGAGCGGGAGGCTGCCGGACTGCGGTGCTACGAGTCCGTTGTGATCCCGGGACTGCTCCAGACCGAGGCGTACGCGCGTGCCGTCCTGACCTGTGGCCCGTTGGTCGCCGACGCGGAGAGCCACGTCGCCATCCGGCTGGAACGGCAGGTGGCGGTCTTCGAGCGAGCCCGGCCGCCACTGGCGGTCTTCGTGATCGACGAGGCGGCGCTGCGTCGAGGCGCACCGGAGATCATGGGACCGCAGCTCGACCACCTGATCGCGATGGCGCGGCGACCGAATCTCATGGTGCACGTGCTGCCGCTGGCCGCCGGGCTGCACCCGGGTCAGGCCGGGCCCTTCGTGATCGCCACGACCGGCGATGGCGAGGACGTCGGCTACCTCGATGACCAGGCGCAGGGCAGGGTCACGAACGAGGTTGCTCCACTCTGGGCGGTGTGGGATACCGTGAGATCGGTGGCGCTTCCGCGTGACCAGTCCATCGACTTCCTGAGAGCGCGAGCATGGCTGAGCTGACCGGCGCCCACTGGCGCAAGAGCACTCGCAGCAGCTCCAACGGCGGCAACTGTGTCGAGGTTGCCGACAAACTGCCCGGCGTCGTCGGCGTACGCGATTCGAAGAACCCGACCGGCCCGGCGCTGACCTTCACCCCCACCGCCTGGCGAACCTTCCTCACCCACCTCCCCACCCCCTCCTAACCACCGCCCCGCCCCTGCCTCCCGCCCCACCCCCTCCTAACCACCGCCCCGCCCCTGCCTCCCGCCCCACCCCTGCGCCGATCATGCAGTTGTGGTCGTTGACAAAACGGTGCATACCTCACATTTCAGGTGCCACAACTGCATGATCGGCGGGAGCGGGGGTCGGCGGGAGCGGGAGCGCGGGGCATCTTGGCGATGTTGCCGCCGAGGTGGCCGGGGATGGGCTGCGATGGTGGGGTGACGAGATCATCGGGGCGCTGGGGCCGGGGACACGCGGTCCGGTTCCTTCGCAGTCCGACGAGCGGCCAGCAGTCCACGTACGTGGAGCTGTTCTTCGATCTGGTGATGGTGTTCGCCATCAACCGGCTGGTGGCCACCGCAGCGCTGGGTCTGGCGGGGCCCGGGGCCGACACGGCGGCTGAACGGTGGGCCGTGTTCGGCCAGACACTGCTGCTGTTCACGCCGCTGCTCTGGTCGTGGACGACGACCGCGTACATGACCGCCCGCTTCGACCCACGTAGCTCCGGTGCCCAGTGGGCGATCCTGGTCACCGCGTTCGCCGTGCTGGTGATGGGCACGAGCGTGCCGCACGCGTTCGACGGCGGAGGCGCGCTGCCGTTCGCCCTGGCGTACGCGCTCAGTCAGGTCGGTCGAGCGTCGTTCCTCACCTACGCGCTCGGTAGTCACCCACTGGCCCGGGCGTACCTCCGCGTCACGGTGTGGTTCGCCGCCGGCGGACTGCTCTGGGTCATCGGTGCGTTCCACCCGGGCCGGACGCAGGTGCTGTTCTGGATCTTGGCGGCGACCGTCTCGCTCGGCTCGGCGAGGTTGGGCTGGCCGCTGCCGCGCCTGGGCCGGCAACGGATATCGGCGTGGGCGGTCTCCCCGCATCATCTCGCTGACCGGTACACGCAACTGGTGCTGATCGCTCTCGGCGAGACGATCCTCGCGGTCGGCATCACCTACGCCAGCGGTCCGGGCCGCACCAACGGGTACGCGAGCCTCGGGCTGGTCGTGGCGTTCGTGACCGCCGTGCTGATGTGGCGCATCTACTTCCAGCGCGCGGGTCAGGTGTTCGGTGAGGCGGTCGCCGGGGCCCGGGACCCGGCGGCGCTGGGACGGTTCACAGCGACCGCCCACGCGTTGATGATCTTCGGAATCCTGATGACGGCGATCGGGCACGAGATCATCCAGGGCCACCCGGTCGGGCGGGTCCTCCCGGGGTGGCTGGCCATGATCCTCGGAGGACCGGCCTGCTACCTGGTCGGTCGGGCGGCGCTGGAGTGGGCGGTCTTCTCCCGGTTCTCGGTCCGCCGTTCGATCGGGATCGCCGCCCTGCTCGCCAGCGGCGTGCCCCTGTTGGCCGCACCGCCGGTGGTCGCCGGGATCACCGCCGCCGGCATCCTGGCCGTGATCGCGTACGCCGACACCCGGCGGGCAGCCGGCCGCCCGATCGAGCAGCCGAAACCGGCCCAGACGTTGCTGCCGCCGGCCTGAGGCCCGCCGAAGCGGGCCGTTCTACTCCGTCGACGGCGGCTGCGGTTCGCGCTGTCCCTCGTGGGCGGCGTCCAGCAGGTGGCACCGCACGATCGCCCGACAGGAGGTGGCCAGGAGCAACCCGATACCGGCGGCCATGATCGGGATTCCGGCTTCGAACGGCAGCTCGGTCACGTAGTCCAGGGCGCTCCTTTCGCCGAGCGTGCCGAAGCTGGCCGCCACCACCGCCATCGCGTTGACCAGGGTGCCGATGGCGGCGACCACACCGGTCATCGCCGCCGCCAGGACGGTCCGTGCCCACAGCGCGGCCCCGGCGGCCAGCGCCAGCCACGCGAAGGTGATCAAGGTCCAGCCGCCCCCGTTGCTCATCGACGCGTACTCCCAGCCGGAGAAGGACCACAGGGCGGACCTCCTCGGCCGGAACCAGGGCATCAGGTACCCGACGAGAGCGATCAGCGTCGCCACGAGCATGCCAACGTCGACCGCGAACACGGAGAGCTTCGACTCTTGCTTGGCCGTGGACATGGGGTCCTCCAGGGGTGCGTCGAGAGCCGCATCCTATGCGGCCGGCGCTGCGCCCGTGCTGAGCGGCGGGACGTGCGCGCCCGTGCGACGATTCTCGACGGTCCGGGCACCGACCCGGCGGCTGGCCGTGAAAGTCGAGGATGAAATGGAGCTCTTGACCAGTCCCGAGGTGTGGATCGCGTTCGCGACCCTGCTCCTGCTGGAGATCGTGCTGGGCATCGACAACGTCGTGTTCATCTCGATCCTGTCCGGTCGGCTGCCCGAGCATCAGCAGGCCCGGGCGCGGACGATCGGCATCTCACTCGCCCTGATCACCCGTCTGCTGCTGCTGGCGTCGCTGTCCTGGATCATCGGTCTGACCGCGCCGCTGTTCACGATGTTCGGGCAGGAGATTTCCGGGCGCGATCTGATTCTGTTGCTCGGCGGGATATTCCTGGTGGCCAAGGCCACCTACGAGATCGACGAGCATCTGGAAGGCCCCGACCACTCCCGCAAGAGCGCCAAGACGGTCTCGTTCGGCGCGGTCATCGCGCAGATCCTGGTGCTGGACGTGGTCTTCTCACTCGACTCGGTGATCACCGCGGTCGGCATGGTGGACGAACTCGCCATCATGATCGCCGCCGTGGTCATCGCGATGATCATCATGCTGGTCTCGGCCGGTGCGGTGAGCAGGTTCGTCAACCAGCACCCGACGGTCAAGATGCTGGCCCTGTCGTTCCTGCTGCTCATCGGTGCGAGCCTGATCGCGGAGAGCTTCGACCAGCACATTCCGAAGGGCTACGTCTACGGCCCGATCGCCTTCTCCATCTTCGTGGAGTTCCTCAACCTGCGGGTCCGGGCGCGCCAGCAGCAAAAGCGGGAGCAGGAGCCGCTGCCGGTGCAGTTGCGCCCGACGTACGTCAAGGACGCATCCCCCCGCCCCGACCCGCAGTCGGAGCCGGAGGTGACGCCGGCCGGCTGAACCACCCAGGCCCCCGACGCCGCACGCACCGCCCGGTGCGTGCGGCGTCCGTCGTTTGTGGAGCATCGTGCGGCCTGGGTACGCGTCGGAACGCCTGCTACCCGCGCGTAACTTTTCATTGACGTTTCTGGATCGTGACCCGCATCATCAATGCACGGTCGATCGGACACCCCACCGCCTCCACCCGGCAACCCCGGAATCCCCCTTGGGAGGTGCAGCGATGCTGCTCCGAAAGGCTGTCCCCGTCCTGGCACTCACCCTCGCCACCGTCCTCACCGCCACCCCCGCCCCTGCGGCGCCCGCTGCCCCTGCGGCGCCCGCTGCCCCTGCGGCGCCCGCTGTCCTCGCGGCCACCGCCGACTCCGCTGCCCCTGCGGCGCCCGCTGCCCTCGCGGACTCCGCTGCCCTCGCGGACTCTGTTGCCCTCGTGGCTCCTGCGGATTCCGCCGTTCCCTCCGCTTCCGTGGCCCGCTCCGATGCGGCAGCGTCCACCTCCGTCACCGCGCCCGTCGACACCGCCACCACCGGTGCGGCGGCAGACGACGACCTGCGAGCGCTGGCCAGTGCCAATCCGGTCATCGTGGTCGGTGGGCTCAGCGCCCCCGCCGCCGTCTACGCGCCGCTCGCCGCCCGACTGCGCGCCGACGGCTACCGGGTCTGGGTCTACCAACTGCCCAACCTCGGGCTCGGCGACATCACCGCCTCCGCCGCCGGGCTACGTACATACGTCGGGCAGGTACGCTCCGCCGCCGGGGCCGCCAAGGTCGACCTGGTCGCACACTCCGAAGGTGGCCTGGTCAGCCGCTACTACATCAAGAACCTCGGTGGCGGCGACTCGGTCGGTCGCTACGTCAGCCTGGGCACCCCGCAGTACGGCACGTACGTGGCGAACATCGTGAAGTTCCTCGGTCTGGGAAGCTGCGCCGGTGTGGTTGCCTGCCAGCAGATGAGCATCGGATCGTCGTTCCTCACCGCCCTCAACGAGGGCGACGACACCCCCGGCGCGGTGCGCTGGACCACCGTGCGTACCTGGCAGGACGAACTGGTCCGACCGGTTGACAATGCGATGCTCGCCGACGGGGCGACCAACGTCCTGATCCAGTCCGGGTGCCCGCTGCGCGTGGTCGGCCACCTCGGACTGGTCCTCGACGGCACCACCTACACCGTCGTCCGACAGGCATTGCGCGACGCCACGATCCGCCCCAACTGCCTCGCCCTGTAACACCCCACGCCCGCCGCCCGCCGCCCGCCGCCCGCCGCCCGCCGTCCGTTGGGCCCGCCGGCCGCCGGGCCCGAAGGCAGCAGTTTCCCTGATGTTGTGGGGTCCGGTCGGGTTGCAGGCAGCAGTTTCCCTGATGTTGTGGGGTCCGGTCGGGTCGCAGGCAGCAACTTCCCCGTTGTTGCTGCCTGCTGCCTGCTGCCTGCTGCCTGCTGCCTGCTGCCTGCTGCTGCGACCCGGCTGTCTGCTGGCCTGTCCGACGGCGCCGGGTCGAGGTCGGCGCCGGAGTCGAGGTCGGAGTCGAGGTCGGAATCGAGGTCGGGGTCGGGGTCGGCGGAGCGGCCGGTGCGTACCGATGGTCGGGTTTGTGGCAGCGCCTCCGCGCTGCCCCTGCTACCGAATACACGGCAGTGCTCCGTCGTTCACGGCGGAGGTGAAGTCGTGTTCCTGATCCCGCCGTCAGGCGGGCCGCTGTTGACTTTCGATGTACTGGCGCACCATGGACAGTGGTGCGCCGCCGACGGAGCCGGCGAAGTACGACGCGGACCACAGCCGGTTGGCTCGCCAGTAGTGCCGCCGCAGGTCGGGGAACTCCTGACGCAGCCGTCGGGACGAGACGCCTTTGAGGCTGTTGACCAGCTTGGCCACGGCGACTTTGGGTGGGTGGTTGACGAGCAGGTGGACGTGGTCGGTTTCGCCGTTGAACTCGACCAGTTCGGTGTCGAAGTCGGCGCATACGGCTCGCATGATCTGTTCCATGCGGGTGAGGTGCCCGTCGGTGAACACGCCGTGTCGGTACTTCGTCACGAAGACCAAATGGGCGTGCAGGGCGAAAACGCAGTGCCTACCAGTGCGAACGTCTCGATTATCTACCATAGGCCAATGCTAGACTGGGTACGTGCAGCTTCGTTACAACTACCGCCTGTACCCGACGCCGGGTCAGCAGCAAGCGCTGGCTCGGGCGTTCGGGTGCGCGCGGGTGGTGTTCAACGACGGGCTGCGCGCACGCCAGGAAGCCCACCAGCAGGGACGCCCGTACATCACGGACGGGGAACTGTCCCGCACGCTGATCACCGACGCGAAGCGCACACCCGAACGGGCATGGCTGGGCGAGGTGTCGGCGGTGGTGCTGCAACAGGCCCTCGCGGATCTGAACACCGCCTACCGGAACTTCTTCCACTCGGTCACCGGCAGACGGAAGGGCCGCAAGCTGGCTCTGCCTCGGTTCCGGTCCCGCAAGGACAACCGGCAGGCGATCCGGTTCACGGCCAACGCCCGGTTCAAGGTGCTCGACAACGGACGGCTGCGGCTGCCGAAGGTCGGGGACGTGGAGGTGCGCTGGTCACGCGCCCTGCCATCAGCACCCACCTCGGTCACGGTGATCCGGGACGCGGCGGGCCGGTACTTCGCGTCGTTCGTGGTGCAGACCACCGACGAGCCGCTGCCGGAGACGGACGCCGAGGTGGGTATCGACCTGGGGCTGTCGCACTTCGCGGTCCTGTCCGATGGCACGAAGGTTGCCGCGCCGAAGTTCCTACGCCGGGCGGCCCGGAAGCTGCGCCGGTTGCAGCAGGATCTCTCCCGCAAACAGAAAGGCTCGGCCAACCGCAAGAAGGCTGTCGTGAAGGTCGCCCGCGCTCACGCGAGGGTGGCCGACACCCGGCGGGACTGGCAGCACAAGCTATCCACGGCAATCATCCGCGACAGCCAAGCGGTGTACGTCGAGGATCTGTGCGTGACCGGGCTCGGCCGGACGCGGCTGGCCAAGTCGGTGCACGATGCCGGCTGGTCGCAGTTCGTGACCATGTTGGAGTACAAGGCTGCCCGGTACGGGCGGACCTTCGGGAAGGTCGACCGCTGGTTTCCGTCGACCCGCATGTGCTCCGACTGTGGCGTGATCGGCGACACGATGCCGCTGAATGTTCGGTCGTGGACCTGCCCGTGCGGGTCGACTCACGACCGGGACATCAACGCCGCCCGCAACATCAGGGCCGCCGGACGGGCGGACCTCAACGACCGTGGAGCGCAGGTAAGACCAGCATCCATGCCGGCACCGCGCAGCGAAGCGGTAACCCACCGGGAGCTAGCCCCCACGGGGGTGTAGCAGACCGGAATCCCCTTCCTTCAGGGAGGGAAGGACGTCAATAATCATCGGAATCGATGCGGGGGCGGGGGTGGCCGGCGTGGGGCAACGGTTCAGGTCCGATCCGGTGCGGCGGTTGCGCGAACGGCTGGACCGCTTCGGCAACACGATGAATCCGCGATGGGTGCTGGAACCCGACGCGCTCCAGGACGCCAAGGCGGTCCTCACTCTGATCGACGGGACCGGGCGGGGGCGGCCGCTCGCCGAACACGAGGCCGAGCGCATCTTCCTGCTGGCCTGCCTGCACTGGTACCGGTACCAGGTACTGCCCGTGGGCGAGAAGCAGAACGACCTGGTCCAGGCCGTCGGGCTGACCGAGCTGATGCTGCACCTGGCGCCGGAGCTGGTGCCGCCGTCGCTGCTGGCCATGCTCCACGCACACGCTCCCGGCGCGACCCGCGCCACGACGCCCGGCGCGACCCGCGCCACGACGCCCGGCGCGACCCGCGCCACGACGCCCGGCGGCCCGGCCCGGGGCGCGCCGTCTTGCCCGGCCGGCGCCACGACGCCCGGCGCGGGACGGATTCCCGCCGCGCGTTCGGCGGCTGGTGCCGCCGGGCCGGTCGGCTCCGGTGGGGACGCCCCGACCACGCTCTTTCTCCAGGCGGCCACCCTGATGGGGGGTGCCGAACGCTCCGGCGACTACCGGGTCGCCGACCAGGCCCAGGCATTGCTGGAGCGGGCGTTGGCCGGCACCCCGACCGGCACCCGGGAACATCTGCACTTCCTCTCCGCGCTCGGCCGGGTGTACCGGGAGCAGTACCTGCACCTGGGCCGCAAGCGGTCGCTGTCGGCGGCGATCGACGCGCACCGGGAGAGCCTGGATTCGACCCCGGCCGGCGACCCGGAGCTGCCGACCCGGCTGTTCAACCTCGGCAACGTGCTCGGCGACCGGTTCGCCGAGACCGACGACGCGGCGGCGCTGGACGAGTCGATCCACCTGCTCGGCGTCGCGGCCCGCACCGCGCCCGCCGAGTCACCGGTACGGATGATGGCTCACCTCAACCTGGGCCAGCGGCTGCGGGACCGCTGGCAGCGGCGTAGTGACCGGGCCGACCTCGACCGGGCCGTCGACGCGGTGGCGACGGCGGTCTCCGCCGGTGCGCCCCCGGAGGCGATCAGCGTGTACGCGTCGCTGGCCGGTGAGCGGTTCCTGGTCGACGGTGCCGACGCAGACCTGGACACGGCGATCGACGCCAACCGAGCCGCGCTGGCAGCCGGGCTCGGCGGAGACCTGGCCGGCCTGACCCGGGTCACCCTGGCGGGACTGATCGGGACGCGCTACGACCGGCACGGCGAGCCGGCCGACCTGGACGCGGCGATCGAGGCGTACCGGGCGGCAGCCGCCGGACACCGGGGTGGCGGTTCCGAACCGGCCGGACTGGAGCAGGCCACCGGCAAACTGCTGGAGTCCCGCTACGCCCTGCACCGACGGGGCGAGGACCTCGACGAGGCGGTGCGGCTGCTGCGGGCGGCGGCGGCCGAGGCAACCGACCCGACCGACCGCGCCGAGTGCCTCGGCGACCTCGGTTATCTGCTCGGCCGCTGGTACGCCGACCTGGCCGGGCTGCCGAGCCTGCGCGAGGCCCGGGACGTGCTGGCCGAGGCGGAACGGCTGCTGCCGGCGGGGGAGCCGGGCCGGGCCGACCTGCTGAACAACCTGGGCAACGTGCTGCGCGAGCTGGCCGACACAGCGGGCGAACCCGAACTGCTGGAGCCGGCCGTGGCGATGTGCCGCGCTGCGGTCGCCGCCACGCAGGATCCGGCGGAGCTGCCCCGCAACCTGTCCAACCTGGGATTGGCGCTGCAGGCGCTCTTCGGTCACACCCAGGACCTGGCCACCCTCACCGAGGCGATCACCGTGCTGCGTCAGGCGATGGACGCGGCCCCACCCGGGCACCTGGACCGCCTGCCCGTACTGACCAACCTGGGATCGGCGCTGAACCGGCGGACCGAGCTGGCGGCCAACGACGCGCTGCCGGCCACCGGGGACGCGCCGGAGGTGCCCCGCGCCGCCGCGCTGTCGGACGTCGAAGAGGCGATCACGCTGCTGCGGGAGGCGGCGGAGCTGACCCGGGGGGAGTCCGAGCCGGGCGAGCGGGCGCGGGTCGTCGGCACCCTCGTCCTCAGCCACCTGCTCCGGTACCGGCTCTCCGAGGACACCGCCGCGCTGGACGAGGCGGTCACCCTGCTACGGGAGGTCACGCAGGCGCCGATCGCCGTCCCCTCGGACCGGCACCGGCTGCTGACCAACCTCGGCAACGCCTTGCTGCTGCGGTTCCGAGCCACCCGTCACCGCCGGGACGCCGAGGAGATGCTGGCGGCGTACCGCTCGGCGGTCACGGCGTTGCCCGCCGGGCACGCGGAGCGGACGATGTGCCTGAGCAACCTGGCCACCGCCGTCGAGGAGATCGCGCACGCCGCCGCCGAGGACGCGGCGCTGCCCGGCGTCGACCTGGCCGAGGCGATCGCCGCGCTACGCGAGGCCGCCGCGATCGAGGCCGCCCCGTCGCTGCTGCGGGCCAGCGCCGCCCGACGGCACGCCGCCCTCGCCGCCGAGTCCGGCGACCTGGCGACGGCCCTGTCGGGCTACACCACCGCGATCGAGCTGATCGACCTGGTCGCCTGGCACGGCATGGACCCCGACGACCAGGTACGCCTGCTCGGACAGTTTCCCGGCCTGGCCGGAGACGCGGCGGCGGTGGCGATCGCGCTCGACCGTCCGGACCACGCGGTGGAGCTGCTGGAGTACGGCCGAGGAGTGCTGCTGACCCGCGCCCACGACGCCGGGGCCGACCTGGCGGCGTTGCGTGCCCAGGCACCCCGGCTGGCCGAGCGGCTGGCCACCCTCCAGAACGCCCTCGACCGCATCGGTCCGGCGTCCGGGACGGCCGGGGCGGCAGCCCCGCTGCTCCCGACGCCGGTCGAAGGGCCGGAGCGCCGGCACGAACTGGCGCTCCAACGGCGCAAGGTGCTGGCGAAGATCCGGCGACTACCCGACTTCGGTGATTTCCTGCGCCCGCCGTCCTTCGCCGACCTGGCCGACGCTGCCGCCGACGGTCCGGTCGTGCTGGTCAACGTCGCCGCCCGGCGCTGCGACGCCCTGGTGGTCACCGAGGGACGGGTACGGGTGGTGCCGCTGCCCGGACTGACCCTCGCCGAACTGACACCGCGGGTCCTGTCCTTCCTGGTCGGGCTCGCCGAGGTCACCGCGCCGGCCGTCGCACCCGGTCCCGAGGCGCAACGCCGCCGGGAGGCCTTCCGGCGGCGGATCCCAGAGACGCTGGACTGGCTGTGGCGGGTGGTGGCCGCCCCGGTGCTGGACACGCTCGGCCTGGCCGCCGCGCCACCGGACCCCGGGGCGGATCCGCCCCGGCTGTGGTGGTGCCCGACCGGGCTGCTCGCCCTGCTGCCGCTGCACGCCGCCGCCGCGTCCGGCGGTGGTGACGCCACGCTCGACCGGGTGGTGTCGTCGTACACGGCGTCGCTGCGGGCGCTGCGGCGGGCCCGGCACGCGGTACCGGAGCCCCCGACGCCGGTGACCTCGGCCCTGGTCGTCGGGATGCCGCAGACGCCGGGCCTGACCGATTTGCCCGGTGCCGCCCGGGAGGAGGCGATCGTGCGGCGGTACGTGACCGAGGTGACCTCGCTGACCGGGCCGGCGGCCACCCCGGCGGCGGTGCTCGGCGCGCTACCCGGGGCGGCGCTGGCCCACCTGTGCTGTCACGGCACCCAGGATCTCGCCGCACCGGCCCGGGGTCGGCTCGCGCTGGCGGGTGGCCCACTGCGGGTGCGGGACATGTGGCGTCCGGCCGATACCACGGCCGCGCTCGCGGTGCTGTCCGCCTGCGACACGGTACGCGGCGGCGCCGCCCTGCCGGACGAGGCGCTGACCCTGGGCACCGCGTTCCAGCTCGCCGGGTTCCGGCACGTCGTCGGCGCGCTCTGGGCCATCTCCGACGCGCTGACCGCGCAGCTGTGCGAGGAGTTCTACGCCCGGCTGGCGGTGCCCGGTGGCCTCGACCCGCAGGGGGCCGCGTACGCCCTGCACCATGCCGTCCGGCAGCTGCGCGCCGCCCTGCCGGACCTGCCGGAACTCTGGGCCGGCTACGCCCACCTCGGGCCGTGACCGCCCTGAGCAGCCAGCCGACGACGGCGGATCAGGGCTGGCCGGGCGCGTACCAGGTGAGGCCCACGGCGGCGACCAGCAGGGCGGTGCAGAGCAGCACCAGCAGCACCCCCAGACGCAGGGCCCGTGCCGCGGCGATCGCCTCCCGATGCTCACCGAGCGGGGCGGGCGGCAGCGCGGCGACCGGCGTCACCGACAGCGGTCCGTGCGCGGCGCGCAGCAACGCCAGGGCCCCGGCCACCCCGGTCACGATCGCGGCCAGCAGCAGCACACCGACCAACGCGCCCCAGCCCGGGGCGAGGGTGCTGACATCGGAGCGACCCCGGATCAGGCTGAAGCCGACCAACGCCACCAGCAGGCCGCCCAGACCGTTGCGCCAGGCCAGCGCGGCCGTCCGCACCCGGACCAGTTCGCCGCGCAGCAACGTGGCCAGCTCCTGCGCCCGGCGCAGGTCGGTGAGGGTGGCCGGAGGGCCGGGCCGCAGCCGGATCACGACTCGACCTCCAGCGTCACCGTCCAGTACGCGCCGCAGCCGGTCAGCCCGTCCGGGCGGGACGGGTGGTCACCGGCGCAACCGCACAGGAGAGTCCGGTAGCCGGGGTCGATCGACGGCGCCGGCGCCTCCCGCCGATACACCTCGCCGACGATCGGGCAGGTGATCGGATGCCGGCAGCGTGGGCAGTCGCCGCTGAGCAGCACCGCCGGACCGAACTGGCGCACCGAGAACGTCTCGGCGACCTCGGTGGCGTACCCCTCGTCGGTGACCTCGGCGTACGGCAGCGGCTCCGCTGCCGGCTCACCACCCTGCACCGGTGCACCCCCGCCGTCGGCCGTACGCATCGACCACACGGTAGCGGCCGTCCGCCCATCGGTCATCCGGCGCGCGGACAGCACCCGGCGACGGGATCGGCGGAGCGCCCGTGCGACCGAACCGTCCGTGGAAGGCTGGACGTACCGTCGCGTGCATCGCCGTGGCGTCGGCGGGCGGCGGAAGGGTGGTCATGTCGAAAGAGCCGCAGGTCGACTTCGCGCTCGACACCTACGAGTGCATCGTGCTGTACCCGGGGGCCGCCGGGCGGGCGCTGCCAGCCGAGACCGTCCAGCGGTTGCAGGCCGAGCACGCCGCACACATGCAGGCGATGCAGCGCCGGGGGATCATCCTGGTGGCCGGCGCGGTGGACGGCAAGGCTCGACAACCGGACCCACCGCTCGGGTTCGGTCTGGCCCGCACCGGGTCGGTCGACGATGTCCGCAGCGTGATGGAAGCCGATCCGGCGGTGCAGGCGGGCCTCTACCGGGTGGACGTGATGACCTTCCTCTGCCCGGCCGGCTCGCTTGAGTTTCCGCTGGTGAAGACGGACAGTTGAGCGAATCTGACGCACTCGCGCCATGTCATCGGATGCTTACCGACAGTTGTGCACCCGGAGCGCCCCAATGAGCGCTGGCGTCAGGGGCGTACCATTCCGGCTCGCGGTCGCCGTTGCCCGCCATCGACGTCCGGAGCGGCTCATGCTCGCCGGCTGCGCGTGTGAGCCGCGCGCCGTTGGACAGCTGTTCCACATTGCGCAAGGGGTCGGCCGGTGGTCCGACCCGGAGGAGAGACTAGCCTGATGGGCGTGACACGCCGCGCGAAGATCGTCTGTACTCTTGGTCCCGCCACCTCGTCGCCCGAGCGCATTCGCGGGCTCGTCGAAGCCGGCATGAACGTGGCGAGACTCAACTTCAGCCACGGCAGCCACGCCGACCACGAGACGGTCTACCGGCTCGTCCGGGAGGCGGCCGAGGCGGCGGGCAAGCCGGTGGCGATCCTGGCCGACCTCCAGGGGCCCAAGATCCGGTTGGGTCGGTTCGCTGACGGGCCACACGAGTGGCGTACCGGCGACTCCGTGGTGATCACCGGCGACGAGGTGATGGGCACCAAGGACCGGGTGTCCTGCACGTACCGGAAGCTTCCCCAGGAGGTCAAGCCCGGTGACCGGCTGCTGATCGACGACGGCCGGGTCGCCGTGGAGGTCACCGACGTGACCGGCAACGACATCCGGGTGCTGGTCACCGAGGGTGGGCCGGTCAGCAACAACAAGGGTGTCTCGCTGCCCAACGTGGCGGTCAGTGTGCCCGCCCTGTCCGAGAAGGACGCCGCCGACCTGCGCTTCGCGCTCGGCCTCGGTGTCGACCTGGTGGCGCTGTCGTTCGTCCGCTCCGCCGACGACATCAAACTCTGCCACGCGATCATGAGCGAGGTCGGCGTGCACCGTCCGGTGCTGGCCAAGGTCGAGAAGCCGGAGGCGGTCGACCATCTCGAAGCGATCGTGCTGGCCTTCGACGGCGTGATGGTGGCCCGCGGCGACCTCGGCGTGGAACTGCCGCTCGACGAGGTGCCGCTGGTGCAGAAGCGCGCGGTGCAGCTGTGCCGGGAGAACGCCAAGCCGGTCATCGTGGCCACCCAGATGCTCGACTCGATGATCGAGAATTCGCGGCCGACCCGTGCCGAGGCCTCCGACGTCGCCAACGCGGTGCTCGACGGTGCCGACGCCGTGATGCTCTCCGGTGAGACCAGCGTCGGCAAGTATCCGGTGCTCACCGTCAGCACCATGTCCAAGATCGTCACCACCACCGAGGCCGGATCGATCCGGGTGCCCCGCCTCCAGCACGACCCGCGTACGCACGGCGGTGCGCTCACCGTGGCCGCCTCCTCGATCGCCCGGGCCATCGGCGCCAAGGCGCTGGTCGCGTTCTCACAGACCGGTGACACCGTGCGGCGGCTCAGCCGGCTGCACTGCGACCTGCCGCTGCTGGCCTTCACCCCGGTGCCCGAGGTGCGCGCGCAGCTCGCCCTCTCCTGGGGGGTGGAAACCTTCCTGATGCCGTTCGTGCAGCACACCGACGACATGTTCCGCCAGGTCGACCAGGCGCTGCTCGGACTGAACCGGGGCAACCCCGGCGACTACGTGGTGATCGTGGCGGGCAGCCCGCCCGGCACCCCCGGCTCCACCAACACCCTGCGGGTTCACCAGCTCGGATCGCTTGTCGACGCCGCGTCGGCGAGGGCGTTGCAGTGACCGACGGCTCACTCGTCGGTCAGGCCGCCGTCGACCAGTTGCTGGAGGTGCTGGACCTCGCGCCGACCGGCAGCATGTCGTTCCGGGGGATGAGCCCGCCGGTCGGTCCGCAACGGGTCTACGGCGGCCAGGTCGCCGGCCAGGCACTGGTCGCCGCCGGCCGCACCGTCGACCCGGAGCGGGTGGTCCACTCCCTGCACGGCTACTTCGTGCGCGCCGGCGACCCGAGTGAGCCGATCGAATACGAGGTGGAGAACATCCGCGACGGCCGCTCGTTCTCGGTGCGCCGCTCGGTGGCCCTCCAGCACGGCAAGACCATCTTTTTCATGTCCGCCTCGTTCCAGCGACAGGAGGAGGGACTGGACCACCACGCCCCCCTCCCGCCGGACGTGCCGGAGCCGCAGGCGGTCCCGACCATGGCCGACCGGCTCTCCCGGTACCCGGAGCGGCTGGGCATCTGGGGGCAGATTCCCCGACCGATCGACGTCCGTTACGTCGGCGAGCCCGGGTGGGTACGCCCGGGTGACCGGCCGGCAGACCCGCACCAGCGGGTGTGGATGCGCATCGACGGCAAGCTGCCCGACGACCCGCTGCTGCACGCCTGCGCCCTGGCGTACGCCTCCGACCTGACCCTGCTCGACTCGGTGCTTTCGGTGCACGGCGAGGTGTGGGGGCCGGGCGGGGTGGTGGGCGCGAGCCTGGACCACGCCCTGTGGTTCCACCGGCCGTTCCGGGCCGACGAGTGGTTCCTCTACGACTGCTGGAGCCCGTCGGCCTCCGGTGCGCGTGGGCTGGCCACCGGCCGCATGTTCACCGTCGACGGCAGGTACATCGCCAGCGTGGTGCAGGAGGGGCTGCTGCGCCGGGTCGGCGCCTAAGAGCGACCGGCAAGAGGGCGGGTGGGGCTGCGGCACGCCCTGGCGCTTCGGCTGGCGGCGTTGTCGTCGTCGGCCATGCGACACCGGCATGGCCTCCTCCTCCGCCTTGCCACCCTCGGCCAGGACCCGCCTCGCCCTCCACCGCCCTACTGCCGGTCGCTCTAACGGCCGGTGACGGGCCGTCGGTCAGGGGCGGTTAACCTGTCCGGCATGCGTCTCTCAGCCCGGGTGGACTACGCCCTTCGAGCGGTCGCCGAACTGGCCTCGGTGACCGGGGCTGGACGCGGTCGCCCGGTCACCGCCGACCAGATCGCGCGGGCCCAGCAGATCCCGCCGAAGTTCCTGGAAAGCATCCTGCTGCAACTGCGCCGCGGTGGCGTCGTGCAGGCCCAGCGCGGGCCCGAGGGCGGCTACTGGCTGGCCCGGCCGGCTGAGGAGATCTCCCTCGCCGAGGTGATCCGGGTGATCGACGGGCCGCTGGCCCACATCCGGGGCCAACGGCCGGAGCATCTCGGATACCAGGGCGCGGCTCGAGCGTTGCAGGAGGTCTGGATCGCCCTGCGCGCCAGCGAGCGGCAGATCCTCGAACTGGTCACCATCGCCGACGTGGCCCGGGGCACGCTGCCCGAACCGGTCACCAAGCTGGTCGCCGACCCCAGCGCCTGGACCTGACCCACCGGTCTGTCACAGCGATCTGCCCAGCCAGGTCTCCTCCAACTGCCGCAGCGTGCCGTCGCGCCGCAGGTCCGATATCGCCGTGGCGACGCACGGACCGAGCGGACTGTCCGCGGGCAGGACGAAGCCGAACCGTTCGGGGTCCGGCGTCGTCTGTGGCAGCGCGCCGACCACGCGAGTGCCGGTCAGTTCCACGGTCGTCAGGTAGAACGCGGTCGGCAGGTCGACCACCAGGGCCTCGATCGAACCGGCGAGCAGCGCGTTCTTCGCGTCGTCGCTGCTGTGGAAGATGGTCGGGGGAGCGGCGGGCCGGATCGACTCGGCGATCGATGCCAGCGCGGCGGAGCCGGCGGGGGCCCCGAGCCGTACCGAGGCGAGATCGGCCGCAGTGGTCACCGACCGGACGTCGAGGTTGTCGTCTCGCGCAATGACCGCCTGCCGTACGTCGTAGTAGGGCGACGAGAATTGCGCGTTCGGTTCGCGCTGAGGAGTTACCGGCACCTGGTCGAAGCCGAGGTCGAAGTCTTTCGGGCCCGGTTGCAGCAGGGTGTTTTTCGTCGCCTGGACCCACTGCGTCCGATCCCTGGGAAAGCCGAGGTGGCGGCTTACGGCGGCGGCCACCGCGGCCTCGTAGCCGCGACCATCGGCGGGATCGTCGATCGTCCAGGGCGCATGGCCTGGATCACGGGCAGCCCAGGTGATTCGGCCCGGGGTAATCGTCTGAAGCGACTCGGTTCGGCAGTCCGCCGACAGCGTCGGAGACGGCTGCGGCCCCGGTGTCGATGCGCAGGCGGATGTCAGAAATACGACCATCGCGACGACGGATCGTTGTGCGGCCGGAACAGGTTTCACCAGCACCTCTCCTGACGGTTGTTCGTCCGCATTGCCGAACGGTAACGCCGGGATCTTTCAGATCGGCAGCGCCGACTCGGCGAGGATGCCTGGCCGATCATCCGAACGACAGGACCCATGTGGATGGAGGCCACCGCCTTCGCTCGCCGTAGGGTGACCGAAACCCATTCGGCGGTGCCACTGCCGCATTTCTGATCGGTTCTGATGCGACCCGCTCGCATTCCGGCGGTATGCGCGACCAGGTGAGATTCGGGAGACCCGATGAAGCGAAAGCGCGTCAGATTATTGGCAACCGGAATGGTCCTCGTACTCGCGGTCGGATCGTCCCTCGTGGTCACCGGGCCGGCAACGGCGGCTGGCCGCACCTGCCAGGGGTTCAGAGCCACCCTGGTCGGCACCGACAAGGCCGACACGCTGACCGGTACGCCCGGCCGTGACGTCATTCTCGGCCTCGGCGGCGACGACGACATCAGCGGCCTCGGCGGTGCCGACGTGATCTGCGGCGGCCCAGGTCAGGACGTGCTGCGCGGCGGCGGCGGACGTGACGTCCTGATCGGCGGTGGCGATGAGGACCTCATCGTCGGCGGAGCCGGCTCCGATGTGGCCATCGGGGGCGGCAGGCCGGACCTGTGCCATCAGGTTGAGCGGGCTTTCCGGTGCCGGAAGGCCCGTGCGGGCCGGATCACCGTGTCCGCACTCTCGCACACCTCCGCTCCGGCGACCGCGCTGCGCGGCTTCGCGCCGCCGCGCGCCACCGTGGTGGTGCTCGGCGGACTCGCGCCGGCCAAGGCGGTGGCCGACGCCGACGGTGTGTTCCGCGCCGATGTGATCCTGCTGCCGGGCAAACGCAACGATCTGCAGGCCGTGGTGCGGGCGTCCGGCAGCACGAAGCAACTGTCCGCGAAGGTGACCGTCTGGCAGCGTGGTGGCACGGCGACCCAGCAGGTCAGCGGACGGATCGTCGACCCCGAGGGACATGGTGTCGCCGGTGCGAAGGTCGCGTACGCCGGTCGTTCGGCGGTTTCCGCTGCCGACGGCAGGTACCGCCTGACCGGGCTGCCGGCCGGGCTGGTCGCGTTGCGTGCCACCAAGGCCGGCCACCTCGGCGGTCTGTCCACCGTCGACACCACCGGTGGCCAACCCGTCGACATCCTGGTCCAGCCGATCGCCGCGCCGGTCACGCTGACGTCGGCGGGCGGTACCTTCCAGGGCGCCGGCTACCGGATCGTCGTACCGCGGGACGCGGTGGCACGCCCCACCCCGCTGTCGATCACGGCGCTGGTGCTCAGCGGCACCAAGGACGACTACGGACTGCCGGTGGTCGACCTGTCGCCCAGTGGCCTCACGTTCCGCCGGCCGATCACCGTCGAACTGGACCCCGGTGTGGTCGGCGTCGCGGCCCGGGACGCCGGCGTCGTGGGACTCAATCCGGACACGGGCCGGCTGACCCCGCTGGCCTCCCGGATCGTCGGCGGCAAGCTGCAGGTGAGCTTGCGTACGTTGGACGGGATGGAGCTGCGCCTGCCGTTCGACCCGGCCGCGCTCGGCACGCCGTGCACCCGGTACAACCCGATCGCCGCAGTGGCGGTACGGGATTTCTACCGCGGGGTGCTGCCGCCGTTCCTGCTCGCCAGGATGGGGCTCGACGCCAGCCTGCTGTGGGGCCGCTACCTGGCCGGGGGGCGCGCCTCGACGCAGCGGCGCACGCTCACGTCGTTCGGTCAGGACGCGTTCAGGACCAGCCGCTTCACGGTCGACGCGCGCGCCGGCGTCGCCCAGGACCTCGGGCGGGCGCTGCTGGGCTCCGCCACCCTGCCGGCGCTACGACCGCCGGCCACACCCGCCGAGCAGCAGGTGAAGGACTTCGGTGTCGGGCAGAATTTGCAGATCAACTATGCCGAGGTGTACTCGGTGCCCGGCAACCTCGCCGGCGGCGTCGGGGTGTCTTCGCCCGCGCTCGGCTCCGTCCGGGACTCGCGCGCCATCGACGGCACCATCACGTTCACCCCCGAAGCCACCGACCGCGGCGTGCTCACCAGGGTGTCCGCCAAGGCCGGGTTCAAACTGACCGTGCTGGACAGCGTGGATCTGTGCCCCGGTGACGTGGGCGCAAGCATCGAGCAGTTCGCCACGATTCCGTTGAGTCGCCTCGAGGTGACCCCGATCCCGATCCTCGGCGGCACCTTCGCCACTCCGCAACTCTTCATCGCCGACCCCGACCTTGAGCCCGAGACGTACGACGTCACCCGCCGCTATCCGGGCAACGACCAGGACAGCGACGGCGTCCCCGACCGTCAGCCCTGGACGGGCGGCACGTATCGGCTGGACAACTGCCCGGCGATCGCCAACCCGGACCAGGCCGACAGCGACGGCGACGGCGTCGGCGACGCGTGTGACGACAGCGACGACCCGGAACCCGACCCGGGACCTCGCCCGCCCGGCGCCGGAAGCTCCTTCGGCGACCCCCACCTGCTCACCTTCGACAGTCTCGCCTACGACTTCCAGGCCACCGGCGACTACGTGGCCGTGACCGACCCCGTCGACGGATTCGAGATCCAGTACCGGTTCTCCCGGCAGACCGGCGGCTCGCCGGCCATCTCCTTCAACCGAGGAGCGGCCGCGCGGGTCGGCGACTCGGTCATCGCGTTCGGCGACGACGCCAGCACGACCCCGGGCGCCGAGATGGCCGCGACGCTGGACGGCCGACCGCTCACCGTCGGCACCGCACCCACCGAGCTGCCCGGCGGGGCCACCGTACGTCTGATCGGCAGCGATCGGTTGGTCCGCTGGCCCGACGGCACGGAGCTGCGGGTCGGGCCGCGGGCCGCCTACTCGACCGTCGCCGTCACCGTGGCCCCGGCCCGGTACGGACGGGTGGCCGGCCTGCTCGGCAACGCCGACCGGGATCCGCGCAACGACCTCACCGCCCGCGACGGCACCGTCGTCCAGGACGTCCGCGACCGGGCGCAGCTCTACGACGGGTTCGGTGCGAGCTGGCGGGCCACCGGGACCGCGTCGCTGTTCCGCACGCCGCTGCCCAACCTGATCGGGCTGCCGGTGCTGCCGAGCAGCATCACCTCCATCTCGGAACTGTCGGCCGAGGCCCGGGCCGAGGCCGAACGGATCTGCCGGGACCGGGGCCTGCAGGCCGGTGCCGGCCTGGAGCAGTGCATCCTCGACGTCGGCATCACCGGCGACCCGGCCTTCGCTGACCTCGCGGCGCAGCTGGCCACCCGGATGCTCACCGTGGTCGACGCCTCCGCGTTGAATCCGCAGGTCGAGACGACCTCGGCGGTGACGATCGGGCAGCGGGCCACCGGCTCCCTGGACACCCCCTTCGCCGTCGACGTCTTCACCGTCAACCTGACCGCCGGCGACGGCATCCGGGTGGAGTCCGGGGGCAGTTGTCCCTCCGTGGGCACGTTCAGCGTCACCCTGGTCTCCCCGACCGGCCGCGTCATCACCCGTACCCGGGGATCGGAGTGCGGATCACTGGGTGTCTCGAACGTCCGCGAATCCGGTGTCTATCAGCTCCGGGTGCAGGACACGGGTGGCTTCACCGGTGCGTACGCGTTCACCGTCAGCGGCACCGGCCTCGGGCTGACCTGCCAGGCCAACGAGGTCGGCCCGAACGACGACGGCTCCTCCGAGGAGGTTTCCCTGCCGTTCTCGCTCGACTTCGACGGCCGGACCTTCTCGACCCTGTGGGTGAACAACAACGGCAACGTCACCTTCGACGGCCCGCTCAGCGCCTACACCCCGCAGGACCTGTCGACCTTCGGTCGGCCGATCGCCGCGGTGTGGTGGGCCGACGTGGACACCCGCGGCACCGACAACGGCCAGGTCCGGTACGGGCTCGGCGAGGTCGATGGACGACGGGCCTTCTGCGTGGACTCCCGCGACGTCGGCTACTACGGCGGCAGCGACAGCAAGCGCAACTCGTTCCAGCTGTATCTGGTGGATCGCTCGGATGTCGCAGCCGGTGCCTTCGACATCGTCTACCGCTACACGAAGCTGCAGTGGGAGACCGGATCCGCCAGCGGTGGTACCGGCGGGCTCGGCGGCACGTCCGCCGCGGTCGGCTACACCAACGGGGCGGGCAGCGTCCGGGAGCTGGCCGGCTCGCGGGTACCGGGCAGCTTCCTCGACACAGCGCCGGGAAGCCTCGTGAACACCTCGACCAGCACCGATGAACCGGGCGTGCACGTGTTCCCGATCCGGCGTACCCGGTAACGCCGACACCCGGGGGTGTCGGCGCACGCCGGCACCCCCCGGTCCGGTCGTTCCACTGACTGATCAGGGCTTGACCCGGGGCCTGCGAGTACCGCATTGTCGATTGAGTTGGTAGGAGTTGTCGCAGAAGGGGGCGTCCGTGCGCAAGCTGCTCGTCATCGCACTGGTGGGGCTCGCCGCACAACTCGTCGACGGGGCGCTCGGCATGGCCTACGGCCTGACCTCCTCAACGCTGCTCCTGCTGGCCGGCGTCGCACCGGCAGCCGCCTCCGCCTCGGTGCACCTGGCTGAGATCGGCACCACCCTCGCCGCCGGCACGGCGCACTGGCGATTCGGCAACGTCGACTGGCGCGTGGTGCGCCGCATCGCGCTGCCCGGCGCGCTCGGCGCCTTCGCCGGTGCCACCTTCCTCAGCGCACTCTCCACCGAGTCCGCCGCACCGTGGATGGCCGCGATCCTCTTCACGCTCGGCGCGTACCTGCTCATCCGGTTCTCCCGACCGCTGCGCCGCAACCCGGCCGCCGGCCGGCTGCGCGGGCGGTTCCTCGGCCCGCTCGGCCTCGTCGCCGGCTTCGTCGACGCCACCGGTGGCGGCGGGTGGGGGCCGGTGGCCACGCCGGCCCTGCTGGTCAGCGGTCGGATGGAGCCCCGCAAGGTGATCGGCTCGGTGGACACCTCCGAGTTCGTCGTGGCCTCCGCCGCCAGCCTCGGCTTCCTGATCGGCCTGGGCACCGAGGGCTTCCTGTTGCCGATCGTGCTCGCCCTGCTCGCCGGTGGCCTGATCGCCGCGCCGATCGCGGCCTGGCTGGTCCGCATCGTGCCGGCCCAACTGCTCGGCGCGGCCATCGGCGGCGTGATCGTGCTGACCAACGCCCGGGTCCTGATGCGCGCCGTCGACCTGGACGGTGCCCTGCCGGTGGCCGTCTACCTGCTGCTGGCCGCAGGCTGGATCGCGGCGCTGACGCTGGCCGTCCGCGTGCTGCTCCGCACCCGCCGCCAGCGCGCGTTCGTCGAGCCGGTCGCGGTCCCGTCCCGTCCGCGCAGCACCGAGAAGGTCGACGCCTAGGACGGCGGGAGATCGGCTGCCGCACGCGAGATTAACTCCCACGCCTCGTCGACGTGTGCCTGCGTGGTCTGCGGGGCGCCGACGGCCAGCCGTAGCGTGTGTCGACCGTCGACCCGGGTGTGGGTCAGGTAGACCCGACCGGTGGCGTTCACCGCCGCCAGCAGCCGCTCGTTCGGCCCGTCCGGGCCGCGCAGCCGAAAACAGACCAGGGCGTACGGATGGTCGGCGACCAGTTCGAAGCGTTCGTCGGCGCGGACCCGGTCGGCGAAACCGGCGGCCAGCGCGACGCCTTGACGGATGTGCTCGCGCAGCCCCTCGACGCCGTACCAGCGCAGCACGAACCACAGCTTCAAGGCCCGGAACCGTCGGCCCAACGGCACCTGCCAGTCCCGGTAGTCGGTCACCGCACCGGAATCGGTCGCCGCGTTGCGCAGGTACTCCGGTAGCACGGACAACGCCTCGACCAGCTCGGCGGCGTCGGCGACCCAGAAGGCGTCGCAGTCGAAGCCGGTGAGCAGCCACTTGTGCGGATCGAAGCAGTACGAGTCGGCGTACTCCAGACCCGCGTGGCCGAACCGCAACTCCGGGCAGACCGCCGCCGCCCCGGCGTACGCGGCGTCGACGTGCAGGAACACCGCGTGCTCGGCGCAGATCGGGCCGATCTCCGGCAGCGGGTCCACCGCCGTGGTGGAGGTGGTGCCGACGGTCGCCACCACCAGGGCCGGCACCACCCCGGCGGCCCGGTCCGCTTCGATCGCGGCGCGCAGCGCCGTCGGCGACATCGCCCGACTCACCGAATCCACCTCGATCAGGCGTACCCCGTCGGCGCCGAGCCCGGCGATCCGGGCGGCCTTCTCCACCGACGAGTGCGCCTCCGTCGAGGTGTACACCCGGTAGCGGCGGTCGACGCCGGTCTGACGCCACCGCCCACCGGCCGCCCGGTGCAGCGCGATCAGGGTGGCCACCAGGGTCGCCGAGGAGGCCGAGTCCTGGATGACGCCGCCGCCGCTGCCGGTGGAGCGGAACGTCGCCGGCAGGTCCAGCAGGGCGGCCAACCAGTCGAGCAGCACCGTCTCCAACTCGGTGCAGGCCGGACCGGTGGCCCACAACATGCCCTGGACGCCCAGCCCGGCGCTGACCAGGTCACCCAGCACGCTGGGGCCCGAGGTGTTGGCCGGAAAGAAACCGAAGAAGCCCGGATGCTGCCAGTGGGTGAGCCCGGGTACGACCAGCTTGTCCAGGTCCGCGAGGACGGCCTCGACCGGCTCGCCGGTCACCGGTGGTCCGGCCGGCAGCCCCGCAGCCACCGTGCCGGGCGGGTCCTGGGAGGTCACCGGGCGTTGGGGGAGCGTCGACCAGTAGTCGGCAATCCAGTCGACCACCGCGTGTCCGGCCCGGCGGAACTCCTCGGGCGTCATGTGTGCAGCCACCCGCCGAGTGGATCAAGAAGATCGGCGGCGAAGCAAGACCACGGATCGATTGTGAGCAGAAAACGCTTGCCCTAGCATCACAGGTGCGCGGGAACGCACTCATGGGCGTCGATCAACTCCGCTAGCGTGGCGCGGCCCGCTGTTCCGGGCACGGCCAGCGGACCAACGGCTCGTCGGCTCCGGGCACGGCCGACGGCCACCGCACGCCGCGCGTCCGACCTCCACCGGAGGAACCATGCCTCGCACCGCCCCCCGGGCGGCCCTGCTCGCCGCCGCCACCGCCGTCACGGTCGCCGCCGCCGGAGTGCTGACCACCCTCACCGCCTCGGCCGCCGTCGCCGGCTGCCACGTCGACTACCGCGTCACCACCCAGTGGACCGGCGGCTTCGGCGCCGACGTCACCATCACCAACCTCGGCGACCCCGTCAACGGCTGGACGCTGACCTGGTCCTACGCCGCCGGGCAACAGGTCACCCAGGCCTGGAACGCCACCGTCACCCAGTCCGGCGCCCAGGTGAGCGCCCGCAACGCCGACCACAACGCCGCCATCGGCACCAACGCCAGCGCCAACTTCGGCTTCAACGGCTCGTGGAACGGCAGCAATCCGACCCCGACCAGCTTCGCGCTGAACGGCACCACCTGCACGAGTTCCCCCACCCCGACCACCCCACCGCCCAGCCCGCCGCGTCCGACACCCACCATCGCGCCGTCGACGCCTCCATCGCCGACCGTCTCACCACCCACCCCACCGCCCGGGACGATGCAGGCGGAGAACCTGGAACGGGGCCTGATCAGCGTCCGCTCCGGGTCGGCCAACCTGGTCTCCTGGCGGCTACTGGGCACCGAGACCAGCGGCGTCGCGTTCAACCTCTACCGAGGCACGAACAGGGTGAACGCCAGCCCGATCACCGGCGCGACCAACTACCTGGACAGCGGCGCGCCGACCGGAGCGAACTACACCGTGCGGCCCGTGGTCGACGGCGTCGAACAGTCCCCCTCCGTACCGGCCCTGCAGTTCCCCGCCGGCCACCTCGACGTGCCGTTGCAGGTCCCGCCGGGCGGCACCACGCCCAGCGGCGAGACGTACACCTACTCCGCCAACGACGCCAGCGTCGGCGACCTCGACGGCGACGGCGATTACGACTTCGTCGTCAAGTGGGAGCCCTCCAACGCCAAGGACAACTCGCAGTCCGGCTACACCGGCAACGTCTACCTCGACGCGTACACCCTGCCCGGCTACCGGCTGTGGCGCATCGACCTGGGCCGCAACATCCGGGCCGGGGCCCACTACACCCAGTTCCAGGTGTACGACTACGACGGCGACGGCCGCGCCGAGGTGGCCATGAAGACCGCCGACGGCACCCGTTCCGGCACCGGCCAGGTGATCGGCAACGCCGGCGCCGACCACCGCAACTCCGCTGGCTACGTCCTCGCCGGCCCCGAGTACCTGACCATGTTCGACGGCAGCACCGGCGCCGCCCTCTCCACCGTCAACTACGACCCGCCGCGCGGCACCGTCTCCTCCTGGGGCGACAACTACGGCAACCGGGTCGACCGGTTCCTCGCCGGCACCGCCTACCTCGACGGCCAACGCCCGTCACTGATCATGGCCCGGGGTTACTACACCCGCGCGGTCATCGCCGCCTGGGACTTCCGCAACGGCACCCTCACCAAGCGGTGGACCTTCGACTCCAACGCCTCCGGCAACGGCTCGGCCGCCGGGCAGGGCAACCACAGCCTCTCCATCGCCGACGTCGACAGCGACGGCCGGCAGGAGATCGTCTACGGCGCGGCCACCATCGACGACAACGGTCGCCTGCTGTGGTCCAACGGCCTCGGCCACGGCGACGCCGGGCACGTCGGCGACCTCGACCCGTCCCGCCCCGGCCTGGAGTACTTCAAGGTCAGCGAGGACGGCAGCAAACCCAGCTCCTGGTTCGCCGACGCCCGCACCGGCCAGCCGCTCTGGTCCACCCCCACCGGCGGCGACAACGGCCGCGGCGTCTCCGGTGACATCTGGGCCGGCAGCCCCGGGGCCGAATCCTGGTCGTCCGCAGTGAGTGGCCTGGCCAACACCCGAGGCCAGAACATCGGCCGCAAGCCGTCCTCGACGAACTTCCTCATCTGGTGGGACGGCGACCCGGTCCGTGAACTGCTCGACGGCACCCGGATCGACAAGTACGGCACCGGCGGCGACACCCGCCTGCTCACCGGCAGTGACGTCGCCTCGAACAACGGCACCAAGGCCACGCCCGCGCTCTCCGCCGACATCCTCGGCGACTGGCGGGAAGAAGTGATCTGGCGTACCAACGACAGCCGGGCGCTACGGATCTACAGCACGCCCACCCCGACCAGCACCCGGATCTACACCCTGATGCACGATCTGCAGTACCGGGTCGCCATCGCCTGGCAGAACACCGCCTACAACCAGCCCCCGCACCCGAGCTTCTTCCTCGGCGACGGGATGACCACGCCACCCACCCCCTCGATCTACCTGCGCTGACCGAGAGCAACAGCGGTAGACGGACAAGGCACCGGGCCGCAATCGCGGAATCCGCACAACTGCGGCCCGGTGCCCCACACCGCGGCACCCCCGACCCGTCCCGACCGGGGAGTGCCGTACCACCACCGGATACAACATTAGGCAGGCTCCGCGTCACGAGGGTGACGCTGCCGTGAAGATCGTGTTTCACGTCCCAGAAACGCTGTGACCTGGCCCACCAACCAGCCCGGCCACCGGAACCTGCCCAGTCGGCGGCACCGCCTCAGCGCCGCAGACCGCCGGCCACCTCGTTCGCGATCAACTCGAACGAACGCACCCGGTCGACGACGTCGTACACCATCGAGGTCAGCATCAGCTCGTCCGCGCCGGTGCTGGCCAGCAGCTCGCTCAACTGCCGACGTACCGTTTCCGGAGAACCGCACGCCTGACCCTGCTGCCGCTGCGCCAGGAACTCCCGCTCGAACTCGGTGTACGGGTACGCCGCCGCCTCATCCGGCGTCGCCAGGGGCTCCGGCCGCCCCGACCGCAGGCGCAGGAACGACAACCCGGCCGGCCCGGCCAGCCACTCGGCGCGCTCGTCGGAGTCCGCGCAGACCGCGTTGACCGCCACCATCGCGTACGGCCGCTCCAGCCAACGCGACGGACGGAAACTCTGCCGGTACAGCGCCAACGCCGGCAACGTGTTCTGCGCGCTGAAGTGATGCGCGAAGGAGAAAGGCAGGCCCAACGCGCCGGCCAGTTGGGCGCTGAACCCACTGGAACCCAGCAACCACACCGCCGGGCGCTGCCCGCGCCCCGGAGTCGCGGTGATCCGCCCCGACCCCGCCTCGTCGAAGTAGCCCATCAGATCATTCAGTTCCCGGGGGAACCCCTCGGCCGACAGGCCCTCCATGGTCCGGCGCAGCGCCAACGCGGTCACCTGGTCGGTGCCCGGAGCACGGCCGATACCCAGATCGATGCGTCCCGGATGCAGCGCCTCCAGGGTGCCGAACTGCTCGGCGACCACCAGCGGCGCGTGGTTGGGCAGCATCACCCCACCCGAACCCAGCCGGATCCGGGTGGTGTGCGCGGCCAGATGCGCGATCAGCACCGCCGGCGCCGAGGACGCGATGGCCGGCATGTTGTGGTGCTCAGCCACCCAGAATCGGTGATAACCCAACTCGTCGGTGCGTCGAGCCAACTCGGTGGTGTGCCACAGCGCCTCACCGGCGGAAGCGCCAGCGGCCACCGGGGCGAGGTCGAGGACAGACAACGGTACGTCGATCACAGAGGTGGCCAACCCGGCGTACGCCGAATCTGTTCCCGACCAGGCCGGCGACGTGATCAGCCTGACCCGCGGGCCTGCTCGAAGATCAGGCTGGTCTGGGTGTGCTGCACCGCCGGGTCGACCGCCAGATGGTCCAGCACGAAATCGCGCAGCGCCTCCGCCGAGGCCGACCGCACGTGCAACACGTAATCGTCCGCGCCGGCCACGTGGAACACCGACACCACACCCGGCAGGCGTACCGAGCGGGCCCGGAACGCGTCCACCGCCGCCCGCGCGTGCTCGGTCAGCCGTACCGACACCAGCGCCTGCAACGGCAACCCCAGCGCCGCCGGATGCACCTCGGCGTGGAAACCCCGGATCGCCCCGCACTCCCGCAACGTCCGGGTGCGCGCCAGGCAGGTCGACGGCGCCACCCCCACCCGCTCGGCCAGGGCATTGTTCGGCAACCGGCCGTCGCCAGCCAGCTCGGTGAGGATGGCGCGATCGGTGTCGTCGAGGGCCGCGAAGGGCCGAACATCGTTCGATACGGGAGGCATACCAGCATCCTCCACCGAACGCCATCGGCTCCGAAAGCGGTTATGACGAATTATATTCGGAGCTATTGCCCCTCATGGGCGAGATGTTCGATCCTCCCCCCATGACGACCGTGGACACCCGAGCCGTGCACGCCGGCCGCGAAGACCTCGCCGCCCTGGGCGTCCACGTGCCGCCGATCGACCTCTCCACCACCAACCCCCTACCCTCGGTGGACGCCGGAGGCGACGCCTACGAGACCCTCGCCACCGGCGGCACCCTCCCCGCCGGTGCCAGCGCCGTCTACCAACGGCTGTGGAACCCGACCGTCGCCCGCTTCGAAACCGCCCTCGCCGAACTGGAAGGCACCGCCGAGTCCGTCGCCTACGCCAGCGGCATGGCCGCCCTCACCGCCGCTCTGCTCGCCGCCACCCGCGACGGCCGCCGCCACCTGGTCGCCGTCCGCCCCCTCTACGGCGGCACCGATCACGTGCTCGCCACCGGCCTGCTCGGCACCGAGGTCACCTGGGCCCGACCCGAGGAGGTCGCCGCCGCCATCCGCCCCGACACCGCCCTGGTGATCGCCGAAACGCCCGCCAACCCGACGCTCGACCTGATCGACATCGCCGCCCTCGCCGAGGCCGCCGGGCAGGTGCCGCTGCTGATCGACAACACCGTCGCCACCCCCGTGCTCCAACAGCCCACCCGCCACGGTGCCCGGTTGGTGCTGCACAGCGCCACCAAGAGCATCGGCGGCCACGGCGACGTCCTCGCCGGAGCGATCGCCTGCGACGCGGACTGGGCCGCCCGCCTGCGCCAGGTCCGCGCGCTCACCGGCGCGATCCTGCACCCGCTCGGCGCGTACCTGCTGCACCGTGGCCTGCAGACGCTGCCGGTGCGGGTCCGCGCCCAGCAGGCCAGCGCGGAGAAACTCGCCCTCTGGCTCACCGACCACCCGGCGGTCGCACGGGTCCACCACCCCGGCGTCGACGACCCGAGCGGGCTCGTCGGCCGGCAGATGTCCGGCCCGGGCAGCCTCCTCGCCTTCGAGGTACGCGGCGGCGCGCCGGTCGCGGCGGCGGTCGCCGGCGCCTGCCGGCTGATCACCCACGCCGTCTCACTCGGCGGCGTCGACACACTCATCCAGCACCCCGCGTCGCTCACCCACCGCCCGGTCGACGGGGACGCCCGGCCCGACGGTGGACTGCTGCGGCTCTCCGTCGGTCTGGAGGACCCGGAGGATCTACGCGCCGACCTGGCAGCCGCGCTCGCCACGGTCTGACCCGTCCAGTCGTGACCATGCCGAGCTGGCCCGGCATGGTCACGACTTCGGGCCGACGTGGCGGTCCAGCGCGGCGACCGCCTCCCGTCGGGCGACCGAGAGGCTGTTGCGACGGTTCATCCGCCAGGCGACGCCGAGCAGGTCCAGCGCCCACTGGCAGAGCCCCATGATGTCGGTGGACTCGTTGACGAACATGTAGCGCGGGTAGACGTACACCTTGTCGCGAACGGTGACCCGGTTGGCGAAACGGGCGCCGTCGGAGTGGAAGAGACCGCACAGAAAGTCACCGGGAACCGCCCGGACGATGCGCTCCTGCCAGTCGGCCAGGGTGATCGGTCGCTCGTGCTTCTTGCCGGGCCCGTGCTGTGGCAACAGGCAGGGCCAGTGTGTGCCGTAGCTCTGCACGCCGACGCAGCCCTGCTTCTGCACGCGTTGCACCGAGGCTGCCAGCACTGCGCGCATGGCCTTGTCGCAAAGGGAGATCAAGGTCGGCCAGGCGTCGGAGCAGTAGATGCGCAGGACCGGTATCCGGGCACTGGTCACGAGATGGCCATCACCCAGGTAGAGGCCGAGGAGGTAGGCGTACTGATCGGGTGCTGTCGGATTGCCGATCTCAGGGCGGCAACGGAAGCAACGTAGGGCGCTGGCTTGTTGTTTCGGCTCCGGTTGGCCTCTGCACCAGTAACGGACGGTCGCGTATGGGAGCCCGACGGCGCGGGCGGCCTCGGACACGGTCGCGCCGGCCAGGTAGAGACTCCGTGCCTTGACGCGAATCTCGGGGGGATGCACCGGTGCATTTTTGAACGCGTGTACGACACTTCGTGCCCCCGGTGGGATTCGAACCCACACTGTATGGCTTTTGAAACCATCGTCTCTGCCGTTGGACTACAGGGGCCTGGAGTTCTTGGCCCTCACAGGTTACCCACTACGCTAGGAGCGGCGACACCCGGTACCGCGGGTGTCGGGTGCAGAGTGGGTGGGAGTGGCTCGTGGCCGAGACGCAGACGGATGCCGCGCGCAGGCGGGTACTGATCGCCGAGGACGAGGCGCTGATCCGGCTGGACCTGGCCGAGATGCTGGCCGAGGAAGGCTATGAGGTGGTCGGCGAGGCCGGTGACGGCGAGGCCGCCGTACGGCTGGCCGAGGAACTCAAGCCCGACCTGGTGATCCTCGACATCAAGATGCCGATCATGGATGGGCTGGCGGCCGCCGAGCGGATCGCCGGGGCCCGGATCGCCCCGGTGATCATTCTGACCGCGTTCAGCCAGCGTGACCTGGTGGAGCGGGCCCGCGCGGCCGGCGCGATGGCGTACCTGGTCAAGCCCTTCCAGAAGAGCGATCTGGTGCCGGCGGTGGAGATCGCCCTCTCCCGCTACGCGGAGATCGCCGCGTTGGAGGCCGAGGTGGCCGGGCTGAACGACCGGCTGGAGGTCCGCAAAGCCGTCGAGCGGGCCAAGGGCGCGTTGATGACCACCTACAACATGAGCGAACCGCAGGCGTTCAAGTGGATCCAGCGCACCGCGATGGACCACCGGATGACCATGAAGGAGGTCTCCGAGCGGATCCTCGCCGAGACCACCGGTGGTGAGGTCACGCAGCCCGCTCCATGATCGGGTTTACCGGCGACCGGCGACCGGCGACCGGCGACCGGCGACCGGCGACCGGCGACCGGCGCTGGGCGTCGCCAGCGTCCGGCGTCGCCGGCGTCAGTAAAGAGCGTTGGGTCGCACGTGGTCGACGTGCGTCGATCAATGGTGTCTAAATTCTCCCGGAGACGAGTGTCCTGCCTCGGTCAGGGCGGTTGCTGATGGTGTTGAGCCTGGTGTGCGAAGGCGCCTGTCCGCCGTTCACCACACACCGGCGACAGGCTGACGAGACCAACGAATTGATCGCTACTTCTTACAGCTATCGCCTGCTATCACGCATGCCGTGTAACGGTTCGGTCAACGGCCTGTTCTGGGACTTACGCCACGCCTGCAGGGTGGGATAACGTCCGGCCCCAGACCGGCGACGACGGTCTGGTTCGTCCGCCCCGCAAGTGCCAATGGGCAGCGGGTGGTTTGGGCCATGGGACGGAGGAGGGTTCGGGCCGTGAGGCAGAAGCTCGTACGTTTGGTCGGTGGGGTGGCAATCGCCGCGCTCGCCCTCGGCGGCGCAGCCGCCTGCAAGTCTGACAGCGCCAGCAACGAGGCCGGCGGTGACGGCTGTGGCAGCAAGATCGCGTTCTTCGGCGCGCTGACCGGTCCGAACGCGGCGCTGGGCATCAACATGAACAACGGTGTCAAGCTCGCTCTCGATCAGTACAACAAGGAGAACGCCGACTGCCAGGTGACCCTGGTGCCGCTGGACTCCCAGGGCAACCCGGAGCAGGCGCCGGGCCTGGCCCAGCAGGCGATCGACGACGCGCAGATCCTCGGCGTCGTCGGCCCGGCCTTCTCGGGTGAGTCCGAGGCCGCCAACCCGCTCTTCTCCGAGGCCGGCCTGGTGCACGTCACCCCGTCCGCCACCCGGCCCAGCCTCGCCGACCAGGGCTGGAAGACCTTCGTCCGGACCGTCGGCAACGACCTGAGCCAGGGCCCGGCGGCGGCCAACTACATCAAGAACGTCCTGAAGGCCGAGAAGGTCTTCGTCGTCGACGACCAGTCCGCGTACGGCGCGGGCCTGGCCGACGAGGTCAAGAAGGTGCTCGGCGCGGCGGTCGTCGGCAGCGACAAGGTCCAGGGCGACGGCAAGCAGAGCGACTTCTCCGCCACCGTCACCCAGGTCAAGTCCTCCGGCGCGACCGCGATCTACTACGGCGGCTACTACGCCGAGGCGGGCCTGATCCGCAAGCAGCTCACCGCCGCCGGTGTGACCGCCACCCTGGTGGCCGGTGACGGCGTCAACGACCCCTCCTACATCACCGGTGCCGGCGCTGCTGCCGCCGAGGGCGATGTCCTGACCTGCCCCTGCATGCCGGCGTCCGAGACGGGCGGCACCTTCGCGGAGGACTTCAAGGCGCTGCACGGCAGCGAGCCGGGCACCTACAGCGACACCGCGTACGACGCGGCGAACATCCTGCTCCAGGGCATCAAGGCCGGTAACACCGACCGCGCCAAGCTGCTCGAGTTCGCGCGTGGCTACACCGGCCAGGGTGTCGCGGCCAACTACAAGTTCACCGAGAACGGCGACCTCGCGCCGGAGGCGGTCCGGGTGTGGGCGTACGTGGTCAAGGACGGCAAGATCGTGCCGGACCAGGAGATCCCGAAGTCCTGACGCCGGTCGCTGCGACAGCGATCGAGTGGTGATCGTGGGTGCGGCCGGGAGCTGACTTCCGGCCGCACCCCAATCTTTCTTCATTCCTGTACGGAGTACCTTCCTTGGACTTCAACACCCTGTTCTCCGATTTCGGGGGATACACGATCACCGGCCTGACAGTGGGTGCCATCTACGCCCTCGTCGCGCTCGGTTACACGCTGGTCTACGGCGTGCTGAGACTCATCAACTTCGCCCACTCCGAGGTCTTCATCGCCGGTGCCTTTGCCGCCATCTGGGGCTGGGCCGCGCTCGGTCTGGACCGCGACTCGGTCGCCAGCGGTTTCGGCTCGATCATGCTCTACCTGCTGGTCGGCGCGCTCATCGCGGCGGCAGCCTCGGCCGGCACCGCGACGGTGATCGAGCGGGTGGCGTACCGGCCGCTGCGCAAGCGCAACGCCCCGCCGCTGGCCTTTCTGATCACCGCGATCGGCGCGTCGATCGCGATCGCGGAAGCGTTCGGCATCTACACCCGGCGGCTGCCGGTCGGTGCTCCCACCGTGGTCAAGAACGACGTGGTCTTCACCGTCTTCGGTGCCGAGGTCACCGTGGTGCAGCTGCTGATCCTCGGCTCCGCGCTGGCCATGATGGTCGCGCTGGACCTGTTCATCAACCGCAGCCGGATCGGCCGGGGTATCCGGGCGGTCGCCCAGGACCAGAACACGGCCGCGCTGATGGGGATCAACAAGGACCGCATCATTCTGGTGGTCTTCGTGATCGGCGGTGTGATGGCCGGGGTCGCCGGCATGCTCTACGACATCCGGATCGGCACGCTGACCTACAGCGTGGGCTTCCTGCTCGGCCTGAAGGCGTTCACCGCGGCGGTTCTCGGCGGCATCGGCAACCTGCGCGGCGCGCTGATCGGCGGGCTGCTGCTCGGCCTGGTCGAGAACTACGCCTCCGCGCTGTGGGGTGCGAACTGGAAGGACCTGGTCGCGTTCGTCGTCCTGGTCGTGCTGCTGATGTTCCGGCCGACCGGCCTGCTCGGCGAGTCGTTGGGGAGGGCCCGCGCATGACAAGCGTCAGGGAATGGATCGCTTCGGGCCGCCACGCGGTCTCCGACCGTTGGCACGACGCACCGCGCTGGATGCGGTGGTCGGTCATCGCGGCGGTGATCGTCTTCTTCTACGCCCTGCCGAACCGGGAGTTCTACCAGTGGCTGGGGCCGATCCCGACCACCGGCTCGAACTTCGGTCAGGTGCTCTTCACCGTCTCCATCTACGTGCTGCTGGCGGTCGGGTTGAACATCGTGGTCGGCTTCGCCGGCCTGCTCGACCTGGGCTATTTCGGCTTCTTCGCCGTCGGTGCGTACACGGTGGCCGTGCTGACCTCGCCCAGCAGCGACCTCAAGACGCTCTGGCCGTGGCTGCTCGCCCTGCCGGTGGCGTTGGGGCTCACCATGATCTCCGGGGTGATGCTGGGTACGCCGACGCTGCGGTTGCGCGGTGACTATCTGGCCATCGTGACGCTCGGCTTCGCCGAGATGATCCGGGTGGCGGCGACCGCCTCGGACTTCCTGAAGGGGCAGCGGGGCTTCAACCAGATCCCGCACCCGCCGGGCACCCACGCCGACGGCACACCGGTCTTCGGGGTGCTCGACCCCCGGCCGTACTACTGGCTGGTGCTCACGCTGATCATCCTGGTGGTCATCGGGGTGCGGAACCTCAACCGCAGCCGGGTCGGCCGGGCCTGGATCTCGATCCGGGAGGACGAGGACGCGGCGCAGCTGATGGGGGTGCCGACGTTCAAGTTCAAGCTCTGGGCGTTCGCCTCGGGCGCGTTCATCGGCGGTCTGGCCGGGGCGCTCTTCGCCGGCAAGCAGAACTTCGTCAGCTCGCAGAACCTGGAACTGCTCAACTCGATCATCATCCTCTCCGCGGTCATCCTGGGCGGTTCGGGCAACATCGTCGGCGCGATCGTCGGCGGCGGCCTGGTGGCGTACCTGATCGAGCGGTTCCGCGGCATCGAGGTGCTCGGCATCGAGCTGTACGAGTACCGGTTCATGTTCTTCGGCCTGGTGCTGGTGGTCATGATGATCTTCCGGCCGCAGGGCCTGATACCCAACCGACGACGAGCGGCGGAGCTCAAGGACCGCCGCAAGGAGGTGATGGTCGGTGGGTGAGACCGTGCAGCAGCCGACTGTTCCGGAGCAGGCCGGGGCGCCGGCGGTGGAGTCCACCGCCGGTGGCCGGGAACCCCTGCTGGAGGTCGACCACGTGACGCTGCGGTTCGGCGGCGTGGTGGCCCTCGACGACGTGGACTTCACCCTTTACAAGGGGGAGATCCTCGGGCTGATCGGCCCGAACGGCGCCGGCAAGACCACCTGCTTCAACGCGATGACCGGGATCTACCAGCCCTCGCAGGGGGAGATCCGGTTCCGCGGGCAGCGGATCACCGGCAAGAAGAAGCACCACATCACCAAGATGGGCATGGCGCGGACGTTCCAGAACATCCGCCTGTTCCCGGAGATGACCGCGCTGGAGAACATCCAGGTGGGCGCGGACGCCCACCACAAGACCAGCGTCATCTCCGCGCTGTTCCGGTTGCCCCGGCACCGGCGGGAGGAGCGCGACGGGCTGGAGAAGGCCAAGCGGCTGCTGGACTTCGTCGGCATCTCCGACCGGATGCACGACGCCGCCCGCAACCTCTCCTACGGCGAACAGCGCCGGCTGGAGATCGCCCGGGCCTTGGCCACCGACCCGGTGCTGCTCTGCCTGGACGAGCCGGCCGCCGGCTTCAACCCGGCGGAGAAGGAGGAGTTGCTGCAGCTCATCCGCAAGATCCGGGACCAGGGCGTCACCGTGTTGCTGATCGAGCACGACATGCGCCTGGTCATGGGGGTCACCGACCGGATCGTGGTGCTGGAGTTCGGAAAGAAGATCGCTGATGGGCTCCCCGCCGAGGTGCGCGAGGACCACCGGGTGATCGCGGCTTACCTGGGGGTGCCGGATGACGACGTTGCTTGAGATCGAGGACGTCAGTCTGCTCTACGGGCGGATCAAGGCGCTGCACGGGATCAGCCTGACCGTGGACGAGGGCGAGATCGTGGCCCTGATCGGCGCCAACGGTGCCGGCAAGTCCACCACGATGCGGGCCGTGTCGGGCATCCGCCCGATCGCCAGCGGGAAGATCCGGTTCAACGGTGAGGACATCACCAAGCTCCGGGCCGACCTGCGGGTACGCCGCGGGCTCTGCCAGGCGCCGGAGGGCCGGGGCATCTTCCCCGGGATGACGGTGCTGGAGAACCTGGACATGGGCGCCTACACCCGGCGGGACCGGGCCGGGGTGGCCAAGGACCTGACCCGGGTGCTGGAGCTGTTTCCTCGGCTGGCGGAGCGGCGCAAGCAGGTCGGCGGGACGCTCTCCGGTGGTGAGCAGCAGATGCTGGCCGTCGGCCGGGCACTGATGAGCCGGCCGAGGCTGCTGCTGCTCGACGAGCCCTCGATGGGGCTGGCGCCGATGTTGATTCAGCAGATCTTCTCCATCATCACGGAGATCAACGAGCAGGGCACCACGATCCTGCTGGTGGAGCAGAACGCGCAGCAGGCCCTGGCCCGGGCCCACCGTGCGTACGTGCTGGAGACGGGCCGGATCGTCAAGAGCGGCACCGGCCGGGAACTGCTGCACGACCCGGCGGTCAAAGAGGCCTACCTCGGGGTGGTCTGACCGACCGCCCCACCCCTCAGTGCAAGGAGTACGACATGTTCAACCTCAGAGGTCGTCGGCGGGCGGTGCTCGGCGTGGCCGGGGCGGCGCTGCTGGCACTTTCCGTGGCTGGTTGCGGCGAGAAGGAAGCCACCGAGCAGCCCGGTGCCGGCCCGAGCGTGACCGCCGACGCGGATGCGTCGCTCGCCGCCAAGGTGCCCGACGCGATCAAGGCGGACGGCAAGATCGTGGTCGGTAGCGACACGTCCTACGCCCCGGCCGAGTTCCTCGACACCGACGGCAAGACGGCCATCGGGTTCGACGTGGAGCTGTTCAAGGCGGTGGCGGCGAAGCTGGGGCTGGAGGCGGAGTTCGTCTCCGCCGACTTCGGTGCCATCATCACCGGCGTCAGCTCGGGCAAGTACGAGGTCGGCGTGTCGTCGTTCACGATCAACGAGGAACGCAAGGCCCAGGCCAACATGGTCAGCTACTACCAGGTCGGCACCCAGTGGGTGACCAAGAAGGGCAACCCGGCCGGGGTTTCGATCGACGACGCCTGCGGCAAGAAGATCGCCGTACAGCGGGACACCGTCCAGGTGGAGGACATCGAGAAGCGCTCCAAGGCGTGCACCGACGCCGGCAAGCCGGAGATCACCATCGAGCAGTTCCCGGGCCAGGACGCCGCCACCGCCGCGGTGGTCTCCGGCAAGGACGACGCGATGCTCGCCGACTACCCGGTCGGGGTGTACGCGGTGACGCAGTCCAACGGCCAGTTGGAGCTGCTCGACAAGATGTACGAGGCGGCACCGTACGGCTACGTGGTGGCCAAGGACCAGAGCGCGTTCGCCGAGGCCATCCGGGACGCGACGAAGGCGCTGATCGATGACGGCACGTACCAGGCCATCCTGGACAAGTGGGAGGTCGGGGACGGCGCGATCACCGATCCCGCGATCAACCCGTAACACGACATGACACCGGAAACGACTACCGAACGGGCACGGCCAGAACCAATCAGGGCCGTGCCCGTGCGGCATCCCGGCCGCTGGGTGGCTGTCGCCGTGCTGGCGGTCCTCGCGGCGATGTTCGTGCATGTACTCGTCACGAACGACAACTTCCAGTGGTCGTTCATGGTCGATCACATGTTCCGGCCGCCGGTCATCGAGGGCCTGCTGCGTGGCACGGTCACCATGACCATCTGCGCGATGCTGCTCGGGGTGTCCCTCGGCATCGTGGTGGCGATCATGCGGCTCTCGTCCAACCCGATCCTGCGGGTGGTCGCCTGGCTCTACACGTGGGTCTTCCGGGCGGTACCCCGGCTGGTGCTGCTGGCGGTCTTCGGCAACCTCGGCATCCTGTGGAGCCGGATCGAGTTCGGGGTGCCGTTCGACACCCAGATCGGCCAGCTCTTCGGGATCGACAATCTGCAACTGCGGGTCTTCGGGTTCAGCTCCCGGGACGTGTTGACCGGCTTCGTGGCCGGCCTGCTCGGGCTGGCGCTGTCCGAGGCCGCCTACATGGCCGAGATCGTGCGGGCGGGCATCCAGTCGGTGGACGAGGGGCAGACCGAGGCGGCCTCGGCGCTGGGCATGAGCCGGGCGCAGATCCTGCGCCGGATCGTGCTGCCGCAGGCGATGCGCGTGATCATCCCACCGACGGGTAACGAGACCATCGCGATGTTGAAGGACACGTCGCTGCTGTTGGCCGTGCCGTACAGCGTCGAGCTGTTCTTCCAGCTCGACGCGGTGGGGAAACGGACGTTCCAGATCTTTCCGATGTACGTCGCGGCCGTGCTCTGGTATCTCTTCCTGACCAGCATCCTGCTGATCGGGCAGTACTTCCTCGAGCGGCACTTCGCCAAGGGGTACGGGCGGACCGAGCGGGCGCGGCTCCGGCTGCGGTCGATCACCGCGGAGGCCGGTGGCGGCGGCGGTACGGGAGGTGACACGTGACCGGACAACCCCAGGCACCTCAGGCCGACGCGCCGGAGGCGGAGTCGGGCCTGATGGTCCGGGCCGAGCAGGTGCACAAGTCGTTCGGGTCGCTGGAGGTGCTCAAGGGCGTCGACCTGGAGGTCCGGAGCGGGGAGGTCTGCTGCCTGCTCGGGCCCTCCGGCTCCGGGAAGTCGACCTTCCTGCGGTGCATCAACCACCTGGAGAAGATCAACGCCGGGCGGATCTGGGTGGACGGCGAGTTGATCGGCTACCGGCAGCGTGGCGACAAGCTGTACGAGATGCGGGAGAAGGAGGTTGCCGCGCAGCGCCGCGCCATCGGCATGGTGTTCCAGCGGTTCAATCTGTTTCCGCACAAGACCGCGCTGGACAACGTGACCGAGGCGCCGCTGCTCGTGCGCAGGGAGAAGCGGAGCGAGGCCAGGGACCGGGCGGTGGCGTTGCTGGAGCGGGTCGGGTTGGGCGACAAGCTGCACAACTACCCGAGTCAGCTTTCCGGCGGGCAGCAGCAGCGAGTGGCGATCGCGCGGGCGCTGGCCATGCGGCCGAAGCTGATGCTCTTCGACGAGCCGACCAGCGCGCTCGACCCGGAGCTGGTCGGCGAGGTGCTCGACGTGATGAAGGACCTGGCCCGCGACGGCATGACGATGATCGTGGTCACCCACGAGATCGGGTTCGCCCGGGAGGTCGGCGACTCGCTGGTCTTCATGGACGACGGCGTGGTGGTCGAGCAGGGCAACCCGCGTGAGGTGATCGCCAACCCGCAGCAGGACCGCACCAGGTCCTTCCTCGCCAAGGTCCTCTGACCGGGTTCCCTATCCGTTGATCATGAGGTTGGCGGCGGTCGGCTGCCGCCACCTCATGATCAACCGCTTTGGGGGTGGGCCCCGCCTGGGTCAGCTTGTCGGTGGCACGGACTAGAGTCGCAGCGTGACAGCTACCACCCCGCGCCTGCTTCTCGTCGACGGCCACTCCCTGGCCTACCGGGCGTTCTTCGCCTTGCCGGTGGAGAATTTCTCCACCACGACCGGGCAGCCGACCAACGCGGTCTACGGCTTCACCTCAATGCTGATCAACGTGTTGCGCGACGAGCAGCCGACCCACATCGTGGTCGCCTTCGACGTCTCCCGCCGGTCCTTCCGCACCGAGAAGTACGCGGAGTACAAGGCGGGCCGCAGCGAGACTCCGACCGACTTCAAGGGCCAGGTCAGCCTGGTCAAGGAGGTCCTGGCGGCGCTGCGCGTCCCGGTGGTGGAGAAGGAGGGCTACGAGGCCGACGACGTCCTGGCCACGCTGGCCTGCCAGGCTCGTGACCAGGGAATGCCGGTGCTGATCTGCACCGGCGACCGGGACGCCTTCCAACTCGTCGACGAGCAGATCACCGTGCTCTACCCGCGCAAGGGCGTCTCCGATCTGGCCCGGATGGACCCGGCGGCGGTCGAGACGAAGTACGGCGTCACCCCCGACCGCTACCGCGACCTCGCCGCCCTGGTCGGTGAGACCAGCGACAACCTGCCCGGCATCCCCGGCGTGGGCCCGAAGACCGCGGCGAAGTGGATCAACGCGTACGGCGGGGTGGAGGGTGTCATCGCCCGCGCCGACGAGATCAAGGGCAAGGCGGGTGACAGTCTCCGCGAACGGCTCGCCGACGTGATCCGTAACTACGAGATCAATCGCCTGGTCGCCGACCTGGAGCTGCCGCTGCGCCCCGAGGACGCCCGCTGGCCGGGATGGGACCGGGAGGCGGTGCACCAGGTCTTCGACACCCTCCAGTTCCGCATCCTGCGCGACCGTCTCTACCAGTACCTGGAGGCGGTCGAGCCGGAGGCGGAGTCGGGCTTCGACCTGGCCGGCGAGGTGCTCGCCGCGCCCGGCGCCCTGGCCGGCTGGCTGGAGACGCACGCGCCGGCGGGCACCGGCGTCGGCGTCGCGGTCAAGCTCGACACCGGTCCGAACCGCCGACACACCGCCACCGTCACCGGCATGGCACTGGCCACCGGTGACGGCGCGGCGGCCTGGTTCGACCCGGGTCAACTGGAGGCCGGCGACGAGGTGGCGCTGGCGGCGTGGTTGGCCGACGAGACCCGGCCCAAGGTGCTGCACGACAGCAAACCGGCCGTGCTCGCCTTCGCCGCGCACGGGTGGGACCTCGCCGGCATCGCCCGCGACACGCAGATCGCCGCCTATCTGGCCCGCCCCGACCAGCGCTCCTACGACCTGACCGACCTGGCGCTGCGCTACCTGCACCGGGAGCTGCGGGTCGACGCCCCGCAGACCGGGCAGCTGACCCTCGACGGGCTCGGTGACGACAGTGAGGCCGAGCAGAACCTCATGCTGCACGCCCGGGCCACCCTCGACCTGGCCGACGCGATCGACGCGGAGCTGTCCCGCGACGGGGAGCAGTCGACCCGGCTGATGGCCGGGGTGGAGCTGCCGCTGATGCGGGTGCTGGCGCAGCTGGAGCGCACCGGCATCGCCGCGGACACCGACTACCTGACGGAGTTGGAGGCGCACTTCGCCGCCGAGGTGAAGGCCGCCGCGCAGGGCGCGTACGAGGCGGTCGGGCGGGAGTTCAACCTGGGCTCACCCAAGCAGTTGCAGGAGATCCTCTTCGGCGAGCTGGACCTGCCCAAGACCAAGCGGATCAAGACCGGCTACACCACCGACGCCGACGCGTTGCAGTGGCTCTACGCGCAGAATCCGCACCCGGTGCTGGCTCACCTGCTGCGGCACCGAGATGTGGCCAAGCTCAAGTCGACGGTGGACGGTCTACTCAAGTCGGTCTCCGACGACGGGCGCATCCACACCACCTTCAACCAGACGGTGGCCGCCACCGGTCGGCTCTCCTCCACCGAGCCCAACCTGCAGAACATCCCGATCCGCACCGAGGAGGGGCGACGCATTCGGCGCGCCTTCGTGGTGGGGGAGGGATTCGAGTGCCTCCTCACCGCCGACTACAGCCAGATCGAAATGCGGATCATGGCGCACCTGTCGGCCGACGACGCGTTGATCCAGGCTTTCAACTCCGGCGCCGACTTCCATGCCGCGACCGCGTCGTCGGTCTTCGGGGTGCCGCTCGCCGAGGTCACCCCGGACCAGCGGCGCAAGATCAAGGCCATGAACTACGGCCTGGCGTACGGGCTCAGCGCCTTCGGCCTGTCCCAGCAGCTCAGCATCAGCGCCGAAGAGGCGCGCGGGCTGATGGAGAACTACTTCGCCGGGTTCGGCGGCGTGCGGGACTACCTCCAGGAAGTGGTCGCCCGGGCCCGGCAGGACGGCTACACCTCCACCATCCTCGGCCGCCGGCGTTACCTGCCCGACCTGGTCAGTGACAACCGGCAGCGGCGGGAGATGGCCGAGCGGATGGCGCTCAACGCCCCGATCCAGGGCTCTGCGGCCGACATCATCAAGGTCGCCATGCTGCACGTCGACACCGCGTTGCGGGACGCCGGTCTGCGCTCGCGGATGCTGTTGCAGGTGCACGACGAGTTGGTCTTCGAGGTGGCGCCCGGAGAGCGGGCGGCGCTGGAGGAACTGGTACGCCGCGAGATGGGCGGGGCCTACCCCCTCTCGGTGCCGCTGGAGGTGTCGGTGGGCGACGGCCCCGACTGGAACAGCGCCGACCACTGACACCTCGCCCAGATCTTGGTACGAAAACGCCCTTATGACGGCGCTCTCGTACCAAGATCTATCCACGTCCGGTGTGGACGAGCCGCCGCCCTTAAGCCGGTCGGGTCCGGCGGGCCCTGGGTGGGGTGCGGTGCCGCTCCAGGGCCTTGCGGGACGGGCCGCCGGGTGGCGGCAGCTTGGCCTTGACCGGGTCGTGGCCCCAGTTCATCAGGGAATAGCGCCATCGGGTCGCACGTACGTCGCCGCTGGGTCGCTGCGCCATGTGCCGCCGGACGTACCCGACGACCTTGCGCATGTGTTTGTAGTCGGCCTCGGTGAGCTGGTCGCGTTTGCGCCGGAGCAGGTCGATGATCTTCCGGCCGGACTGGTGGCCGACCGACTCGCCGCCGCCCTTACGCCAGCCGACCTGTTTGGACTCCTCCGTCTCCAACCACGTGGACAGCTCGCCGGGCTTCATGTTCACCGCCTCGGTGAACTCCCGGTAGGTCTGGTCGGAATCGTCACGACTGCTCACGACGCAACACCTCCGGCCGGTGGGCGACGTCTCTGCCCGAGTCGTCGTTGGTGATCCGGTACTGCGGCTCGTCCGCAGAGGCGTTCACCGGGTGTCCGCGCACATGGGTGCGTTCGGTAAGTTTCTCCTTGACGACTCCGTACGCTCGGCCGCGGTGGCTGGCCCAGGAGACGTGGTCGCCGGTGCGGAACTCCTTGTCGGCCATGCCGCCCGGTTACCCGAGGTCGACCTGGGGAAACGACCAGGTGGTACGGGCTACGCGACGATCTCGGTGATCGGCAGCTTGATGTCGAAGGGCTCGGTCAGCTCGATCAGTTCCGCGCTGTCCGCCACGAGTTCGTACTGCTGCTCCCCGCCCGGCCCGATCCGGTCGCCGAGGCGGTAGGCGTACAGGTGCACCGGATCCTGTTCGATGCGCCAGTAGAAGGGGATGCCGGCGGCGGCGTACTCACCCGGCTTGGCGAACCGGTCGACGCGCCGGGTGCCGGGCGAGACGACCTCGACCGCCAGCACGACGTCCGCCGGTCGTAGCCGGGAGCGGTCGGACGGCAGCCCGGCGCGGCACAGCAGCACGTCCGGTTGCCGGCTGGTGTTGTGACTGAGCGCGACGCCAACTGCCTGGGTGGCGCGCAGGTGGGCCGGGGCGTGGGACCGCAACCACGACGTCAACAGGAATGAGATGTTCTGGTGGCCCAGGGTGGGGGAGGGTGTCACGTGGATGACTCCGTCGACGAGTTCGACGCGGGGGGCGTCGTCCGGCAGGGCGAGCAGGTCCTCCAGCGTGTAGTCCGCACGCTGCTGCCGCATCGGGTCCGGACACCAGGGGCCAGGTGATGTCGGGATGGGCTCGGCGCTCATGAGGTGAGCGTACCGCCGCTGCTGCGCCCCGAGGTCGCACCGGGAGTGCGGCTCAGCCGGCGGGTTTCTCGGCGACGAAGATGGCGGTGCCGGGGAAGAGTCGGCCGCGCAGCGGACTCCACTGCCCCCAGATCCCCTCGTGTCCCTCGGGCCACTCGGGTTCCACCAGGTCCATGAGCCGGAATCCGGCACTCACCAGTTCGCGTACCCGGTCGCCGAGGGTGCGGTGCTGCTCGACGTAGGTGGCGACGCCGTGCTCGTCCTGCTCCACGTACGGCGCGGTGTCGAAGTACGAGTGCACGGCGACCAGCCCACCCTCGCCGGGATCGTCCAGGAAGATCCAACGCATCGGGTGGGTGACCGAGAAGACCCAGCGACCGCCCGGGCGCAGCACCCGGTGCGCCTCGCGCATCAGTGCCGCCGAGTCCTCCACGAACGGCACCGCGCCGAACGCCGTGCAGGCGATGTCGAAGACCTCGTCCCCGAAGGGCAGCGCCAGCGCGTCGGCCTGCGTCAGGGGCACGCGTACGCCGCTGCGGGCGCTGGCCTGCGCCGCGTGCCGCAACATGCCGGCGGACAGGTCCAGTGCGACCGGCCGGGCACCCTCGGTGGCCAGCCAGCGGGAGCAGGACGCCGCCCCGCAGCCGATTTCGAGCACCCGCCGCCCGGCCACGTCGCCGAGGAGCCGGGCATCGGCCTCGCGCAGTCCCTCGGGACACCAGACGAAGTCGACATCGCCCAGGAAGCTGCCGTGTTCGGCCTGGTAGGCGTCGGCGTCGGCGTCCCACCAGCGTCGGTTGGCGTGGCGTGCCTCGGCGTCACCGACCTGACGTCGGGTCACCCGGTGGTCGTCGTTCACCAGGCCACGCTAGGCCCTCACGACGTCGTTGCCCGCGGCGACCCGTCGCGGCCACGGCCCGCCTGGTCGAAATCTCCGCTTTCGCGGCTGGTGCGCCGATGAGTAAGACGGGAGGGCTTGCACGCTGTGGTAATGCAGCAGGTAGGGTAGACGATGCGCTCGCGGATCGTGTGCCTCGGCAGGGAGCAGGTGCGCGGTCGGCGGAGTCACATCAAGATCTCGTTCAGCGATATCCAGGTGGGCCCGCCGACGGATCCGCTGGCGCGCACAGGTCACCGCGACACCAGCCTGCTGTGACACACCATCCGACCGGAGCAACCGCCCACATGACGAGCAGCATCGAGGCCCCCTCGAGCGCCACCAAGGTCACCGTCGACGATCTCGGCTCAGAGGAGGCTTTCCTCGCCGCGATCGACGAGACCATCAAGTACTTCAACGACGGCGACATTGTCGAAGGCACCGTCGTCAAGGTCGATCGGGACGAGGTCCTGCTCGACATCGGCTACAAGACCGAGGGTGTCATTCCCTCTCGTGAGTTGTCGATCAAGCACGACGTGGACCCGGCAGAGGTCGTCTCGGTGGGCGACCACATCGAGGCCCTTGTCCTCCAGAAGGAGGACAAGGAGGGTCGACTGATCCTCTCCAAGAAGCGGGCGCAGTACGAGCGGGCCTGGGGCACGATCGAGAAGATCAAGGACGAGGACGGTGTCGTCCGCGGGTCCGTCATCGAGGTGGTCAAGGGTGGCCTCATCCTCGACATCGGGCTGCGCGGCTTCCTGCCCGCCTCGCTGGTCGAGATGCGGCGGGTGCGCGACCTGCAGCCGTACGTCGGCCGGGAGCTCGAAGCCAAGATCATCGAGCTGGACAAGAACCGCAACAACGTGGTGCTGTCCCGCCGTGCCTGGCTGGAGCAGACGCAGTCCGAGGTGCGCACCGAGTTCCTCAACAAGCTCCAGAAGGGGCAGGTCCGCAAGGGCGTCGTCTCCTCGATCGTCAACTTCGGCGCCTTCGTCGACCTGGGCGGCGTGGACGGCCTGGTGCACGTCTCCGAGCTGTCCTGGAAGCACATCGACCACCCGTCCGAGGTCGTCGAGGTCGGCCAGGAGGTCGAGGTCGAGGTCCTGGACGTCGACCTGGACCGCGAGCGGGTCTCGCTGTCGCTGAAGGCGACCCAGGAAGACCCGTGGCGTCAGTTCGCCCGCACCCACGCCATCCAGCAGATCGTGCCGGGCAAGGTCACCAAGCTGGTGCCGTTCGGCGCCTTCGTCCGGGTGGACGACGGCATCGAGGGCCTGGTCCACATCTCCGAGCTGGCCGAGCGTCACGTGGAGATCCCCGAGCAGGTCGTCCAGGTCGGCTCCGAGGTCATGGTCAAGGTCATCGACATCGACCTGGAGCGTCGCCGGATCTCGCTGTCGCTCAAGCAGGCCAACGAGGGCTTCGTCGAGGGCGAGGAGCACTTCGACCCGACCCTCTACGGCATGGCGGCGACCTACGACAACGAGGGCAACTACATCTACCCGGAGGGCTTCGACCCGGAGACGGGCGAGTGGCTCGAGGGGTACGACCAGCAGCGGGAGGCGTGGGAGCAGCAGTACGCCGAGGCGCGGCAGCGCTGGGAGGCGCACCAGAAGCAGGTGCAGACCTCCCGGGCCGCCGAGGCCGAGGCCGCTGCCAACCCGCAGCCGGCTCCCACGGGCGGCGGCACCACCACCTCGACCAGCGCGGCACCGAGCCGGCAGGCCGAGGAGCCCGCGGGCACGCTGGCGACCGACGAGGCGCTCGCCGCACTGCGGGAGAAGCTCGCCGGCGGCAAGTGAGCCTGCGGCGCTTCCAGGAGCGGCGCGTCTGAGGCGCGTCACGACCTGGATCTGTCGGCTGACGACAACGGGCCCCGTCCCGACCCGGACCACCGGGTCGCGGCGGGGCCCGCGTCGTTGGCGCTGCCGCTTGGATCTCGTTCCGACACCCGAACGGACGGCGTCCTCGCGGTGTGGCACGTGCGGCGAAGATCGGGTTGACTGGTCCCGTGCTGAGGGTGGGGTTGACCGGCGGGATCGGTTCGGGCAAGAGCGCGGTGGCACGACGGCTGGTCGAGCTGGGCGCGGTGGTGATCGACGCCGACCTGCTCGCCCGAGAGGTGGTCGCGCCCGGAACCGAGGGTCTCGCCGAGGTGGTCGCCGCCTTCTCCGACCGGGTGCTGGACGCGGACGGGGCCCTGGACCGGGCCGCCATGGGTGAGTTGGTCTTCGCCGACGAACCGGCCCGGCGCCGGCTGGAGTCGATCATCCACGGTCGGGTTCGGGCCCGTACGGTCGAGCTGACCGCTGCCGCCCCGCCGGACGCCGTGGTGGTCAACGACGTTCCGCTGCTGGTCGAGGTGGGGTTGGCGCCCGCGTACCACCTGGTGGTCGTGGTGCGCACGGAGGTGGAGACCCGGTTGGCACGGCTGGCCCGCGACCGGGGGATGAGCCGGGCGGAAGCTCAACGCCGGATCGCCGCCCAGGCCGACGACGCCCGCCGCGCGGCGGCGGCGGACGTCGTACTGGCCAACGACGGCGCCCTCGAACAACTGCACGCGGCGGTCGACGCGCTCTGGCGCGACCGGCTGGTGCCCTTCGAGATCAATGTGCGGCACCGGCGGGCGGTGCGGATGGACCAGGTCCAGTTGGCCGAGCCCGACCCGACCTGGCCCCAGCAGTACGCGCGGCTGGCGGACCGGATCCGGCACGCCATCGCTCCGGACGACCTGCGGATCGACCACATCGGCTCGACCGCCGTCGCCGGCCTGGCCGCCAAGAACGTCATCGACATCCAGCTCAGCGTGCCGTCCCTCGCCGAGGCTGACGGTGTGTTGGCCGAGCGGCTGGCCAAGGCCGGTTTCCCGGCGCTGCCGGGCCAGTGGTGGGACAGTCCCCGACCGGCCGGCAGCGGCCGGTGGGAGAAGCGGCTGCACGGCAGCGCCGACCCGGGCCGCCCGGTTCACCTGCACGTGCGGGTGACCGGTTCGCCCGGCTGGCGGTACGCCCTGCTGATGCGTGACCACCTGCGGGCCGACCCCGACCAGCGGGCCGCGTACCTGGCGCTCAAGCGGGAACTGGCGGCGTCCGCGCCGGACGTGGGGACGTACGCCACAGCGAAGGACCCGTGGTTCGACGAGGAGCACCTACGGGCGGAGGAGTGGGCCGCGCGCACCGGTTGGCGCCCCTGAGATCGCGGCACCGTTCGTCGGCCCCGGCGGGGGAGCGCCACGCCGGCTTCGGGGTCAGCGCTTCGCGGGCGGCCGGGTCAGCGGTGGTACCCGGCCCGGATCCAGGTCGAGTTGCGCCCAGGCACCCGCCCGCGTCGACAGTTCCAGCCGGCGCAGCATCCCGCCCCGGTCGACCCAGTAGCGCAGCGGCCCTCGGGCGGTGTCGACCTGCACCACGTCGACTGTGGCGCCGGCCAGGGTGTCGCCGCGTACCCGTTCTGCGTTGCCCGGCACGCCGGTGGGTCGGGCGGCCCGCAGCGCGGCGGCCACCAGCGGGTCGAGGGCTTCCGTGCGGTGTGGTCCCGCCCGCCATCCGGCCTTCGGTGGCGGCAGTGGCGGACGTGCCGTCGCGTCGGACGTCGCCGTGCCGTCGATCCGGGTGACCTTGCGATCACGGTGGCGGACCAGGGTACGTCGACCGGCCGTGTCGAGATCGGTGACGCTCAGGTACGCGGTGCCCGACGCCCAGCTCAACCAACCGCTGCCACGGAGGTTGGTGGCGGCGGAGGCGGGCACGGTAAGGGTGGCCCTCGCTCCGCCGACGCTCCGTAGGCGGGCCGGCAGTCGGCGCCAGCGGTCCCGTTCGGCGGCGGTCAGGGCGCGTGGCAGGCCGGGGCGACCGCCGAGCGCCTCGACCGGCCGCAGTGTCGGTCGGTCGGCCCGGTTCAGGGCCACCGTCACCGATCCGATGCCGGCGAGATCGGCCTCCACCCGGTGCAGCCGACCGGCCTGGTCCAACCAGTAGCGGGCCGGAGAACCGGCATTGGCATCGGGGGCGCGGCTCGCCGACGCGCCGGAGCCGGCCGTGGAGACCTCCAGGACGTCGACCGGCTCACCGTTGAGACGTTCCCGCCCCACCCAGCGGCCGACCCATCCATCCACCTTGTCGGGCCGGTCGGCGGCGAGCGCGAAGATGAGTCCGAGCAGCGGGTCGATGCCCCGGCCGGCGGGCAGCCGCCAACCGCCGGGCGGTGGCACCAGCGGCGGCACGGCCGGCGTCGGTGCGGCCGTCGGATCGGGCCTGATCACCAGCACGGTGGGGGTGGCCTGGACCAGTCCGCGCATCGGGCCGGCACCGGGGCCGCCCACGTCGAGATAGGTCAGCCCGCGGGCCCAGTCGACCCAGCCGAGCAGGTCGGTACGGGTGGCGCCGTCGCCGGCGGTGATGTGTAACCCGGCGCGCAACTCGCGATAGTTGGTCACCCGCATGGCGGCCAGGCGTTCCCGTTCGCCCGTCGTCAGCTCCCGTGGCGGCGGCCCGTCCGGTGCCCAGGTGACCAGTGTGGCGACCAGCATCACGGCGGAGATCACTGCGGTGAGGGCCAGCCCGGTGAGGGTGAGGCGACGCCGTCGGTCGGCCGCCCGCCGCGTGTCGTCGGCCTCGGTGGCCGCCCCGGCCAGATCCTCTTCCTCGGCCCGGTTCCCGGCGGCCAGGTCGAGCAGCCCGCCGGAGACCACGGCCCGGCGGATGCCTGGCCGTGACTGCGGTGGCCGGGTGGCCGGCTCGGTGACGGCCAGGTTGAGGGCTGCGGGTGGCACGATGCCGGCCCGGTGGCGACGGTAGGCCGCGCGGTGTCGACGGTTGTCGGACGGCGGTTGTGAGCTGCTCTCCACGGGAGGATGAACGGGTTGGACCGCGTCGGGGTGACGAGCAGGGGCGCTCGCGGCGGCCGGTCAGCGCTCTCCGCGCGACCACGTCCGGTGCGCACGCCAGGCATGCCGGGTGCAGCGACCCTCGGTGCCGGGGGCGGCGTGGCCTGTGCGGCCCGCCACCGGCCCGGTCGGCCGCCGCGAGCGGCCTACGGGAAAAGCGTAACCGGGTGAGAAGAGCCACACAATGCGAATATTGAAGCCGATCAGGTGCCGCACGTAGTCGTCCGGGACCGGTGGGGCAGTGTCGACGCGCCCACCGTCGCAGACCGGGTGGTCGGTCCGGCGGCGGGGGCTCGGAAAGGGATTGGTTGTCGGAGCCCCGGCGTACCGTTGAGGTCATGGCGCTCGACATACCCCGACTCGACGGTCGCTTCAAGGTCATCAGTGATTTTCAGCCGGCCGGTGACCAGCCGACGGCGATCGACGATCTGGAGCGGCGGGTCCGTCGGGGTGACCGGCACACCGTGCTGCTCGGCGCCACCGGCACCGGCAAGAGCGCCACGGCCGCCTGGCTGATCGAGCGGTTGCAGCGCCCCACGCTGGTGCTGGCCCCGAACAAGACGCTCTGCGCGCAGCTGGCGAAGGAGTTCAGCGAGCTGCTGCCGGACAACGCGGTGGAGTACTTCGTCTCGTACTACGACTATTACCAACCCGAGGCGTACATCCCGCAGACCGACACGTACATCGAGAAGGACTCCTCGATCAACGAGGAGGTCGAGCGGCTGCGCCACTCGGCGACGATGTCCCTGCTGACCCGCCGTGACGTGGTGGTGGTGGCGACCGTCTCGGCGATCTACGGACTGGGCACCCCGGAGGAGTACCTCGACCGTGCGGTGCGGGTCGCCGTCGGCCAGGAGCTGGATCGTGACCAGTTGCTGCGCCGGCTGGTCGACATCCAGTACACCCGCAACGACATGGCCTTCCAGCGCGGCACCTTCCGGGTCCGCGGTGACACGCTGGAGATCATTCCGGCGTACGAGGAACTCGCGGTACGCATCGAACTCTTCGGCGACGAGGTGGAGAAGCTCTACTACCTCAACCCGCTCACCGGCGACGTGGTGCGTGAGGTGGACCATCTGCTGATCTTCCCGGCGACCCACTACGCCGCCGGGCCGGAGCGGATGGAGCGGGCGGTCCGCGACATCGAGGCGGAGCTGGGTGAGCGGCTGGCCGAGCTGGATCGGCAGGGCAAACTGCTGGAGGCGCAGCGGCTGCGGATGCGCACCACGTACGACATCGAGATGATGCGGCAGGTGGGCTTCTGCTCGGGCATCGAGAACTACTCGATGCACATCGACGGCCGGTTGCCCGGCAGTCCGCCGCACTGCCTGCTCGACTACTTCCCCGACGACTTCCTCACCGTCATCGACGAGTCGCACGTGACGATTCCGCAGATCGGCGGCATGTACGAGGGCGACGCCTCGCGTAAGCGGATGCTGATCGACCACGGGTTCCGGTTGCCCAGCGCGGCGGACAACCGGCCGCTGCGCTTCGACGAGTTCCTGGATCGGGTCGGGCAGATGGTCTTCCTGTCGGCCACGCCCGGTCCGTGGGAGCTGGAGCACGCCCAGGGCGAGTTCGTGGAGCAGGTGATCCGCCCGACCGGCCTGGTCGACCCGGAGGTGGTCGTCAAGCCCACCAAGGGCCAGATCGACGACCTGATGCACGAGATCAAGCTGCGCACCGAACGGGACGAGCGGGTGCTGGTCACCACGCTGACCAAGAAGATGGCCGAGGATCTGTCCGACTACCTCCTGGAGAACGGCATCCGGGTGCGTTACCTGCACTCCGAGGTGGACACGCTGCGGCGGGTCGAGCTGTTGCGCGAGTTGCGTCGCGGCGACTACGACGTGCTGGTCGGCATCAACCTGCTGCGGGAGGGCCTCGACCTGCCCGAGGTGTCACTGGTGGCGATTCTCGACGCGGACAAGGAAGGCTTCCTGCGCAGCGGCAGATCGTTGATCCAGACCATCGGTCGGGCGGCCCGCAACGTCTCCGGCCAGGTGCACATGTACGCCGACAAGATCACGCCGTCGATGGCGGACGCGATCGAGGAGACCAACCGGCGGCGGGCCAAGCAGATCGCACACAACGAGGCGCGTGGCATCAGCCCGGAGCCGCTCCGTAAGAAGATTCACGACATCCTGGACGACATCTACCGGGAGGCGGAGGACACCGAGGCGACCCGGGTCGGCGGTGCGGTGCGGCAGTTGTCCCGGGGCAAGGCGCCGGTGAAGGAGACGCGCAGCCGGGTTCGGTCCAGCGCGAGCACTCCGGCGCGCGAGGGCATGGCGCGTGCCGAGTTGGCGCAGCTCATCCAGGAGCTCAACGATCAGATGCTGGCGGCCGCGCGGGAGTTGCAGTTCGAGCTGGCGGCGCGGATCCGCGACGAGATCGCGGATCTGAAGAAGGAGCTGCGTGGGATGGATGCTGCCGGCGTGCGGTGAGGAGCGGCGCGGAATGGGCGCTGCCCACCCGCGGTAGGAGAGGAGCCACGGGGGTAGCGGAATGCGAGCGTCCTATTGCCCTAAGTGATCGCCGTGCCCTACTCTCCCTCGGTGGGAGGCGGGGATGCCGTTGCCAACGAGTCCGGTCATTCGACGTGCGCGACTGGGCGCCGAGTTGCGTCAGCTTCGCCGGCAGGAGGCGCTGACACTGGAACAGGTGTGTGAGCGACTCGGTTGGGCGTCCACCTCCAAGCTGTCCCGCATCGAGCTGGGCCAGAGCCGTCCCGACCTGGCGGACGTGCTCGACCTGCTCGACGTCTACGAGGTGCCGTCGCTGCAACGGGACGCTCTGATCGTCATCGCCCGGGACGCGGCCACCAGCCGGGGCTGGTGGAAGTCGCTGGGCGAGATGGGAGAGCGGCAGCGCACGTACGCCGAGCTCGAAGCCGGCGCGGCGGGCATCGTGGAGTACCAGCCGGCGATCGTGCCCGGCCTGTTGCAGTCCCCGGCGTACGCCCGGCTGCGCATCGCCGCCGGTCAGTTGATCGATCCGGCGGTGAATGTGGAGGCCGACCTGCGGGCCCGGGCCGCCCGGCAGGCGGTGCTGCGTCGCGTCGAACCACCCCGCTACACGGCGCTGATCACCGAGTTGGCCTGCGAGCCGGGCGATGATCCGGTGGAGGTGTGGCACGAGCAGCTACGGCACCTGCTCGATCTGGCCGCGCTGCCGCACGTGACGATCCGACTGCTGCGGGCCGGGGCGGGCCGGGACCCGTTGCCGCTGACGCCGTTCTCCAGTTACTCCTTTCCGGACCCGGCGGACCCGCGCACGGTGATGCTGGAGGCGCTGACCACGGACGTGCGGCTGACCACGGCGGCCGACGTCGACCGGTACGAACGGATGACCGACCGCCTGCTGGAGACGGCGCTGCCGATGGAGGAGACGGTGCGGCTGTTGGCGTGCCGCCTCGATGGGTGAGCCGAGCCCGCTGGCCGCAGGGCGACCGGTGGAGCCGGTGTGGTCGCGGCTGTGGCGTCGGCACCGGGCCCGGCGCCCCCGAATTCGTCGGGGCCGGTGCCGACGCGAGAAGCAGCCTAGGTGGACGGTGTGACAACTTCTCGGCTCGGCGCGTGGTGATCCGACGGCTGTCAGGCCGGCACGTCGACGAAGTGTTCGACCCGCGGCGGCGTGGCGAAGTGCGGGCCGATCAACTCCCGCCACCCGACGAAGCGTTCCGTGGCGCGGAAGTTCTGCTCGTGTGCCTCGATCGAGTCCCACTCCACCAGGAGCACGAACCGGGAGGGGGACTCCTGGCCCCGGGTCATGCGTACCGAGCGGCAACCGGGCGTGCTGGCGAGCAACGGATGCCCCTGGGCGTACGCGGCGGCGAACGCCTCCTCGTGGCCGGGGATGACATCGATGAGCGCTACCTCAAGGACCATGGCGGCAGCCTGCCACATCGGTACGCGCTCCATGTCGGGCCGGTCGGTTGTCCCATCCGTTGGCCGTCGGTGCCGCCCCCTCGCACCCCGGTAGCCCATCCTCCTAGGACGCCCAGAGGGGATGGGGCGACCGGCACGCTCCGGAAGGCGTACCGTGTGCCGGTTGCTGAGCGATTGCCGGAGGAATGAGACTGTGAACGTGTCCGGACTGGTGTGGGCGGCGACGCTCGTGGCCCTGACCACGATCCTCGTGGTGGACCTGCTCATCATCGGCCGTCGGCCGCACGAGCCGAGCGTGCGGGAGTCGAGTCTCTGGGTCGCCCTCTACGTCGGGCTGGCTCTGCTGTTCGGTGGTGGTCTCTGGCTCACCGCCGGCGGAAGCGTGGCGGTGCAGTTCTACACCGGCTGGGTGACCGAGTACAGCCTCTCGGTGGACAACCTCTTCGTCTTCGTGATCATCATGGCCCGCTTCGCCGTACCCCGGCAGTACCAGCAGAAGGTGCTGCTCATCGGCATCGTCCTCGCGCTCGTCATGCGGGGCGCCTTCATCGCCGCAGGTGCCGCGCTGATCTCCGAGTTCACCTGGGTCTTCTACATCTTCGGTGCGTTCCTGATCTACACCGCGATCAACCTGGCCCGGCAGGGTGAGTCGAGTGAGGAGGAGTTCACCGAGAACGTCCTGATCCGCTGGAGCCGGCGGGCGCTGCCCATCTCGCGGGGCTACGAAGGGGCCCGGCTGACCGTGCGGGAGAACGGCCGGCGGATGTTCACCCCGATGCTCATCGTCATGATCGCCATCGGTACCACCGACTTGATCTTTGCTCTCGACTCGATTCCGGCCATCTTCGGTATCACCCACGAGCCGTACCTCGTCTTCACCGCCAACGTGTTCGCGTTGATGGGTCTGCGACAGCTCTACTTCCTGCTCGGTGGGCTGCTCGACCGGTTGATCTACCTGAGTTACGGGCTCGCGGTGGTGCTCGGCTTCATCGGGATCAAGCTGATCCTGGAGGCGCTGGCGGAGAACAAGCTGCCGTTCATCAACAACGGCGAACACGTCGGCTGGGCGCCGCACATCCCGATCTGGCTGTCATTGATGATCATCCTGGGTACCCTGGCGGTGGCCACGGCGGCGAGCCTGGCCAGGTCCTCGCGGGACCGGCGACGTGAGCTGGCGGATTCCCGTAGCTGAGCTGTCCCACCTCCAGCACCCGCCGATGCGGCTGCGGCCCCGCGGCGGACGCCGGTACCGAGGACGAATGCCGGTACGCGGGACGCTCACGCCCCGGCGTCGGCGGGTGAGCTGAGCGCCGGGGCGTCCATCGGCTGGACCGCGTCGGAGGCGCCACGGGGCAGCGACGGCGAGGTGGACGGTCGCCTCGGTGCCCTGCGGCACGATCACCCCCGGTCGGTCGCACCCCCGTTGTTCGGACCATAGGGAACATCAGGCCCCCCATCAATTCATCAGTCTGAATATTTACGCGACAGGCTCGGCGGTGCTGCCCGGAAATCCGGTGGGACGAGGTCGGCCGAGCGTCGTGCGGTGGGTGCGTGCCGCGACGATCATCGGGTACGGCACCCTGTACCCGAGGGGTGGGTGACAGATGAGTGAGCGAGCGAGCACGTCGGACTGGAACCTTGTCGGCGCGCCCAACGCGCGGGACCTCGGTGGCCTGATCGGGTTCGGCGGCCGACGGGTACGCCCGGGACGGCTGATCCGTACGCCGGCGTTGGGTCGGCTGACCGACGAGGACCTGCCGGTGCTGGCGAAGCTCGAACCGGCCTGCGTGGTGGACCTTCGAGCCCAGTCAGAGGTGTCGGTGGCGCCGCCGGACCGGCTGACGGGCCAGCCGACGGTGGTGCACCTGCCGGTGCACGACCCGGCGCACCCGGTCTTCACGTACGTCTCGGCCGTGCTGCTCGGCCACGATCTCAGCGAGTACGCGGAGTTGGCGCGGCAGGGGACACCGGCGGCGATGGCGGCGATCTACCGCTGGTTCGTCACCGGGGACTCGGCCCGGGAGGGTTTCGCCGCGGCGGTCCGGTTGGTCGCCGATGCCCGTAACCTTCCGCTGGTCTACCACTGCTCGGCGGGCAAGGACCGCACCGGTTGGCTGACCGTGGTGCTGTTGCACGCCCTCGGGGTGGACGAGGCCGCGATCCGCGCCGACTACCTGGCCCACAACCCGTTGACGGAGAGTCTGCGCGAGGTGATCGTCGACGCGATGCGACAGCGTCACCCGGGGCTCGACGAGAGAGCCGTCCGGCCGGTGCTGGAGGCCCGGCCCGAGTACCTCGATGCCGCGTACGCGCAGGTGCGGCAGGTGCACGGGTCCTTCGGGGCGTACCTGCGTGATGGCTTGGGGATCACCGAGGAGACGGTGGCGGCGTTGCGGGCGAACCTGTTGGAGTGAGCGCGGCGAGGTTGTGGCGGGCCTGCCACACCTGGTGGGAGATGTCGGCGACCAACTGGCGGGCGTCGGCGTCGGAGCGGGTGCCGGTCTGGTCGGTGTCGACGGTGGTGCAGACGACGAGCAGGTAGGCGTCGGCGTCCTCGGGGTAGACCACCGCCGCGCCGTGACGGACACCGCGTACCCAGCCGTTCTTGTGGGCGAGCCGGATGCCGGCGGGCAGCCCTTCGGCGATGTCCTGACGGATCTGCTGGGCGCAGAGGACCTCCAGCATGGCGGCGCAGCCGGCGGGCGAGGCGAGCGGACCGGGGTGGGTGGCGCCGGTGGCGATCGCGTCGAGCAGCGCGGCCAGGTCGGCGGCGGTCACCAGGTTGGTGATCTGGGCCTCGCGGGCGGCGAAGTCCTCGATGCCGCGCCCGGTGACACTGCGCCGGGCGCCCACGGTTTGCCAAACCTCTGCCACCGCGGGCAGTCCGACGTGTTCGATGACCAGGTTGGTGGCGAGGTTGCTGGAGCGGACGATCATCCGTTCGGCGAGCCACCGCAGGGACGCCTGCGCGCCGAGCCGGTCCCAGACCGCGCCGTCGTTGTCGTACGCCCGGCGGCAGGAGTAGGGCGGGGCGTCCGGCCGTGCGGAGGTGAACCGGTTGACGACGTCGACCGGGGCGTCCAGGTCGAGGCGGCCGGCCTCGGCGGCGCGGTGCAGCGCGGCGAGCACGGCCAGTTTCATCGTGCTCGCCGCGTAGTGGGTGACGTCGGCGTGTCGGGTCCAGGTGGGCGGGGCCCCGACGGGCCCCGCGTACACCGAGGTGGTGCCGGCCTCACGGTCCAGCCACGCGTGGCGGTCGTCGCCGGCCATCGACGGTCAGCCGGCGTGCTTGCGGCGGGCGGCGGTGCGGGCCCGCTGGGTCTGGTCGAGTACGACCTTGCGGATGCGGACGGCGGCCGGGGTGACCTCGACGCATTCGTCCTCGCGGCAGAACTCCAGGGCCTGCTCCAGGGACAGCTTGCGCGGAGGGATCAGCTTCTCGGTCTCGTCGGCGGTCGACGAGCGCATGTTGGTCAGCTTCTTCTCTTTGGTGATGTTGACGTCCATGTCGTCGGAGCGGGAGTTCTCTCCGACGATCATGCCCTCGTACACCTCGGTGCCGGGATCGACGAAGAGTTGGCCGCGCTCCTGAAGGTTGGTCATCGCGAACGCGGTGACGTTGCCGGAGCGGTCGGCGACCAGGGAGCCGTTGTTGCGGGTCCGCAGTTCGCCGAACCACGGCTCGTACGACTCGAAGACGTGGTGCAGGATGCCGGTGCCCCGGGTCTCGGTGAGGAACTCGGTCCGGAAGCCGATCAGGCCGCGGGCCGGTACCAGCCACTCCATCCGGATCCAGCCGGTGCCGTGGTTGACCAACTGCTCCATCCGGCCCTTGCGGGTCGCCAGCAGCTGGGTGATCGCGCCGAGGTACTCGTCCGGCGCGTCGATGGTGAGGCGCTCCACCGGTTCGCAGGTGCGTCCGTCGATTTCCCGGGTGACGACCTGCGGCTTGCCGACGGTCAGCTCGAACGACTCGCGGCGCATCTGTTCGACCAGGATCGCCAGGGCCAGCTCGCCTCGGCCCTGCACCTCCCAGGCGTCCGGCCGCTCGGTGGGCAGCACCCGCAGCGACACGTTGCCGACGAGTTCCTTGTCCAGGCGGTCCTTGACCATCCGGGCGGTGACCTTGGCGCCTTTGACCCGACCGACCAGTGGTGAGGTGTTGGTGCCGATGGTCATGGAGATCGCCGGCTCGTCGACGGTGATCAGCGGCAGTGGGATCGGGTTCTCCGCGTCGGCGAGGGTCTCACCGATCATGATCTCGGGGATGCCGGCGACCGCGATGATGTCGCCCGGCCCGGCGCTGGTGGCGGGTTTGCGCTCCAGGCCCTCGGTCATCAACAGCTCGGAGATGCGGACCCGCTGGGTGCTGCCGTCGGTGCGGCACCAGGCCACGCTCTGGCCCTTGGCGATGGTGCCCTGACGCACCCGGCACAGCGCGAGACGGCCGAGGAACGGGGAGGCGTCGAGGTTGGTGACGTGCGCCTGCAACGGGGCGTTCTCGTCGTACGCGGGCGGTGGAATCGTGTCCAGCAGGGTGCGGAACAGCGGCTCCAGGCTGTGGCTGTCCTGCGGCACGGACCCGTCGGCGGGCTGGGTGAGCGAGGCGATGCCGTCACGGGCACAGGCGTAGACGATCGGGAAGTCAATTTGTGCCTCGTCGGCGTCGAGGTCGAGGAAGAGTTCGTACGCCTCGTCCACGACCTCCTTGATCCGGGCGTCGGGACGGTCCACCTTGTTGATCACCAGAATGATCGGCATGCGGGCCTTGAGCGCCTTACGGAGCACGAACCGGGTCTGCGGCAGCGGCCCTTCGCTGGCGTCGACCAGCAGCACCACACCGTCGACCATGGTCAGGCCGCGTTCGACCTCGCCGCCGAAGTCGGCGTGACCGGGGGTGTCGATGATGTTGATGGTGACCGGGTCGGAGCCGTCGGCCGGCAGGTAGCGCACGCCGGTGTTCTTGGCCAGGATGGTGATGCCCTTTTCGCGTTCGAGGTCCATCGAGTCCATCACCCGCTCGGTCACCTCACCCCGGGCGCCGTAGGCGCCGGCCTGCCGCAACATGGCGTCGACCAGGGTGGTCTTGCCGTGGTCGACGTGAGCGATGATGGCGACGTTGCGGAGGTCGGTGCGAAGCTGCATGTGCTCCATCCTCCCGCCTGTGCGGTTGCCCCGTGGCGTCGGGGTCACCCCGGGTGGTCCCTCCCCTGCGGCCCGGCGCTGTCACACTTGCAGAGCAGTCCTGCCGAGGTGATCCGGGGGCGTCGTGCACGATCTGCTCAGTTCGATGCAGAGCCTGCCGCCGTGGCTGATCTATGTGCTCGCAGCGTTGGTCGTGGCCGCCGAGACGGCGCTGATCATCGGGCTGGTCGCGCCTGGCGAGGCGACCCTGCTGCTGGTCGGCTTCCTCACGTACACCGGCACGTTGCGGCTCGGCCCGGCGCTGCTGGTGATGATCGCCGCCGCCGCGCTCGGCGACGCGCAGGCGTTCCGGGCCGGCCGGCGCTACGGGCCCCGGTTGCGGGCCAGCAGGTGGGGTGCGTGGGTGGGGCCGGAGCGGTGGGCCCGCGCCGACGCGATGCTGGACCGGATGGGTGGGCGGGGCGTGCTGACCGCCCGTTGGGTGGCGTTCGCCCGCACGCTGGTGCCCCGGCTGGCCGGTGCGGCCGGGATGCGGTACCGCCGGTTCGCGCCGTGGAACCTGGTCGGGGTGACCACCTGGGTGGGTGCCTCGGTGCTGGTCGGGCATCTGGCGGGAGAGTCGCACGAAACCGTCTCCCGGCTGCTGGGCCAGGCCACCGGCGCGGTGCTGGTGCTGGTGGCCGCGCTGGTCGCGGTGCTGCTGGCGGGTCGCTGGCTGGGCCGGAACCCCGATCCGGCGCGGGCGTTGCTGACCCGGGCGGCCCGGTTGCCGCCGCTGCGCTGGCTGTCGGCCCGCTACGGATTGCTGTTCTTCCTGCTGACCCTGCGTCTCGGACCGGCGTGGGCGTTGCTGGCGAATCTGGCGGCCGGGGTGGTGTTGCTGTTCGCGGTGGCGCTGGTGATCGCGTGGACCCTGCGGGCGGTGGTCCGGCACAGCGGTCTGGCCCTGGTCGACGGGGTGATCGCGAGCTGGTTCGCGGCTCGGCGTACACCCGAGGCGGTGGAGGCGACGCAGGCGGCGGTGTCGGTGCTGCGTGGCTCGTCGCTGATCGTGGTGGTGGCGGTGGTGGCCCTGGTGCAGGCCTGGCGGCACCGGCCGTGGCGCGCCGATCTGCTCAGTGTGGTCGGCACGGTTGGCGCCTTTGTGCCGCTGGTGGTGCTGGCGGCGGTGGCCGACCTGGCCGCCGGTGGGCGGGTGGTGCTGTTCTCCACGCAGAACGTGGTGGTGACCGCGAGTCTGTGCACGCTGGCGTGGCTGCTGTCGCGGGGCGCCCGGTGGCCGGTGGCGGTGGCCGCGTGGACGCTGGCGGTCGCCGGCGTGGTCACCATCGGCGGCGCCCGTCTGTACCTGGGCCTGAGCACGGCCAGTGGCACCGTCGGCGCGGTGCTGCTCGGGGCCGCCTGGACAGCGGTGTTCATGGTCGCCTGGGCCACCCGGGACCGTGCGGTGTCCAGCGGTGGTTCCGGCGCACGGTGAGTCGCGTGTGCTGATCCGCGCGAACCAGATGCGACGGTACGGGCTTCGCGACGGAATCGGCGGAGGTCGTACGGGCCACACGCGACGGTGGGTGGCTGTTAGTGTGCGGCGGGTTCATCACGGCCGGAGGGAGCCGACATGGGACGCGGTGTCGCACGGTGGGGTGTCGCGGTGGTCGCCGCGATGCTGCTGCTGACGGCCGGTGGATGTGCCGATGTGGACACTCCGGCGGCGGAGGTGCCGGCCCCGGTCGCGTTGCCGGAGGAGGTGCCGGAGGCTGCCGGCGAGCCCACCGGATCGGCGGTGCCGGAGGAGACGTCGCCGACACCGTCGGCGGTGGAGGCGATGGGGGCCGCGCCGAAGCCCACGCCCAGTGCCAGCGCGTCGCCGTCGCCGTCGAAGCGGAGCCCGAAGCCGAAGCGGAGCACGGCCACCGCACCTCGGGCGGTGCCGAAGCCGCCGACCGAGACCAAGGTGCCACCCGCCCCGCCGAAGCCGGCACCCACCGGCTGCGAGCCCAGCTACAAGGGCGATCAGGCCAGCCGCGCGCAGGCGAAGGCGGCGCTGACCGATGCGGCCGGACGGACGTACTGGCCGACGTCGGCGCCGGACATCCGGATCCCGTTGAGTCTGATCAAGGCGACGGCCTGGCAGGAGAGCGGTTGGCAGTCCAACATCGTGGCCTGCGACGGGGGCATCGGCCTGATGCAGGTGATGCCGGACACCGCGACCTGGATGAACCAGCGCTTCGGGCAGAGCTACGACGTGTCGGACTACCGGGACAACGCCTACCTCGGCGGTACCTACCTGGCCTGGCTCACCAAGTACATCGGTGACATGTACTTCGACGCCGACTACCGGCTCGATGCCGACCTGTGCACCTCCGAGCTGAACTCGTGCCTGTTGAACGCGGTCATCGCCGCGTACAACTACGGTCATGGGGCGGTGGCCCGGGAGGGACAGCCGTTGGCTGTCCCGAACCCGAGCTACGTACGCAACGTCCGGGCGTTGATGTCGGAGTGTGTCTGCCTCGGGTTCTGATCGGCGGTGACCCGGCCGGGCCACCAGAAGCGTTCTCCGAGCAGGAACGCCAGGGCCGGGACGACGACCGTGCGGACCAGCAGGGTGTCCAGCAGCACGCCGAGGCAGACGATGATCCCGATCTGGGTCAGGGTGATCAGCGGCAGGACGCCGAGGACGGCGAAGACGGCGGCCAGCAGGATGCCGGCGCTGGTGATGACCCCGCCGGTGACCCGTAGTGCGGAGAGCATGCCCTCGCGGGTGCCGGCGGTGCGGGCGTCCTCGCGGGCGCGGGTGACCAGGAAGATGTTGTAGTCCACGCCGAGTGCCACCAGGAACACGAACGCGAGCAGCGGCACGCTGGTGTCCAGCGCGGGGAAGCCGAGCACGTGATCGAAGATCAGCCAGGCGCCGCCGAGGCTGGCGAAGTACGACGCGACCACGGTGACCACGAGCAGGACCGGGGCGAGCAGGCCGCGCAGCAGCAGGATCAGGACGGCCGCGACCAGCAGCAGGATCAGCGGCAGGATGACGCGGAGGTCCTCGCCGTCGGCTTTCGCCGCGTCGTACGTGCCGGCGACGGTGCCGCCGACGATCGCGCCGGTCGGGGTGTCACCGCCCGACGGGGCGGGTGGCGCGGAGTCGGGTACGGCGGCGACCGCGTCCCGTAGGGCTTCCAGTGTCTGGTCGGAGGCGGCGGTGCCGGGTTCGGCGTCGAGCACGACATCGACCTGGGCGACGGTGGGGCCGGCGGGGCCGGGGCGGGCGGAGGCGACCCCGGGCAGGGCGGCGGCGGCAGCGGTGACCGCCGGCACGGTGTCGGGTCGGGTCATCACCGCGACCGGCTGGGTCGTGCCGGCGGGGAAGGCGCGGGCAAGGGTCTCGGCTCCGGCGACCGCTTCCGGCTGTACCCGGAACTGCTCGGTCTCCGACAGCCCGGTCCGCAGGCCGAGGCCGCCCAGGGCGAGCCCGACCAGCAGCAGCGTGGCCAGAACCGCGACGGGCACCGGGCGGCGGATCACGGCGGCACCGAGCCGCCCCCAGATCCGGCCTTCCCGGGCCTCGCTGCCGACGTGCGGTACGAACGGCCAGAACAGGCCTCGTCCGAGCAGCACCAGCGCGGCGGGCAGGACGAGCAGGGCCGAGGCCATGGCCAGGAGGATGCCGGTGGCGCAGGCGACGGCGAGGGCCTGGTTGAGTTCCCGCTCGCTGAGCAGCAGGGTGAGTACGCCGAGCATCACGGTGGTGCCGCTGGCGAGGATCGGTTCGGCGGTGCGGCGCAGCGCGGCCCGCATGGCGGTGAACCGGTCGTCTTCGCGGCGCAGTTCCTCCCGGTAGCGGGCGATCAGCAGCAGGGCGTAGTTGGTGGCGGCGCCGAAGACGAGGACGCTGGCGATGCCGGTGACGGCACCGCCGGCGAAGTTGATGCCGACCGCCGGGATGACCGTGTCGAGCGCCCGCAGGGTGACCTGTTCGGTGGCGGCCACGACGGCCAGGGGCACCATCCACAGCAGCGGGCTGCGGTAGGTGACGAGCAGCAGCAGCGCGACGACGGTGGCGGTGACGGCGAGCAGGGTGGTGTCGGCGCCGTCGAAGACCTTGGTGAGGTCGGCGGTGAAGGCCGGTGCGCCGGTCACCTCGACGGTCAACTCCGTCGGCAGGGTGGTCAGTGCCTCGCGTACCTCGGCCACGGTGGCGGCTACCGCTTCCTGGCCGCCCTGGGTGCTCAGTGGCACGGCGACCAGGGCAACGGTGCCGTCGGGAGACAGTTGCGGTGGCGCGACCTGACCGCCGGCGGCGAGTGCGCGGAGGGCGTCGGTGCCGGTGCCGACGGCGGCGCGATCGCCGTCGGTCAGTGGCGCGCCGTCGTCGCGGGTGACCACCACGATGGCCGGCTGGATGTCACTGGCCGGCAGTTCGTCCTGGAGCAGTTCGACCTGGGTCGACTGCCAGCGGTCGGACAGGCCGGTGGCGGAGACGGGCTCCGGGTTGTCGGGGACGGGCAGCCAGAAGACGGCCGCGCCCACGGCGAGCGCCGCGAGTATGGTGAACCAGGCGTTCAGGCGACCGCCCGCGACGCGGGTGAACACGGACATCAGGACCCCCAGCCGGAAATTATCTAGACAGCCGAGATTCTTACCCATCAAGATTGCTGCTGCAACAGCTCAGCTACCAAGAATCTCGTCAGTCGAGACGAGGGTCTCACTCGGGTTATGCTGCGAAGCGGGACGTCGGGAGGAAGCGGCGGGACGTGGCAGCTCACGGGATGTACCGCCGGCGCGACACGCGCCGGGACGTGTTGATCGCCGAGATCACGGCCGAGCTGCGCCGGTACGGCGTGGACGCGCAGCACGTCGGTCACGCCTTCGCCGGCCAGCACGGACTCAACGCCACCGACCTGCAGGCACTGATCGCCGTGATGGACGCCGAACTGCTCGGCGACCCGATCACGCCGGGCCGGCTCGGCGAGCATCTCGGTCTCTCCTCTGGCTCGGTCACCGCCCTTGTCGACCGGCTGGAACGCGCCGGGCATCTGCGCCGCGACCGGGACACCGCGGACCGGCGCAAGGTGCTGCTGCGCTACGCCCAACAGGGCGCCGAGCTGGCGATGGGCTTCTTCCGGCCGCTGGGCGAGCGCACCGACCGGGTGATGGCCGGCTTCCGCGACGATGAGCTGGAGGTGGTGTACCGGTTCATGACGGAGATGGGAGCCTCGCTGCGAGAGCACCGGGACGAGGTTCGTGCCGCCCGGCCAGAGCCGCAGCGACGGCGGGCGGAGTGAGCCGTGCTTGATCGTCTGGCGGCCGGGCTCGCCACCGCCGCGCTGCGACTGCCACCGGCGCGGACCCGACGGATCACCGTCGACCGGGACATCGCCCTACGGGTACGCGACGGAGTGATTCTGCGTACCGACCACTACGCGCCCGACCTGACCGCCGCACCGACCGTGCTGATCCGCACCCCGTACGGCCGGGCCGGGCCGATGCGGCTGCTCTGCCGGATCGCGGCCGAGCAGGGATTCCACGTGGTCATCCAGTCCTGTCGGGGCACCGGCGGCTCGGGTGGTGAGTTCGAGCCGTTCGTACACGAACGTGACGATGGTCTGGACACGCTCGACTGGCTGCGCCGGCAGCGTTGGTGGACCGGCGCGTTCGGCATGTTCGGCGCCAGCTACCAGGGCTTCGTGCAGTGGGCGCTCGCGGCGGAGGCGGGCCCGCAACTGCGGGCGATGGTCGCGGTGGCCACCGCCTCGACCACCCGTGACTCCACCTACGCGGGGGAGTCGTTCGCCCTGGACACGGTGCTGACCTGGGCCGAGCTGCTGCAGGCGCAGACCGTGCCGTGGCTGGCCCGCCAGTGGGAGCTCAAACGCGGTCAGCCGAAGCTGACCGCCGCCCTGTCCCACCTTCCGCTGATCGAGGCCGACCGGGTCGCGACCGGGGTGACCGTGCCGTTCTTCCAGGACTGGCTGCGGCACCACACCCCGCAGGCCGACTACTGGCGCAGTCGGGTCTTCGACGACCGACTCCACCTGGTCAGCGCCCCGGTGGCGATGGTCAGCGGCTGGCACGACATCTTCCTGCCTGCCCAACTGCGCGACTACGAGGCGCTGCGGGCCACCGGTGCGGATCCGCGCCTGGTGGTCGGGCCGTGGACCCACGGCAGCCCCGGGTTGTTCGTGGCCGCGCTGCGGGAAGGGCTGAGCTGGCTCGGTACCCACCTCGGCGACGACCGGGCCGGTGCCCAGCGGCCGGTGGACGCCGCCCACCCGTCCGACGCGGCGGCCACGGCACCCGTGCGGGTGCACGTCGGCGGGCCCGGCGGAGGGTGGCGTGACCTGCCGAACTGGCCGCCACCCGCCGACACCGTCCGGTGGCACCTGCATCCAGGGGCGGTCCTGAGCACCTCGGAGCCGGTGCCGTCACCGCCGGACGGATTCTGGTACGACCCGGCCGACCCGACGCCGTCACTCGGCGGTCCACTGCTGGTGGCCCAGCGGGCCGGACCGTTCGACAACCGCCCGGTCGAGGCCCGGTCCGACGTGTTGACCTGGACCAGCGAGCCGTTGACCGCCGCCGTCGAGGTGATCGGGCCGGTACGCGCCGAGATCCACCTGCGCAGTGAGCTGACGTACCTGGACGTCTTCGTGCGACTGTGCGACGTGGATGGTCGAGGACGCTCGTGGAACATCTGCGACGGGCTGGTCCGGCTCGATCCACAGCGGTTCTCCGCAGACCACACGGGCGTCGTGGCGGTGCCGGTCGAGATGTGGCCCACCGCCCACCGGTTCGCCCCCGGGCATCGGCTGCGGCTACAGGTGTCCGGCGGCGCCCATCCGCGCTACGCCCGCAACCCTGGAACCGGTGAACCCCTCGGCGCGGCTGTCACGCTCCGTGGTGGATTCCGGGAGATCATGCACGACCCGGAACATCCGTCCGCAGTGGTCCTGCCGGTCGTCCACTCTGCCTCTCAGGCTTTTCCAAGCTGAATCAAAGCGCCTCTGAGCTGGGCATTTACCCAACACCCGAGCTATCGTGGTGATACGCCCGGCGCCGTGCACCCGATTTGGCCGGGCTCGCCTGCGACCACTTTGCCGCCTACGCGGTGTCACTGTCGTGCCCGGTCCCCGATGAGAAGCGAAGGGGGAATCCATGACGCGGGCACCGGCAAATCTTCTCGCCGTTCGTAGCTTGCTGCTCGAACACCTCAACCGTGACCCCAGGCGTAACCGCGACGAGGACCTCGAACCCAACGAGGTCGGCATCGTCGGCGACGCCAACCATCGGGGCGGCTACCACGTTGGTTCAGACCGGGTCGTCGCCAACGACTACTCGGTGGTGGAGTCGCCCCGCGACCGCAACGGACTGACCCTCGACGCCGCCGCCCTGGACGTGGGGATGTTCCAGGTCAACTCCGGCGGCCGTACCCACAACCTGTTCACCTTCTCGACCTGGTGCGTGGCGCAGTGCGTCGCCAACACCCGGGACACCCGCGACATCCGCGAAATCATCTACTCACCGGACGGCAAAGTGGTCCGGCGCTGGGACCGGCTCGGCCGCCGCAGTTCCGGCGACCGGTCCCATCTGTGGCACACCCACTTCAGCTTCTTCCGGGACTCGATCAAGGCGAACCGCGACCAGCGTCCCCTGTTCCGCCGCTACCTGACCACCATCGGACTGCTCAAATCCGAGGAGAGAGAGAACGACATGACACCCGAGGAGCACAACTGGCTCAAGACCGTTCACCGCAACCTCACCGTCCTGGACGGACGCAACCCCGTCGGGCAGACCTACACCCGGATGGCCATGGGTGAGGACCACATAGACCCCACCCTGCAGGTCGCACACCCGTCACTGCGCAGCATCGGTACCCAGCTCACCGCGCTGCAGGCTGCGGTGGAGTCGCTGATGAACCGTGACTTCACCGACGAGCAGGCGATCGTCGCCGGGGTGCTGGCCGGTCTCACCCCGGAGGAGATCGCCGCGGCGATCCCACCCACCGTGGCCGAACAGGTCGTGAACGAGTTGAGTCGGCGCCTGGCAGCCTGAGGCGACGGCCCCGGCGAGTGGCGTCCGGCATCGGCCGCCACTCGCCGCCGTGCGATCAGCGCCGCGGATCGGGCACGAGTCAGAGCGGACGGACGTTGTCCGCCTGCGGACCCTTCTGCCCCTGGGTCACGTCGAACTCGACCTTCTGGCCTTCGGTCAGCTCGCGGTAACCGCCGGACTGGATGGCTGAGTAGTGGACGAAGACGTCAGGCCCCCCGCCGTCCTGCTCGATGAACCCGAAGCCCTTTTCGGAGTTGAACCACTTCACGGTGCCGGTTGCCATGCGTACTCTCTCCCTGTTCCATGCGGGCGACCCTGGCTTCCACACCGGTGATCGCCCAATATCTCCCCGACAGTATCCGGTGTATAGCGGATTTGCGGGGCGAAGCGCCTCAGGCGGTGCGGCGGATGGGTCCTCGTCGCGACGAGAAGTCAGGGATCACCCTCAGGGACCAGCCGGGAGAATGGGGAAGAAACCCGGTGCCCACGGTGGCGGGCAGGCCATAGCGTACGAGGCATGGCGGACCAGTTGGCGCAGGTCGGAGAGCTTCCCGTGGTGGTGCTGATGGCGGTGCTCGGGCTGGTCATGCTCTTCGACGCGGTGCCGCTGTTCGGGGTACTCGTGCCCGGCGACGTGGCGGTGCTCGCCGCCGTGGCGGTCGGCAGCCCCTCCACCGGGTTGGCGACCTTCGTCGCCGTGGTCACCGGGTGTCTCACCGGTTGGTCGCTGAGCTTCCTGGTCGGCCGGCGATGGGGCGACCGGCTGCGGCACAGCCGATTCGGCGGCTGGATCGGCGAAGCCCGGTGGACAGCGGCAGAGGCCATCCTGCGCCGCGACGGCGGGAGGCTGGTCCTGATCGCGCCTTTCCTGCCGGTGTTCAACGCGCTACTGCCGCTGGCCGCGGGCGGGCTGCACATGCCGTACCGACGGTTTCTCGGGTTCGCAGCGCTCGGCGCGGCCGGGTGGACCGGCCTCTACCTGGCGGTGGGTACCGCGTCGCGGACGCTGACCGGGCTCTTTCCCGCCGGAACGAGTCCGCTGCTGGTGACCATGATCGGCGGACTGTTGCTGGCGGCACTGGTGCTGCTCGGCACCCGGCGGCGGCTGCGCGCGGTCTCCCGCTGAACCCCGGGTGGCTGTCGGACCGGTCGGGCAGGATCAGGAGTGCCCGCACCGCCCGGAGAGGAACCCTGTCGTGAGCACCGTGCCCCAGCTCATTCGTCGTTACTTCGCGCTCGCCGGTGAACCCGACAGCGATGCCTACCTCGCGCTGTTCGCCCCTGACGCCGTCGTCGAGGACGAAGGAAGGACCCACGAGGGCATCGCCGCGATCCGGGCCTGGCGGCAGGAGGTGCCGCTGGTGTCGTACGAGATCACCGACGTGACGCAGACGCCGGAAGGGACCGTGGTCACCGTCACCATCACCGGCGATTTTCCCGGCAGCCCCTTCGCCGGCCTGCGGCACCGCTTCGAGGACTACGACGACAACCAGATCCGACGGCTGCGTATCGCTCCCTGACCGGCGCGGTGGTCACCAGCCGCGGGCGCGCCACTCGGCCAGGTGCGGACGCTCCGCGCCGAGCGTCGAGTCCCGGCCGTGCCCCGGGTAGAACCAGGTCTCGTCGGGCAGCCTGCCGAACAGCTTGTGCTCGACGTCGTCGATGAGCGCGGCGAACCGCTGCGGATCCCGGTCGGTGTTGCCGACCCCACCGGGGAAAAGGCTGTCGCCAGTGAAAAGGTGCGGCACGCCACCGGGGTCGCGGTAGAGCAGCGCCACCGAGCCCGGGGTATGGCCCCGCAGGTGGATGACCTCCAGGGCACAGTCACCCACCGGCACGACGTCGCCGTCGGTGAGGGTCTGGGCCTCGATCGGCAGCCCGTCCGCGTCGTCGGCGTGCACCAGCGCACGGGCACCGGTCTTGGCCACCACCTCTTCCAGGCCCACCCAGTGGTCCATGTGCTGATGGGTGGTCACCACCGCGGCGAGCCCCGCGTCGCCGATCAGCTCCAGTAGGCGGGGAGCCTCGTTCGCGGCGTCGATCAGCACCTGCTCACCGGTGTTGGCGCACCGCAGCAGGTACGCGTTGTTGTCCATCGGACCGACCGACACCTTGGTGATGGTCAGTCGATCGAGTTCGCGTACCGCCGGCGGGCCGCCGGGGGTGACTTCTCCGCTGTAGGCCATGGCTCCTAGATCCATTCGGGCGGGCGGGGTAGCTGTCCGTCGGGGGTGACGGTCAGAGTGGTGCCGGGGTCGCGGCCGGTCAGCCACGCGGCCAGTTCGACCGCGGGACCGGCGATGACCGGTGCCTGGGCCCGGTCGCCGAGCACCAGTTCGTGGTTGCTGCCGTCGAAGTGCAGCACCATGGCCGGTGCGTCGCCCCGGTCGGCGAAGCCGCTGGTCACCTCGTGCAGCAGGCGGTGACCAAAGTCCGGTGACCAGTCCGTCGGCCGGTATCCGGCCGCCAGGTCGACGTGGTGGACCTCCAGTTCCCGCAGCCGACCCCAGACGAGCATGGCCGCCGGCCACGAGCCGTTTCGGGTCTGCACGGTGGCACCCCACGCCGGCACGGGCATGGCGGCGACGGCCTCGGCGAACCGGTCCGCGCTGCGCCGCAGGTCGTCCAACTGCTCCTCGGGGGTACGCGAGGCGCCTGCCTCGATGTCGGCGGTCCGGGCCGTGGCGCTGGCGTACATCGGGATCCGCTCGCCGGTGCGCGCGGAGGTGAGCAGGTTGACGAAGGCGTCGGCGTTGCGGCACACGTGGGCGAGCACGTGTCCGCGGGTCCAGCCCGGCAGCAGGGACGGCGTCGCGAGATCGGCGGCGTCGAAGGTGGCCGCCGTCCGCAGCAGACGAGCCGTGGCATCGCCCACGTCGCCGGTCAGCAGAAGCGGATCCATGGTCACGTTGCTGACCCTAGCCGTCCCGCGCCCACCGCGTCGCCGGGGAATTCACTTCCGGCGTGGCGTGGTCCGACCTACCGTCTTTGTCAGCGACTCCCTCAGCTCGGATCGCGCGCCGCGGACGCCTCACCTGTTCCGCCGCGTGCGCCCGGTGATCATCGGGGAGATCGACCAGGTTCGTGCGCGGCGCCGGAGCAGAGGAGGTGGTGGTCGTCATGCCGGTCACCGCACCCGTGCATCATCCGCACCGACACTGAACGAGGAGACATGACCATCACGTTGACCGCCCTGGGTTGGGACACCGACCGGGCGGCCCATCTGGAACGTATCCGTACCGACCAGCGTCCTGGTCGGGTGGCCCGCGTCGACCGCGGCGTCTGCACCGTGTTCACCGAGAACGGGCCGGTGCGCGCCTCGACCGGCGGAGCCGTGTTGGCCGCCGCCGTCGGCGATGCCACCCGGCTGCCCTGCGTCGGCGACTGGGTGCTGTTGTGCGCCTGGCCCGACGGACGGGTGACGGTGCAGGCGGTGCTGCCCCGGCGTACCGCGTTGATCCGGCGTACCGCCGGCAAGGACGCCACCGGCCAACTGTTGGCCACCAACCTGGACGTGGCCGCCGTGGTGGAACCGGTGCACCCGGCACCGGACGCCGCCCGTATCGAGCGGTTGCTCTCCCTGGTCCATGAGTCGGGTGCCCGGCCGCTGGTGGTGCTGACCAAGACCGATCTGGCGGCCGATCCGGCTGCGGTGGCGCGTCAACTGGCGGCGCTCGCGCCCGGCGTGCCGGTGCTGCCGGTCAGCGCCGAACGCGGTACCGGCCTGGAACCGCTGCGCGCCGAGATCGGCCCCGGCCGCACCCTCGGGCTGCTCGGTCCCTCCGGCGCAGGCAAGTCGAGCCTGGTCAACGCACTCGCCTCGACGGTGGTGATGCCCACCCAGGCGATCCGTCGGGTCGACGGCAAGGGCCGGCACACCACCACCTGGCGAGCGCTGGTGCTGCTGCCCGGTGGGGGTGCCGTGGTGGACACCCCCGGGGTCCGGGCGGTCGGCCTGCTCGACGGCGCGACCGGGCTCGACCGCGCCTTCGCCGACATCGCCGAACTGGCCGCCGACTGCCGGTACGGCGACTGCGGACACGAGGCCGAACCGGGTTGCGCGGTGCGGTCGGCGCTGGATTCCGGTGTGCTGACCACCCGCCGGTGGGAGAGCTGGCGCCGGCTGCAACGGGAGATCGCCCACGAAACCCGCCGCCGCTCCACCCGCCCCACCCGCACCCACTGACCCACCCCACCCCGTCGATCATGCAGTTGTGGTTGTTGATACGTGGTATTTTGTCGCCTTTGTCACGTTCCACAACTGCATGATCGCTGGGGCTGGGGCTGGGGCTGGGGCTGGGGCTGGGGCTGGGGTTGGGGGGTGGGTGGGGTGGGTGGGGGTGGGATGTGGGGTGGGGGAAGTTGTCGGGGGGCGGGTTTACAGTTGCCGGGGCGCACTCTCCGCGCTGACACAACCGCTGGATTCACCGCACAAGCGGACAGATCTTCCTCTTCGTCTCACCCGGGAGTACACGGACCGTGGCCGACCGTCTGATCATCCGTGGCGCACGCGAGCACAACCTGCGTGACGTCAGCCTCGACCTGCCCCGGGACGCACTGATCGTGTTCACCGGGCTGTCCGGGTCGGGCAAGTCGAGCCTGGCCTTCGACACGATCTTCGCCGAGGGGCAGCGCCGCTACGTCGAGTCGCTGTCGTCGTACGCCCGGCAGTTCCTCGGCCAGATGGACAAGCCGGACGTCGACTTCATCGAGGGCCTGAGCCCGGCGGTGTCCATCGACCAGAAGTCGACGTCGCGTAACCCGCGCTCCACGGTCGGCACGATCACCGAGGTCTACGACTACCTGCGGCTGCTCTTCGCCCGTGTCGGCGAGCCGCACTGCCCGGTCTGCGGTGCGCGGATATCCCGGCAGAGCCCGCAGCAGATCGTCGACCGGGTGCTGGCCATGGCGGAGGGGACGCGCTTCATGGTGCTCGCTCCGGTCGTGCGGGGTCGCAAGGGCGAGTACGTCGACCTCTTCGCCGAACTCCAGTCCAAGGGGTACGCCCGGGCTCGGGTCGACGGCGTGGTTCACCAGCTCACCGAACCGCCGAAGCTGAAGAAGCAGGAGAAGCACACCATCGAGGTGGTGATCGACCGGCTCAGTGTCAAGCCCAGCGCCAAGCAGCGGCTGACCGACTCGGTGGAGGCCGCCCTGGGCCTCTCCGGTGGCCTGGTCCTGCTCGACTTCGTCGACCTGGCCGAGGACGACCCCGACCGGGAGCGGCGCTACTCCGAGCACCTGGCTTGCCCCAACGACCACCCTCTCGCGATCGAGGACCTGGAACCGCGGGTCTTCTCCTTCAACGCGCCCTACGGCGCCTGCCCGGAGTGCACCGGCCTCGGCACCAAGAAGGAGGTCGACCCCGAGCTGGTCGTCCCGGATCCGGAGCGTTCGCTGCGGGAGGGAGCGATCCAGCCCTGGGCGACCGGGCACAACCTGGAATACTTCCTCCGCCTGCTGGAGGCGCTCGGCGAGGCTGAGCACTTCGACGTCGACACGCCCTGGCGGGCGTTGCCGTCGCGGGCGCAGAAGACGATCCTGCACGGCTCCGACGACCAGGTGCACGTGCGTTACCGCAACAAGTACGGCCGGGAGCGCTCGTACTACACCGGCTTCGAGGGCGTGGTGCAGTGGATCGAGCGCCGGCACTCCGACACCGAGAGCGAGTGGTCCCGGGACAAGTACGAGGGCTACATGCGCGACGTGCCCTGTGCCGCCTGCGGCGGTGCCCGGCTCAAGCCCGAGGTGCTCGCGGTCACCCTGGCCGGGCGCAGCATCGCCGAGGTGTGCAACCTGTCGGTCGGCGAGTGCGCCGACCTGCTGGCCGGCATCGAGTTGACCGACCGGCAGAAGCTGATCGCCGAGCGGGTGCTCAAGGAGATCAACGCCCGGTTGCGGTTCCTGCTCGACGTCGGGCTGGACTACCTTTCCCTGGACCGGCCCGCCGGCACGCTCTCCGGCGGTGAGGCGCAGCGGATCCGGCTGGCGACCCAGATCGGCTCCGGGCTGGTCGGGGTGCTCTACGTGCTGGACGAGCCCTCGATCGGCCTGCACCAGCGGGACAACCACCGGTTGATCGAGACCCTGGTGCGGCTGCGTGGCCTGGGCAACACGTTGATCGTGGTGGAGCACGACGAGGACACCATCCGCACCGCCGACTGGATCGTCGACATCGGTCCCGGCGCGGGTGAGCACGGCGGGCGGATCGTGCACAGCGGCTCGGTGCCGGCGCTGCTGGACAATCCGGAGTCACTGACCGGGGCGTACCTGGCCGGTCGTCGGGAGATCCCGACGCCCGCGGCACGCCGGCCGCAGACGCCGGGGCGGGAACTGGTGGTGCACGGGGCCCGCGAGCACAACCTGCGCAACCTGACCGTGAGCTTCCCGCTGGGACAGTTGATCGCCGTCACCGGGGTCAGCGGGTCGGGCAAGTCGACCCTGGTCAACGACATTCTCTACGCGGTGCTGGCCAACCAGATCAACGGTGCCCGGCTGGTGCCGGGCCGGCACACCCGGGTTTCCGGCCTGGAGCACGTGGACAAGGTCGTCGGCGTGGACCAGTCGCCGATCGGTCGCACTCCCCGCTCCAACCCGGCCACCTACACCGGCGTCTGGGACCACGTGCGCAAGCTGTTCGCCGAGACCACCGAGGCCAAGGTGCGGGGGTACGGCCCCGGCCGATTCTCGTTCAACGTCAAGGGTGGCCGCTGCGAAGCGTGCTCCGGCGACGGCACGATCAAGATCGAGATGAACTTCCTGCCCGACGTGTACGTCCCCTGCGAGGTCTGCAAGGGCGCCCGGTACAACCGGGAGACCCTGGAGGTGCACTACAAGGGCAAGACCGTCTCCGACGTGCTGGAGATGCCGATCGAGGAGGCGGCCGAGTTCTTCTCCGCCATCCCGGCCATCCACCGGCACCTCAAGACCCTGGTCGACGTGGGTCTGGGCTACGTGCGGCTGGGCCAGCCGGCGCCGACGCTCTCCGGCGGTGAGGCACAGCGGGTCAAGCTCGCCTCGGAGCTGCAGAAGCGCTCCACCGGGCGGACGGTCTACGTGCTCGACGAGCCGACCACCGGCCTGCACTTCGAGGACATCCGCAAGCTGCTGCTGGTGTTGGAGGGCCTCGTCGACAAGGGCAACACGGTGATCACGATCGAGCACAACCTCGACGTGATCAAGAGCGCCGACTGGCTGATCGACATGGGTCCCGAGGGCGGTCACCGGGGTGGCACCGTGCTCGCCACCGGCAGCCCGGAGGAGGTCGCCGAGGTCGTCGAGAGTCACACCGGGCAGTTCCTGCGTACCATCCTCAAGCTCGACGGCGCGGCGAAGGGTGCCGTGGCGGCCACCGCCCGGGCGGCGAAGGCCAACGGCAGCCGGGCCCGGGGTGGCCGGAAGACCGCCGCCGCGCGTTGACGGCCCGATCGGCGGGCGTGGTCGACGGCCGGGCGCCACGGCGTGCGTCCATCGGCCGGCGGGCGGGCGCGCCCGGGTGGCTGATCGGATGAACCGCCGGGCAGAGTGGTGCGTGTAGGGGAGAGTGGCCACAGATCATGCACATCGGGATGACCGACGGAGGGGCGAGGCATGAGTGAGCGCGACGGAGGGCTGGCATGAGTGAGGAGTCGGTGCCGGCCGGGCCTGAAGTGCGTACCCGCCGAGCGATGCTCACCGGCGCGGGGGCGGTCGGCGCGGCGATGGTGTTGGCCGCCTGCGGCGGTGAGGGCGACGACGGCGCGGCACCGAGCCCCGGGCCACAGATCACCAACACCGGTGACGCTGGCGGCGGGGACCGCGAGGGTGCCCAGTCCCTGGCCCGGACGACCGACATTCCGGTCGGCGGTGGCGCGGTGTTCGCCGCCCAGGGGGTGGTGATCACTCAGCCGACAGCGGGTGACTTCAAGGGCTTCGACCCGGTCTGTACCCATCAGGGCTGCCCGGTGTCGAACGTCGACGGCGGCACCATCAACTGCACCTGCCATGGCAGCAAGTTCTCCATCGAGGACGGCTCGGTCAAGGCCGGCCCCGCCACCACGCCGCTGCCAGCCAGGAACATCAAGGTCGACGGCGACCAGATCGCGCTGGCCTGAGTCGATCGGCGGGCGGTCCCGAGGCAGTCGTCGTCGGCAGTGGAGGCGCTGGCGACGTCAGCCGCGAGGGCGCTCGCCGTGCTGGCGGTCGTGGTGATGGGGCGTTCTGGGGATGATTTGGGCTGTCGGAGGTGGCGACTAATCTCGGAGTGTGGCTGATCCGTCGACCTACCGGCCCGCGCCGGGCACAATCCCCGAGGCACCGGGGGTCTATCGCTTCTACGACGGCACCGGTCGAGTGATCTACGTCGGCAAGGCGAAGAACCTGCGTAGCCGGCTCAACTCCTACTTCGCCGACCTGTGGGGGCTGCACCAGCGCACCCAGCAGATGGTCACCACCGCCGAGTCGGTCGACTGGGTCACCGTGGGCACCGAGGTCGAGGCGCTCCAGCTCGAATACCTCTGGATCAAGCAGTACGACCCGAGGTTCAACGTCCGGTACCGCGACGACAAGTCCTACCCCTACCTGGCGGTGACCCTCGACGAGGAGTACCCCCGGCTGCAGGTGATGCGCGGGGCCAAGCGCAAGGGGGTGCGCTACTTCGGGCCCTACTCACACGCCTGGGCGATCCGCGAGACGCTCGATCTGCTGCTGCGCGTCTTTCCGGCCCGCACCTGCTCCGCCGGGGTGTTCAAGCGGGCCGGCCAGGTCGGCCGTCCCTGCCTGCTGGGATACATCGGCAAGTGTTCGGCTCCGTGCGTCGGCAGTGTCTCCGCCGAGCGGCATCGCGAGATCGTCAACGACTTCTGCGACTTCATGGCCGGGCGTACCGACACCATGGTCCGCAAGCTGGAACGCGAGATGGCCGAGGCCAGCGCCGAGTTGGAGTTCGAACGAGCGGCCCGGCTACGCGACGACGTCGCCGCGCTGCGCCGGGCGATGGAGAAGCAGACTGTGGTGCTCGGTGACGGCACCGACGCCGACGTGGTGGCCTTCGCCGACGATCCGCTCGAAGCCGCCGTGCAGGTCTTCCGCATCCGCGACGGCCGGGTACGCGGCCAGCGCGGCTGGGTGGTGGAGAAGACCGAGGAGCTGACCACCGGCGACCTGGTGCACCACTTCTGCACCCAGGTCTACGGCGGCGAGCACGGCGAGTCAGACGTGCCGCGCGAGCTGCTGGTGCCCGAGCTGCCCGCCGACGCCGACGCGCTGGCCGACTGGCTCTCCGGCCACCGGGGCGGCCGGGTGACGCTGCGGGTGCCGCAGCGTGGCGACAAGCGGGCCCTGTTGGAGACGGTCGAACGCAACGCGAAGGACGCCCTGGCGCGGCACAAGCTCAAGCGGGCCGGTGACCTCACCACCCGCAGCAAGGCGCTCGACGAGATCACCGAGGCGCTCGGTCTCCGCACGGCGCCGTTGCGGATCGAGTGTTTCGACATCTCGCAGATCCAGGGCACCGACGTGGTGGCGAGCATGGTCGTCTTCGAGGACGGACTGCCCCGCAAGAGCGAGTACCGCCGGTTCATCATCCGGGGCGCCACTGACGACCTGTCGGCGATGTCCGAGGTGCTGCGTCGCCGCTTCGCCCGATACCTCGACGCTCGCGCCGAGACAGGTGAGGCGGGCGTCGAATCGGCCGCCGACCTCGCCGTCTCCGCTGCCGACCTCGCCGTCGGTGGTGAGCAGGCGCCCGACGTCGGCCATGAGCAGGCGCCCGACTCCGGCCATGAGCAGGCGCCCGACGTGCTCGGTGCCGTGCAGGTCGCCGTCGACGGCGGCGACGAGCCGCGCATCGGTGCCCTGGTCGACCCGACCACCGGCCGGCCGCGCCGGTTCGCGTACCCACCGCAGCTCGTCGTGGTCGACGGCGGAGCGCCGCAGGTCGCCGCCGCCGCGCAGGCCCTCGCCGAGCTCGGCATCGACGACGTGGCGCTGTGCGGGCTGGCCAAGCGACTGGAGGAGGTCTGGCTGCCCGACGACGACTTCCCGGTCATCCTGCCGCGCGCCTCGGAGGGGCTCTACCTGCTGCAACGGGTCCGCGACGAGGCGCACCGCTTCGCCATCACCTTCCACCGGCAGCGCCGCTCCAAGCGGATGACCACCTCGGCGTTGGACAGCGTCCCCGGCCTGGGCGAGGTGCGCCGTAAGGCGCTGCTGCGCCACTTCGGCTCGCTCAAGCGCCTGTCGGCGGCCACCGTCGAGGAGATCACCGAGGTCCCCGGCGTAGGCCGGCGTACCGCCGAGGCGATCCTCACCGCGCTCGGTGCCGGCGGCGAGCAGTAGCCGTCAGTTCGGCCTGGCCGCCGCCGGCTGGTCCGGGGTGTCGCTCCTGTCGAGCTGATGGCACGAACGGATCGTCGGCGGCGATAGCGAATCCAGCGGAACTCAGGCGGAGCCGGCGAGCACCCCGAGGAGCTGCTCGCCGTACTTGGCCAGCTTGTTCTCGCCCACCCCGCTGATCCGGGACAACTCGGCCAGCGACGACGGCGCATCGGCCGCGATCTGCCGCAACGTCGCGTCGTGGAAGATGACGTACGCGGGTACGCCCTGCTCCTTCGCGGTGGCCGCCCGCCAGGCCCGCAGCCGCTCGAACGTGCCGGCCGCCTCCGCCGGCAGCTCGGCGACCACGGTGGCCGCGCCACGGGGCTTGGCCACCCGTGCCGGCCGCGTCACCTCGCGGCGCAGCATGACGGTACGCCGCCGACCGAGCACCTCGGCGCTGGCGTCGGTGAGGGCCAGCGTGCCGTAGTCGCCCTCCACGGCCAGCAGTCCCTCGGCGAGCAGCTGCCGGACCACGCCACGCCACTCCGCCTCGCTCAGCTCACCACCGATGCCGAACACGGTCAGCGAGTCGTGTCGATGTTGAGTGATCTTGTCGGTGGTGCGACCCAGCAGGATGTCGATGCAGTGCCCGGCGCCGAATCGTTGGTTGCGCTCACGGTCCAGCCGGAAGACCGTGGAGAGCAGCTTCTGCGCGGCCACCGTGCCGTCCCAGGACTCCGGCGGCTCCAGGCAGGTGTCGCAGTTGCCGCAGGTGCCGTCCAGCGTCTGACCGAAGTAGTCGAGCAGTTGCACCCGGCGGCAGCGCACCGTCTCGCAGAGCGCCAGCATCGCGTCGAGGTGGGCGGCGAGGTTACGCCGGTGAGCCAGGTCGCCCTCGGAGGTGTCGATCATTTTCCGCTGCTGGACCACATCCTGGAGCCCGTACGCCAGCCAGGCGGTCGACGGCAGTCCGTCGCGGCCGGCGCGGCCGGTCTCCTGGTAGTACCCCTCGACCGACTTGGGCAGGTCCAGGTGGGCGACGAAGCGTACGTCCGGCTTGTCGATGCCCATCCCGAAGGCGATCGTCGCCACCATCACCACGCCGTCGGCGCGCAGGAAGCGCTGCTGGTTGGCGGCGCGGGTGCCCGCGTCCAGCCCGGCGTGGTACGGCAGCGCGTCGATGCCGTTGGCGACCAGAAAGTCGGCGATCTTCTCCACCGATGCGCGGGACAGGCAGTAGACGATGCCCGCCTCGCCCGGATGCTCGTCGCGCAGCAGGGCGAGCAGTTGCTTGCGCGGTTCCCGCTTCGGCACGATCCGGTACTGGATGTTGGGCCGGTCGAAGCTGGCCACGAAGTGCCGCGCCTCGGTGAGCTTGAGGCGGGTGGCGATCTCGGCCCGGGTGGCGCTGGTCGCGGTGGCGGTCAGCGCGATGCGGGGCACCCCCGGCCAGCGCTCGTGCAGCATCGACAGGTTCAGGTAGTCCGGCCGGAAATCGTGGCCCCACTGCGACACGCAGTGCGCCTCGTCGATGGCGAACAGGCCGATCCGGCCCCGCTCCAGCAGGCTCAGCGTGGCCCGGCTGGCCAGCGCCTCCGGTGCGAGGTAGAGCAGGTCGATCTCCCCGGCTACGAACTCCGCCTCGACCAGGCGGCGGGTCTCCAGATCCAGCGTGGAGTTGAGGAAACCGGCCCGGACACCGACTGCGGTCAACGCGTCGACCTGGTCCTGCATCAGCGCGATCAACGGCGAGATGACCACCGCGACGCCGTCGCGTACCAGTGCCGGGATCTGGTAGCACAGCGACTTGCCGCCGCCGGTCGGCATCAGCACCAGCGCGTCACCGCCGGCCACCACGTGGTCGATGACCTCGCGCTGGAAACCCCGGAACGAGTCGTACCCGAAGACCCGCCGCAGCGTCTCAAGCGCGGCCTCGGTGGTCGGTGCGGTGGGGGAGGACATCCCGGGATTCTACGGACCCGAGGAGACAGCGATCGCTGGGAGTCTCTTGGCGAGTTCGTGCCAAGATCTCGCCGAAGTCCGTGTCCGCCGAGAGGAGGACCCGGTTCTCAGTCACGGCCAGCCGCAGTACCTCATCATTGGTGTACCAGCCAGTCCCCGTTCCACGACATACACGGCGTCGTGCCCCTCCGCCGCAAGCAGCGAAGAAACACGAATCGACAGGCATTCGTCGACGAGAAATCTCACGCGGTCATCCGCAACGGCAACTCCCGCTCGTCCACGGCTGCCGCGGCGAACCGCAGCGCGGCGAGGATGTCATCGCGACTCAACGTCGGATATTCAGACAGAACTTCGTCAACGCTGTAGCCCTGCCCCAGCAAGCCCACGATGGTGGCAACAGGGATCCGAGTTCCCTTGATGCATGGAACCCCGCCCATCACCCGATGATCGATGGAGACCCGGTTCGGCATCTCGTCAACATCCCTTCTGCGGCGCTGGATTCACCAGCGCCATGCCGTAGGAGCAATCACGCCGGGGGGCGTTCACCGGTCGCCGTCGCCCCAGCAGAGCCCGCCGAGGCCGGCCGCGCGGTGGAAGCCGGGATGCCCGGTGACGTCCATGCAGATCTCGTTGTCGGGGCCGATCCGGCCGCAGAACACCGGCTCGACGTGGTTCCAGGCATCCGCGCGGGACAGCAGCGCGGCGCCCCCGGGCAACTCGGGGCGGAGAATCGTCAGGCCCTCCGTGTAGACGACCGCCTGCTCCCGGGCCTCCTGCGGGTCGACGGCCAGGTAGGTCAGGTGCAACGTCCAGCGGCGAGGAAGCCGGTCCGCAGTGGCGAGTGGTAGGGCACCCGACCGCCGCTCACGCTCCGACGTGTACCGGTCGACCAGCGCCTCGACGTACGACGTGAGGGCGGACTGCCTGGTCAGCGCGTGGGCGATGGCGGCCCGCTGGCGTTCGGACACGTCAGCCCCATCCAGTACGGCGGCCAACTCCTCCTGGAACCCGGCGGCTCGCTCGGCCCGCCGTCCCCATCGCGACGACCGATTGTCCGTCATGCCGCCTCCCTCTCACTCTGTGATCGATCGATTACCAAGAGCCTGGACCACGCCGCGACAAAATGCAACGTCCTAACTTCAAAGGCAACGACTTGACTCCTCGCTTGCCCTCTGGAAAGAATCGGTGACTCCGCGTGGAGGTGCTGAGGATGGCGCAAGTGCCGAGCCCGACGATCAGAGCCCGCCGTTTGCGACGGGAGCTGCGCCGGCTACGTGATCGCACGGGTCTCACCGCTGAAGAGGTGGCCAATCAGCTTGGCTGGCACCGGACCAAGGTCATCCGATTCGAACTCGGGCACTCGCGGGTGATGGCTAAGGACCTGCAAGTGTTGCTCGACCTTTACGGTGCCACCGCAGAGGAGCGGGAGTCGCTGACGGCGCTACACCGGCAGGCCCGCCAGAAAGGATGGTGGAGCGCGTACGGTGACGTGCTGCCGGACGACTACGTCGGCTTCGAGGCCGAGGCGACCTCGATCAGTACATTCGAGAGCCTTTACGTACCGGGCCTGTTGCAGACCGAGGAGTACGTCCGTGCCATCGTCCGGGCTGGCCGCAGCACCGCCGACCAGGACGAAATCGATCGGCGCGTGGCAGCTCGCCTTGCTCGTAAAGTGTTGCTCTCCAAGGACGAGCCGCCGAGGTTGTGGATCGTCATCGACGAGGCAGCCATCCGCCGGGTCGTCGGTGGACCGGAGGTCATGCGCGCCCAGGCGGCGCGGCTGATCGAGGCGAATGAACTACCGACGGTCGAGGTGCAGATCCTGCCCTTCTCAGCTGGTGCACATGCGGCGATGGGTGGCCCGTTTGCCCTGCTTGACTACGTCGATCCGGCGTTGGACCCGACGGTCGCCTACATCGACAACGACTGCAGCACTCTCCTGCTTGAGGAGGAGAGGCACGTGGCGCGATATAGACTCATGTTTGACCATCTCAGGGCCAAGGCGCTCGACCCCGACGAGTCGGCCGCCTTCCTGAGCAGGGTTGCTGACGACTATCCGGGGTGATTTGCATTCACAAGGGGTCGACTGATGACCGCTCACGATCTGAAGTGGCGCAGGAGCAGCCGAAGTAGCGCGAGTGGCTCCAACTGCGTAGAGGTGGCGGAACTGGTAGCCGAGTTGGGGTTGGCGGTGCGGGACTCCAAGGACCCGGCAGGGCCCATGTTGCGCTTCGATCGGGGTGCCTGGTCGGCGTTCGTCACCGAACTGCGTCACTGATCCTGCCCGCTGTCGGCGTACGAGTCGCCGTGCCGGACCGCAGGCGGCCATCGACATCCACAGGTTCAGTGACCAGTTGATGGTTGAGTCGCCGTCCGTACGAAATCGTCGACTACATACGGTGATGTTCGCCGAGCCCCTGCGGTGTCCGGATCTGCCGATGACAGCGCATGTGATCAAGGGCTGCGCCGTCGTAGTCGTGCGCGCACCGGCCCTGCCATGGCGGCCACGTCCTGTCAGAAGCCGGTTGTCGCCGCGGTGCGGGTGGCTTACCGTGCGCGGCGTGCCGTCGACGCTGTGGGAGTTCCAAGACTTGTTCGTCGAGCTGCGGGATGGTCCGGCTGCGGGTTGGGGTGGCGAGGTGTTACAGCCTTGGCTAGACAGGCGTCCTCACCTCGTAGCCGAGTTGCATGAGTTGGGCCGTCCGGACAGCCGCCGGGTGCGTGTTCCGCGCGAGGGCAACCACTACACGGCCCTGGAAGGGTTGTACGCGTTCAGTCGCATCGTCGACGTGCTGCTGTCGGCCTTTCAACAGGACAACTCCGATCCGCAGTTGCTGGACTGGACCAGCGGCATGCCGTGGTGGCGGGGCACCATCCCGGGCACGTCGGCATGGCTGGCGTTCCGCGCGGCGATCGGGGCGGCACCGCTGGCTGAGTCGTCATTCCACCCGTTCTTCCATGAGATCGTCTCGGTGCAGGTCAGCGACGACGCTGACGAGCCGCCGAGCGTCGTCGGCGAGTTCTGGCCGGGCGCGATCGTCGGCAGCCTGCTGGTGGCCCGAGCAGGCGTGGCGGTCCGGGCCGGCGCTCACCACCTCGACGCCGACGTGGCGGCACGCTCGGCGCTGTACTGGGCCTGGTGGCGGTGCAACCGCAGAGTGGTGGATCTATCCCACGGATGGGGTCACAACTCCCAGTGGAGTACGGATTTTCGTCGCGACTACATCACCGAGGGCCACCTTTACTACAACGTCGACGCCGATCCGTCGAGACAGCCGGACCGGGACCTGGACGACGCGGACCGGATCGACCTACTCAGGTACCGGTGCAGCATCCGAACCGATCTTGGCGCTGATCACTGGCCGTTCGACGACACGTTTGTGGAGCAGGCACCGTAGAGATGCGCGCACATGCCGCAAGTCGTGCCCCGACCGTCTACTGCGGTTGTTGGCTGCGTACGCGCCTCAGCAGGTGCTCGGTGTAGACCAGCGCCACGCTCAGGGCCACCGGCACAGCAAGGCTCCACCAAGCGCCGTATACGAAGCCGAGGACGACCGTCACCGGCAGCCCCAGCAGCAGCGCGAGGCAGACCGCCACAGCGAGGGGCGGCATGTCCTCGTCGGCGTCTGCCGACGGGCCTGGCGACCTGGGAAGGTCGGGATGGGGAGCGGGGAGGTCAACGAAAACCTGCAGCAGCTCAGCCTGGGTACGCGCCGTCTGGCACGCTGCCCACCGCTGCTCATACTCGGCATGGTCCAGCCGCTCGGCGGCGAGATGCTCGTCGAGAGCCTCGCGCGCGGCCTCACGCTCCGGCGTGCCGATCCTCAGATCGACAGCAGACCCGTCAAGATCCTGGACGAGGTCCTCTGAGTTGGCCACTGGCCGAGGGTAGGGCAAATTCTTCGATCATCTGCGGGAAGAATCCACAACCTGAGATGCCCTAACACCCCCGCTGATGACGCGGCGACTTGCCTCGTGCGGACATAGGAGGATGTAACGGTGCGCCATGAGCACCACGTCTTTTACAACCCGCCGCCGTCCACGCCGGCTGCGGTGCACGCCGCGCTCGACCGGGGTGACATGTCCGCCGCGCTGAACGCCATGGTCGGCACGGTCTTGTACGGAGACGGAGACCGGAAAGAACTACAGGAGCTGCATCTTCGCTTGCTCGATCACGAGGATCACCAGGTCAGCGCCCTCGCCGCAACGTGTCTAGGGCACCTTGCGAGGGTCTACGGTCAACTGGACGAACGCCGGGTTGTTGCCGCACTACGCCGAGCCCAGGCGGTGCCCCACATCCACGGCACCGCAGGCAATGCGCTCGATGACTTCCGAATCTTCCTCCACCCACGACGCACACGGTGGCGTCAGCGGGTGTGGATCGTGATCCGTCCATGGATGTGGTTCTGACTCGATGGCAGCAGTGCCGTGATGTGCGCGGGGGTGGTACACAACGGCCAACGGACTGAGCACGTACGGCGGTCAGCTCTGCTGGTAGTTCACTGCCGCGAATCCGCATGGCTGGCGCAGGTGCAGGTAGTAGGCACCCTCGCCGTAGTCGTCGAAGTCCGCGCCGCCAATCAGGCCCACGTAGTCCATGAGTTGGCCGCAGCCGGGGCAGTCGGCGTGCTCGGCGTCCTGGATCCAGTCGGGCCAGCCGCCCAGCGTTGAGCCGCCGCGATCCCAAGCGCTGGCCCGGTAAGGGCTCGGCCGAGCCGGACCCAGGGCCGGTGCCACTGCTGGCGGGTCCTCTGGTGTAGTGGAGCCGAGATAGCTCGGGCGGGTATTGCCGGTCCACCAGGTGGCGGCGCCGGCCGGTGTGACCTGGCTGTACAGCGTTGTGTAGCAGGCACAGAGGTGACACGTCTCGATCAGCAACCGGCCGGACCAGCCGGTGTGCGTCAGAGCAGCACCGACGGCAGGTTCCGCGGTGTCGACTTCCAGGGCAGCCCACAGCAGCGACGCGCACCACGGACAGATCGGACTGTCCGCGCGTCGCGTCGCGTTGCGCATGACCAACTGGTACGCCGTGCTACCGCACAGGTCCCGTCGGCTGCCATCCGGTCCAACCGTCCAGCCGCCCTCACGCGCGTAGCTCAACGCATTGATGTGCAGCTCGTCCGCGCCCGCTGGCGGCTGCGTCGACCAGCGACGCAGGGCGCTCTCGGCGAGCGGATGAGCAGTGTGCGCCAGGATGACGAGCAGATGGTTGAGCCGCTCGGGCGTCCGACCGCCGTCAATCCGCTCGATGACCCGGCGAACCACGTCGGCATCTGCCGACCGGTACAGCTTCGCCGGCCACAACACGTCCCGATCGAGCAGGGAACCCAGGTGCGGTGTCAGCCGGCCCGGATCGGTATCCGCAATCTGGCACAGTTCCTCGATCGCGTTGTCGTCCTCGACCGCCGCCTTCTGGATCAACTCCTCGACCACGAGCGAATGCTAGTCAGGCCGATCACCGGCCACGTGACGAACCGACGCCCACCAAGCCACGGCACGTCCGTGCCGGGGGCACTCGTCTCACCGCGACTCGCCGCGTCGGTTTCGGCTGCACAAACCGGACCGAGGCGGCCTTCCTGGCCCAGCGCGCCGGACTCGTCAAGTACGGATAGTCCGAGCCCAGCCGGCACCTGGGACACGCTGGTTGACTGCATGATCGAGTGCACGCTCATGCCGCGATCCGCGTGCTTGCCCACGTCAACCTATTACTCATCGTGAGTAGCAGACTTGGGTCGTCGGGCCGGCTGAGATCGCAGCGTCCCGAATGCTTCGCGCCCCCCGGGTGCCCTGAGGTCGGCCCGGTCGCCGGGCGCGGTTAGATGGGCGGGTGGCGGTACGTATCGACATTGACGCCCTGCGGGGCGCGGCCGGGTCCGTGGTCTGCGACGCAGCCGACGAGCTTCGGACAGCCGGGCAACCGGAGACGATCATTCCGGCCGGTGGGGGAGCATCCTGCACCATCCGGACGGCGGGGCAGCCACCGTACGACGTCTGGGTGGGAATCACGACGGACGGCTTCACGGCCGAGTGTGACTGCCCCACGCCGGAGGAGTTGTGCGAGCACGCGGTGGCGCTCGCGGTCGCCGCTCTGGAGGACGGATTCGCCTGGTCGTCGTCGGCAACGCCGCCGTCGGCGATGGAGATCGACCCCAGGGTCGCGGAGCTGACCGAACTCGCGCGTACCGTCCCCGCCCGACGGTTGGCGTCGCTGCTCGCCGAGTGGGCAGCCACCGATCGGGTGCTGGAGTCCCGGCTGCTGGCGTACGCCGGGCGACTCGTGCCACCCACCGACGCCGAGCTGGCGGAGGTGCGCCGGCGCATCGACAACCTGGCCCACGAGGCGACCGCCGGTGACCGCTGGGACCTGCACCACGTGGAGCAGGCCGGCCGGGCGATCGTGGAGGAGGTGCGGGTGCTGGCCCAACGTCCGGTCAGCCCAGAGGCGCTGCTGGTGGTCGAGCGGGCGGCCCGCGCGTGGGACGGGCTGGCCGGCTACCTCAACGACGCCTGGGAGGTCTACGAGGATGAACCGGCCGAGATCGGCGGCGCGGTGCGCGCGGTGCACGTCCAGCTCTGCGAACAGTTGCAACCGGACCCCGACGAGCTTGCGGCCCGACTGACCGAGATCATCGAGGCGGCCGAGGTCGACTCCTGCCTGGACGAGCCGTGGGACTATCTCGGCGTGCTCGGCCGCGACCGGGTCAAGGCGCTGCGTCGCTACTGACCGGAGCCAGAGCGGGCATCGCCCGGGTCGGACGTCCCAGCACCGGTGCGTCCGCTCAGGCCGAGGCCGGAACGGGCACCCGCTTGGCCCAGCGGACCTCACCGTCGGGCTCGACGTAGCAGAACGCCACCACGAGGTGGGACGTCTCGTCCAGCGGCAGGGCGTGCGGATCCAACCGGAAGACGGCGACCAGGCTGCCCTCGGCGCGGGCCCGGGTGCCGATCGCCCCGTGATCGCCGGAGGTCACCGAGCCGTCCGGCGTCTCGCGGGGGGCGGTGTCGGCGAGCCAGTCGTAGCGTTCGGCGAGCACCTCGTACGCCCCGGCCCAGTTGAAGCCGGTGGCCCCGGCCGCGTCCCAACCTCCGTACGGAGGCAGCACCCGCGCCGGCACGACCCGGCCGTCCAGCAGGATCACCTGGTAGTGGCCCTCTCGCGGCGGTCCGGACCAGCGCAGGTGCAGCACCACCGACTGGTGGTCCGGTTCACCGATGACGTTCACCGCGTCGGGCCAGCCGAACGCGGCGGCGACGCCGGCCACCTGCTCCGGTTCCGGGAGGTGGGCCTCGACGGTCACGGCGACCTGGTCGCCGCCGCGGGCCCACTCGCGTTCGCGTTCCACGAACATGTCCACCGTGGCCAGCACGGCGACCGTCACCGACACGAGCACCACCACCCAGCGCAGTCGCGCCCCGTGCCTGCCCATTGCCGCAGGGTATCGACGATCTGTGCCGGCCGCCGTCACTCAGCCGACACCGGCGCGAAAGGAAGGGCACCTTGTTAACGCCTCATGCATAGGAGGGGCCCCTTCCTAACCGCGAGCCTGCGCAGGCCAGCGGTGGCAGGCCGGTGCGGCGGTGCGGCCGGCCGTACCGGCGGCCGGCGCGTTAGAGTCGCTGCTTGACCATGCCCGGCGGATCGGGCGGGGCCGCGCGGTTGGAGGTTGTACGGGTGGGCGAGGCGCACACGACCGGTCACCGTACGGGCGTACCCGGTGAGCAGACTGGGCCGACCCCCGAGACGGACACCACGCTGGTCGTGGTCACCGGCCTGTCCGGTGGTGGACGCAGCACGGTGGCCCGGGCGCTGGAGAACGTGGGCTTCTACGTCGTCGACAACCTGCCGCAGGCGCTGCTGCTGGACATGGCCGAGCTGGCGGTGAAGGCGGGTGGGGCGGCCCGGCGTACCGCGATGGTGCTGGACGTGCGCTCCCGGGCCTTCTCCACGGATCTGGCCGAGGCGATCCGGGAGCTGAAGGAGCGTGGCTACGCCCCCCGGGTGGTCTTCGTCGACGCCGACGACGAGGTGCTGATCCGCCGGTTCGAGAGCGTACGGCGCTCGCACCCGCTGCAGGGCGACGGCCGGCTCGTCGACGGCATCGCCGTCGAGCGGGGACTGCTGGAGGAGGCCCGCGACCAGGCTGACGTGATCATCGACACCAGCCATCTCAACGTGAACCAGTTGCGCCGTCGGGTCGAGGAGCTGTTCGGCGGGGAGGACGCCCGCCGGTTGCGGCTGACGGTGATCTCTTTCGGCTTCAAGTACGGGCTGCCGCCGGACGCCGATTTCGTGATGGACGCCCGGTTCCTGCCCAACCCGTACTGGGTGCCCGAGCTGCGTGAGCACACCGGGCGCGAGGAGGCGGTCAGCGCGTACGTGTTGGGGCAGGAGGGCGCGGACGCCTTCGTCGACTCGTACGCGGACCTGGTGAACGCCACCACTGCCGGCTTCGAGCGTGAGGGCAAGCGGTATCTGACCGTGGCGGTGGGCTGCACCGGCGGCAAGCACCGCAGCGTGGCGATCGCCGAGGAGTTGGCGGCCCGGCTGCGTCGTGCCGGGCTGGCCGCCAACGCGCAGCACCGGGACCTGGGGCGGGAATGACGATCCGGGTGGTGGCCTTCGGCGGCGGGCACGGCCTGTCCGCGTCGTTACGGGCGTTACGGCGCTGCGCACCCGAACTGGATCTCGACATCACTGCGGTGGTGACCGTCGGCGACGACGGCGGTTCCAGTGGCCGGCTGCGCGCCGAGCGGGGTGGATTGCCCCCCGGTGACCTGCGGCAGGCACTGGTGGCGTTGGCCGGGGACCATCCCGCCACCCGTCGCAGCGCGGGGCTGTTCCAGCACCGGTTCGCCGAGGTCGCGGGCGGTTGCCGGGGTGACGGGTTGGCCGGGCACGCGGTGGGCAACCTGGTGCTCTGCGGGTTGATGGAGCTGCTCGGCGACCCGGTGGCGGCGCTGGAGCACGCCGGGGCGATGCTCGGCGCGGTCGGCCGGGTGTTGCCGATGTCCCGTCAGCCGGTCGACATCGAGGCCCGGGTACGCGGTGCCGAGCCGGGGCGCCCCGACGAGGTGTGCACCGTGCGCGGCCAGCACCAGGTCGCTGTCACCACGGGACGGGTCGAGTCGCTGCGGCTCACCCCGCAGGCACCGGCGGCGTGCGCGGAGGCGGTCGCCGCGATCGGCTGCGCCGACTGGCTGATCTTCGGGCCGGGTAGTTGGTACACCAGCGTGCTGCCGCACCTGCTGGTGCCGCAACTGGCCGCGGCGATCCTGGCCAGTCCGGCTCGGCGACTGGTCACCCTCAACCTCGCCGCCGAAAAGGAGACCCTCGGGCTCTCCGTGGCCGACCACCTGGCGGCGCTGCGTTGGTACCTGCCGGAGCTGACGGTCGACTTCGTGCTCGCCGACGCCAAGGCGGTCGGTGACCCCGAACCGGTCCACGGTGCGGCAGAATCCCTGGGAGCCCGACTGGTCCTCGCCCCCGTCGCGGTCGACGACGGCACTCCCCGTCATGATCCGGCTGCTCTGGGCGCCGCCCTGGTGCCTGTAATGGGCGCCGATCGTTAGACACGTACGTAATCTCCGGCGACACGCCGGAACCGGTCCGTGAGGGGACGCACAATGGCGATGACGGCTGCGGTCAAGGACGAGCTGAGTCGGGTCGACGTGCCCAAGCCCTGCTGCCGGCGGGCGGAGATGGCGGCGCTGCTGCGGTTCGCCGGTGGGCTGCACATCGTCTCCGGCCGGGTGGTGGTGGAGGCCGAACTCGACACCGGTGCGGTGGCCCGGCGGCTGCGTCGGGAGATCGCCGAGGTCTACGGCTATCCGAGTGAGATCCACGTGCTCGCCTCCGGCGGGTTGCGCAAGGGCAGCCACTTCATCGTCCGCGTCGTCAAGGACGGCGAGGCCCTGGCCCGCCAGACCGGGCTGCTCGACGTGCGGGGCCGGCCGGTGCGAGGTTTGCCGCCGCACGTCGTCGCCGCCAGCGTCTGCTGTGCGGTCTCCGCCTGGCGGGGGGCGTTCATGGCGCACGGCTCGTTGACCGAGCCGGGTCGCTCCAGCGCCCTGGAGATCACCTGCCCCGGGCCGGAATCGGCGCTGGCGCTGGTCGGCGCGGCCCGGCGGATCGGCATCACCGCCAAGAACCGCGAGGTACGCGGCGTCGACCGGGTGGTGGTCAAGGACGGCGACGCGATCGCCGCGCTGCTCACCCGCGTCGGCGCTCACTCCAGTGTGCTGGCCTGGGAGGAGCGCCGGGTCCGGCGTGAGGTTCGGGCGACCGCCAACCGGCTGGCGAACTTCGACGACGCGAACCTGCGCCGTTCGGCCCGGGCGGCAGTCGCCGCCGCGGCCCGGGTGACCAGGGCGTTGGAGATCCTCGCCGAGGATGCGCCGGAGCACCTGACCTCGGCCGGCCGGCTGCGGCTGGAGCACCGACAGGCGTCCCTGGAGGAGCTGGGTGCGTTGGCCGACCCGCCGCTGACCAAGGACGCCATCGCCGGCCGGATCCGCCGGTTGCTGGCGCTGGCCGACAAACGAGCCCGGGACCTGGGCATCCCGGATACCGAAGCGGCCGTCACGCCCGACATGCTCGTGGTCTGATAAGACGGTGGAGCGACCACCCGGCGCAGCGTGGCTCGGCGCGCTCGGATAAGGTCGCTGCGTACGGCAAGGGGGCCGGCACCGGTACTCCCAACCGTACCCACCGCCTCGACGGCGGTCAGGTCCCTCGGACCGCGGCGGGGTGGCCGGGATGAACCGTCAACGGCCGGCTCTAACGGTCGGCGCACATCACTTCGCCGGCCGAAGGTCTCCACGCCGGCGGACCAGAACGCGAGGAGATGGGACCTGTGACCATCCGGGTTGGCATCAACGGCTTCGGCCGGATCGGCCGAAACTTCTTCCGGGCAGTGCTGGCGTCCGGCGCTGACGTCGAGGTCGTGGCCGTCAACGACCTGACCGACAACGCGACGCTCGCTCACCTGCTCAAGTACGACAGCATCCTGGGTCGCCTGCCGCAGGAGGTCAAGGCCACCGCCGACGAGATCACCGTCGGCGGCAAGTCCATCAAGGCGTACGCCGAGAAGGACCCGGCGGCGCTGCCGTGGGGTGACGTCGGCGCGGACGTGGTCATCGAGTCGACCGGCTTCTTCACCGACGCCACCAAGGCCAAGGCGCACATCGACGGCGGCGCCAAGAAGGTCATCATCTCCGCTCCGGCGAAGAACGAGGACGTCACGGTCGTGATGGGCGTCAACGACGGCCAGTACGACCCGGCCAACCACAACATCATCTCGAACGCCTCCTGCACCACGAACTGCCTGGCGCCGATGGCGAAGGTCCTGCACGACACGTTCGGCATCCAGCAGGGTCTGATGACGACCATCCACGCGTACACCCAGGACCAGAACCTCCAGGACGCGCCGCACAAGGACCTGCGTCGGGCCCGCGCCGCCGCGCTGAACATCGTGCCGACCTCGACCGGTGCGGCGAAGGCCATCGGCCTGGTGCTGCCGGACCTCAAGGGCAAGCTCGACGGGTACGCGCTGCGGGTGCCGATCCCGACCGGCTCCGCCACCGACCTCACCGTCACCGTCGGTCGGGAGACCACGGTGGACGAGGTCAACGCCGCGCTGAAGGCCGCCGCCGAGGGCCCGCTGCGGGGAATCCTGACCTACAACGAGGACCCGATCGTCTCCGCCGACATCGTCACCGACCCGGCGTCGTGCATCTTCGACGCGCCGCTGACCAAGGTCATCGGCAACCAGGTCAAGGTCGTCGGCTGGTACGACAACGAGTGGGGCTACTCCAACCGCCTGGTCGACCTGGTGAAGCTGGTTGGTTCGTCGCTGTGAGCATCCGTAACCTCGACGACCTGCTCGCCGAGGGGGTTTCGGGTCGGCGCGTGCTGGTCCGCGCCGACCTGAACGTCCCACTCGACAAGCAGACCGGCGTCATCACGGATGACGGTCGCATTCGGGCGGTGCTGCCGACCCTGGGAGCGCTGACCGAGGCCGGGGCCAAGGTCGTGGTCTGCTCCCACCTGGGCCGGCCGAAGGGCGCGCCGGATCCGCAGTTCAGCCTCGCCCCGGTCGCCGGGCGGCTCGGTGAGCTGCTCGGCACGGCGGTGCACTTCGCCACCGACACGGTCGGCGAGTCCGCCCAGGCGACGGTGGCGGCGCTCGCCGACGGCGAGGTGGCACTGCTGGAGAACCTCCGCTTCAACAAGGGAGAGACCAGTAAGGACGACGCCGAGCGGGGTGCCTTCGCCGATCGGCTCGCCGCCCTCGGTGACGTGTACGTCGACGACGCGTTCGGCGCGGTGCACCGCAAGCACGCCAGTGTCCACGACGTACCCGCGCGGCTGCCGCATGTGGCCGGTCGGCTGGTGCTGCGTGAGGTGGAGGTGCTGTCGCAGTTGACCGGTGACCCCGCGCGGCCGTACGTGGTGGTGCTCGGCGGGTCGAAGGTCTCCGACAAGCTCGCGGTGATCGAGGCGCTGCTGCCGAAGGTCGATCGGCTGCTCATCGGTGGTGGCATGTGCTTCACCTTCCTCAAGGCCCAGGGTCACGAGGTCGGCTCCTCCCTGCTGGAGGCGGAGATGGTGGAGACCTGCCGCAACCTGCTGGAGCGCTCCGAGGGCAAGATCATGCTCCCGGTCGACGTGGTGGCCGCCGACGCGTTCGCCCCGGACGCCGCGCACGACACCGTGCCGGCGGACGGCATCCCCAGCAAGCGGGTGGGGCTGGACGTCGGCCCGAAGACGGTCGCGGGCTTCGCCGCGGCGCTCAAGGGCGCCCGGACGATCTTCTGGAACGGCCCGATGGGCGTGTTCGAGATGCCCGCGTTCGCGAACGGCACCCGCGGGGTGGCCGAGGCGATCGCCGGCGCGGACGCGTTCAGCGTGGTCGGTGGTGGTGACTCCGCCGCCGCGGTACGTGCCCTGGGGCTGGACGAGAAGGCCTTCGGGCACATCTCCACCGGCGGTGGCGCGTCCCTGGAGTACCTGGAGGGCAAGACCCTCCCCGGCATCGCGGCTCTGGAGAACTGATGGTGAGCGCTCCCCGCCGGCCGTTGATGGCCGGCAACTGGAAGATGAACCTGAACCACCTTGAGGCGAACCTGCTGGTGCAGAAGCTGGCGGCAAGCCTCACCGAGAAGCAGCTGACCGAGGTGGAGACGGTGGTGCTGCCGCCGTACACCGACCTGCGCACGGTGCAGACCGTGGTGGAGGGCGACAAGCTGCTCATCGGCTACGGCGCGCAGGACCTGTCACCGCACGTCTCCGGTGCGTACACCGGGGAGATCTCCGGCGCGATGCTGGCCAAGCTCGGCTGCACGTACGTGGCGGTCGGGCACTCCGAGCGGCGGCAGTACCACCGCGAGGACGACGCGTTGGTGGGTGCCAAGGTGCAGGCGGCGCTGACCCACGGCCTCACTCCGATCCTCTGCGTGGGGGAGGGGCTGGACATCCGGGAGCAGGGCACCCATGTGGCGCACTGCACCGACCAGCTCGACGCTGCGCTCAAGGGGCTCAGCCCGGAGCAGGTTTCCCGGGTGGTGGTCGCGTACGAGCCGGTCTGGGCGATCGGCACCGGTAAGACGGCCACCCCGGAGGACGCCCAGGAGGTCTGCGGGGCGCTGCGGGCCCGGCTGGCCGAGACCGTGGACCAGGCCACGGCGGACGGTGTGCGGATCCTCTACGGCGGCTCGGTCAAGTCGTCGAACGTCGCCTCGATCATGGCGCAGCCGGACGTGGACGGTGCCCTGGTGGGCGGTGCCAGCCTTGACGCCGAGGAGTTCGCGAAGATCTGCCGGTTCCCGGAGCACATTACCGGCTGATCGCTCGCTATCCTTGACTCCGCCCGTCCGCCGGTCGGTGCCGCCGCGCCCGATCTGCCCGGGCGAGGATCGTAACGAGAGGACTGACCCCCGCCATGCCGCTCTGGTTCGCCTACACGTTGATCGCGTTGCTGGTCATCACGAGCTTCCTGCTTGTTCTGCTCATCCTGCTGCACCGCGGCAAGGGCGGTGGAATGTCCAGCATGTTCGGCGGTGGTGTCAGCTCCAGCCTGGCCGGTTCCTCCGTGGCCGAGAAGAACCTGGATCGCTATACCGTTCTGGTGGCCATCGTCTGGTTCGCCTGCATCATCGGGCTCGGTCTCTGGCTCCGGCTTGAGGTGGGTACGGGCGTCTGACTCGACCCCCGAGGCGTACAATCTGCGCGCGGTCCGTCACTCGACGGGCCGCGCGCAGTCCGTTTCACCCGCTGCACCGCGTCGCCCGCCGGTCACCCCTGCCGGCGGTCCCCTCCGACGACAGGAGTCAGCGCCGTGCCGAACGGCCACGTCATCCGGGGCGCCCGCGTCGGGTCCGCGCCCCCACGTCTCCCCGAACGTCACCAGCCGGTCCCGTGCCGGTCGGTCAGCTACTGGTGCCGCAACGGGCACCGCACCGACATCCGGATCGTCGCCGACGTGACGGCCCCGACTGTCTGGGACTGCCCCCGCTGTGGGCTGCCTGCCGGCCCGGACGCCCAGGATCCGCCGGGCCGGACCCGGGCCGAGCCGTACAAGACCCATCTGGCGTACGTGAAGGAGCGGCGTACCGACGCCGAGGGGGAGGCGATCCTCGCCGAGGCCCTCGCCGCCCTGCGTAACCGGCGCGGCGGGGGGTGATCCCGCCGTCACGGCACGCCGAGGGTCATCGCCGTGGACGCCAAGGTCCTATGCTCACGCAATGGCTATGACCGGTTACCGGGCGGGGTTGATCAGCGGGACGCTCGCGATGGCTTTCGTGGGCAGCTCCGCCGCCGTCAGCCCGCTGCTCACCGACTATCCGGTGTTGACCGGTCAGGCGTGGCGCTACGCGGCAGCGGCTTTACTGCTGCTGGGCTATCTGTGGTTGCGCCGGCTGCCGTGGGTCCGGGTGGGCCGGTCGGACTGGGCCCGACTCGTCCTGCTCGCCGCAACCGGTCTGGCGGCGTTCAACGTGTGCCTGCTTCAGGCCGCCCGGTACACCGACCCTCCGGTGCTCGGCGCCATCGTCGGGGCAGCCCCGCTGGTGCTCGCCATCGTCGGGCCGCTGCTGGCGGGTCGCCGGCCGTCGCCGCTGGTGGCGACGTCGGCGGTGATCGTGGTGGTCGGAGTCGGTACCGTCCTCGGCGGGGGAGACTTCAGTCTGCCCGGCGTGCTGTGGTCTCTCGGCGCGTTGGCCGGTGAGTGTCTCTTCTCCCTGCTCGCCGTCCCGCTGCTGCCTCGACTCGGGCCGGTACGGATCAGCGCGTACACCTGCGCGCTCGCCAGTGTCATGCTCGCCGTGGCCGCTCTGCTCGTCGAGCGGAGCGACGTCGCCACCGTGCCCACCGACGTGGAGGTGTTGTCGCTCGCCTTCCTCGCGGTGTTCGTCACCGCGGTGGCCTTCGCCCTGTGGTATGCCGCCGTCGGGTCGCTGGGGGTGGACCGTGCCGGCCTGCTGGCGGGCCTCGTCCCGGTGGCTGCCACCCTCATCGCGGTCGCGATCGACACCACGACACTGTCGCTGCAGGTCCTGGTGGGTGCGGTGCTGGTCGGGGCGGGCGTGAGCCTGGGCATGCTTCCTCCCCGGCGTCGACCCGGCGGCGGGGAGGCCGGCCACGCGGAACAGCGGCCGGCCAGCCGCCGGTCAGCGCAGGTTGAGCAGGTCGGCGGATTGCCGTAGCGCGTCCGTCGCCTGATCGGGGGAGATGCCGTCCACCACGCAGGCGAGCAGCAACACCCGGCGGGTGTCCGCCCGGACCGCCTGGTGTACGCCGTCGCGGTGGGCGAAGAGCGACAGCACCCGAGCGTCGTCGGCCAGGATCAGCCGATCCGGCTCCACCGTCATCTCCTCCTGGGCGCCGATCGGTTGCAGGCGTTCGCCGCCCTGGCTCAGGGTCAACCGGACCGGACCGGAGAGCCGCTCCGCGTCGAACACGCCGAGCGCGACCATGGTCGCCACCGCGGTCACGTTCACCGCGTCCACAGTGGGGTTGATCTTCGGCCAGTTGCCGAGCGGCTTCGTCCGCAGGCCACGCTCGATGAGTGCCTGGATCGACGGCGGCTGTCGGTCCGGATCCACGCCGATCTGCCGGGAGAAGCGCCGGTAGGCGTCGATCGCGGGGTGTGCGCGGATCTCCGCCTTCGCCACCCCGTGCCACCTGCCGTGCTCCTGCGTCCACCGCTGCTGCACCTCACGGGCGATGACGTCACCACCGCCCACCTCGGCCTCGACGCAGCGCACCCGGACATCGGGAAAGGCCGCCGCGACCTGCGGAGAAACGGTGACCTCAGCCACGGGCAGTTCTGCTTGAGCCGTCATCGCACCGCCTCCAGAAATTGCAGCGATTCGCCGACCTGCAAGCTTAGGTCCTCGGCGGTGATGACGCGCTCGGTGTCGATGAGGATGTTGTAGTGGTTGGGCCAGTGGCACTCGTCGAAACCGGCGACGGTGCCGATCGGCTGGCCGTTGCGGACCACCACGTCGCCCCGCTGCACGACGGTGGCCGTGGTGAACTCGGCGAATCCGAGGAAACCGACGGCGTCCACCCGGTCACCCGGCCGGGTCGGCTGGTCCGTGGTCGTCACCAGCTCGTGGATCTCACCCTGCTGGACACATCGCGACAGCCACGGTGACATGGTCATGCCGCGTTCCTCGCGCCGGTGGAACAACAGCTTCACCAACCGCGCCATGGTCGGTCGCTTCGATGGCGTCCGCAGTCGTGGTTCCTTGCGCCGGGCGACCGCGTACGCCTGCTCGACGAGAGCGACGATGTCCGGACCTGCGTCGGTGTACGCCTCACCGAGGGACACCACGTGCCGGAAATCCGCCATGATCGCGGCGTACTCGTGGTCGAGGGAGGACTTGAACCCGGGGAATCCGGCCAGCATGTCGGCCGACCGGACCGAGCCGTCCTTTCCGTACACGGTGATGTCCTTGACCTCGCCCGACGGCAGGGCCCAGTCCAGCTCGATGGTGACCGGCACGCCGCTGGCGGAGCGCAGTTCGAGTTCGGCGCAGAACTCCACCCCACGACGGACGTCACCGATCGTGGCGTCCACCAGTTCCAGGTCGCCGACGATGGTGCGCACCGCGTCCAGCGCGTTCGGACCGTTGTCGATGACACAGCCACCGCCGCCCAGATCCTGGTCGAGGTACCACGCCTCCGAGCCGGTGTGCTCCTCGATCCGCTCGGAGTAGCGACACACCAGACGCTCGATGTCCGCCGGATCGCCCACGCCGAGGCGCAGCGCGGCCACGTTGCGGTTGTACCGCCGATGGAAGGCGGTGAACAACGTCCGGCCGGACTCCCGCGCCAACGCCATCAGCTCGTGCGCGTCCGCCAGACGAACCGTCATCGGCTTCTCGCAGCACACGTGCACGCCGGCGCGGAGCGCGTCGGCGGCAACCTCGGCGTGCACCGCGTTCGGCAGGGTCAACACGACCGCGTCGACCAGACCCGAGGCGAGCAGTTCGCGGTGGTCGGTGTAGGTCGCGACGTCACGCGTGCCGTCGGAGAAGTCCGCGAGCTTCGTGTCGTTACGGTCACACACGGCGGTCAGGGTGAGGTGCTCGTCGTCCTCGATGGCCCGCAGGAAGTACGGAGCGATCACACCGAGGCCGATGACCCCGATCCTCATGCCGAACCCGCCTCGGTCAGCGCGACCGGGGCGGTCACGTCGAGTTCGGCGCCGAGCCGGACCAGTTGGACGGCGACGTGGTGCGGGAGCCGGATCCCTTCGGCGTACGACGTCGCGGCCCGCTCCGCCTCCGGGGCACCCGGGTACGTCACCCGCTGTCCGGGTGCGGCGGGCGACGACGACACCGTGTCCAACAACGCGCGGGTCTCGGTCGGGAAACTGTCCGCGACGCCGAACGCGGCGGGGTCGATCACGAGGGCGACCTGGCCGATGTTCACGTCGTCGGCCGGGTCGGTCTCGGTCAGCGCCTGCGGCCGGGGCCCGTACGCCGCGCCGGCCAACGGTCCGCACAGCAGGTCCACCAGCAGCGCGAGGCCGTACCCCTTGGCGCCACCGGTCTGCGCGGCGCCGCCCAGCCAGGCCACGTCGGCGTGCCCGTCGAAGTACGCGTTGGGGTCGGTGGTCGTCGACCCGTCGGCGGACACCAGCCAGCCCTCGGGAACCGGCCGTCCTTCGCGCTGGGCCGCCCGGATCTTGCCGGTGGCCACGGCGGTGGCGCTCATGTCCAGGACGAACGGCGCGCCGTGGGAGACCGGCACCGCCGCGCTCAGCGGGTTGGTGCCGAGGAGCCGCTTGACACCGCCCAGCGGTGGGACGACACCCTGCTCGCCGCAGTTGGACATGACGATCCCGATCAGACCGTGGGCGGCGACCCGGCTGGCGTAGTAGCCGGCGCTGCCGAAGTGGCTGCTGTTGCGTACCGTCACCATGCCGAGGCCGAGTTCACGCGCCTTGGCCGCGGCCAAGTCCACGGCGGTCACCATCGTGACGGCGCCCAGGCCGTTGTCGCCGTCGACGACGGCCGTGGTCGGGGTCTCGACCACGACCTTGGGTTGCGCGTCGGGTCGGATGCTCCCGCTGCGCAGGCGAGGGGCGTAGATCCCGGCCAGCGCGTTGGTGCCGTGGGTGGTGAAGCCGTGGATGTCGGCGTAGCAGATGACCTCGGTGGCCGTCGTGGCTGCCGGCTCGTCGAGTCCACATCGCAGCAGAACCGTGCGGACGAAGGCGGTGAGCTGCGTGTGCTCGACCGTCACGCTGTTGGCCATGTCTCTCCCGTTACTGTGTCGGCACGTGGGCGCCGAAACGCACCACGAGGTCGCGGATCTGTCTCGCGTAGGTCGCCAGGTCGCCGACGCGTACCCACTCGGCTGCGGTGTGCGCGCCGTTCTCGTCGAGCCGGCCCGGTCCGCACACCGCGACGTACCGACCGGGCCCACCGGCCCAGATGGCGTCACAGGTGAAGGCGCTGCCGTCGGCCAGGCCGTCGTGGCGGGGGAATCCCGCTGCGGCGAGCAGGTCTTCCATCTCGGGGTCGCGGTTGTCGAGCACCGGCAGCCCCCGTTTGAGCCAGTCCAACCGCACCACCCGGTCCCAGTCGTCGACGAGGCGGGCGGTGAACGGGTTGCCGAGGTGTGCCTTGGCGAAGACCTCCCGGGCCTCCTCGACCGCCCGCTGCAACTCGTGCACCAGCGTCTGCGCGCTGGTTTGGTCCCGGTAGGCGATGTTGAGCAGCAACTCGCCCTCGCCGTACACCCGGTTGTGCGCGGTCCCGGTGTGCAGACCGGCGATGCAGAGCTTGGCGCCGAGGGCGGCGGCCCGGGGGCCGACGGCGCGGACCAGATGATCCGCGAGGAAACCCAGCGCCACGGTGGCGTTGTGCGCGTCGGTGGGATGGTCGTCCGTGCTGCCCTCGCCGAGGACCCGGAATCGAGGGGTCATCGCCGCCGTGCAGGCGTCCATGACCCGACCGCCGGTGGGCTCGGCGAAGAGCATCAGTCGACCCGTGTAGCCCAGCTCCACCAGCCATCGGGTGCCGAGGACGCCCATCGCGCCGCCCTCTTCCCCCGGCACACTGGTGAGGATGACCTCGATGCGTCGGGCCAGCGAAGGATCAGCCGCGAACGCGGCGGCGACCCCCACCGCGGCGGCCACCCCGGGCCCCTTGTCGTCGACGGCGCCCCGGCCGTGCAGGATGTCGCCGTCGAGGCGCGGCTCGACGTGCGGGCCGACGGTGTCGACGTGGAAGTTGATGACCAGCCGTCGCTGCGGTGGCGCCGGGTCTCCCATGGCCACCACCAGGGAAGGTTGGGCGTCGAGGAAGGTGTCGGGGTCCGCTTCCAGCGCCCGCCGTACCGGCATCGGGATGTCCGCAGCCGCCAGGCTCTGGGCGGACGGGCTGGCGTAGTGGCGGATGTCGAAGCCGCGCTCGGCCGCGCCAGCGCGGAACACCTCCTGCGCCTGCCGGGTGGCGGCGAGCCGTCCGCCCTCCAACGGCGAGACCGAGTCCACCGCCATGAACTCCCGCAACCAGCCCAGGTCGGTTTCCGTCCAGCACGCCGTCACGGCCGCGCCGCCCTTTCGACGATCTCGCGGAAGCCCGTCGCGTACGCCCGGTAGCTGCGCTCCAGCAGCTCCGGGTCCCCGGAGACCTTGAGGTGTGGGATGTGCGCCACGTGTGGCTCCAGGCTGTACCAGCCCCGGTACCCTGCCGTCTCCAGGCGGCGGATGCAGGCGGCCAGATCCAGCTCACCGGCGTCGGGCAGGGTGAACACGGCCTGGCCGTCCGGGTCGCGGTGGCCGTTCTTGATGTGCACGTGCTCGACCCAGGGCAGCACCTGCGCGAGGAACTCCTCGGCCTGGTAGCCGTACGCCAGGCCGTTGCCCACGTCGAAGATCAGCCTGAGGTGCGGACTGTCGACGTGTTCGAGCATGCGCAGCGTGTTGGTGGCGGAGGCTCCCGCCCACCCCTGGCAGTTCTCGTGCAACAGCACGACGTCGAGCCGGGCCGCCTCGTCGGTCAGCACCTTCATGCGTCGCAGCGACTCCGTGGCCCACGCGTCGTCCGACCAGCCGTCGTTGGGGTACGACATGACCCGCAGCCACCGGCAGTCCAGCGCCTGCGCGACTGCCGCGGTGCGGTTCAGGATCGACAGTTCGGTGTCCAGGTCGGTGGTGACGGTGGTGGACCAGTTGCCGATCGGCGTGTCCAGCACCGGTACCCGCAAACCGCTGGCCTCGATCTGCCGACGCAGCTCGGCCACCTCGTCGGTGCCCAGTTCGTGCAGACCCCGACCGTCGAGCGTACGCAGCTCCACCCCGGACATGCCCAGGTCGCGGTGCACGTCGAGCTGCCTGACGAGGCCCGGTGCGGCCTCGTCACCGATGCCGCACACCCGGCTGGCCCAGATACCCACCGCCGTCACGCGCCCTGCCGGTAGAAGCGGGCGATCTCCTCGACGACCCGCTCGACGGTTCCGGCGGGCAGTTCCGGATGCAACGGCAGCGCCAGGCACTCGCGGGACAGGCGCTCGGCGACCGGGAAGTCACCCGGTCCGTGGCCGAGATGCCGGAACGCGGGTTGCAGGTGCAGCGGCCGGGGATAGTAGACCTTCGTCTCGATACCGCGTCCGGCCAGGTAGGAGCGAAGGTCGTCGCGCTGCGGCGCACGTACGACGTAGGTGTAGACGGCCTGCTCGGCGAGGTCCCCGGGGGGCGTCAGCACGACGGGCGCGGCTTCGCGCAGCAGGTCGTTGTACTGGCGGGCCAACCGGCGACGCTCGGTGAGGAACTTGTCGAGGTGCGGCAGTCGGCGCAGCAGGAACAGCGCCGTGACCTCGTCCATCCGACTGTTGAAGCCGACCAGGTGGTGCAGGAACCGGACCTTCAGATCCTGACCGTGGTTGCGCAGCATCCGGCAGGTGGTGGCCAGCTCCGGATCGTCGGTGACGATCATGCCGGCGTCCCCGATCCCGCCCAGCGGTTTGCCGGGGAAGAAGGAGTACAACCCGGCGTCGCCGTAGCGGCCGGCGGGCCGGCCCGCGACCCGACCCCCCAGCGCGACGGCGCTGTCCTCGATCAGGCGCATCGAGTGGCGGTCGGCCAGCGCCCGCAGCGCCGGCATGTCGGGACTGCTCGCGAAGAGGTACGCCGGCACGAGCGCCCGGCTCGCCGTGGTGCGGACTGCCTCGACGGTCGCCGCGGTCAGCATCGCCGTGTCGTAGTCGACGTCGGCGAAGACCGGACGGGCACCGCGCAGCGCCACCGTGCTGGCCGAGGAGATGAACGAGAAAGCGGGGGTGACCACGTCGTCGCCGGGTCCGATGCCCATGGCTGTGAGGATCACCGTCAACGCGCCGGTGCCGCTGGCGACCGCGATGGCTTCGGCGGCGCCGGTTCGCTGCGCCACCGCCGCTTCGAGGGCCGCGACCCGGGACTTGAGGATGAACTCGTCCGACTCGCCGACCTCCCGGACCGCGTCCAGGACGTCCTCGGCCCACCCGGCGTACCGGGTGGGGTAGTCGAAGTACGGGACTGCCATGGTCACGGTCGCTCCCGGTAGAACTCGTGGATCAGGTCGCACACCCGGTCGACCTGCTCGTCGGTCAGGTCCGGATACATCGGCAGTCCGACCGCCCGCTGGCTGGCCGCCTTCGCGACCGGTACGGGCTGGTCCACCCCGGCGCGGGTGGTCAGGCAGGGCTGTTCGGTGAGCGGCCGGGGGTAGTACACCTCGGTGCCCACGCCGTGGGAGGTCAGGTACGCGACCAACTCGTCACGCCGCTCACACTCGATCAGGTAGACGTAGTAGACGAGGTTGCTCTGCTCGCCGGCGGGTGCGAGCCAGGGGGTACGTACCAGCGGCGCGAGTTCGCCGAGCCGTTGGTCGTAACGTGCCGCTACCTCCGCCCGCCGGGCGATCTCCGCGTCCAACGTCTCCAACCGCCAGAGCAGGAACGCGGCCTGCACCTCGTCGCAGCGGCTGTTGTAGCCGAGTTCGAGATACTCGTAGGAGCCGTCGCTCGGCTGACCGTGGCAGCGCAGTTGGCGTGCGGTGCGGGCGAGATCCTCGTCGTCGGTGAGCAACATGCCCGCGTCGCCCAGGGCGCCGAGCGTCTTGGTGGGGAAGAACGAGAGCACCCCGGCCCTGCCCCAACGGCCCGCGTGCCGGCCGTCGATGTGCATTCCGATGCCCTCGGCGCTGTCCTCCAGCAGTTGCAGGCCGTGCTCGTCGGCCACCTCGCCCAACGCCACCATGTCCGCCATCTGGGTGAACAGGTGCACCGGCATGATCGCCCGGGTCCGGTTCGTGACGGCGGCGCGGACCCGTTCGGGGTCCAACGCGTAGGAGCCGGGCTGGATGTCGACCAGGACCGGCCTGGCACCGACGTGCAGCACCGAGGACGCGCTGGCGAAGAAGGTGTACGCGGGAACGATCACCTCGTCGCCCGGCCCGATACCCGCCGCCCGCAACATGATGATCAGCGCGTCGGTGCCGTTGTTCACCGCCACCGTGTGTTGGGCGCCGGTACGCTCCGCGATCGCCCGTTCCAGGTCCTCGCCCACCGCTGCGAAAGTGAACTGACCCGTGTCGGTGACCGTACGCAGCCTGGCGGCGAGCCCGGCCCAGTCCCGGCGGATCGAGGCCGCGCCACTGAAGAACGGCACCGCGGTCGTGGAGGTCGTCGTCGGAGCACTCATCGGCACGCCTCCTTGAGCTCACTGATCAGGGCCGTCGTCTCCGCGATCCGCTGCTGTGCGGTGGTGGCCGCGCCGATTCGCTTGAGCAGTGCGCTGCCGACGATCACGCCGTCGACCTTGCCCCGCAGGGCGGCGACGTGCTCCGGTCGCGAGATGCCGAAGCCCACCGCGACGGGCGTGGTCGCCGCGGCTCGGACGCGAGCGAGGTAGGCGTCGAGCCCGTCGGCGAGCCGGTCCCGGACACCGGTCACCCCGTTGTCGGCGAGGCAGTACAGGAATCCGCGGGACTGACGCGCGGTGCGGCGCAGCCGCTCGGGACTGCTGCCCGGGGCGGCGAAGAAGACCTGGCCCAGGTTGTGCCGTTCCGCCTCCACCAGCCAGTCCGTGCTCTCGGTGGCGGGCAGGTCCGGCACGATGAAGCCGTCGGCACCGGCTGATGCGGCGTCGGCGAAGAGCTTCGGCAGCCCGTACCGGAGGAAGGGGTTGCAGTAACCCATCAGCATGATCGGGACGTCGTTGCCGGTTGCCCGCACCTTGGCCACCAGGTCGAGCGTCGCCGCCACCGTCACGCCGGCGCGCAGCGCCTGTTGGGTGGTGGCCTGGATGACCGGACCGTCGCCGAGCGGGTCGGAGAACGGGGCCCCCAGTTCGATGACGTCGGCACCGGCCGCGCAGGCCGCGTCGACAAGGTCGACGGTCTCGTCGAGGCTCGGGTAGCCGGCGGTCAGGTATGCCACCAGCGCGGTTTCGCGCTGGCTGTCCGCGAACGCGTGCTCAAGTCGCCTCACCGGTCTGCTCCATCCCGTTCGCGTATCGCTGCCAGCGCGCTGACCAGGTCCTTGTCGCCGCGTCCGGAGAGGTTCACCAGGATGTTGCTGCCGTGCGGCAGTTCCTCCGCCAGTTCGAGCCCGCCGGCCACCGCGTGCGCGGACTCGAGGGCGGGGATGATCCCCTCGGCGCGGCTGAGCAGCGCGAAGGTGGCGAGCGCCTGGTCGTCGCTGGCCGTTCGGTATTCGACCCGGCCGGTGTCCTTGAAGTAGCTGTGCTCCGGTCCGACGCCGGGGTAGTCCAGTCCTGGCGCCACGCTGTGGGTCAGCAGGATCTGTCCGTCGTCGTCCTGGAGGAGGTAGGTGCGGGTACCCTGCAGCACGCCGGGCTCGCCGTAGAGCAGCGGTGCGGCGTGCCGGCCGCCCGGACCCAGCCCCTCACCGGCCGCCTGTACGCCGATCAGGCGTACCGGGTCGTCGAGGAACGCGCTGAACATCCCGACCGAGTTGCTGCCACCGCCGACGCAGGCCACCACCGCGTCGGGCAGATTGCCGACGCTGTCCAGAAACTGTTGCCGGGCCTCCCGGCCGATGACGGACTGGAAGCCGCGCACGATCGTGGGAAAGGGATGGGGCCCGACCACCGAGCCGAGCAAGTAGTGGGTGGAGTCGGGGTGGGCGATCCAGTCGCGGATGGCCTCGTTGATGGCGTCCTTGAGCGTCGCCGTGCCGTTGTCGACCAGACGCACCTCGGCCCCGAGCAACTCCATCCGCTGGACGTTCGGCGCCTGCCGCTCGGCGTCGACGCGTCCCATGTAGATGGTCGCGTCGAGCTGGAGATGAGCGCACGCCGCCGCGACGGCCACACCGTGCTGTCCCGCACCGGTCTCGGCGATGATGCGTTGCTTGCCGATGCGCCGGGCCAGCAGCGCCTGCCCGATCGCGTTGTTGATCTTGTGTGCGCCGGTGTGGGTCAGGTCCTCTCGCTTGAGCCAGAGGGTGCAGCCGTTCGCCTCGACGCCCAACCTGCGAAGTCTGGTCAGCGGGGTGGGTCGGCCGACGAACCTGTTCAACAGGTCGTCGAGCTCGGTGAGGAACTCCTCGCTGGCCTGGGCCTTCTGGTACGCCGCTTCCAGTTCCTCCAACGGAGCCACCAACGTCTCCGCCACGAACTGGCCGCCGTACCCGCCGAACCACCCGGTCATCGCACTGCCTGCGCAATCCGGACGCCGCGCAGCGAACGGAGCTTGTCCGCCGGGTCGTCACTGGTCAGCAGGCTCTCGCCGATCAGCGCGGCGTGGAAGCCGTGCGCACCGATGCGGGCCAGGTCGTTCGGCGTGTGCAGACCGCTCTCGCTCACCGTCAGCACGGCGGGCGGAATCAACCGGCGCAGCCGCATCGAGTTGTCCAGGTCGACCGCGAAGGTGCGCAGGTCGCGGTTGTTCACGCCGATGATCCGGGCACCGGCCCGGACCGCCCGGCCCACCTCCTCCTCGGTGAACGTCTCGACCAACGCGTCGATGCCGAGTTCGTCGGCGGCCGCGAGGAGATCGGCGAGCAGGGCGTCGTCGACCGCCCGGACGATGACCAGCACCGCGTCGGCGCCGCAGTCGTGCGCGAGCTGCACCTGCCGTACGTCGACCAGGAAGTCCTTGAACAGCACCGGAACGGTGACCTCGGGGTCGTTGGCGACCTGCGCGACCAGGTCCGGCGAGCCGCCGAAATAGGCGGTGTCAGCGAGGACCGACACCGCGGCGGCGCCCGCCTTGGCGTACGTACGCGCCAGCGGCACCGCCTCGGCCAGGGGCAGCAGCTCGCCCTTGGACGGCGACTTCGGCTTGACCTCGGCGATGATGGCCACGTCGGTGCCGTTCAGGGCGGCGGCGAAGGTGCCCGCACGGGCGGGCGTGGCACGCCCGTCCGCCGTCGACACCGGCGCTCGCGCACCTGACCAGGCCGACCGCTTCGCCGCGACGATGTCGTCGAGATGCATGCGGAACTCCTTGCTGGGTAGTGGTGACCGCGTCATCGCGAGTCGCGGTCGGAGACGGTGACGGCAGGTGGCTCGCGGCGGAGGTCCGCGAGCAGGGTGGCAGCGCGCCCGCTGCTGATCGCCTCCCGGCCCAGTTCCAGCCCGTCGTCGAGGTCATCGGCCAGATCGGCGAGACGCAGCGCTGCGGCTGCGTTGAGCAGGCAGGTGTCGGTGACGGGCCGGGGCGCGGTGCCGGCGAGGACGGCCCGCACGATCTGGGCGTTGTGCCGGGCGTCGCCGCCGCGCAGGTCGTCGAGCCCGGCCGGGGCCACGGGCAGGTCACGGGGGTCGATGTGGAAGGTTTCGGTCCGGCCCTTCGCGACCGCGATCACCCTGCTGGGCTCGGCCGTCGACAACTCGTCCAGACCGGAGGCACTGCGCACGACCCAGGTGGGCGTGCCACTCAACTCCACCGCCGCCTCGGCGAGGATCTCCTGCTCGCGTGCGTCGGCCGCGCCGATCAGGCGTGCGGTCAGCGGAACCGGGTTCGTCAGCGGTCCCGACAGGTTGAAGATCGTACGGAAGCCGAGTTGCCGACGAAGCGGCGCCAATGCCCGCATGGCCGGGTGCACGGCGGGTGTGAAGAGGAAGGCGAAGCGGTGCCGACGCAACGAGTCGACGACCTCGGGTGCCGGGTCGACCGGCACCCCGAGCGCCGCCAGCAGGTCGGCGCTGCCACACCGACTTGTCGCGGCCCGGTTGCCAGCCTTGGCGACCGTGGCACCCGCGGCCGTGGCGATCAGGGCGGCGACCGTGGAGATGTTGACCGAATTGCTGCCATCCCCGCCGGTTCCCACGATGTCGACCGCAGGTCCGGTCCAGGTCACCGCCGGCGCGGCGGCGAGGACGACGCGGGCAGTCGCCGCGACCTCGGTCGCGGACGGGCCCTTGGCGGCCAGGGCGGTGAGCAGAGCCGCCGTGTCGGTGTCAGCGGCACCGCCCAGCACGGCGGTCAGCGCCTGCGTCGCCGTCGCCGCGTCGAGGTCCGTGCCCGCGACGGCCGACCGGATGGCCGACCGGAGGAACGACACGTCGAGCTGTTGCAGGGTTCGGGTGGCCGGCATCACAGAATTTCGATGTTGTCGGCCGGCGTCAGGACGTTTCGCGTGTCCAGCACCAGCGGTGCCGCGCTCCAATGCGGATCCGCCGCGATGCGGTTGTGCGGCGTCACCAGCACGACGCAGTCCTGTGCGGCGAGTTCCGTGGGCGTCCAGGTCGCCACCGGCACAGCCTGGCCGTCGAGGATCACCGACGGCACCAGCGGGTCGTAGTAGCTGACCTGCGCGCCGCGGTGCCGCAGCGCCCGAATGATGTCCAGGGCGGGCGCGTTGCGCAGGTCGGCGACGCCCTCCTTGTAGCTGACGCCGACGATCAGCACCCGGGCCTGCTGAACGTTTCCGCCCCGGGCCACGAGCAGCTCCCCGATCCGGTCGACGACCTGCCCCGGGCGCTCGGTGATCCGTCGGTGGGCGGCCTCCACCAGGCTGAGATCCGTGCCCGCCAGCCGCGCCAAGGGCTGCAGGAAGAGCGGATCGACCGGGATGCACTCGCCACCCACACCGGGACCCGGATAGTGGGCGAGGAAGCCGTACGGTTTGGTTGCCGCCGCGTCGATGACCTCCCGGACCGGAATCCGCAGTTGCCGGCAGAGGTCGGACAGTTCCAGGCTCAGGGCGATGTTGACCAGTCGGAAGGTGTTCTCGAAGACCTTCGCCAGCTCGGCGACCTCGGGGCTGGAGACCGGGTGGACCTGCTCGCAGACCTGCTCGAACAACACCGTGGCCCGGCGGGTGCACTCGGGGGTGAAGCCGCCGACGAGTTTGGGCGTGTTGGTCATCCGCCAGCCGTCGGCGTTCGCCGGATTGATCCGCTCCGGAGCCATCGCCAGGTACAGGTCGGCGCCGATACGTATGCCACCCTCGCTGGTGAGCCGGCGTGCCGCGGCGGACGTGGTGCCCGGTGGGATGGTGGACTGCAACACCAGCAGCGTCCCCGGTCGCAGGTGCGGAACCACCGCGGCCAGGGCCGCGTCGACGTGGGAGAGGTCGGCGACACCGTCACTGGTCGGTGTCGGGACACAGACGACCACGGCGTCGGCCGTCGCCATCGCGGCCGGGGACGTGTCCACCGACAACCGTAGGTGTAGTTCCTCCAACTCCAGGTCCGAGACGTCAGGCAGGTAGGACTCGCCCCGGACGATGGCGTTGATCTTCTCGGCGTCCGTGTCGAGACCGACCACTGAGAAGCCCGCCGCAGCGAAGCCGGTAGCCAGCGGCAAACCGGTGTAGCCGAGTCCGATGATGCCGACGACCGCCTTTCGGCTGGCGATGAGGCGATCGAAGTCGGGCTCCTCGACAACGGTGCCGGCGCGCGGGTCCGATGCTCTGGAATCGGTGGGCGAGCTGACCATGCTAACCATTCGTACAGCTCCAAGCGGTGGGCGTGAATGCTCGGCCACTGAGTGCCAGCGGCGATCCAATCAGCCGGCCGGTTGCCCGGCCCAGACCACTGAACAGGGACATCGGCAGACCAGGACCCGGTACGCCGCGAATCGTCTGCGTTGACCTGGGTGTCGTCCACGTATTGGTCAATCTTCGCTCCGTCGGATCGTCTCCCGGTGCGCCATCCGGACAGTACTTGCCGCTTATGAGATGGCCCTCTCCCGCTTCCGCATGATGTGCATATGGCAACAGCGAGCATCAAAGCGTCGAAATCGGCGTAGTTCGACGGTACGAGCCGCCATGCGGCTACACTTCGTCCAATTTCACCTACTTTAGGTTGTAGCGTCAGCCCGCCGGATTCGGTTAAAGGGCGCGCTACGGACCGTTCGGCATCCGTGCTGGGCGCGCTGTGCCGGGTAGGCCGCCGGTGTTGTTCGCCGGCCACCGTTCGGCGTCCAGTGCGGACCGAGCTAGAATCCACCCTGCGTGCCATTGTGGGTGGAGGCATCGGATTCGGTCATTGGTGACCGACCTGAAAGTTCAGCACGTGATATCCGATGAGTTGAAGCCGACAGCGATGCTGCCATGCTGAGGGGGCAATTCCAGAATGCCGTGGCATCTGACAATCAGCGTTTGCAGGGATGTTGATGAGCCGCTTAGCCGGCAGATCCAGAGCGCCATCAAAGAGAAGATTCGAAATGGCGTTCTGCTGCCCGGCGTGCCGCTGCCGTCAAGCCGCCTGTTGGCTCGTGACATCGGGGTGTCGCGCAGCGTGGTGGTCGAGGCGTACGAGCAGATGACCGCCGAGGGGTACCTGGAAGCCGTCCAAGGGTCGGGTACCCGCGTCGCCACCCGCCCCGTCATCGGAGTGGACCGGGGATCCAGGCTCGACGAGCCGTCGGCACCGACCGTGCGCTGGGACCTTCGGGTCGGTGCGACGGACGTGACGAACTTTCCCCTCCAGGAGTGGCTGTCGTGCTACCAACGGGCGACGCAGAGCCTGGGGGCCAACGGCTTGGGCTATCCGCCGATATCCGGCATCGCCGCGTTGCGTACGGAGTTGGCGAGCTACCTCGGCCGGGTGCGGGGCGTACGGGTCGAACCCGCCCACACCATGGTCACGATGGGCTTCGCGCATGGCCTCGGTCTGATCTGCCGGACCCTGCCGACGATGGGCATCGACCGGATCGGTGTGGAGAATCCCGGTAGTGGCAAGCAGTTCCAGTTCATCCGCAGCACCGGTATGTGCGCGGTGCCCGTACCGGTGGATGCCGACGGCGTGGACCCCGACGCCCTGGCGCGTAGCGGTGTCCGTGCTGTCCTGGTCACCGCGGCGCACCAGTTTCCCACCGGGGCGACGATGTCGCTCGAACGCCGGCAGGCGCTGCTGCGGTGGGCGCATGACGTCAACGGGATCATCATCGAGGACGACTACGACACGGAGTTCTGGTTCGACCAGCGTGAGCGACCACCGGCGATCCAGGGCAGCGACCCGGAGCGGGTCGTCTACGGCGGCAGCCTGAGCAAGGTGCTCGCCCCCGGGCTGCGACTCGGTTGGCTCGCCGTGCCGAAATGGCTGTTCGGGGCGGTCGAACGAGCACGGGCCGCCGCGGACCAGGGCTCCGACAGCATCACCCAACTGGCGGTGTCGGAGTTTCTCCGTGCGGGCCTGCTCGACCGGCACCTCCGGCGGCTGCGGCCGAGGTACCGGTCCAGGCTGGAAACCGTCGTCCAGGCGGTACGGCGACACCTGCCCGATGCGAGCATCAGGGGCGCGTCCGCAGGCCGTCATGTCTACGTCGAGCTGCCCTACTACGTGGACGAGGCAGCCGTCGTCGACGGCGCCCTGCGCCGGTCGGTCCTGCTGCGCGGTGGCGGCCACTTCCGTCTCGCCGAGACTCCCTGCCTCACCACCCGTCCAGCGCTGGTCATCGGCTACTCGGCGGTACGGCCCAGTGAGATCAACGAGGCGCTCGCCCGGGTCGGTGAGTCCTACGCCCAGCACGCGAACCCCCGACCTACCCCGAATGGGACGAGCCTGCTCCGTTCGATCGGGCAGCCGCTACGAATTCCGCGATCAGCCGTGGTTCCTTGATTCCCCGGCGCACCTCCACCCCGCTGGAGACGTCGACCCCCCACGGAGACAGCGCAGCGACGGCGGCCGCGACGTTGCCGGGGCTGAGACCACCGGCCAGCATCCAACGCCCGGCCACCGGTTTCGCCTTCAGGGAGGACCAGTTCCACTGGTTGCCGGAACCCGGCTGGGGAGAGTCGATGATCAACATGTCTTCGCCGTACGAGCCGGGTCGTAGGTCCTGACCCGCCGCCAGCGACGTCGCCCTGATCAGTGCGACGTCCAGGTCGCGCAGCGCCTCGTAGTGATCGCGGGACTCGCCGCCGTGCAGTTGCACCGCCCGAAGCCCGGCCGTGGTCACACATTCGCGGATGACGTCGACCGGCTCACCCCGGAACACCCCGACGGTCAGCACCTGTGGCGGCACCTCGGCCGCCAGGCGCCCGGCCTCTGCCGGGGTCACCCGACGGACGCTCTCCGTCAGCATGAAGCCCACCGCGTCCACCCCGGCTTGCACGGCGGCGGCGATGTCGGTCGAGGTCCGTAGACCGCAGACTTTGATGAACAAACATGCCCTCCTTCGACATCCCACATTCTGCATCGGTGCCCGGGGCGCAACGGGAGCGCGTGTCGGGCGGTGTGGCGCAGTGGCCACGGCCGGATCACTGCATCGGGTCGCCCGAGCGCTTGAGGTTGGTCGGCATCTCGGCCTCGGGGCCCTCCGGTGCCTCGGCGATCCGTCCGGCCGGGGTGAACGCGAACACCACGGCCCCGACGATCAGGCCGATACCGGCGATCAACAGGGCGCCTCGGGCGGTCAGGACGTTTGCCAGAACACCGGCGAGCAGGCCACCCACCGGGATGACCGCCCAGGCGACGAAGCGGTAGGTACCACTGACCCGCCCCAGGAGCCGGTTGGGGATGATCGCCTGACGCAGCGCCACCGAGTGGATGTTGAAGATGGTGATGCCCACGCCGCTGATCACGTACCCCGCGCCGAGCAGCAGCAACTGCACCGTCGGCGGGCCGGCGGCCAGCGGCAACGCCAGGAGTCCCAGTGCCGAGGTCAGCACGCCCGCGACCATCGCGGGGCCGATCCCCAGGCGTCGCGCCAGCCCTCCCGCGATCAGCGAGCCACCGAAGGCACCGACGCTGGCCGAGGCGATGATGAACCCGAGCAGCGCCGGCGACAGCTCCAGGTCCTTGAGGCCGTACAGGGGAAACAGCACCAGGACGACGTCATGGAACAGGTTGAACCACGCGGCCTGGAGAAGGACGGCCCGGAGAATGCGATGACCGAGGGTTGCCCGCAACCCCTCGCCGATCTCGCTCCACACGCTCCTGGACTCTCGGGAGGTGGCGGGACGACGAGGCTCACGGGTCTTGATGGCCAGCAAGGACGCGGCGGAGATCAGGTACGTCAGGCAGTCGACGATGATCGCGCCGGGAGCGGTGAACACCTGGATGAGCACACCGCTGAAACCCTTGCCACCGGTCTCGGCGATGGACCGGGTGGACTGAAGCTTCGAGTTGGCCTCGACCAGCTGGGCCCGCGACACCAGCACCGGCACGTACGCCTGGTATGCGACGTCGAACTGCGAGGTCAGGACACCCACCAGGAAGGCCACGACGTAGAGAGCCGTCATGGACAGCTGATCGGTCAGCGCGAGCAGCGGCACCACCGCCAGGATCAACGCTCGGCCGACGTTGGCACCGATGAGCAGGCCACGCCGTCGGTAACGGTCGGCCAACACCCCGGCGAAGAGCGTGACCAGGGTGAAGGGCAGATACTCGGCGACGTTGAGCAGGCCCAGGCTGGTCGGTCCGGCGTCCAGGAGCAGAATCGCGGTCAGCGGCAGCGCCAACTCGGTCACTCGGGAACCGAGCATCGCGATGGTCTGTGCTCCCCAGAGCCGGAGGAAGTCGGGGTGACGCCACAGCGATGCCGCCACCTCCGGCGGCCGGTCGGGCGACGGGGGGTCAGACAGCAGCGAGTCGGCTCCGCGGTCCTGGCTCACCCGTGCGTTCCGGCGGCGTCGCGCTCGTCCTGCGCCGGCGACCAGGACAACTCGTACAGCTCGGCGGCCCGGGAGATCGCCTGCTTGACCCGTGCGGCGGTGGGCGCACGGAACCGGAACGTGCCGGCCGTGTGGCGGGCGCCGCCCGTGCCGTTCAGGACCGCGCCGGGCGGCGGCAGGGTCTCGTCGTACAGGTCGGGCACCCGGCCGCGCAGGGAACCGACCCCGTGGACGACCGCGGGGCGTACCGGCGGCTCCGGCATCATCAGGTAGCCGGCCACGGTGCCGAGGTCCATCGCCGGCAGCTCCAGGTTCTCCCCGATCTGCAGCCTGACCGAGGCGTCGATCAGGTCGACGCCGTACACGTCGCGCCAGACGAACCGCACCTGACCCCCGCCGGCCCGGGCGCCGATCTCCAGGAAGACCATGTCGGCGTGCTCGTCGTCGCCGACCGGTGTGTCGGTGCGGAAGAACTCCAGGTGAAACACGTCGTCGGTGAGGCCCAACGCGGCCAGCACCCGCTCGGTGTAGGAGACCACCCGCCGCTCGAACTCGGCATCGTCGTTGGCGACCGAGCCGAACGGCGTGCCCTGGGCGAAGTCGAGACATCCGGCCAGGCACTGCCAGCTTCGGACGACCAGCAGCCGACCGTGCTGGACCACCCCGTCCACCTGGTAGAGCCCGCCCTCGACGAACTCTTCGCCTTCGTAGTCGGTGAACGACTCGTCGGTCAGCAGCCTGTTCAGTTCGTCCTGCGTACGGCAGACGAAGACTCCTTGACTGTCGGCACCCGCCCGGGGCTTGAGCACGATCGGCAGGCCCACCCGCCGGACCAGCTCCCGCACCTGGTCGGCCGAGTTCGCCGGGCCGTACGCCGGCACCCGCAGCCCGGCCTGCTCGATGTGCCGCTTCATGACCAGCTTGTCGCGGACCTTCAGCACCTCCGCCGAGTCCTTGCCGGGCACATCGAGGATGGCCCGCAACTCGGCCGCCGTCTCCAGGTCGAACTCGGACAACGCGATGATGTGATCGAACTGTCCGTACCGGGTGGACAGCTCCTTGGCCTGGGTGGTGACCGCCGCCACGTCACCGAGGTCAGGCAGCGTGATGATCGCCTCGGCGAGCTGCTCGTCCAGCGGTTCCCGCCCGGCCGGCGTGGTCAGGTACGCCACCCGGTTGCTCCGGTGGTCGACGTAGCGGTGGTACTCGCCGAACTCGTTGCTCCATCGGTTGAGGATGAGAATGTGACGGGACACGGTCAACTCCTGAACGAGGCGGTGGATGAGAAGATCATGAAAAGACGACCGCCGCGTCTACCGCGTCGAGTAGAGCGGTCGTCTCCTGATAGGTCGCGCCGGTGGCCACGACGTAGCCGAGCCGACCGGACGAGCTCCCGGGATCCGGCACCTCGGCACCGGGCGAATGCAGCAGGCAGATCTCCTTGATCCGAGGATCGTCGGCCACCCGGTGGCCGACCGTCATCGTCGTGAAGCGGTGGATCTGCGGCCGCAGGAAGTAACGGATGCCCGCGGTCTGTCGACGGACGCCGTGCGCCAGCGCACCGATCGGCTCACCCAGGTAGGCACGCAGCGTGATCGCGTGCATGTCGATGTCCTGCGCCAGTGACAGCAGGATCGGGATGTGATCGCCCGGCAACCTGGCCGCGAGCTCCATCAACAGAGGCCCCCGGTCGGCCAGCCGGACCTCGGCGTGGAACGGACCCAGCCCGAGACCGAGCGCGGCGACGACCCGTCGGACATAGGCGGTCACCTCGGCCGCCACGCCGGTCGGCAGGTCGGCCGGCAGGACGTGTCCCGCCTCCACGAACCAGGGCTCGGCCCCGAGCACCTTCTCGGTGATACACAGGACGTGTGTCACGCCGTCGTGGACGTACCCCTCGATGCTGAACTCCGGCCCCCGCACGTACTCCTCGACCAGCGCGACGGGCAACGTCTGCCGGTCCAGATAGGTGGCGGCCGGGTCGCGGATGCGGTCGATCGCGGCCAACGCCTCGTCCAGCGTGTCCACCCGACGGACGAAGAGGCTGCCGGACTGGTTGACCGGCTTCACCACACAGGGCAGGCCGACCTTCGTGACCGCGGCCTCGACCTCGTTCGGCTCGGTGACCAGCACGGCGGCGGGCTGGTCCACGGCCGCGTCGGTGACCGCCTGCCGCATCAGGTGTTTGTAGTGCAGCTTCATCGCTGCGTCCGGATCGATCCCGGGCAGACCCAGGTTGGCCGCCGCCCGGGCGGCGACCGGGACGTAGTGTTCGAAGCCGGGTAGTACGGCACCCAACGGCGAGGCGTCGTGCAACGTCTCCAGCAGGTCGAGCACGGAGGCGTCGTCGTTCGTGTCGATGATCTTCACCTCGCTCGCGGCGGCCAACCGCTCGCGGGGGATGGTCCGCTCACCCCGGTCGGCGGTCAGCACCACCGGATCGTGGCCGAGTTCCCGGGCGCGGTCGATGAGCAGGCAACCGGACGACCTTGGCTCGATGATGATCAGCCTTGCCATGATGCGAACTCCGTCAGCTGGGGAAGCGTCACCTGAGGCGGAACGGTCACGGCGGTGCTCCGAGCCTGGTCCAGCAGCTCGATGCTGCGTACGTGCATGCCGAGATCGCCGCGGGGTGGCGGGCTGGCGCCGCGCCGCGAGTCGTACGCGGCCTTCAGGAACTGGGACAGCGGCAGATCCCGGACGATCTGGCGATCGCCACGACCACGGATGCGTACCTGCCCGTAGTCGTCGTCCGAGCTCAGCGGATAGTCGGCCACGATCTGGCCGTGCGTGCCGGTCACGACCAGCCGGCGGCGTCGGATCGGTGCGGTGAGATCGGACAGCAGGGTGCTGGTGACGGCCGATCCGTGCGTCAGCGTGACCGCGGCGCCACCCATGACGTGTCCGTACTGGTCACAGGAGGACATCGGCCACCGGACGGCGGATCCGACGGCGGCGTCCACCCCGGCCAGGTGCAGCGCGAGCAGCATCTGATGCGGCAACTCGACGTCGAAGGGCGTGGTGTGCGCGTCGGTGGCCTCCAGGTTCCGCCGGAACCGGGGCTTGCTCTGCTCCATGTGCAGAGCCGTCACCTGGCCGACCTCACCGGCGGCGACTGCGCGCTCCACCACCGTCGTCGTGGTGCTCTCCAGCCAGACACTCACCGGCATGACGTCGATGGCGCCCGACAGGTCGGCGATCCGACGCGCCTCCGCCACGCTGGTGGCGATCGGCTTCTCCAGGATCACCTGACGGGCTCCGAGCGCGACGAGCTGCTCCACTCCGGACAGGTGCGCGACAGGGGGAGTGGTCAGGTGGAAGACCGCCCGACGCATCGGTACGGACATCGCGTGCAGGGCCTGCGTTGCTTCGGTCAGCGTCGCCACCCACCGGATTCCCGGCTGCGCCGGCACCGGACGTGGGTCCACGACGATCACCGTGTCGTCCGGGTCGAGGAGCGGCCGTAGCGCACGATGGTGCAGGTCACGACCGGCTCGTCCGTAGCCGACGATGACCGGCTGAAGGTCGCCTTGCATGAGGTGTCTCCCTAGGCCACACCCGTGGGGCACGAAGCGGAATCGAAAAGGGCCACAGCCCTGTGACGACTGCGTTCGGCTAGCCAGCTCGGCTGGACGACGGGGACACGGACGCGCTGAGCCCGATGGCCGGTTCGGACGGTGGTGGCTCGTCGACCAGTTCCACGGTGAGCGTGCTGCGGGCCAGCTCCATCGCCGCGGTCAACTCGTCGAGGTCGGGAGCCTGGAACAGGACGTGCCCCACCCGCTGCGCCGACGAGGAGTACGGGGTGATCGTCTCGCCGGCCCGCACCTTGAGCTTGACGTCGGCCACCCACGGCTGGGTGCGCAAGGCGTCCAGCCCGTTGACGCGTGCCACCCGACCGGCGGGGAACTGCGGGAACCAGCTGGCGCCGTGCGCTCCCGGCGTCGCGGTCGAGGGCAGGGCGACCGGCAGGTCCAGCGCCATCGCGATCAGCGCGGCGTACGGGTCGAACCGGTGGGTGAGTGCGATGACGTCCATGATGTAGTCGCCGGGCGTGCGGACCGCGACCTCGACGATCGCCGGACCGTCCGCGGTCATCCGGAACTCCAGGTGCACGATGCCGGTCTGCATCCGCATCGCCGCCACGACACCACGGCCCAGGCTGTTGATCGTGAACATGTCCGCACCGGACATCCGCGCGCCACCGACATGCGCCAGCTCGACGAAGTCCGGTGGGCCGGTCGTCTCCTTCGCGGTGACGTTCTCGAAGATCACCTCACCGCCCCGGACGAGTGCCTCCCAGCTGTACTCCGCGCCGACGAGGAACTCCTCCAGCAGCACCTTCTCCTGCGGCAGCCGGGACTGGAGCACGGCGACGAGAGTGGGCTCGTCCAGCACCTGGACCACGCCGGCGCTCCCGCTGCTGTGCAGCGGCTTGGCGATCACCGGATAGCGGTTCCGGGCCCAGCTGACACCCGATTCGACGTCCGGAACGATCAGGTACTTCGGTTGACACAGCCCGGCGGTCGCGAAACAGCCACGTTGCAGGGCCTTGTTCCGTGAGACGACGGCGGCATGCAGCGACGGGCCGGGCACGTCGAGGGCGTCCTGGACCAGGGCGGCGGCGATGACCTGCGGCTCGGCGAACCCCAACACACCGTCCGGTTCACACGAATAGGCGGCGGCGGTGGCCGCTGCCGCCCAGTCCTCCTCGGCGGTGCCTTCGGTGAGAATGAAGCGGTCCGCCTGCGGAGCGAGCCGGTCGCGGTGCAGGGCCGACTCGACCACGGTGACGCGTACCCCGAGGCGCTCGGCGGCGGTCAGGTAGGGGGTGCCCATGTAGCCGGCACCGATCAGCAACAGTTCCTTCACCGTAGCCCCTCCCGAGCCCACACCGTCGCATGGTGATCCGACCTCCCGGCGAGCGTGGACGAACAGGACTCACCTTCAGTCGGTGAGCACAGTCTTCGGTCAGGAGAGGGTGAGAGCCAGACCAGCTAGGTGACAGTCGCTGGTACCAGTTCGGTGTGCACGCCCGTCAGCGCAGGCTGCGGAAGCGGGCCGGCAGGTCGCCCGCGGCGGCGCGGTCCAGCAGCCAGAGGGTACGTCCGGTGCCCTGAACCCCGGCCGCTGGCACCTGCACCGGCCCGGCACCGGCCAGCGCCATGCCGACCGCGTGCGCCTTGTCGCCGCCACCGGCCACCAGCCACACCTCTTCGGCGGTGTTGATCGTCGAGAGAGTGAGGGTGATGCGTACCGGCGGTGGCTTCGGGCTGCCCCGCACCGCGCTGACCGGCCGGCTCTCGTAGTGCACCGGATGCTCCGGAAAGACCGAGGCGACGTGCCCGTCCTCACCGACGCCGAGCAGCAGCACGTCGAAGTGGGGCAGCACCGCGGTGCCGGGCCGGGCCGCGCGGGCCAGTTCTGCCGCGTACCAGGCGGCGGCCTCCTCCGGGTCGGCACCGCCGTCGGAGGCCGGCATGGCGTGGATCCGGTCCGGGTCCACCGGTAGCGCGTCGAGCAGCGCGGCGCGGGCCTGGGTCTCGTTACGTTCCGGGTCGCCGGCCGGCAGGAACCGTTCGTCGCCCCACCAGAAGTCGACCCGGGACCAGTCGACCGCGTCCCGGGCGGGCAGTGCGCCCACCGCACGGTAGACCGCCGCGGCGATCCGACCCCCGGTGAGCACCACCGACGCCTGGCCGCGTGCGGCCTGTGCGTCGAGCAGCCGCACCACCAGTCGGGCCGCGACCGCCTGCGCCAGCAGGTCGGCGTCGGCGTGGACCGCGACACTCGCCTCACTCATGGTGTCCTCCCAGGACCGCGTTGCGGTCGGTGTCGTGCGTACCTGAGGGTCGGGGGTCAGGAACTGGTGTTGTTCGTCGTGGCATGCGCGGTGACGCCGGCCTCGGCCCGCTGGGCGGTGGCCGGGTCCTTCCAGACGTGCACCCGCTGGCTGGGACGCCGGTCCAGGTTGGTGAGCCCGGCGAAGGCGCCCAACGCCTCCGCGTACACCTGGTCGGTGCCGAGCCGGCGCAGCTCCTCGGCCAGTTCGTCACCGAGCGGCCGGCGCACCAGCGGCAGGATCCGGTCCTCCTGGCCGGTACGCCGGAACGTGGCCACGCTGTCCTCACGGGTCAGCGTCAACTCGTCACCGTTGGCGCAGCGCAACTGGACCTCCCGCATCCGGGGATATTCCCGGGTACGGTCCCAGCGCGGCTTGATGTCGAGCCGGCTACGCAGCCAGCCACGCATCAGCGCGGCGGTCGGGTCGCTCGGTGGCGCGACCACAGTCGCCTCGGTCAGCTGCGCCTCCGTGGTGTCGAAGGCACCGGCCACCAGGGTGCGCCACGGCGTGATCCTGGTCCAGGCGAGGTCGGTGTCGCCGGAGACGTAGTCGCGGGCCCGCTGCCGCAGCGCCGCAATCGGGTCGGTGGCCTGCGCGGAGTCGGTGATGCGCCGGTCGGCGACCACCCCGAGGAAGTCGGTCGCGATCTCCTCGGGCGGCTCACCGTGCCACCAGGTGACCACTGGTACGTCCGGCACCAGCAGCGGCATCACCACGGACTCGGCGTGCAGCGCCAGCCGCCCGTACATCCGCATCACCACGGCCTCGCAGGGGCCCAGCCGCCCACCGACCACGATTTCGGCGTCGAGCCGGTTGCGGTCCCGGTCCACGTCGGAGCGGACCACCACCAACAGTCGGCACGGGTGCGCGGCGGCGGCGATGGTGGCTGCCGCCTCCGCGTCGCGGACCCGCTTCTCGTCCACCACCACGATCAGGGTCAGCGCCATGCCGCTGGCCACTCCGCCCGCGCTGCGCCGTTCCGCGGCGAGCGCTTTGACCACCTCGTTGCCGGTGGTGTCCCACAGTCCGATCACCGCAGCCTCCTGCCTCGCTCGCTCACGCCCGCCGCCTCGCTTCGCTCACCGGCGGCGCGAGGCGCGGCGCTGCTGAGCCCGATGGTTCGCTCGCTCACGCCCGCCGCCAGGCCCGGCCCTCGCGGGCCAGCATCTCGTCGGCGGCTCGTGGGCCCCACTCGCCGGACCGGTAGGGCTCGGGCTTCGTGCCGTCCCAGGCGTGCTCCAGCGGGTCGACCACGGCCCAGCTCTGCTCGACCTCGGCGGCGTCCGGGAAGAGCGTCCGGTCGCCGATCAGCACGTCCAGCACCAGCCGTTCGTACGCCTCCGGGCTGGACTCGGTGAACGCCTCGCCGTACTGGAAGTCCATCGCGATGTCGCGGACCTCCATCGTGGTGCCGGGCACCTTCGAACCGAACTTGAGCACCACGCCCTCATCCGGCTGAACCCGGATCACCAGCTGGTTGTTGCCGAGCATCTCCATGTCGGCCGCGGTGAACGGCAGGTGCGGCGCCTGCTTGAACACCACCGCGACCTCGGTGACCCGCCGCGGCAGCCGCTTGCCGGCCCGGATGTAGAACGGCACCTCCGCCCACCGACGGTTCTGGATGCCGAGCCGCACCGCCACGTACGTCTCGGTGGTCGACGTCGGCGGGACGCCGTCCTCCTCCAGGTAGCCCCTGGCTCGCTGCCCGCCGACCCAGCCGGGAAGGTACTGACCGCGTACCGTGCCCTCGCTGACGTCCTTCGGCAGCGTGATCGCCTTGAGCACCTTGAGCTTCTCGGCCCGGATCTCGTCGGCGTCGAAGCTGGTCGGCTCCTCCATCGCCACCAGGGCGAGCAGTTGCAGCAGGTGATTCTGCAACACGTCACGGGCGGTGCCGACCGAATCGTAGAAGCCGGCCCGGCTGCCGATGCCGACGTCCTCGGCCATGGTGATCTGCACCGAGTCGACGTACTGCGAGTTCCACAGCGGCTCGAAGAGGCTGTTGGCGAAGCGCAGGGCGAGGATGTTCTGGACCGTCTCCTTGCCCAGGTAGTGGTCGATGCGGAAGACGTCCTGCCGGGTGAAGACGTCGTCGACGAGATCGTTGAGCGCCTTGGCCGAGGGCAGGTCGTGGCCGAACGGCTTCTCCACCACCACCCGGCGCCAGCCGCCGCACTTCTCGTTGTCGGCCATTCCGGTGCGGGCCAGCTGCTTGAGCACCACCGGGAACGCCGCCGGTGGGATGGAGAAGTAGAAGGCCGCGTTGCCGTGGATCCCGTGGCTGTCGCGCAGGCCGTCCAGACAATTCGCCAGATTGTCGAAGGCGGTGTCGTCGTCGAACGACCCACCGACGAACCTGATGTTGTGTTCGAGTCGGGACCACACCTCCTCCCGCCACGGTGTCCGGGAGTGTGCCTTGGCCGCCTCGCGGGCCAGCGACGCGAAATCGCCGTCGCACCAGTCCCGCCGGGCAAAGCCGACGACCACGAAGCCGGGCGGCAGCAGCCCTCGATTGGCCAGGTCGTAGATGCCGGGTAGCAGTTTCTTCTGGGCCAGGTCACCGGTCACCCCGAAGATCACCAGAGCGCACGGCTCCGGGATCCGGGGTAGTCGCCGGTCCTGCGGGTCGCGCAGCGGGTTCACGCCGCCTCCTCGCTCCGCTCGTCCACGTCGTCCATCGTCGTACCCCTGGCGACCCATCGCGCCCGGGTTGCCGGCCGGGGCCGCTGACCGGTCTGGTCGGCTGCCGGCGCGGCAGCGACGTTGCCGACCGGCCGGGGCACCGGTCACGTCCGGCGACTTCCCCCAGGAGTACGGGTTTCCGGGTACCGGTAGATCAACGTCGACCGTACCGGTTGTCTGGAGAAGCTACCTACCGGTGAACCGCTTGCGTGGCAACCGCCGACCCATGCCGCCACCCGGTCCGGGTGGCGGCATGGGTGATGCCCGACGGCACCGTCACGCGTCTCCTCCGGCACGCCCGGCGGCGTCGGCGTTTTCGCGGGCGGCGTCCTTGGGGTTGTTGCTGCCCGCACTGGCGGCGGCCAACGACTTGCGGACGCCGTCGAGCAGTTCCTGCCAGCTGGCCTCGAACTTCTCCACGCCCTCCCGCTCCAACGTGGCGATCACGTCGGCCAGGTCCACGCCCACCGACTCCAGGGCGCTGAAAACCGTGCGGGCGTCGTCGTACGCGCCCGTGACGGTGTCCGGGTGGGTCTCCCCGTGCTCGGCGTACGCGTGGATGACCGGCTCCGGCATGGTGTTGACCGTGCCCGGCGCGATCAGCTCCTCGACATAGATGACGTCCCGGTAGTCGGGATTCTTGGTCGAGGTGGAGGCCCACAGGGGACGCTGCGGGTGAGCACCGGCGTCGGCCAGCGCCCGCCACCGGTCGCTGGCGAAGACCTCGCTGTAGCGCTCGAACGCCAGCCGGGCGTTGGCCACCGCGGCCTTGCCACGCAGCGCCTTGGCCTCGGCGGAGCCGATCTTCTCCAGCCGGGCGTCGACCTCGCTGTCGACCCGCGAGACGAAGAACGACGCCACCGAGCCGATCGTGCTGAGGTCGTGGCCGTTCGCCTTCGCCTGCTCCAGACCGGCCAGGAACGCCTCCATCACCTGCGAGTAGCGGTCCAACCCGAAGATCAGCGTGACGTTGACGCTGATCCCCTCGGCCAGCGTGGCGGTGATCGCCGGCAGGCCGGCCTCGGTCGCCGGAATCTTGATGAACAGGTTCGGCCGGTCGACCAGCCACCACAGCGCCTTCGCCTCGGCGGTGGTCTTGACCGAATCGTGGGCCGACCGCGGATCCACCTCGATGGAGACCCGACCGTCGACACCTCCGCTGGCGTCGTACGACGGGCGCATCACGTCGCAGGCCCACCGCACGTCGTACGTGGTGAGCATGCGGACGGCCTCTTCCACGTCGACACCCCGGGAGGCCAGGTCCCGTAGCTGCCAGTCGTACTCGTGGGCGTCGCTCAACGCCTTGGCGAAGATCGTCGGGTTGGTGGTCACTCCGGCCACGTGCTTCTCCCGGCGCAGCTGGTCCAGCCCGCCGGAGGTGAGTCGTACCCGGGAAAGATCGTCGAGCCAGACCGCCACTCCCGCGGCGGTCAGCTCACCCAGCCTGTCGGTCGTCATGTGCGCCAACGCCTCCCTCAGTTGCCGGTCGTGAAACCGGTGATGTCGCCGGCCCGGGTCAGCGCCGCGTGCGCGGCGGCGACGATTCGGTCCGGGGTGAAGCCGAACTGCTCGAAGAGCACGGAGTGCGGGGCACTCGCGCCGTAGTGCTCAATGCTGACGCTCTCGCCGCAGTCGCCGACGATGCCGCGCCAGGACATCGCGATGCCCGCCTCCACGCTCACCCTGGCCTTTACCCCGCGTGGCAGCACCGACTCCCGGTACGCCTCGTCCTGCTCGAAGAACCACTCCTGGCAGGGCATCGACACGACCCGGGTGGGGGTGCCGTCGGCCTCCAGCCGCTCCCGGGCGGTGAGGCAGAGCTGCACCTCGGAGCCGGTACCGATGATGATCACCTGCGGCTTGCCGGTGGACGCCTCGGCCAGCACGTAGCCGCCCTTGGCGACCCCGTCGGCCCCGGCCAACTGCGCGCGATCCAGCGTCGGCAGCGCCTGCCGGCTCAACGCCAGCGCGGTCGGCCGGTCGGTGTGCTCCAGCGCCTGCCGCCAGGCCCAGGCGGTCTCGTTGGCGTCGGCCGGCCGGACCACGTCCAGGCCGGGAATGGCCCGCAGCGCGGTCAGGTGCTCCACCGGCTGGTGGGTCGGGCCGTCCTCACCGAGACCGATCGAGTCGTGCGTCCAGACGTAGACCACCGGCAGCTTCATCAACGCGGCCAACCGGACGGAGGGCCGCATGTAGTCACTGAACACCAGGAAGGTGCCACCGTACGGGCGGGTGCCGCCGTGCAGGGCGATGCCGTTGAGGATCGCGCCCATGGCGTGCTCGCGGATGCCGAAGTGCAGGGTGCGGCCGTACTCGTGGCCCGGGAACTCCTTGGTGGCGTACTGGCTGGGGACGAAGGAGGGCTCACCCTTCATCGTGGTGTTGTTGCTCTCGGCCAGGTCGGCCGAGCCGCCCCACAGTTCGGGCAGCACCGGAGCGAGCGCGGCCAGCACCTTGCCGGAGGCGGCCCGGGTGGCGACCCCCTTGGCGTCGGCGGGGAACTCCGGCAGGGCGTCGGTCCAGCCCTCGGGCAGCGTCCGACCGGCCAGCCGGTCGTAGAGGGCGCGACGCTCCGGGTTGGCCTTGGACCACGAGTCGAAGGCGGCCGTCCACTCCTGCTGCGCGGCCTCGCCCCGAGCCAGCGCCGACCGGGCGTGACCGAGGACCTCCTCGCTGATCTCGAAGGAACCGGCCGGGTCGAAGCCGAGGATCTCCTTGGTGGCGGCCACCTCGTCGGCGCCCAGCGCCGATCCGTGGATCTTGCCGGTGTTCTGCTTGTTCGGTGCCGGCCAGCCGATGATGGTGCGCAGCGCGATGAACGACGGACGGGTCGTTTCCGCCTTGGCGGCCAGCAGCGCCTGGTACAGCTCCTCGACGTTCTCGTGGTAGTCGCCCTGGTCGGCGTCGCCGCGCCGCCAGTCGACCGTCTGCACGTGCCAGCCGTACGCGGCGTAGCGGGCCGCGACGTCCTCGCTCATCGCGATCCGGGTGTCGTCCTCGATCGAGATCTCGTTGTCGTCGTAGATGACGCAGAGGTTGCCCAGCTGCTGATGGCCGGCCAACGCGCTGGCCTCGTGGCTGATGCCCTCCTGGATGTCGCCGTCGGAGGCGATGCACCAGATGTGGTGGTCGAAGGCGGACTCGCCGGCCTCGGCCTCCGGGTCGAACAGGCCGCGCTCGCGCCGCGCCGCCATGGCCATGCCCACGGCGTTGCCCAGGCCCTGCCCGAGCGGACCGGTGGTGGTCTCCACTCCCGGGGTGTGTCCGTGCTCGGGGTGGCCCGGGGTGAGCGAGCCCCACTGCCGCAGCGACCTCAGGTCGTCCAGGCTGAGCGGGTAGCCGGCGAGGAAGAGCTGGATGTACAGCGTCAGGCTGGAGTGGCCGGCGGAGAGCACGAAGCGGTCCCGGCCGGGCCAGTTCGGTTCGGCCGGGTTGTGCCGCATCACCCGGTTGAACAGCAGGTACGCCGCCGGTGCGAGGCTCATCGCGGTGCCCGGGTGGCCGTTGCCGGATTTCTCCACGGCGTCCATGGCCAGTACGCGGACGGTGTCCACGGCACGGCGGTCGAGGTCGGACCAGTCAAGTGCGGGGTACTCGGGTCGGTTGGCAGCCACGATGGTTTGTGCTCCTCGGCGAGATGGGCGGAACCCTCAGTGGTGACCCTATCGAGCGTGGCTAAACGTGCGCCCGAGGATCTCAGCATGCTGGTCTGTACGTTTCAGTCCGCTTCACGGTTCAGCCTGCCGACGGGCGGCGCGCCAGCCGTCGGTGTGACGACTGGCACCGTTGCCGGGTCGCCCGGGCAGCCAAAACGACGACGCGTAGTGTGTGGGTCGGTGTGTGGACCTGAGTTGGTTCTGCCGCCGTAACCTCCCCTCCCGACGCCGGAAGGTGGCAATCCGTGAGCATGATCACCGAGCGCCCCGTCAGTACCCCTGCCGGGCAGAGGTCGGTGCGTACGGCCGGGGAGTCCCCGCTCCGCCCCCGCGATCTGCGGGCGGTGGTGGCGGCGTACGTGACGCTGACCAAGCCGCGGATCGTCGAGCTGCTGCTGGTCACCACGGTCCCGGCGATGATGCTCGCGCACGGCGGGCTGCCGTCGCTGTGGCTGGTGGCGGTGGTGCTGGTCGGCGGCTCGCTCGCGGCGGGCGCGGCCAGCGTGCTCAACTGCTACATCGACCGGGACATCGACCAGGTGATGCGGCGGACGAAGCGCCGGCCGCTGCCGACGCACACCGTGACGCCCCGCAACGCGCTGATCTTCGGCCTGGTGCTGGCGGCGATCTCGGTCGCGGTGATGGCGGTCTTCACCAATCTGCTGGCCGCCGGGCTCACGCTGGCCGCCATCGTCTACTACGACGTCGTCTACACGCTGTGGCTCAAGCGCACCACGACGGCGAACACCTTCTGGGGCGGCGCCTGCGGGGCCGCGCCGGTGCTGATCGGCTGGGCGGCGGTGACCGGCTCGCTGTCGCCGGTGGCGTGGGCGCTGTTCGGGGTGGTCTTCTTCTGGCAGATGCCGCACTTCTACCCGTTGGCGATGAAGTACAAGGACGACTATGCCCGGGCCGGCATTCCGATGCTTCCGGTGGTCGCCTCGGTCCGGCGGGTCAACGCCGAGATCGTGCTGTTCGCCTGGCTGACCGTGCTGACCTCGCTGGCCGTGTGGGCGTTGGGGCTGAGCGCGGTCTACGGCGTGCCGACGCTGGTGGTGGGCGCGATCTTCCTGGTCGAGTCGCACCGGCTCGCCGGGCGGGCCCGTCGGGGCGAGGCGGTCAAGCCGATGCGGCTGTTCCACTGGTCGACGTCGTACCTCACCATCGTCTTCGCCGCCGCGGCGCTCGACGCCCTGCTCTGACCGGTTGATGGGGGCTGATCGGGGCGGGGTGACGAGGCCCGTCGCCACGATGGTTGGTAGATGCGGATGCGTCCCGTCCTCCTCGGATCCGCCCCGGTTTGGTGACATTCTGCCGCTCCGAATGACCCGATTTGATGCTGATAAATACGGGCGAAACGGCTCCGTTGTCGGTTAAACCTGCGGGTAATGGGTATCACAAAAGCTTGCCTGTTCTCGCCCGTGCGAGTGCATGTCTGCTTAGGCTTCACGTTATGGCAGATGGTTCCGATACGACGCTGACGGCTGATCAGACCGCCTCCGGGCAGGCCCCCAACGGGCTGGTCGCGGGCATCAAGTCGTTCGCCGCCGAGCACGGCGGGGCGAAGGCGGTCATCGAGTACGTCGGCAAGCGCGGCGCCCGCATCGTCCTGGTGGGCGCAGACGGCGCTTGGGGCGACCAGTTCGCCGAGGACACGGTGACCGCTCGTGAGGCCTGCGCGCAGGCCGGGGTCGCCGTGGAGAACGCCTGGGAACGGGAGTTGATGGACCAGATGCGCCCGAGCAACGACCTCTGGCGCTCGATGGCCCGTCGCACGATGGCCCGTTGAGATAAATTGACCGACCACCACAAGTCGACCCGGGGGAAACCCCGGGTCGCTCTCGTCACCTGCACCGAACTGGCCGATCTCGACGAGGACGATCGGCTCGTTCTGGCCCCGCTGGCCGCGCGCGGGATCGCCGCCGAACCGGTCGTCTGGGACGACCCGGCCGTCGACTGGGCCCGCTACGACCTGGTCGTGCTCCGCTCACCCTGGGACTACATGTCCCGGCGGGACGACTTCGTCGCCTGGGCCGAGCGGGTACCGAGGCTCGCCAATCCAGCGGATGTGGTGCGCTGGAACACCGACAAGCGTTACCTGGACGAGTTGTCCGCAGCCGGCGTGCCCACCGTCCCGACCGGATGGGTGTCGCCCGGTGAGCCGTGGCAGCCCCCCGCCGACCACGGTGAGTACGTCATCAAGCCGGCGGTGAGCGCCGGCAGCCAGGACACCGGCCGTTACGACCTGGCCGACCCCGGACACCGGGAACTCGCCGTGGCCCACGTACGCCGGCTCGGGGCGGCCGATCGGGTGGCGATGGTCCAGCCGTACCTGAGCGCGGTCGACACCGCCGGGGAGACCGCGCTGCTCTTCCTCGCCGGCCCGACCGGGCTGACCTTCAGCCACGCCATCCGCAAGGGCCCGATCCTGACCGGGCCGGACGAGGGCGTCGAAGAGCTGTACAAGGTCGAGGAGATCAGCCCCCGCACCGCGCAGCCGGCGCAACTGACCGTCGCGGCGCAGACCCTCGCGGCGGTACCGGGCGGGTCCGACCGGCTGCTCTACGCGCGGGTCGATCTGATTCCCGGCCCCGACGGCACTCCGGTGCTGGTGGAGCTGGAGTTGACCGAGCCCTCGCTGTTCCTCGGGCACGCCGACGGCGCTGCCGACCGCCTCGCCGACGCCATCCTCACCCGGCTCGGCGGACTGAGCTGATCATGAGGTGGTGGTCGCCCCGCCCGACGTGGCGGTGACGACAACCTCGCGGTCACCGGCGTGGTGGGGTGAGAGGGGCGGGGTGGGTGGCTGGTGCTGGGCGGGGTGGGGCTCGCGGGTTGACCAGAGTGCGGCCAGGGTGGCGAGCCACACCAGGCAGGAGCCGAGCATGTGCAGGCCGACCAGCAGCGCCGGCAGGTTGGCGAAGTACTGCACGAAGCCGACAACCCCCTGACCCAGCTCGACCAGGAGCAGGGTCAGCGCGGCCCGCACCGCCCGTGCCGGTGCGCCCACCGCGCGCAACGCCAGCCACAGACCCACGGTCAGGCCGACGAGCAGGAATACCAGGTCGGCGTGGATCTGGGAGATCGTCTGCGGGTCCAGGCCGTTGCGGACGGCGTCGGCGTCCCCGGCGTGCGGGCCGCTGCCGGTCACCGCCACCCCGACGATGATGACGGCCGCGCTGACCACCACCGTGATCCAGGTGAGGGTCCGCAGCGCCGGGGGCACCACGGGAACCCTGCGGCCGTCCGGCTCGCTCACCCGACGCCACAGGGCGTACGCGGCCAGCAGCAGCAGCATCGACACCACGAAGTGGATGCCCACGATCGAGGGATGCAGCTGGGTACGGACGGTGATCCCGCCGATCACGGCCTGCGCCACGATGCCGAAGACGACGGCCAGCGCCAGCGGCACCGCACCTCGGCGGCGGGGCCGGTGCGCGAGTACGGCCAGCAGGGTGGCGCCCGCGATCAGCACCAGCACGAAGGTGAGCAGGCGGTTGCCGAACTCGATCGCCCCGTGCATGCCCATCTCGGCCGTGGTGGTGTACGACTCGTCGGTGCACCGGGGCCAGGTGGGGCAGCCCAACCCGGAGGCGGTCAACCGGACCGCCCCGCCGGTGACCACGATCGCGGTGTTCGCGACGATGTTGGCGAACGCCAGACGACGCAGCAGGGCGGCGGAGGCCAGGGATCGGACGGGTCGTTTCACGAGGCGAATCCTACGCAACGTAGTTGTCGCCGATCGGGTGACTCCTGCCCCGCGGTGGTTCGGATCACCGGGGTCGCGTTTGCGGGCCCAGATTGAATTACGTAACGTGGGCGTTGTGAAAAAGGCGGCGGGGCTCACCGAGCACCAGCCGACGGCCGACGCGGCCGCCGGCCGGTCGCTGCCCGGCGCTGCCGTCACGCCTGCCCCACCCGCCCCGACGGACACCCCGGCCACGCCGGTCGGTGAGCCGTCGACCCGGGATCGGGTCACCCTGTTGCTGCTGGAACGCCGCGCCGCCACCGCCGCCCAGCTGGGCGACGCGCTCGGCCTCAGCCCGGCGGCGATCCGCCGACACCTGGACGCGATGCTCGCCGACGGTGACGTGGTGGCCCGCGAGCAGACCGTACGCGGTCACCGTGGGCGGGGTCGGCCGGCCAGGGTGTTCCTGCTCACCGACGCGGCCCGTAGCCGGTGCGGCACCCATCACTACGACAACATGGCCACCGCGGCGTTGCGCTGGATCGCCCGCACCGGCGGTTCACGTGCGGTGGAGAGGTTCGCCGCCGAGCAGGTGGCCGCCCTGGAGGCACGGTGTCAGGCGGCCCTGGCCGACGCCGGCGACGATCCGATGGCCCGTGCCGAGGCACTCGCCGCGGCGCTGACCGCGGAGGGATACGCTGCCAGTGCTTCCACGATCGCCTCGGGCGGCCAGCTCTGCCAGCACCACTGCCCGGTGGCGCACGTGGCCGCCGAGTTCCCTCAGCTGTGCGAGGCCGAGACCACGGTGATCTCCCGCCTGGTCGGCACCCACGTGCAGCGCCTGGCCACCATCGCGCACGGCGACGGGGTGTGCACCACGCACATTCCCGGTCCGTCGCGCGCCCAGTCCGGTAAGACCGTCACCACTGTGAGGACAGATAGATGACCGAGCAGATCGTCCAGCCACTGACCCAGGAGGAGCAGCTCGCCGCCCTGGGCAACTACGAGTACGGCTGGGCCGACCCGGACGTCGCCGGGGCCTCGGCTCAGCGTGGCCTCAACGAGGCGGTGGTGCGGGACATCTCGGCCAAGAAGAACGAGCCGGCCTGGATGCTCGACCTACGCCTGAAGGGTCTGCGTCTGTTCGGGCGCAAGCCGATGCCGGCCTGGGGCGCCGACCTCACCGGGATCGACTTCGACAACATCAAGTACTTCGTGCGCTCCACCGAGAAGCAGGCCGCCAGCTGGGAGGACCTGCCCGAGGACATCAAGAACACCTACGACAGGCTGGGCATCCCGGAGGCGGAGAAGCAGCGCCTGGTCGCCGGTGTCGCGGCGCAGTACGAGTCCGAGGTGGTCTACCACAAGATCCGTGAGGACCTGGAGGAGCAGGGTGTCGTCTTCCTCGACACCGACACCGCCCTCAAGGAGCACGAGGACCTGTTCAAGGAGTACTTCGGCACGGTGATCCCGGTCGGCGACAACAAGTTCGCCGCGCTGAACACCTCCGTGTGGTCCGGCGGTTCGTTCATCTACGTGCCGAAGGGTGTGCACGTGGAGATCCCGCTGCAGGCGTACTTCCGGATCAACACCGAGAACATGGGCCAGTTCGAGCGGACGCTGATCATCGTCGACGAGGGCGCGTACGTGCACTACGTCGAGGGCTGCACCGCGCCGATCTACTCCTCGGACTCGCTGCACAGCGCCGTGGTGGAGATCATCGTCAAGAAGAACGCCCGGTGCCGTTACACGACCATCCAGAACTGGTCGAACAACGTCTACAACCTGGTCACCAAGCGTGCCGTGTGCCACGAGGGCGCCACCATGGAGTGGATCGACGGCAACATCGGTTCCAAGGTCACCATGAAGTACCCCGCCGTGTACATGACCGGCGAGCACGCCAAGGGCGAGGTGCTCTCGGTCGCCATGGCCGGCGAGGGTCAGCACCAGGACGCCGGCGCCAAGATGGTGCACGCCGCGCCGCACACCAGCAGCACCATCGTGTCGAAGTCGATCGCCCGGGGTGGCGGCCGGACCTCGTACCGGGGCCTGGTGCAGGTGCTGGAGGGCTCCTACAGCAGCGCCAGCACGGTCAAGTGCGACGCGCTGCTGGTCGACACCATCTCCCGCTCCGACACCTACCCCTACGTCGACATCCGTGAGGACGATGTGTCGATGGGGCACGAGGCGACCGTCTCCAAGGTCAGCGAGGACCAGCTCTTCTACCTGATGAGCCGGGGCCTGAGCGAGGACGAGGCGATGGCGATGATCGTGCGCGGCTTCATCGAGCCGATCGCCAAGGAACTGCCCATGGAGTACGCCCTGGAGCTCAACCGCCTGATCGAGCTGCAGATGGAGGGCGCGGTCGGCTGACCCGAGCCGCCGCAGCCCGACCGGTCGGGCCGGGCGACGCGCAAGCTCGGCCCGAGGGCCGGGAACGCCGAGTCCCGGCCTGCCCTCCGGTTAATGAGACCGCCGTCGTAGAACAGACCAAGGACGAGATGACTACCCAGGCTTCCGCGCCGCCGAGCACCAAGTCGCAGGCGCTGCGTTCGTACGATGTCGCCGACTTCCCGGCCCTGACCGGCCTGGAGGAGGAGTGGCGTTTCACCCCGCTCAAGCGGCTGCGTGGGCTGGTCGGTGACGACCCGACCGCCACCGGCGCGGTTCGGCACGAGTACGCCGACCTGCCCGAGGGCGTGTCCGTGGAACAGATCGACCACGACGACCGGCGGGTCGGCAGCGTGCTCACTCCGTTTGACCGGGTCAGCGCGTTGGCCTACAGCGGGGCCACCCAGGCGCTGCTGGTGCGGGTGGCACAGGACGCGGTGATCAGCGGCCCGGCCATCCTGCGGGTGGTCGGTGCGGGCGTCGAGGGCTTGGCCTTCGGGCACACCGTCGTGGAGGTGGGTCGGTTCGCCGAGGCGATCGTGGTGCTGGAGCACGTCGGGTCGGCCACCCTCGCCGACAACGTCGAGGTGTCGGTCGACGAGGGGGCGAAGCTCACCCTGGTCACCGTGGCCGACTGGGCCGACGACGCGGTGCAGGCGCAGCATCTGAAGGTACGGCTGGGCCGCGACGCGCGGGTGCAGCACGTCCAGGTGACCCTCGGTGGCGACCTGGTGCGCCAGCACACCACCGTCGAGTACACCGACCGTGGCGGCGAGGCCGAGCTGTACGGCGTCTACTTCGCCGACTCCGGCCAGCACCAGGAGCACCGCCAGTTGGTCGACCATTCCGTGCCGGACTGCCGCAGTTACGTGGGCTACCGGGGGGCGTTGCAGGGGGAGAGCGCCCGCACCGTCTGGGTCGGCGACGTGTTGATCCGGGCTGAGGCGACCGGCACCGACACGTACGAGATCAACCGGAACTTGCTGCTCACCGACGGTGCGCGGGCCGACTCGGTGCCTAACCTTGAGATCGAGACCGGCGAGATCGCCGGTGCCGGCCACGCCAGCGCGACCGGTCGCTTCGACGACGAGCAGTTGTTCTACCTGATGGCCCGGGGGATTCCGGAGGCCGAGGCGCGTCGGCTGGTGGTGCGCGGCTTCTTCACCGAGCTGCTGAACAAGATCCCGGTGGAGCCGCTGCGCGAGCGCCTCGGGGAGGCTATCGAGGCTCGGCTGACGAAGGCGGGCGTTTGATGATCCGCATCTGCGCCACCGAGGACGTGCCGAAGGGCACCGTGATCAGCGCCGACGTCGACGGCACCCAGATCGCGCTCGTGCACGGCGAGGACGACCAGTTCTACGCCGTGTTCGACGAGTGCTCGCATGCGGCCGTGGCGCTCTCCGAGGGAGAGGTCGACGGCTGCACGCTGGAATGCTGGCTGCACGGTTCCCGTTTCGACCTGCGTACCGGCGAGCCCACCGGGCCGCCCGCCACCGAACCCGTACCCGTCTACCCCGTCGAAGTCCGCGACGGTGACATCTACGTCAGTCTGACGCCGAGCAATGGAGTGACCCGATAATGAGCACCCTGGAGATCCGCGACCTGCAGGTGTCGGTGAAGCTGCCCGAGGGTGAGCTCAAGCCGATCCTGACCGGTGTCGACCTGACCGTGCGGTCGGGGGAGACCCACGCGATCATGGGCCCGAACGGCTCCGGCAAGTCGACCCTGGCGTATGCGGTCGCCGGCCACCCGAAGTACGAGATCACCGGCGGCTCGGTGACGCTGGACGGCGAGGACGTCCTGGAGATGTCCGTCGACGAGCGGGCCCGCGCCGGCCTCTTCCTCGCCATGCAGTACCCGGTCGAGGTGCCCGGTGTCTCGGTGGCGAACTTCCTGCGTACCGCCAAGACGGCCATCGACGGTGCGGCGCCGAAGCTGCGCACCTGGGGCGGCGAGCTGCGCGGTGCCATGGAACGGCTGCACATGGACCCGGCCTTCGCCCAGCGCAACGTCAACGAGGGCTTCTCCGGCGGCGAGAAGAAGCGACACGAGATCGTGCAGTTGGAGCTGCTCAAGCCGAAGATCGCCATCCTCGACGAGACCGACTCGGGCCTCGACGTGGACGCGCTGCGCGTGGTGAGCGAGGGCGTGAACCGGGTGCGTGACACCGGTGACACGGGCCTGCTGCTGATCACCCACTACACCCGGATCCTGCGCTACATCAAGCCCGACTTCGTGCACGTCTTCGTCGGTGGCCGGATCGTCGAGGAGGGCGGCCCGGAACTGGCCGACAAGCTTGAGGAGTCCGGCTACGAGCGGTACGCGGCCGGGGCTGGTCCGGCGCGGGTCTGATCTGCGAAGGAAGGACCGGTCACGACGATGACCACCATCGCGATCCCGCCGGGGATGCCGCAGTACGACGAGGTGCCCCGCTACGACGTAGCGGCGGTACGCGCCGATTTCCCGATCCTCGATCGGGAGATCAACGGGCATCCGCTGGTCTACCTGGACAGCGCCAACACCTCGCACAAACCGCGCCAGGTGCTCGACGTGCTGGCCGAGCACTACGCCCGGCACAACGCCAACGTGTCCCGCTCGGTGCACACGCTCGGCACCGAGGCGACCGAGGCGTACGAGGGGGCCCGGGCGAAGATCGCCGCGTTCATCAACGCGCCGAGCGTCGACGAGGTGGTCTTCACGAAGAACTCCACCGAGGCGATCAACATCGTGGCGTACGCGTTCTCCAACGCCTCGCTGCGTCCCGACGCCGACCCTCGGTTCCGGCTGGGGCCGGGCGACGAGATCGTCATCTCGGAGATGGAGCACCACTCGAACATCGTTCCGTGGCAGCTGCTGGCCGAGCGTACCGGTGCGACGTTGCGCTGGTTCCCGGTGACCGACCACGGCCGGCTGGACGAGTCGGGCCTGACCGACCTGGTTAACGAGCGGACGAAGATCGTCTCGCTGGTGCACATGTCCAACATCCTCGGCACCGTCAACGCCACCTCGCGGATCACCGCCCGGGTTCGCGAGGTGGGTGCGCTGCTGCTGCTGGACTGCTCGCAGTCGGTGCCGCACATGCCGATCGACGTGGTCGACCTGGACGCCGACTTCATCGTCTTCACCGGGCACAAAATGTGCGGCCCGACCGGCATCGGGGTGCTCTGGGGCCGGACCGACCTGCTGGCGGCGATGCCACCGGTGCTCGGCGGCGGCTCGATGATCGAGACGGTGACGATGGGCGGCTCCACGTACGCCGCGCCGCCCGCCCGGTTCGAGGCGGGCACTCCGCCGATCGCCGAGGCGGTCGCGCTCGGCGCGGCCGTGGACTACCTCACCAGCATCGGTATGCGGGCGATCCAGTGGCACGAGAAGCAGCTGACCGCGTACGCGCTGGACGCCCTGGGCACCGTCCCCGGTCTGCGGATCTTCGGCCCGGAGGTGCCGGTCGGTCGGGGCGGCACCATCTCGTTCGCGCTCGGCGACGTACACCCGCACGACGTGGGGCAGGTGTTGGACTCCCTCGGTGTGCAGGTGCGGGTGGGGCACCATTGCGCCCGCCCGGTCTGCACCAGGTTCGGGGTGCCGGCCACCACTCGGGCCTCGTGCTACCTCTACACCACCACCGAGGAGATCGACGCCCTGGTAGCGGGCCTGGAGCGGGTGCGGAAGGTGTTCCGATGAGCCCGGCGACGCAGCGAATCGACGGGGGTTCAGCCTGATGCAACTGGAATCCCTTTACCAGGAGATCATCCTGGATCACTACAAGCACCCGCACGGTCGCGGGCTGCGCGACGCCGCCGACCCGGCCGACCAGGTCGGTGAGGCGCACCACGTCAACCCGACCTGTGGCGACGAGGTCACCGTCCGGGTCGCCAGCGACGGCGAGACGCTGCACGACGTGTCGTACGACGGGATGGGCTGTTCGATCAGCCAGGCGTCCGCGAGCGTGCTGCACGAACTGCTGACCGGCCGCGGCGCGGCGGAGGCGTTCGAGGTGCACGAGGCGTTCCTGGCGCTGATGTCCGGTCGTGGTCAGGTCACGCCGGACGAGGACGTGCTCGGTGACGGGGTGGCGTTCGAGGGCGTTGCCCGCTACCCCGCCCGGGTCAAGTGCGCGCTGTTGCCGTGGATGGCGTTCAAGGACGCCGCGGCACGCGCCGGTGTGGGCGCGAGCCCGACGGAGGTGAAGGCATGAGCGAGAACGGTGTGACCGAGGCGGCCGAGGCGACCGAGGCAGGCGGCGGTAAGGCCGCCGTCGCCGACATCGAAGAGGCGATGAAGGACGTCGTCGACCCTGAGCTGGGCATCAACGTGGTCGACCTCGGCCTGGTGTACGGCGTACACGTCGACGATCAGAACGTCGCCACCCTGGACATGACGTTGACCTCGGCGGCCTGCCCGCTCACCGACGTGATCGAGGACCAGGCCCGTCAGGCGCTGACCACCGGTCCGGGTGGCGGGTTGGTCAAGGACATGCGGATCAACTGGGTCTGGCTGCCCCCGTGGGGGCCGGACAAGATCACTGACGAGGGGCGGGACCAGCTCCGCTCCCTCGGTTTCAACGTCTGATCCGGCGGCCGGTCGCCGTGATCATCGAGCGCGACGCCCAGACGGGCGTCGCGCTCGATGCGTCTAGCCGGCGGCCGGCGCACGGGCGGGCCGTCACCAACGCAGGACGCCCCAAGCTGTTGCCGCCTCCGGGCGGTCCCAACAGTTTCGGGGATGTTGCTGCCTCCTGGCCGGTCTCAGGTCACAGTTTCGGGGATGTTGCTGCCTCCTGGCGGTCTGATGCCACTCTGCCCGCCCAGGGGTGCCTGACTCCCACTGCCGTACGGTCAGGGGATGAGTAGCCGACCTGCGGCCGGGGGCGGCCGGTGGGTCGACGTCGACCCGGCCCGGATCAAGCGCTGGATCGCCGGCTTCATCGACCGGCACGGCCCGCCCACCGTCACCGTCCAGGAGTACGGGTTACTGCTGGCCGCTCCGGACGGCGCCAGCGCCGGGCTGCACAGCCCGCCGGGTGCGCCGGCCACCACCGACCTGGATGCCTTCGTGGCTGCTGCGGTCGCACCGCGCCGGATCGGTCTGCTGCTGGCGCGCAAGGGGGCGGTGGCGATGGGGATCGCCGAAGGGGAGCGGCTACCGGTGCACAAGGTCGACACCCGTTACGTACAGGGGCGTACCGCCGCAGGTGGTTGGTCCCAACAGCGGTTTGCTCGCCGCCGGGACAACCAGGCCAAGGCAGCGTTGGTCGAGGCGGCGGAGTTGGCGGTGCGGCTGCTGCTGCCGGAGGTCGATCGCCTGGACGCGGTGGTCACCGGCGGCGACCGGCGGACGGTGGACGGGATCCTCGCCGACCGGCGACTCGACTCGCTGGCGGCGCTGCGCGCGGAGCGGCTGCTCGACGTTCCGGAGCCCCGGTACGCCGTGCTGCTCGACGCGGCTGTCGCCGCCCGCGCGGTCCGCATCCTCGTCCGCGACCCCGCCTGACGACTCCCCGCCATGATGCAAGGAAGGGCCCCTTCTTAACACGAGCGGGTGAGAAGGGTTCCCTTCTATACCGCAGGCGTTAACAGGGGGCCCTTCCTTACACCTCAGACGGTGCCGGTGAAGGTGTCGCAGGTGGCCGGGTCGCCGCTCTCGTAGCCTCGGTTGAACCACTGCTTGCGCTGTTCCGACGAGCCGTGGGTGAACTCTTCCGGATTCACCGGCCGGTCGGCGCGCTTGGAGATGGCGTCGTCACCGATCGCCTCCGCGGTGTCGATGGCCTCGGCGATGTCCCGCTCGGTGATGCTGGTGAAGATTTTCTGGCCGCTGTCGTCGGCCGTGCCGGTGGCGTTCTTCGCCCACGCACCCGCGTAGCAGTCGGCCTGCAACTCCAGGCGTACCGACAGGTCGTTGGCGTTGCCCGGGTCGCGCTGCTGCTGGCGGCGCACCTGCTCGTTGGTGCCGAGCAGATTCTGCACGTGGTGGCCGTACTCGTGGGCCAGCACGTAGGGCTGGGCGAACTCGCCGTCGGCGCCCAGTTGCGTGGCGAGCACCTCGTAGAAGGAAAGGTCGATGTAGACCAGCGAGTCGGCCGGGCAGTAGAACGGGCCGACACCGGAGTCGGCCTGACCGCAGGCGGTGTTGACGGCCTGGCTGAAGAAGACGGTGCGGGTCGGGCGGTACTGCTCGCCGAGGGACTCCGGCAGGGCGGTACGCCAGTACGCCTGGATCGAGTTGACGTAGAGGGTGTTGCGGCAGTCGAGCTGCTCGATGGCGTTGTCGGCGGCGCAACGCTGTTCCAGCGCGGCGTTGTCGCCCTGCTCCTCGCCGCCGGTCATGGCGTTCAGGCCGAAGCCGCCACCGACGAGGGCCACCAGCACGGCGATGACGATGCCGACGATGCCGCCGCGCCCGCCGCCGATCGGGATGGGGATGCCCATCCCGCCGCCTCCGCCGCTGCCCCGCCGGTCCTCCACCTGGCTGGTGTCGATTCGTGCGTTCTCGTTCAGCTCCATGGTGACCCCGATCAGTCAGTGGCTCGTGGGCCGGAACCGGTCCGGTCGGCCCTCCGGTACCCGACGATCTTGGTCGGTAATCCGCGTGGAGCGCCGGCCGGGGCCCGGTACAATTGACGCCGTGCTGCGCTGCGAAGGCTGAACGCCCCGCGCCGACGGGTCACCTGGATCCGCCGGCGCTTTCGTGTGCCCTGAGTCAGCCCTTCGGATCCCGAGAGCGAGTACCTGGAAATGATCACTGCCACCGGCCTTGAACTGCGCGCCGGAGCCCGGATCCTGCTGTCGGACACCACGCTGCGGGTGCAGCCCGGTGACCGGATCGGCCTGGTCGGCCGCAACGGCGCCGGCAAGACCACCACGTTGAAGGTGCTCGCCGGAGAGGGCCAGCCGTACGCCGGCCAGGTCGACCGGCGTAGCGCCGTCGGTTATCTCCCACAGGACCCGCGTACCGGCGATCTGGACGTCACCGGCCGCGACCGGGTGCTCTCCGCCCGCGGCCTGGACGTGCTGATGGCCGGGATGAAGGAACTGGAGGCGCGGCTCGCCGAGGACGGCGACGAACGCCTGGTGCGCCGGTACGGCGCGCTGGAGGATCAGTTCGCCGCGCTCGGCGGGTACGCGGCGGAGGCCGAGGCGGCCCGCATCTGCGCCAATCTGGGGCTGCCCGACCGGGCCCTGGCCCAGACCATCGGCACCCTGTCCGGTGGGCAGCGTCGCCGCATCGAACTGGCCCGGATCCTGTTCCGGGACGCGGGCGAGAACGGCGGTGGGATCCTGCTGCTGGACGAGCCCACCAACCACCTCGACGCCGACTCGATCACCTGGTTGCGGGGTTTCCTCGCCAACCACAAGGGCGGGCTGATCGTGATCTCCCACGACGGCGACCTGCTGGAGTCGGTGGTCAACAAGGTGTGGTTCCTGGACGCCACCCGCAGCGTGGTCGACGTCTACAACCTGGGTTGGAAGGCGTACCTGGCGGCGCGGGAGACCGATGAGCGTCGTCGCCGCCGGGAACGGGCCAATGCCGAGAAGAAGGCTGGCGCGCTGATGGCCCAGGCCGACAAGATGCGGGCCAAGGCCACCAAGACCATCGCCGCGCAGAACATGGCCCGCCGGGCCGAGCGGCTGATGTCCGGCCTGGAGGAGATCCGGGTCGCCGACAAGGTGGCCAAGGTGCGGTTCCCCGCCCCGGCGCCGTGCGGCAAGACTCCGCTGACCGCGTCCGGCCTGTCCAAGTCGTACGGCTCATTGGAGATCTTCACCGACGTGAACGTGGCGGTGGACCGGGGTTCCCGGGTGGCCATCCTCGGGCTCAACGGTGCCGGCAAGACGACGCTGCTGCGGATGCTCGGCGGCCTGCTGGAGCCGGACACCGGCGAGGTGCGCCCCGGTCACGGTCTGCGGTTGGGCTACTACGCCCAGGAGCACGAGACGCTGGATGTGGAGCGGACCGTGCTGGAGAACATGCGAGCCGCGGCGGTCGAGCAGACCGACACCGAACTGCGGAAGATTCTGGGCGCGTTCCTCTTCTCCGGAGAGGACGTCGACAAGCCCGCCGGCGTCCTCTCCGGTGGGGAGAAGACCCGGCTGGCCCTGTCCACCCTGGTCTGCTCCGGTGCCAACGTGTTGTTGCTCGACGAGCCGACCAACAACCTGGACCCGGTCAGCCGGGAGCAGGTGCTCGACGCCATCGCCCGCTACCCGGGCGCGATCGTGCTGGTCACGCATGATCCGGGTGCGGTGCTCGCGCTCAAGCCGGACCGGGCGATCCTGCTGCCGGACGGCGACGAGGACGCCTGGAGTGACGACCTGCTGGAACTGGTCGAGCTGGCCTGAGCCCGCCGTGCCGTCACCTATCGGGAAGCTGACATTGCATAGCGTGTCGGTTGGCGAATAGTTGATATCTGGCGCATGATCGTCCGAGACGGTCTAATAGGTGGGACCGTATCCGAACCGCACAGTCTGGGACGTGAGGACACAGCATGGCAGCCACTGGCACAGCCACCAGCACTGAGAAGGGTCGCCGGATCGTCGGAGCCGAGCGTCAGACGCTCGCGAAGGACCTCGTCAAGCGGTACACCGGGGGCGAGAGCATCCGGGCGCTCGCGGCCTCGACCGGACGATCGTACGGATTCATCCACCGCGTGCTCACCGAGTCCGGGGTGCAGCTGCGGCAGCGTGGCGGCGCCCGACGTCGCAAGAAGGCGTGACCCGCCCGTCAGCTTCGTCCAGCACCGCCACCACCACCGCGACCCGGGCCGCCCGGTGACCGCCGAGGCGACCGGGGTCCGGCTGGAATGCGACGGGCCGGTCGCCACGGTCACCCTGTGCCGGCCCGACGTGCTCAACGCGCAGACCCCGGCGATGTGGCGCGCGATGAGCGACTTCTCCCGGGAGCTTCCCGGTGACGTGCGCGTCGTCGTGGTGCGCGGTGAGGGGCGAGCCTTCTCCGCGGGCCTCGACCTGTCGGTGGCCGGTGCCTCCGGTCCCGGCTCCTTCGCCGAGTTGACCACCCTGCCGGAGCAGGAGTGCGCCGACCGGATCGCCGACTACCAGGGCGGGTTCACCTGGCTGCACCGGCCGGACGTCATCTCCATCGCCGCCGTTCAGGGGCACGCCATCGGTGCCGGTTTCCAGCTCGCGCTCGCCTGTGACCTGCGGGTGCTGGCCGAGGATGCGAAGTTCTCCATGGCCGAGGTGACGCTGGGCCTGGTCCCTGACCTGGCCGGCACCAAGCGCCTGGTCGAGCTGGTCGGCTACGCCCGCGCGTTGGAGATCTGCGCCACCGGGCGGCGGATGGACGCCGCCGAGGCCGATCGGATCGGTCTGGCCACCCTGGTGGTTCCCGCCGCTGAGTTGGACGACGCGGTGCGTGATCTGACCGCTGGCCTGCTCGCCCACAGCCGCGACGCGGTCGTCGAGATCAAGGCGCTGCTCGCCGGAGCTGCCGGGCGTACCCACGCGGAGCAGCAGCGCGCCGAGCGGGAAGCGCAGACGCGACGGCTGCGGGATCTCGCCGGCCGGGGAGAATAGTAAGGACCGTCCGGGAAGATCAGGGTTACTCGCGTGGTTGTCGTAGTCATCGGGAGAATTGACCCGACAGCGTACGGCGTCCTGACCCGGAGGTGAACGTGTCCCACCCGATGACCGGTGGCGGCGTGGGCGGTTGGAGCATGCTCCGGTCGATGCGTAGTCAGGACGACATCTCGGCGCACCGGCTGAAGCGAGGTGTCGCTCGCCGGATCGTGGCCTTCGCCCACCCCTACCGACGCGACATCGCCATCTTCCTGATCACTGTGATCGTGGCCGCGGTGATCGGGGTGGCGACCCCGCTGCTGGCCGGCGACGTGATCGACACCATCACCCGAGGCGGCTCCGACGCCGGGGCGTTGGTGATCCGGCTGGCCATGTTCATCGCCGCCCTCGCGGTCGCCGACGCTCTCCTGTCGCTGGCCCAACGGTGGTATTCGGCCCGCATCGGCGAGGGCATCATCCTCGACCTGCGTACCCGCGTCTACGACCACGTGCAGCGGATGCCGTTGCAGTTCTTCACCCGCACCCAGACCGGCGCGCTGGTCAGTCGGCTCAACAACGACGTGATCGGCGCTCAGCGGGCGTTCACCTCGACGCTGTCGGGCGTGGTCAGCAACGTGATCCAACTGGTCCTCACCGCCGTTGTGATGCTCACCCTCTCCTGGCAGATCACCGCGCTCTCCCTGGTGCTGCTGCCGGTCTTCATCATCCCGGCGCGCCGGGTGGGCCGGCGGCTGGCCGAGATCACCCGCGAGTCGTACGACCTCGACGCCAAGATGAACGCGACCATGACCGAGCGGTTCGGGGTCGCCGGCGCGTTGTTGGTGAAGCTCTTCGGCCGGCCGGACGCCGAGGCGGCCCGCTTCGCCGCCCGGGCCGAACGGGTCCGCGACATCGGCATCACCTCCGCGATGTACTCGCGGACCTTCTTCGTGGCCATGCTGCTGGTGGCCTCGCTGGCCCAGGCCCTGACCTACGGCCTCGGCGGTTGGCTCGCGGTCAGCGGCCAGGTCAGCGCCGGCACCGTGGTGACCCTGGCGTTGCTGCTCACCCGCCTCTACGGCCCGCTGACCGCGCTGAGCAACGTCCGGGTGGACGTGATGAGCGCGCTGGTGTCGTTCGACCGGGTCTTCGAGGTGCTCGACCTGCAACCGGGCATCAAGGAACGGCCCGACGCGGTGCGGGTTCCCCAGGGGGCGGGAAGCGTCGAGTTCCGCGACGTCCGGTTCCGCTACCCGAGCGCCGCCGAGATCTCCCTCGCGTCGCTGGAGGAGGTCGCCGCGCTGGACCGTACGGTCAACGAACCGGTGCTCAAGGGCGTCTCCTTCAGCGTCGAGCCGGGGCAGATGGTGGCGCTGGTCGGGCCCTCCGGTGCCGGCAAGTCCACGCTGTCCATGCTGATCTCCCGCATCTACGACGTCACCGACGGGCAGGTGCTGGTCGGCGGCGTCGACGTCCGCGACGCCCGGCTCGACTCGCTGCGCGACGAGATCGGCGTGGTGACCCAGGATTCGCACCTGTTCCACGAGACCATCGCGGAGAACCTGCGTTACGCCAAGCCGGAGGCCACCGACGACGAGCTGTGGGCGGCCCTGGCGGGAGCGCAGGTCGCCGACCTGGTCAGGTCGCTGCCCGACGGGCTCGAGACCACCGTGGGTGAGCGTGGCTACCGCTTCTCCGGCGGTGAGAAGCAGCGCATCGCCATCGCCCGGCTGCTGCTCAAGGCGCCGTCGATCGTCATCCTCGACGAGGCCACCGCTCACCTGGATTCGGAGAGCGAGGCGGCGGTGCAGCGGGCGTTGTCGGTGGCGTTGACCGGGCGTACCGCCCTGGTGATCGCCCACCGGCTCTCCACGGTCCGGGACGCCGACCAGATCCTGGTCCTTGACGACGGTCGCATCGTGGAGCGGGGTCGTCACGATGAGTTGGTGGCCGTCGGCGGTCTCTACGCCGAGCTGTACCGCACCCAGTTCGCGGTGGCCGACTCGCCTACACCGTACGCCGACGCCACCGGTCCGGAGCCGGTGATCATTCCTTCCCGGGAGTACATCGCCGACGAGGCCATGCCACCCGCTGCCGCCAACTGAGTGGTGGAGCTGCAGGCCAGCCGGTTCACCCGAGGGCGGCCGCGTGGAGTTCGGCGAAGGCGGCACCGAGGGTCTGTGGGGTGTAGTGGGCGTTCAGCCCGCTGGGGTTGGGCAGCACCCACAGCCGGGCGTCGGCCAGTTGTTCCGGTTGCGGCCCGAACCGCGCCTTCGGTCGGGCGAAGCCGATCCGGTACGCGGTGACTCCGACCACCGCGACCCAGCGTGGCTGATACCGGGCCACCTTGTCCGTGAGCTGTGCCGCGCCGTCGACCAGTTCGGCGGCGGTCAGCTCGTCGGCGCGGGCGCTGGCCCGGGCCACCATGTTCGTGATGCCGAGCCCGAATGTCGGCAGTTCGTCCTGCTCGCTGGGGTGCAGTAGGCGTGGAGTGAACCCGCCTCGGTGCAGCGCCGGCCAGAACCGGTTGCCGGGGCGGGCGAAGTGCCACCCGGTGGCCGCCGACCAGAGGCCCGGGTTGATGCCGACGAAGAGCACGTCCAGCCCGACGCCGATGACGTCCGCGATGGTCTTGTCGGTCGCTGCGGCCAGGTCCTCCCGGCTCGGGCGCGGGTACGATCGCGGCTCCTCGCGGCCCGGTCGAAGCGGCGGCGCCGACCTGCTGCGGGCGGTCCTCCGCTGGGGTCGGGGCGGCTGTCCGGCGCTCACAGGCCGCGCAGTGCGCCACCGTCGACCGGGACGGTGACTCCGGTGAGGTAGCTGGCTGCGGGGGAGAGCACGAAGGCGGCGACCCGACCAAACTCGGCCGGGTCACCGATGCGGCGCAGCGGGATGCCAGCCTCCGCCTCGGCTCGGGCGCGGTCAGGGTCGCCGGTGGCGGCGAAGAGTTCCCGGTTGCGATCGGTCAGGATTCGTCCCGGCAGCAGCCCGACCACCCGTACGCCGCGTGGGCCGTACTCGTCCGCGACGTCCTTGGCGACACCGGCCAGACCTGGCCGCAGACCGTTGGAGATGCCCAGCCCGGGCACCGGGCCACGCGCCGAGGTGGAGAGCACCAGCGCGATGGCACCGCCCTCGGGCAGCGCGGCGGCGACCGTTCGTACCGTGCGGACGCTGCCGAGGAAGACGGTCTCGAAGGACTGCCGCCACTGCTCGTCGTCGACTGACGCGGCGCTGCCGGCGGGTGGTCCGCCGACCGAGACCAAGGCACCGTCGACACGGCCGAAGTGACGTTGCGCGGCGGCCAACAACCGTTCCGGTGTTTCCGGGTGTGTCAGGTCGGCGGTGACGCCGACGGCCCGGTCGGGCCCGCCGAGGCCGGCGACGGCTGACTCCACCGAGTCGGAGTGCCGGGCGGAGAGCACCACCCGGGCGCCGTCGGCCACCAGGCACTGCGCGGTGGCGTAACCAAGTCCACGGGAGGCGCCGGTGAGCACGTACACCCGATCGGTCAGTCCGAGATCCATGCCGACGATCCTGCCCCAGCCTGTCCGGTGGGAAACAGCCCGGTGCGGTGCCGGAGTGCGGTTCAGGGACGGGCCGGGCGCAGCAGGCGTACCCGGCCGGCGAACTGGACGGCGATCGCGCCGCCGGCCTGTCCGAGGGCGGGGAACCGGCGGCGGCGCGGGGTCCGGTGCCCGTCGTAGTGGAACTCCGCCTCCCGTACGGCCAGTTCCTCGGCGCCCAGCGGCGGTAGGGCGGCGCGGGCGTGCAGCGCGCGGGCCAGCTCCCAACCGTCGCGTAGTCCGCCACCACCGGGTCGGCCGGCTGCCCAGTCGATGAACGTCGTCGGCCAGGCGGGACCGAGCCCGGCGGCGAGCAGCGGCCAGTGCCGGGCGACCTCGCCCGCGCGCTTGCGCAGCAGCGCCGCGCGGGCGGCGGCCAGCGGACCAGGTGCGAAGCCGGCCGGCGGCGGACCGTCGGCCACCAGCGCCGCGACCAGCTCCGCCTGCCGGGAGGCGAGTGTCCCGGTGGGCGTCCCGGTCGGGTCGGGCGGTCCGGCTCCGGCCGGTGTCACGTCACCACCGGGAAGCCACAGGCGGCGGCGACGGCGTCCAGCTCGGTACGTAGCTCGCCCGCCGGTGGATAGTGCCCGTCGCGCTCCAGCATCGCCGCCGGTGGGCGGTGCCGGGCACACAGCTCGGCGAGCAGCTCCAACACCTCCCGCCCGATCGGGTCGGTGTGCGTGTCGTGGTAGAAGCCGCCGCGCTCGGCGCCGCCCGCGACGTGCAGGTACGCGACCCGTTCCAGAGGCAGGCGGTCGAGCAGCGCGACCGGGTCGGTGCCCCGGTTACGCGCGTTGGCGTAGACGTTGGCGACGTCGAGCAGCAGCAGCGCTCCGGTGCGTTCCAGGATCTCGTTGAGGAACGCCGCTTCGTCGAGTTCGTCGTCCGGCCAGTCGAACAGGGCGGCGATCGGCTCCAACGCGATCGGCACCGGCAGATCCGCCTGGGCTCGGGCGATGTTGGCGCAGACCGCGTCGACCGCCTCGTGGGTGCGAGGTAGCGGCAGCAGGTGGCCCGCCTCCAGGCCGCCCGCTCGGACGAAGGCGATGTGCTCGCTGACCAGTGGTGCCGCCAGTAGCTGCGCGACCGCCGCCAGGTGGGCGACCCGGGCCGGCTCGACCGGTGCCGCGCCGCCGAGGGAGAGCCGCACCCCGTGGGGTACGACGGTGACGCCACGGTTGTGCAGCTCGAGCAGGCCGTCCGGCGGCGGACCGGCGGCCGGCACCGACTCGGCGATCACCTCGACGAAGCGTAGGCCGGGCAATTCGGCGACGAAGCCGGAGATCTCCGGGCGCCAGCCGATGCCCACACCGTACGGGGTGTTCATCCGCCGCACCCGCCACCGCAACCCCCGCCGCCACCGCAACTCCCACCACTGCAGCCGCCACTGGCACCTGCGGTGCTGCCGCCGCCACACCCTCCGGTGGTGCTGGCGCCCCCGGCGGCGACGTGACGTTGGATCTGAGCCTGCTGGGCGAAGACCGGATCAAGTGCCCAGAGTGACGCGGTGCCGTAGAGGGCCACGGCCATGCCCGCTCCCGCCGCTCCATAGGTGGCGTACGCCGGGTTGGCGGCGGGGGCGAGGTGCCGATTGCGCTGGCGCAGCGTCCGTAGCGCGGCCTCGGCTGCCCGGGTCCGGCGAGGTACCCGGACGAGCAGCACGATGGTCAGTGCGGTGAGCGCGAGGACGGTGAGCACCAGGTACCAGACCGGGCGGTCGTTGGCGAGCCCGGCGACGATCCGGACGACACCGAGCACCACCAGCGCGACCAGCAGCAGCGGACCCTGGCGCAGTGCGGCCCGCCGGTCCGGACCGAGCGCCAGACCACGCTGGTCAAGTCCGTCGCGTAGCTCGACGAGGGCACGCTCGACCCATTCGGTGCGGCGCAGGTCCCGGGCCGGGATGCGCTGCGTCGCGGCGTAGTGGATGGCCCGATCGAGTTGAGTGGCGGCGGGCGGCAGCGGACCGTCGGCGGTCAGCCGGCGTTCCGAGTCGACACCGATCGCACCCCGGCTGCGCAGGGTGCCCAACGAGGTCCAGACGGCGAAGTCCGCACCGCCGTTGAGGTAGGCGACCTGCTGCGGGCCCAGTTGATCGGCGGGAGGAGCGGCCCGGCCGCCCAGCAGTGCCCGACGGCGGACCAGCACGACGGCGACGGCGATCACCGTGGCCGCCAGGTAGAGCGTGATGAAGGTGGGGCCGGGAACTCCCCAGGTGTCGTAATCGACCGCGAAACCCGTCATGGCCTGCTCCTGTCGCGCGAGGGAACGCGGCTTCATTGTGGAGCGGCGATGCCAGCGTCCGGTTGCCCGGTCGGTCGAGTTACCTTCTCGTTACCTGGCGAGGTCAGCGCCGCCGTACCGCCTCCTCGACCAGGTCGAGCACCGCGCCCAGATCGCCGGCCGGTCGGCCCATGGCCAGGTGCAGCACCAGTCCGTCGTAGGCGAGTTCGAGGAAACGGGCCAGAACGTCGATCGGGACGTCCTCGCGGAGCACGCCGGCCTCCCGTTGACGGACCAGCCGGTCCTGGGTCGCCGCGGCGATGGCGGCTGCCTGCTGTGTCCAGCGGGCGGCGAAGGCGGGATCGGTACGCAGCCGCCGGGACACCTCCAGCTGGCTGCCCAGCCATCCGGTGGTGTCCGGAGAGTAGGCCCGGGCGAGCAGGTCCCGCATCACCTGGACAAGACCATTGCGGGCGACCGTCTCCACCATCGTCGCCGCGTCGTCCTCGGCGACGGCGAGGAAGAGGGAGTCCTTGTCCCGGAAGTGGTGGAAGATGGCGCCGCGCGAAAGACCGGTGGCCTCCTCCAGGCGACGTACGGTCGCACCCTCGTAGCCGTGCCGGGCGAAGCAGGCTCGCGCGGCGGCGAGGATTTCCTGTCGGCGGGCGTCGAGCTGATCCTGGCTTACTCTGGGCACGTGTCGATCGTGTCAGCTCCCTCCCGCTGATGCAAACCGTACGTACGGCTTGTTTCCTTCGTCGTCGGTCCGGTCGACGCCCGTCCCGGCCCGACCCCACCGCGTAACACTCCGCCCTGTCGGCGAGGTACCCGATTCCCGTAAGGTGCCCGAGTGCCGCTGCTCCTGCTGGACCTGGACAACACCCTGCTCGATCGAGCTGGGCCGTTCCGCACCTGGGCAGAGCGCTTCCTCGACGGCATCGGTGCGCCACCGCACGACATCGAGTGGCTGCTTTCCATCGACGCTGATGGTTTGACGGATCGTTGGGACGTGGCGGACGCCATCCGGGATCGCTACCGGTTGCGGATCCCCTCCATCGACCTGGTGGAGGAACTGCACGACGGGGTCGTGGAGTTCACCCGGCTGGACCCGCTGGTGGCGTGCGCCCTGCGGATCGCCGACGACGCCGGCTGGATGCCGGTCGTGGTGAGCAACGGCGCGGTCCGGCAGCAGGATGCCAAGATCCGCCGGACCGGATTGGACCGCTACATCGCGGACTGGGTGATCTCCGAGGAGGCTGGGGTCAGCAAGCCCAACCCCCGCATCTTCGCGCTCGCCGCGCAGCGGGCCAGGATGCCGCTGCGCGGTGCCTGGGTGGTCGGGGACGGCCCGGAGGCGGACATCGGCGGGGCCACGGCCGTCGGCCTGCCCAGCATCTGGCTGCACCGGGGACGTCCCTGGACCGACGTGCGGTTCGCGCCGACGGCGACGGTGGACACCGTGATCGCCGCTATCGCCGAGGTCATGGGCGCCTGAGTCGCTCCACGAGCGACCGGCAACCGGTCGCGCTAATTCGGTTGACCCGGCCGATCGTGCCGACGAGCATGGTCCGCGCATCGTGCACTCCGGGCGTCGCCCGGTCGAGGAAAGGGGGTCGGTCATGGCCGTCTTCGCAGGTCACTTCCTGTCTCCTGACACCTCGACCAAGGGACTACCAGCGCCATGCGCGATCACGACTTTCCGGCGCCCGAGCGCCGTACCCGCGGCGGACGCCGCTTCGACGACGACGAACCACGTTTCCTGAAGCGCGGCCGACCGGCCGCCGCCACTTCCACCGAGCCCGACGACGAGCCCGACCCGGGCAGCGACGAGACCTGGTCCTCCTGGGACGAGGCGGTGCACGGTCCGTCACCCCACCCGGAGTGGCTGGTCATCGAGCTGGCCGCGAAGGACACCGAACTCGGTGTGCTCAAGACCGGCAAGGAGGCCGACGTCCATCTGGTGCGTCGGGGACTCCCCGGCACCGACCGGTCCTGCCTCCTGGCGGCGAAACGCTACCGCGACCCCCGGCACCGGCTCTTTCACCGGGACGCGGGGTACCTCGAAGGGCGTCGGGTACGTCGCTCTCGTGAGATGCGGGCGATGACCGGCCGGACGGCGTTCGGGCGGCAGATGATCGCCGGGCAGTGGGCGGCGGCAGAGTTCGCTGCCCTGAGTCGGCTCTGGGAAATCGGCCAGCGCTACGGCACGATCACCGTGCCGTACCCGGTGCAACTGCGGGGCACCGAGCTGATGCTGGAGTTCCTCGGCGACGCCGACGAGGGAAGGGCCGCGCCCCGGCTGGCTGAGCTACGCCCCTCCGGCGCCGAGCTGCATGGGCTGTGGGATCAGTTGGTCGACGCCCTGGTCGTCCTGGCCCGGTCCGGGTACGCCCACGGCGACCTGTCGCCGTACAACCTGTTGGTGCACGCGGGGCGGTTGGCGTTGATCGACCTGCCACAGGTGGTCGACGTGGTGGTGAACCCCCAGGGGCGGGACTTCCTGGCCCGTGATGTTCGGATCGTCGCCAACTGGTTCGTCAGCCGGGGCCTGCCGATGGACCTCGCGGACCCGACCACGCTGACCGAACTGCTGTGCCGCGAGGCCGGACTGGCCTGATCCGGCGGGCTCCGGATGCCGGTCACCGTCATCCGGAGCCCGTCCGCAGCGGCCGGCCCTGCCCGATCCTGGATCGGTCGGCACCGCGTGGTCGACCCGCCGGACCACGAGGCCGGGGACCTACTGGAGATACCGTTCGACCTCGGAGACCGGGCGGCCTCCCTGGGCGTCGGGGTCGCCATGAGCCTGCCGGGCGGCGCGGCGGCGGCGCAGCAGGTCCCAGCACTGGTCGAGGGACTCCTCCAGCTGCCGCAGGCGGGTACGGGCCGCGTCGTCGGTGCCCGTCTCCTGGGTCTGTGCCTGTGCGCGCAGCCGGTGCTCCTCGTCGACGAGGTCCGAGATCCGGTTCAGGATGGTCTTGTCGTCCATGTCCCTGAGCCTGGCACAGCGAGACCGGCCGCGGCCCGCATTCCCGTCGGGCGAATCCTACGGATGGGCACCCCCGCGTTCTACCGGTCGTCCCCGCCTGCCGGCCGTGCTCATCCAGTCCGTCCTATCGATGCCGACTGATCCCGCGCGCATGACGTAGATCACCCGGGCCGGTGACGGACCGGGCTGCGCGGTGGACGCACGCCGATGCGACGGTGGCGGTCCGCTGATCGCCGATCTCGCCCGTTCGCCCGCTGAGCAGGCAGATTGTGTCCCGGGGCCGCTCGCGCGGCGTGCTGCGGCTGCCGCCGAGGAGGTCGAACACGGACGGCGCAAGGTCGTCCGACCAGTCGAGTCTTGAGTGGACAGTGGGAATGTCCACCATGAAGATTCCACGCTGCGCGACTAGTGAGGATTGCCGGTGCGATGTCATGCTCTTCGCAACCGTGGCATTTCGAAGAGTAGCGCCCCACACCCCTGGGGCCCCTTTCAGGTGGGAGCCGACCACGCCATGTCAGTCCAGAACGGACAAGCGGGATCCGAGCCCCTGCTACCGGTGTCGCCGAACCTGCCGCGTGCCCTGGCTGACGTCGGGGGTACGCCGTGACGGCCTCGATGACCACCACCTCGACCGTGGCCGCGTCGGCCGTCGTCGACGCGGCGGGCGACCTGATCGCACAGCTCGAACGGGAACCACACGGACAGGTCAGCGCCTCGGTCTACGAGACGGGCCGGCTCGTCGCCGACGCACCATGGCTCACCGGGCACGGACGACGGCTGGCGTACCTGCTCAGGCAGCAGGGCGTCGACGGCACCTGGGGTGCGGCCGATGGTTACGCCCTGGTGCCCACAGCGAGCGCGGTGGAGGCGCTGCTGGCCGCGTTGGTCCGGGCCGATCCGGCCGAGCCCGGCGGGCCCACCCGGGCGGACCTGGCCGTGGCCGGCAGGCGTGGACTGGTCGCCCTGGCCCGGCTACTCGACGCCGCACCGTCCATGCCGGACACCCCGGCGGCGGACCTGATCGTGCCGGCCCTGGCGGCCAGGATCGACGCCCACCTGGACCGGATGCACCACGCCAACGACCCGTCGGTGACCGGGGCGCCGCGCGCACTGCCCCGGGTGGACCGGCGACGGCTCGACGCGGTCGGCGCATTGCTCGTCACCGACCGCCCGGTTCCTGACAAGCTCTGGCACGCCTACGAGGTGCTGGGCCCGGCCGCCGCCGGCCGCTCCGAGATCGGCCCGGTAGCGGGGGCGGTGGGCGCCTCACCGGCGGCGACCGCGGCCTGGCTGACGCATCGTCCCTCGGTGGAGCAGTCCGCTCGGGCGTACCTCGACGACGTGGTGGCCCGGCACGGCGGTCCGGTGCCCTGCTGCACCCCGATCACCGTCTTCGAGCGGTCCTGGACCCTGGCCACGCTGACCAGGGTGGGGTTGCCGGTCCGGCCGTCGGCCAGGCTGGTCACCGAGTTGGCGGCCGCGCTCGGGTCGCCCGGCGCGGCGACCGGCCCCGGCCTGCCCGCCGACGCCGACACCACCGCCGCGACGCTGTACGCCCTCGCCCGGCTGGGTCGTCCGGTGGATCCGGCCAGCCTGGACCACTACGACCTGGGCAGCCACTTCTGCACCTGGCAAGGAGAGGACGGGCACTCGGTCACCACCAACGCGCACGTGCTGGAGGCGTTGGGCTGGCACGCCCGCCACACCGGGGACGGGGCTGCCCGGTACGCGGCCCGGGTGGCCGCACTCGCGGGTTGGCTGTCCGACCGGCAGCAGCGCGACGGGCACTGGGCGGACCGGTGGCACGCCTCGCCGTACTACGCCACCTGTTGCGTGGTGCTGGCCCTGGCCGGATACGCGCCGCCCGGGACGGCGAGAGACCGTCTCGATCGGGCCGTGGACTGGGTGTTGGCGACGCAGCGTGCCGACGGCGGCTGGGGACGCTGGTCGAGCACGGCCGAGGAGACGGCCTACGCGGTGCACATCCTGCTCGGCACGAGCCAGCGGAGCCGACCCGAGGTGCCGTCGGCTGTGCGTCGGGCACTGACCCACCTGCCCGTCGACGCCATCGAGCATCCTCCACTGTGGCACGACAAGGACCTCTACGCGCCTCTGCTCATCGTACGGGCGGCGGTGCTGGCGGCTCGGCGGCTGGCGCTCCGGAGCGCCGAGGCCCCGTCGGACGGTGTGTCCGCAGGGGATGGCCCGAGCCGAGCAGGGTCATGATCACGAGCGCTTGAGTTGATGGGGTGACGCTGTTAGGTTGCGCCGGGGTCGGTGTGCTGTGTGACGCACTCCTGACTGGCCGATCATCGAGCTCAGTGCCAGGGACGGTGTAATGGGTTCCCGCGGGACGAATCTGCGCACCGAGGTGGTGGCCCTGTTGACCTCGCTGGCGGCGCTCTGGGGCTTCGCCGCCCGGGTCACCGTCCCCGACGATGACGACGCCGTGCTGGTTGCCCGGCGAGCCGGGCGAGGACGTTCAGGCCCAAGCGAGAACGGCGATGAGCCGGGGGAGAAGAGGACGACGAAGTGGCGCAGAAGACGGCTTCGAGTGCCGACCTGACGTGGTTGCTCGATGATCTGGTCGGTCGGGTCAAGCAGGCCGAGCACGCGGTCGCGCTGTCCGCCGACGGTCTGCTGATGGCCTCCTCGCAGGGGCTCAGCCGTGACGACGGTGAGCATCTGGCGGCGATGGCGGCCGGCATCCAGAGCCTGGCCCGCGGCGCGGGCAAGCGGTTCGGTGGCGGGCAGGTGCAGCAGACAATCATCGAGATGCAGTCGTCGTTCCTGTTCGTCACGGCCGCCGGCCGCAACGCCTGCCTGGCGGTGCTGGCCAGTGAGGACGCCGACGTCGGTCTGATCGCGTACGAGATGGCCATGCTGGTCACCCGGGTCGGCAAGTACGTCGCGTCGCCGTCGCGGTCAGCGGAGCAGATCAACGGGGAGAGTTAGCTCCGATGACGGCGCAGGGAGATGTCGCCGACCACCAGTGGGTGGATGACCATGCCGGTCCAGTGGTTCGTCCGTACGCGGTGACCGGCGGCCGGGCCCGTCCGGTCACCGGCACGTTCGATCTGATCTCCCTGGTGACGGCCACCCGTGCGGACGTCGCTCCGGAGGTCGGCCTGGGCCCGGAGCATCTGGCGATCGTCGGCCTGTGCCAGCGGATGCTGTCTGTCGCCGAGGTCGCGGCACACCTGGACCTGCCGGTGGGCACCGTACGGGTCCTGCTCGGCGATCTGGTGGCGCGCAATCTGGTACAGATCCGCGAGCCGAACACCACCGTCGGACTACCCGATCACAGCATCTTCGAGGCGGTTATCAATGGACTACGGGCACTCTGAGCGGTCGTCGGGCGCGACCGTCCTGCCCACAGCGATCAAGATCCTGGTCGCCGGCAGTTTCGGGGTCGGCAAGACCACGCTGGTCGGTGCGGTGAGTGAGACCCGCCCGCTGCGGACCGAGGAGGTGCTGACCGAATCGGGAGTGGGGATCGACGACCTGGCCGGCGTCGAGGCGAAGCAGACCACCACCGTCGCGATGGACTTCGGTCGGATCACCATCAGTGATGACCTGGTGCTGTATCTGTTCGGTACCCCGGGCCAGGACCGGTTCTCGTTCGTCTGGGACGAACTGGCCCTCGGCGCGATCGGTGCGGTGGTGCTGGCCGACACCCGTCGACTGGCCGACTGCTTCCCCTCCATCGACTACTTCGAGGGCCGGGGTACGCCGTTCCTCGTCGCGGTCAACTGCTTCGACGGCGCGCGGCGTTACCGGCTCGACGAGGTGCAGGCGGCGCTCAACCTCGATCCCGGCGTGCCGGTGCTGCTCTGCGACGCCCGGCAGCGCGAGTCGGTCAAGGAGGTGCTCATCACGCTGGTGGAGCACGCGATGAAGGTCCGGTACGCCCGTCGCACCGAGTGACGCGGTGCCACCACACGCCGAGGGCTCCCACCCCGTCCGGGATGGGAGCCCTCACGGCACTCCGGTCAGTTGGCGATCATGCGTCGCAGCACGTACTGCAGGATGCCGCCGTGCCGGTAGTAGTCCGCCTCACCCGGGGTGTCGATCCGCACCACCGCGTCGAACTCCACGCCGCCGTCGGTGGTGACCTTCACCGTGCGGGGAGTGTCGCCGTCGTTGATGGCGGTCACCCCGGTGATGGTGAACGTCTCGGTGCCGCTCAGCCCCAGCGAGTCGGCGTTCTCCCCGGCGGGGAACTGCAGCGGCAGCACGCCCATGCCGATCAGGTTGGAGCGGTGGATCCGCTCGTACGACTCGGCGATGACCGCCTGGACACCGAGCAGCATGGTGCCCTTGGCCGCCCAGTCCCGGGAGGAGCCGGAACCGTACTCCTTGCCGGCCAGGATGACCAGCGGGACGTCGGCGGCCTGGTACGCCATGGCCGCGTCGTAGATGGAGGTCTGCTCGCCGGTCAGGTGGTTGACCGTGAAGCCGCCCTCCACGCCCGGGACCAACTGGTTACGCAGGCGGATGTTGGCGAAGGTGCCCCGGATCATCACCTCGTGGTTACCCCGGCGGGAACCGTACGAGTTGAACTCGTGGCGAGGCACACCGTGCTCGGCGAGGTACTGACCGGCGGGGGAGTCGGCCTTGATGGAACCGGCCGGCGAGATGTGGTCGGTGGTCACCGAGTCGCCGAGCTTGGCCAGCACCCGGGCACCGGCGATGTCGGTCACCGGCTCCGGCTGCGGTCGCATGCCCTCGAAGTACGGGGGCTTGCGGACGTAGGTGGAGTCGTCAGCCCAGGCGAAGGTGTCCCCGGTCGGGGTCGGCAGGGACTGCCAGCGCTCGTCACCGGCGAAGACGTCGGCGTACGCGGAGCTGAAACCGGTGGCGCCGATCGCGGAGGCGATGACGTCCTGGATTTCGGCGGTGCTCGGCCAGATGTCGCGCAGGAAAACCGGGTTACCCTCGCTGTCCGTACCGAGTGGCTCGTTCGCCAGGTCGATGTCCATCGTGCCGGCGAGGGAGTACGCCACCACCAGCGGCGGGGACGCCAGGTAGTTCATCTTCACGTCCGGGTTGATCCGGCCCTCGAAGTTGCGGTTGCCGGAGAGCACCGAGACGACGGCGAGGTCGGCCTCGTCCACGGCGGCGGAGATCGCCTCCGGCAGCGGACCGGAGTTGCCGATGCAGGTGGTGCAGCCGTAGCCGACCAGGTGGAAGCCGAGCTTCTCCAGGTACGGCGTGAGACCGGCCCGCTCGTAGTAGTCCATGACGACCTTGGAGCCGGGTGCGAGCGTGGTCTTCACCCACGGCTTGCGGTTCAGGCCCTTGTCGACCGCGTTCCGCGCGAGCAGCGCCGCACCGATCATCACCTGCGGGTTGGAGGTGTTCGTGCAGGAGGTGATGGCGGCGATCACCACCGCCCCGTGGTCCAGCTCGTACTCGTTGCCGTCCTCACCGACCACGTGGATGGGATCGCTGGGCCGACCCTTGGCCCCGGTGGCGGCCGACATCAGGCCGCGCGGCCGGTCGACCGGGTCGTTCAGGTCGTTGGCGGGCGGGTCGCTGGCCGGGAAGGACAGGACGCTGGCGATGTCCGCGGGCCCCTTGACCGGCTTCCGCTTGCCGTTGAGATAGTCCGGGAGCGCGGCGCGGAAGAGGGTCTTCGCGTTGCCCAGCGGCACCCGGTCCTGCGGGCGCTTGGGACCGGCCAGCGACGGCTCGATGGTGCTCAGGTCGAGTTCCAGGCGCTCGGAGTAGTCCGGCTCGGCGTCCGGGTCGTGCCAGAGACCCTGCTCCTTGGCGTACGCCTCGACCAGGGCGATCTGCTGTGGGTCGCGGCCGGTCAGTTCCAGGTAGCGGACGGTCTCGGCGTCGATCGGGAAGATCGCGACGGTGGAGCCGTACTCCGGGGACATGTTGCCGATGGTGGCCCGGTTGGCCAGCGGCACCGCGCTCACACCGGGGCCGTAGAACTCGACGAACTTGCCGACCACACCGTGGTTGCGCAGCATCTCGGTGATGGTGAGCACCAGGTCGGTGGCGGTGGTGCCGGCCGGCATCTCGCCGGAGAGCTTGAAGCCGACGACCCGTGGGATCAGCATGCTGACCGGCTGGCCGAGCATCGCGGCCTCGGCCTCGATGCCACCCACGCCCCAGCCGAGCACGCCGAGACCGTTGACCATCGTGGTGTGCGAGTCGGTGCCGACGACGGTGTCCGGGTACGCCTGGCCGCCCCGCTCCATGATCGTGCGGGCCAGGTACTCGATGTTGACCTGGTGCACGATGCCGGTGCCCGGCGGGACCACCTTGAACTCGTTGAACGCGGTCTGCCCCCAGCGCAGGAACTGGTAGCGCTCCTTGTTGCGCGCGTACTCCAGCTCGACGTTGCGCTCGAAGGCGTCCTCGCGGCCGAACAGGTCGGCGATGACGGAGTGGTCGATGACCAACTCGGCGGGGGCGAGGGGGTTCACCTTGGTCGGGTCGCCACCGAGTTCGCGGACGGCCTCACGCATGGTGGCCAGGTCGACCACGCAGGGCACGCCGGTGAAGTCCTGCATCAGCACCCGCGCCGGGGTGAACTGGATCTCGACGTTCGGGTCCGCGTTCGGGTCCCACGCACCAAGCTGGCGGATGTGGTCGGCGGTGATGTTCGCGCCGTCCTCGGTCCGCAGCAGGTTTTCCAGCAGGATCTTCAGGCTGTAGGGGAGTCGTTCCTGCCCTTCGACTTTGCTGATCTTGAAAATCTCGTAGCTCGCGTCTCCGACGCGTAGCTGGGTTTTCGCACCGAAGGTGTCGAGGCTCGCCACGTCGTACTCCTTCACACCAGCGACCGTGAGTAGTCCTGAGCAGTCTTTCGCACCGGAGGGAGTGCCGCCGTGGTTAGGCAACACTTACCGCCGATTCGTACCGTCAATAAAACCGTACGTCCGTCTTGCTATTCGCGCAACCCGATGCGACGGTGGGTGCGGGAGGTGTCCTCATGATCCACCACGTCCAGCTCGCCTGCCCCCGGGGCTCGGAGAACCTGTCGCGCGCCTTCCATGTCGGCCTCCTCGACCTCACCGAACTGGCCAAGCCACCGGCCCTCGCGGCCCGCGGTGGTTGCTGGTTCCGTGGGTACGGAGTTGAACTGCACCTGGGCGTGGAGGACGACTTCCGTCCGGCGCGCAAGGCACACCCGCCCTGCTCTGACCCCACCCGACCGCCATACCCAGCGACCGTCGCCCTCCCGGGCGGCAGCACGAAGGGCCGACCCCGGGTGGGGGTCGGCCCTTCGTGGTGTCGAGCGTCAGGAGGTGGCGTAGCCGCGGGTGGCGATCCAGTTGGCCAGGTCCTTGGTGGTCATCCAGTAGGAGGCCTGGTTCGGGTCGGCCGAGTCGGCGATCTTCACCAGTTCGCCGCCGTCACGGTAGCCGACGACGCTGACGTAGTGGCCACCCTCGAAGCTGTGGGCGGTGCCGTCGATGTCGGTTGCGGTGCCGGCGATGTTGGCGACGATGGCCCGGCCGGCGTCCACCGTGCGCACGACGTCCTCGCGCAGCTTCTCAGCCTGCTTGGCGTCGGCCTTGGCGCCCGAGATCTCGACCGACTTGTAGACGTCCTTGCCGGTCTCCTTGTTCAGCACGGGCGTGATGTCGTTGATGGAGTTGGTGCCGGCCTCGGTGGTGCCCATCCGCTTCGCCATGTCGTGCTGGTCGATGTTCTTACCCTGCACCGACAGGGCGTTGCGGGTGGCGGCGGGGCCGCAGTAGTAGAAGGTGTCCTGGGCCTGGTAGCGCACGTCGAGCTGACGCTCGCCGCCAGGCTTGCGCTCGGCCTGCACCTGCACGACCGGCTTGGTCGAGGGGGCGGCCTGGGCGGCGACGGCGGGACCGGCGATGCCGCCGGCGGTGGCGGCAGCAGCAGCGATGGTCAGAGCGGTCTTACGCAGAATGGTGGTAGCCATGGTGATCTACACCTTTCGTCGGGGGTGCACGACGCACGCCGCAGGGGGATGCGGTGGGTCGTGTCAGAAGGGGGAGGATCGTCGGGGGATCGGGGATCCTGCTCGCGACGTCCGGAGGGTGTAACGCCCGGGGGGTGGGGGTCATTCCGGGGCCCGGGGTGCGGCGAGCGGAAGGCGCTCGCGGTCACGCGGGATGTAACGCCCCGGGGGTGGGGGTCATTCCGGCCGGACAGGCGGGCGCAGAGCCGCTCGCGGCCACGTCATGTTCAACGACCGGGGTGCGGGCCGGATTCCGCCACAGCGGTGACCGGCGTCACCGCAAACCGGCTGATACCGGACAGCACGGGTCAGACGTCGTGGTTGCTTCGGAGAAGAGCGGGCGCCACGCACGCCACCTGGCGTTTTCGGTGGGGGTGACGGGGAAAGCCGGGCGGGCAGCAGGTCCCGACCGAGGGGAGAGGTCCGTGCGGCAGCAGGATCGGTCCATCGCCACCCGCGAGCGCCCGTCTCCGGTCGCCGGGGCACCGTTGTGGTGCGATGCGCGCGACTTCGGACTTCAGGGCGATGGGGTGACCAACGACCAGCCTGCGCTGGCTGCTCTGGTCGACCGGCTCGGTGAGGGATATGCCGCCGACGGTCGGGCGCGGGTCATCTACTGCCCGCCCGGGATCTACTCGATCCGGGACGCGGGCACGGTATGGCGCAGCGGGGTGTCACTGATCGGTGCGGGGCCGGGAGCGACCCGCTTCGTGTTGAGCAACGAGGGCAACCGGGCGGACCCGACGCCGCTGGCTTTCTGGACCACCGTGCAGCACGGCGCCGACCGGGACCGGCACATCGCCGACTGCACCTTCGCCGACTTCGAGATCGACGGCTCTGGCGTGGCCTTGGCGACCTACAGCTATCTGGCCAAGGGCCTCGGCCTGCAGTACGTCGTACGGGGCGTCTTCCGCAATCTCTACATCCACCACACCGGCGCCACCGGACTCGGCTGCGACTTCCTCCAGGACAGCCTGATCGACGGCGTGGTGACGGTCGGCTGCGGGCGGCTGGACAACGGTGAGGAGATGGGCGGCGCGGGCATCGGTATCGGCATCGGCGGCTGGGGGGAGGTGGAGCGCTGCACCATCAGCAACTGCACCACGCTCGGCAACGGCACCAACGGGATCTTCCTGGAGTTGCAGAAGCCGTACTGGACGCCACCGCGCGGGTACCGCATCATCGGCTGCCACAGCCAGGCCAACCGGTTCGGCATCTCGGACTGGGGTGCCGACGGCCTGATCGTCTCCGCCTGCACCCTCACCGGAAACCTGGAGGCCGGCTTCGACGTCTCCGCCAACGGTACGGCGGGCATCGCCGGCCGAGGCGGCATCCTCAGTGACTGCGTGATCGACCGGAACGTCCGCGACGGGATCAGCATGGGCAACACCCCCGGGCCGTACACGATCCGGGGCAACCGGATCAGCGGCAACGGTTGGTACGGCTACCACCAGCATGATCTGGGCAACGGCTACCAGGGCCCGACCTCGGACGTGGTGATCGACAGCAACGACTTCTGGGACAACGGACTCGACGGCATCCGGGTGGACCGGCCGATGGTCGACGCGACGGTGACGAACAACCGGATCCGGAGCAACGGGCGGCAGTGCGCCCCGGCGGCCACCGGCTCAGGGGAGTCGGTGCGCTACGGCCGGCGCGCCGTGTCGGACCGGGCAGCGGCGTGGCCGCCCGACGGGCACCGGGGAAAGGTGCTCCGGGTGGGGTCCCGGCTGGCGCTGGTGGTCGGCAACACCGGGGAGGAACTGGATCTGGCCGATCTGCGGCCGGACGCGGCGATCGCCTGGAACGAGGACGTGCCGCCACCCGGGACGCGCTACGAACTGCCACCGGCGACCCCGCTGCGGGCCGGCATCGCGGTGAACGCCCACTTCGAGTCGGCAATGGTGCGCGGCAACCGGATCTGGGACAACCGAGACGACCCCACGCAGAGCTACGGGCTGTGGGTCAGCGACCGAGGTGCCTGCGTCTCATGCCGGGTCGAGGACAACGACCTCGTCGGCAACGTCGAGGGGCCGCTGCGGCTGGACAGCCAACCGGTCGGCGGCCGTTGGGACCGCAACCACGCCGAAGTGGACTAGGTCTCGTCGGCCGGCGAGATCGAGTTCGCCTCCGCGTACCGGTCGCGCAACCGGGCCCGGATCTCCTCCGGGGTGTACGCGCGCCGCCGTCGCTCCGCTCGGGCGATCACCACGCCCGAGGCTGCGACCCCGGCCAGACCGGCCAACCCGAGGACCTTCCACCACCGCATCCGTCGCCGCATCCGCTTAGGGTAGTCCTCCATGAGCATCAGCCTGGACGAGGCGGTGGAGCTGACCCGTACCGGCGATCTGTGGGTCTTCCGGGGCCGCAGTGTGCCTGACCGAGCCATCCAGCTGACCACCAACAGCCCGGTCAACCATGTGGGCATGGCGGTGGTGCTGGACGACATGCCGCCGTTGCTGTGGCACGCCGAGCTGGGCCGGTCGCTGCCGGATCTGTGGACCGGCACCCATCAGCGCGGCGTGCAGCTGCACGACCTGCGGGACGCGGTCGGCATCTGGGCGAACCGGTACGGTCAGCGCGGCTGGCTGCGCCAGTTGGAGCCGCCGGCCGACGGGGAGATGGAGCGGTCGGTGCTGCGGACCATCGCCCGGCTGGACGGCACGCCGTTCCCGTCCACCGCCCAGTTGGCCTGGCGGTGGCTGCGGGGCCGGGTGCCGTCGCCACGGCTGCCGTTGCCGACGCCCCGACGCCGCGTCCCGGCTGCGCAGGACCTGGCCCTGGAAACCGCGTACTGCGCGGAGGTCGTCGCGGTCACCTACGAGGCGATGGGGCTGCTGCCGGCGGGGCGGCGACCGAACTGGTACGACCCGGGCCGCTTCTGGAGCGGCGACGACCTGGAACTGCACGGGGGTGCCCGGCTGGGCAGCGAGATCGAGGTGCGGATCCCGCCCCGTTGAGGTTTCGTCGAGCCGCCGGCCGGTAAAGCTTGCGGCGTGACTGCTTCCACCGATCTCGACACGCTGACCGACTTCTTCGACCGGTACGGCGTGGCGCTGACCGTCGGGGACCTGCCGGCGATCGCCGGCTGCTACGCGCTGCCCGGGCTGGTGGTGGCCGACACCTACAGCTTCTCGTTCAACTCCACCGCTGCCGTCGCGCTGTCCTTCGTGGGCGCCGCGCCGGACTACACCGAGCGTGAACTGGTCGCGGCGCACGCCGACATCGAGCAGGTGCAGCAGGTGTCCGCGCTGCTCGTGGAGGTGGCGGTGCGCTGGGAGTTCCTGGACAGCCAGGGTCGCCAGGTGCCCGGCGAACGTTACCGCTACCTGCTGCGCAGCACCGACGACGGGCCGGCGATCTGCACTGTCGTGCGGACGGGCTGAGCCGCCGGTACGGCCGCCGCCGTCAACCGGCCAGGTGCGGGGCGTCGATGCGTCCGGTGCGCCGAGCGAGTCGGACGGCTTCGGTACCTGCCCGTTTCGCACCCGGGCCGGGCGTGACTAGGCTGCCCGTCGGCGACGACGAGTGGGGACCTCAATGTCAGTGCGGCCGTCCGGTGATGCCAACGACGATGCCACCGGTGACCAGTACGGCGACGGCAACCGTGCCGCCACCGGCGACCAGTACGACGATGCCGTCGGCGACCGGAACGGCGATGTCGTCGGTGATGCCGGGACGGTCGGCGGGCACGCCCTGCCGAGAATGATCGCCTCCGCACCCTGGGTGATGGTGCTGGTCGGTGTCGCGGTCCTGGCGGTGCTGCTGGTGGTCGCGCTGTTGTCGTTCCGTGGTCCTGAGCAGCCGGTGGCCTGGTCGCCGGGTCCGCCGATCACCCTGCCGACAGCCGCCGGGGAGAGCGCGGAGTCGGCGTCGACCGCACATTCGACCACGACCGGCCCCTCGGTCCCGGCTACTCCGCCGCTCTCGGTCCCCCCGAGCGCCTCGGTCACGCCGAGCGGCTCACCCGCGTCGAGCGCGACGTCGGCCCGGCCGACCGGTCCGTCGCGCAGCGGAGCGCCCGGGCAGCCCGAGACCTACTGGTCACCGAGCGCCTCCGCACCCGCAGGGTCGACCGACGGCGGCGGTACGGTCACCGTCAGCTACCGGGTGCAGGGCAGCGGCGCGGACTACTTCGAGGCACAGATGGTGGTCCGCAACAGCTCCGGTCAGTCGAACGACTGGAAAGTGGAGCTGCGCTTCAACGGCGGCGTCACGGGCGTCCGGGCGTCCAGTGGCCCGGGCGTGGCGGTCACCATCAGGGGCAGCGGCTGGTATCTGCTCAGCGGAACCGGTCAGCTCGCCGCCGGGGCTCAGCAGTCGGTCCAACTACGTTTCACGCGTACCGGGGGCGGGGAGTACCCGGCACAGTGCACGGTCAACGGAACATCCTGCGGGATCGGCTGAGTCGCCTGTCGGCACAGTTGGCGTTCCCGCGCACTTTTCGGCACGGCTGAAGATCGTTACGCTTGCCGGGCTGCCCGCTGAGGAGAGACATGTCCGGTATGCGTCGCGCTCCCCGTCAGTTTCCGCCGCGCGGCTCCACTGCCGTGGCTTCCTCGCCGTGGATCCTGGTGTCGGTCGGGGTCGTCATCATGGTGGCGTTGCTCGTCGTCGCGGTCGGCGCGTACCGAGGCCCCGGGCCCGACTTCCAGCCGGTGCCGCCGGGGCAGCCTCCGGTCGCCGCCGCGCCGATGCCCGAGCGCGCCTCGTCTGCGGGGCGGCACGCGTCGGCGCCACCGTCGATGGTGGTGCCGGGGCTGTCCCCGCGCCGCACCGACCCACCGAGCCCCACTCCCAACGCGACGCGTACGGCCTCTCCACCGCCGACCACCGTGCCGCCCGTCAAGCCGTCCCGCACTCCCGCGCCTCCGCCCGCCCCGTTCGACGCGCGTTACCAGGTCTTGCACATGTTTCAGGGTGGCTTCATCGCCGAGGTGCTGATTCGCAACACCTCCCGGGGCGACCTGGGCTGGGTGGCGCGGGTGGAGTACCCGGGCGGGCGGGTGGTGACCGCCTGGCTGGAAGGGGTCCCACAGGGGACGTTCACGGGTCGCGATGGGACGTTGACCTACCGCAGTGGTCCGAAGCTGGCGGCGGGATCGTCGGTGTACCTGCGCTTCCACATCGAGTCGGCCGGCGCCCGGCCGGCGAGTTGCAGCGTCTCCGGACGGGCCTGCCACCGCACTAGCGGCCCTCGGTGAGGAGCGACGACGTCATACCTTGCGCAACGTCCTGCTTGATTGCAGGGAAGTTTGCAAAGTATTGCAGAACCTTTCGGCAAGAGCTAGCGTGCGGGCCAATCAGCGACCAGAGGAAGGCCGTCGATGAAACCCCCGCCGACACCGCGCAAAAGCCTGCTCGCCCTCGTCTTCCTGCTCACCGTCACCCTGGTCGGCGCGCCGGTGGCGGTGAACCCCGCCGCCGCAGCCGGGCGATCCGCCGTCACCGGGACATTGACCGCCACCGGAGCCGTCACCTGGCATGCCGAACCCTCCACCACAGCCCTGCTCGACGCCGGCCGCAGCCAGGTGGGGGCCGAGCAGTTCTACTTCGTGCTACCGGACCGGTTCGCCAACGGCGACCCGCGCAACGATCGCGGCGGTCTCGCCGGGGACCGGACGCGTACCGGGTACGACCCCACGGACAAGGGGTTTTACCAGGGCGGCGACCTCAAAGGACTGACCGAGCGGCTCGACTACATCGAAGGGCTGGGCACCACCGCCATCTGGCTCGCACCGGTCTTCAGGAACCAACCGGTGCAGGGCGAGGGTGACGACGTGTCGGCCGGCTACCACGGTTACTGGATCACCGACTTCACCCAGGTCGATCCGCACTTCGGTGACCCCGCGGACCTGAAGAAGCTGGTCCAGCTCGCCCACCGACGCGGCATCAAGGTCTACCTCGACGTCATCGTCAACCACACCGCCGACGTCATCACCTACGCCGAGGACCGGTTCAGCTACGTCGACAAGGCGAGCGCGCCCTACCGCGACGCGCAGGGCCGGCCGTTCGAGGACCGCAACTACGCCGACGGCAGCCGGCACTTCCCGACGGTCGACGGCGACTCCTTCCCGTACACCCCGACCTTCAAGACCCCGGCCGACGCGAAGGTCAAGGTCCCGGCCTGGCTGAACGATCCCACCATGTACCACAACCGTGGTGACTCGACATTCGTCGGAGAGAACAGCGAGTACGGCGACTTCTTCGGCCTCGACGACCTGTGGACCGAGCGGCCCGAGGTGGTCCGGGGCATGACGAAGATCTACGCCGACTGGGTACGCGCCACCGGCGTCGACGGCTTCCGCCTGGACACGGTCAAGCACGTCAACATGGACTTCTGGCCCCAGTTCAGCCAGGGCGTGCAGCAGGCGGCGGACCGCGCCGGCAAGAAGGACTTCTTCATGTTCGGTGAGGTGTACAGCGCGGACCCGGAGATCGCATCGAGCTACGTGCGGCAGGGTGGCCTGCCCGCGACACTGGACTTCGGCTTCCAGGAGGCGGCGCGGGACTACACCGCGAACGACGGATCAGCCAAGGCGCTGGCCGACCTCTACGCCCGCGACGACCTCTACGCCGCCCGGGACACCCACGCCGGCCGACTGACCACCTTCCTCGGCAATCACGACATGGGCCGGATCGGCTCGTTCATCGCCAACGGTCCCACCGACCCGGCCACCCACCTGCGCCGGGACCAGCTCGCCCACGAACTGATGTTCCTCACCCGTGGCCAGCCGGTGATCTACTCCGGCGACGAGCAGGGCTTCACCGGCGCCGGCGGTGACAAGGACGCCCGGCAGCCGATGTTCGCCTCGCGTACGCCGGACTATCTCGACGACGATCTGCTCGGCACCGACCGCACCCATGCGGTCGACCAGTTCGACCGCCAGCACCCGCTCTACCGCACCATCGCCGAGCTGGGCCGGTTGCGTCAGGCGCACCCGGCCCTGCGCGACGGGGTGCAGGTCACCCGGCACGCCGCTGACGGTCCCGGCGTCTTCGCCTTCTCCCGCGTCGACCCGGGCAACCGCACCGAGTACCTGGTGGCGGTCAACAACGCCGCGACCGCGCAGACCGTCACCGTGGACACCTGGTCGGCCGGCGCCACCTTCACCGGCATCCACGGCAGCACCGCCCGGCCGGTGGCCGCCGGCGACGGGAGGCTGACCCTGACCGTGCCGCCGCTGTCAGCGGTGGTGCACCGGGCGGGCACGGCGGTCGCGCTGCCCAAGGCCAAGCCGGGCATCACCATCGCCCCGGTGGGGTCGCCGGCCACCCGGGCGGAGGTCACGGCCCAGGTCACCGGCGATCCGCTGGCCCGCGTGACGATGGCGGCGCGGACCGCTGGCGGAAAGTGGACGCTGCTCGGCTCCGCCCAGCGTGCGCCGTACACCCTGCACCACGACCTGACCGGTCAGGCCGCCGGCACAAGGATCGAATACAAGGCGGTGGTCCGCGACGGTCGGGGCCGGACCGCGTCCGCCCGCGCCACCGCCACGGTGGGCACCCCGGAACCGTCCGGCTCGTCGCGGGACTGGCTGGTGGTCCACCATCAACGTCCCGACGGCGACTACGACGACTGGGCGTTGTACGCCTGGGGTGACATCGACCCGGAGTACACCACCGAGTGGCCGAAGGGGCAGCCGTTCGCCGGCACCGACGCGTACGGACGGTTCGCCTGGGTGAAACTCAAGCCCGGGGCGAAGACGGTCGGGTTCCTGGTGGTCGACGCCGACGGCACCAAGGACGTCGACAACGACCGAATCATCGACGTGACGCAGACCGGTGAGGTCTGGGTCAAGCAGGGCGACCCGGCGACGTACCAGACCCGGGAGGAGGCCGCGGGCGGGCCTGCCCCGCCGGTCGAGGAGGGCGTGGCGGTCGTCCACTACCACCGGCCCGACGGCGACTACGACGGCTGGGGCCTGCACCTGTGGGACGGTGCGGCCACCCCCACCGACTGGGCGAAGCCGATGCCGCCGACCCGCGTCGACTCCTTCGGCGCCGAGTTCCGGGTGCCGCTGGCCGAGGGCGCCACCGGGCTCAGCTACATCATTCACTCCGGTGACGAGAAGGATCTGCCGCAGGACCAGCGGCTCGACTTCGCCGACGCCGGCCGGGAGGTCTGGTTGCTCGCCGCGACACCGGGCCGGCTGCTGCCGACGACCACCGGCACCGGCACCGGTACGGACACCGAGATCAGCAAGCAGCGAGCGCACTGGATCGACCGGTCCACCGTCGCCTGGCGCACCGGCCCCACCGACGGTCGGGCGTACGCGCTGGTGACCGCGCCGGCCGGCGGGGTGCGCGTGGTCGACGGCGAGCTCGTCGGGACGTACACCTCGCTGCCGTTGACCGCGCAGCGCAACGGGCTCACCGAGGCACAACGCGCGGCCTTCCCCCACCTGTGGGATCACCGGGCTTTCACCCTCGACCGACGTGACCTGGCCAAGGTGCCGGCGGCGCTGCGCGGCCTGCTGCTGGTGACCGAGCGGGCCGCCGACGGCACCCTGCTCGGCGCCACCGGTGTGCAGATCCCGGGCGTGCTCGACGACGTCTACGCCCCGGCCACCTCGGCCCGGCTCGGCGCCACCTTCACCGGTGGCGTGCCGACCCTGTCGGTCTGGGCGCCGACGGCCCGGACGGTGTCGCTGGAGCTGTTCGACTCGCCGACGGCCACCGCGCGGCCGGTGGCGATGCGCCGCGACGACCGCACCGGCGTCTGGTCGGTACGCGGGCAGCGCTCCTGGAGCGGCAGGTACTACCGCTACCGGGTGCAGGCGTGGCAGCCGGCGACGCAACAGCTGGTCACCGCGTCGGTCACCGACCCGTACTCGGTGGCGCTGGCGGCGGACTCGACGCACAGCCAGATCGTCGACCTGACCGATCCGAGGCTCGCTCCGGCGAGCTGGGCGCGGCTGCGTAAGCCGGCGGCGGTGCCCTCGGCCAAGGTGCAGATCTCCGAGCTGTCGGTGCGGGATTTCTCCATCGCCGACGACACCGTGCCGCAGCAGCGGCGGGGCACCTTCCTCGCCTTCACCGACCCGGCCACCGCCGGCATGCGGCACCTGAGGGCGATCGGCGACGCCGGGGTGACCCACCTGCACCTGTTGCCGGCGTTCGACTTCGCCACCATCCCGGAGCGCCGGGCCGACCAGCGGCAGCCGGCCTGCGACCTGGCGGCCCTGCCGCCGGACTCGCCGCGGCAGCAGGAATGCGTGGCCGAGGTAAAGGAGACCGACGGCTACAACTGGGGGTACGACCCGCTGCACTACACCGTTCCCGAGGGTGGGTACGCGGTCGACCCGCAGGGTGCGGCACGTACCACCGAGTTCCGGCAGATGGTGGCCGGGCTCAACGGCGTGGGTCTGCGGGTGGTCATGGACGTGGTCTACAACCACACCTCGGCCGCCGGCACCGACCCGAAGTCGGTGTTGGACCAGATCGTCCCCGGCTACTACCACCGGCTGCTCGACGACGGCACGGTGGCCACCTCCACCTGCTGCGCGAACACCGCACCCGAGCACGCCATGATGGGCAAGCTCGTGGTGGACTCGCTGGTGACCTGGGCGAAGGCGTACAAGGTGGATGGCTTCCGCTTCGACCTGATGGGCCACCACCCGAAGGCGAACATCCTGGCCGTACGCGCCGCGCTGGACAAGCTGACGGTGGCCCGTGACGGGGTGGACGGAAAGAACATCCTGCTCTACGGCGAGGGTTGGAACTTCGGCGAGGTGGCCGACGACGCCCGCTTCGTGCAGGCCACCCAGGCCAACATGGCCGGTACCGGGATCGGCACCTTCAACGACCGGCTGCGTGACGCGGTACGCGGCGGCGGCCCGTTCGACGACAACCCGCGCCGGCAGGGCTTCGCCTCGGGGCTCTTCACCGACCCCAACGGCGATCCGGTCAACGGCTCGGCCGCCGAGCAACGGGCCCGCCTGCTGCACCAGCACGACCTGGTCAAGGTGGGGCTGGCCGGCAACCTGCGCGGCTACCGGTTCACCGACTCGTCGGGCCGGCAGGTCACCGGCGCCGACGTGGACTACAACGGCTCGCCGGCCGGCTACACCGCCGCGCCGGGGGAGGCGGTCACCTACGTCGACGCGCACGACAACGAGATCCTGTACGACGCGTTGGCGTACAAGCTGCCGCAGGCCACATCCGCGACGGATCGAGCCCGGATGCAGGTGTTGGCGTTGAGCACCGTGGTGATGGGCCAGGGGGCCGGGTTCGTCACCACCGGCACCGAGCGACTGCGGTCGAAGTCGCTGGACCGCAACTCGTACAACTCCGGGGACCACTTCAACCAGATCCGCTGGGACTGTGCCCAGGGCAACGGCTTCGGCCTCGGGCTGCCGCCGGCCGAGGACAACCGGGACAAGTGGCCGTACGCACAGCCGTTGCTGGCCGATCCGAAGCTGGTGCCGGACTGCGCGGCGGTCGAGTTGACCGACGCCCGCTACGCCGAGCTGCTGCGGATCCGGGCCTCCTCGCCGGTCTTCGGGCTGCCCACCGCGAGGCAGGTGCAGCAGCGGGTGGCCTTCCCGCTCTCCGGTGTGGACGAGACGCCGGGGGTGCTCACCATGACGCTGGACGCCCGGGGGCTCGGCGGGGCGTGGCGGTCGGTGACGGTAGTCTTCAACGCCACTCCGGAAGCCGCCACCCAACGGGTGACCGGGCTGCGCGGGGCGGACGTGGCGTTGCACCCGGTGCTGCGCGCCTCGGCCGACCCGGTGCTGCGTACGGCGTCGTTCGAGCGGTCCAGCGGCACGTTCACCGTACCGGCGCGCAGCGTGGCGGTCTTCGTCCAACGGTAGTTCCGGTCGGTGCCGCGAGTCGGAACGTGCTCCGGCCCCGCCGGTCCGATCCATCTGGATCGGTCCCGGCGGGGCCGGAGTCAGTGCGTGCTGGGCGGCTCGGGTTGCGGCAACTCGCGCTTTCCCGTCGATGTATAGGCCCGACTCGCCGCAAGGCGTGACTGGCTCGGTACCACGACGGCGGCCCCGCCGGGTCTGGTCCGAGGACCGGTCCCGACGGGGCCGCTTTTGTGTGCCTGCGTGTCCGTTACCCC
>NZ_BOPB01000030.1 GCF_016863535.1 Micromonospora lutea
CCAGACCCGGATCCTGGTCCGGACACCTGCCAGTGTCCGGACCAGGATGCGTCGTGCCGCGTCGTCACCTGGCGTCCGATGCGGTCACGTCACGGACGACTCGACGGCTCTGCGCGTCGACGCGTACGCACCAGGTCGACGAGGCCGCGCCACACGTGACCGAGCGTGGCGGCGGTGCGGATCGTCACCAACGGGTTCCAGAAGTCCCGGAAGTGGACGATCCTGCCGTTCCGGAAACGGACGACGGAGATGTAGACCTGGTGGAACGGTCGTTTGGTGACCACACCCCTGCCCTTGCCCACGAACTCGGCGATGACCAGGTCAGGATCGGTCGTCTCGTGGAAGGTGAGGTCGGTGAACCGGACGTCGAACTGTTTCGGGAAGTCCTTCATGTGCTCGTACAACTCGTGGTGCCCGACGAACCGGGACCGGACACCCGGTGGCGGGTACGGGAACTCCAACACTCCGTCCCGGTCGAACAGCTCCACCCATTCGCGGATCCGTCCCTCGGTGATGTAGTCGAGATTGCGGGCGAACAGCGCCTGCAGGCGCGCCCGGTTCTGCTGATCGGTCTCCACGGTGGCCGCCTCTCGGGTCGGTCGTCACGGTTCGGTTCGGGTCTTGGGTGATCGGTTCGTGGCGGGCTCAGCCGTCGCGCGGCCGGACGAGCGCGGTCAGGCTCCGATCGATCAGGTTGTCCGGCACCAGCCGGGCCGCCAGGCTCGCGAGGCGCACGTCGGAGCCGACCGGGTACCGGATCCTCGGTCGAGCCACGGTGAGGGCACGGGCCACCGTCCGGGCGTACTGCTGGGGTGTGGTTCTGCTCCGCTGCACCTGGCGCGCGTTGCGGTGCAGGAAGGCCCGGAACGGCCCCCGATACAACGCCGCGATCGGCTCGGGCGCAGCGTCGATGACGTCCTCACCGGCCTGGTCGAGCTTCTCCCAGATGGGGGTACGGATCGCGCCCGGCTGCACCACGCTGACCGTCACGCCGAACGGCCGCAACTCGCGCCGCAGACTGTCGCTGAGCGCCTCCTTGGCGAACTGTGCCGCCGCGTACGCGCCCAGGTACGGCAGCGCGACCCGACCGAGTCCCGAGGTGACGTTCACGATCCGCCCCCGAGCGGCGCGCAGCAGCGGCAGGTACCCCTGGATCGTCTCGAACTGCCCGATCACGTTCGTCGTCAACTGGCGCTGGAACCGCTCACCGGACAGACACTCCAACGGCCCGGGCTGGGCGATGCCGGCGTTGTTCACCAGTCCCCAGAGCCCGACACCGCCGACCCGTCCGGTCACCTCGGCAACCGCCTGCCGGATCTGCGTCGGCTCGGTCACGTCGACGCGCAGCGGATGCAGGCGGCCCGCGGAGGAGTCCGCGAGCAGTCGCTCGCCGTCCGCCGTGGTGCGTACCCCGGCGTAGACCTGGAAGCCGATCCGTTCCAGGTGCAGCGCCGCCTCCCTGCCGAGGCCGGACGACGCGCCGGTGATCACCACCGTGCGACCCGTCGGCGCGACCCGCCCCGCTCGCCTGATCACAGTCGACTCCGCTCCGGCCGGCAGCCGATCGCGCCGAGCGCCGCGTCGACGCTCGCCTCCACCAGGTCGATCGCCCGCTGCGGGGGCAGCGCGTCGGGCACGTAGGTGAAGTTCCAGAACAGTCGGCCGTGGCTGGTGTTCACGGTGGAAACCAGGTAGCCGCACACGGAGAGCCCGGCGACGAACTGGGCGTCGGAGAGCAGCCACGGCCCGATCCGGTCCGGGAAGTCGTACCGACCGATGTTGGACAGGCACAGGTTCACCGGGCCGCTCCGTTCCATCATCTCGATGAATCGCCTGCTGGCGGTGACCGATTCCGGGCTGGTGAGCCCGACCAGATCGACCATGGCGAAGTGGCTGCCCCTTCGGCGACGGACCGTGAGGTCGTCGCTGATCGAACGAGCGAGCTGCCAGAGGGAGACCCCTGGCCGGTACCTGACGAAGGTCGGCACGGTGGCGACGTACGTCCCCACGGCCCGGTCGGACACGGCGGGTTCCAGCGCGTCGCGGAAGGTCACCGGGGAGCCGATCGTCACGTGTCCCGACGCCGGTGAACCGGTCTCGGTGGCGACGGCCAGCACCATCGCGGCCGCGAGCGCGCCGTGCACCGTGGTCCCCTCTCGGCGACAGGCCGCCACCAGCGCCTCAACCTGTTCCGAGGTGAGGCGCCGGGCGAGCAGCCGGGTACGCCGTTCGGCGAACGGCACGAAGGTGCTCGGCACCACCCGGACCGGGCGGTGACGGTGCGTCCGGTACAACTCCCGGACCAGCAGCCACCGCAGCCGCAGCACCCCGACCAGGCCCCGGTAGCGGCGAGGGAACATCGCCTCGCACGCCGGTAGCGCCGGCTCACCCGACGCGCCCGTCGGGTCCGGCCCGGCCGACTCGGCACGCTCCGGCAGGTCGATCTTCCCGGCGGCGGAGTACGCCTGCCCGGCGAGTTCGATCCACTGCCGGAGCAGCGAGAGCACGGTCGTGCCGTCGGCCACGCAGTGCGGCATGGTCAGCAGCAGATCGTGCACCTCGTCGTCGGGCCTGCCCGGGGTCGAGGCCCGGGTCAGCAGCACGGCCCGGCACAGCGGACCGTTGCGCCAGTCGACCCGGTCGACCAACTCGTGTTCGTTGACCCGCCGTACCCAGCCCGGTGTCCCATCGGTCGGCGGTTCGTCGTCGCTCACCTGGTGCAGTGGTATCGGCAGGTCGGTCGGCACGAACCGGGGGCGTCGCCCGTCCGGGCCGGCGGCGATCGCCACCCGCAGCAGCGGGTGCCGCCGGCGTAGGTGATGCAGCGCGGCATGCAGCAGCGTGGCCGGCAGCGGCCCGCGTACCCGGACGTGGGCGACCACGTTGAGTGGTGACACCTGGTCGGCGATCCAGTACCAGCGTTCGAGCGGACTCAACGTCCGTCGCACCTCGGTCGTCTGTGCGGTCATTGCGGGGTCACCGCCGAGGCCGGGCAGCCGGGGAAGGTGAGCGCGATCTCGTTGCGCCGGTCGAGGAGGCGATCGGGCAACCAGCGCAGGTAGAGGCGACGGGTCAGGTCGGCGATCGGGTGGGCCCACTGCTCGACCCGACTGAGCGAGTACGCCTCCCGGACCATCCACCGGGTCCGCTCGCGTCGCGCGGCCTCGTATCGCCGGAGCGCCTGCGGCAGGTCGACCGCGTCACGGAGACAGTGCGCGAGCACGACGGCGTCCTCGATGGTCAGCGCCGCGCCCTGGGCGAGGCTCGGCAACATCGGGTGCGCCGCGTCACCGAGCAGCGTCACCGGCCCGTGACCCCACCGTTCGAGGAACGGCCGGTCCCGGGCCGGCACGCTGATGATCGCCGATTCGGGCGTGCTGGTGACAGCGGCCCGGACCTCCTCGGCCCAGCCGGCGTACGCCCGCTCGATGTCGGCCTTGCCACCGGACCAGCCGCGAGCCGCGGCCGGCGTCATGTTCAACGTGCCCCACCAGTAGACCTGGTCGCCGTCGAGTTGCACCAGGCCGAACCGCTGGCCCCGGCCCCAGTAGTGGGCGGCGTAGCCGTCCCGGATCCTCGGGTGCCGCAGCCCGACGGTGGCGAGCCAGCAGACGTACCCGGGTTCGCGGGGTCGCTCGGGGCCGGCTACCTGCCGGCGAACGGCCGAATGGAACCCGTCGGCGCCGATGAGCAGGTCACCCTCGGCGGTCTGTCCTTCCCGGAACTCGACCCGGACGCGGTCTCCGGTCACCTCGAACCGTCGGGCGGTGGCGCCCAGCCGCACCGGTGGGTCGCCGGCGGCGGCGACCAGGGCCTGATGCAGGTCGGCGCGGTGGATGGCGACGTTCTGTGCTCCGAGTCGGTCACCGATCCGCGTGAACGGCACGGTCCTGATCGGATCACCGGTTGCGGTGCACAGCCGCAGCGCCGGGTAGACCCGACCTCGCCGCTCGACGTCAAGGTCGAGGTCGAGGGTGCGCAGCGCGACGCGTGCGTTGGCACCCAGCGACAGCGCCGATCCGCCGGGCCGCAGATCACCGGCACGTTCGTAGATTTCCACGTCGACACCGACGCGGCGCAGGGTGGCGGCGGCGGCCATCCCGCCGATGCCCGCGCCCATGATGAGTGCCTTGGGACGCCGTCGCGCCCGCTTTCCCACCGCCGTCACCGACGGCCGCCCACCGGGCTGGAACTGGTCCGGCCGGTCGCGGGCGTGGTGGAGCCGGCCAGGAGTTCGGTTATCCGGTGGGCAACGTCCACCACATGTGGTGGGTCCATCAGGGCCAGATGGTCACCGGGCACGTCGAGCACGTCGAGCCGACCCGTGGTCAGTTCACCCCACCCGTTGCGCGGGTCGAGGTGCAGCGTGCCGGCGAGGTCGTGCATGGGCTTGAGCAGGGGCGGCAACGGTTCGGAGGCCCGCAGCAGGGTGATGTCCTGGTCGACGACCTCGGGACGGTAGTCGATGATCGCCTCCCAGTTGGCCTTGAACACCTCGAACAGTCGACGTACCGCCGCCGGCGAGTCACCCGGCCGGAGTATCCCGGCGGCACCGGCCCGGCGGGCGACGAAGTCCAGACGCTGCTGAGGCGACGCCAGATTCGACGGAATCGGCGCCAGCGCCGGCCGGTCCTGGTCGAGCGGCATCAGCTCCCAGAAGAACCAGTCGAGCAGCACGTCGTCGGTCACCGGCACGGGCTCGTCGGACCGTCGGGCGATGGGGTCGATAAGGATCAACTGGTCGACCGGCCTGGCGCCGGTGGGATCGAGCCGGCGGGCCGCGTTGTTGAGTTGCCGCGCCATTTCGAAGGCCACCACACCACCGAACGACCAGCCGCCTATCGTGTACGGCCCGGTCGGCTGGACCCGGCGGATCGCCGCGAGGTAGCTGGCCGCCAGCGCCGGCACGGACCGTAGCGGCTCCGTCCCGGCGGTGAGGCCGGCCGCCTGGAGTGCGTGGACGGGCTGCTCCCGGGGCAGGTGTCGGGCGAGCGGGAGGTAGCACAGCACGTTGCCGCCGATCGGGTGCACGAGGAACAGCGGCGGTCGGTCGCCACCGGTGCGGATCGGCACCACCGGGTCGACCGACGTCGGGTCCGCCCCACCCGCGCGGAGCAGTGCGGCGAGGTGGGACACGGTCGGCGCGGTGACGAACGCCGCGACCGGCACGGCCACGCCGTACCGTTTCTCGATGAGCGTGACCAGGCGCATCGCGGTGAGCGAGGTGGCGCCCAACTCGAACATGTTGTGTTCGACGTCGACGTGCGGCAGGTGAAGCAGGTCCGCGACGATCTCCGCGAGGACACGCTCGTACCGGTCGCGGGGTGCTGCCGTCTGCCGGGCGGTTTCCACGCGGAGCGGAAGCTCGCGCAGGCGCTGGTCGTCGCGTTTGCCGCTGGCGGTCAGCGGCATCTCCGGCAGCCATTGGACGTGGCTGGGCACCAGGTGTTCGGGCAGCTTCTCCCGCAGCCGTCGGCGCAGGTCGGTGAGATCGGCCCGGGTCTGGTCCCCGACGAGGAAGGCGGCCAGGAAGGCGTCGGTGTCGTCCCGGCGTCGAGCCACCACCGCGGCCTCGCGGATTCCGGGGTGGTCCGCGGCCAGCTTCATGATCGCTAGTTCGGCTTCGAGCGGTTCCACCCGGAACCCCCGGATCTTGGTCTGGGTGTCGGTGCGCGCGAGCCACACCAGGTCGCCGTTGGGTAGCACCCGGGCCAGGTCGCCGGTGCGGTAGATCCGCTCGCCGGGCGCACCGAACGGGTTGGGCACGAACCGTTGACCGGTCAGTCCGGGCTGCCGGTGGAAGCCCCGCGCCACCTGGACGCCGCCGAGGTACAGCTCGCCGGCGACCCCGGTCGGCACCGGCCGCATCCGTTCGTCCAACAGGTACAGCTCGACTCCGGGAATCGCCGGCCCGATCGGTGGCAGATTCGGGAAACGGTCCGGGTCGCCGGTCATCGGGTACGCGGTGACGACGTGCGTCTCGGTCGGTCCGTACTGGTTCTCCAGGACCGCGCCGGCCGGCAGGGCCGCGACGAATCGCCGGATCTCGTCGGTCACCCGCAGCTGTTCGCCCGATGAGATCACCACTCGCAACGCACGGGGCTGGATCCCGAGCGTCACCGCGGCTTCGGCGAGTTGCTGGAGCACCACGTACGGCAGGGCGACCCGCTCGACGGATTCCCGGTCGAGCAGGCGCAGCAGCTCCGAGACGTCCCGCCGCTGCCGCTCATCGATGATCTGAAGCGTGCCGCCGGCACCGATCGTGGTGAAGATCTCCTGGAACGACACGTCGAAACTGAGCGGTGCGAACTGGAGGGTGACGCCGCCGGCCGCCGCGCTGACCGCTTCCGTCTGCCACGCCTGATGGTTCTCGAAGGCGGCGTGGGACATCGCCACCGCCTTCGGTACGCCGGTGGAACCGGAGGTGAAGAGCACGTAGAGCAGGTCGTCCGGCCGGCTCCGGGGCAGTGGGACCGGTGTGACGACCCGCGACGGGGCGAGGAGATCCTCCACGACCAGCACCCTCTCGGGCTCGCCCACCAGGTCGGCGTGCGACCGGTCCGCGATGACCCGGACCGGTCGCGCCTGGGCGAGCATCGTCGCGATCCGGTCCGGCGGGTAGGTCACGTCCAGCGGCACGCAGCCCGCTCCGGCGCGGGCGACGCCGTAGACCGACGCGATCATCTCGGGGGAGCGGCCCACCGCGATCCCGACCAGGTCACCCGGGCGCACCCCGGCGTGGACCAGCGCGTACGCGATCCGGTCGACCTCCTGCTGCAACCGCGCGTACGTCCACCGACGGTGGCCGGCGGCGACCGCGACGGCATTCGGCGTACGGTGCACGTGCTCGGCGAGGCGACGGACGGCGTCCTTGCGGACCTCGATCGTCGTCGTGACCGGCCCACCGGTGCCCACCGGCCGGGCCGGAACCAGGAACCCGAAGTCCGGTGCCGCGTCCGGCTCGTCGATGATCCGGGCGAGTATCCGGAGGTACGTGTCGGCGATCAGGTCGATCTGCGCCCGGGTGAACGTCCGACGGTCCGCGTCGATCCGTAGTGAGATGCGCTGCCCCGTCGGATGGACGAAGACGTTCCACAACAACGCGAAGTTGGTCTCCTCCCAGGCGTCGAAATCGAGCGGTTCGATCGTGGGAAGGTCGAGCAGCGGTGCCAGGACATGCATGTGCACGTAGTTGAAGGCCAGTTCGAAAACCGGGCGGCCACCTCGATCCTGCTGGATGGCGTGCAGTGGATAACGCCGGTACGGCTGGCACTCCTGCTCCCACCGGTACACCTCCCGGACCGACTCCAACCAGGAGGAGGGTCCGGACCGTAGCCGCAGCGGCACCGTGTTGAGGAAGAGTCCGGCCAGCCGCTCCGCCCCGACCTGTTCCGGACGACCGTGGGTGACCAGTCCGACGGTCACGTCCGTGGCACCGGAGTACAGCCGCAGCGTCAGGCAGTAGGCGGCGAGGAACACCGATTTCAGCGGAAGCCCGTGATCCTGGGCGAAGGCGCGTAGCCGCTGCTCCAGGCCCACCGGCAGGCCGACCATGTGCACCGCCGACTCGTCGTCGGCCGGCGGCTCGTACGGACGGAAGCCGTCGAGCTGGGTCAGCTCGGCGCCGTCCAGCCGGTCGGCCCAGAACCGTCGGGCCGAGGCTGAGGCGAGCGCGTGACGTTCCTCGACGACGTACCCGGCCGGGTTGGGCAGCGCCGTCTCGGCGACCGCGTCGATGCCGGCACCGATCAGGTGCAGGTAGTCGCGGAACAGATCACCGACGACGGTGGCGACGCTCCAGCCGTCCAGGAGCACGTGGTGGAAGCTGAACACCAACTCGACCACGTCGGACGGGAGCAGGTGCACCCGGAACAGGAACAGCGGCGGCTGGTCGAAGGCGTACCGGTGGCGGCGGCGCTGCCACATGTGGGCCGACACCTCGGCACGGGCGGCATCCGGATCCAGGGTACGCAGATCGGCGACATCGAGGCCGCCGGCCACCCGGGCGTGCACGATCTGCAGCGGTTCGGTGAAGCCGCCGACGTCGAAGGCGGAGCGCAGGCCCGGATGCCGGGTGACGAGCCGGTCGTACGCCGTGCGGAACGCCTCCTCGTGCCACGGCATCCGCACCGAGTAGCGGAAGACGTCGTGGTAGGCGGTGGCCGTCTCGTGCTCGCTGCTGTGGTAGAGCAGCCCGAGTTGGAGCGCGGTGGCGGGGAACGCGTCCTCCGCGTCGCCGAGCCGGGCCCGGTCGAGCGGGGAGACGAGCGCGAACGGGCCGGGCGCAGCGGACGGGGTGGGCGGTGCGTCGGCGGGCGCGGTACGCCGGGCATGTTGCGCCAGCGCGGCGATGGTCGGTTGTGCGGCGAGATCGGCGAGGGTGAAGTGCAGGCCCTGCCGCTCGGCCTCGGCGCGGATTCGTAACGCCAGGATCGAATCGCCGCCGATGGCGTGGTAATCCTGGTGGATGCCGACCGACGGCAGATCCAGCACCCGGGACCAGATCGTGGCGAGCGTCCGCTCCACGTCGTCGCGGGGGTCCTGCGCCGACCCCTGAGACAGCCCCGCCACCGGCGCGGGCAACGCCGCGACGTCGAGCTTGCCGTTCGGGGTGAGAGGCATCCGATCGAGTCGGCGGAAGAAGGCGGGAACCATGAAGTCCGGCAGGTGACGCAGCAGGTGACCCCGCAGCCGTACCGGATCGAGATCCGCCTCCGCCACGTAGTAGCCGACCAGGTGGAGGTCCCGACCGGGCGCGGTGCGGGCGATGACCGCGGCCTCGCTGATGCCCGGGACGGCGGCGAGCGCCTGCTGGATCTCACCCGGTTCGACCCGGTTGCCCCGGATCTTCACCTGCCCGTCGAGCCGGCCGAGATATTCGAGGCTGCCGTCGGCGAGCCACCGGGCGAGGTCCCCGGTGCGGTACATCCGACCCTCGCCGCGCACCGGGTCGGTGACGAATCGTGCGGCAACGTTCGACTCGCCGCCGGTGCCCGCCTCCCTGTCACCGGCGCGTCCCAGGTAGCCGCGAGCCACCGCGACCCCGGCGACACAGAGTTCACCGGGGGCCCCCACCGGCTGCGGCTGGTCGTCCCGGCCGAGTACGTAGAGTCGGACGTTGTCGATCGGGCGACCGATCGGCACCCGCCGTGTCGGCTGGTCCGGATCGGGGTGGCACTCGTGGTGCGTGACGTCGACCGTCGCCTCGGTCGGTCCGTACAGGTTGACCAGCCGGGCCCCGGCCGACAGGTCGGTGCCGGGCGGTCGGTGGAACAAGCGGTGGAACTGGTCGACCCGGCGGGCCGGCAGTTCCTCACCGCTCGCGAAGACCAGCCGGAGCGAGTCGGCCTGCTGACGCAGTTCCGGCTTCTGGGCCAGCAGGTCGAGGAACGGACCGAACATCGATGGTACGAAGTGGATGACCGTCACGCCGTGCCGCGCCACGGTGGTCACCATCGTGTGTGGATCCCGGTGCGCCCCGGGACGCGGCAGGACGAGGCGGGCACCCGCGAACGCCCACCAGAACAGTTCCCACACCGACACGTCGAACGAGATCGGGGTCTTCTGCACCAGCACGTCGGCGCGGTCGAGGGGATATTGGCGCTGCATCCAGGCCAGCCGGTTCACCACCGAACGGTGTTCGATCATCACGCCCTTGGGATCGCCGGTCGAGCCGGAGGTGTAGATGACGTACGCGAGGTCGTCGGGCCGGGCGAGCGGTTCGACCGGAACGCTCGGGTAGGTCGCCAGCGCGTCGAGGCGGCGTACGGTCAGGCCGGAGACGGCGTCGAGGTCGCCCCGCGTCGAGGCTGCCTGCGTACCGGAGGTCAGCAGGACCTTCGCGCCGCTGTCGGCGAGGAGGTACCGGATCCGGGCGGGCGGATGGTCCGGATCGATGGGCACGTACGCTCCGCCCGCCTTCAAGGTGCCGAGGATCCCGGCGAGCAGTGGTGCTCCCCGTTCGGCCAGGATGGCCACCCGGTCGTCGCGGGCGACGCCGTCGGCACGGAGCGCCTGCGCCACCTGGTTGGCTCGCGCGTCGAGGTCGGCGTAGCTGAGGGTCTCATCGGCACCGTCCACCACCACGGCGATCCGGTCGGGTGTCCGGGCGGCCTGTTCCTCGAACAGGCCGTGCAGCGTCGCCTCGGTCGGCCGGCCCACCTCGCGGTCGTGCGCGCCGGTGACCTGGTCGAGTTCGGCGTCGGTGAGCATCCGGATCCGGGCCACGGGCTCGTCGGGCCGGTCGAGCGAATTGCCGATGAGGGTGTCGAGGTGCCGGCCCAACGCCTCGACGTCGAAGTCCTCGTCGAACACGTCCCGGGAGTAGTCGAGATCGATCGTCAACGTGCCGTCGTCGTACTCGTTGACGAGCACGGCCAGGGCGTTCTGCTCGTGCACCCGACTGGCACCCAACGTGCGGTGGGTGATGCCGGGGATCGACTCCGGGCGTGGCCAGCCCAGCCAGGAGAGGGTCACGTCGTAGAGCTGGCGGGGTCCGTCAGGTGGGATGACCTCGCGCAGCAGTTCGCCCCGCGACAGGCGTTGATGGGTACGCATCGATCGCAGGGTCCGTTGCAGCTCGGCCACCAGGTCGGGCATCGTCCGCGTACCGGGAACCGCGACCGGCACCGGCAGTTCGTTGGCGAGATGGCCGACGGTCTGCCGCTGCGCGTACGTGCTCCGGTTGAGCACCGGCACGCCGAGCACGACCTGTTCGGTGCGGTGGATCCGGCCGAGGTACACCGCGAGGGCCGCCGCGAAGTAGGTGAAGGGCGACTGACCGGTGGCCCGGATCCGGTCGACGAGTTCCCGACGCAGGGGGAAGCTGTGCCGTGCGGTCCGGTAGCGGCCGCTGGCCCGAGTGGAGAACAGCGCTGGAGTGATCCCGTCGAGGCAGGCACGGAAGTATTCGATGTCCTGTTTACGCTGGACCGATTCGGCGTAGCCGGCCATCTCGCGCGCCAGGTCCAGGTAGGAGAGACGCCGGCCCGTCGCCGTGGTCCTTCCCGCGACGGCGGCGGCGTACCCGGCGCAGACCTGCCGCAGCAGCAGCCGCGCGCCCCAGCCGTCGGTGACCAGGTGGTGGGCGTTGAGGTACGCGTACGAAACGGACTCGCTCTCGCGCAGCAGGGCCACCCGGTACAACCGGTTGCGGTGCAGCTCGAAGGGCTGGGAGAACGCGCTCGCCATCCAGGAATGGCATGCCTGGTGGGGGTCGGGGGCGTCACTGAAATCGTGGAGCTCGACCACAGCCTGTTCCGGCTCCACCCATTGAAAGGGGTGCCCGTCTTCCTCGTCGAAACGTAATCCCAACGCCTCGTTGAGCGTTATGACCTGCCGCAGGCAGTCGAGCAGGAGTTCGTGGTCGAGTGGCCCGACGAACTGTTCCCATCCACACACGTTGAACTGTGGAAGGTCGGGGGACAAACGACTTGCTACCCAGATGTCTGATTGGTATGTGGTTAGCGGCGTACGGCCGGGATTGATCACTCGTTACCTTTCCGCTCGCTACCGCACCGACCTGGGACGTTGGTGGCATTCGCGATCGTGCCCGGGGCGATGTGCAGGTGGTGCGGCTGCGGTCGACATTGGCCGCTACGGACGAGGCGAGCGGCGGTGGCGGTCAGGTGGAGTCAGCCGCCTGTGCCCAGCGGCTGTTCCTGACATGTGTGGCGTAATTTCTGGCGCGGCGCTCTTGCGCCATCGCCGCTCCCGTTGATCACTTCGGGGGGAGCGTAGCCGAGGAGCAGCGCCCGACCACAGCCGTCATTCCGATATCTGTCAGGCATCGAGCGTGTCAGGAAATCACCTCTACGGTGGTGCACCGAATGCGAGTCACCGGACGCGGTCTCGGGCACGCCGACCGCTGCGGGTAGGGATCTGTTGCCGGCTTTCGGGTGAGGGAATGAGGCGGGTGGGCGCACCGGGTTTGCGATCTGAGACCGGTTTTTCACGCCGGGCGGGGGGAGTGCCGGTGGCGGGGCCCGGCGTCCTTCTCCGCTGGGCGACGCGGCACGGGCTGATGCGGCTCGGCATCACCGCCGCCGCACGTCGGGGCGACACCCAGGCACGCCTATTCCTGGACCCCGCGATCCGCGAGGATCCGTACCCGTTCTACCACCAGGTACGCCGAACCGGTGCTCTCGTCCGTGGCCACCTCATGTGGAGCGCCACCCGCCATGACGTGGTCACCGAGGTGCTCCGTGGCGACGCGTTCAGCGTGCATCCGGGCACGCTGCCGGTGCCCCGCCCGATCGCGCTGCTGCGCCGGTTGAGCCGGCGGGGAAAGCCGATCGGACCGATCGATCCGCCGTCGATGCTCGTCACCGACCCACCCGAGCACACCCGCTACCGCCGGCTCGTCGTCAAGGTCTTCACCACGCGGGCGATCGAGGGACTGCGGCCCCAGGTCGAGCGGCACTGCGACGTCCTCCTCGACGAACTGGGTCGGGACGCCGCACGGCGCGGACCGGTGGATCTGGTCGCGCACTACGCCAGCCTGCTACCGGTCACCGTGATCGCGGAGATCCTCGGCGTACCGCCGCAGTCAAGACAACGCTTCCTGGACTGGGGTTCGGCCATCTCCCCGGCGCTGGACCTCGGGCTCTCCCTCGGCCAGTACCATCGCGTGGAGACGGCGATCCAGCAGCTCAACGTCTGGCTGCGGGGACACTTCGCGCGATTGCGCGCCGATCCTGGCGACGACCTGCTGAGCCAACTGGTGCACCAGGACAGCAACGGCGAACGGTTGACCGAGGACGAACTGGTCGCCCTCGCCGGTCTGCTGATGGCCGCCGGCTTCGAGACGACGGTGAACCTCCTCGGCACCGGTACCGCGCTGCTGCTGGCCCACCCCGAGCAGCTCGCCCTGCTGCGCGCCGAGCCGCGTCGGTGGCCCAACGCGGTGGAGGAGATCCTGCGCTACGACGCTCCGGTGCAGACGACCGCCCGGTACTGCCGCTCCGACACCGAGGTCGCCGGGGTACGGCTACGCCAGGGCGAGATCGTGGTGCCGATGTTGGGCGGGGCCAACCGGGATCCGGCCGTTTTCGCCGACCCGGACCGCTTCGACGTCACCCGGGGCAACGCGCGCGACCATCTCGCCTTCTCCAGCGGGGCGCACTACTGCCTCGGCGCCAGCCTCGCCCGACTGGAGGGGGAGATCGGACTGCGCAGCTTGTTCGAGCGTTATCCGGATCTGGCGTTGGACGGCGCACCCCGGCGTCGATCGACCCGCGTGCTCCGTGGCTACGACCACCTGCCGGTACGCCTGAGGCCGTGACCCTGGCCCCGGAGCCGACGGGTCCGGATGCCGACGTGCGAATCGACGTGTCAGGAGCAGGGGTGTCAGCAGCAGCCGGGGCCGCGCCCCGCAGACCGATCATGTTCGCCAGCCCGTCTCATCCCGGGCAGCTCAACCCGCTGTTGACCATCGCCGCGGAGATGTCCCGACGGGGTGAACCCGACCTGTGGTTCAGCGTCGACGTCGAGGGCCGGGGCCGGGTCGAGGCGGCTGCGCTCGGCAGCCCGCTACGCTATCTTCCCGGCGCCGACACGCCGGTGCGGATCGAAGGCGACCTGTACGCGGCGATGGCGCGGGGACCGCGTACCACCGCCGGTCTGGCCGCACTCGCCCGGACCACGCGTACGGCCGACGCCACCGCGCAGGTCTACCGGCGCAATCTCGCCCACATCGAGCGGGTCCGCCCCCGGCTGATGGTCATCGACGTGATGAACCTGGGTGCGCTCGACGCGGCCACCACCGCAGGCGTGCCCTACGTGTTGAGCGTGCCGTATCCGATCAGCGCCGCCTATCTGAGCCGTCTGCCGTGGGATTACCCGACGCCGACCTCCGGGCTGCCACGGCGGCTGACCGGGGCACAGCGACTGACCAACGTGCTGTTCCGCGTACGGCTGCAGATGGCGCTGCTGCGCGCGGTGGCCGGACCGGCCTGGCGGCGACGGGGCCAGGGGCTGGCCAACGCGTCGGGTGACCCCGCGACGTACGCCGCCGCCGCGGTCGCCGTCTTCGGCTACACCGTGTTCGGGCTGGAGTATCCCTTTCCCACGCCGGACCACCTGCACCTGCTGGGCGCGATGGTGCCTGAGGAGATCACCCCGCCCGACCAACCCGCCGACGAACTGACCGACTGGCTGGATCGGCAACCCAGCGTGGTCTACGTCTGCCTGGGCACCCTGGCCGCTCTCACCGCCGCCCAACTCGACGCGTTCGCCGAAGCGCTGGGCCGGATCGGCCCGGAGCACCGGGTGCTGTGGAAGCTTCCGCCCGAGCAACGCGCTGCGCTGACCAGGCCGTTGCCGGCGAACGTCCGGGTCGAGCAGTGGATACCGTCCCAACTGGCCGTGCTCGCCCACCCGCGGGTACGGGCCTTCGTCTGCCACGGTGGCGCGAACGGTTTCCACGAAGGTGTTCACTTCGGACAGCCGATGCTGCTCACCCCGTTCTGGCTGGACTGCTACGACATCGCTGCCCGGGCAGTCGACGCGGGTGTCGGGTTGACCCTCGACCATCCGCCCCGGGTGGATCCGGACGAGGTGGCCGGCAAACTGCGCCGGCTGCTGTCGGAGGACGGTTTTCGGCGGCGCAGCCGGTACTGGGGTGAGCAGAGCCGCAAGGCCGGCGGAGTGGGACGTGCGGCGGACCTGTTGCGCGAACTTGCCGGCCGCGATGAGCGGCCACCGGAGATGACGGACGCGGGAAAACGGCGGCCAGGACGGATCAGGGGGTAATCCGTCCTGGTGGGCCACCTGGTTGTAGCCCGGCGCGCGGGTGACGCCAGATGGCGGCGGGAGGGGTGCCGCCATCTGCGGGGTCAGACCGTGATGGAGGCGGCCGTGCCGGGGGTGAGCCAGTGCAGGCTTTCCTGAACCGTGGGCGGGGCGGACGCGAAGGCAGCCTCGATCGCCTGTCGGCCTTCGCGGAAGTGGCCCCAGCCCTCGTAGTGCACCGGCAGCACCGTGCGGGGCCCGATCAGGCCGCACAGTTCGGCGCCCTCCTGAGCGGTCATCGTGTAACGCAGCGGACCGGTGAGGCCGAACCGTACCGCCCCGAGGTGCAACACGACGGTGCCGATGCCGAACCGGTCGGCGACCTGACGGACCCCGTTGTAGAGCACGGTGTCGCCGGTGATCCAGAGCGGCCCGTGCCGCTGGCCTGCCCAGCGCAGCACGAAACCGGTCACTTCGCCGACGACCGGCCGGCTCAGCGGTGGGCCGTGGCGGCACGGAGTGGCGGTGATCTTGATGGTCGGCCGATCGGACGCCGTGAGCGTGGTGTGCTGCCACGGTGCCAGCCCGGTGACGTCGGTGCCGAGTCGCCGGCTGCCGGCCACGGTGGTGACGATCCGGCCCGCCGTCGGCAGCAGCGCCCGGCCGGCGTCGTCGAGGTTGTCCGCGTGGTGGTCGTGGGTCAGCAGAACGGCGTCAAGGCCGCCGAGCGACTCGGCTGGCAACGCGGGTCCGGTGACCTTGCGCGACGCGGTGCCCCACCCGAAGTGGTAGGTCCGACCGGGTGCGTCGAACGTCGGATCGGTGAGCAACCGCCAGCCGTCGATCTCGATCAGCACGGTCGGACCGCCGATGTGCGTGATCCGTATGTCGGTCATGGCTGGTACTCCTCAGGGAAAGGCGAGGGCGGCCCCCATCCTTGTCCATCGAGTGCGCCCGAACACAACAGAGATTCAACGTCTGCTATATATGGGAACGCTTCCAAGTCCGCGGCCCGCCGGAGGAAATGAACGGCCTCCAATGATGAACCCCCGCTCCACCAGGGCTTTCGCCGTTGTCGTCGAAAGCTGCACGGGACGGGGGTTGGCTGCCGCAGCCCTTGCCACATCGCGGTGTGGAGAAATCAGTTCATGGAGGAAACATGCGCAACATTATTGCCGCGTTGACCGTCCTGATGGTCGGCGTGACGGTCGGCGGCGTGCCGTCCGATGCCGCGGGTGCCTCCCACCGTGGCTCCTGCACCCGACACATGCTCTTCTGCGAGGACTTCGAGCGCCTGCCGCGCGGCGGTGCCAGCACTTTGAACTGGGGCGTCGACACACGTAACGGCACGCTCACCGTGGAACGGGCGCACCGTGGCAACCAGGTGTTGCACATTCACACGGTCGACAACGGGCGTGCCTTCCTCCGGGTCGACGACTTCGCCGCGCCGGGCAACCGTTTCTACGGCCGGATGCGGCTGCGAGTCGATGCCTTCCCGACCGCCCCCGACTGGGCGCACTTCACCCTTGTGGAGGCGACCGGCTCCGGTAGTTCGGAGATCGTCCGTCCGATCGGCGGACAGTACGCACCCACTGTCCCCGGAATCTTCTGGGGCGTGGGCGCCGACGGCGGGCCGACCGGTGACTGGACCAACTGGCGGGAGTCCGCCCCGGTCGTCGAGGACACCTGGCAGTGCTTCGAGTGGAAGCTCGACCCGGCAGACAACCGCGTCGCGGTCTGGATCGACGGGGTGGCAAACCCGGAGCTGACCGCCTCCACCACCGAACACGGCGGCAACGACGTGCCGTTCATCCTCCCGACGGTGAACACCGTGAAGATCGGTTGGCAGCTCTACCAGGGCGGCACCACCCCGGGCGCCTTCGACCTCTGGATCGACGACATCGCCCTTTCCACCAAGCGCCTCGGCTGCTGACCCCCACTGCGGCCGACACGATCAGGGATCTGCCAGCGACAGCCCCCGGGGCTGGCGCTGGCAGATCCGTCAGTCGACCTCCGGCGCGCCCTACTGCCGATCGCGCTTATCCTCCATCGGGGCAGGCGGCGGATGGTCTGCGCCGACAGGCAACGATGGGGGACGCAATGACGTGTCAGCTGGTCGCGGTGTGTTTCGATGCGAGTCAACCGTTGCGGTTGGCGCAGTTCTGGGCCGCCCTGCTCGGCCGGGCGGTTGTCCATGATGTCGACGGCGCGTCACTGCCTGGCACGGACACCCAGCTCGGCCTCCGGTTCGTGGAGAGCCACACGGAGCGGGTGGAGAAGAACCGCGTGCATCTGCACGTCACCAGCGACAGCGCTGCCGACCAGCAGCAGACGGTGGCGAGGGCGCTCGCTCTCGGTGCCTCTCACCTGGACCTCGGGCAGCGCCCGGAGGAAGGACACATCGTCCTGGCCGACCCCGAAGGCAATGAGTTCTGCGTGATCGAGCCGGGCAACAACTTCCTCGCCGGTTGCGGCCTCCTCGGCGAGATCGCCTGCGAGGGCACCCGGGACGTCGGCCTCTTCTGGAGCGCGGCGCTGCGCTGGCCGCTCGTGTGGGAGCAGGACCAGGAGACCGCCGTGCAGTCACCGAACGGCGGCACCAAGGTCGCATGGGGAGGCCCGCCCGTGCCGCCGAAACAGGGCAGGAACCGGCAGCGCTTCGACCTCGCTCCACCCGTCCACGGCGATCAACAGTCGGAGGTCGAGCGGCTGGTGTCCCTCGGCGCCGCGCTGATCGAGGTTGGCGAGGACGGGCACGTCCTGCTCGCCGATCCCGACGGCAACGAGTTCCGGGTGCTGCCGCCCCGATAGCCCAGGCGACCCGCTGACCGGCTCCGGGCGGTTCCGGCCGGGAAGGGCCGCCGCCGGCACGTCGCCCGGAGATATTGTCGGTGGGTGGGAGAGCAGCCACCTGACGGCGGCGTCGAGGTGTCGCCCGACGATATCGAGGCTCTCGACGCCCGCTGGGCGGCATGCTGGACACCGCATGAGGTCGCACGACGCCTGGCCGGGATCGCCCTGCCCTGGTACGTCGCGGCAGGCTGGGCCTTGGATCTGTTCCGCGGTACGCAGACCCGGACGCACCACGACATCGAGATCGGTGTGCCAGCGGGGCGGTTCGCGACGGTACGCGAGCGCTTTGCCGAGTTCGCCTTCGACGCGGTCGGTGCCGGGCGGATCTGGGAAGCGGCGTCGCCGGAGGTGCTCAGTGCCACGCGACAGACGTGGCTACGCGAACCGGCGACGGGACAGTACCTGCTTGATGTCATGCGTGAGCCGCACGACGGTGAGGTGTGGATCTGTCGGCGGGACCCGACGATCAGATTGCCCTATGCCGAGATCATCCGGCACAGCCCGGATCGGATTCCGTACCTGATCCCCGAGATGGTTCTCCTCTTCAAGGCCAAGGACGTACGCCCCAAGGACCAGGCTGACTTCGATGGCGTCCTTCCGCTGCTGACCGGTGTCCAACGCGAGACGCTGACCCGGCTGCTGAGGCGGGTGCATCCGGGTCATGCCTGGCTGACCGCCTTACGGATGGACGAGAACCGGTGAGAGCGGGTCCGCCCGCAGAGCTTCACGAGGAGCCAGCGGCAGCGGATCTCTCGGTGGGGTCGGCCGAGGCGGTGCCGTGGCCGGGACGGCGGGTCAGCACCCGGGGGCCGGAAGCCGTGACGGCGACCGTGTGCTCGGAGTGGGCGGTGCGCGAACCGTCGGCGGACCGGATCGTCCAGCCGTCCTTGTCGTACTTGATTTTGTCCGTGGAGCGGCAGAGCCAGGGTTCGATGGCGATGGTGAGGCCAGGGTCGAGCTTCAGCCCGCGACGGGGGCGACCATTGTTGGCCACGTGCGGGGCCTCGTGCATGGTGCGGCCGATGCCGTGTCCGCCGAACTCGGAGTTGACCCGGTAGCCGTAGGAGTGCGCCACCTCGCCGATCGCGGCGGAGATGTCGCCGAGGCGTCCGCCGGGCTGGGCGGCGTTGATGGCGGCCTCCAACGCGACCTCGGTGGCCTCGATCAGTTTCAGGTCGGCCGGGTCGGGGGTGCCGACAATGACGGAGAGTGCGGAGTCGGCGACCCAGCCGTCGATGCCGACCGCCATGTCGATGCTGAGCAGGTCGCCGTCGCGCAGGACATAGTCGTGCGGAAGGCCGTGCAGCACCGCGTCGTTGACCGACAGGCACAGCACGTTGCGGAACGGCCCGCGACCGAACGAGGGGGCGTAGTCCCAGTAGCAGGACTCGGCGCCGCGTTCGGAGATCCGGCGGCGCGCGTGATGCTCCAGGTCCATCAGGTTGACGCCGACCGCGGCGACACCGCGCAACTCGGCGAGTAGTTCGCCCACGAACTGGCCGGTCACCGCCATCTGGTCGATTTCCTCGGCCGACTTGAGCTCGATCACGGAAGCCCCCTCACTCCTTGCCGGTATTTTTATACCATGCCGTGTCGGGGCTGCTTGAGAGGGCTATCCTGCTGGCATGGTTCGCCAACCGCTCACCGCCGCACAGATCGCCGCGGGTCGGCGACTCGGAGCCGCCCTGCGGGCCGCCCGGGCCGACCGCAGCCTCGTCGACGTGGCCCTGGCGGCCGGCATCTCTCCCGAGACGCTGCGCAAGATCGAGGCGGGCCGCCTACCCGCACCGGCGTTCGGCACCGTGGTCGGCCTCAGTGCGGCCCTGGACGTCTCCCTCGCCGAGCTTGCCGAGGTCTGGCGGGCCGACCTGCCCGTCCGTCAGGCGTCATAGGGCCGGAAGCCCTCGGTCGTCGAGGTCGCCGACGCGTTCCGCGATGCCTGTCAGGGCTGAGGCTGACCGGCGGGCGTACGCGACCAGGGGTGGACCACTTAGGATGGTCCGGGCGTCGGCCAAGCGGTTCGGCCGACCGTGATCCGGTGTGGACGAGGAGACGAACTGTGGCGAGTCAAGAGGCGGCACCGTCCGGGATCGACATGAGCGTGCCGAGTGTCGCCCGGGTGTACGACTTCATGCTCGGTGGTAAGGACAACTTCGCGGTGGACCGCGCCGTCGCCGAGCACGCGCTCCGCATCACCCCAGACGGTCCGGAGGCGGCCCAGGCGAACCGGGCCTTCCTGCGTCGGGTGGTTCGGTTCCTCGCTGCGGATCAGGGCATCGACCAGTTCCTCGACCTCGGGTCGGGCCTGCCCACTCAGGGCAATGTGCACCAGGTGGCCACCCAGCACAACGCGCAGTCGCGGGTGGTCTACGTCGACAACGACCCGATCGTGCTGGCGCACGGGCGGGCACTGTTGGCCGACGCGGGGACCACGACGGTGTTGCAGGCCGACATCCGGTCGCCGGAGGCCATCCTGGACCATCCGGAGACGCGCCGCTTCCTGGACTTCAGCCGCCCGGTCGGGCTGCTGCTCTTCGGGATTCTGCACCACCTGCGGGACGACGAGGACCCGAAGTCGGTGGCGAGGAGACTGATCGATGCCCTGCCATCGGGCAGCTACGTCGCGATCTCCCACTTCCGCGATCCCGGCGAGCGGGATCCGGAGGCCTCCCGCAAGGCGCGCGAGGTCGAGCGCATCTTCAACGAATCACTCGGCACCGGCCGTTGGCGTACCGATGAGGAGATTCTCTCCTACGTCGAAGGCCTGGAGGTGCTGGAGCCGGGTCTGGTCCCGTTTGCCGAGTGGCGACCTGAGCCGGGCGAGACCGCGCCGAGCCAGAGCGACACGTACCACACCTTCGTCGGGCTCGTCGCGTACAAGCCCTGAGGCCGGCCTCCCTCCCGGTCCCGACTCCGGCCCGGCTGTCCTGACCTGGCCCGGCGGCACACGGCCGCACGACATGTGACGGTCGTGTGACATCGCAGATCGACGTCCACCAACTGGTCGACCAGGGGTTTTCCCGCCTCCGGCCCGGGGTAGCGCGTAGTCGACCAGGGCGGTGACCGGACACGATCCGCCCACGGACACCCGGTGGGGTGTGTGACCGGATCGGGAGGGTGTGGCTCGTGCGATGTCTGCAACGGCGTTACCGGCTCGACGAACCGGTCGGCCGGGGCGGCATGGCGACCGTCTGGCGCGGCTACGACCTGCGGCTGCAGCGTACCGTCGCGGTGAAGCTGCTGTCGGCTCCGCTGTTGAGCGACCCTGCGGCCCGCGACCGCATCCGCCGGGAGGCGCTGGCCGCCGCGCGGCTGGACCACCCCGGTGTGGCCCGGGTGTACGACTACGGCGAACAGTGGCATCTGACCCGGACTCCGACCCCGTTCCTGGTGATGGAGTTCGTCACCGGATCGACGTTGGCCGCCCACCTGCGTGCCGCCGGCCCCCTGCCCCCGGGTGAGGTGCTGCGGATCGGTCGGCAGGTGGCGGCGGCGCTCGCCGCCGCGCATGAGCAGGGCATCGTGCACCGGGACGTCAAGCCCGGCAACATCATGCTCACCCCCGGCGGGGTGAAGGTGGTCGACTTCGGTATCGCCGTCGGTGCGGGCGACGATCCAGCGGAACTGGACGGGCAGCTCTGGGGTACCCCGAACTACCTGCCGCCCGAGTTGGTCGTCACCGGCGAGGCGGTGCCGGCGGGCGACGTGTTCGCGCTCGGCGTCGTCCTCATCGAGTGCCTCACCGGTCAGGACCCGCAACGGGCTCCGCACGAACCGGTGTCCGCTCCCGCCGTCGAGGGTTTGTCTGCGCACCACGCGCACCTGATCGATCGTTGTGTGGCGACCGACCCGGACCAGCGTCCGAGCGCGGGTGAACTCGCGGAGGCGCTGTCCGGGCCGACCACGGCCGTGCGGCCGGCATCCGGTGCCGAGGTCACCCGGCTCGTCGTACCCACCCGGGCGGTTTCGGGCCCGACCAGGCCGGTCGGTCGACGTGGCCGGCGGTCCACGGTCGTCGGACGGCGTCGCGGGCTGGTGCTCGCCGCGCCCGCGGCGGCGGTGGTCGCGCTGGCCGGGATCCTGCCGGGGCTGGTCGCCGCCGACGAAGGCTCGGCCGATCCGCCGGTCTCCGAGGCCGGCTGCACGGTGGGATACCGGGCGCAGCAGGCGGCGGATGGTCACTTCACCGCACAGATCAGCGTGACCGGGAGCGGGCAACCGGCGGCCGGTCGACGGGCACTGACCTTCACCCTGCCGGCCAGCCAACACCTACTCGACGTGCGGGGCGCGACCTGGTCGCACGACGATCAGCGGGTGACGCTGCGCCTGGCCGAGCCCTCGGAACCGGGTGCGGGGGTGACGGCGACCCTGCATGGCCGCGTCGAGGCTGGCGGGCATGAGACACCGGACCGGTTCAGTCTGGCGGGTGTCGCCTGCCAACATGCCGACACGCACGTACGGACGTCGGTCCTGGCCTCCGCGTCCGCCGAGCCGGCACCGTCGACGAAGGGATCGTCCGGGCAGGCGGGCGGGTCGGATGCGGACCGCTCGACGTCCACCGGTGTCGGGAGCGGGTCGAGCCGACCGGCCGCCCCCCGCCCGACCGGAGCACCGTCAGCGCCGTCGAGCCCCTCGACGCCGGCTCCGTCCGGTCCGCCGGTCGCCGCCGACCCCTCGGCGACGCCGATCCCGTCGGTGTCGGCCAGCCCGTCGGTGCCGCCCAGCCCGTCGAAGACGTCGGACCCACCTGCGCCGTCGCCCTCGTCGCCACCGACGACCGAGCGACCGGACCCGGCAGATCCCACCCCGTCACGGACGTCTCCCACCGCGCCGGTGACCTGAACCACGTCGGTGCACAACGGGGGACACGGGCCCCGTACGACGCGGTTGAAAACTTGATTCACTCCAGAAGAGTGATAGGTTCGTCGGCATGACGGCGGACTTCGAGGCGCAGCTACGGGCGGTCTCGTTGCGCGTGACCCGACCCCGGTTGGCGGTGCTCGCGGCGCTACGCGACCACCCACACGTCGACACCGACACGGTGATCCGACTGGTCCGCGCCGATCATCCCACCGTGTCCCACCAGGCGATCTACGATGTGCTTCGGGCGCTCACCGACGCCGGTCTGGTGCGGCGCATCCAGCCCACCGGAGCGATCGCCCGCTACGAGTCCCGGGTGGGGGACAACCACCACCATGTCGTGTGCCGCTCCTGCGGCATGATCGCCGACGTGGACTGCGCCGTCGGCTCCGCCCCCTGCCTCACCGCCTCCGACGACCACGGGTTCGTGCTCGACGAGGCGGAGGTCGTCTACTGGGGCACCTGCCCCGGCTGCGCGACCGAACGCACCACCAGTGATCCGCAAGGTCGGAAGGAAGCACACATTGAGTAACGCACAGCACGACGGCCCGTCCAGCGCCCAGGGTGTGGACAAGAAGGCCGCGGCCGGCTGCCCGGTCGCGCACGACTCGGTGACCGCCCACGGCAGCGAGAGCGAGAACCCGGCGATCGACTCGCCGACCCCGAAGACCGGCGGTCGTCCGCGGACGAACCGGGACTGGTGGCCCAACCAGCTCGATCTTTCGGTGCTGCGCGCCCACTCGTCGAAGGTCAACCCGCTGGGCGAGGACTTCAGCTACGCCAAGGAGTTCGCCAAGCTCGACGTCGAGGCGCTGAAGCGGGACATCGTCGAGGTCCTCACCACCTCGCAGGACTGGTGGCCGGCCGACTTCGGCCACTACGGCGGCCTGATGATCCGGCTGAGCTGGCACGCCGCGGGCACCTACCGCATCCACGACGGTCGCGGTGGTGCCGGTGACGGCAGCCAGCGCTTCGCCCCGCTCAACAGCTGGCCGGACAACGCCAACCTCGACAAGGCGCGTCGCCTGCTGTGGCCGGTCAAGCAGAAGTACGGCCAGAAGATCTCCTGGGCCGACCTGCTCGTGCTCGCCGGCAACGTGTCCCTGGAGTCGATGGGCTTCAAGACCTTCGGCTTCGGTTTCGGCCGCGAGGATGTCTGGGAGGCCGAGGAGATCTTCTGGGGTCCGGAGGACACCTGGCTCGGTGACGAGCGCTACGTCTCCGAGAAGGAGATGTCGCAGGGTGTCGGCGCGACCGAGATGGGCCTCATCTACGTCAACCCCGAGGGCCCGCGCGGCAACCCGGACCCGCTGGCGGCGGCACATTTCATCCGGGAGACCTTCGCCCGGATGGCGATGAACGACGAGGAGACGGTGGCGCTCATCGCCGGCGGCCACACCTTCGGCAAGACGCACGGCGCCGCTGTGGCGGACAACCACGTCGGCCCGGAGCCGGAGGCCGCGCCGCTGGAGGCGCAGGGCCTGGGCTGGCTGAGCACGTACGGCAGCGGCAAGGGCGCCGACACGATCACCAGCGGCCTGGAGGTCACCTGGACCGACCGGCCGACGCAGTGGAGCAACCGCTTCTTCGAGATCCTCTTCGGGTACGAGTGGGAACTCAGCACCAGCCCGGGCGGGGCCAAGCAGTGGGTCGCCAAGGACGCCGAGGCGATCATCCCGGACCCGTTCGACCCGTCGAAGAAGTACAAGCCGACGATGCTCACGACCGACCTGTCGCTGCGCGTCGACCCGGCGTACGAGAAGATCTCCCGCCGGTTCCTGGAGAACCCCGACGAGTTCGCGCTCGCCTTCGCCAAGGCCTGGTTCAAGCTGTTGCACCGCGACATGGGCCCGGTCAGCCGCTTCCTCGGGCCGTGGGTGCCGGAGCCTCAGTTGTGGCAGGACCCGGTGCCGGCCGTCGACCACGAGTTGGTGGACGAGGCCGACATCGCCGCGCTCAAGGAGAAGGTCCTGGAGTCCGGCCTCACCACCGCCCAGCTGGTCACCACTGCCTGGGCCTCGGCGGCGAGCTTCCGCTACACGGACAAGCGCGGTGGCGCCAACGGTGCCCGCATCCGCCTGGAGCCGCAGCGTAGCTGGGAGGTCAACCAGCCGGAGCAGCTCGCGACGGTGCTGGGCACCCTGGAGAGCATCCAGCGGGAGTTCAACTCGGCGGGCGGGGCGAAGATCTCCCTCGCGGACCTGATCGTGCTGGCCGGCTCGGCGGCTGTCGAGAAGGCGGCGCGGGATGCCGGCACCAAGGTCACGGTGCCGTTCCGCCCTGGCCGCACCGACGCCAGCCAGGAGCAGACCGACGTCGAGTCGTTCCAGGTCCTGGAGCCGCGCGCCGACGGATTCCGCAACTACCTGCGGGCCGGGGAGAAGACCCAGCCGGAGACTCTGCTTCTCGACCGCGCCTACATGCTCAACCTGACCGCGCCCGAGATGACCGTTCTCGTCGGCGGCCTGCGCGCCCTCGGTGCCAACGTCGGTGGGAGCCAGCACGGCGTGCTCACCGACCGGCCCGGCGTGCTCACCAACGACTTCTTCGCCAACCTGCTCTCCCCGGGAACCCGGTGGAAGGCGTCGGAGTCCGAGGAGAACGTGTACGAGATCCGCGACCTGGCCACCGACGAGGTGAAGTGGACCGCTACGGCGGTCGACCTCATCTTCGGTTCCAACTCGCAGCTCCGGGCACTGTCCGAGGTCTACGCCAGTGACGACGCCCGCGACAAGTTCGTGGCCGACTTCGTGGCGGCCTGGACCAAGGTGATGGAACTCGACCGGTTCGACCTCACCTGATCCCGACCCAGCGGGGACGAGCCCCGGGCGATCACCGACGATCGCCCGGGGCTCGTCCCACGTACGCCCCGCAACACCTCGGGGCGTCGTGCCCGATCGTCTCGGGACACCGTGCGCCGCTACCGGTGGATCACTGCCGTCGGACGGAGACGAACCCGGCCACGGCCGCAGCGGCGACGAAGACGATGAGCACGGCCGACGCCTGGCGCAGGGTGGCACCCCCACCCTGCGCCCGGTCCGGGTCGCCGGCAGCCGCAACGGGCGACCCGGCGCTCGGCTCGGGCTGTGCGGCGAGGACGGCGTTGGTGGCGATCAGCCGTGGCGCGGGGCGCTCGCTGTCGGCCGTGATGTCGATCCAGTCGTACGCGCCACCGTCGGCGCAGCGCTGCAGCACCGGAAAGTGGAGTGTGTCGCCGGCCCGAGCCACGATCCGGGCGGTCACCCCCACCTCGGCGGTTTCCTGACCGGGCCCGGTGAACGTGATGCGGTCACCGGCGATCGTGGCGGCCCAGCCGTCCGGCGGCACGGTGTCGGTCGCGCTCACCCCGCCCGGGAGAGCGACGATCAGTTCCGTGGTGGGGGAGCCGTCGCAGCTGTGGTCGAAGCTGAACGTCACAGTGGTCGTACCGTCTCCGTTCGGCCGGGCCCCGGCGACCTCGACGTGGGCGGCAGCGGGTACGGCACCCAACGCCAGATACCCGATCGAGGCGGCCGTCGCGACGCCCACCGTCCTGACCCATCGTCGTGGGTTCATCGCACCTCCACCGTGAACCGCGCGGTCGGACTGTCGTACTTGGAGGTCCGCACGTTCGCCTGCACCACCCAGGCACCGGCGAGGGGCAGGTCGACGACGGCTTCGTAGCGGCCCGGTCCGGTAGGCGCCAACGACCGTTCCAGCGGGCCGATGTCCATCGCCGGCAGCAGAATCGTCAGCTTCGGATCTGCCACCGGAACCACGGGCTGACCAGCGGCGTCGACGAGTTCCAGCTCCATCGAGTTCACTCCTACCTCTCCGGGGGTGAACCGGGCGACCGCGCGACCCGGCCCCAGCGGCGCCTCCACCACGATCGGACCGCCCCCGGCGTCCGCCGTCGGCCGGGGTGCTGCCTCCCGGACGACCGGGCTCTGCGTGACCAGGAACCCGGTGGCGACGACGACACCGACCAGCAACGCGGCCTCCACCCGGACGGTGCGACGCAGCAGCCGCCACGCCTGCGCGGAGTTGTCGTCACGATCGGCGGTGCGGACGCGGGGCACGAGGCGGAACCGGTTGTGGGCGGCGACGACGAGAACCACCAGGGTCAGCCCGACCTTCGTGAGTAGAGCCACCCCGTACGAGGTGGCCCAGAGCGCCTCCCAGGACCGCAGGATGCGCCAGGCGAGCAGCAGCCCGGCGGCGGCGAGCAGACCGACGAGGACGGCGGCGGTACGGGAGAACGCGGACACCGTCCGGGCGGCAGCATCGGCACCCAGATCGGCAGATCGGCTCAGCGCCCAGGGCAGCGCCACCAACCCACCCAGCCACACCCCGGCGGTGGTGACGTGTAGGACGTCGGCGGGGACGACCAGCCAGGCCGGACCGTACGTCCGGGTGTGCCCGACCAGAGCGACCGCCCCCCAGGCCAGGGCGATACCGGCGAACGCCAGGGCGGACAGCGCGGCGCGGCGGGCCGACCGGCCACCGACGGCGGACCAGCAGGCCCACAGCCCGGCGCTCAGCCCGAGCACGACCAGCACCGAACTCAGCGCCTCCTCCGACCGTAGACCGGTCAGCCACTGTGCCCCGTCGATCAGACCGGTCAGCCCGCGACCGTCCTGCCAGGCCGGGACGGCAGGCACCAACACCAGCCGCGCCAGCACGGTCAGGCCCGCCGACCAGCCGGCGAGCCGCAACAGCCGACGCCGCAGGACCGGCGCCTCGGCGCGTAGCAGGACGAGCAGGAAGACCAGCAGGCCCGCACTGACCAGCAGACCCAGATAGGCCACCGCCTCGGCCGCCTGGCGCAGGAGGTTCAGCGCGCTGCTCGGGCGGCTCTCCGGCACCACCACGGCCGCGCTGCTCGGCGTACCGACGACGAAACTGAACCCGCCGGAGATCGGATGGCTGTCGGCCGAGACCACCCGGAACGCCACGATGTAGGTGCCGTCGACAAGGTCCGGTGGGACGGTCAGGACCACTGTGGTGTCCACTGACCGGCTGTCGGTGGAGAGCTCCGCACCGGCCGCGTCGAGCAGCCGGACCCCGTCCGGGCGTACCATCACCGGCTCGTTGAAGGTCAACGTGACCTCGGACGGGGCGCTCGCCAGCACGGCTCCGTCGACCGGGTCGCTGCCCAACAGCACCGCGTGGGCGGCTGCCGGTGCCGCCGGGACGACGGCGGCCAGCAGACCGAACAGGGTGGCGAGCGCGGCGGCGCCGAGCCGCCGCGCCCACCCACCCGGGGCCACCCGCGCTGTCACCCGAGGACCGCGCGATCTCACCCGCAAGACCGCCCGCCCGTCAGGCGGCCCTGCGGGTACGCAGCAGCGCCAACCCGCCGGCCACCAGGCCCAGCGCACCGAGCACCAGTGCGATCCAACTGAGCACACCGGTGCCGCCAGTGGACTCCTCGGTGGTTTGGGACACCGGCTGGACGGATGCCTCGGCATTGTCAGCGTCGGCCTTCGCGGTCAGCACGAAACTCGGTGCGGGGTACTGCAGTTCGTCGGGGTTCTGGCCGGCGGCGGGCATCTCCACCCACGGCGTCTCGCCCTGCTCGCAGGTCTGCACCGCCGGGAAGGCCAGCGTCTCGCCGACCGTGTCCGGCAGTTTCAACGACAGTTCGAACGTGTCCCGCAGGTCGGCCGGCAGCGGTGTCTTCGCGGTGTAGACCACTTCGGTGACCCGCTGCGTGACCTCGTTGCCGTGGCTGTCCTTGATGGGCGGGTTCAGCTCCGCCATCACCTTCTGCACGGCCCAGTTCGAGTTCACCGTCGGCGTGACCGAGACGATCTGCTCCGGGATCCTGATGGACACCTTCGTCGTGGCCGAGGTGTCGCAACCGTGCGGCACACCGAACGTCAGCACGGTGTAGGCACCCGCCGTGGTGACCGACGGGCTGACCGTGACATGCGCGGCGGCCGGCGTCGCGGTGAGCGCCACGGCTGCGGCGGTGAAGAGCCCGAGGGCACCGAGCTGCGCGACCCGGCGACGTTCGAGAAGCATCATTGGACAACCTTTCCGGAGGGCGGCCCGCGATCTGCGCGGCATGTCACAGTTACGTGGTCGGCTGCCGGCCCTGGTGAGTTCCCGGCCGTCCCGCATCCCTCGATGTGGACCAGGCTCGTGGCGGCCGGGGCTCGACGGGTCGGGGTCAGTGCGCCTCGTCCGCCCTGGACATGCAGGTGGCGGCCACCGCGACAGTGCGCGGTGGCCGCCACTTGACCTACCTCACCGGCCCGCTCGTCGACCCGAATCAGCCGACGTGCTCCTGCCGGTTGTCACAGGTTGGCGCAGTACCCGATGCTGAAGGTGCTGGCACCGGCCGCCAGGGTCCGGTTCCAGTCCACCCCCTTGATCCGGTAGCTGCCGTCGCCCAGCCGTTCCCTCTTGAAGTTCCAGGCGTCGTAGATGTCACCTTCGAGATCCACGATGGCGCTCCACTCGACGGCCTTGTCACCGGTGTTGGTGGCGGTGATGGTGGCGCAGTAGCCGCCGCCGCTGTCGGAGTTCCAGCGGGCGATCCGGGCCATCGCGATCTCCACGTTGGAGCCGGCGACCAGCCGACCCACACCCCAGCGGGCGGTGGTCTGATAGCCCTCGCCGTTCTGCTCGGCCCAGTTGCGGATCGACGTACGAGCGCCGTCGGAGGCGTCGTTGACCTGGAAGTCCAGGCCGTGGAACGTGCCGAGGCCACCGTATTCGAGCAGGCTGATCGCCGCCTCGACGGTGTAACCCGTCGGGGTGCGCACCGCCGCGCTGTTCAGGCGGCCGGCCTGGAACGCCTCGTCCCCGGTGCCGAAGGACACCGCGTTGTCGGCGTTGATCCGGATCTGGGTGTCGTCGTACCGGAAGGGACCGTTCTTGGCGTTTCCGGCATCGACATAGATCTCGACCGAGTCCTGCGTCCACGGGTCGGAGCCGGAGACATCGACCACCGGGTCGGTCACCTCGGCCAGCACGTACAGCGTCTGGTCCCGCCACAGGGTGCGGACCTTGGCGGTGGCGCCGTCGGTGCCGGAGACCTGCTTGTCGGTGCTGACCGTGCCAGCCTGGGACCAGACCGCGTCCACCGTGCCGTCGATGACGGGCGCGGTGCTCGCCTGACGCACCTCCAGGTACGACAGCTCCTCGACCAGGGTGAGGGTGCCGACCGCGCCCGGGGTGTTCCAGGCGGAGGTGGTGCCGTTGTCGGTGACCTGCACGTCCAGGGTGAGCGTGTCGCCCTCGGCGGCGTCGGTCAGCGGCAGGTGGGCGACCAGGTCGTAGCCGCCGTCGCGCTTGGCCACCACGGCCGGCACGTCACCCTTGCCCTTGCGGTTGACCTGGTAGGTCTGGTCGCCGAGGACGAAGGTGACCCGGTCGGAGTTGGCGGCCGTGGCGTCGTCGACCGTCACGTACGCGGTCAGGTGATCGGCCGCCCAGCGCAGTTGGAACCGCGCCGTCTCCTCGATCTGGTGCAGGGGCAGCTTGCGCCAGGTCAGATCCTTCGGTGCGGCGGCCGTGAGGGCCACGTCACCGGCGAAGACGTTCGCGGTGCGCAGGCGTGCCGGCAGCTCACCGTCCACCGCGCCGTGGTAGGCGGGCTTGGCGCGCAGGTTGTCGTCGAACAGCAGCGGCGCGTTGGCCGAACGCCACGAACGGCCGTCGGTGAGGCCCCACACCGTGACGGCGAACAGGTCGTCGGTGTGCTCCCGGAAGATCCGGAAGGCGTCCCGGTAGAAGTAGCCCTGCTCGATCAGCCGGGCCTGGGTGACCGGGGTGCCGGTGGTGACGTCGAGTTCGGTGACGGCCTGGGTCAGCGGCAGCTCCGCAAAGGACTCCAGGGTGCTCTGCAGGCTGCTGACCGGCGTGGCCAGGGAGACGTGGAACTGGTGTCCCACCCCGTCGATCGGCACGTCACGGTCGAGCAGCCGCTGCACCAGTGCCCGGTAGCGGGTCTGCTTACCGCTCTGCTCGGTGTTGTAGTCGTTGATGAACAGGGTGACCGGGTCGCTGCCGGACACGGCGTGGACGTCGTTGAACGCCTCGTGCGCGTACTCGAACGACAGGTCGATGAAGCTCTCGCCGAGGATCCGGTACCACTCGCTGCGGCGCAGGCCGTCGGCGTGCTCACCGCTGTCGCTGACGACCTCGTTGACGACGTCCCAGGCGTACAACGGGTTGGTGGGGGAGCCGAACGGACCGTAGCGGTCGGACAGGGACTCGGCGACGTTGAAGATGTGGGTACGCAACCGGTCACGCAGCACCTGCTGGTGTGCCGCGGAGGTGGTCAGCGGCTGACCCTCCGCGTCCTGGAAGAACCAGGCCGGGGTCTGGCTGTGCCAGACCAGCACGTGGCCGTAGACCCGCAGGTCGTTGTCGCGGGCGAAGTCCAGCACCGTGAGCGCCTGCTCGTGCGGTCGGAAGTTGCCCTCGTCGTCGTACCAGGCCTCGGGCTTCATGTGGTTCTCGTGGGTGACCTGGTTGAAGTGTCGGGTCAGCAACGTGCTGGGCCCACCCACCGTCTCCCGGGCGTCGATCGCCACGCCGACCGGGAACTCGGCGGTCTCGTGCAGGCCGGTGAGGTCTTCGATGACCGGCGGCTCGGGCACCCGGACGACGATGTCGTCGACCAGGAAGTCGCTGGTGTTGCCGGTGACGTCCGCGCCCTGCCAACGGGTCTCGAAGTAGAGCAGCGCCTCGTCCGAGACGGGCATCGTGAACCGCGCGGTCACCTCGGTCCAGCCCGTGTTGGTGACGGACTCGAACTGGGCGAGGGTGCTGAACGACTGGCTGCCGCCGGAGGTGCTGGACAGGCTGAGCCAGATCTGGTCGGTCGGCTGGCCCTGGGCGAACCGTACCCAGGCGTTGAACTCGTAGGTGACGCCCGCCTCGAAGAGGCCGCTGACATCACGTCCGATTCCGGCGCCCTGGTTGACCCGGTTGCTGACCAGCGCCGCTGCCGCACCGCCGTGCGCGACGTCGCTGATCGCCACCGTCGGTGCCCCGGGGCCGCTGTCGCGCGGGCCCCAGCCGTCCAGCCCGTCCTCGAAGTCGGTGTCGATGACGACGGTGCCGGGTGCCGGCCCGCCGGGTCCGCCGTCCGGGGCGGTGATCAGCACGTCGTCCAGGAGGAACGGGGTGTCGTCCGCCGCCTCGACGTAGAGGGTGGCGGCGCTGAGCCCGTCGGGCAGCGTGTAGGTACCGCCGATCTGCACCCAGCTGTCGGCGGTGGTGGCGACGTCCCCGCCGATCCAGGTGTAGGTGTTGTCGCCGCCGGCGGCCGGGGTCGCCTCGACGGTGAAGTGCACTCCGGCGGTGCCCTCGGTGCCGGCCGGCAGTTTGACCCAGGCGGTGACCGAGTACTGCGTGCCAGGCCGGAACAGCGCCGTCGCGCTCGTCGCCGGACCCTGCCAGTTCGCCGTACGGCCGGTGACCGACAGGCTGTTGTCGCTCTCGTGTCCCTCGTCGGTGATGGCGAGGGTGACGTCGCCGCGTGGTCCCCAGGGGGCGTACGAGCCGGACTCGAAGTCGTTGGCGAGGACGACCTGCGCGGCGGCTGCTGGCGTGGGTGCGACGGCGATCGCCGCCACGAGCGCGGCCGAGGAGAGCAGCGCGATGGTTCGGGATCGGCGTCGTGATCGATGGGAGAGGTTCCAGAGGCGCATCGGCATCCCTCTATGTGAGATCGGTGCTGGCGGGGTGTCTCTGACGTGGACCTTCGGGCGGATCAAAGCGCGTGCATGTTATGCCGAGACCGCCGCCCTGGCCAGAACTTCCGGAAGTTTCCGATAACGACGCGTCGCCGTCACCACCGGGTCGGCGGCTGCCCACAACGCCGGGACGACCCTGTCCATGCTGGCGGGAGCTGCGGAAACACCACGTACGCGCGATGACGGCAGCGCGCCAGGACGGCCGGCAGCGGCACCCGCAGGTCGCTGCCGCCGACCGGCGACGAGGTGTGACTTTCGAAGCGTCGGCGCGGCTGCTCAGCCAAGGCCGGGCCGGTGCGCCGTGGTGGTCACGGGGTCAGGTCCGCGTCCCACCGCAGGGGAAGGCGCTGGGTGTCTCCGCGCCGGATGGTCTGGATCGCGGAGCGCAGGCCCTGGGCGGCGGCGAGGTCGAGAAAGTCCTTCAGCGGTGAGCGGAACACCCGGTAGTCGTCGTAGTGGATGGGCACGGTGACGCCCGGCCGGATCAGTCGCATCAACTCGACACCCTGCCGGTCGTTCATCGTGACGAGGAAACCGAGGATGCGGGTGCCGCCAAGATGGACGAGCATGGCGTCGATGTCGGGAAAACGGGCCGGGATCTCCGCCAGCGCCGGGCGGTACAGGGTGTCGCCGGTGATGTAGAGGCGCAGCAGGCGTCGCCCGTCGTGTTCCAGGTCGATGACCGATCCCATCACCGTGGGCAGCAGGCGATCGAGTAGCCCCGGACCGTGGTGGCCGGGCACCGCGGTGATGATCAGCCGCTGGCTGCCGCGCCGTAGCTCCCGACTCTCCCCGCAGGAGAGGCCGTCGGCGGCGGAGAAACCCCAACGATGCAGTCGGCGGCAGGCCGGTGGCGTCGTGATGATCGGCAGGGTCTTCGCCAGCCCGTTGCGGGCCACCCGGTCGAAGTGGTCGCCGTGCATGTGGGACAGGACCACCGCGTCCAGGTCGGGTAGCTCGTCGACGCCCACGGCGGGGTTGGTGAGACGTCGGGAGAACAGCCCGTAGCCCAGGTAGGCGCGCTGCCCGGCGTGCAGGAAGTTGGGGTCGGTGAGCAGCGTGAAGTCACCGAGCCGCAGTAGCGTGGTCGCGGTACCTACGAACGTGACCTCGCCGAGCACATCGCGTCCGGACGTCATGGTGTGCCTCCTGCCGACCGGTCGGGTTCCACCCGCGACGAGGGCGCATACCCACCTCCACCGGGACGAAACGCCCGCCGCCACCGCCTGCACGCCCCGCCGGCCAGCGGTGCTCGCCATCTCCGCCGGGTCGGCCGGTGGGCAGCTGCTCTGCGGGTGAGACGGGGCGCCGATCAGGTCCGTGAAGGCAGCGATCTCCCGGCCGACTGCGGCGTGATCACCGGGTGGGCGGCCGCGCCGGACCGGTACCGGAAGACGTGCCGGTAACTCTGCGGAGTCGTTCCGCTGATCCGGCCGAAGTGCTGGCGCAGGTTGGCGCCGCTGCCGAAGCCGGTGCGTTGTGCGATCCGCTCCACCGGATCCTCGGTGGTCTCCAGCAGCTCCTGCGCCAACCGGACCCGCTGCTCCAGCAGCCACTGCAACGGGGTGGTGCCGAGGGAGTCGCGGAACCGACGGGCCAGGGTACGTGGGCTCAGGTTGGCCACCCGGGCCAGGTCGTTGACCGACAGCGGGCGGTCGAGGTGCTGCCGAGCCCACTCCAGCACCGGGCTCAGATCGGCCGGGGAGACTCCCCGCACCGGCGGCGCCGGGTACTGGGTGTGGTCAGCGCTCCGCTGCGGCGCCACCACCATCCGCCGAGCCACCTCGTTGGCCACCGCGGCGCCGTGGTCCTGGCGCACCAGGTGCAGGCACAGATCGATGGCGGCGGCCGTACCGGCCGAGGTGAAGATGTTCCCATCAGCCACGTACAGCACCCGGGGGTCGATCTCGACCAGCGGGAACCGGCCGGCGAAATCCTGGGCGTTCATCCAGTGCGTGGTGGCGCGCCGGCCGTCGAGCAGGCCGGCCGCGGCGATCGGGTACGCACCGGCGCAGATGCCGACGATGCGCCTGCCGCGCGCGTACGCGGTGCGCAGCGCCTCGACCAGCTTCGCCGGGGGGTTGGTCTGCACCGGTCGGGCACACGCCGGCACCAGCACGGTGTCGGCCTCCACCAGGTCGTCCAGGCCGTACGGGGGATCGATCCAGGAACCGAGGGTGGTACGCAGCGGGCCGGGCTCGGCCGCGCAGAGCCGTACCTCGTACCACGGGTCGACGATGTCCCGCCGGTCGGTGCCGAACACCTCCAGCGGAACCGCCAACTCGAAGATCGGCAGGTTGTCGGTCACCGCCACTGCGACGACGTGCGGACGCATGGCAGGAATCTAACGCAGCTCGGCGCCAATCCGACTGTCCGGGCCGGCCGAACCGGACGAGGGTGATCACATGACCCAGACCCGTGTCACGCCGGTACCCGGCGGTCGGCTCACCGCAGCCCAGGGCACCGCCCTCTACGTCGGCGCCGTCCTGGGCACCGGAGTCATCGCGCTGCCCGCGTTGGCGGCCGAGGCCGCCGGCCCCGCCTCCCTGCTCGCCTGGCTGCTGCTGGTGGTCGTCTCCGCGCCGTTGGCGGCCACGTTCGCCGCGCTCGGCGCCCGCCACCCGGACGCGGGTGGCGTCTCGACGTACGCCCGGATGGCTTTCGGGCCGCGGGCCGCGGCCGTCGTCGGCTGGTGTTTCTACTTCGCCGTGCCGCCGGGGGCATCCGCTGCGGCGCTGTTCGGCGCCGCGTACGTCGAGGCAGCCGTCGGCGGTGGTTCCCCCACCGTCGCGGTGACGGCGGTGCTGCTGATGGTCGCGGTCACCGCCACCAACCACGTCGGTGTGCAACTGGCCGGGCGGGTGCAGCTCGCGCTCGCCGGGGTGCTCGTCGCGTTCCTCCTGGCGGCGGTGCTGCTGGCGCTGCCCCACGCGGACGCCGCGAACTTCGTGCCCTTCGCCCCGCACGGACTGGCCGCGGTCGGGCCGGCGGCGGCGCTGCTGATGTGGAGCTTCGTCGGCTGGGAGGCCATCACCCACCTGACGGGTGAATTCCGTCGACCGCTGCGGGACCTTCCCCGGGCCACCACCGCAGCGGTCGTCGTGGTCGGTGCGCTGTACCTGGCGGTGGCCGTCGCGACCGTCGCCGTCCTCGGCTCGGCGGCGGCGGGGTCCGCAGCGCCGCTGGGCGACCTGTTCGCGGTCGCGCTCGGCGGGGACACCCGCTGGGTGGTCGCCGGGGCGGCGCTGCTGCTGACCTTCGGCGCGATGAACGCCTACTACGCCGGCGCGGCGAAGCTCGGTGCGGCGCTCGGCCGCGACGGGGCGCTGCCCGGCTGGCTCGCCCGGGGCGCTGTCGCCGGTGAGGTGCCCCGCCGCAGTCTTGCGGTCACCGCCGCCCTGGCCTTCCTGGCACTGGGCGCGATCCTGGCCACCGGCCTCGGCGCCCGCCCGCTGGTGCTGCTCGCCACCGGCTCCTTCATCACCGTCTACGTCATCGGGGTCGCGGCGGCGCTGCGGCTGCTGCCCCGTCGCAGCGCCGCCTGGTACGCCGCTGCCGCGACCATCGGCGTGGTGCTGTTCCTCCTGGTCATGACCGGTGTCTACCTGCTCTGGCCGGTGGCGGTGACCGGGGCGGCGCTGCTCTACCTCCGCACGCGCGTCCGCAGCCGCTCCTGATCGGCGACCCACGCACCCGCTGGTGGGCGCGACGTCCGCCGGGGTTCGGGGCTCGGCGGGCGTGCCGGTCCGGCCTGCGCCGGACCGGCACTTGTTACGCTTGACGTCGCGGATCAACCGTGCAAGTCGGATCGAGGAGCGGCGACATGCTTTCGGGGGACGACGACATCTCGGGGTGAGCAGCCCCGCCGCCGTGCTGGCGGCCTGTCGTGTCGTGGCCCTGTCTGCCTGACCGGGGCGTCAGTGGCGTCCCCGGCTTCCTTCCCGAGGTCTGCTGAAATGTTCGACGCCTGCGTCGTCTGCACCGATCTGTCCTTTTCCTGGCCCGACGACACCCCCGTGTTCCGGGACCTGTCCTTCACCGTGCCGCCGGGTCGCACCGGCCTGGTCGCGCCGAACGGCGCCGGCAAGTCGACGCTGCTGCGCCTGATCGCCGGTGACCTCGTACCGACCGCTGGCGGCGTGACGGTCGAGGGAGTGCTCGGCTACCTGCCGCAGAACCTGCCGTTGACCGGTGACCTGACCGTGGCGGAGGTGCTGGGTGTCGCCCCGGCACTGACCGCGCTGCGGGCGATCGAGGCCGGCGACGCCAGCGAGGACAACTTCGCCGCCGTCGGTGACGACTGGGACGTCGAGGAGCGCAGCCGCGCCGAACTCGACCGGTTGGGGCTGGGCGAGGTGGCGTTGGACCGGTGCCTGCACACCCTCAGCGGCGGGCAGGCGGTCTCCCTCGGCCTGGCCGCGCAACTGCTCCGGCGTCCCGACGTGCTGCTGCTCGACGAGCCGACCAACAACCTCGACGTCGACGCTCGGCACCGGCTGTACGCGGTGCTGGAGAACTGGTCCGGCTGCCTGCTGCTGGTCAGCCACGACCGGATGCTGCTGGACCGGATGGACCGCATCGCCGAACTCGACGGCGGGCAGCTGCGCCTGTTCGGCGGGAACTTCACCGCCTACGAGGAGACCTCCCGGTCCGCCCGGGAGCTGGCGGAACGCCAGGTCCGCAGCGCCGAGTTGGAGGTCAAGCGGGAAAAACGGGAGATGCAGCAGGCCCGCGAACGCGCCGAGCGGCGAGCCGGCAACGCTGCCCGGAACCTCGGCAACGCGGGCCTGGCCCGCATCGTCGCCGGTGGGCTGAAGCGCAGCGCCCAGGAGTCCGCGGGCCGGGCCCAGCAGGCGCACGCCAGCCGGCTCAGCGACGCGCAGTCGCGGCTCGACGAGGCCGGCCGGGCGCTGCGGGAGGACCCGACGCTGGCATTGGAGCTGCCGGAGACCGATGTGCCGGCCGGTCGGACCCTGGTCGAGGGGGAGCGGATGCAGGTGCGGTACGGCACCCGGACGCTGTTCCCCGAAGACGGCGTCGACCTGATCATCCGTGGGCCGGAACGCATCGCGCTGACCGGTCCCAACGGTGTCGGCAAGTCGACGCTGCTGCGGCTGCTGCTCGGCGACCTGGATCCGCAGGGTGGGCAGGTACGTCGGGCCGACGGCCGGGTCGCGTACCTGTCGCAGCGGCTGGACCTGCTCGATGCCGACCGTACCGTGTTGGAGAACCTCACCGCGTACGCCCCGGACCGCCCGCAGTCGGAGCGGATGAACCTGCTGGCCCGGTTCCTGTTCCGGGGGGCCCGCGCCCACCTGCCGGCCGGCGTCCTCTCCGGTGGTGAACGCCTGCGCGCCACCCTGGCCTGCGTGCTGTACGCCCAGCCGGCCCCGCACCTGCTGCTGCTCGACGAGCCCACCAACAACCTCGACCTGGTCAGCGTCGGCCAACTGGAGAACGCGTTGAACGCCTACCGGGGCGCGTTCGTGGTGGTCAGCCACGATGAACGTTTTCTGGGCGCCATCGGCGTGCGACGGTGGTTGCGTCTCGATCCGCGCGGCCTGCGCGAGATCCCCGCTCCCGAGCCCGGAGACGGTGGCGTCGCCGTGCTATCCATGGGCTGCCGGTCCGACACCGGCTCACGACGGAGGGAGCGCCCATGAGCCCGGTCACGCCCGCTGAGGATCTCACCCTCTCCGAGGCGGTGCAGAGCCTGCGCGAGCAGATCCTCCACGCCGTCGACTGGGCCGACGACGAGTCGCTGACCTTCGCCATCGAGAGCATCGAGGTGGAGTTGGAGGTGGCGGTCTCCACCGTCGTCAAAGGTGGTGTCAAGGCTGGGTTGTGGACGGTGGTGACCGTCGGCGGTGACGCCGAACGGCACCGGTCCGCGACCCATCGCGTCACCCTGACCCTGCAGCCGGAGCTGGCCGGGGGCCGAGTGCGGATCAACAAACGCGGTTGAGTCGGCCTCGGTGACCCGACGGAACCGGCCGGCGGGATCATGTGTCCCGCAGGCCGTACCGATTCAGGTCGGCGTGTGGACCCGCGTTGAACGCGAGCAGCGGCGCGAAATCCTCGTCGCCGACGACCGATGGCCCGGCGTGGTCGCGCAGGTCCCGGTCGTGACTCGACGAGCGCAGCGTGATGACATCGGCGCTCAGGTGATCGTAGACGCACAGTGCCGTGCCGGGCATGAGCTGGCGCAGCGACCGGTGCCGTGCGCCCAGCACCAGGTCGTCGGAGAGCAGGCTCCGGTACAACTGCTGGCTGCGTTGATCCCGGTTGCCCGGTAGCAGCAGCAACGCCGAGTGGTTGTTCGCGATGCTGTTCGCCCGGTACTCCCCGTACATGGCCTCCATCTGCGCCAGATCGTGGAAGACCGTGACCAGTTGGATGTCGGTGCCGGCCGCGCTGGTGGCGAGGGTGTCGAGGTTCTCCAGCCGCGCGATGTTGCCGGCCTCGTCCAGCAGGAGCAGCAGGGGGAGCTGCCGCTGACCGCTGTTGTGCCGGCGGTACGCCTCAGCGATCACCCGCTGGATGAGCATGGTGAAGATCGGGGCGAGGAGGCGCTGGTCCTCCGGCGGTGCGCAGAGGTACAGGGTGTTCGCTCTGCCGTCGAAGAAGTCGTCGACCTGGAAGTCGCTTTCCGAGTTCCGCCGTACCGCCGCCGAACTGTACGCCGTGAGCAGTGTGGTGGCGGTGGCGTAGACGCTGGTCATCGTCTGTGGAGCCAGGGCTCGGATGCCGGCGAACGCGCGTACGGCGTTGCTTCCGTCGTCGCTGTACCGGAGTGCGACCGTCAGTCGGGCGCTCACCTCGGCGGTGTCCATCGTCTTCACCCAGCGGTGCACGTCGGCCATCGTGCATCCGGTGGCCGCTGCGGCGAAGAGCAGCGCTTCGAGCAACTGGTTCGCCAGGTTGTACCAGAACTGTTCGTCCCGCAGCCCCGATCGGCCGGTCAGTCGGCCGGCCTCGACGAGGGACCGGGCCGTCAGCACCGTGCCCTCCCACGTACGACAGTCGTCGATCGGGTTCCACTTCCTGACCAGGGCGCCGTGCACCAGCCGTTCCGTCGGCTCGAAGACCGCGACCTCGCCCATCGCGGCACGTTGCCGTACGGTGCCGCTGAGCACATCGGTGCGAATGGAGGTGACCACAGCGGGCCCGTCCCATTCGAGCAGGGTGGGGATCACCATGCTGGTGGTCTTGCGGCTGCGCTGCGGGCCGAGCACCAGGACGGGCCGGAACTCCACCGCGGCGACCAGTTGGTTGGCGTGTCGACCGAGCACCACGCGGTGCCGCCGCTGCTGAGGGTCGGGCGCCACCACCAGCATGCCGAGGGTGTCCGGCTGGGATCCGGCCGAGGACGCGACGCCGTCGGTGCGTCCGCCGTCGCGTTCCCGCAACCAATCGTCGAGTTCGGTGGAGACGGTTCGGCGGTCGTCGTGGTAGCCGGGAAACAGTGGCGACATCACCTCGAAGACGCCGAGTGCCTCCTGGGCCAGCACGATCGCCTCGTCCAACTCGCCCTGCGCATAACGCACCCTCGCGCGCAGGTAGAGCACCAGGGCGAGGCACTGCCGGCTCTCGTCGGTGCGGGCCTGGTCGCGCAGGCTGTCGGTGAGTCGTCGTACCGAATCGTCGGCCTCGGTCTCGAAGCCCTCGTCGCTGAGCCGGACCGCCGCCGCCAACTGCAACAGGTGTGCGCTGAGCAGCTGCACCAGATACGTGCGCGGTTCGTCCTCGGAGAGCCGTTGGAACTCGGCCACGGCGCGCTCGGCTGCCGGCAGTGCCTCCCGGAACTCCTCGCTCTCCAACCGCAGCAACGCCAGCAGGGTGTACAGCTCACCCAGGTGCGCCCGGCCGCCGATCGGATCCAGTTCGGCGAGCCGGTCGATCGCGTCGCTGATCGCCTCCGCCGCCTCCGGAAGCCGCCCCAGTCCGAAGTAGAGAGAGGCACGGGTCTTGGCCGCGATCACCGGCAGCACGTACATCCGCCGGGGGTGTCGCGCGTAGAGGTCCTCGACCATCGCGTCGGCGGCCCGCACCTCCTTGAGCGCCTCGTCGACGTCATCGAGCTGGTACAGAGCCTCGGCGTACGCCAGGCGCGTCATCGCGTACGCGAACTCGAACTGATCCGGCAGTTCGCCGGAGAGGTCCTGGAACATCCGCCGGGCTTCCTGCAGGTACCGCCGTGCCGTGACCTGGTCGACCTGCAGTAGCAATGAGCCGGCGCTGAGCCGGACCGACGCGCGGTTGAACCGGACATCGTCGTCGTCACTGTCCGCCGCGGTGTCGGCGATGGCCACGGCGACCGCGATCTCCCGCTCGGCCTCCTCCAGTTCTCCGGCGAGCGCCCGCAGGTTCGCCAGGATGACGCTCGCCGCGGACATCTCGACCGGGTGTGGCGGCGTGGCGGTACGGAACCGGTCGACGGCCTGTGCCGCCTGGCTCAACGCGCCGGGCAGGTCGGCGGTGCCGAGCAGCGCCATCGCGTACGCCAGCCGCAGCCTTCCCGCCTCCAGGGGCGGCAGCAGGCCGGGCTGGTGCACGGCCTCGTGCAGGGTGGCGACCGCCGCGCTGTGCTGCCCGGCCGCGAGGTATGCCAGCGCGAGATGTCGTCTCGCCTCGGCGAGGGCGGCGAGGTGCCCGTCCGGATCGTCGCGGGACGCAGCCTCGGCGAGCGCCACGGCCTGTTGGCCGGTCTCGATGGCGGCCTCGACGTTGCCGGTGCCCATCCGGACCAGCGAGGTGGTGCTGAGCAGCCGCCCGAGCTGGTTGTTCTGGCCCAGTTGCGGGGCACGTCGCAGGTAACCGATCGCCTCGTCGGACGACTGCGTGGCGGCATCTGGTCGCCCGAGCCGCAGGTAGGCATTGGTGGTGTCCTGAAGCAGCCGGATGGCGCGTGCCGTGTCGTCGGTCTGCTGATAGTGGGTCGCGGCCTGGTGCAGCACCGTGGCAGCAAGCTTGTGCAGCCGGGCCTGCGCGCGAAAGGCCACGGTCGATGCCTCGGCGGCGGCTCGGGGCACCTCGATCTGTTCCAGCGCGGTGGCGATCCGCGCGGCGAACAGATAGGCGTCCGAGGTGGGGGTGCTGCCGTCGGGCAGCGGGTCGTTGGCCTGCCGGGCCAGCTCCGGTAGGCGTTCGTCGAGGAGCTGCGTGAGCACACGCCGCGCGGGCTCCGCCGCCGCTGACGACGGCGACGCCGTCATCCGCAGCAACACTTCGAGCATCCGTGAGCGTTGGCCGACCCGGTCGACGTCACCGAAGAGCCCGGCCACCTGGTCGCGCGCGATCAGCCGGCGGGCGATCAGTCGCTCGCCGAGCAGATCCGGGCGTACGGAGGGCAGGGGAGAGCCGCCGTAGGTCTCCCGCAGCAGTTGGAGCAGCCGCTCCGCCCTGGCGTGGTCGTCGCGTAACGCGCCGACCTGGTTGAGGACGAGCCGCGCGTCATCGTCGGTGTCCGCGCCGGCGAACGTGGCGACCGCGAACACGTCCATCCGTGGTCCGCTGCTGTCCAGACCGTGCCGGTGCAGGGTGGGCGCCCAGAACTCGCGGTCTTCCCGGTCGAGTAGCCGGTCCAGCAGGTCGTCGATGTCGTGCCGGTCGGCAGGGGTCGCCCCGACGGCGCGGGCCTCGGTCGTGGCCGACGGAGGAAGCAGGTCGAGCAGTGCCCGGGCGTGCAGTAGCAGCGGGGTGCTCAGGACGCGGAGCCACGGCGCCAGGTCTGCGGGCGGCTCGGGCGGGGAGGCGGGCACGGCTTCCGGAATCGCCCCGGGAGGCATCGGCTCGTCCGGCTCGGGAAGCCCCTTCAACCGGCTGAACGCGTGCCGGGCAGCCAGATAGTGCTGGTAGCGGGCCGCGCCGTCCAGTTCCAGCTGCGACAACCGCAGGTCGAGCGCGGGGTCGTGACTCTCCAGTCCCATCGCGGCGTGCAGCCTGGGCAGGAAGGCCGGCGCCGACCTGGCCAGGAACACGACGCGTACCGGATGGCGGGCCCCGCCGGTGAGGCAGCCGAGCAGCAGCTCGGCGGCGGTGTCGGGGGTGCTGTCGACGTAGTCCATGACGATCAGCACCGGACGGCGTACCGCCTCCAACCGGGTCTGGGCCGGCTCGGCGGCGAAGGTTCCGATTCCGGCGACCCATCCGTCGGCCGCCGCGTGCCGGCACAACTCGGCGGCGAGTCGGGTCTTGCCGCTGCCACCCGGGCCGGACAGCACCGCGTAGCTGACTCGCGCCGGGGTGGCGCACCAGGCGGTGAGCTGCGCCAGCTCGGCGGACCGACCGGTGAACGGCACCAGCTGGTATTCGACGTGCAGCAGCGCGGTCAACGAGGTGCGTAGATTCTCCTGCACCTGGGAGCTGAACGATCGTTGGGCGGACCGGATCCGGATGGCCTGACCGGTGCCGACGGAGAAGGACGTCAGGTTGCTGATCCGTCGTGCACCGCTGTGTTCCCAGGTTGCCGGCAGGTGCGGCTGAAGGTCCCGGTCGGCAAGGAGCCGGGTGACCGGAACCGCCTCCAACCGGCCGCCGCCGTCGAATTCGCCGTTGTCGGTGACGATCACGCCGACGAGCAGGCCGCTGGTCCAGACCGCCGCGCCGGACAGGCCAGCCCACCCGGAGTCGTTGCGGCGACGTGCCCGCCGGCCGTGGACGGGTCTGGAGGAGGTGACGTCCAGCGACAGGAGCGTCTGTCGACCGGCGCTGTACGGCGCGGTCACCCCTCGGACGTCCTCCAGATCCCAGTGCTCCTCGGCGCGAAACGCTTCGGTCGCCTGCACACTGGGAAATCCGATCGCCCGAAACGGTAGCGGCTCGTCGACGTCGATGTGGGCGATGTCGGGTGGCTCCTCGTCGCCGTCGGGCTGGTGCGAGGAGAGCGCTGTCGGGTCGAGCAGCACCAGCGCGGCATCCAGGTCGGCGTCGGCCGGCAGGATCCGCGCTGTGGCGGTGATCCAGTCGCGCGGATCCTCGGTGTCGGCCCGGCGAACCCGGATTCCTTCGGGCTCGGATTCGTCGACCACGTGCGCGGCGGTCAGCACCACGCCGGGGGCGATCAGCAGGCCCGAACCTCGACTCCGCTGCGCGTCGCCGACGGTGCAGCTGATCTCGACCACTCGGCTGATCATGGTGATTGGGTTCCGTTCGGGTCGTCGCTGCCGATCAACCAGAGTTGAGATCGGCCAGGTAGTCGTCTCCACCGACGCGACCGGGCATCGGTGAAGCACAGCTCGAACTCGTCGGATACCGGGTTGCTGGTGCCCGGTGGCAGTGCGAAGACATGCCGGAAGGAGGAGTACGGCTGAATCGTCACCAGTCCTGTGGTGGCTTCGCTGGCCTGCGGCTCCCCGACGGCTGGTCGATAGTTGAAGGAGACGCGATGAATGACCTCGGCGCTCTGGTTCACCGCCTCGACCTCCACCGCACCCGGGAGGTCCTGGCCACCCCGGTAGGTGTCGCCGAGTTGCAGCGACACCCGACGGGCCTGACCGTTGACTCGCTCCTCCTGGTCGGCCTCACAGTAGGCGGACACCGCCCGCCCGATCACCGTCACCTGTTCGGCCAGCCGCTCGACCGCGGCACCGGTCACGGCCGAGCGATACGTGCGCAGAGCCACCAGCAGGGACACCGCGGCGACCGCCAGGGCCGCCACGCTCGCCGACAGCGAGAGCAACGCAATCACGGCGGTTGTCCCGCCCACAACCAACCCCCACAGTCGTGGGCGACACCGACGGGGCGGTGTGCCTACTGTCGAATGTCGTACGGCGTTCCGAGCATAGTGACGCGTCCTATCCGCCACGAGCACCGTAGTGACGATGTGACACACCGTTCGGGCGGTCCGTGCTGACCGGCCATGGGCGCTGGTCCGTCCAATGTCCACTCCTGGGTCGACTGAACCCGTCGGATTGACGCCGGCGCACTGTCCCGGCCGGGCGCGGCGGGCTAGATTCCGTTGTGTCCATCGACCCTCACCCGACCGGTGCCGGCCGACAGCCGGACGGTGCGGCCATCCCCGCACGTCGACGTGCCACATCGGAGCGGTGGCTGCGCCAGGTGGCGTTGTCGCTGGCGCGTACCTCCTCGGCCCGGTTCTGCTGGTGGCGGCTGATCGGGAAGCGGTGGCAGTTTGGTGAACGGCAGCCCCCACCGTATGTGACCCTGGCGTGGCGCCGCCGCCGATGGTGGCAGCACGTCGGCTCGGTGCTCGGCTGGCCGGCGGCGGGCCTGGGCGCGCTGGCCGGGGGAGTGTGGCTGGCTCACCGCAGCGTCGATGTGCTGGTCGACGCGTCGAAGCGGGAGGCCGCGCACGACCTGCTGGACCGGCTGGGCGCGCAGGTCGTCGAGGACGTCGGCGGCGCCGGTCCGCTGGGTCGGCTCGTGCCGGCGCTGCTGTTGACGGTGTTGTTGACGCTGGTCGGCACGGCGCGCACCCTGGTGCGACAGGAGGTACGCCAGGCTCCGGAGTCGGTCGCCCCGCGTACGCTGGTGCACCGTCACCGCATCGCGGCACTGCTGACCGTGGCGCCCTGGGCACTCGGGGTGGCGGCGTTGGGCGTGGCGGGCGGCTACCTCAACTACCGACTGCTGCCCCACACCGCCCCGGACTGGCTGGCGGTCGGCGTCACGCTCGGCGAGCCCCGGCTGAGTCCCGCGCAGTGGTGGCCGCTGACCGCCGCAGTGGTGGCGTTGACCGCCGGGTGCCTCAGCCTGCGTACGCACTGGGGACGGTTCGTGCTCGTGCGGGCCGGCCTCGTCCTGGCGCGTCGGTTGCCGTGGCGGACCATCGGTTTCCTCGATGATGCGGTGTCCTCCGGCGAACTGCGCGTGGTCAGCGGCGGCTACCAGTTCCGCGACCCGGACCGCGCGCGGGCGCTGGTGGCCGGCGATGGTGACCAGGCGGATCTGCGGTCGATCCCGGTTGTCGACCTGGCTGCCCGTCGACAGTTGGCCGCGGCCGACCTCGCCTGGCGGCAGGAGATCGGTCTCGATTCTGTCGGCGCGCGGATCGGCTTGGCCGGATACCGCGCGGAGTGGGCGGAACTGGTCGCCGGACAGCAGCGGTTGCCGATGCTGCGCTGGTGCTACCGGACAACCCTGAGCGCGTTCGCCTGGGCGTCGGCCGTCGAGGCGGACGAGCCGGGCGGGTGGTCGGCACTGGCGGTCTGGTGTCGCCAGGTGTCGCGGACGGGCCGCCGTTGGCGGTTGTCACGTGCGGTGGTCAGCCCCGCCGCCGAGCACATCGCCCGGTTCGCCTGGCTGGAGGCGGCGGTACGGAGTCAGCCGGGCGCGTTGGCGGCGCTCGGTGACATGGTGCGGTGCACCGACGGTGGTGATTCGACGCCGGACTCCTTTACCGGGCTGGCCCGCCTGCTCGGTGCCGACCTGGGCCGGCAACTGGACGACGAGAAGCCCACCGGGAGCTGGTGGCGTCGTTGGCTGGACTGGCACCGGCCGTTGGGTCTGTCCGCCCGGTTCGGGATCACGGTGCAGGCGTGGTCCGTCGCGATCGACGCGGGCGAGCCGGCGGGCCGTTCGGGTGCCGCCGTCGCGTTCACCGACCTGGCCGAGACCGGCAAAGGGCGCAACCTCTCCGACCGCCTGCTCCGGCTGCTGCTCTTCCACACGGCCGTGCAGGTCGGGATCGCCGCGGTCGATGCCGACGAACCCGATGCCCCGGCCGGTCTCGCCGAGGTCGTCCGCCGTTGGCGGCACACCCGACACCGGTGGTTCGGTGGCCGGCTGAGCCGTTGGCTGCTGCTGTCACCGGCCGAGGCGGTGCTCGCCGATGAGGTGGGGCCGGGTGCCCCGCCGGTGCGGCGGCTGCCCCCACCCGAACGGCTCGCCGGGCAATGTCGTCGGGCCCTGGACACCGCCGCTGTCGAGGGGCCCGTCGTGACGTGCGGCCGGCTGTTCGGGGCGTTGATCCGCAGCGACGTCTACGCCGACTGGACCCGGATCTGGCCCTACGATCCGCGGAGTTCGCGCCTGGTCGGAGCCTTCGACGAGGAGACCCTTGGCGATCCGGCCGACGGGTCGTACCCGGCCGGCGACGCACTGACGGATCAGCGCTGGAATGGGACTCCGATCACGCCGGCTCTGGCCGCTGCGCTCGTCTGGGCAGACTCCGTGGCCACCCGCAACCGGATGGACGCGGTACCTTCCGGGCTGCTGGCCCTGGCGCTGTTGCGTGAACCGCGCAGCGGTGCCACCCGGTGCCTGACGTCGGTACAGGGTGTGACCCGTGAAGAGTTGCTGTCCCGCGTCCGGCAGGACCTCCTGCGCGCCGTCACGCTGGTGGAATGAGTCAGAGGTTGGCCCGTACCCAGCCGGCGAGCAGCCGGGCGCAATCGTCCACCGATTCCTTCCAGGTGCGGTCGGCACCGGCGCCGGCTTCGTCGCTGACCTGCTTCACCACGCGGACCGGCACGCCGAACGCGTGCGCCGTCGACGCCACCGCGTACCCCTCCATGTCCACCAGATGGGCGCGGCGGCCCAGCGCCGCGCGGGCCTCGTCGTCGGCGATGAACTGGTCACCGGTGGCCAGCGTCGGGCCGTCCCCCAGGGCCAGGGTTGCGCCGACGGTCTGGCCGGTGAGCCGGCGGATGAACTCGGTGTCCAGGTCGTGTTGGAGGACGCTGCCGATCTCGTGGGTACCGGTCCAACCCGGGTGCAGGGCACCCGCGGTGCCGAGGTTGACCAGCACCGACGGAAGCGGTTGACGAGCCAGCGTCGCCGCGACCGCAGCGGCGGCGTTGACTTTCCCCATCCCGGTGAGCAGCACCGGAAGTTTCGCGTCGAGATACGCGGCCTCCTCGGCGATGGCCAGGACGAGCAGCGGACGGTCCGGGCTGATCGTTCCGCGAAGATTCATCGGGCGATGGTAGCCGCTGTCCGCGATGGTCCCGCTCGGCGTGGTGCCACCGGCACCGGGCTTGGTGGCGGCCGCACCGACGTACGCTGCCAGGGTGGAGCATGAAGACCGGATCGCCCTGTTTCTGGACTACGAGAACCTGGCACTGGGGGTGCGTGACCACCACGGCGGGGCGATGTTCGACTTCCGGCCGATCGCCGACGCGCTGGCCGAGCGTGGGCGGGTGGTGGTGCGCCGGGCGTACGCCGACTGGTCGTACTTCGACGAGGACCGGCGGATGCTGACCCGCTCGCACGTCGAGCTGATCGAGATTCCGCAGCGGATGGGTGCCACGCGTAAGAACGCCGCAGACATCAAGATGGCCGTCGACGCGATCGAGTTGGCCTTCGAACGCCAATACATCTCCACGTTCGTCCTCTGCACCGGCGACAGCGACTTCACCCCGCTGGTGCACAAGCTCCGCGAACTCAACAAGCAGGTGATCGGGGTGGGGGTGGAGAATTCCACCTCCGCCCTGCTGCCCCCCGCGTGTGACGAGTTCCTCTACTACGACCGGCTGGAGGGCGTCGACATCCTGCCGACGCGGGGGCGACGTACCCGGCCGTCCCGGTTGCCCGAACCTGAGCCGCAGCCCGCCGACCAGGTGGAAATTGAGGCGCCGCCGACGGAGGAGCCGTCCCGGGACGCGGACGCGCTCGCCGTCCTCGTCGCGCAGACCGTCGCGGGTCTGCAGGGCAGTTCCGGTGGGGAGGTGACCGCGTCGCGGTTGAAGCGGACGCTGTTGCGCAAGGATCCCACCTTCAGCGAGTCCGACCACGGATTCCGTACCTTTGGTGAACTGCTGCGCCACCTCGCCGACCTGCGGGTGATCGAACTCGCGGAGGGCCCGGCCAAGGGTGACCCGGAGGTGTCCCTGCCGGAACACGGCGACCGGGAGACCGCATTCGCGCTGCTCGGTTCCGTGGTGCGGGATCTCGGTGGTGAGACCGGCGAGGTGGCCCTGTCCGGCCTGAAGAACCAGCTCCGCCGGGTGCGGCCGGACTTCAGCGAGAAGAAGCTGGGCTACCGCGGCTTTCTGCAGTTCTGCAAGGCCGCTGCCACGGAAGGAGCCGTCGGCCTGCGGTGGAGCGCCGATGCGGACGATTACCTGCTCACCGGCAAGCCGTCCTGACCGGCCGACCGCCGGTCACTCCCAGCGGAACAGCAGGCTCGCGACCACGGCTCCGACGACGACCGTCGCGCCGAGGCCGATCAGGTTGGCCGCCGACACGGCAGCACCGGCCCACGCGGACGACAGTGCCTCGACGGCCGCGCCGAACGGCAGCCAGCCACCGATCTCGGCCAGCGGCTCCGGCAGGGAGTCGCGGCCGCCGAACATGCCGCCGAGGGCGCCGAGGACGAAGAAGGCGACCAGGCCGATGGCGACGGCGGAGTTGGGGGTGGGCGCGACCGCGGCGACGATCATGCCGGTGCTGTACATCGCCGCCATCGCCAACGCGACCACCCCGACCGCCGTGCCGAGGTTGGCGGGCGCACCGGCGTTGAAGGCCAGGATCGCGACGATCAGGGCGGCCGCGATGCCGAGCAACGACTGGAGAATGCTGACAATGGCCTGGGCGGCGAGGACCATGGCCGGTGACGCGGGAGTGACCCCCAGCCGGCGGAGGATCCCGGAGCGTCGGTAGTAGGCGAGGAAGCTCGGCATGTTGATGATGCCGACGATCGCGATGACCATCGTGAACACCAGCGGCAGGACGTACAGCTCCAGCGCCGTGCGCCCGCTGTCGACGACCGTCCGGCTCGCGGAGGAGGCACTGGTCAACATGATCAGCAACGGCAGGCAGAGGGGGACCACCAGCCCGGCCGTGTCCCGGACGACCATCTTCGCCTCACACCCGATGAGCGTGAGCAGCGAGCGCAGCCCGGGCCGACGGGCCTCGACGAGAGTATTCATGCGGCGTCCTCCTCCAGTTGCCGGCCGGTGAGTGCGACGAACGCGTCGTCGAGGGTCGCGGTGCGTGCGAGTGTGCGCAGTGCCGCCGGGGTGTCCAGCGCGACGACACGTCCGGCGTCGAGCATCGCCACGCGGTCGCAGAGCCGCTCGACCTCCTCCATGAAGTGACTGACGAGCAGCACGGTGACCCCTTCGGAGCTGAGTCGCTCGACCGTTCCCCACATCCGACGCCGTGCCTTCGGGTCGAGCCCGGTGGTCAGTTCGTCGAGAATCACCACCCGGGGACGCCCGGCGATGGCGAGGGCGATGGAGAGCCGCTGCTGCTGACCGCCGGATAGCTTCTCGAAGCGGGTCCGGCGCTGGTCGGTCAGCTCGACCATGTCCAACAGCTCGTCGGTCGACCGGGGGTCCGGGTAGAAGCTGCGGTAGAGATCGACCAGCTCCGTGACCCGTAGCGCGTGGTGCAGGTAGGCCTGCTGCAACTGCACGCCGAGGACCTGTCGCAGTTGTGCCCGGTCGCGGCGCGGATCGAGACCGAGCACGCGTATCCGCCCGTGATCGGGTACGCGCAGCCCGGCGATCATCTCGACGGTCGTCGTCTTGCCGGCGCCGTTGACGCCGACCACACCGACCGCCTCGCCAGCCTCGACCCGCAGACTCACGTCGACGACCGCCTGGGCACGGCGGTAGCTCTTGGCGAGGTTCTCGGCGACGATCGCCGGTTCGGAGCTGTTCATGCCTCGATGCTAGGAACGGTCCCGGCTCGTGTCGCGTCCCGAAAGTCATCACCTGCGGGCGTTACTTCTGGCACGGGTTGGCTGGCCACGGCCCGATCTAGTGCGGTGTCCAACGCCGCCGGTCGTCGGCTGGGCCCGGTGCGGCCCGGTGAACGTTTCTGGCCACCGCACTAGAGTGGGTGTCATGCGACGCGTCGGGACAGACGAGTGGTCCGGCCTCGCGATGCTCGTGGTGGCGGTCGCCGTCGCTGCTCCCGGCCTCTTGGGCGCGATCGGAACCACGATTCCGCAGGGCTGGTGGGTCGTGATCTTCGTCGGTTACCTGGTCGCCATGCTCGCCGCGGTAGCGACCCGCGCGGCCAGTCGGATCCGGTACGTGGCGTTCTCCGCGAGCGTCGTCGCGGCCTGGGCCCTGCTGCTGTCCGCATCGGGCCAGGGACTGCTGCCGGTGCTGCTGGTCCTCACCGCTGCCGTGAGCGTGTACGTGGTGCCGATCCGGGTGGGGCTGCTGGTCGTGGTCGGCAACACCCTGGTGATCGCCTTCGGGGCCGTGTCAGGCATGCGCAGCGTGACCGACGGTGCCATTCTTCTGGGTTTCTACCTGCTTATCCAGGTGGCGGCGTTGCTCAGCTCGGTCACCCTGCTGCGCGAGCAGCGCATGCGCCGCGAGCTGGCCGAGGCACACGTCGAGTTGCAGGCGGCCAGTGTTCTGCTCTCGGAGTCGGCCGCGACGACGGAACGGCTGCGTATCTCCCGGGAGCTGCACGATCTGATCGGACACCAGCTGACCGTGTTGACCCTGGAACTGGAGACCGCCCGTCACCTGGAGGGCCCGGCCGTCCGTACCCACCTGGAGCGGGCCAACCGGGTCGCCCGGGACCTGCTCGGCGACGTCCGGGCCACGGTCGGGCAGTTGCGAGCCGAAAGCCCCGATCTTGAGCAGGCGTTGCGTCGGGTGACCCGGAACCTGCCGGGTCTCGACGTGACCGTCGACGTGAGCCCGGGGGTCAGGATCGACGAGGACGACAGCGCGGCGTTCGTCCGGGCCACGCAGGAGATCGTCACGAACACCATCCGGCATGCTGACGCGCGTACCCTGCGGATCTCGGTGACCGGCGACGAGCGGGAGACCGTCCTGGAGGCCCGGGACGACGGCCGCGGGGCACCGGAACCGGCCCTCGGCAATGGGCTGCGTGGTCTGGGCGAGCGGTTCGCCGCCCTCGGCGGTGATCTGGCCGTCGACGGCGGCGACGGGTTCCGGGTGACCGCGCGGGTGCCGGCACGATGACCCGGGTGGTGGTGGTCGACGACCAGACGCTCATCCGGCAGGGCATCCGGGGGCTGCTGGAGGTCGCCGGGATCGACGTGGTCGGTGAGGCCGACGACGGTCGTGCCGCGCTCCCGGTCATCGCGGACACCTCGCCCGACGTGATCCTGCTCGACCTGCGGATGCCCCAGTTCGACGGCATCTGGACGCTGGACCGGCTACGCGCGGAGAACGTCGACATCCCGGTGCTGGTGCTGACCACGTTCGACGACGACGAGCTCGTGCTCGCCGCGCTGCGTGCGGGTGCCCGGGGCTACCTGCTCAAGGACGTCACGTTGGAGCAGCTCACCCGGGCGATCCGGACGCTCGCCGACGGCGGCACGCTGATCGCCCCGTCGATCACCGATCGGATGCTGCGGGCGATCCGGTCCGGGCCGTCTCCGGTCGGGCCGGAGGCGGCACCGGTGCAGGGCCTCACCGAACGCGAACAGGAGGTGCTGCGGCTCGTGGCGCGTGGCTACAGCAATCGGGAGATCGCCGAGGTCTTCTTCCTGGCCGAGGGGACTGTCAAGAACCACGTCTCCATGATCCTCACCAAGCTCGGGGCCCGGGACCGCACCAACGCGGTGCTCCGCGCGTTGCACGAGGGAATCCTGGGCTGACCGCCCGCCGCCGGACACGGCTCAGGGGCGCACCGCCGGGCGTACGCGTCGGGCCACCCACTCCGGACCGCGTGCGCCCCACGACAGGGCTCCGGCCCGACGGATCGTCCGCCGGGCCGGAGTGCTGGTGCTGGCTGACCGTGTGGCACGGATCAGCTCGTCCGCACCGATCCGTTGACCTTGCTGTCGCGGATGGTGGCGCCGATGGCGTCCACCGAGCCGTTCACCCGGCTCTCCACGATGGAGACCACGGAGGCGTCGACCGCGTGGATCGAGCCATTCAGATTGGAGTTGAACACGATCAGTCCGGCGCCCGGGTTGACCTTGATCCCTCCGTTCTGGGTCACCCCGTCCATGCAGGTGATCCCGCTCTTGATGGTCATGCTGCCGTTGTGACGTCCGGTCAGGACGGTGGTGCAGGCCGGGTAGCTCGGCTGCGTCTGCACGTTCAGCTCCGTGAAGGCCACCGCGCGGGCGTTGTTGGTACGCGGGTCGTCCAGCTTGAGGACGTCGAAGCCCTTCTGGATGTCGTTGGAGTAGATGTATCCGTTGTGGTAGTAGGTCGACCAGGCCCCACCGAGGACGCGGCGGGTGTCCGAGAGCGGTCCCCGCTCCCAGAAGGCGATCTCGACCGGGTTGGCGGAGTCGGTGAAGTCGATGACCGAGACGCCGCCCTGGTACCAGGCCTGGACCATGATGTCGCGGCCCATCGCCGGGATCAGCGACCCGTTGTGCGCTACGCAGTTCTCCAGGGCGGTGTTCTCCCGCGGAATCTTGAAGTAGCTGCGGAAGACCAGCTCCCGGTCGGCGCCGCTGCCGACGATGTCGTAGATGGCGTTGGCGCCCTGGTTGGCCCGGTAACTGCTGGTGCAGATCGCGCCGCTGCCGCCACCGAGTTCGTCGGTGAAGATCAGCTTGGTGCCGGCGTTGTTGAACGTGGCCGAGTGCCAGAACGCGAAGTTGGTGTCCCGTACCTGGCTGAGGATCACCGGGTTCTCCCGGTCGGAGATGTCCATCAGCACCCCGTCACCCATGCAGGCGCCAGCGGCCAGGTCCAGTTCCGGGTAGGTGGTGATGTCGTGGCAGCCGCTGGTGCTGGTGTTGCCGTCGGTGCCGGGGAAGAGCACCGGGGTGGCCACCACCGAGGCGCTGGTCGGATCCGCCAGCGGCACCTCGATGATCGAGATCTTGTCATGCGGCGGCTTGCAGTAGAACGCGTTGCTCGACGGACTGTACGACTGCACGTAGACGTAGACGCTCTGGTCGTCCTTGCTCGGCACCAGGGTGAGGGTGTGTGATCCACAGTCGGTGCGGACCGACTTGATGTACCGCGGGTTCGCCTTGTCACTGATGTCGAAGATCCGGACGCCCTCCCAGGAGCTCTCCTGGGCCGTCGAACCGCTGCTGCTGTTGCACGAGTCGTCACTGCGTGGCGAGTCGACCGCGAGGAACAACAGGTTGCCGAAGACCGACGGGTCGCCCTGCGCGCCGACGCAGACGACCTGGCTGACGACCTGTGGCGAGGTGGGGTCGCTGATGTCGAAGACGTTGAAGCCGTTGTAGTTGCCGGCGAAGACGTAGTCGCCCTGGAACGCCAGGTCCGAGTTGTACGCGCTCTCGCTGGCGAAGCCGCCGAACTTCGGGATGTTGGCGATCTGCTGGAGGTTGGGGGAGCTGACGATCTCGTCGATCCCCGGGACGGCGTTCGTGGTGGACTCGGCGGCGCCGCTCGCCGGGGCGGTGGCCACACCGGCGACGAGAAGGGCAGCGGTCGCGGCCAGGCTGATGGCCAGCCTCCGACTCCCTCGTGGGGTTGGATCGGACATGTAGGACACCCTTCGTCAAGGATGAGCAGGGGTAGCGGGACGATAACGCCGTCGGCACAAGGGCATCGATGTGCTTGGGGTCACGGTTCCGCAACACCAGGAGGGCCGGCGGGGTGCAAATTGCCGCAGGTGGGACCAACCGATTCTTTCGCCCGGCGCCGCCCTCCCGCCGCAGGTCAACCCCGCGCTAACATCCCGCCAACCTCGACCGACGGCGGGAGGCACGTGTGCTGGGTGTACGGATCCGGGAGCGTCTCGCGCGATCGCGCCGGCTGGCGCTGATCGAGTTGGCGGTGCTGGCGGTGCTGGCCGTCGGGGTGACGCTGGTCCTCTGGGGGCCGGATGGCGACTCCGAGCCGGTCGCGACGTCGAGCACTCCCGCGCCGATCGAGTTGCCCGGCCTGCCGGATGCCACCGCACCGGTGCTGATGCCCGGACGTCCCGGCGAGCCGGCGGCGTCGCTGCCGGCGAACGAGATGTCGGCGATGCCGCGTCCACCGCACAACAACGCCGACGTCCGCTTCGTCACCATGATGATCCCGCACCACGAGCAGGCGCTGGTGATGGCCCGGTTGGCGGCGGACCGGGGTGAGAACCCGCAGCTGAAGATCATCGCGGATCGGATCCTGGCTGCTCAGGGTCCGGAGATCAAGGTGCTGGAGGCGTGGCTGGCCGACCGGGGACTCGACCGTGACTCCGGTGGCGATCATCGGCACCAAATGTCCGGCATGCAGTCGGCAGAGGCGCTGAACCGCCTCACCGCCGCTCGCGGCGCCGAGTTCGACCAGATGTTCGTCGCCATGATGACCGATCACCACCAGGGCGCGATCGACATGGGCAAGGAGGCGCTGACGCTCGGCTCCGACATCAGCGTCAACGAACTGGCCAGCAGCGTCGTGGTGGAGCAGAGCGTCGAGATCAACCGGATGCGTCAGGTGTTGACGGAGGGAGCCGCCGGCGAGGGCGAATGACGCCGGTCGACGCCCGGACCGACATCGTCACCGGCGCGCCCAGGGTCGGCCGTTGGGCTGTTGTATCGGATGTCGGTAACTGGGAGACTCAGGCTCATCGATCGCGTCCGGGAGCCGGTGCGGTCGCGCGACGGCGTGGGCGCCGCGTGTTCATCCGGTCCGGGCAATCCGTTCCCCGTCGTGCCACCGCGAACGTCCCCTGTCGACACCTCGGCAGCAGGTCCGACGCGGTGCCGGACAACCGTACCGGCCACCGGGGTCGGCGCAGCGTCGGCCCGGCCGGTCACCGCCCTTGGAGGTAACCGATGCTCCGCACGTTCGGTGTGGTGCTGACCGCCGCGACCCTGGCCGTTGTCGCCGGGGTCACGACGGCCGGTGCCGCCGACGCCCCGGCCACCCCGCCCCTGGCTCCTCTGTGGACCCCGATGCCGGGGCCGAGTGGGACTCCGCCCCCGCTGCCCCCGAGCGGGACGCCGACGCCGGTTCCGACGGTGGCCTGCCCACCGGTACTGCCGGTCACCGGCCGGGTCACCGACGTCACCGCCACCACCCTCACCATCAGCTACACCCTGCAGTTCAACGGCCTACCGTGCGGCTACGAGCTGCCGATGAGGGTCCTGCTCTTCACCAGCCGTGACGACGCGGAGAAGTGGCAGAACCCTGCGGCCGTGGCGCTCTCCGGCATGGAGCGCTTCGGGCAGGTCACTCTCGACGGGCTGACTCCGGACACCGACTACTGGTTCCGGTTCAGTGACGTCGAGGACCGCCGCGATCCGTACATCATCGAAGGGCCGGTGCGGACGCTGCCCTCGCCCGCCTGCGAAGCGTCGGCCACGATCGACGTCGGTTGGGGCACCGGCTTCCTCGCCACTGTCACCGTCCGCAACGCCGGCAGCGAGCCACTCGACGGCTGGCACGTCCGGTGGCGGTGGTCCGGCGACGAGCGGATCCAGTCGATCTGGGGTGGCGTGCTCGACGGCACGGAGGCGGACGTCACGGTCCGCAACGCGCCGTACAACGGCACCGTGGCCTCGGGTGGCACGACCACCTTCGGTCTGGTCGCGTCGACCAGCACGGTGCCGACCGGGATCACGGTGACCTGCGGACGCTGATCGACCCATGGTGCCGGGTCCCGGGTGGGGCCGCCGTCAGCGCGCTTGACTTTGCATCGTAAAGTAGTTTGCGTGATCGCCGACGATGACCTGCCACCCGAGGACCCGGCCGCCGCCCTACGACTGATCGACGAGCAGCGGGCGAGCGCCGCCCGCCAGTTCGAGCCCGACCCGCGTGCCTACTACTGGCCCTGGGGGCTGGCCTGGCTGATCGGCTTCGGGCTGCACTTCCTCTATTTCTCGCCAGGTGACGCGCCGCTGGTCGACATGCCCTCCTGGCTGCCACTGACCACCCTGTTCGTCCTGCTGACCGCCGCCGCTGTCTTCACCGCGGTGGCCGGTGCCCAGGCGTACGGGCAGGTCACCGGCGAGTCCGCCCGGCGCGGCGCCTGGTACGGCTGGTCCTGGGGGCTGGGCTTCCTGACCCTCTTCGTGATCGCCGGTCGGGTGTCCGACAGCCTGCCGTCAGACCTCGTCGGCCTGCTCTGGTCGGCCCTCGCGGTGGGCCTGACCGGCATCCTGCACATGGCCGGAGGCGCGATCTGGCTGGACCGTCGGCTGTTCCTGCTCGGTATCTGGATCACCGTGGTCAACGTGCTCGGCGTCATCGCCGGCCCCGGCTGGCACGCGCTGGTCGTGGCGGTGGCCGGTGGCGGTGGGATGCTCCTGGCCGGCACGCTCGGTTGGCTACATCGCAAGGGGCGGCCGTGACCGAACTCGACCCGGTCATTCACGCCCAGGCTCGGTTGCGGGTGGTCGCCACGCTGTCCGCGCTGCCCGATTGTGATCAGGTCACCTTCCCCCGTTTGCAGGAGATCCTCGGGATGACCGCCGGGAACCTCTCGGTGCACCTGCGGCGGTTGGAGGAGGCGGGGTACGTCGCCGTCACCAAGACGCACCGGGGACGTACTCCGGTCACCCTGATCGCTCTCACCCGCCGTGGTCGCCTGGCCTTCGAGGAGTACACCGAGGCGATCCGCGCGTTGCTCGCACCCGCCGATGCCAAGGAGACGTCATGATTCTCGCCCGAGCCGAGCAGGCCACCCGACGTTACGGTGACGTGCTGGCCCTCGACCGCGTCGACCTGGACGTGTCGGCCGGGGAACTCGTCGGCCTCCTCGGGCCGAACGGTGCCGGCAAGAGCACCCTGCTCAACCTGCTCGTCGGGCTGCGCCGCCCGACCGGCGGTCGGGTGTTGCTGTTCGGTGGTGACCCGCACGATCCCGCGTACCGTCGACGAGTCGGGGTCACTCCGCAGGAGACCGGGTTGCCCGGATCGCTGCGCGTCGGCGAGGTGGTCGATTTCGTCGGGTCGCACTTTCCCGACCCGGTCCCGCGGGCCGAACTGCTCGACCGGTTCGGCCTGGGGGAGCTCGCCCGGCGGCAGACCGGTGGTCTGTCCGGAGGGCAGCGGCGGCGGCTGGCAGTGGCTCTGGCCTTCGTCGGTCGGCCCCGGCTGGTCCTGCTCGACGAGCCGACCACCGGCCTCGACGTCGAGGCTCGGCACGCGCTGTGGGATGCGATCCGTGCCTTCCACGCCGCCGGCGGCACGGTCCTGCTCACCAGCCACTACCTGGAGGAGATCGAGGCGCTGGCCCAGCGGGTGGTGGTCATCGGGCAGGGCCGGGTGCTCGCCGACGACAGCGTCGCCGCCATCCGCGGAGTGGTCGACCTGCGCCGGGTCAGCCTGACCGTCGACGATCTGCCGGCACTGCCGGACGTGGTCCGGGTGGAACGGGACCGGGAGCGGGTCCACCTGCTCACCGGCGACGCCGACCAACTGGTCCGCAACCTGGTCGCCGCCGGTGTGGCCTTCCGTGACCTGGAGGTCCGACCCACCTCACTGGAGGAGGCGTTCCTCACCATCACCGCCGACAGTCGGCCGGCGGACGCCGGCGTACCGACCACCGTCTGAGGAGATTTCCGTGCAGTACGCCCTGGCCCACGCCCGCTATCAACTGCTGGAACTCGTCCGGACCCCGGTTGCGGTGTTCGGCAGCGCCTTCTTTCCCGCCGTCGCGATGCTCTTCTTCGTGGTGCCGGCGGTCGGCCACGACACCGTCGGCGCCACCTACGCCACCGCCGCCATGGTCACCTTCGCGGTGCTCAGCGCGAACGTCTTCCAGTACGGCATCGGCGTCGCCGAGGACCGGGCCCAGCCGTGGGATCCGTACCTGCGGACCCTGCCGGTGGGGCCGGCGCCCCGATTCGCCGGGCGGGTGCTCGCCGGTCTGACCCTCACCTACCTGTCGCTGCTTCCGGTGGTGCTGATCGCGGCACTGCTCACCGAGGCACGCACCACCGTGGCGGGGTTCGCGCTCGCCGCCGCCACCGTCGCACTGGTATCCGTCCCGTTCACGCTGATGGGGCTGGCCATCGGGTACGCCATGCCGAGCAAGGCGGCGATCGTCGTCGCCCAACTGGTGTTCTTCCCGTTGGCTGTCGGCGGTGGTCTGCTCACCGCACCGGGGCAGGCCCCGGCCTTCATCGAGGCGATCGCGCCGTTCCTGCCGACGCGGGGCGCCGTCGAGCTGATGTGGACGGCGGTCGGCGACTTCCGGCCCGAACCACTTTCGATGATCATGCTCGGCGTGTGGATCGTCGGGCTGGCGGCGCTGGCCGGCTGGGCGTACCGGCGCGACGAGGGACGCCGCTTCTCCTGACCCGGTGCCGCCGCAGGCGGTGGGGCGTCGATGTCGTCCGGTCCGGGGCAGGTAGCGGGGCGGTCACCCAGAGGTGATCGCACATGTCACCATGCAAGGTGAGACGACTTCGGTACCGAGGGGTGGCGGCATGCAACCTGATCATTCTCGGCGCAGGCACGTGGAGCCGATCCGCTCCGGTGAGGTCGAGTTCTTCGCGGAACTGCTGGACGACGGCGGCCCGGAGAACGTCTCACCGGCGAGACTGCTCTCCTTCGACGGCGTCCGTGACACGGTCGAGGTCATCGCCGACGAGCTGTCCCGGGCCTGGCAGCAGGCCAAGCCGACGGAGGCGACCGTCGAGTTCGGTCTGTCGCTGACCGCCAAGGCGGGACCACTGACCGGGCTGATCGTGGCCGGTGACGGGGCGGCCACGTTCAAGATCACGCTGGTCTGGAAAGGCGGTTCGTGACCCGGACCGGCCAAGCACCGGGCGGTGGTGCGGTCGCCTCCCGTCAGTTCCGCCGACATGTGGTGCGGGTGACCGGGCCGGACGGGACGCTGCTGGGCAGTGGCTTCTTCATCGCCCCTGGCTGGGTGGTCACCGCCGCGCACGTGGTGTACGACAGCCGTCGGCGATGCTTCCGCGAGGTGGTGCAGGTGACGCCGGCCGCCACCGAGGTCGGTGACGCCGCGGTGCCGGCCGACGTGGTCGCTCATTCCGAACCGCCGGAGCGGACGATCCTGTGGCCGTTTCCGGACCTGGCGCTGCTGCGCCTGACGCCCACCAGGCCCTGGGTCGGCCGGCATCCGGTCGTGTGGACGGCGAACGGCGAGCCGTTGGGCGACGACTGTCACGCCTACGGATTTCCGGCGCGGGAGTCGGCCGCCCCGTCGCCGGGCGCCCCGGCGCGGTTCACCTTCGAGGGGATCGACGGTGACGGGTTCTTCCGGCTCAAGGCGGGTCAGGCGGCTCCCGGCCTGTCCGGGGCACCGCTGCTGTGCCCGGCGCGGCGGGCGGTCGTCGGGGTGATGACCGGCACTCGGGACCGGGACAGTGACCTGGGCGGCTGGGCGGCGCCGATCTCGGCGTTGCTCGGCGAACTGCCCGGTGTTCCCGACGCCTTGGTCACCCGGGGGCACGATCTGCTGCGGCTCGGCGCGCAGGCGGTGCTGGCCGACCGGCGGACGTGGCACGCGGTCGTGCCGGTGCCCGAGAGCGTCGACCTGCGGCCGAGCTGGGAGGGCTTCGTCCGGATGCCCGGCTCCCTGCCGGCCGAGATGCTGCTCGCCGACGCCCGGGTCGTGCCGTATCGACTGCGCGACGAGGATCTCGCGCACGCCGTACGGTGGTGTGAACGACCCACCGCGATGGAGGTCTGGCGGTTCGCCGGTGTCGGGGGCGCGGGCAAGACCCGGCACGCCATCGAGCTGTGCCGGGCCATGGATCGGCAGGGCTGGCTGGTCGTACGGTGGACCGAGCTGACCGCGCTGCACGACGCGGTGCAGGAGGTCGCCAACCTGCCGCTGCCCCGACTGATCGTCATCGACTACGTCGAGGCGATCGCGATCGACACGTTGCGAGAGCTTCTCGACCGGCTGCGCCGCAACGCCAGTCAGTTGGCGCCGGTGCGGGTCGTGCTGTTGACCCGAACGACGGCCCGGGGCGAAGCCGGCAACGCGGACATCGTCCGGGAACTGGGCAAGGGCGCCGAGCCGGCGCTACGCACGATCCTCAACGGCAGCGGCGACCCCATCGCGATCCGTGGCCTGCCGCTGGAGGAACGCCGTCAGCTCTACGGGGCGTCGTACAAGGCGTTCCGACGTGCCTGGTTCGGCGAGAAGTCGCCGCCGACACCGCCGGTGCCACCGCTTGCCGGAAAGCGGTACGAGGTGCCGTTGGAGGTGTTGCTGGAGGCCTTCGACCGGGCGCTGTCCGACCAGGACGGCCCGCGCGACCGGCCACCTGTCGACCGCGCGTTGGACCACGAGGCGCGCCACTGGAACGGGCAGGCGCCGGCGGCACTGGCGGAGCGGACGCGTCGGGCCGCGGTCGCCCTGGCCAGCCTGGCCGGGGCGGAGGACGACGACCAGGCCGACGAGCTGCTGCAGATCCTGCCCGAGCTGCGCGGTGAGCGCGGGGCAGCCCTGCGCCGCGAGACCCTGGTCTGGCTTTCCGAGCTGTACGCCGGGCCGTTGCAGATCAATCCGGTCCGGCCGGATCTGCTCGGCGAGGCGCTGGTCGCCGAAACTCTCGCCCGACACCGCGACGGCGGTCGTGGACTGCTCGCGGCGGTGGTCGACCTGTCCGACGACGGGCAGGTCGCCCGTGGTCTCGACCTGCTCGCCCGACTGGCCGCCACCGACACCGTCGCCGCCGGGCCGGTGGCGGCGGCGCTGTTCGACCGGCACACCCACCTCGCGGACCGTGCGGAGGCACGTGCCCGCGGCGGTGGCGATCGGCCGGGCAACCTCGACCTGGCGATCGGCCTGCAGCGGCTGCTCGTCGGCGGGGTGGAGGCACAGGTGGAACAGGTGGCCCGGTCCGGTCCGGCCGGGGACGCCAGGATGATCGAGCTGTCCATGTCGTACAACAAGATCGGTGACCTGGCTCGGGACTCGGGGCAGAGCGAACGCGCCCAGGCCCTCTACACCCGTGCGCTGGGAATCCGCGAACGACTCTCCTGGGCCCGCCCCGATGACGACCACCTCGCCCGCGAGCTGTCGATCTCGTACAACAAGCTGGGGCGGTTGGCGGCCTGGCTGGGGCAGCCGGAACTCGCGCGTGGCCTGTACGAGAAGGGTCTGGCCATCCGGGAGCGACTGCACAAGGCGCACCCCGGCGACAGCACCTACGCCCGCGATCTGGCGGTGTCCCGGCAGCGACTCGCCGAGGCCATCCGGGAGACGGGTGACCCGGTACGGGCGGAGGCGCTGTACCGGCAGGTGCTGGAGATCCGCGAGCGCCTGTTCCTGAAGGAGCCGACCAGTGCGGTCTTCGCCCGGGACCTCTCCATCTCCTACGACGTGCTCGGTGACCTCGCTCTGGAAGGTGGTGATCCCGCACAGGCGCGGCAGATGTACGAACGGGGCCACGATCTCCGGGAGCGGCTGTCGAGAAACGAGCCCGACAACGTGACGTTCGCCCGGGATCTGTCGGTCTCCTACGAGCGGCTCGGGGATCTCGCGGCGAAGGCGGCGCAGTTCGCGGAGGCTCGGCGACGCTACCAGCAGGCGCTGAGGATCCGCCGCCGGTTACGGGATGTGCAGCCACGCAACACCGAGTTCTCCCACGACCTGCTGGTGTGCCACGGCGGGCTGGGTGAACTGGCCGTGCAGGAGGGGCAACTGGTCGACGCCGAGCGGCACTATCAGTTGGGGCTCGGCGTCGCCGAGGACCTGCTCGCCGTGGAGCCGCGCAATGCGCGGTTCGTCGGCGACGCGTTGTTCTTCTACGCCGGCCTCGGCGCCGTCGCCGCTGGACGCGGTGACGGGGAGGGCGCCGAGCGTCACTATCGCCTTGGCCGTACGAGAGCCGAGCGGATGCTCGCCGCCGAGCCGGGCAGCGTCCACTTCGCCCGCTACCTGGCGTCCTTCTACGAACGGCTCGGTGAACTCGCGCTCAGCGGCCTCGGTCGGCCCCGCTCCGGCAGCGCGGAGACGCTGCTCAGCGCCGCGGCCCACGTGCGCCGTGACCTCAGAGCCAGGGAGCCGGCGAACGTCGAACTGGCCGAGGATCTGGCTCAGTCGTTGTTGCTGGTCAGCCAGGTGCTCACCGAGTCGGCGCGGGCGGCGGTGCTCACCGAGGCGCGCGAGGCGCTCGAGCCGTTCGAACATTCCGGGAGACTGAGCCGGGGCGGACGCGAGTTGTTGTATAGACTTCGGCCGCTGGACCCGGCGGCACCCTGGTGATCCCATCCTGCCGCCACAATCTCGGCATGTCAGGCTGGGTAGTTTCGACCGAATGGATATGTTCTTTACCGGTGTCGGTGAATCATGCTGAGCTGGGGATGATCTGTCCGCTCGTCGGGACCTTTCACTCCGTCGGTGCAGCTCCACCCGAAGACATCGAGAGTATTCCACCCGGATCGTGGTGCCGCGGTCCGCCCAGAAAGATCAAGCCCGTGAAAATGATCGAGAACCAGCAAGTCAGCATGACCGAGCGGCTCTCCGAGTTGCGACGCCGGCCGTTGGGTGAGATCCCGGTGGCCCGGGCGGTGGACGTGACCCGTACGGTCCTGCGTCATCGCGAGGACGCCGAGGGCGGCGTGGAGGTCGCCCGGTTCGGATCCGTCGCATAGCCCCCCGCCGTCGTGCCGACCAGCGGGTCACCGGGGACGGCCTGGCCGATCAGCCAGTACGTGCTGAAGGTCCACAGCCGGTGTGATCTGGCCTGCGACCACTGCTACGTCTACGAGCACGCCGACCAGAGCTGGCGCGGTCGCCCGATGGTCATGGACACCCGGACGGTGACGGCCGCCGCCGAACGCATCGCCGAACACGCCGCGCAACATCGCCTGCGCCGGGTCAGCGTCGTACTGCACGGCGGCGAACCGCTGTTGCTGGGACCGGAACGCATGCGGCAGGTGCTGACCGTGCTGCGGCAGCGGATCGCGCCGGTCAGCCGCCTCGACCTGCGCATGCAGTCCAACGGGGTCCGACTGTCCGAGGCGTACTGCGACCTGTTCGCGGAGTACGACGTGCAGGTGGGGGTCTCCCTCGACGGTGACCGGGCCGCCAACGACCGACATCGGCGATTCGCCAACGGCGCCAGCAGTCACCCGCAGGTGCTGCGCGGCATCGAACTGCTGCGCCGGCCGGCCTACCACCGACTCTTCGCCGGAATCCTCTGCACTGTTGATCTCGACAACGATCCGATCGCCGTCTACGAGGCGTTACGGGCCGTCCGGCCGCCCCGACTCGACCTGCTGCTGCCCCACGCCACCTGGGCGGACCCGCCATACCGACCACCCGGACGCGCCACACCGTACGCCGACTGGTTGCTGGCGGTGCACGGACGCTGGACGGCCGACGGACGGCCCATGCCGATCCGGCTGTTCGATTCGCTCCACGCCACGGCGGCGGGTGGCCACAGCGGCAGCGAGTGGGTCGGTCTCGATCCCGCCGACCTGGTGGTCATCGAGACCGACGGCACCTGGGAGCAGGTCGACTCGTTGAAGACCGCGTACGACGGGGCTGCGGCCACCGGACTGAGCGTGTTCACGCACACCGTCGACGAGGTGTCGAGGCTGCCCGAGATCGCGGTGCGGCAGACCGGGCTGGCCGGGCTCGCGGCGCAGTGCCGTGCCTGCCCGGTCGTGACCCAGTGCGGCGGCGGGCTCTACGCGCACCGCTACCGCGACGGCGGCGGCTTCGACAACCCGTCGGCGTACTGCGCCGATCTCAAGGAGCTGATCGTGTCTCTGAGCGCACGAGGTGGAATCGAACCGGCGTCGGTCACCACGCCTGTCGATCAGAATGGCACGGACCTGCCAGACGGCCTGTTGGACCGGATCGCCGCCGGCAGGACCGACCCGGGCGACGTCCGGTTCCTCGCCGAATCCCAGCTCGCGATCACCCGGGCGATGCTCGTCGAGGTCGCCGACGGCACGCCGGCGACCGGACGGACCGGGTGGGACGCGCTGACCTGGCTCGACCGGGAAGCTCCCGACGCCGTCGAGGTGACGCTGCGACATCCGTACGTGCGCGTCTGGGCCGTCGACGCGCTGCGGCAGCTCGGCACCGACGACGCCGTTGCGGATACCCACCTGTCCTGTGTCGCCGCGGCGGCCGCGGTACGGGCCCGCGCCACCGTGGAACTCGACGTGCCGATGCGCTCCGGAGTGCTCCACCTCCCGTCGCTCGGCGCGGTGACGGTGCCGGAACCGGTCACCGGTCCGGCCGTGCTGACGCTTGAGCCGGGGTCGTGGCGCATTCGCCATGCCGCCGGCACCACCCAGGTCACCTTCGACGGGGACCTCGACGCGACCGTGCCGCAGGTGACCGGGGGGCGGTGGCAGGCCAACCGTCGGCTGGCTTTCGGTGGTACGACCATCCTGTTCGAGGATCTCGATCCCCATCGGGACTGTCACGACTGGAAGGCGGCGGGGCGACTCGACGCGTCGACGCTGGCCCGCTGGGCCGAGGTGCTGGCCAGTGCCTGGTTGAGCATCGAGACGGACCTGCCGCACCAGGCCGCCGCCCTGCGGACCGGGCTGCGGGCGGTGGTGCCGCTGGTGGACGATCCGGCCGGTACGCTGCGCAGCTCCACCGCCCGGCAGGCCTTCGCCTCGGTCGGCGTCGCGTTGGCCGACGCACCCGCCACCGCCATGATGATCGCTCACGAGTTCCAGCACAGTGTGCTCGGTGCCGTGCTCGACCTCTGTGACCTCTTCACGCCCAGTCCCGCCCTGCGTCTGACGGTGGGCTGGCGGGCCGATCCACGGCCGGTCGAGGGGGTGCTCCAGGGCACGTACGCACACCTCGCCATCACCGAGATGTGGCGGCAGCGGGCGAGCCAGGAGTCACCGGGCAGCCTGCCGCGTCAGCGCCACGAGCAGTATCGGACGTGGACCGCGACCGCCGCCGAGTCCCTGTTGGACTGCGGGGCGTTGACCCCGGCGGGCGACCGGTTCGTACGCCGGCTCGCGGAGGCGTTGACGCCGTGACCCGGACCGTGCCGGTGGCCACGGCGGCGCAGCTGGCCGACCAGCTGGCGGCGGCGGGACTCGCACCGGGACGTGACGTGCTGGTGCACGCCTCGATGCGGGCGGTCGGCCCGGTCGATGGCGGCGCGGCGGAACTGCTCGCCGCACTGCGTCGGGTGGTCGGGCGGGCCGCGGTGGTGGTGCCCGCGCAGACCGCGTACAACTCCACGTCCAGTCCTCAGTTCCGGGCGGCGACCCGTGGCCTCACCGCCGCCGAGGTGGCTCGGCACCTCGACCGGATCGAAGCGTTCGACGCCGCCCGCACACCGTCACACGGCATGGGGGTCCTCGCCGAACAGGTCCGGCTGAGCCCGGAGTCCGCCCGCAGCCGGCATCCGCAGACCTCGTTCGCCGCCGTCGGTCCCGGCGCGCGGGAGTTGATGCGGGTGCACGACCTCGACTGCCACCTGGGGGAACGGTCCCCGCTCGGCGCCCTGTACGACGCGGACGCGACGGTGCTGCTGCTGGGCGTGGACCATCGGGTCTGCACCGCCTATCACCTCGCCGAATACCGACTGCCGGTACGGCGGACCCGAGGCTATCGCTGCTTCGTCCGTGACGGCGACCGGCGGACGCGGGTGGACTTCACCGGCCTCGACCTCGACGACAGCGACTTCGGCCGGATCGGTCAGGCGCTGGAGCGGTCAGCCGAACCGGTGGTGGTGCACGGCCGGGTCGGTGGTGCGGTCACCCGGAGCATGCCGGTACGCCGGGCGGTCGACTTCGCGGTCGATTGGATGGCCCGCCACCGCAGGCACGATGACGCTGGTGAGTGTTGGTCCTTTCACGTATCGTGATGGTCGCCTGACGCGCGGACGGTTGGGGGAGCGGCGGTGCAAATCGGCTCAGCCACTCCTGCTCGGGAGCGGCTTCGATGACGCCGGAGGAGCCCGCCGGGCAACATGCCTGTTACTTCTTTCTGAGCCACGCCCATCCGCCCACTGTCGACCGCACCGTCGAGCTCGACTACTACGAGCGCATGGTGTTCGAGGACCTGGCCCGGGTGGTCGGTGAGCTGCCGAGGGCACGGCCGCACTGGCGTACCGGGCTGTTCCGGCCGTGCGGCGATCCCTCGACCGGGTCGGCGGCGCGCATCGAGCGGGCGCTGGCCACCGTAGCGGTCTTCGTCGCCCTGCGTTCGGAGAGCTACGACACCGACGAGGCGGCCAGCGCCGAGCGTTCCGCCTTCCTCTGCCAGTCGCCGACGCTGCACGTCCGGAGCCCGGAGCAGCGGCTCTTACCCGTGCTGTGGGAGGTGACGCCGGGTACCGCCGGCCAGATCGACGTGGCTCTGGTGCCGGATGTGCCGCAGTACGCCGAGACCGGGCTGATCGCCCTCAGCCGCCGCCGCGGTGAGCGCGCCGCGTACGAGCGGGTCCTGGCGTACCTCGGTGACTCGATCATCGAACTGGCCGAGGGCCGCCGTCCCACACCGCGCGTCCCGTGGCCGCCGCAGCGTCCGCGCGAGGCGAGGCCAGCCTTCGTGGTCGCGACGCTTGCCGCGTCCCCGGTCACCGAAGCGGCCCACCAGGGTCAGCCGGCGGCAGGAGAGGAGCAGCCCGACCGCCTGCGACAGGTCGCGGCGCAGGTGGCCGGTGCCGTCAACCGGACCAGGTTCAACGTGGAACTGGTCGAGATCAGCGCCGGGTACGACCGGGTGGGGCGGCCGGGCGTGCTGCTGGTGGAGGAAGAGGCCTGGGGCGACCCGGCGAACGGGGCGCACGTGCGGCGTCTGCTGGACGGGCTGCCCGCCTGGGTGCAACCGCTGATCGTGCCGGCCGGCGACGCGCCCCTGCGCCTTCCCGGTGTCGACGGGTCGGGTGGGCGGCAGGCCCGGGTCGCCGCCCGGCACCGGGCACCGCGCCCCCGCATCATGACCACCGTCGACGATCCGTTGACGGTCATCGCGGCCGCGATCGGTCGAGCCGTCCGCCATTTCGACGACGAACATCTGGTGGAGCGTCGATATCCGCCCCGACCACGGTCGAACAGCCATCCGGAGGAGTAGCCGACATGACGGATGCCCGGGACGGTCAGATCATCACCTTCTACTCCTACAAGGGCGGCACCGGCCGGACCATGGCGTTGGCCAACACTGCCTGGATCCTCGCCGCGAACGGCCACCGGGTCCTCGTCGTCGACTGGGACCTGGAGTCGCCGGGGCTGCACCGTTTCTACCGGCCGTTCATCCACGAGGGGATGCTCCGGGGTGCCGGCGGTGTGATCGACATGCTGGTCGGCTATGAGGGCGCGGCGAAGGAGGCAGCGGGTCGTGACCCGGCCGCGCCCGGCGACCTGCCGCACGCGGCCTTCGCCGACGTACGCCGGCACGCCTTCTCGATCAACTGGAGGTGGCCGCTCGGCGGAACCCTGGACTTCCTCGGCGCGGGCCGCCACAACCACAGCTACAGCCGATCGATCTCCGGACTCGACTGGGACCACTTCTACGAGGTGCTGGCCGGAGGTGCGTTCTTCGACGCACTGCGCGCCGACATGAAGCGCAACTACGACTACACGCTGATCGACAGCCGGACCGGGCTCAGCGACGTGGCGGACATCTGCACGGTGCACCTACCGGACACGCTGGTCGCCTGCTTCACCCTCAGCGAGCAGGGCATCGAAGGCGCTGCCGAGGTCGCCCAGTCGATCAGCCGGAAGACCATGCCCCGGCGGATCCGGGTGCTGCCGGTGGCGATGCGGATCGATCCGGCCGAGAAGCTGAAGGCGGACACCGGCCGGCTGGTGGCCCGGCAGCGGTTCGACGGCCTGCCGGCGCACCTCGGCGACGAGGCGCGGGAACGCTACTGGGCCCAGGTGCAGGTGCCGTACCTCGCCTACTACGCGTACGAGGAGACACTGGCGACGATCGAGGACAGCTCGGGTGCGCCCGGCAACCTGCTCGGCGCCTTCGAGAAGCTGACCGACGTGATCAGCGAGGGCCGGGTGACCCGGCTGCCCACCATGGACGAGGCCGACCGGGTGCGGGTCAAGGCGCAGTTCGTCCGGATGGCGGCGGTCCGGGAGACCGAGGTGGCGCTGCGGTACGACATCGCCGGCATCGGCTGGGCCGAATGGATCTCCTGGGTCCTGCGTGAGATCGGCGTCCAGGTCCACGACCCAGGTCCGGCGGGCCGCCTGGAGGGCATCGCGGTCACCGCCCGTCCATTGATCATCAACACCGCGTCGGAGGAGGTCGAGCTGGGCCTGAACGCGGTGTCGACGCGTCCGTCGCGTCGCCCACTGATCGTGCACGTCGGCACGGCGCAATCCACCGCGATGCCCCTGACCGGGGCCAACTCCATCCGTCTGGGGCGGCTGGACGAGCGTCCCGCCGTGGAGCAGCTCCTGCAACTGGTGGGCTTTCCACCGCCGAAGAACGAGTTCCTGGTCGGCGCGCCCCGCTTTCCGGGCCGCGCACAGACGGTCTTTCAGGCGCCGCCGCGTAACCTGCTCTTCACCGGTCGGGAAGGGCTGCTGGGATCGCTGCGTGCGTTGCTGCGCTCGCAGAGCGATGTCGCTGAACCGGTGGTCCTGCAGGGCATGGGCGGCTTCGGCAAGACCCAGCTCGTCACCGAGTACGCCCACCGGTTCCGGGCCGCGTACGACGTGGTCTGGTGGATCGACGCGGACGACGGTTCCGATATCGACGGCGGGCTCTACGATCTCGGCCGGCGGCTCGGCATGAACCTGCCCAGCAGCGTGCGCGAGGGGGCGCAGACGGTCAAACAGGCGTTGTCCCGGGGTGAGGGTGGGCTGCGCTGGCTGGTGGTCTTCGACAACGCCGAGCGGTTGGACCGGATCAGGCAGTTGCTGCCCAACGGCCCGGGACACGTCGTGATCACCTCGCAGGGGCCGGGCTGGCTGGAGCAGACGCACGTCGTACCGGTCGACGTGTTCGACCGGGCCGAGAGCCTGAACCACCTGCGCCGGCTGCTGCCGGAGCTCGGTGAGCGGGACGCCAACCGGATCGCCGAGGCCCTGGGCGACCTGCCGATCGCGGTGGCCGCCGCCGCGGCGTGGCTGGTCGAGACCCACTCGCCGGTGTCCGAGTACCTGGCGGCGATCGAGCAGGGTGACCTCGGTGCCTTGGGCTCGGAAGCCGACATCGGTCGCGTCGAGGCGGCGTGGCGGCTGTCGCTGGACCAGCTGGCGACCCGCCGACCGGCCGCCTACCGCCTGTTGCAGCTCTGCTCGGTGATGGCGCCCGAGGTGTCGCTCGACATCGTCTACAGCACCGCGATGGCCGAGCAGTTGCGGGCCATCGATCCGACCGTCACCAGCCGGCTCATGATCAACAGGTTGGTGGAACAGATCAAGCGGCTGGCGCTGCTGCGCCTGGACCAGCAGAGCGAGTTCGACAGCCAGGGCACCGAACGCGAGAGCACCCGGATCGTGATCCACCGACTGCTGCACTCGGTGGTGCGCTCCCGGATGACAGCGGAACAGATCGAGGACGCCAAACACCAGGTGCACCTGCTGATCGCCTCGGCGGCTCGTACGCTCGGCGAGGTCGATCTGCAGGACGAGTGGCCCAAGTATCGGATGCTCTGGCCGCACGTCGAGGTCTCCGACGGTACGACCTGCGACTTCGCCCCGGTCCGGCAGCTGCTCGTCGACCAGGTTCGCTACTTCTTCGTCCGTGGCAACCCCGACGGCGGGCTGGAGGTGGCCGAGCGCGTCGAACACGCCTGGACCCAGGCCCTCGGCCGGGAGCTTGCCGAACCGGTGCGCCGGGAGGTGCTCGTACAGCTTCTCCAGCTGCGGTTCAACAAGGCGAACGTGTTGCGGGACAAGGGGGCGTTCCAGGAATCCTACGACCTGGACCGGGACGTGCACGCCCAGCAGGTCGACCTCCTCGGCCACGAACACGCCGACGCGCTGATGACGGCCGGCAGCCTCGGCGGGGACCTACGCGGGCTCGGTCGCTACCCGGAGGCGCTGGATCGTGACATCGACACCTACCGGGCCTGGCGTACCGAGTTCGGTGACGACCATGTGCGTACCCTCAACGCCCTGAGCAACCTGGCGGTCTCGCGCCGGCTGATGGGTGAGGTGACCGAGGCGCTACGGCTGGACCAGGAGGTCTACGACCGGCGTCGGCAACGGCTCGGCGAGGACAACCTGAGCACCCTTCAGTCCGCGACGTCACTCGGGCGGGACCTGCGCGACGCCGGCCACTACGAACGGTCCGTCGAGTTGCTGACCCATGTGCGGGACGTCTACGCGACGGTGATGGGGGAGAACACCCGCTTCGTGTACGAGGCCAACGCCAACCTGGCTGTCTCGCTGCGCAGCGCCGGCCGGACGCGGGAGGCGGGCGAACTGCTGGAGGTGGCCTACCACCGGCTGGCGGAGATCCTCGGACCGGACCACCCGGAAGCCCTGGCCTGCCGGCTGAGCCGCTCGGTGACCCTGCTGGAGTTGGGGGACTGGGAACAGGCGGAGACGGAGACCAGCGCGGTACGCGACGCGTATGCCCGGCAACTCGGTGACCGGCATCCGCACAGCCTGGTGTGCCTGAACAACCACGCTGCCGCGGTGCGGGCACGCGGTGAGGTCGAGGCGGCCCGATCGCCGGCCCGGCAGGCGTGGGAAGGGCTCGAAGCGGTGCTCAGCGACCGCCACCCGTACACCCTGGCCGCACAGATCAACGTGGCCGTCATCGAGGCCGACCGGCACGAACTGGCCGAGGCGCTCACCCTGCTGAATGCCGCCGCCGACCTGCTGACCGACCTGCTCGGTGCGGTGCATCCGCACACCCTCCGCTGTCGGGCGAACCAGGCCCTCATCGAGCGTCGGCTGTACGGCGTCGACCGTCAGGCGCAGGTCGACGAGGCCATCGAGGCGGTTGCGGCCAGGATCGGCGGCAACCACCCGTCGGTGGCGGAACTGAAGCGGGGGCGGCCGGTCCGCCGCGTCATCGACCCGCACCCGTTCTGACCGGGCTGTTCGGCTCACCAGTTCGACAGCCACTCCAACATCTCGGGCAGGATCTCGACGGCACCGAAGTGGGCGGCGCCCGGCTGGACGTGGACCTCCGCGGTGCGAATTTGCCGGGCCAGCCACATGGTGTGGCTCACCGGCGCGAAGTTGTCCTGCTCGCCGTGCCAGAGTCGGACCGGAGCGGTGATGGCGGAAAGGTTGAAACCCCAGTCTCGCCGGAGGGCCAGCACGTCGTCGATCCAGCCGTGTGGGCCGCCGCGCAGCGCCTCACGGTACGCCTGGGCGATCAGGCGGCGGATGGCCAGATCGCGGACGACCCGCCGGTCCGGCCAGGTCATGTCGGTCTCCAACTGGGTGAGCAGGCTCTCCGGGTCGCGCCGGGTCCGGGCAGCCTGTGCCCTGAGCCGCTCCGCCAACATGAGCCGGTCGTCGGACGCGGCGGCGAAGTCACGGGAGTTGCGGTCCGTCATCCCGCTGAACCATTCGAGGTCGGGAACGTCGGGTCTGGCGAAGCCCACCAGCACCGCCGTGCGGGTCACCGCATCGGGCAGCAGCGCCGCGCAGGCCAACGCGTGTGGTCCGCCGCCGGAGCGTCCGACCACCGAGAACCGGTAGATGTCCAGATCCTTCGCGATCGCGGCGATGTCCTCGGCCGCATCGGCGACGGTGCGACCGGGGTGGGGTGTCGAACCGCCGTAACCGGGACGGTCGTAGCTGATCAGCCGGATGCCGTACCGGTAGAGGATTCCGCTGCGTGGTTTCGGGCCGCTGCGGCTGCCGGGTGTGCCGTGCAGGAGGAAGATGGGAACCCCGTCGGGTTTGCCAGTGATCTCCACAGTCAACCGGCGACCGCCGGCACCGCTCGCGAACCACACCTCCGTTGCCAGGCGTGTGCCCCTTCCACTCGTCGGGGACCGCGATACCCGGCGGCGCCCAGGCCGTCGCCGTCGATGTCGTCGGAAATCAGCGTAGCCCGAGGTGTCAGCAGTCATAGAGTCTGAGCTGTCGGACATCGATCCGTGTCGGGCCCAACGGCGCTGACCGTCGGCACCACTCCGGCCCCTGACCCTCCGTGATATTCACGCAGCGTGTCGCAGTTGGCCTCCTGTCCCTGTCCACCCTCCGCGCTTTGCTCTGCTTCACCCCACGCAACCGTCGCTGACCAGCGGCGGGGCAGCGCTGGTGAGGCGCTGGTTGGTCAGGCGACGACACCGTGCGTGACCGTTGCGTCAGTTGAAGCAGAGCAAAGCTGCGGAAGGGGTTGGTTGTTGGTGGAGCGTCAAGTTGCTCAGCGTAATTGCTGAAGGGAGGCCGAACGGGCAGGTTGCTGGATGGGCAGCAGGTCGCCGGATGATGGTGGTGGTGGGATGCCGCTCAGTCGCTGAACTCGGCGCGGTCCACGGTGAAGAGGGTGCCGGCGCCGCCGGTGAACACCAGGTAGAGGTCGTGGAAGCCGTTTGCGGCACGCGGGCTGGTGTCGATCCCGGTCGTCACGGTCAGCCAGTCGGTGCCGGTCCCCGGCGGTACGCTCATCGATCCGACGAGCGGCCCGGACGGGCTGCCGATTCGTGCCTCGATGACGCCGCCCGCCTTCGGGGCCACTGTGGCGTGCAGCCGCAGTTGGCCCTTCTGGTCGGCGAAGCCCGCCGCCGAGCCGTCCGCGAAGTTGACGTTCGCCCAGCGGAGGTGGCTGCCGTCGCGTACGCCCGTGACGACCTTGCCGTGCTCGGGCGTCGTGATCACCCTGAGCCCGGCGGACTGCCCGTCGTTCTCCTCGGCCAGGTAGGTGGAGAAGACGTCCTTGCGGTCGGGCAGCGCGGGCAGCTCAGACCACTTCGGTACGAAGGTCGTCACACTGCGGCCACGGAGGTTCGTGCTGAAGGACCCGCCATGGATGCGGATGTCGTCCAGCTTCTTCATGTTCTCGTTGCCCGACGTGCGGTACGGCACCACCGACGGACGTGGGCCCTTGCCGGCGGCGACGTGGGAGACGCACTCGCCCTGGTTGCGGAAGCTCGGGTTGACGAAGCTGGCCCACCCGCCCCTCTTGCAGTCCTGCCTGGTTTCTGGTGGCAGCGGGAAGCCGCCGGTGAGATCGACGGTGAGCGGGACATCGTCCGGGTTGTTGTTGACCACGACGATGGTGAAGTCGTGCGTCGCCTCGTCCTTGTACGCGGTGACCGTCACCCCGGGCGTCGGCGTGCTGGTGGCGTCGATCATCACGTCGCCCGGGTCGAGGAAGCGGCTGTACTGGCCGAACGTGTAGTACCGCTTGAAGATGCGGTACTGGCCGTTCTCCGTCGGGTTGCCGCTCTGCGGGGTGCCGGTGTTGACCAGGCGGATCAGGTCCGAGCCGTCCGCGCCGTTGTTCGCCACCGGCCACCACCAGAAGTACGCGCTCAGCCGGGTTTCGTCGAACAGGTTGCCGATGAGGGTCGCGTACCGCAGGCCGTCGCTGATCGTGTTGTTGACGAACAACCGGTCGCGCGGTGCGCCCTGGTTCATGTACTCCGTCTGCCAGATGGTCTTGCCCAGCTCGTGCGAGGTGGTGAATGCGGTGGGCGCGGCCCGGGTGGCGTCGTCGATCAGCCCGGCGTAACCGTGTGCCGCAACGACGTCGACGTACCGGTTCGCCGCCGGGTCGGTGATGGTGGGCAGCGCGTACCCCTCGTGGAACCCGACGCCCTCGCCGAGGACGATCTTCGCGGTCACACCCCGTCGCTCGAACGTGGGACCGAGGTGGTCACGTACCAGGACGCGTAGCTCCTCGGCCGTCCACTGGCAGCTGGAGTATCCGGTGCTGATGTCGGGTTCGTTGGTCGGGGAGAGGTGCGTGATCCTGATCCCGAACTCGCGTTCGTAGCCGAGCACGTACTCCGCGAGGTAGTCCGCGAAGGCCTGGTACATGTCGGGTCGGAGCTTGTTCGGCGGGCCGGAGGGGCCGGAGGAGGTCACGCTGTTGTTCTGCTTCATCCACGCCGGGGGGCTCCACACGCTGGCGAGGATCGTCTTGACGCCGCGCGCCTGCGCCTGGCGCATCAACCAGATCTGGTGCGCGTCGAAGTCGTTCTTGCGCTGTGCCCAGTCGGGCTGATCCCAGACGAAGGTGCCCGGCTCCGGCTCGATCGTCTGCGTCGGGCCGTCGTAGAGTTGGTCGCCCCACACGCCGCCGTCACCCACCATGACGCGCACGATGTCCAGACCGATCCCGGCCTGGTCATCGAAGATCATGTCGAGCATCTGCGAGGTGAGCGGCTCGCCGAGCCGCCGAATGCCGCCCGCCTTGTGAAAGGCGAAGGATCCGCCGAAGCCGTCGACCGCCTGTCGCTCGCCGCTCCAGTCGACCACCGCGGTGGGTGGGATGGGCGGTCGATGCGCGGCGCCGACGACGGCTGTCGAGGCCACCAGGCTCCCTGCCGCAACCAGGGCGATGGCCAGCCGGATCGTCCACGTCGTGCGCCGTCGCATCAAAGACTCCCCGTCGTTGGTGGCACCCGGGCGGTGCGGGCAGCGGAAACGCGGGCAGCCGCACCGGCGCGACGCCACGGTGACAGTCCATCGACGCCTGCGGATCAAGGCTAGGTGACTCGTACGTTGACGGGCAAGGCGGGTTGCTCCGCGCGGCAGCGGCCGGACGCCGACGTCGTACCTCCGCGCTACCGTCGCGCCATTCACGACGGGAGGGATTCGGATGGCTCAGAAGCAGATTGTGGAATTCGTCGATCGGGACCTACAGGGAGCACGGTTCGACAGGTCGACGCTGGCCGGGGCGGTGATGCGCGGTGTCGACGTGCGCGGGCTCGATATCGACGCACCCTGGTTGGCGGACGGGCCACTGCTGGTCAACGGGGTCGACATCGTGCCGTTCGTCGAGGACGAACTCAACCGCCGCTTTCCGGGTCGGGAGCTGAAGCGGGCCGAGGACCCGGAGGGACTGCGGGTGGCGTGGGCGGCGCTCGAAAAGGCCTGGGCGGCGGCGGTTGAGCGTGCGACCGCGATGCCGGCCGGTGCCGTCGACGTCTCGGTCGGCGGCGAGTGGTCCTTTGCACAGACCCTGCGACACCTCGCGTTCGCCACCGACGCCTGGCTCGGCAAGGCGGTCCTGTGCCTGCCGCAGCCCTTCCATCCGCTCGGGCAGCCACACGCCGAGTACGCGCTGGACGGCTCCGACATGTCGATCTTCGCGTCGGGGCAGCCGGGGCTGGCCGAGGTTCTCGACCTGCGTGCCGAGCGGCAAGCCATGGTGCGCGAGTTCCTCGCCACCGCCACCCCGGAGCTGCTTGCCGAGCCTCGGCGGAGCCCGTGGTCAGCCCAGTCCGAAGTGTCGGTCCTGCGCTGCCTTCACGTGATCTTCGGCGAGGAGTGGGAGCACCTCCGCTTCGCACTGCGCGACCTCATGACGATCGGCACTGCCCGGGCCGACGGCTGACGCGATGTACTGAGGCCGCCGGAAAGCCCGGCAGACCGCAGGAGAGATTCACGTGACCTGGACGGGTGCCGCCGGTGCGGTGCTGTTCGTGCTGGTGTTCCTCATCGACGGTGGGAGCCGAAAGTTCTACTCGTCGGTGCGTCACCCGATCAGCGCCCTCGCGCTGGGCCGGCGAGGCTGGATCCAGACAGCCTGCAGCACCGACTCCACGACCTCGCCGGCGCCGCCGTTTTCCTGTCCCTGCCGCTCGCCGCGGCGACCGGAACGTTCACCCTGTCCTGGACATGGTGGCGGATCGTCTCCGGCGGTGTCGCCGTTGCCCTGTTCGTGGGCTTCGGCTGGTTCGGCAGGGCGTGGGAGGACGTGTCACCGCGCCTCGGCCTCATCCAGCGCGCCGTCGTCATCACCGGATGGGCTTGGCTCACCGCCCTCTTCACGGCGCAGGCGCTCGGCCTGAGCTGATGCCTGCGCGCCAACCGGCAGGAACTCCACGTAACCGTCGGTGGCGTCCACTCGGATCCGCTGGCCGTCGGGGATCAGCCGGGTGGCGTCTGCCACCCCGACGACGGCCGGTAGACCGTACTCGCGGGCGATCACCGCTCCATGGGTCATCAGTCCGCCGATCTCCGTCACCAGACCGGCGACGGCGACGAAGAGCGGCGTCCAACTGGGATCGGTGTGGGCCGTGACGAGGATGTCGCCCGGTTCGAGATCGGCCTGAGCCAGGTCCAGGATGACCCGGGCTCGTCCCTCCACGATGCCGGTGGAGACCGGCAGCCCGACCAGGGCGCCGGCCGGCACGTCGTCACGTCGGTACGCACCGTTGACGGCCTCGCCGTCCGAGGTGAGCACCCGGGGTGGCCGGAGCGCCTGATACGACCGGAACGCCTCCCGGCGTCGACGGATGAGCCGGTCGTCGACGTGGTTGGTGCGTACGGCGTCGTGGAACTCCTGGAAGGTGAGGAAGAAGACGTCCTCCTGTGCACGGATCACCCGTGCCCGCACCAGGCGCTCCGCCTCGGCGAGCAGGGCCTGCTTGTAGACGAAGTAACGGCAGATGATGTCGTACTTCGGGTACTCCCGATAGCCGGTGAAGGTCCGGACCCGGTCGATCATCCGCCTGGTCTCGGTGGCCTTGCGCTCCCCGTCCGGCAGGGCCCGCAGCCGGGCCAGCACCTCCTGTGCTTTCTTCTCCGCCGTCTGCTGTCCCTGCTGGAAACGCCGCGCGGCCTCACCTGGCGCGAAATTCTCGACATGTTCGAGGAGCACCGGCAGCAGGGTGGTGGGTCGCTCGCGCCACCGTGGCCGGGTGATGTCGATCTCTCCGACGCAGCGCATGCCGTAACGGTCGAGGTATGCCTCGATGGCCTGGCGTGCTTCGGTACCACCCGGCAGCTTCGGCAACTCCTCCAGGAAGGTTTCGTTCCGCACGCCGTGCAGGAACGCGACCACCTCCGGATAAGGGCGGATCACGTCGGCGACGTCCAGCAGCGCCAACCCCATCTCCGACGTCACGTTGCCGGGGGCGGAGAGGGTCAGCGTGTCGGCCGCGTTCTTCTCGCCCAGCCACTCCAGCAGGTGGTCGTTGAGCCACCAGGTGGCCTCCATCCCCGCCGTGATCGCCTGCATGCTCACCGGATCGCCGAGGACACGATTGTGCTCCTGAAAGGTGCTGATCAGGAAGTCGAACAGTGCCACACCGGTCTTCGTCCGGATGTCGCGGCGCAGGGCGTCGATGGAGGCCTGACTACGCGCGACCAGGCCGGTGACGATGGCCGGGTCCGTGTCGATCGGGGCGACCGGTGGGCCGGCTGCCACCCCGGTGACCGGTGCGCGGCGGGCCCCCGCGTCCGGGTGCGCCGGAACGGATGCCTCGGGGCGCGCCGGGACGACGTCGGCGCGGTCGAGGACTGTCTCCAGTGCGTCCCTGACCAGCGGATCGCCCTTGCCCATCATCTCCAGAAGGGCGGCGCGGCTCGCGGGGGAGGCCAGGCGCTCGGTGATGTCGACGAAGAGCCGCCCGCCCGCCTCGTGCATCGGTGCCATGGCGGTCAGCTGCCACATCGACAGCCCCAGCGGCTTCATGGCGTCGGTCATCATCTGCTGATGGCCGACCGAGACGTAGACGCGTCTGCCCCGGTCGTCGGCCGCCGGTACCGGGAACAGCGTCGTGATGGGCCGGCTCTGGACAATCTGGAAATCGTCGTCGACCAGGCACCATTCGATGTCCTGGGGACAGCCGAAGTGTGCCTCGATCCGCCGGCCGAGCTGCACGAGTCGTACGACCTGGGTGTCCGTCAACGCCGGCTGCTCCCGCCGCTGCGGGTCGACGGCCAGTTCCTTGGTTCCCCCGGTTGGGAGGGCGTGGATGGCCCGCTGCTTGGTGGCGACCGCCCGGCTGACGATCTCGCCGTCGCGCACCGTGAAGACGTCCGGGTTGACCAGCCCGGAGACCAGTGCCTCCCCGAGACCGAAGCTGGCGTCCACCGACGAGACCTTCCGATTGCCGGTGACCGGGTCGGCGGTGAACAGGATGCCGGCCGCGTCCGGAAAGGCCATCCGCTGCACGACGACGGCCATCTGAACCGTACGGTGGTCGACGCCGTTGCGCTGACGGTAGGTCACGGCCCGTTCGCTGAACAGCGAGGCCCAGCATCGGCGGACATGCTTGATGATCGCGGTCGGGCCCACGACGTTCAGGTATGTGTCGTGCTGTCCGGCGAAGGAGGCGGTGGGCAGGTCCTCGGCGGTGGCGCTGGACCGGACGGCGTAGGCCGCCCGCCCGTCGATTGCGTCGGCCGCGCGGGCGATCGCCGCCGCCAGGTCGCTCGGGACCGGGGTCGCTTCGATGATGTGCCGGATCTCCGCGCTGAGCACCCGGATCGCGTCCCGGTCATCCGGGTCCAGCCGCACCAGCTGCCCCAGTCGATCGTCGATCGACGGCACCTCGGCCATGATCCGGCGAAACGCGGCCGTGGTCACACAGAAGCCGGGAGGCACCCGGATGCCGTCGAGCTGTGCCAGCGCCCCCAGGTTCGCGCCTTTCCCGCCGACGACCAGGGTCTGCGTCTCGTCGACATCGTCCAGGCTCAACACGTGGCGCTCGGTCATCTCGTACGTCGGCAGCCCTCGCACGTGTGCCCCCCCATCTCGCGTCCAGCCGCCGATTCTGCGTCAGGACCCGGGTCTTGCCACAAGCCCCCCGGTGCGCTATACGTTAGAAGTGGCAGGGAGGTGACTCTCTGCCTTTAGTCTTTGTCGCCCGTCGTCGGGGCCCACTGACCCGGACGGGGAGGCCCACTCATGGATGTCACCTCGTGTTCCGGGTCGGCCCCGGTCGGTCTCGACGGACCGTTGGGCGGCAACGCCGCCTCGATGCAGGCCACCGCCCGCGCGTTGGCGCAGGCCGAGTCCGCCAGGGCGGTGGTGCTGGTCGAGGGCATCAGCGACCAGATCGCCCTGGAGGCGTTGGCGGCCGGCCGGGGTCGGGATCTCACCGCCGAGCGGATCGTCGTCGTCCCGATCGGCGGGGCCCACGCGATCGGTCGCTTCCTGACTCGGCTGGGTCCGCCAGGGGTCGGGTTGCGCCTCGCCGGCCTCTGCGACGTACGCGAGGAGGAGATCTTCCGGCGCGGGCTGACGGAGGCGGGCGTGGGCACGCCCCGCACCCGTGCGGAGATGGAGCGACTCGGGTTCCAGGTCTGCGTCGACGACCTGGAGGACGAGCTGATCCGGGCCGTCGGCAGCGGGGGAGTCGAAGCGCTCTTCGACGCCCAGGGCGACCTGCGTCAGTTCCGCGCGTTCCAGAGCCAGCCCGCCTGGCGGGGGCGGGATCCCGACGCGCAACTGTGGCGGTTTCTGCGCAGCAGCTCGCGGCGCAACCTGCGCTACGCCCGACTGCTCGTCGAGGCCGCCGTAGCCCGGGAGGCCGTGCCGCGCCCGCTCGACGCCCTGCTCGCCGGCGTGTGAGCAGGGACAGCCCGACGGTCGGTCCCGCGACGACCTGGTCGTGATCGACGCAGCCGGGTCGGCCACGCCGCGCGACCTGACCGGGCACAACGACGCGGCCGTCCCGGTACGAGCTGGGTCGCACCGGGACGGCCGCGTCGTGAGCCGCTGACGATCAGCCCTTCACGGCTCCGGTGAGTCCGCCGACGATCCGGCGTTGGAACAGGCTGAAGAACACCAGCGCCGGGATCATCGACAGGGAGGTGAACGCCAGCACCTTCGCCGTGTCGACCGAGTACTGCGAGGCGAAGGCCTGCACGCCGAGTGGCAGCGTGAAGGTCTCCTCCCGGTTCAGGATGAACAGCGGCAGCAGGTATCCGTTCCAGCTCTGGATGAAGGTCAGGATGCCCACGGTGATGACCCCCGGCATGGCCAGCGGCAGCACCATCCGCCAGAAGAAGCCCAACCGGCCGCAGCCGTCGATCGACGCCGCCTCCTGGATCTCGTCGGGGATGGCCCGTACGAAGGGAACCAGGATGATGATCGTCATCGGGATGCCGAAGCCGATCTGCGGGAGGATCACTCCCGGCAGCGTGTTCATCAGTCCGAGGTTCTTGATCAGGATGTACAGCGGCGTGATCGCCACGGTCAGCGGGAACATCAAGCCGGCGGCGAAGAGCGAGTACATCGCGCCTCGGCCCCAGAACTTGTACCGGGCGATGATGAAGCTGGTCATCAGGCCGAGGGTGACCACCCCCGCCGTGGTGAACAGGGCGACGATTGTGGAGTTCACCACCTGCCGCCAGAACGTGCCGCCGGTCAGCACGTCGAGGTAGTTCTCCACCTGCCACGGGTTGGGCAACCCGGCGGGGTCGGTGGTGATCTGCGCGTTCGTGCGGAAGCCACCGAGGATGATGTAGATGACCGGCGCCAGCATCGTCGCGATGAGCAGCAACGCGACGAAGTAGACGGACGGGCTTCCCCATGCCAGTCGCTGGCGGGGTCGCCTTGCCCGGCGCCCGAACACGGCGGTCGCGGCCATCAGCGCCTCCCTCCGGTGATCGCGCCCTCGGTGTCTCGGCGCAGGACGAACCGCTGGTAGAACAGAGCGGCGACGAGCGAGATGAAGAACAGGACCACGGCGACCGCGTTGCCGTACCCGTACTCTCCGGCGGTCCGGCCGTTGGCGACCATGTAGGTGGCCATCGTCGACGTGCCGGCGGTGTCGGCGATGTACTGGCCCCAGATGATGTAGACCAGATCGAACAACTGCAGCGCGCCGATCATCGACAGGAAGGCCCAGATGCGGATCGTCGGCCCGAGCAGCGGCAGTGTGATGCGACGTTGGATCTGCCAGTACGACGCCCCGTCGATCGCCGCGGCCTCCGTCAGTTCCTCGGGGATGCCCTGCAACCCCGCGAGGAAGAGGATCACGGCGAAGCCGATGTACTTCCAGGTGAGGATGCCCATCAGCGTCCAGATCGCGATCTTCGGGTCGGAGAGCCATTCGCTCTGCAACCAGCCCAGCCCGACCTTCCCGAGGACGGCGTTGACGACGCCGTCGCCGTGCAGCATCAGGCTCCAACCGGTGCCGACGACCACCTCGGAGATCACGTAGGGGACGAAGATGAGCACCCGGATGAGCGTCTGCCCCCGGATCTGCCGGTTCAGCAGCAGGGCGAGCAGGACGGCCGCCGGCCCCTGGAGCAGCAGCGACAACACCACGATGGTGCCGTTGTGGCGCAGGGCGGCGAGGAAGGTGCTGTCCTCGAGGATGAGCAGGTAGTTACGGAAGCCGACGAAGTCCTCGGCCGGCCCGTAACCCTGCCAGCTGAAGAAACCGTAGTAGGCGGCCATGGCCACGGGCAGGATGACGAAGGACAGGAACACGATCAGTGTCGGTCCTGTCATCAGCGCGATTTCCAGCCGGGCCGGCCAGCCGATGCCCTTGCGTCTGCGGCGCGGGGCCGGGGGCGACACGACCGGCGTGTCACCCCCGACCTTCGTCAGACCCGGTGCCGGGTCCGGCGCGAGCCGTACGCTCTCGTGTTGCGTTTCAGCCATGACGGTCGGACTACTGAGCCCTCTTGGCGGCGGTCTTGACCGCGTCGACGATGCTCTGCGGGTCCCCCTTACCGGCCAGCATGTTCACCACGGCGGTGTTCAGGGCGTTGCCGACGTTCTGGCCGTAGACCGTGTCGAGCCACTGCGAGACGAACGGCGCCTGGTTGTAGGCGGTGAGGATGGACTTAAGGTGCGGCTCGGTGATCGCGGCCTGCGCCTCGCTGTTCACCGGCGGAGCGCTGAACGCCTCGTAGTAGGCCTTCTGCACGTCGGTGCGCGCGATGTAGTTCAGGAAGGTGGTGCACTCGGCCTTGGGGGCCTGCGCCGAGCAGGAGTAGCCGTCGACGCCACCGAGAATGGCTCCGGGCTGACCGGCGCCGCCCTCGATGCTCGGGAAGGGGAACCAGTCCAGGTCGGGCAGCGGCTTCTTGTCCGGGGTGAGGTCGCCGATGACGCCCGGGTTCCAGGCACCCATCAGCTCCATGGCCGCCTTGTGGTTGGCGAGCAGACCGGCGGAGCTGCCGGCGCCCTGCTGCGCCGAGGTGGTCAGGAAGCCGTTGTTGAAGGGCTCGGTCGCGGCGAAGTTCTGCACGTCCTGACCGGCCTTGAGCCAGCAGGGGTCGTCGAAGTTCATCGTCTGACCGGCCTGGGTGATCGTCTCCGAGCTGCACTCACGCAGCGCGAAGAAGTAGTAGTAGAAGGCGGCCGGCCAGGCGTCCTTGGCGCCGAGGGCGATCGGCTGCACGCCCGCCGTCTTCAGCTTCTGCACGGCGGACTGGAGCTCGGCGAGGGTGGCCGGGGGCTGGGTGATGCCCGCCTTGGCGAACAGGTCCTTGCTGTAGAAGAAGCCACCGGGCAGCACCGCCACCGGCATCGCGTAGACCTTGCCGTCGATCGTCTGCGCGGTGAACGAGCCCTCCGAGATCACCTTCTTGGTGTCATCGGTGATCGAGTCGGTGATGTCCAGCAACTGGCCGGCCTTGACCATCGCGGCCATCTTGCCGCCGCCGCGCTGCATGAACACGTCGGGGGCGTCGCCGGAGTTGAGGGCGGTCTGGAGCTTGCCGTCCAGGTCCTCGTTTTGGATCGACTGAATCTCGATCTTGATGTTCTGGTTGGCGGCCTGGAAGTCGGCGACGGTCTTCTCCCAGAAGGCCTTGCCCTCGCCGGTGGTGGCGTTGTGCCAGAAGCTCATCGTCACCGAGCCGTCACTGTTGCGGCCTTCCGAGTCGTCACCGCCGCAGGCCGCCGTCGCCAGCACGCCGGTTGCCAGCGCTACCGAAACAGCCAGTAGTTTTCTCGCCCTCATCAATCTTCCTCTCTCGCCAAGTCTGCCCACCAGAAACTCCCCTGCGGACGGCCCTGCCGGCCAGAACGTGCATCGAGGGGACGCCGAGGGTTGTCTCCTGTCGACAGGCGCTGGTCCGGGCTCGGTTCGCGGTCACATCGTGATCAACCTCGGAGTGACCCCGGCCACCGACGGCCAAAACGGTCGCAGACTTATCCGAAAAAAACAAGACACGTTTCCGAAACTTCCGTGGCGCGGGACTGGATGGGCCGACCGCACTGCTGACGCGGGCCTATCGACGGCGGGAACAGGCGGGTTGCGGAGGTGGCTCTGCGTGACAAGGTGTTTGCGCTAACAAGTACTGGTACGTGCTCTCGCCCGAATCGTCCAGTAGGTCGGCTGAGGGCAGCTCCGCCGCCGTCCGGCGGGTCGGCCGGCCACACTTCGGTCCCGGAAAAATCCCGGTAGGCCTCAGGATGTCGGTTACCCCGGGCTGATTGGGACGAATCAGTCCAGTCCCGGTCACGACCCTGACCCGAACAACGGCGGCGGCGGGGCGCGGGTGGATCTCGGAAACCCCGGTTGGTCACGCTTACATCAGCTTTTCAGTGGAGCTTGTCAGCGGCAGCGGGTGCACGGTGACCAGAGGCGGAAACTGCAACGAGGACTCATTCCAGGGTGACGGCGATCGCGACCGCTTCGGACAGGGTCAGGTCGCCCTCCAGCCGATAGGTCACCCCGGCGTCCTCCCAGATCAGGGTCGCGGCGGCGAGTCGCGCGCTCTCCTGGCGGACGCGCCCGTCGCGGTCGAGGTAGGAAACCGGGTGCGGGCCGCCGACCCAGATCGCACCGGCCGCACCGACCGACGTCCATTGGGCTCCCGACCCACCGGCCTGCTTGAAGAAGACCGGATCGAGTCCGCCATCGAAGGTGTCCAGACGTACGGTGCCGCTCCGGTAGAGCAAGGTCGCCACCCGGTAGCTGCCGGCGTCGTCCGGGTCGGCCAGCAGTGTCCGTTCGGGTGGACCCAGCGCGGCGGGGGTCCGGATCGGGAAACGCACCAGCCGCTGAGCCTCGTCGAGAGCGGCGGACCGTTGTGCCGGCGGCGGCGACGGAACGCCGGTCGGCGGCGTCAGGGCTGGGGCGGTGCTGGAGGTGCTGATGGTGATGCCGGCGAAACGCAGCAGGCCCGCCACCGCGTCGGCCAGCGCGGCCCGACCCGGCGGCAGCACCGCCACCAGTAGCGCGGCCAGCGCCGCAGCCAACGCGTACCGCCAGCGCCGTCGGCGTGCGACGCGGCGGGTGCGCGGAGTGGTGGCCAGCCGGGCGCGGACCTGCGCCGCGACCTGCGGCGGCTCGGGGGTCTCCAACCAGGTGGCCAGGTCGCGTAGCTCCCGCTCCAGGTCATCCACGGCTGGCCTCCTCCACCGAGAGCAGGCCACGCAGCTTCGCCAGCGCGCGCGAGGTGCGCGACTTCACGGTGCCCCGGGGCCAGCCCAGCGTGGTGACCGTCTCGTCCTCACTGAGGTCCAGCAGGAACCGGCAGACGATCACCTCCCGGTCCCGGGACGGCAGCGACCGCAGGGCCCGCACGAGCGCGGCCCGACGCTCCCCGGCGAGGACCGCACCGACGGCGTCGTCCTCGGCGACCTCCGAGCCCGGCTGCACCCGCGCGGCGCGCAGCACCAGGCCGTTGCGCCGCTCCCGGGTACGGTGCAGGTTGCGCGTCTCGTTGGCCACGATAGCCAGCAGCCAGGAGCGGAACGACGACTCGCCGCGGTAGCGGTCGATTTTGCGGTACCCCTTCACGAACGCCTCCTGGATGACGTCCTCGGCGTCGGAACCCGCGCCGAGCAGCACCGCGGTGCGGTACGCGGCCGCGGTGTGCCGGGTGACCAGGGATTCGTACGCCTCCAGGTCACCTGCCTGAGCGCGGGTGACGAACTGCTCGTCGTCCAGTGCAACCTCCGGTGGGATCACTCCTACTGACACCGCCGGGGCGGAGGAGGTTCCACCGCGTCGAGTGGGAACCCGGGACGGTCCCACGGTGTCACCGGGTCATGATGGCGAACACGACGATTTCGCGGCGTACCCTGCTGACCGCGCTGGCCGGCGCCGGAGCCGCCGCCCTGACCGGCTGCGATCCGGCCGCTACCCCGGCCGTCGCCGACCCGTTGCCGGACCCGCTGCTTGTCGCGGTCGACGGTGGCCTGACCGTGTTGCGTGGCACCGACCGGCAGACGATCGGTGCCGGAGTGGCCACCGCCGACGGGCGGCTGGTGTACGTGGCTGCCCCGGACGGCGCCGACACGGCCCTGTGGCGCGTCGACGCCGGTCGGGGCGACGCCACCGAGCGGGTGCGGCTGCCGGGCCGGTGGGTGCCGCAGACCGTCTCGGCCGACGGCCGCCGGCTGGCGCTGACCACGGAACGGCTCAGCGTCACCGGGGACCGCCCCGCCGGGCGCGACGAGACGCTGGTGTTGGTCGCTGACGCCGGTGGCGTACGGCAGCGGCTGCGGCTGCCGGGCAACTTCGTGCCGGAGGCGTTCACCCACGACCTCGCCGGGCTGTTCGTGCTGGAATGGCTGCCACCGGCGGCGCCGGACCACTACCGGGTGCGCCTGGTCGATCTCGCCAGCGGGGTCGCCGGTCCGCTGCTGACCCGTGACAAGACCCCGGTTCCGGAGGGCGCCGAAGAGGAAATGCGCGGCGACGGGCGGCAGGCGGTGCTGGCCCCGAACCGCACGGTGCTCTACACGCTGTACACCCACCAGCCCGACCACCAGCACACCCGGGACCGGATCAGTGGTCGGCCGGGCAGCGACGTACACGCTTTCGTACACACGCTGCACCTCGAACAGCGGTGGGCGTACTGCGTGGACCTGCCGCATCCGTTCGGGGAGGGTGCCGCCGACGGCCACGCCATGGCGATCACCCCCGATGGCGGCCGGCTCTACGTCGCCGACGTCGGTTCCGGCACCGTCGCGGAGATCTCCACCGAGGATCTGACCGTACGCCGTACGACCACCCTCGCCACCAGCGGTGCTCCGGCGTACGCGGCGGCCTCCGCCAAGCGGCTGTTCCTGGGTTCCGGTACCGGGGTGCGGGCCGTGGACCTGGCCGGTCTGACGGTCACCGCCGAGCGGGTGGCAGGCGACCCGGTCACGGGTCTCGTGCTCAGCCCGGACGGCAGCCGTCTCTACCTGGGTCATCGGGCAGCGGTGTCCTGGCAGGACCCGGTCACCGGAGGCCAACTCGGTCGCGCCGCCGTGCCCGGCCTGGTGGGCCTGCACGGCCCTGCCCGGCCGGCCTGACCGGGTACGCCTCAACGGGCGTGCGCCGCGGCCAGATCGGCGAGCAGGCCCTCACAACTGCGGGCCACGACCTGCGCGCCACGTCGCTGCGGCAACGCCAGTGCCGGGTCCTCGGCCCGTTCCCGCCACCGCCAGCGCGCCTCGGCGGCGGTCTCCCACAGCCAGCTGAGGGTCGCGTCGGGGGCGATCCCGAGCCGGGCAGCCGGGTCGTCACCATCGCCGCCGACCAACCGCCGCGCCTCGGCCGCGGATTCGGCGTCGAAGCCGAGCCGGCCGTCGCGCAACGCCGCCAGCAGCCGTGACTCGGCGAACTCGTGCGCGTTGGCGAGAAGCTGCTCCAGCGCGACGAGCAGGTCCCCGGTGGCCGGACCCGGCTCGTCGCGCAGCAGCGTCTCCACGGCCACCAGCGCCGAACGGGCCTTGAGCACGTGTCGCCGGTCGACGAAGAGGCGGTTGAGCGACTCGCGTAGCTCACCGAGGCCGCTGCGACGGACCAGTTCGGCGGCCAGTGCCACCCGGTTGTCGCAACCGGTGCGCACGAGGGTGGTCGCCAGGCGGATCCCGACCACACCGAGGCGCTCCAGCAGCGCGTTGCGAGTGGCCGCGGCCAACCCGGCGGGTGGTTCACCACGGGCGAAGCGTTCGGCGGAGAGCAGGTACGGCTCAAGCTCGGCGCGCGGAACCCGGGCCAGGGCCGCGAGCGCGGCGAACTCGGCCTCGCCGAGTACCCGGCCGGCCAGGCCGAGCAGCCCGCTGCACGGCACGACCGTCGTGCACAGCGCGTCCACGTGCGGGTTCCGCAGCGATCGCCGGGCGAGCTGACGAGCGCCGAGCAGCGCGTCGACGCGGCCACCACCGGATTCGTCCACCCGGGACAGCACCATGATGGTGTGGACCGGTGCGGCCTGTCCGACGACTCCGTCCCGGGTGGCTTCCAGGGCGCGCAGGTCGGCACCCCGGGCGTCGCGGGTCAGGTACAGCAGCGCGTCGGACTCGCGCAGCACCCGCTGCAGCACCGGATCCGACGCCTGCTCGTCGGCCCCGCCGACCGCCGGAGTGTCCAGCAGGGTCACCTGCCGCAGCGAGCGCGCCGGCCAGCGCACCACGATGTCGCGCAGTTCCCCGGCGCGCCAACCGGTGAGGTCGACCCGCATCCCGGTGCCGGAGCGGGACACCGCCAGTCGCTGTGGCGGATGACCGGGGGAGTACCCGGTCGCGTCCGGCTGCGGCCCGTCCTCGTACCAGGTGAAGGCGCTCCCGTCGACCGGGGCCACCTCCTCACCCATCAGGGCGTTGAGCAGGGTGGACTTGCCGCTGCGCCACCCGCCGACGACGGCGACCCGCAATGGCTGGTCGTAGCGGGCCACCTGGTGCCGCAGCACCTCGGTGGCCCGGGGGTTGTCGCGATAGCCGTGCCGGGCGCGGTGCAGCAGGTCCCGGACCTCGGCGTCCAGCCGTGAACTGGTCATGCCAGTGGCGCCAGCGGCGCCGGGCGGGCGGCGGTGACCTGCTGCGCCTGCTCGTAGAGCTCGGCCAGCCGGATCATCCGCTGCTGGATCTCGCGCTGACGTCGCTCACGTTCTGCCGCGTCGGTGTCGGCCGCCGCCTTGGCGGTGCGCAGCGACTCGATGATGGCGGTCTGCAGGTCGTCGGTGAGCGCGGCGAAATGGTCACGTAGTACGCGTTGCGCCCGGCGGGCCGCGTCCCGGCTGTCCTTGCTGACCAGGATGAAGAAATCGTCGACGTGCCGCTGCACCGCCGCCTTGACCGTGGCCTGCCGGCGGCGCAGCAACTGTCTGCCCTCGTCGCGGATGCTCTTGCCGCCGAAGAGCGCACCGGCGCCCACCGAGATCGGGTTGATCATCGGCATGCCGGCCAGGGTCAACGCCAACCCGAACATCAACAGCCCACCGTAGGAGCCTTTCATGCCGGTGAACACCTTCTGGCCGACGGTGAACCGGTCGACGTTGGGGCGTTCCAGCTCCGGTACCGGGGCGCCGTACTCGACCGACGCGGTCAGCGGCCACGGCGGCAGCGACCCGTGGCCGTACCGGGCGAACGACGCGGCGACCCGGCGGGCGATCCAGTCGCACCGCTGGACCAGCCACCGACGGTTCGCCTCGGCTGCCTCGACGAGGCTGCGCTCCAGCCACCGCGCGACGTCGTCCCACGCCACCAGCGGGTCGGCGGTCTCGAACGCCTCGTCGACCATCCGCAGGATCTGCCGGGTGCGGTCCCGCAGGTCATGCTCGATGTCGGAGATCAGGTCGGCCATCTCGTCGGTGAGGGTGTTCTGCCATCGGGTGGTGCACCGGCGCAGCTCGTCGACCTCTCGTTGCGCCGCGTGCAGCCGGGCCATCGGGGCCGACTGCTCCGTCGAGCGCTGGCTGGTCAGTTCCGCGCGCAGCGGCGCGGCGAGTTGTTCCACCACGGTCCGCGCGGTCAGCACCACCGCGGCCCGGGCCAGAGTGTCGGGTTTGGCGGCCAGGTGCCGGCGGAGCAGGGTGATCAGCGCCGGGAAGCCGGACTCCGCGTTGAGCGCGTGGTCGTCGGTGGCGGCGGCGTGCAACCGCAGCGCGGCGGACACGGGGATCAACGGCACCGGCAGCCCGGCGTCGGCCAGGTGCCGCCGATTGCGATCGGCCACGGTCTGCCAATCGGGCACCAGGTCCGTCTTGGTCTGCACCACGGCCACATTGGAGTGGGACCGGGTGAGACGCAGCAGCATGTTCAGCTCGTTGACCGACAGGTCCCGGGTGGAGTCGGTGACCAGCAGCACCGTGTCCGCGCGGGCCAGGGCGGCGACCGGGGTGCCGGCGCCGGCGGTGGTGACATCACCGTCGCCGGGCATGTCGACCAGCACCACACCGGCGCCGAGCAGCGCCCGGGGCAGACCAATCTCGATGTACGCCGGGCCGCCGCCGGGCAGTCGGCCGGCGCTGCCACCGACGCCGGCGGCGATCTGGTCGGTCGGCACCGGCGTTCGTCGCGCCGCCGGTGGATCCACGGTGGGCGGTGTTCCCGGCGGCGGCTGCACCACCGTCGCCGAGGCGACCTCGGCGTGCCGCAGCACCGTCGGCAGGACGGTGGTGGTGCCGTCGCCAACCGGGCAGACCGGCGCGTTGACGATCGCGTTGACCAGCTGACTCTTGCCCTGGTTCGGCTCGCCGACGACCAGCACGGTCAAGGTTGGATCGAGCAGGTGGGCGCGCTTGAGGCGGACCGCCTGAAGCAGGTCACCGCGACCGTGTTCCTGGCACGTGCGGGCGATGTTGTCGAGCGCGTCGAGCCAGATTCCCGCCATCACCGCACCAAGTGTGCGGATTTCGGGTTAATTATCAAGAGCGAAGAGGCGGGTGGGGTCGGTACCGTCCGGTACCGGCCCCACCCGCCAGCGGTGTCAGAGCAGACCGTCGGTGAGGCCCAGCACCCCGCCGGTAGAGGCGGCCGCCTCGCCGTGAGGTGCCGTGTCCCCGCTCACCGAACCGCTGACCCCGCCACCCAGCACCCCCGTCGCGCCGCCGGTGACGGTGCCGGTGACACCGTCCAACAAGCCCCCGACCTGCCCGGTCACACCACCCACAGTGGAATCCAGGTCGAGCGGCGGCACCACGCCACCGGTCTCACCGGTGAGGCCGAGCCCACCCAGGGTGTCGTCGACGCCGAGCGAACCGACCAGATCGCCGACCTGACTGGTGGCCCCGGGCAGCAGTCCGGACGGGGTGTCCAGCAGCCCGGAACCGGCGCCGTTCACTGCGGAGACCGGGTCACCCACCGCACCGGTGACGTCACCGAGCGCCGGCTCCGTGACGCGGTCGACCGGGGCCACGACATCCGCGTCGAGGGTGTCGGCCACGTCGTGCACGCCGGACAGGTCCGCCCCCACCCCGGTGGGGGTCACGCCGACACCGACTCCGGGAAAGACGCTCGCGCTCGCGGTCACCGACGACGGGTCGACCGCGATCGTGCCGAGCACTCCGGCCTTGACGTCCACGCCGGAGTGCGAGCTGCCGACGGTGATCTGCTGCGCCACGTGCTGCAACTGGCTGATCGCGTCGGTGGCGTCGCCGACCAGCGGGTCGAGACCGAGCTGCCCGGTGACCGGGGCGACCGGCGCGAGTCCCTGCACCGGGGCGTAGTCCACCACCAGCGGCACCACGTCCTGTACGTCGGCGGCCGTGATGTCACCGAGGCCGGCGGCGCGCAGCGCGCCCTCCGGGTCGAGATCGAACGCCGACCGGGCGTCCGCATCGGTCAGCAGGTTGAGCACGAAATCGTGCAGGGTCTGGTCCATGGTTGGGGGTTCTCCTCGGCGAAACGGCAACGACCGGTGATCGCCGACGACGCTACGGGCGGCGTGCCGCACCGGGCATCGGGGACGATCCCGCAATCCGACCCGCTCGATTAGGGGCATTCGGGCTCTCGTACGTTAGGGGGAGTGGGGGATGGGCGCTCGCCGAAGTTGGGGCTCCTGTTGCCGGAGTGATCTCTGGTACGAACGTAGGAGCCCACGGGGTCCCCCGGGGCGACCCGCCGTCGGCGGGTCTGTCCGGCCCACCCCCACGGCCGACACGGTCAAGGAAGAAAGCAGATGGCCTACGTGCTCGGGATCGACATCGGCAACACCAGCACCGTCGCCGCGGTCGCCCACCACCGTGACGGACGGTGGGCCCAACCCGAGCCGGTCGCTCTGCACCCGGGCCCGGGCCCGCTCCCGTCGGCGCTGCTGTTGGCCACCGACGGCACGTTCACCCTCGGCGAGAGCGAGGAGTCGGAACGGACCGCCCGTGGGGTGCTGAGCCGGGTCGGCGACAACGTGCCCCTGCTGCTCGCCGGCGAACGGTACCGGCCGGAGACACTTGTCGCGTTGCTCGCCGCGCACGTGGTCGATCAGGTTCACGGCGCCCGGGGCGGGCCGGCCGAGATGGTCGTGCTCAGCCACCCCGCCTCCTGGGGACGGTACCGTCGCGACCTGCTGCACAGCGCCCTGTGGGACTACGGCCTGAAGGAGGTGACGCTGCTGCCCCGCACGGTCACCGTGGCGGAGGGATACGCCGCCCGGGGCTTCGCCGGTGAGGTGGCCGCCGTGTACGCACTCGGCGGTGACACCTTCGAGGCCGCGCTGGTCCGACGCAACTCCCGGGACCGGTACGAGACCGTCGGCGTCCCCCGGACGCTCGCCCGGCTGGGCGGCGCCGACTTCGACGCAGCGCTCGCCGCACACGTGCGAACCGTACTCGTCCGGGAGTTGACCGCCGCAGGCCCCGGTGCCCGCACCGCCCTGTGTCGGTTGCCCGCCGAGTGTGAGCGGGCCAAGCGGGACCTGACCGTCGAGTCGCAGACGGATGTGGCGCTGTCGTTGCCGATCGGTCCGGTCCGGGTACCGGTCACCAGGTTGGAGTTCGAGGAGCTGATCCGGCCCGCCGTGCAGACCACTGTGGCGTTGCTGGCGCAGGCCGTCCGCGGCGCGAACCTCGCACCGGCGCAGCTCGACGGGGTGCTGCTGGCCGGCGGCGCCAGCCGGGTCCCACTGGTCGCCGAGTTGATCGCCACGGCCGGATTTCCGGTCGAGACCGCGCCCGACCCGCAGCACACCGCCGCCGCCGGCGCGGCAGCCGCCGGCACCCGGATCCTCTCCCCACGACCGCTGCCGGCCGGGCCACCCTCGCCCGCCGGTCCACCCACGACCGCCGAGTTCCCGGCGGCCGTGGCAACCACGTCCCACGGGCCGATGGCGCGCACCGCCGGCCCACCCCTGGGACCGACCGACGACCTGACCCACGGCGACGAGCCGCCGCCCCGTCCGCCGGTCCGCTACCCACCCCTCGACCTGCCAAAACGAGCCCGCCGGAAGCTGGTGCGCAGTCGGGGGCACGAAGGATGACCGCCATGATGACGAGCACCGTGGCGGAAAGCCCACTGGTCCTCGACGCCGAACCGACCGACCTGCTCGACGCGATCACCACGGCACCGGCCGCGCCGCTGGCACTCGGCGTGACCGGACCGGGCGGCCACGGCCGCACCACCTACCTGCAGGAACTGGCCGGCCGGTACGCCCGGGCCGGCGTCACCGTGCACACCGAGGTGCCGGCGGCCGACGACGCGTACGACCCAAACACGGTGCTGCTGGTCGACGACGCGCACCTGCTCGATGCGGCCCGGCTGCGGACGCTGCGGCGGCTGGTCACCGACCGCCGGCACCGCATCGCGATCAGCTACCGACCGTGGCCGCGACCGGCAGCCCTGGTCGAGCTGATCGACACGCTGCGCCGCGACGGGCGTCAACTTCTGCTCACCCCGTTCACCCGGGCCCGCACCGCGGCGTATCTCGCGGCCGTGCCGCGTCTCGGCCGCCGTCCGGAGCTGGTCGACTTCGTGCACACCCAGACCGGGGGAGTGCCTCGCCACGTCGGCTGGTTGGTCGACGGACTGCGCGAACACGACCCGGCCGCGGGCATACCGACGGAACCGCCCCGCCAGGTGGTCCTGCACCTCGGTCCCGACCTGGAGCATCTGACCACCGACGTACGACGGCTGCTGATCGCCTTGGCCGCGGACGTCCCGCTGTCCGTCGAGGCGCTGCGCCCGCTGCTGAACCGGGAGCCGGCGGAGATCGACGACCTCGTCGCCGAAGCCCGGGCGACCGGTCTGCTCGGCGTCGACGGCCGACCCACCCCGCTGGTCGGGCGGGCGGTGACCGCACTGAGCCCGGCCGCCGACCGCACCGCCGTCTGGCACCTGCTCAGCGACCTGGCACTCAGCCGGGGCGCACCGGTGTTGCCGCTGGTGCGCTCGCTGCTGGCGGCCGGTGTGGCCGGTGACTGCCCGGCGGCCACCCTGGAGGCGGCGGCCGAGGAGGCCCTCGGCGACGAACCGGGTCTGGCGGCCCGGTTGTTCGCTGCGGCGGCCGCTGCCGGCCGACCCACCGGTGGCCGGCAGGCGGTCGCCGCCGCCCTCGCCGGTGACCTCGACCTGGCACTGCGGCTGGCCGACCGGTTGCTCACCACCGCGACGCCGCCGGTCCGGGCGCAGGCCGCCCTCGTCGCCGCCACCGCCCTGGCCCATCGCGGACAGACCGACCGCAGCGTGGAGCTGTACCGGTGGTCCGGCGGGGCGACCGCCCACGCCTTCGCCACGGTCGGCGCGCTCGCCACCGGCCGGGCGATCGACCATCCCGAACCCGCTCAGGAGAGCCCACCGACCTTGCCAGCCGGTGCCGCCCGGCTGATGGCCGACGGGGTACGCGAGAGCATCCAGGGCACACCGTCGGCTGCCCTGTCCACCCTCGTGCAGGCGGCGGCCCTGTTGGAGCCCGACGGTCGGGCGGTGTTGCTGCCGGACAGTCCCGCCGCGCTGGCGGCGTTGACCGCCGTGCACTGCGGCGAGCTGGACATCGCCGAGCGGGTCCTCGACCGGGCCCTGGCCAGCGGTATCGGTGGGCGGCTGCTGACCGGCCGGCACCGACTGCTGCGAGCCTGGATCCTGATGACGCGAGGGCGGATCGCCGCGGCCGGCGAGCAGCTCACCGAGGCGACCGTCGACGTCGGGCTGGAGTCCCGTGACCGGCTCTTCGCCGCCGGGCTGACCATGGGTATCGCCCGGCGCACCAGCGACCTCGCCGCCTTGCAACGCGGCTGGGTGTCCGCGCTGGAGGCGGTGGTCCGCCACCCGGTCGACCTGTTCACGCTGTTGCCGCTGGGTGAACTGGCCATCGCCGGTGCCCGGCTCGGTGACCTGGGCCGGCTCACGCCCTATCTGCGGGCCGCGCACGAGCTGCTCGGCCGCCTGGACGATCCGCCGCTGTGGGGTACGCCGCTGCACTGGAGCGGACTGCACGCGGCGATCCTCTCCGACACCCCGGCCGCCGCCGACGAGCACGTCAGCGCCCTGGTCGCCGCCGCCGACCACAGTCGGTACGCCGCCGTGGTGGCAGCCGCGGCCGAGTGCTGGCTGGAGGTGCTGCGCGGCACCGTCGACCCGGTTCGGGTCGAGGCCGCCGCTCGGGGCCTGCACGACACCGGCCTCTGCTGGGACGGCGCCCGCCTGGCCGGGCAGGCCGCCATCCGCACCGCCGACCGGCGGGCGATGACAACACTGCTGGACTGTGCGCGGGCACTCCAGGGCCGGTCCGCCGCCGAGGATCGCAGGTCGGCAGCCGGAAGCGTGTCGCACCGGCTCAGCGAGCGGGAGCGGGAGGTGGCCGAACTGGTCGTCGCCGGTCTCACCTACCGGGAGATCGGAGACCGTTTGTTCATCTCCGCCAAGACTGTGGAGCATCACGTCGCCCGGATGCGAGCGAGGCTCGACTGCGCCAACCGTACCGACCTGTTGGCCCTGCTTCGTACCATTCTGGCCGACCCGTCGCACACCACGAACGGCCAGCCCTGGCCCCGTCGGGCCGCGGACTGAGCCGGAACCGGCCCGCATCACCGGTTCCGCCCAACGAGAGGACCTGCCATGACTTCTGCGGTGGCCACCGCCGACAACCTCGGTCGCGCGCTCGACGACATCGTCGACCGTGTGCCGGGGGCTCAGTTCGCGGTGGTGCTCTCCCCGGACGGGCTCCTGTTGGGTGCCTCCCGGGGCATCGACGACGAGCTCGCCAGCGGACTGTCCAGCATGGTCTGTGGACTCCAGGCGCTGGGCCTGGCCGCCGCGCGGGTCTGCGGAAAGGGTGAACTGCACCAGGTGGTGGTACAGATGTCCCGGGCGTTCCTGTTCCACGCGACCACCGGCAACGGTGCCGTCCTCGCCGTCGGTATCGACGGCGAGGCGGAGGTCGGCGACATGGCGTACGAAGTGGCGATGTTTGTCGCCCAGGCCGGCGACCACCTTCCGGTGTACCTGGAGCCGGTGACCAGGGGCGCCCTGCTCCGGTGATCTCCGGTGGCGCGTTCAGCCCCGCTCGCGCTGCACGTCGTACTGCGGGACCGGATTTGCGATCTGCCAGAACTCCGCGGGCAGGAACGCGATGACGTCGTCGTACTGGCCGGCTCCGACCGCCTCGCGAAGGGTGTCGAGGACCGCCCGGATGCCGGCTGCCGCCAGTTCGGGGTCGACGTCCGCCCGTCCACCGACCCGCTGCACGAACACGTCGAGGCCGAAGCGTTCGGCGTCCTCGTGCGGGCCGAACGCGTACGCCCGCAGGCCCTCCGGCAGATGACCGGCGAGATCGCGCGCCTCGCCACCGTCGATCCGCTCCGCCAGGGTGGTCAGCGTGGCTCGCGCGAGCGCGGTCGCCTGCTCGGCCGAGGACCCGGTGCGCTCTGCCACGGATTCGATGAACTGGTCGTCGTCCACCTCGCCGTACCCCTCTCGCCGTGGATCCGGCGTCTACCCGCCCACCGGTGTCCCAAACGAGCGTGTCCCGCCTGCCACCGCCTGCTCCCGCATGATCGGATCGGGCCAGGAAGATCGGGCGCGCACCGGGTCGCGCGGGCCAGGCTCGACGTCGGGAAGGAGGCCTGATGATCTCGGCACTCAACCGGCTCGTCGATCTCGTGGAGGAGCACCTCACCGAGGAACTCGACGTCGGGGCATCGGCCCGGGCGCTCGGCACCACCGAGTACCACCTGCGGCGGATGTTCTCGTCGCTGGCCGGCATGCCGCTGTCGGAGTACGTGCGCCGGCGGCGCATGACCGTCGCCGCCGCCGACGTCGTCCGGAGTGAGGACGACCTACTCAGCATCGCGGTCCGGTACGGGTACGGCTCCACCGAGGCGTTCGGACGTGCGTTCCGGGCCGTCCACGGCGTCGGTCCCGGTGACGTTCGCCGCGACGGAGGCCCCCTTCGTACCCAACCACAGCTCAGGTTCCGCCTGACCGTCGAAGGGAGCACCCCCGTGGACACCCGCATCGTCGAGCGTCCCGCGTTGCGGCTCATCGGGCACGCCACCCGGGTTCCGCTCATCCACCAGGGCGTCAATCCGCACATCGAGCGGCACATCGCCGCGTTGCCGGCCGAGGCGCACCAACGGCTGAAGGATCTCAGCGGCACCGAGCCGAAGGGCCTGCTCCAGATCACCGACGACGCCGATCCCGACGCCGGTGAGGGCACCGAGCTGACCTACCTGCACGGGGTCGCCGTCACTTTCGACACCACGGTCCCGGACGACCTCGACAGCATCGAGTCGCCGGCCGGAACGTGGGCGGTCTTCCGCTCCGCCGGACCCCATCCGCAGGCCCTGCAACAGGCCTGGGCCGCGACCGCCACCGAGTGGTTTCCGTCCAACCCGTGGCGGCTGCGGCCCGGTCCGGCGATCGTCGCGATCCTTGAGCGCACAGCCGACTTCAGCACCGCCACCTGCGAGTTGTGGCTGCCTGTCGAACCAGCCTGACCGGTACGGCTCTAAGCGAGCGACCAGCCATCGGTGCGATGGTCTCGTCGATCGCGGTGCCCGGTGCACCCACTTCCGGAAGTTCTTGACGCCTTTGGTGGGCTCTATACGATCTGTCCAATGACCCGCCCCGCTCCAACCGACGTCCACCCCGCCTGGTTGCCGCTCGAGGCGTTCCGCGCGATCGGCTCCCGGCACTGCCTGGTACGCGGTACCGGACGGCTCGTCGACACGGTCGTCGTCGAGGTCGAGCGGGCCTGTGCCGAGCATGGTGGCAGTGTCCGGCGGGAGGTCGAGGGGCCGTCGCCGAGCCTCGTGCTCGCCCTGGTTACGGCCGTCGGCGACGGTGGCCCAGCCGAACTCGACGCCGCCCTGGCCGAATTGCACGCAGCCGATGACGGGCCACTCGGCGAGGAAGGCTACGCGGTGGCCCGCCACGGCAACGTCACGGTGGTGCTCGCCGACCAGCCGGCCGGGCTGCTCTACGGGCTGTTCCACCTGACCCGGCTCGGTGAATCGGCCTTCGGCGCACCGCACGCGGTACAGCGATACCGTCCCGCGATGCGTCGCCGGATGCTCGACCACTGGGACAACGTCGACGTGCACCCGGTGCTGGGTCAGGTCGAACGCGGCTATGCCGGTGGGTCGATCTTCTGGCGTGACGGCCGTCCCCGGAGTGACCGTGACCGGGTGCGTGCGTACGCGCGACTGCTGGCAGCGTGCGGGGTGAACGCGGTGGCGGTGAACAACGTCAACGTCCACGCCACCGAAGCGCGACTGCTCACCGATCGGCTCGACGACGTCGCGCAGATCGCCGATGAGCTTCGCCCGTACGGCATCCGGGTGCACCTGTCGGTCACCTTCGCCGCGCCCATCGTCCTGGCCGCGCTGCCCACCGCGGACCCGCTCGACGACGCGGTGCGGGCCTGGTGGGCCGAGACCACCCGTGCGGTGTACGCCCGCATCCCTGACTTCGGCGGCTACGTGGTCAAGGCCGACTCGGAGGGACAACCGGGCCCGTTCAGTTATGGCCGCGACCACGCCGACGGAGCGAACCTGCTCGCCGAGGTGCTGGCATCCCACGGCGGCGTGGTGCACTGGCGGGCCTTCGTCTACAACCACCGGCAGGACTGGCGCGACCGCTCGATCGACCGTGCCCGCGCCGCGTTCGACCACTTCGCCCCGCTCGACGGCCGTTTCCGCGACAACGTGATCGTGCAGGTCAAGCACGGCCCGATGGATTTTCAGACCCGGGAACCCGTCACCCCGGTGATCACGGCGATGCCCGGCACCCGGCTGGCGGTGGAGTTCCAGGTGACGCAGGAGTACACCGGCCAGCAGCGGCATGTGTGTTATCTGGCTCCCTACTGGAGCGAGGCGCTGCGGTTCGGATGGGGCGACGACGGGCGTACCGTCTCCGACGTGGCCGCCGACGGCGGTGGCCTGGTCGCCGTCTCCAATGTGGGCGACGACCCGTTCTGGACCGGGCATCCGCTGGCCCAGGCCAACCTGTACGCGTTCGGCCGGCTCGCCTGGGATCCACGGCTGCGACCGGCGGAGGTGCTCGACGAGTGGATCGAGCTGACCTTCCACCCGGACACCAGCGCCGACCCGGAACTGCTCCGCCGCACCCTGCACGAGATCATGGACGACTCGTGGCGCACCTACGAGCGGTACACCGCGCCGCTGGGCGTCGGATTCATGGTGCGGCCTGGGCACCACTACGGCCCGGACGTCGACGGGTACGAGTACACCTCGTGGGGCACGTACCATTTCGCCGATCGCGACGGCGTGGGCGTGGACCGCACCCAGGCCACCGGCACCGGCTTCACCGGGCAGTATCCGCGGCCGTGGTCGCGGGTGTACGAATCTCCGGACACCTGCCCCGACGAGCTGCTGCTCTTCTTCCATCACGTGCCGTACGAGCACGTGCTGCACAGCGGTCGCACCGTCATCCAGCACATCTACGACACCCATTTCGACGGGGTGGCCGAAGTGGAATCGACCCGTCTGCGCTGGACGTCGCTGGTCGGGCTGGTGGACGCGGCGGTGCACGCCCGGGTGACCGAGCGGCTCGACGAGCAGCTGCGTTGCGCGCGAGAATGGCGCGACCAGGTCAACGCCTACTTCCACCGCAAGTCCGGGGTGCCCGACGCGCACGGCCGCCCGCTGCACTGAGCCGAGCGCACCGACCGTCGGCGACGCCGGGGTGCGGCGGCGGCGCTTCGCCAGCCGGCGTTGTCCGCCTCAGGGTGCCTCCGCGCGGTAGAAGGCGAAGCGGCCGAACCACGCCTTGCCCCCGCCGTTCCTCGCGACGCCGCGCAGGCCGGCGTCGACAAGTGCGGCCAGCACCCGCTCGGGGAGGCTGGCGGCCACCCGGGCGTTGCGGTGCGCCATCCCCCCGCCTCGCCCGGACGGCGTTCCGTCGATGTCGAGCACGTGCAGCTCGCCGCCGTGACGCAGGACCCGCCTGACCTCGCGCAGCGCCCGGGTACGTTCGTCGTCGTCCAGGTGGTGCAGCATGAACGCGGACAGCACCCGGTCGACGCTGCCGTCGGGCAGCGGTAACGCTCCGGCGAACGCCTGCTCGTAGCGGATCGGCAGTCCGCGCCGGGTCGCCTTGCGGCGGGCGCGGCGCAGCGCGGCCGGGTCCGGGTCGATGCCCAGCGCGTCGATGTCCCGGAGGCGGCGCCCGAGCGCGGTCAGGAGGTTGCCGGTACCGCAGCCGATCTCCAGGATCCGCTGGCCGGACCGGAGGTTCGCCCGGTCCATCAGGTGCCCGTGGATACGCCCGATTCCCGCGAGACGGGAGAACGGATCGTAGAGCGGCAGCAGCCAGTGCTTGCCCATGCCGGGCAGGTACTGCTGTGCGTCGGTGGGGTGGGGCTGTCCGGTCATGAGACGCTCCGATATCAGATGAAGTTCGGTCGTACTCTCAGCGTCATGGAGCGCGACATCGTGGGCAATGGCGTAACTGTGGACCGGATGCGACGAAGTTCGGTTGCCGGGTCCCGGGCCGTCGGAGTGACCGGGCAGGGCGTGCCGGTCATCGGGTTCGACTGGTTGGCCGGCGTCGCCCCCGTCGCCGTGGCCCGTGTCCCCCAGGGCAGACCCACCGTGGACCCGGTCGCCAGCGGCGCTCACGCCCACGACTTCCTGGTGCTCTTCTACGCGCACCGGGCCGACGGCAGGTTCGTGATCGACAACCGCAGGTGGTCGGTGACCGACGGGGACCTGTTCGTCATCGCACCGGGGCAGGTCGTCTCCTTCCTCGACCCGATCGAGACGACCGTCACCGACGGGTGGGCGGTGTGGTTCCCGACCGACGTGGTGCGGCCCGGTAAGCCGGGGGCCTACTCGTCGTGGCGGTCGCACCCGTTGCTTCTCCCGTTCGCCCACGGCATCCACCGGGCACAGCGGCTATGCGTCCCACCGTCCGACCGGGTGGCCTGGGTGCAGCGCTTCGCCACCCTGGATGCCGAGTTGCGCGCCCGGCACGACGGTCACCGAGAGGCCGCGCTCGCCCACCTGACCCTGTTGCTGGTGGCCGCGGCCCGGTTGCCGACCGGCGTCGCCGATCAGCTGCGCTCGGCGGAGGAGCCGCTGCTCGCGGCGGTCTTCGACGTCATCGAGCGGCGCTACCAGGAGCCCATCTCACTCGCCGATGTCGCTGCCGAACTGGCGCTCACCGCCGGGCATCTCACCACTGTGGTCCGCCGCCGGACCGGCCGGACCGTGCAGCAGTGGATCGGGCAGCGCCGCATGCAGCAGGCCCGCCTGCTGCTCATCGACACGGACCTGACCGTGGCGGCGATCAGCCGCCGCGTCGGCTACCCCGACGTCAGCTACTTCATCAAACGCTTCCGGGCCGAACATGGGGTCACCCCGACCCGGTGGCGCGACGCCGCTCCTGGCACCTGATGACCGGCCGTCGTCACGGATCGTTTGTCGGTCCCGGCGCGTAGCGTGCGGAAACGTTCGCGACGAAGGAGCTGAGATGATCCACAATAACGGCAGCCCGGACTTCGAGCCCGCAGCCCGAGCGCTGAAGGGGCTGCTGCCGGGGGCGACCGACGACCGGCTCACCGCGCCCACTCCGTGCCAGAGCTGGGTGGTCGGCGACCTGCTCGACCACCTCATGGGGCTGACGCTCGCGTTCCGGACGGCCGCCGAGAAGGGACCGGATCCTGCGCCTGACGGTCCGGGTGACCCGTCGGTCGACCGGCTCGACCCGCAGTGGCGCAGCCGGCTGCCGGTGCGGCTCGACGAGTTGGTCGTCGCCTGGCGCGAGCCGGCTGCCTGGACGGGCGAGACCGTGGTCGGCGGGGTGGTCCTGCCGGCCGAGGTCATGGGCGTCGTCGCGCTCAACGAACTGGTCGTCCACGGCTGGGATCTTGCCCGTGCGACCGGGCAGCCGTACGACATCGATGACCAGACCCTCGACACGGTCCACCGCCTGGTGTCTCAACAGGCCAGCAGCGACGGCACCCCCGGCCTGTTCGGGCCGTCGGTCATTCAGCCCGATGATGCTCCGCTGCTCGACCGGGTCCTCGGGCTCACCGGACGAACTCCTCGCTGATGACGTCGATCATCGGAGCGCCACCACGGACCAGCGCCAGCGCCAGCACCGAGCCGAGGGCGGCGAGCGCGGCCTCCGAGGCGACCACGGTCAGCGCCGTCGCCGCCGCCAGCAACAACGTGGTGCCGACGGCGACCACCGGGGTACGCAGCACGAAGTACCCGGCCAGTCGGAACACGTCACGTAGCCGGAACGTGAACAACGACGTGATCACCAGCGCGTTGACCCCGACCAGGCAGACCCCGGCACCGACCAGCACCAGCGGTATCGCAAACCATCCGGGCACCCCCGCCGCGGGCAGATTGACCAGGTTCACCGCGATGACGGTCAGCCACAGCAGCGTCGGCACCCAGACCAGCAGCGAACCGGTCAGGTTGGCGCGGTAGCCGCGCCAGAACAGCCGCCACGGGTGCAGCTCGGTCAGGTCGAGGCGTTGCCGGTGCAGGGCGTACAGCGCGGCGGAGAAGGCCGGACCGAGTGGCACCGCGCAGACGGCGACCAGCGGCAGGTTGCTCACGTGCCGCTCCAGCGCGAAGAGCGCCACCAGGCCGGGGGCCGCGCAGACCAGCAGCAGCAACTCCACGACGAGCAGCGTGTAGATCAGCGCCGCGCCCCGGGACAGCGGGCCGGCACCGAACTCCCGACGGGCGGCGGTGCTCACGACGGCTCCCGGCCCAGCAGTCGACGCTCGTCCCACCAGGGTGGAGTTTCGTCGGTCACCGCGCTCACCTCGGCCAGGGTCACCTCGTGCCGGGTCAGGTGCAGATCCAGCTCGACGCGGCCGGCGGCCACCGGCAGCGAGGCGTGACGCCGGGCCGGTTCGGCTGCCTGCCGCAGGACGTCCAGTTGACGGGCGGTGGGGGAGGGCGGCCGACCCAACTCGCACCAGGCCCGCCAGGCGTTGCCGGCCTCGTCGCTGACCGAGGAGCGCAGCAGGAACGCGCTGCGAGCGGTGCCGTCGGCGATCGGCAGCGACAGGCGTACGGTGTGGTTGTCCACCGGCTCGCGGCCGGTGACATCAACGGGCGCCCAGGCGAGCACGGCGATGCGGCCGGTGTCGTCGCGGGTGACCAGGTGGTCCGCACCGCGGGCCAGGATCTGTCCGCCCAGCCGGTTCATGAAGGCGTACAGGTGGAATGTGGGTTTGCGGATCTGCCGGTGGGTGAGCAGGCCGAACCCGCCGTGGAACAGCGCGGTCGGGACACCCACCTCCTCGAACACGTCGCTGAACGTCCAGTACGCGAAGGAGTCGACCACGTCGCCGCCGGCAGCGAGCACCGGGGCGAGGTAGGCGGCGTGGAAGGCGGTGTCGTGGATGGGGTTGTCCGGCCGGTACGAGCTGTTGAACTCGGTGATGTACACCGGCAGTTCGGCCAACGCGGTGCCGGCGAGCAATCGTCGAGGACTGGCGAACTGCTCCAGCAACCGCTGTGCCGGTGCCAGGTCCTGGTGTACGCCGAACGGCACGTGTTGGGCCGGGCCGGAGGTGTAGGCGTGCCGGCTGACGAAGTCGATCGGCACCTTGCGGTCGGTGACGAACTCGGCGAACCGGGGCAGCCAGGTGTCGTCGGCGCCGGGGGAGAGCGCTGGGCCACCGACCTGCAGGCCGGCGTCGACGTCCTTCACCGCGTGCGCGCTCACCTCGTAGAGCCGGTGGTAGGCGTCGGCGTCCGCGTCTTGCCAGAAGTCTTTCAGGTCGGGCTCGTTCCACACCTCGATCGGCCAGCCACGCACCTCGTCGATACCGTACCGGTCGACGAGGTGAGCGACGGTGGCCCGGACCAGATCGGCCCACTCGTTGTGCGACCGGGGCGGGGTGACGTTGCCCTGCCACCAGAAGACCGTCTGGTCTGCGCTGGCCAACCCGGAGGGCATGAAGCCCAGTTCCACGAACGGCCGGATGCCCAGCTCCAGGTACGCGTCGATGACCTGGTCGACATAGCCGAAGGCGTGCCGGACGTGGCGTCGACCCTGGTACTCGTACGGACGGTGTACGCCGACGCCGTCGCTGAGCAGGCCGTGCCCGCGAATGTGCCGGAAGCCGATCTCGCGTTGGACCAGCGCCAACGAGTCCTGATAGTCGCGCCGCAGGGCCAGGTCGAACCGGCCGGTGCCGACAGCGAGTCGCCACGCGTCGTTCAGACGGCCGACGGGTTGCTCGGCAACGGTGATGCGCATCGTCGTCCTCGTGCTCGGGGTGTGGTGGAGGGTGTCCGGTCCGGTCGCGCCGACCTCGACCGGACCGGACACGTCACCTAGTTGTTCTCCTGAAAGCGCTTGTGCGCCTTGTTGACCATCTCCAGGTAGGCGTCCATGTTCTTGCTCTTCAGCTCGGCCACGTACGCGTCCCACTGGGCGAAGTCACGCTGTCCGAGGATGAACTGGAGCGTCGCCTGGTAGACGTGGTCCTTCAGCGGGGTCTCCCAGAGCGACACCTGCTCCCGCTCCTCGTCGGTGAGCGGGTAGGGCGGCGGCGGCGACTTCGGCGCCCGGGCGTTCATCACCTGCTGGAACTCCTGCTCCTCGGGGGAGAAGAAGCCCTGCACCAGCTCGGGCTTGCCGCCGTAGGAGAACACTCCGTTGCCGAAGCCGAAGTCCTTCTGCAGGTGCTTGGGCGCATCGGGGTTGAGGCCGATCATGTCGACGTCCGGAGCGAGGGTGGTCTTGCCGGCGGCGTCCTTGACGAAGGTGGTGCCTTCAACGCCCCACTTGGCGAAGTGTTGGCCCTCGTCGGAATACCAGAGCCAGTCGACGAACTGCATCATGGCCACGAAGTTCTTGCTGTCGCGCGCCTTCGAAGAGATCATCATGCCGTTCTCGAGCCGGCTGGCCGGGTTGATCTCGCCGGCCGGTCCGACCGGCAACGGGATCTTGGTGATCTTCGCCTTCGGGTTGGTCGCCGCCAGGTCCGGCCGGTAGTCGTTGACCAACGTCTGCGCGTTGCTGCTGATCACGAAGGACTTGCCGTTGGCGAGCTTCTGCCGGGCCAGGTCGTCGGTCTGGGTGAAGCTCTCCGGGTCGAGCAGCTTCTCCTTCACCAGCTTGTTGAGGTACTCGAGCATGTGCCGGTAGTGCTCGGTGGCGCCGGTGTACTCGAACTGCTGCGCCTGCTCGTTCCAGCTGACGTGCTGGAAGTTCCAACCCGCTCCCGCCAGGCCGTGCGACACGGCCAGCAGGTTGAGCAGGTTGCCGGCGGGGTTGGGCTGGCTGAACCGGTCGGAGAACGGGTAGACGTCCGGGTACGCCGCCTTCATCGCCTTGAGCATGGTGTAGACGTCGTCCCAGGTCTTCGGGATTTCGAGCTTCAGCTCTTCGAGGATGTCGGTGCGGACCGCCAGGGAGTATTCGTGCCAGGGCTTCTCGTGCAGCCCGGGCAGCAGGTAGAACTTGCCGTCCTGCTGGCGCAGCGTGTCCATCTCAGCCTTGAGATTCCACTTCTCGATCTTGTCCTTGAAGTTCGGCATCAGATCGAGGTAGTCGCTGACCGGCAGGATCGCCCCAGAGGAGACGTACGCGTGCACGTCCGGCGGATAGGTCTTGGGGATGAGCAGCGGAGCGTCACCGGCACCGATGAGCAGGCTGCGCTTCTGGTTGTAGTCGCTCAGCGGCACGGAGACCTTGTCGAGGCTGACGTTCGTCCGGGACTGCAACTCCGTCCAGAACAGCCAGTCCTCCTTGAGCGGATAGTTCGGGTGGTTGTTGTAGAGGACGGAGAAAGAGAGCGGCTCGGTGGCCTTGAACTGGGTCCCGACGGAGTAGTTCTCCATCGCGCCGGCCCGGTTCTCCGACAGGTCCTCGCTGTCGGAGGAGTCGTCGCCACAGGCGGTGACGCTGCCCAGGGCCAGCAGCACGGCGGCAGCCGCCGCCGCGTGACGCCACGATCTGCGGAACATGGCGAAATCCTTTCAACTCGGTGGTGGGGATGCTTGCTTCTGGTCAGCCCTTGACCGCGCCGAGCATGATGCCCCGGACGAAGTACCGTTGGATGAAGGGATAGACCAGGAGGATCGGCAGGGTGGTGAGCACGATGGTCACGGCCTTGAGCGTCGCCTCGGCCTGTACCTCGTCGGCTTCGGTGATCGCCCCGACGTTCTCCGCGCCGGTGGCTCCGGCGATCAGGTTGCGCAGGTAGATGGTGACCGGCCAGAGTTCCTGCCGATCCATGTAGAGGAACGCCGCGAACCAGGAGTTCCAGAAGGCGACCGCGTAGAAGAGCACCATCGTGGCGACGATGGCCTTCGACAACGGCAGCACGATCCGCAGCAGGATGCCGTACGTGTTGAGCCCGTCGACGGCGGCGGCCTCCTCCAACTCCGTCGGCAGGCTCTCGAAGAACGCCTTCATCACCAACAGGTTGAACACGTTGATGGCGTTGGGTAGCGCGATGGCCCAGACACTGTTCTTCAGGCCCAGGCTGGTGACCAGGACGTAGTTGGGGATCAGACCACCGGTGAAGAACATGGTGAAGACCGCGATGCCGACCAGGGCGCTGCGTCCCTTGAGCTGTTTCTTGGACAGCACGTACGCGTAGCAGGTGGTCATCACGATCGAGATGACCGTGGCGGTGACCGTGTAGAACACGGTGTTGCGGTAGTTCGTCCAGAACATCGAGTCGGACATCAGCAACTGGTAGGTGTCCAGGGTGAAGCCGCGCGGCACGAGGTTCACCTGGCCGGAGATGATGTACGACTCGTGGCTCATGGACCGGGCGACGATGTTGACGAACGGGTAGAGCGTCACCACCACCACGAGGGTCAGGATGATCCCGTTGACGACGCGGAACGCGCGGTAGCCGCGGGTCTCCTGGATGCCGCGCCGCTGGCTGCGGCGTACGGTTTCGGTGGGCCGCTCGGCGGCATCGACGGTCACCACAGGCTCGTCCCCACCGTGCGGCGGGCGATATGGTTCGCCGACAGCACCAGGATCAACCCGATGACCGCCTCGAACAGCCCGATCGCCGCGGCGTAACTGAAGTTGCTCGACGTGAAGCCCATCCGGAACAGATAGGTGGACAGGACGTCGGCGGTCGGATAGGTCAGCGGGTTGTACAGCAGCAGGATCTTCTCGAACCCGACCGCCATGAAGGTGCCGATGTTCAGGATCAGCAGCGTCACCATCGTCGGCCGGATGCCTGGCAGCGTCACATGCCAGGTCTGCCGCCACCGGCTGGCGCCGTCGATCCGGGCCGCCTCGTAGAGGTCCTCGTCGATGGTGGTGAGCGCGGCCAGGTAGAGGATGGTGCCCCAACCCACCGTCTGCCACACCTCCGACGAGACGTAGATGGTGCGGAACCACTCCGGTCGTTGCAGGAACGGGATCGCCTCACCGCCCGCGGCCCGGACGAGCTGGTTGACCGTGCCGTCCATGGAGAGCAGCTGCATGACGATGGCCGCGACGATCACGATGGACAGGAAGTGCGGCAGGTAGGACACCGACTGCACGAAGCGCTTCAGTTTGCGGGCCCGCACCTCGTTGAGCAGCAGTGCCAGCACGATGGGCAGCGGGAAGCAGAACAGCAGGGTCAGCGCACCCAGCACCAGGGTGTTGGTGAAGACGTTCCAGAACGTCGGGTCGTTGAGGAACATCTTGAAGTAACGCAGCCCGACCCAGTACTCACCGAAGATGTTGCCGCCGGGTTGGAACCGCCGGAAGGCGATCACGTTGCCGAGCATCGGGAGGTACCGGAAGATCAGGAAGAACAGCAGCGGCAGGACGGCCAGCGAGTAGAGCTGCCAGTCCCGTCGCAGGGCGCGGCGCCAGGTCTGCCGGGCCGCTCGTGGCGGTCGGTTCGGCGGCGTCGTGTCGGGGGTGGGCGCCGACGGGGTCAGTGTGGTCGTGGTGCTCATGGCCGGCTCCCCGCAGCGGGCCCGACGAGAGGCTCGACGTGTGCCGGGCAGAGCAGCTCGCGGTGGTGACCGACCTCGCGCTCGTCGCCCTCCAGCCGCAGGGCCAGGCTGGCTGCCACGTCGCCGCTGGAGCGGCCGAGTCGCAGTTGCACCTCGCCGGGCTCGACCACACGTCGTCCGTGCACTCCGGTGAACGAGGCCACGTCGGCGGGGACCGTGAAGCTGATCCGCGCCGTCGCGCCCGGCTCCACCGGCACCCGGGCGTAGCCGATCAGGCGTACCACCGGCCGGGTGGTCTGTGCCACCGGATCGTGCAGGTAGAGCTGGACGACCTCGGTGCCGGCCCGGGCACCGGTGTTGCGGACGGTGACGCCGACCGTCACCGCCCCGTCGACCGCCCAGGCCACCGGCTCGCCGGTGACGCCACCGGGCGCATCGGTGACCGCGGCGTCGCTCCACTCGAAGGTGGTGTAGCTGAGGCCGTGGCCGAACGGGAACGCGGGCGTCGGGTCGACCGACGACACCTCGGTACGTCGACCCAGGACGGGGGTGAGGTAGGTGCTGGGCAACCCGCCGGCGTGCCGGGGCACGCTGACCGGCAGCCGCCCGGACGGATTCACCTCGCCGGTGAGGAGCTCGGCGAGCGCCTGCCCGCCGAGCTGGCCGGGGAAGAACGCCTGCACGATGGCGTGTGCGCCGTCCACCTCGTCGCCCAGCGCGTACGGGCGGCCGGAGAGCACCAACAGGACCACCGGGGTCCCGGTGGCCAGCACGGCGCGTACCAGTTCGGCCTGTACCCCGGGAAGCTGGAGGTCGGTCGCGTCGCAGCCCTCGCCGGATGTGCCGCGACCGAACATGCCGGCCCGGTCGCCGACGGCCAGCACGCAGACATCGGCGTCGCTGGCCGCCTGGACCGCTGCGGCGATGCCGGAGGTGTCGTCTCCGGTGATGTCCGTGCCCGGCACGTGGGTGAGCTGCGGGTGTCGCTGCTGCAGCGCCTCGCGCAGCGAGGGGATCTCGACGCCGATGCCGTGCTCCGGGTGATGCACCCCCACGTGCAGCGGGAACGAATAGCAGCCGAGCATTGCCATCGCGTCGTCCGCGACCGGCCCGACCAGCGCGACCCGCTGGTGGGCGGCCAGCGGCAGCAGCCCGTCGCGGTTGCGGAGCAGGACGACGGACTGGCGGGCCAGCCGCAGCGCGACATCCCGGCTGGCCTCGTCGTCGAGGCGCAACTGGTCGACGTCGGCGGGCAGCTCTCGCCATTCCTCGTCGAGCAGCCCCAGCTCGATCTTCTGAATCAGCACCCGTCGTAGGGCGCGGTCGATCAGGGCCTCGTCGACCTCGCCGGAGCGCACCGCCGCCGCCAGCGGCGCGCCGTAGGCGTCCACCGTGGGCAGTTCCACGTCGATGCCAGCCCGGAGGGCCAGCCGTGCCGCATCCCCGGCATCCCCGGCGACACGGTGCAGGGTCTCCAGGAACCGGACGGCGAAGTAGTCCGCGACGAGCACTCCGTCGAAGCCCCACTGCTCGCGTAACAGCCGGGTGAGCAGCTCCACGTCGGCCGCCGCCGGCACGCCGTCGATCTCGGCGTACGAGTTCATGACCGAGCGCGCTCCACCGAGCCGCAGAGCCATCTCGAAGGGCGGGAGGATCACATCGGCCAGTTCCCGGTGCCCCATTGACGTGGGCGCCAGGTTCCGCCCACCCCGCGAGGCGGAGTAACCGGCGAAGTGCTTCAGCGTCGCCACCACGCCGGCCCGTTCCAGCCCGCGCACGTACGCCGCGCCAATCGTGCCGACCAGGTAGGGATCCTCGGCGATCGTCTCCTCAGTGCGTCCCCAGCGGTAGTCGCGGGTGACGTCCAGCACGGGAGCGAGTCCCTGGTGGACACCGGCCGCTCGCATGGACCGGCCGATCAGCCCGGCCATCTCCTCCACCAACTCGGGGTCGAAGGCCGCGCCCCAGCTCAGTGGTGCCGGGTAGACGGTCGCCCGCCAGGCGGCGAAACCGGTGAGACACTCCTCGTGCACCTGAGCCGGAATGCCGAAGCGGCTCGCCGCGACGATGTGTGCCTGCGAAGCCGCCAGGGATCGTGCGCCGAGGACCGGGTCGACCGGCGCGGTCCCGAACGGGCGGGTCAGCTGCCCCAGGCCGTGTCGGATCGCTTCCGACCACGGCGGGGTGTGCTCGACCATGTCGGTCTGGTGGGGAGCGACGCCTTCGCCGGAGGCGTCGGCGCCGACCCAGAGACCGACCAGCTGAGCGAGTTTTTCCTCAAGCGACATCAGCGGGATGAGTGCGTCGGCCCGTTCGTCCGGTCGCAGCTTCGGGTCACGCCATCGATCGGCGTGGGGGGACGCCAATCGGTCGTCGACGGGCAGCTGACTTGTCATGCGAACCCCTCCGGCCGGGTCCGGGAGTTCTCCCGGCAGGCCACGCCGACCGCCGTGGGACACGGCGATTATCGAAATTTTCGGAAACCAGTTCGGCACCTGTGTCGGGAACCTAAGGGCGTCGACATGGCATGTCAAGAGGCGCGGAAAAGACTGTTCAGACAGTACTTGCCGTGCTGGTAAGCGATTGCCTGGATTCATCATCGCGAGTTGATGCCATCGACCCGGGTCACCCTCCACCCGGCTCGCATCGTGTTACAGTCTCCGAAAATTTCGGACTCGTTGCAGAGGATCGGATGGCAGAGAAGCGTTCGTCGGCGGCGCTCGGCTCCGCGACCATCGCGACCATCGCCCGGGAGGTCGGTGTCTCCTCGGCGACGGTCTCCAAAGTCCTCAACGGACGATCGGACGTCGCCGCCGGCACCCGGGCGCGGGTCGAGGCCAGCCTGCAACGCCACCGCTATCGCCGACGTGCCCGCCGGGCCCCCGGTGAGGGCCAGATCGACCTGGTGTTTCACGAGTTCGGTTCCGACTGGGCCTTGGAGATCATCAGGGGAGTCGAGGCGGTCGCCACCCTCACCGGCGTGAACGTGGTGCTCTCACAGCTCAACGCCGCCCGCCGGCCGCCGCAGTCCTGGGTCGACGCGGCGATCGCCCGGCGTCCCCTCGGGGTGCTGCTGGTCATGTGCAACCTCACGGATGCGCAGCGGCAACAGTTGCAGCGCCAGTCGATTCCCGTGGTCGTGATCGACACCGACAGTGCCAGTGTGGCCTCCGTGCCGACTGTCGGCTCGAACAACTGGAATGGTGGGCTGATCGCCACCCGGCACCTGCTGGATCTCGGGCATCGCCGGATCGCGGTCATCTCCGGCCCACGGGAGGTGCTCTGCGCCCGGGCCCGCACGGCCGGCTTCCGCTGCGCCCACGAGGAGCTGGGCCTGACGATCGACACCACGCTGATCCGGCACGGCAACTTTCACCTCGACGCCGGCTACACACACGGCATCGAGTTGCTGAGCCGACCCGACCGGCCGACGGCGATCTTCGCCGGCTCCGACCTCCAGGCGTTGGGAGTGCTGCGGGCGGCTCGACAGCTCGGTCTGGACGTCCCGGGTGACGTGTCGGTGGTCGGCTATGACAACCTTCCGCTCTCCGGCTGGATCGGTCCGGCCCTGACCACGGTCAACCAGCCGTTGCGGGACATGGCGGGCACCGCGACCCAGATGCTGCTCGATCTCGCCCGCAGCAACGCCCTGCCCACCAGCCGGATAGACCTCGTCGCCGAGCTGGTGATCCGCGAGAGCACGGCACCGCCCCCACATCTGTGACCGATCTGTTGCGAGGAGCCAATGCCCCTGTTCGACCTGCCTCTGGACCAACTACGGCAGTACGTGCCGGCCGTGGCCGAGCCCGACGACTTCGATGCGTTCTGGCGCGAGACCCTGGACGCGGCGGCGCAGTCGCCGGTGCTGCTCGACGTCCGTCCTGAACCGACCGACCTTCGTCTGGTGGACAGTTGGGACGTCACCTTCGCCGGCTTCGGCGGTGACCCGGTCCGGGCCTGGTACAACCGACCGGCGGGGGTCGACGACGCGCTACCGGTGATCGTGGAGTACGTCGGCTACGGCCGTGGCCGAGGGCTGCCGCACGAACGCCTGATCTGGCCGGTCGCCGGCTACGCCCACCTGCTCATGGACGCCAGGGGACAGGCGGGCCAGTACGGCGCGGGGGACACGCCGGACCCGCACGGCGCGGCGCACGGGGGGCCGTCACCGGTGACCCGGGGCATCCTGACCCCGGAGGGCTACTACTACCGCCGACTCATCACCGACGCGGTCCGCGCGGTGGATGCCGCGCGCAGCCTGCCGGGAGTCGACCCGCACGGCGTGATCGTCGCGGGTAACAGCCAGGGCGGCGGGCTGGCCCTGGCTGTCGCCGGGCTCGACACCGAACTCGCCGCCGTGCTCACCACCGCGCCGTTCCTCTGCCATATGCAGCGGGCCATCGAGATCACCGACGTCGGCGTCTACGGCGAGATCGTCAACTACCTCGCGGTCAACCGCGACGCGGAGCCGGCGGTGCGACGTACCCTGTCCTACGTCGATGGTGTCAGCTTTGCCCGTCGGGCCTGCGCGCCGGTCCACTTCGGGGTCGGGCTGCGAGACATGGTCTGCCCCCCGAGCACCGGCTTCGCCGCCTACAACCACTACGGTCTCGCCGTCGGTGGTCCGCCCGCCGAACGGGCGATGCACGTCTACCCGTTCAATGGGCACGAGCACGGCGACGCCACCCACGCTCGGCGTCAGCTGCGCTGGCTGGCCGGCGTGCTCGGCCTCGGGAGCGCGGACCGACCGGACGGGTCGAAACTTTCGGAGGCGCTGATCTCACCCGTGTGACGGGTTTGCCTCGCGCATCGATGCCGAGCCGGACCCGGACCGTGGTTCGGGCGAACGGTGGAAGAGTGTTCAGCTTCGTTGAGCTTTCGGACCTGTTTCGATAAGGTTTTCCATACAACAGCCTCGATCTACTCACGGTGGTCGGCTCAGTGCACCGGCCTGCGCGGCATCCGGGCGACCGCGCAGGCAACGGAAGAGCATCGTGTTGGGCGGTAGTCGAGGCCGGCTCTCATCAGGACGGCTTCGTCGAAAGGCTCATGCCATGAAATATGCGTTCGCCCGCGCCAGCGGGCGTCCGGCGACCCGACTGCGATCGCGCTCCGCGCTGATCTCGGCCGTGGTCGGTCTCTCTCTCGTCGCCACCAGCGTGGTGGTGGCCTCCAGCGCCAGCGCGGCAACCACCCTCGGTGCCTCCGCGGCGGAGAGGGGACGCTACTTCGGTGCCGCGGTAGCGGCGAACAAGCTCTCCGATTCCACCTACGTCGGAATCCTCAACCGCGAGTTCAACTCGGTCACGGCCGAGAACGAGATGAAGATCGACGCGCTCGAGCCGCAGCAGGGGCGGTTCACCTACACGAACGCGGATCGGATCGTCAACCACGCCCTCTCCCGGGGCTGGAAGGTCCGGGGTCACACCCTGGCCTGGCACTCGCAGCAGCCCGAGTGGATGCGGAACATGTCGGGCACCGCGCTGCGTAACGCCATGCTCAACCACGTCACCCAGGTCGCGACCTACTACCGCGGCAAGATCGACTCGTGGGACGTGGTGAACGAGGCGTTCGACGACGGCAACAGCGGCGCGCGGCGTGACTCGAACCTGCAGCGCACCGGCAACGACTGGATCGAGGCGGCGTTCCGGGCCGCCCGGGCGGCCGACCCCGGTGCCAAGCTCTGCTACAACGACTACAACACCGACAACTGGACCTGGGCCAAGACCCAGGCTGTCTACCGGATGGTGCAGGACTTCAAGCAGCGTGGCGTGCCGATCGACTGCGTCGGGTTCCAGTCGCACTTCAACGCGCAGTCGGCGTACAACAGCAACTACCGCACCACGCTGTCCAGCTTCGCCGCGCTCGGCGTGGACGTGCAGATCACCGAGCTGGACATCGAGGGCTCCGGCACCCAGCAGGCGGACACGTACCGTCGGGTGGTCCAGGACTGCCTCGCGGTGCCGCGATGCAACGGCATCACCGTGTGGGGCATCCGGGACAGCGACTCGTGGCGCTCCTACGGCACGCCGCTGCTCTTCGACAACAACGGCAACAAGAAGCAGGCGTACAACGCGACGCTCGAAGCTCTGAACGCGGGCGGGACCACCCCGCCGCCCACGACTGCGCCGCCGCCCACGACTGCGCCGCCGCCCACGACTGCCCCGCCGCCGCCCACGACTGCCCCGCCGCCGACGACGACCCCGCCGCCGGGTGGATCCGGATGCACGGCATCGGTGGCCTCGGTGGACCAGTGGAACGGCGGCTTCGTCGCCCAGATCCGGGTCACCGCGGGCTCCAGCAGTTTGAACGGCTGGGCGGTCACCATCGGGCTTCCGAGCGGTAGCGCGTTGACCAACACGTGGAACGCCAACCCCAGCGGCACCAGTGGCAATGTGACGTTCCGCAACGTCAGCTACAACGGTAGCGTCGGCGCTGGCGCCACCGCCGAGTTCGGCTTCCAGGGCACCGGTACGGCACCATCCGGTAGCTTCGCCTGTTCCGGGAGCTGATCGATCAGAGCATCACACCGGGCCCGGCGCGGACATTCCCGCGCCGGGCCTCGGCGTGTCAGGGACCGCCTGGCTCAGCGGGTAGGCCGGGCTACCACGTGACCGGGTGCTTGATCCAGGCTGCTCGTGGGTCGCCGCTGCGGAGCTACGGCGGAGGGGCGGGGCCGCCCGTGACGTGGGCGGCCCCGGGACGGTCAACAGCGTTGGATGCTCGAGTTGCTGAGGTTGATGTTGCTGATGGTCAGGTTGGCGGCGCAGGGGCTCTCCAGGATCCGGCTGTTGACCAGCGTGAAGTTGCGCAGGGTGATGTCCCGGTTGCCGGGGAACTCCGTCCGCGCGGCCAGCCGAACCTCCCCGCCGCCGCTGATCGTGCCGCCGCCAGCCGCGATGTCCACGCCGTAACAGTTCTCGAGCAGGATCGCGTTGTTGCCGGTGTTGGCGATGTCGACCCGGTTGACGGCCAGACCGCCGGACTCGGAGACGCAGAAGATGCCCCGGCCACCACCGCGTGCCCGTACGGTGTCCACGCGGATGTTGATCGGATAGCTGGAGCCGATCCGTCCGGCCCGGTTGGCGATGCGGAACGCCGCGTAGCCGGTGCCGGCCCCGGCGTTCTCCGCGTCCACCGTGGTCACCGTGGCGTTGATGGTCTGGTTGAGCAGCAGACCCGACTCGCCGACGTTGCGGGCGGTCACGGTGCCGATGGTCAGCCCGTCCACCCCGTAGGTCTCCACCGCGTGGGAGCTGGCGCCGGATACGTAGACGTTGTCGATGCGGACGTTGCGCGTCCACTGGCTGGTGTCACCCCGGTTGTCGATGCGTACGCCCAGTCCGCTGGAGAGCCGCATGTCGATCTTTCCGAGGATCACGTTGGTCACGTTCCGCATGAAGATGCCGTAGAGCGGGGTGCCGGTGACGGTCAGGTTCTGCACCTCGACCTGGGTGGTGCCGCGAGAGTAGATCGGCGCCTGGTCACCCGAGCCGGAGCCGGTCACGTTGATCGTGCCGCAGACGTCGATCGTCGTGTAGCTGGGCAGCGAGATGCGGGAGCCGGCGCTGATGGAGCCGGAGCCGCGTACCACGACCCGCTGCTTGCTGGTCCGGCCGGAGCTGAGGCTGTTCACCGCCGCCTGCACGGCAGCCTGCATGCTGGTTCCGGTGTAGACCGTGCTGCCGCCGTTGCGGGCGGTCCACGTGCCGCCGTTCAGCACCGCCTCGGCCTGGAACGAGCCGCTGCCGCAGCCGCTGCCGCCACCGCTGCCCAACGCGACCAGTTGCCACTGCTGGTTGGCGCCGTCGAGGTCCTGGTACTGCGAGATCATGCCGCCGTCGGCCGTGGACCAGGCCCAGACGTCGAGGGCCTTGCCGGAGTGCCGGTTGAGGAACCGGACGTACCCGCCGGCCGAGTCGGCGAGCCGGAAGTGCTGGCGGGTGTTGCCGGTGGCCGAGGCGTTCTGCACGAGCTGGACGCCGTCGGTGGCGTTGGGCAGTTCGAGGACCTTGCCGCTGTGCACGGAGCGGATCTGGTAGTAGCCGCTGCCCACGTCGACGAAACGCCACTGCTGCACGGCGGCGTCGGTGCGGGCGTACTGGTTGATCGGGGCGTTGTCGGCGGTGGACCAGTTCCACACGTCCATCGCCTTACCACTGTGCCGGTTGACGAACACGTAGGTGGTGTTGGGGTCGACCGTGGCGGCCTGGGCGCTCGGCGCGGCCACCACCACGCCGGCGCCGAGCAGCGCCATCGTGGTGACGGCGACCAGCCAGCGCCGAGGGGTTCGTCTTCCTGTCCTGAGCAGCATGCGGGTCCCTCCGGGTACGGGGGCGGTGGTGGAGCGCGTGCCGGAGTGGTGAACGACGCAGAGCAAGCGCTTTCCTGACATCGACAGGAATATATCTTCCTGTTCCCGCCAAGCCAATGGGTGGTGGGCCGACCCGCCGACGCCCGGTGTCCGTACGGTCGACCGTACGGACACCGGGGTCGAGCGGTCAGCTGACCGTGCAGGGAGCGCCGTTGAGGGTGAACGAGGACGGTCTGGCCGTGTTGCCGGTGTGGTTGGCCTGGAACCCGATGGTGACCGAGCCGTTGGACGCGATGGCGGCGTTGTAGGAGACGTTACGGGCGGTCACCGCCCCCGAGGTCGGGGAGTAGGTCGCATTCCAGCCGTTGGTGATGGTCTGCCCACCGGGCAGGCCGAACGCCAGGTTCCAACCGTTGATCGCCGTGACGCCGGTGTTGGTGATGGTCACCGACGCGGTCAGCCCGGTGTTCCAGGCGTTGACCGTGTACCCGACCCGGCAACCCGTCTCCGGCGGGAGCGTCGGCGGCGTGGTGGGCGTGGGGGTGGGCGTGGGACTGGGCGTGGGCGTGGGCGTGGGCGTCGGGGACGGGGTGGGTGACGACGTGTTGAACCCGAAGAACCTGATCGCCTGCGCGGCGTCGACGGGGAGGTTGTGTGAGACGCCCTGCATGCTGATCGCCTCGACCGGCGCGTCACCGCCCGAACCACCGTAACGCGTCCGGGTGTAGCCGGACTGCGGGCTGTCGGTGAAGGTCGGCGTCTGGCTCAGCCCGTGCAGGTTGGTCCACTGCTTGACCTGCTCGCCGAAGTTCGGGTAGCGCAGGACCTCGTCGTTGGTGCCGTGCCAGATTTGCATGCGCGGTCGTGGGCCGGTGTAGCCGGGATAGGCGTTCCGGACCAGATCCCCCCACTGCTGCGGAGTGCGGCTGATCTGCCCGTTGGCGCACTCGCTGTTCCACTCGGAGCCGCCGGTGGTGGCGAAGCAGCCGAAGGGGACCCCGGCGAAGGCCGCACCCGCCCGGAACACGTCCGGGTAGAGCCCGAGCAGCACGTTCGTCATCATCGCCCCGGACGAGGTGCCCGTCGCGGCGATCCGGGTCGGGTCCACGGAGTAGCGGCTGCGGACGTGGTCGACCATCGACATGATGCCCACCGGGTCGCTGCCGCCACCGCGCCGCAACGCCTGCTGCGAGTAGACGTCGAAGCACTGGCTGCTGCGGGTCACCGACGGGTAGATCACGATGAAGCCGTACTGGTCGGCCAGGCGTGCGAACTGGGTGCCCGAGTACATGGCGGGCCCGCTGCCGGTGCAGTAGTGGACCACGACCAGCAGGCCCGGCCGTGGCGCGACCCGGTCCGGTACGTACAGGTACATGCGCAAATTGCTCGGGTTGGTGCCGAAGTTCGTCACCTCGGTCAGTGACGCCGCCGACGCCGGTGTCGGTAACGACAGCGCGGCGAGCGCGGTCAGGACGATGGTGGCCAGGGCAGCGCACCACAGTCGGATCGCTCTTTTCATGGCACGGGTCCTCCGGACGGAAGGGGACATGGTGGTGTTCCGATCGAGGGCTGCCCGGTGCCCTACCTCGTCCGGCTCTCAGAACGCATCGACGATTGTCTTCGTGGCGAAGCGGATGTGACAAGGAGTGGTGGTGTGGCCGCGCTGAGCGGTGGCGGGGCCGCGCCGAGCGGTGCAGGGCCTCGCGCCCAGCGGCGGACGATCGCCTCCGGCGGCTGCCCGAGTACGCCGGCGGTCCGGATGCCGAGGTGCGCGCGTCGCGCTTCGGGCCCTTTTATCCTCTGTCCATGGGGGATCGCCGAGTGCTGCTGCTGTGGGTGGGCTTCACGGTGGCGGCACTGGTGTCCGTCGCTCTGGTGCTGCGCCGCCCCGACGGTCTGTCCGACCTGCACATCTACCACGGTGCGTTGACCGACCTACGCGCCGGACGTCCGCTGTACGGATACGTGGCGCCGAACGGGGGACCGTTCACGTACCCACCGTTCGCGGCGCTCGTCCTCTGGCCGATCACGACCATCCCGCTCGGCGTGGTCGAGGTGCTCTGGCTGGCGGCGACCTGTGCCGCTGTGATCGCCATCGCCGTACCCGTCGGTCGATCGCTCGCCGCAGGCCGCGTCGCCGCACCGGATCGGGGGAGAGCCGGGGCACACCCGACGTCGGCGTACGTCAGCATCGCAGCGGTCGCCGCGGTGCTGATGGTCACCGCGCCCGTGCAGAGCAACCTGCGTTTCGGTCAGGTGAGCATCTTCATCGTGCTGATGGCCCTGCTCGACGGGGTGGCACCGCCGTCGCGGGTGCGTGGCGTGCTCGTCGGTGTGGCGGCGGCGATCAAACTGACCCCGCTGCTGTTCGTGCTCTACTTCCTGATCTGCGGCCGGTACCGCGACGCGGCCCGCGCGGTGGCCGCCTTCGTGGCCTGCGGGGCGCTCGCCCTGGCCGTACTGCCCGCCGAGAGCCTGACCTACTGGGCCGGCACGGTCACGCAGACCTCCCGGATCGGCAACCTGGCGTCGCTGGGCAACCAGTCGGTGCACGGGATGCTGCTTCGTCTCGGCATGGACGAGGAAGCCCTGCCGATGGTCTGGGCCGCCTTGGTGGTCGTCATCTGCGCGCTGGCGTTGCGGCGAGCGCGGGCACTGTTCCGGCTGGGGCGTCCAGGGCACGCCGCAGTGCTGGTCGGCTGCGCCACCGTGGCCGCGTCCCCGGTTTCCTGGACCCACCACCAGGTGTGGACCGTGCTGGCCGCGATGCTGCTGGTGGGTGCCGTCGGGGTGACCCGACGGGTCGCCGGTGCCCTGCTCCTGACCAGCATGGTGCTGTCGCTGGGTGTGGTGCTGGCTCCGGTCTCGATGCGACCCGGCGTGCAGTTCCTCTTCGAGAACGCTCGTGCCATCGGCACCGTCGTGCTCTGTCTGGCGGGTTTCGGCGCGGTCGCCCTCACCGCCGCCCGCACCCACCGCACCGGAGCTTTCCGGCGAGGATGGCTGCGGGTCGGCGTCGCGTCCCTCGGTGCGCTGGCGTTCTTCGCCGTGCAGCCGTTGCCCGCCGGAGCCGATCCCACCTTCAAGGCATACCGCCTCCCGGACGTGGTCAACTCGCGGTACTTCTTCGTGTGCCGAGGGCCGGTGGAGTGCTCCGGCTACGGCACGGATGCCCCGGTCACCTTCGGCGCCCGCACCGAGAAGACCAAGGTACGGGTGAACGGCGTCGTCTCCGAGCAGGTGGTGCGGCTGGACTACCACTCCGCTCCGGGTGGCCCGCCCCGCACCATTCCGCTGCTGGCCGCCTATCCGGGTGTGCGGACGTTCTCGTTCCGGTCGGCCACCATGGTCCACGGGCGGCTGATCGCCTACTCCGCCGACGGACGGGCCCTCGCCACGTACGACGACGAGCTGACCGCCGCGGTGCGTGCCGGAGCCTCGTAAGGCGTCATCCGCCGGTTCGTCGCGGTCGCCAAGCGCCCGGGTCGACGCCGCCGGTCGTTGCCTGGCCCGCCGCAGGCGCCCTGGCTGCTACTGCTCGCGGTCGATCACGTCAGTTTCGCCGTCGTGGGTGTACGTCACTGGCTGGTGCTCGTCGGGCAGCGGCGTTTGCGCTGGATTGTGGTGGGGGTCGCCGTCCGGGGAGAACAGCACCGGGTCGGTCTTCGTGCTCTTCTCGCGCTCTTCCTCCGGCTCGGTCACGACCCGCTCCTCACCTCGTCGGCATTCCTCCCACGACGCTATGTGCGGCCCGCGGCGCGCCACCCCGATCGGGCGCCACTTCCACCCGATCGGGGCGCACCGGTGGTCACGGCCGCAGCAACACCGGGCCCGCGTCGATGCGGGTCCGGAACAGGGCGTACGGCCTGCGTCGCAGGTCCCGGCCGCGGTTGAACGGCGGCTGCCGGTGCACCTGGTTGGCGATGACGTAGAGGTGCCGGTTGGTGGCAACGCTGAGCGTGTCGGGCCAGAGCAGGCGCGCGTCGTGCACCACGGTCTCGTACTCGCCGTCGGGGCGGCGCCGCAGCACCGCGTTGTGCTCGTAGTTGGTGAGGTAGATCCGACCGGCGTCGTCGGACTCCAGTCCGTCCGCGCCACCGCCCTTGTCACCCTCGTCGATTACCGTCGCGGCGACCTCGGCGTCGCTGCGGGCCCGGTCGGCCAGGGCGTCGGTGGCGACGCTGTACCAGCGACGGGTGGCGAGGGCGCAGTAGTACAGCCGGGCGCCGTCGGCGGAGATCGCGATGCCGTCGGCGCCGACGCCCACTGGCTGTGGGGGCCCGTCCGGGGGACGGACGAGGAAGGGACGTCCCTCGACCACCGGACGGAAGTCCGCCAGTGGCGCGGCCTTGGTGGACGGGTGGTCGTTGAGTCGCCGCCATGACGTCCCGCTGGCCAGGTCGACCACGATGATGGCGTTGGGGGCGCCATCGGCGGAGTCGGTGAGGTAGGCCAACCCGGCCTCCCCGCGGCGCAGGTCGAAGCGCACGTCGTTGAGGTACGACGTGGGCAGCACCACCTCGGGCGGGAAGGTGATCACCTGGGCGACGGTGTCGGTCCTCAGGTCGATGCGGACGAGCTTCGGTCCGCCGGGCGAGGTCGGCCGGAACATCGGGCTGCCGGTGTCGAGCGCCCAGAGCCGGTCGGCCGGGTCGACCACCACACTCTGTACCGACACGAACGCGGAGGGGTCGTCGTCACCGGATGGTGTGTTCCACCGGAGGTCGGGGAACGGCACCTCGCGCCCGCGCCGCAACTCCACCACGGTCGCGGGCACCCGATCACCCCACCGGGGAAAATTGACGAAGATCCGGCCACGGTGCGAGACGGTCACCCCGGTGGGCATCGGCCCTCGGAACCGGTGGACCACTTCGAGCGTGCCGACCGGTTCGTCGGCGGGTAGTGATTTTCGCATCCTTCCGACCTCCTGCCGCACACAGGGATCAACTGATCTCTCTGGATCTATCGTCGCAAAGCGGGCGGTCAGCGCGATCGCATCGTCGCCCATCCGACCCGGCGGCAGCAGGAAGCCGATTCGTCACCCAACCGTCACGGGTCTGCGTGGTGCCCGCCACCTGACCCCGGCAGGGTGGGACCTCGACCCCTCCGACCTGGGAAGGAGCACGCCATGGCCATCGTCCTGGATGACCACCTGGTCACCCTGACCTGTGACAGCTGCGGTGACACGGTCGCCGCGCCGCGGGTGCCCTCCGGCGCGGAGGTGGTGTGGCCGCTGGTTTCCGAACACGGCTGGAGTGGTTCGCCGTTGGCTGAGGGCCCGCACCGCTGCGCGCACTGCACCGAACGTGCCCCCACCGCTGCCGGCGTTCCCGGCGGCATTCTCGGCATCGAGCATCTCGGGACCGTGACCGTGGTGACCGTCGCCGGCGACGTGGACGTCGACACCGGCGACGCCTTGGGCATGGCACTGGGGCACGCCGCCGACATGGGTGGGCATGTCCTGGTGGACCTTGGCCGGACGGATCTCCTCGACTCCACCGCCCTCGGGCTGCTCGTCCGCGCGCACCGTCACGCCGCTGAACGCGGCGCGCTGCTCTGCCTGGTGTCGGCCTCGCCGCTGATCCGTCAGGTGCTTCGGGTGACCCTGCTGGACCAGGTCTTCCCGATCGTGGACACCCGCGCCGACGCGCTCGCCCTCCTGCAGAGCCACGGCACGGGTGCGGGTCCGAACGCATCCGGATAGCCCGCGCCCTCCACGGCCTCGGCGGGATCAGCGCGCTGGCCGGCTCAGGTCACGGCACCCAGCCACCCGGCCGATCGGGCGCCGCCACCATCGGTGACTCGGACGCGGCCATCCGGTCACACCGATCCCGGTTGCCGGTCGTGTCCGGCCCGCCCACGAAGCCGGTGCCTGGCACCGTGGACGGGCCGAAGTTCAACGGCGGTCCCGCCGGTGACCGGCCAGCCGCAGCGCGTTGCAGACGTCTGTCACACCCTCGACATCCCAGGCCAACTCCCCGGCCGCACGGCGGGTCTCGTTGCTGGCGACCAGGCCGGTGAGGATCACGACCCGGTTCTGCACCATCACCGTGATCTGCTGCCTACGGGTCGACCAGTCGGCGCTCAACCGCTGGGCGACCAGAGCGGCCAGCCGGACATCCTCGTCGTGATGCTGCGGTTGGTCCCAGAGCGCCCGGAAGGAGTGATCGTCGGGCATCGGCCAGGGCCACGGCATCACCACAGCGGTCTCCTTCGTCGTTGACGCCGGCGACCCGACGCGCCGCCCCGATGGACCACCACCTTGCGCAACGACCTTGGAGTCGACCGCACGGTTGGATGACAGTTACGTGACAGTCCGGCGGGTGACGCCGGACCGGTCACCGTGCGGCACCGGCCGGTGGCGGGTCGTCTCCAGTCCGATCGGCGGCCGGGCCGGGCACGGCGGGAAGCTGCCGTACGGTGTCGCCGGGCTCGATCGTCGCGCCGACGAGCACCCGGGCGTTGAGGCCGCGCAACCGTAGCCGCTTCCCCTCATCGGTCCAGACGATCTTGTGGGCGTCAGTGCCGAACCGGGCAGCGAACTTGGCGCAGCCGGTGTGTGGCTCCTCGGTCACTTCGATCACGGCCCGGTCACCGATCGCCAGGCGCGTACCGGCTGGCATGGCGTCGACGCTCAGGTCGAGATCGACGTAGAGCTGGTCCCCGGCGAGCGCCCAGGCGTCGTGGTCGGGCCCGGCGATCAGTTCGACGAAACGGGAGTTGATGACGTTCACCTGCATGTCAGGGTGCGGCGACCGGTCGGGCGTTCGCGAGCTGGGTCGTTGATTCCAGCTGTCGCCGACCAGCCCGGCGACCGGGTCCAGCTCGGCCCGGGACAGCACCTCGCGAGTGCCGAGATCCGGTCGGCGTACGACCAGTGCCAGGGTGCCGACACCGCGTGGGGAACGCCGTACGCGGTGCAACCCTTCCATGATCTCGTCCATGGAGCGGTGGCGTACCGTGCCGGAGTCTTCCATGACCTGACTGTGCTCCCCGCACACGCGAAGCGTCCAAACAGTTCTCGGCACACGAGATGCGGCGATGGCCTGCTCCAGGCTGCCTCCAACGGCGCACGCGCCCGTCCGGTCAGGTTCGGTCCCGCTGACGCTGGTCCCGGTAACGACGGATCAGGGCGCCGGTGGACGAGTCGAGGCCGTCGAGGTCGGCCCGGTCGCCGGTGAGCAACGGCGCGAGCTGGTTCGCCATCACCTTGCCCAGCTCCACGCCCCACTGGTCGAACGGGTTGATGTCCCAGATCGCGCCCTCGGTGAGCACGATGTGTTCGTAGAGGGCGACCAGTTGACCGAGCGTCGCCGGGGTGAGCCGATCGGCCACGATCGACGTGGTCGGGTGGTTGCCGGCCATCACCTTGTGGGGCACGAGTTCCGCCGGCGTGCCCTCCGCCGCGACCTGCTCGGCGGTCCGTCCGAAGGCCAGCGCCGCCGTCTGGGCGAAGAAGTTCGACATGAACAGGTCGTGCATGTCGCCGATGTCATGGTTGGGCTCGCTGAACCCGATGAAGTCCGCCGGCACCAGCCGGGTGCCCTGGTGCAGCAACTGGTAGAAGGCGTGCTGGCCGTTGGTGCCGGGCTCTCCCCAGAAGATCTCCCCGGTGTCGTACGACACCTGGCGGCCGTCGGTGCGTACCGACTTGCCGTTGCTCTCCATGGTCAGTTGCTGGAGGTACGCCGGGAACCGGTGCAGGTACTGCGAGTACGGCAGCACCGCGTGGGTCTGCGCGCCCAGGAAGTTGGTGTACCAGACGTTGAGCAGGCCGAGCAGCACCGGCGCGTTGTCGGCCAGCGGCGCGGTGCGGAAGTGCTCGTCGACGGCGTGGTAACCGGCCAGCATCTCGTCGAAGCGCGCCGGCCCGATGGACAGCATCACCGCCAGTCCCACCGCGGAGGGGAGAGAGTACCGGCCGCCCACCCAGTCCCAGAAGCCGAACATGTTCGCCGGGTCGATGCCGAAGTCCGACACCCGCTGGGCGTTGGTGCTGACCGCGACGAAGTGGCGGGCCACCGCGTCGTCGTCGGCGGCGAGACCGGCCAGCAGCCAGCGCCGGGCCTGCTCGGCGTTGGCCAGGGTCTCCTGGGTGGAGAAGGTCTTCGACACCACCACGAACAGGGTGGTGGCCGGATCCAGGTCGGCGGTGGTGTCGTGGATGTCGGTGGGATCGATGTTCGACACGAAACGGCAGCTCAGACCGCCGTCGCGGTAGGCCTTCAACGCTTCGTACGCCATCACCGGCCCGAGGTCGGAGCCGCCGATGCCGATATTGACCACGGTGCGGATCCGTTCCCCGGTGTGCCCGCGCCACTGGCCGGAACGCACCTTCTCGGCGAACTCAGCCATCCGCTTCCGCACGGCGTGTACGTCGGCGGCCACATCCTGGCCGTCGACGGTGAGCGCGGCGTCGGACGGCAGCCGCAGCGCGGTGTGCAGCACCGCGCGATCCTCGGTGCCGTTGATGTGGGCACCGGCGAACATCGCGGCGATCCGATCGGCGAGCCCCACCCGCTCGGCCAGTGCGGCCAGCAGGCGCAACGTCTCGTCGGTGACCAGGTTCTTGCTGTAGTCGACGTAGAGGTCGGCCACCTCGACGGTCAACCGGCGACCCCGGTCGTGGTCGGTGGCGAACAGATCCCGCAGGTGCGTCCCGCGGATCTCGTCGGCGTGCTTGCGCAGGGCCTGCCACTCGTCGGTGCTGGTGACGTCCGTAGCCATCGGATCGATCGTCTCCTCGCAGGGTCGGGCACGCCGCCGGCCTCGTCCCGACCGACGGTGAGACCAGACTGCCACACGAAGATCGGCTCGCCAGCCCGACACCACGACCAGTGCGGTGTCCAGGGACACCGGTGGGACTGTGGGGGATCGGCAGGACTCCAGGGGGTGACGATCAGCAACGGGCCCGGGCACCGTGCGCGAACAGGTGGCGAGTTCCACGGAGTCCGGTGTCTGCCGGTCACCCGGACAGGGCATGGTGGTGACATGACTACGTCGGCATCCAACGCCCCCGCAGCTGTCCCCGCAGAACCCGCCGCCACCGGCGTACGGCAGACCCTGCTGGTGCTCGGTGCCAGCGGTGACCTGACCGGGCGGTTGTTGCTGCCCGGCCTGGGCCGGTTGATGGCCACTGGGGCGGTGCCCGGGTTGCGACTGATCGGCAGCGGCATGGACAGCTGGGACGACGAGCGCTGGCGGCGTCGGGTGGCCGACTCCTTCGAAACTGCCGGGGCGACGGGGCCGGCGGAGTCGGCGGTGATCCGCGAGACGCGCTACGTGCCAGCCGACGTGACGCGCGAGGAGGATCTGCGGTCGCTGCTGAGCCGCTGTACCGGGCCGTTGGTGATCTTCTTCGCGCTGCCGCCACTGGTGACCGCCCGTTCGGCCGCCGCGCTGGCCCGTGTCGGGGTGCCACCGGGGACCCGGCTGATGCTGGAAAAGCCCTTCGGCGTCGATCGGATCTCGGCCCGCTCGCTGAACGAACTGCTGGCCACCCTGGTGCCGGAGGACCAGGTCCACCGGATCGACCACTTCCTCGGCAAGTCGACGGTGCTGAACCTGCTCGGCCTGCGCTTCGCCAACCGGATCTTCGAGCCGGTGCTCAACTCCTCGCACGTGGCCTGCGTGGACATCGTCTTCGACGAGACCCTGGGCCTGGAGGGGCGGGCGGGCTACTACGACGGCGCCGGCGCGTTGGTGGACATGGTGCAGTCCCACCTGCTCCAGGTGCTGGCCCTGCTCACCATGGATCCGCCACCGACCCTGCAGGCCCAGGAACTGCGGGGACGCAAGTCGCAGGTGCTGCGAGCCACCAAACTGTGGCGCGACGACCCGGCGCAGGCCAGCCGGCGAGCCCGTTACACCGCCGGGGAGATCGACGGGCGACGGTTGCCGAACTACGCCGACGAGCCCGGCGTCGACCCCGGGCGAGGCACCGAGACCCTCGCGGAACTGGTGGTCACGGTGGACACCTGGCGCTGGGCGGGAGTGCCGTTCCGGCTCCGCTCCGGAAAGGCGGTGGACGCCGTACGTAAGGAAGCCGTCATCACCTTCAAGCAACCGACCCGGGTACCCGACGGGCTGACCGGTTACGAACGGCCGGACCGGCTCCGGATCGGCTTCGGCCCGGACCGGCTCGGCCTGGACCTCAACATCAACGGTCCCGGGGACCCCTTCGAGTTGGACCGGGTGAAGCTGACGGCGGACTTCGGTCCCGGCGATCTGCCCGCGTACGGCGAGGTGCTGCGTGGCGCCTTCGACGGTGATCCGACGCTGTCGGTACGCGCCGACGTCGCCGAGGAGTGTTGGCGCATCGTGGAGCCGGTGCTGGCGGCCTGGAAGGCGGGCACCGTGCCACTGCAGGAGTACCAGGCGGGCTCCGCCGGGCCGGCCGACTCGCTGATCGGGCCGGTGCTCGGCTGTCCACGCTGACCGAGGAGTGACACGCCAGTGCGGCCCCGGCGGTTCACCGCCGGGGCCGCGTGGTGGTGGTGCGTTCGGATCAGCTCGTCGGGAAGTTGTCCGGGGTACGGATGCGCTCCCGCATGAAGGCACCGGATTCGGTCAGCATCGAGGTGCCGGTGTAGTTGGTGCCGTTGCACGTGCCCGGCCGCAGCGCGGCGCTGCCCTCCGCCTTGTCGGAGAAGGTCCAGTTCGCATAGCCGATCTTCAGCCGGTCCAGCAGGTCCAGCCACTGGGTGCTGCTGGCCAGGTCGACGCCCCCGTCACCGGTGTAGTCGACCGTGCCGAACTCGGTGACGAACAGCGGCAACCGGGCTGCGGCCCGCTCCACCTCGGCACGGTAGTTGTCCAGGTGCGAGGCGGCGTAGAAGTGGAAGGCGTACATGACGTTGCTGGCGTTGACCGGGTTGTTGACGATCTCGGTGTGGTTGGCACCCTCGGAGACGCCCAACGAGGACCATGCCCGGGTACCCACGATGACCACCGCGTCCGGGTCGTTGGCCCGGATCACCGGGATGACCTGATCGGCGTAGTTCTTGATGGTCGACCAGCTGACCCCGTTGGGCTCGTTGGCGATCTCGTAGATGACGTTGTTCTTCGCGGCGTGCCGGGCGGAGACAGCGGCGAAGAAGGTCTTGGCCCGCTCCAGGTTGAACATCGGGTCACCCGGAGTCAGCAGGTGGAAGTCGATCATCGCGTACATGCCGCGTCGGGTGGCTTCCTCGACTAGGTTGTTGACCCGGTTGGTGAACCCGGCAGGGTCGGTCTCGTACCCCTGTTCCTGCACGTACATCGCGATCCGGAACAGGTCGGCGCGCCAGTCGGTGGCCAGGGCGTCGAGGGAGGCGTTGTTGTAGCAGTTGCCGAACCACTGGATGCCGTGAGTGCTCATGCCGCGCAGTTGGATCGGCCGGCCGTACTGGTTGCAGAGGTTCACTCCGCAGACGCGCAGTTGGCCGTTGATGGCCACCGGGGTCTGGCCGCCAGGCGGCGGGGTGGTGGGCGGTGCAGTGGTGGGTGGCGGTGGGGGAGTGGTCGGCGTGGTCGAGCCGGTGCACACCGTGCCGTTGAGGCTGAATGAGCTCGGCGACGGGTTGGCGCCGGTGAAGCTGCCGTTGAAGCCGATGTTGGTGCTGGCTCCGGTGGCGAGCGAACCGTTCCAGGTCATGCTCTGCGCGGTGACGGAGCTGCCGCTCTGGCTCCAGGTGGCCGACCAGCCCTGGGTGAGCCGTTGCCCGCTGTCGGGGAAGCTGAAGCCGAGCGTCCAACCGTTGACCGCGTCGCCGAGGTTGGTGACGGTGACGCTCGCGGTGAACCCGCCGGACCAGCTGTTCGTCGTGTAGGTCACGGAGCAGCCGGTCGCGGCCATCGCGTTGGTGGTGGGCAGGACCGTCAACGCGCCGAGGGTCAACGCGCCGACAGCGCCGGTCGCGACCAGCAGGCGCCGCAGGCGTGGAGGATGCTTCATGGGTGGACCATCGCAATCTGGTCGTGGTGGCGGGTACACGCACTCCGGCGACAAGGGCGATCGTCCGGGAGCGCTCCCACGGCAGCCTACGATGGTTCGAAACCATAACGCAATATTTCGATATGTCGAAGTAACCTGGTGGCGCGGTGGCCTCGGAACCTTGTCCCGAGGCCACCGCGCGCCGACCTGTCTCAGTCGTCACCAGCGGCGCGTCGCCGGTCGGCCTCGGCGTCGGCAGCCCCGACGGGGGTCGGATCGGTGTCCCGCCGTGCTGCGGTCAGATCGAGGTCGGCACCGGCTCCCACGGCATCGGCTGCCGCGTCGTCCGCGCCGACCAGTTCGCCGGCGTCGGTCACGCCACCCTCGTCGACCAGGTTGCCGATCGGGGCCAGCGCGATCGGGGTGTACCTCGGGTCGGTCGTCATGTCGTCCTCCTCTCCGAGGTCCGGTAGGTACCCGCCGGGCCACGTCGGCACACCGCGGCAGCCCACGCGGCGCTCGTCGTCGGGTCTGCCGAGGCGGCGGTCGGGGGAGTCGATGACGTCTGGACTTGCGCTGCTCACTACCCTGACTCTGATCATCTGCCAGCGAACCTCTCGACTTTGACAAGGGCATCAGATGAGTGACAGCCACCCGCCGTACGGTGGGCAGCAGCCGGATCCGAACGCCGCCCCGTGGGGCCCTCCACCCGGCCCTCCGATCGGTCCGCCGGGCTCCCCGGTCGGTCAGCCACTTCCGCCTGGCTCCCCGGTCACCCCGACCGGTTACCCCTCGCCGTACGGCGCGCCAGTTCCACCCCCGCCTCCGCCCTACGGGGCGCAGCCGCCGAAATCCTCGAACAAGGGCCTCTGGCTCGGTCTGGGGATCGGCGCCGTCGTGATGGCGGTCCTCGTCGCCTGCGGTGGCGTGGTGGGCTTCTTCGCGCTGGCCGGCGACGACGACCCGGAGCCGGTCGCGGGGCCGGAGACCACGGCGCCGGAGAACCCGAACACCGCACCGTCAAGCGCTCCACCCGCGCTCCCCGAGGAGCAGCCGGACAACAACAACGCGGTGACCGCTCGCAGTTCCAGCGACATGTCCGCCGTCTGTGAAGGCAGCCCGATCCTCAACGCCGCGCCCTACACCGGCGCGAAGGGCACCAAGGTCTACACCTTCGCGAACTCCCCGGAGCGCCCGCAGTCCTGGCTGAGCAAGTCGGTCGGCTTCAACAAGCCGTACTACGCCAAGACCGCCGAGTGGGCGTCGGTCTCCGTCGTCGGCTGCCTCACCTTCGAGCAGGGCAGCGAGGGCACTCCTCGCAAGTGCCAGTACAAGGACCGCGACGACAAGCAGGTCACCGTCGACTACGTCTCTTCGCGCTACACGCTGACCTTCTACGCCGCCAAGACCGGCGAGAAGATCGGTGAGGGCGGACGGGTGAACGCTCCGGCGGTGCGCTGCCCGAGCTTCATCTCCTACAACAAGGAGACCATGAAGGCGTACGCCCAGCCGGACAGTGGCGCAATCGAGCTGGCGCTGGACAAGTTCACGTCCTGAGTCATCGGCACACCGGGCGGCGGGGGCGGACGCCAACTCCCCCGCCGCCCGGCCGGCGTCACGGGTGGGCGCTGACCGACGCCTCGCCGTGCCCGACCCTCGGCCAACTCGCGGACATGCCGTCCAGGGGATGTGCGCACCTCGCGTCCCGCCGATACTGATGATCGCTCCCACCCGGGGGCGGCCGCATCGCTGAGGGGTGCGGCCTGCGACGAGGAAGGGAAAGCCATGGCTGAGACAGCCGAGGCCAGCGCGGTCAGGTCAACGACACCCGGCGGTGCTGTCCGGGTTCTGTCGGTGCTGGTGATCGTGGCTGGTGTGGTCATGTTGCTGGCCGGTGCCGCGACGTGGCTGACAGTGCAGCAGCAGCTTGCCGACGAACGGATCACCGTTTCCGAGGACGCGAAGTGGTTCGCGGGTGAGAAGATCGACGGCCCTCTCACCGCGTACGCCGAGGCCGAGGTCATCGAGCGGCACGCGCTGGAGGCCAGCGGTGGCCGGACGTACGCCGAACTCGACCGGGAGGACCCGACGCGGCAGGTCGTGATGACCGGGTCGTTCCTGCGGGCGTCCCTCTTCACCTCGGTGGTGTCCTTCGGGGTGGCCGCCCTGGCCATGGGGCTCGGGCTGCTCCTCGCCATCATCGGCTATGTGCTGCTGGTCGTCTCCCGCCGGCTGGCCGCGCTGACGCCGCCTCCGGCGAACTGACGACCCTCCCGGTAGTCGCGACACGGTCGTGGCAGGCCGCGTCATCGGGTCTGCCACGACCGGTCGCCGTTCCCGCGAGTGAATGGCTAACCTCTCGGTATGCCGCATTCGGTGACCTCGGGGAGAGGCGATGGCTGACGCCTCGGACGTCCGCAGGTTGGCCCTGGCGTTACCGCACTCGGTCGAGATCGACAGTGACGGCTTCGACTTCCGGGTCGGAGGCAAGGGCTTCGTCTGGTCGTATCCCGAGCGTCGGCCGGGCAAGCCACGCATGATCCGCACCGACATCGCCGTGTTGTACGTCGGCGACGAGGCCGAAAAGCAGGCACTGCTCCTCGGTGAGCCGGCACTGTTCTTCACCACCCCGGGCTACGACGGGCTCCCCCTGGTCATGGTGCGTCTGGAGGCGGTCACCGTCGAGCGCCTCGCCGAGTTGGTCATCGACGCGTGGCGGATGCGGATACCGGCCCAACTGCTCGCCGGCCTGGACGAGGCGCTGGCCTCCGAGGCTGCCGGTTCGTGACGGCGGTCGGTTGCGGGGTCTGCGCGCCACGGCTCCCGGCGGCGGCCACGGGCCGCGGTGATCACTGGTCTCGCACCTGACATTTGCGAAATTGTTATTGTCGCGTCAGCGCTCGCGGCGAGCGCCCTCGGCAAGGCCGGGATCTGCGCCTATACCCGGGTGCGTCAGGTCGACGTATCTCGATCTTGCTGGCTTCCTGGCCCCATACGCAGGTGCCGGGGTGGCTATCGCGAATTTGACACTGTCATGGTTGTCGCAATCTTGATCTGACGAATGTCCACAGTGGTAGGAAATCGTACGACTCTAGCTGTCCGGATATCGACCTTCAGATTTTCGTACGCGTGTGACATTATGACGTCGAGGGTGCGCGCCGGGCCCCCAACGGCGCGGTCGGGGAACCGTCTGGAGGGTATACGTGGCAATCGACGTACTGGTGTCCGACGTTCTGCATCTGTCCCGTTTTGCGCTCACTGCACTGTTGGCGCAAGAGGACGAGTTCCGCGTCGTTGGGTCTATGAGTAACTATTTAGATGCGGTGGAGTTCGCCGAGCTGCACCGGCCGGACGTCGTGATCATCAGCTTTCAGCGCGAGGAGAGCGACGCCGTCGCGTTCGCCGAGAAGGTGGCGAGTGTCCCGGGCTGTCGCAGCATGCTGCTCGCGACGTCGTTCACCCGGCCGGTCGTGCGGCGGGCGTTTGCCGGCGAAATCGCGGGTCTGGTGCAGCGCGACGTTCCACCGCGCCAGTTCTTCGATGCCATCCGCCGCGTCCACCTCGGCGAACGGGTCTTCGACGCGGAGTTGACGGTGGCCGCCCTGGGTAACGGGGACTGCCCACTCACCCCGCGCGAGCTCTCCGTGCTGACGTACGTCTACCAGGGGGACACGGTCGGCGAGATCGCGGCTCGGCTTCGTCTGTCTGACGGCACCGTGCGCAACTACCTGTCGTCGGTGGTCGCGAAGCTCAGCGCGCGCAATCGGATTGACGCATTGCGGATCGCTCGGGAGTCGCACTGGATCTGACCGTTTCGCGAGGTACGTTGGTAGTGCCGCCCAGTGCACCTCGTCCAATTCTTTACGAAACCTTTCGGTACGGTAAATGGTGGCTTTATTCTCGGTGAAGAGTGGTTGAGGTGGCGCGAAGCTGTCATGTGCGTTCCTAATACCAGAAGTATGTGAACGTCATTGTTGTCGACGGTTCGGTGGATGCCTCCATCTCGTCGGTGCGAGCCTGCGGATCGCAGCAGTTCTTCGCTTACCGACGGCACGTGTCGTAACCACACCAAGGTTTTCGTTGCTTGCTGAGTTCCTGACGCACCCCGAGAAGTCAATCGTGGTGCTGGTGAGTCGTGCGTACGACAGGGAGAGGAAATCGGGCAATGATGGATTTGTCGCTCACCGCGAGTGCCGTCGCAGCGATTCGTGAGCACGCCCGTTCGACGCCGGATCGCACCGCGCTGATCGTCGTCGACGACGTCGAGGGTGCGAAGGGCGATCAGTGCTGGTCGTTCGCCCAGTTGGACGCCGCGGCGAGGCGGACCGGGGCCCGGCTTCAGGCACGTCACCAGGCCGGCGACCGGGTGCTGCTGCTGTATCCCACCGGGTTCGAGTTCGCCGCGGCGCTCGTGGGCTGTCTCTACGCCGGGATGGTCGCAGTGCCAGCACCACTGCCGACCCGGTATGCCCATGAGCGGTCGCGGGCACGGCGTATCGCTGAGGACGCCATGGTCTCGGCGGTACTGACCGACGCGGCCAACCGGGCCACCGTCACGGAGTGGGCACAGTCGGTCGGGCTGACGGATCTGCCCCTGGCGGCCACCGACGGCGACCCGGCAGCAGACGCGGAAGCATGGTCTCCGACCGAGCTTCACCACGACACGTTGGCGATCATCCAGTACACCTCGGGCGCGATCGGCGAACCCCGGGGAGCGATGGTCAGCCACGGCAACCTCCTGCACAACGTGGAGACCCAGCGCCGTGTGTACGGCCTGACCGCCGAGACCAGGCTCGGTGGCTGGGTTCCACTGCATCACGCCATGGGCCTCGTCGGTCACCTGTTGCCCGCCCTGCTGGTGGGCGGCGGCTGTGTGCTGATGCACCCCGCCGCCTTCATCAGGCGTCCGCATCACTGGTTACGGATGATCGACAAGTACGACCTCTACGCGTCCGCCGCCCCGGACTTCGCCTTCGAGATGTGCCGGGCCAGGGTGACCGACGACCAACTGGCCGAGCTGGACCTGTCGCGATGGCGGATCGGGGTCAACGCGGCGGAACGGGTGCACGCCGAGACGCTGGAGGCGTTCGCGAAGCGGTTCGCCCCGGCCGGACTGCGCGACGATGTCGTGTGCCCCACGTACGGCCTGTCGGAGGCGACCCTGCTCGTCTCCGCGGACCCGTTCCGCGAGGCGGTGGTGACCAGGGTGGACGAGCATGGGCTGGAACAGCAGCGGTTCACCCCTTCCGACAGGGGCGCGGGCGTGGTCAGCTGTGGCAGGCCGCGCGACGTCGAGGTGCTGATCGCCGATCCGAGCACCGGCGAGGCGCTACCCCCCGGGACCGTGGGCGAGATCTGGGTACGCGGTCCCAGCGTATGCCGAGGCTACTGGCGTGACGAGGTCGCGGCCGGCCCGCTGTCTCCGGCCGACGGCTACGTACGCACGGGAGATCTCGGCACCCTGCACGAGGGTGAGTTGTACGTGACCGGACGGACGGCCGAGCTGCTCGCTGTGGACGGACGCCACCTCTATCCCCAGGAGATCGAGCGGACGCTGCGCGCACAGGTCCCGGGTCTGGGCATCATCAGCGCGGTCTTCACGGTTCGGCAGGACGGATCCGCGTCGGGGAACGCACTGATCGTCGTCTCCGAGGTCAACGGACGACCTGCTGAGGACCGCCTTCGCCACCTGACCGACGAGATCACGCGCACGCTCGACCGCGAGTTCGGTGTCCGCCCCAGCGGGACGGTCCTGCTGCGCCGTGGCGGTGTCCTGCGGGCCACGAGCGGGAAGGTCAAGCGTCCGGCGATGCGCCGGCTGTTCCTCGCCGGCGAACTGGACCCGGTCCACACCGACTGCGAGCCGCTGACGGTCGCTGCGTCGTGATCGCGCCGGGCGAACCCGGCGCGGCCCCGACGACGGCTATGCGGTGTGCTGGCGGGCGGACGTGAGCACGGCGTCGAACTCCTGGATGACCTGCTGCGCGTTGGCTGCCGCTGCGGGCACGATGTCCTGGATCAGAAAGGAGCCGTGCACCAGGCCCGGACCGGGCACATGACGGACGGATACACCACTGGTGCGCAGCTTCTCCACCAGTAGCTCGCCCTCGCGTTGCAGCGGGTCGAACTCGGCCGTGGCGACCACCGTCGGGGGTAGCCCGCTCAGGTCCGCGTGCAGCAGGTCCAGGGCGGGATCGTTCAGGTGCCCCGGATCGGGTACGTACTGCTCGTAGCACCAGGTCAGGTCGTCGACCGACAGCAGGTACCCCTCGGTGTGCGCACCGGCTGCGGCGATTCGCAGGCTGGGGTCGACGGGCGGATACATCAGCAGCAGCGCGTCGATCCGCGGGTCGCCGTTGGCACGGGCATCAAGCGCGACGCCGAGCGCGAGTTGGGCGCCCGCACTGTCGCCGGCGAGAACGTGGTCGTGCTCAGGGAACAGGTGGCTCGTCCACCGCGTGGCCGAGATGGCATCGTTCAGGGGCGTGGGATACGGGAACTCCGGCGCCCTGCGGTAGTCGACCGAGATGACGACCGCGCCCAGCGACGCCGCGAGTACCCGACAGGCCAGGTCGTGGGTGTCGAGGTCGCCGGTCACCCATCCGCCGCCGTGCAGGTAGGTGATCACCCGATCGATGTCGACCTGTGGCGTGTACACCCGGCACCGGATCGGCACGCTGTCCGAGCTGTCGATCTTCTCGTCGACGACGGTCACCGCCGGCTCGTTGGCCCGGCGTCGGGGGCGGATGGCGCTCTCCCGATAGCGCTCGCGGGCCTGCTCGACCGACATCGCGCGAAGCGGCGTCGGTGCACCGTCGGCGTGCTGCCAGGCGATGAGACTCCGGATTATCCGATCCAACGGCATGTTGGCCCCTTCAATGGCTTGGTTGGGCGACTGCGGCCCGCCGATCGGCGCCCGGCCACACGGCATCTCGATCACGCGCTGGGGCGTCCGTTGTGGCGCACCATACGATACCGACGCTCGGCTGGAATACGACCGTGAGGAACGCATGTCCGGCGGCGGCCTGGAGTGTTGCCGTGGAGGTGTCCACAGTTCTGCGTAAGTCGAGTATCTGACGTGGAGGCGACACTTACGTGGACCTCGGCCATCCGTGCAACCTGCAAAATCAAATATGCGGTGAGGCCGTGGATCAGGCCTTCTTTCGGTACGGGGAGTTGGTGCTGGCGTACCGCGACCGACGGCCGCCTTTCATTCGACCATGATGAGCCTATACCGTCGTGTGACATGGCCCACAGAAGGCAGTGTGTGGATCGGATGTCCGACACTGCGGGCGAGCGCACTGAGCTGCTCATACCCGACTCTGGAGGTAGCTTCCGCAGCCTGCGGGGAGTGCTATTTCGGCCAGGGCCAGGAAGGAAACTTCCCGCGCTGCGGATGAATCGTATTAATCGTGCAACGGCATGGGAAGCGCACAGGGGGATATGCAAAATTAACGGATTGCGGGTCGTCTGACAGGTGGTAGCGTCCGTTGGTGTTCCGCAGGGCCAGGCAGGGCCCGGCGGAATGTAGCGAACCATACTGATGGCCCGTTTCTGGGCGTTTCGTATTCCTGTGCGGTCGTGACCTGTGTTGACGCGGGTCGCAGACCCGGTTGAAGCTGCCTGGGGGAGAGACCGTGCCACAGCAACAAGTGACCGCGTGCCCGCCGTGGGAAAAGGTCGCCGAAGCGATCACATTCGTTCCCGACAAGTTTTCCCACAAGACTCAGCCGGAGTCCGTGGCACGGGAGATGCTGCACTGTGACGCGGCCGACGTCGACCGGCTGGTCGACGCCGGCCTGCCGGTCGAGGACCGTGACGGCGTACGGTATTTCGACCCGAACGACCTGTACAACCTCGGCATGTACTCGCAGCGGTCGAACACGCAGCCGGAACTGGCGTTCCGGATGCTCTTCCGGTTCGCCGGACGACCGGTCGACGACCTGCTGCGACCGAAGACCTGGAGCTTCCGGATTCATCTGGAATGCCACGAGTGCGCGGGGGTGGCACCGTGGCGGCTGGAGGGACCCC
>NZ_BOPB01000031.1 GCF_016863535.1 Micromonospora lutea
TGCGGTGTCCAGGATCGTTGGCGGTTTCGCGGCGAGGTCCAGGCGTCTCTCAAGTGGTCAGAGCTACCTGAGAGACGCCTTGAGTGTGGACCTTGCCGTCAGGCCGGGATCGTCCGCAGTTGTGGCAGTGCGGCGATGGCGAATGGTCGGCTCGTGTCCTTGCTGGCCTCCGCTTCCACCCAGGCGCGGTCAAGCGGGTCGGTGAGCAGAACAGTTCCCATCCAGGCCTCGTACTGGCTGGCCTTGCGACCGTTGTACGCGGTGCAATGGTAATGGTTCTCCATGTACCAGGTTCCTTCGGAGGGTTCCCACCAGATGAGGGGCACGTCCCGGCAGTCTGGCTTGAGCTTGACGATGATGGCTTCCGTGGTGCGGATCAGGTCTTCCTTGAGCAGCGAGATGCTGAAGCCGGCCGTGGCACGAGCCGCGATCGCGATCGCGTAGATCTCCGGCACGATGAAGCCGATCCGGTCGGCCGCGCTCAGACTCTGGACCGCGTGGAAGTACGACGTGGCACGGGTGGCGCAGGAGGTCGCGTTCTGCGCCCAGAGTTCGAGGACGCTGGGGCTCATCCGATTGATGTCGGCGAACTCGATGGTGTGCTGCCGGGCGCACGCCTGCACATCAGCGCTCGCGATCGCGTCGATGTGGTTGAGGATTTCGGTCTTGGCCGACTCGACAGCCGCGATGATCTGGTTGACCGCCGCCTGGAGTGCGACCTCGCTGCCGTTGTTGAGGTAGGTGCTTGCCAGGTTGACGATCAGCGAGGCCCAGTTGATGGTGAACAGCTGTGGTGCGACGGCGGCGGTGCCGGCGGCAGTCTGAGCGGAAGCAGGGGCAGCTGGCGCAGCCTGCGTCGTGCCCGTCACCCCGATGGCAACTGCCATGGTCGTTGCGACCAGGAGTCGCCGAAATCGTACGGTCATGTCGGTCTCCGTTCTTCCGCCGCTGCTGCGAGCCTGAGCGCCTCGATGCCGACCGGCCCCCCACGCACCGGTCTTCGACCCTGTAGTCCCTTGCCGGGCCGCACCCGGTCGTGACATGGCGAGCGCCAATGCCGGGCCACGATGCCCGTGACAGTTGGCTCCCATGGCGGGTCAGTTTGTCAGCGCCTGCGGCGCGCGTCTTCGTGAGCGGTGTGCAAATGGGTGCCGGCGTTTGTCAGTTCGCGTAGTAACCGACCATGGCGGCGTCCTCAACAGACCTGCTTGCATCTGTTACCGTCAATACGGATTAACGACCCACCGGTGATCGTCGCTGTTCCGAAGCGTGTTCGACGGGGAGGGGCCGGATGAGTGCGCTGTTCCAGGGCCTGCGCGAGCGGGTGGAGGTCAACGCTCGGCAGGCGGTCGAGACGTTCACCCGCGAGGTCGACGAATACCAGACCATGTCGCCGGGCTCCGACGAGCGCATCGGGATGTATGACTTCGCGGTCTTCATCCGGCGCCGCTCGCTTGACCTCGCCGTGGCCGAGCTGCCGCTGAGCGAGGCCGACCTGGCCGGCATCGCCGCGGTGGGCCGACAGCGGGCGGAGATCGGCCTGTCCGTGCCGTCGCAGCAGCAGGTGCTCGGTCTGCACACCGCGATGATGGTGCGCGAGGTGCACGAGCTGGCCCGCCCCGAGGACGTCACCGACCTGCTGCGTTTCGTCGGTTGGCTCGGCACCCAGGGCCTCCTGGCACGGAGCGCCTACCTGAGCGGCTACACCCGGGGGGTGGGCACCGCACGGCTGTTGTCGACGCGGCTGGAGATCCTGGCCCGGGCGTTGCTGGCCGATGAGCCGGTGGAGCCGTTCGTCGCGGATCTGCGCCTGGCCGCGCATTACCACCTCACGGTGCTGCAGACGGCGCGGCCGGTGGCCGCGGAGGCGCAGGTCGAGGTGGTCGCCGCGTTCGCCGCCGACCGGATCCCGGTGACCTGGCTCGCCGCCGACGAGGTCGTCGTGCTCACCCCGGGCCACGATTCCGACACGAAGATCCTTCAGCGGGTACGGGCCGTGGTGCCGCTGATCGGGCAACCGTGCGGCGTCGGCGCGGCGCAGGGTGCGGTGGGCGGGCTGGCCGAGACGCTCGCCTGGGCTCGGGAGGCGAGCCAGGTGGCGCCGCCGCAGGAGTGTCCGGACCGGCTACCCGGCATCACCGACCTGTTCGTGGAGATGGCGGTCGCGCGCGCACCGGCGGTCGACGGGTGGCTGCGCCGCTACGCCAGGGCGCTCGCCACCGGCCCTGACCTGGTGGCGACGCTGCGCGCCTACTACGCCCACGACATGAAGCGCACCAGCACCGCCACCGCCCTGCACATCCACCCCCGCACGTTGGACTATCGACTGCGTCGGGTGCGGGAGGTCACCGGCATCGATCCCAGCTCGACCGTCGGCGTGCGGCTGTTGAGTGCGACGGTGGCGCGGACGCTCGCCGTGGACCACTACGCGGACTGACGTACGTCACCGAGGATTGCGCACGGCTCACGAAGACGCGCACCCTTCCGCGCCGAGAGGCTCCCGGCTGCCTGCGGTATGACCCCGAACAGGTCGCGCAGCTTGTTCGGCTGGTGCGTCGGTTCGGTCAGCGCCACGGAGATCGCGGTCAAGCCGGTTGCTCCGCGGGTGTGGGTTCCGCCGATCCGTCTTCTCGTCGTCGCGTCTTTGGAATCGTCGGTGCTGTCGGCGGCGGGGGTGAGGCGGAGGCACATGGGAACGGCGGGGGACAGCTCGGAACGGGAGGCAGGCTCACCCGCCTTCAGCCCGTCCGCCGAGTTGCCGCCGCTGCCACCGGACGATCTCGCGGTGCTGCGGCGGCTCGGCGCTCGGTGGCGGGTCGGTGCGGGGGTACGAACGCTGCCGGTGGAGCCGCAGGCCCAGGAGATCCGCTCCTCAGGGGCCGGCGGAGCGGATCGCGCCGCCATGCTGTTCCGACGGCTGAGGAAGAAGGCCCTGCCTGCTGCCTGCCCGTGGTGCTTGCAACCGGGCTGGTTCCCGAGACAGACAACAACGGCAACAGATCAGGTAGCTCACCGGCACCCTCAATCGCCGCGAATCGATCGCGTGCCGCCTGACCCCATCGATTACGCCTCTGGGTCCTGCCGTGCGGGCCCGGTATCGATTCCGAGAGCTGAGACTCGAATCCCACCAGCAACCCGCTGACAAGGGCTTCCTGCTCGCTGATTTCTAGGGCGTGCCCGGAAGCGTCAGTACCCGTGGCTCGGGCTTGTGGGCCGACGACGTCCGCTTACAGTCGATATGAGCTCCGGGTCGCCCTGGGCATTAGGTGAGACCTGCGCCCTGGTGGTCGGGGGGCAGTGCCGTGAAGATGCCCCGGGCGTAAAAGCCGGAGCGGATCGTGTCGACGCTGACCTCGGACGGACCACCGACCAGCGACAAGTTGGCGCTTCAATCCTTCTTCGCAGCGGACACGTCGACGCAGACGGTTCCCTTGTTGCCGTCCTGGTCGGCGATAACGGTGAGCGAGGGCGCGTTGCTGTCGTCGACGACGGTCCCGCCTGCGGCGAGGGCGGCGGCGATCCGTTGCTCGGCTGCCTCGGGTGCCACATAGACCTCAATGTGGAACCGCTGACGTGCGGTCTCGTGCTGGTCGGCGTCCCCGAACCAAAGGTTAGGTACCCGCCCCGTGGCGTCCCTGATTTCGTCGCTGGGAGACCCGCGTCCCTGGGACTCGGCGCTCCCGGTCAGTAGGGCGGCCCACACTGGTGCGATCGTCGCGGAGCGCGCCGTATCGAGGCCGAGCTCGATGTCGCTGACCGAGGCCGGGTCGGCGTTGACCTCGTGGTCGGCGGCGATTTCGGTGATCCGGCGCGCGAGGTCGACGTCCTGCTGGGTCACCCATTCGACGACATGCTCGGTGCCCTCGTCGTCGCGGAAGATGGCGTCGTCGCTGACCAACTTGAGGTCGACGTACCCATTGCCAATCGACACGCGCGGGTGGTGACCGAGCGCGTCGCCCGCCTCGCCCACCGCGGCGACGAACCGTGCGCCGGTGCCGAAATCGTCGACCAGGTAGCGGGCATGCAGTCCCTGGGCGAGCTTGCGCCAATCAGTCAGGTTAGCCTCGGCGATCTGTTCACCCCTCAGCATGTCCATGGACGGCAACCCTATGGCTGATTCAGCCGGCAGCGCTAGCGCAGCGAATTGAGGCAAGCATCAGGGACGTCCGCTCACTGCGCAGACTCTTCCTGTCGACAGCCTCGTCGGGCACCGTGTCCGGTGCCGGTGCCGGTGCCGGTGCCGGTGCCGGTGCCCTCGGGTCGTCGGTGCACCTGGTCCCCGCCGGGCTTTCGGTCACGCTGAGTGTGGCTCCCGACGAGAATGTTGCAAGGGATGTCGAGAACGGCCTGGCTGCTCCGTCTCAGGAGCGAGCGCGGCGACCGTCGCCATACGGCACCAAGGAGACCCGACATGATCAAGCGGATGGACAACGTCCTCATCGTTGTTGACGATCTTGATGCTGTTATTTCCTTCTTCGTCGAGCTTGGTATGGAGCTGGAGGGCAAGGGGCCGATCGAGGGACGTTGGGTGGAACGTGTCATCGGAGTCGATGACGTACGGCAGGACGTCGCAATGCTGCGCACCCCGGACGGTCATGGCCGGATCGAGCTGGCGAGATTTCACACGCCGCAGGCGATCCGCGCCGAGCCGAAGGACGCGCCGGCGAACACGCTGGGCATTCGTCGCATCATGTTCGCCGTCGACGACATCGAGAACGTCGTTACCCGCTTGCGCGCACACGGCGCCGTACTTGTCGGCGAGCTGGCGCAGTACGAGGACAGGTATCGGCTCTGCTACGTCCGAGGGCCCGAGGGCATCCTCGTCGGATTGGCCGAACAACTCCGCTGAAACGACAGCGGTCTTCATTTTTCAGGACTGAAGACCAGATGCATTCCTGCGAAACCCGGCAACCCTGTCCCCGGGGCAGGACCGCTACCGCAGGTCGCGAGCCCTCCTCTGTGCTCCAACAAGCGCGCATGTTGTTCTTGGTCGGGGCGGGGATGCTGCCGGTATCAGGAGGGGGGTCGGCTCATCTCTGCGTCGATGCGCCGTTGCTCCGCGTCGCGGAGTATCAGGTAGTGCTCCGCCCTGGTCGGGTTACCGATCTTGCTGGCCGCCTCCGCGGCGGCCTGTAACACCACCAGAGGCAACCTGGGGACCCGGCGTGCCTGCCGGTCCGCCTCGGCGAACACTACATCAGCCAACTCCCCGTCTGCGGTGCCGGCCAGGAGGAACAACTCCTCTACATACATTCGGCCAAGGCCCACCGCCCTCCAGCCGGCCACGCCATCCAGGGCTCGACGGCACGCACGCAGCGCCTCCCAAGCGGCATGGTGGCCGCCGGCCTGACGTTCGAGCTGGGCCAGAGACTGCCACGCCGATGCGGTGTCCCAGGGGTTGTCGGCGAACGCCAGGCTCTCCCGCTGCGCCTGGGCTGCCTCAGCGAAAGCTCCCAGGTCGGCCAACTGGTATCGAAGTTCGCTCAGTGTCTGCGCGTCTCGCGGGCGACCGGATGCCCAGCGGTCCAGCCACTGGCGGGCGAGCACACCGTCACCAATCAGTTTGGCCCGGTGCACCCACCGAAGCGGATCCTCCGCGGTCGGGTCAGCCGGGAAACGCGACCGCTTGCGTTGCGACCACTGCGCCACGTCCTCCTCGGACATGTACGGCTGGCCGTCCTCGTCGAGCAGGCGCTCCAGCACATCGTTCCGCTCGGCATGCTCGCTGTCGCGCACAAAACCGACCGTGGCCTGCACCCCGGCAGCAAACAGATGCTCAATGTCATAGCCACACCAAGCGTCAAAGTTGGCCCGCTTCACCTCCCAGTGTCGCCACACATCCTGCACTCGTCGATGCTCGGCGAGCAGGAAGCCAGCCAACTCGGTCTCTTCGGTCAACCCCTGGAACGGCGCCTCGCGTCGGCACCACGCCTCCTGCTCGGCCAACCACCGCACCAGCGGGAGATCCGCTGCCCGCCGGTCATACTGCAACGCCCACAACACCGTCGCCCGCCGCGCCGCGTGACCGTCGTAGTCATAGCCATCGGCGCCCGTGGCCCGCTCGTAGCGCAGTTCCCGCCACACCACCGAGGAGCCCCGCATCCGATCCAGCTCGCGCCGCGCGTCCTCCATCACCGGCCAAAGATCGCACCACGAGCGGTGCCTTGTCACGCGGGTACGAACCGCTGTCAAGCGAGTGCGGTCGTCGGCGCGTGCTCCAGCACGCGGAACGTGGATTCACTGACGTCGACCACACGTGATGCGCGGCCAGTTACAGGTAGTCCAGGATCAGTTGCATGCCGGTGGACTGCGAGATGCCGTACAGGTTGGACACCGTGTTGTGCGCGTCGTCCAACTGCTGCAGCGCCAGGGTGACCCGGCCCGGGTTCAGGCCCACGGGCGGCGCGGCCATCAGCTGCGTGGCGAGCAGCTTGACCCGGGCGGTGACGTCCTGGACCGCAGGCCAGACCGCAGCGACCGTGAAGCTGACGTTGTTTACGCCATCCAGTGCGAGGAACGTCTGACGCAGGGCGGACATCTGCGTGGCCGTCTGGCTGTGGCCACCGATGCCGGTACCGGCTTGATGCACGGCCCCCAACGCGGTGAAGTAGTCGTCGAGCGCTGCCTTGTCTCTGGGGGCGAATGGCATGGGAACGCCCTCTCTGCTGGAAGGGGTGTCTCCCACAACGCTAGGTCGCCCTACGCTTACCAACAGTCGCTTAGTAGACCGGCGGCGGGTCGGCGAGTCGACCGCCGGTCGCGTGCGGCGAACGGCAGGCGACGCAACGAACGACGGACCATACTGGCACGGTGGAGGAGGACCTCGTCGAGCTGCTGGCCTCGACCCGAGTCACCTGCCGGTTGTTGGTCGAGCAGACGCAGGGCCCGTACCACCGCGCGGTGCATCCCGAGCGTCGGGAGATCACCGAGGATCGCGATGGTCTCCCGCTGCGCATCGGGCTCCGCTTCCTGGCGGCGGACGGCGCCACGCCTCTCGCAGGCGTCCTCGTGGAGGTCTGGCAGGCCGACCACGTGGGCCGATACTCGGGCTTCCCGTCATTCGAAGCGAGGCCGGGACAGGTGGTCACCTCGGAGTCGGTGCCACGCGATGTGATCGCCGCCGGTGAGACGTACCTGCGGGGCAGCCAGCGCACCGATGAGCGCGGGATGTGCGCGTTCAACACGATCTACCCGGGCTGGTACGCCAGCCGCACCGTGCACATCCACCTCATCGCGCACCTCGGCGACCGCTCGGTGACCACGCAGCTCTACTTTCCCGACACGGTCACCGACGAGGTTTACCGTCGCCCGCCCTATCGGGGCCGTCCGCAGCGCGACACCACCAACGCCACCGACAGCATCTTCGCCGACGGCGGTGAGCAGATGATCCTGGACCTGCAAGGAGATCCGACGACCGGCTACACCGGGGTCCTCTGCGTCGTCCTCGACCGGCAAGCGCGACCTGCCTCGGCTGCGGGTCCTTCGGCGGAAAGCGACGACTGATCGTGGTCAGCACGGAGCAGATCAGCGCCACCATCGAGGCTCGCCACCGCCGCCGTCGTCGGCACCGCCGACGCTACCGCCCTGGCAAGTCTCTACACACCGGATGCCCGCCTGTACGACCCCGCTGGCGGAGCCCCGATCACCGGCTCACGGCCCCACCAGAGAGGTCATCGACACCATGATCTTCGACGACCAGGCCATGATCACATCAATGCAGGCGTACGCGAACTGAGCGCGACCGGCGGCAGATCAGGACGCCCGGCCCCGCGCTGCCTTTGTCGGTCTCTTCGTGGAAGAGGGCTCAGGTGCGGGGGAGTGTAGCCAGCAGTTTCAGACGACCGAAGGTCGAAGCAAAGCTGCGCTCCCAGTCTTGCTCTCTCGCATGCCCTATGCGCATGCCATGCAGAAACGGGCGAATGGCCGCGCGGTGAGCCGTTCGTCGCCGATCGGCTGCCCGCATCGTTCGCAGAAGCCGTAGGTCGCCGCGTCCACCCGACGCAGGGCGTCGTCAACGTCGGCGATCCGCTTCCGCGCCCCGGCCAGCAGCGCGGTCAACTGGGCGCGTTCGAAGCCGATGGTCGCACCCTCCGGGTCGTGTTCGTCGTCGGCATTCGAATCCCGCGATGCCAGGAACAGCGCCTCCAGATCCTGGGCCAACGTCGCCGCCTCAGCCTCCGCCCTCGCTCGCAGCCGCAGCAGTTCATCCCGGACCATATGTGTAGATTAACGGCCTCAGCCGGCAGGGACGGGCCATGCAGGGACGCACACCGGTGGGTGGCATGAGCGTGCAGTTGCACCTGTGCCTTGGCGTGGTTGATCAGTCGCGGGCTACGGCGTAGCCAAGCACCACGGCGGCGGACACGACAACGTGGCCTGGGGCGAGGTCCTGAGCGCTCGTCGCGGCGGCTTCGGCGTGACTGCGGTAGCGGGTGGCGTTCGGCTGTTCCGGGTCGATGTCCTCAATGTGCAGGACCGCACCGACGCGTACGCTGGCGGCCTCGGCGTACAGGTCGGCCTTCGCACGGGCTGCGGCCACTGCCTGGCGCCGAGCCTCGGCCCGTAGTTCACGCTTGCCGGTGACGTCGAAGTCGACGCCCTCGATCTCGTTGGCGCCCGCTGCGACGATGTCGATCAGCAGTGCTTCGACGTCGTCCAGTACGCCGGACTGGACCGCGAAGGCGGCCTGACACTGGTAGCCGACGAACTTGCGTGACCCGTCCACGTACTCGACGGCGGTCTTCAGGTCCAGCCGCGAAGCCTCGACGGCCGCATCGGCGATCCCGTGCTCGCGCAGCGCGCCGCGCACGGCCCGTACGGCTGCGCGGGCCGCCTCGAACGCGGCGGCCGGGGTCTGCTCAACGCGTATGATTTTGAACCTCACGCGCACGAGATCCGGTACGGCCTTCACGCTCGCCGCGCCGAACGCGGTGATGCCCCAGGGGTGTTCCACCATCTGCATGAACGCCGATCCAACCAGAGTGTCCACCGCCCCGTGGCCCCAGTACACCGTCCGAGTGTGGACAACGCCGCTCCGGCGCGGGCCTACGATCTCGTCCGCTCGTCACGACACCTCGGTCTGCGGCAGTGTGTACGGCTGATCACGCATGGGTCTTGAGTCGCTCAGGGAAGCAGGGTGCGCCCCTCCCAGGTTCCGTGTTCGGACAACGGACGGAACCGCATGAACGCGGATTCGTGGTGGAAGTCCCGGCGATGCTGTTCGGCCATGGCGACGGTGTGTGTATGGGCCTGTGGAACGGCGCTGCGGCCGTGGACCATGTCGGTCATCTCGCGGACGCTGCGCCAGATCGTGAAGGTGGAGAACGTGTGGGGCGGGCGTACCGCTGCGGTGGCGAACGTGGTGCCGGGGTGGCCGGCGACCAGGCGTTCGACGGGCCGCCCCCACTTCAGGAACCGGGGTAGTTCGAGAACCTTGAGCCGGGCGAGGGTGACGGCCACGATCGGTTCCTCCGGATCCCACCGGCCCGCCCGCACCGGCAGGCCGGCGAGCGCGGCCACCTCGCCGTAACGCCGCAGGTACTGCAAACGCACATGCCATCCGCCGTTGAGCCGCCGCCCTAGATCGTCGTCTGCGAGGAACCGTTCCAACGCCGATTCGTCGTCCCATTCGGCGAACATCGCAAGGCGTCGCAGCTGCATCCGCTCCACCGACAACGCCGGGGAGCCGAGTCGCATGAGCGCGAGGCATTCGGCGTGCCGCAGCCCAGCCGCCTGAGGCCGACGACGTAGTGCGCGCAAGGTCAAGGCCGGCGGAAGCAGTGCGAGATGGAACGAATGCATCATCGGCCCATGATCCCAGTCGTCCGCACCCGCGTCCCGCCGGAGGCGTACGCGCCTGGCGGCGGGTGACATCCCGTTCTTGCAGGAGTTGAACGCCTTCGCCGTCACCTTCAGCGACCGCTTTCCAGCCGCTGAAACCTACTAACCAAGATCGGGGTCTGTGTTTCGGTACCCGCTCACTGACTCATGACGTGGACCAATATCTGGCAGCATGATGTGTCGCGAGTGGTGCGAGCCTAGCTGGAGTTGGATGCGGCGCGGTTCATCCTCTGACGGGGCGTCGCGTGATAGCCGTTTTCGCGCGTTCTACCGGAGGGTGACATTCTGACCTGCGTGCCGGAGTGCCAGGTCTGCTAGATCAACCCTTACCTCTATGAACCGGGTAACTGAAGTCATTCGACCAAAGTCCCTCGACTCCGACCATATGTGGTCGAGTGGTCCAGTGACGACGGGCGTCGGTGTGTGGAATTCCCCTACCGTCGGTAGGTGATGTTTATGCAGCTCACGGCCACTATTCTAGGAGTGGCCGATTCATCGCCGTCCGGTGGAACTCCGCCCTGCCAAGCGAGCTTGATCTTTGCGTAAGCCTTGGGTATATCATCACCCGGCCATTTCCCGATGGAGGGAGTTCGATGTTCAAGCGACGAGGCGTACTTGTCACGCTTGCCGCGCTGCTCGCCGTAACGCTGACCGGCATCCAGGGTGTCGCCAGCGCACGCGAACAGGCGGGGCCGAGCAAGGTCGTGACCGAGGGTGTCGGCAGCACCGCGGACGGTGCCGCACTGTTGCGCGGCGTGTTCTTCGTGCAGGGCAAGATCGGCAGCAGGCTTGCCAGCTTGCCGTATTTCCACCTGTCGAACGAAGACTTCGAGCGCAACCGCAGCCCCGAAGCAATCGCGGTCGTCGATGATGTTATCGCCGCGATCGAAGATGTGAAGCCAGGATTGCTCGGTAACTTTTCCACCCAGATGCGCAGCGGTGATCCGTTCAAGGTGGAAAAGGCGCTCCGTGGTGCCGGAGAGGCACTGAGGCAGGTGGCCGAGTTGCGGCCGGCTCTGCAGTCAGAAGCTGCAGGCGTGATCGTCCACACGGAAATCGCCGTCGTCAACGCTGGCGCGGTGGCTGTCGCCGCAGCGGTCGTTGTCGCGGTAGCCGCTGTCATTGTTGTCCTTGCCGTGGTCAGAGAAACGCCCCGGATGCCGAACGACCAACTCGCGGCGGAACGGGCCGTCGCAGAACTGACTCAGGTTCTTCGTACGATTTGATTGGGCGCGCCGGGTGGCCCTTGCGGTCACCCGGCGTCTTACTGAAAAGGACCTCGTCCATGACTTCCGACGGCACGAACCGGGTCCGCGTGTCGCCACGTCTGGTCGGTTCGATCACCCTGATCCTGGTGCTGCTCGCGGCGTACGACCTGCAGGCATTCCTTCCCGCGAACGTCGTTCGACTGCCCTACCAGGACGCGGTGTCGGGGCATCTCAGACCAGTACTTCCCCAGGGGTGGGCGTTCTTCACGAAATCGGCCCGCTCGGAGGATGTCGAGATCTACGCGCTGACTGGCGGCTCGTTGCGGAACGTGAGTGCCGGCGCGCTCGCTGAGCCCCGCAATGCCTTCGGGCTGAATCGGAAAGCCAGAGCCCAGGGTCCGGAGATGGCAACTCTGGTGCAACAGTTACGTTCCGAAGCCTGGCAGCCCTGTACGGACGACGTGCTCTCCTGCGCACGTGAGTCGTCGACGACCAGGATGCGAAACGCGATCGACGCTCCGACGATCTGCGGCGACATCGTCTTCGTCCGTACGGAGCCGGTGCCCTGGGCCTACCGCGACCTGGTGCCGGACGAGAAGCGAGCGACGTTCGCGGCGCGCGCGGAGGTCTCGTGCTAACCGCGGGCTGGCCTGTGCCGTGGGGGCCCTGGCTGGGCGTCGCCCGCTCGCTGCTCGCGCTCGGTACGGCCGGAACACTCGCCTTCACCAGTGCGGGAGCGCTCTTCATCCCGGTACCGGACCGACCCGAGAGCCCCTACTGCGACGCGGCCTCCGGGCTCGGCGTCTTCTGCCTCGTCGACAAGCCGTACCTGGATCTCGTCCGTTGGGCCTGCGTGGCCGTGCTGCTGCTGGTGGCGAGCGGATGGCAACCTCGATGGACCGCGATTCCCCACTGGTGGATTTCCTTCAGCGTTGCCAGCAGCATCTCGGTGCCCGACGGCGGCGACCATGTCACCCAGGTGCTGGTCCTGCTGCTCGTTCCCGTCTGCCTGACCGATCCGCGTCGATGGCACTGGTCACCGACGCCGGCTCCCGACATAGCCGCTGCGGCGACGCGCGTCGCGGTCGCGGTCTGCCTACTGGTCGCCATCCGCATCCAGGTCGCCGGCATCTATTTCCAGTCGTCTGTTGCCAAGCTCAGTCACGCCGAGTGGGCCGACGGCACGGCGCTCTACTACTGGCTCAACCACCGCACGTTCGGCGCACCCGGATGGCTCCAGCCGGTGACCGACTGGATGACCGATGTCCCGCTTCTGCTGGCCGGGCTGACCTGGTCACCGTTGGTGATCGAGTTCGCGCTGGCGATCGCCGTGTTGTTGCCGGCCCGGGTACGGCTACGCCTCCTGCCGGCCGGCATCGTGCTGCACCTCGGCATCGCGGTGACGATGGGACTGTGGAGCTTCGCGCTGGCCATGTTCGCCGCGGTCGTGCTCCTGACGATTCCGTTCGGAGCAGCCTGGTCCGCGCCAGCCGACGAGTTCCGCGCCGTCGCCGACCGGCTACGGCCCAGGCGCCAGGAGCCGCAACCCACCCAGCAGTCGAAGCCCGTCCCGGAGCCGTCCGTCCCGGAGTCGACGCCTGCTGCGGAGCCGGGACTCGTTCCGGAACCGCAACCCGCTCTCAAGTCGCAAACAGCGTGAGCAGCCCGCACGCTGACCGGTACTTCCCATGCCACGACCTCGATTTGCCGATTGATGTCGACAAATGTGATTGTTCCGCCCAGATCTCGTTCGACCCCTAGGCGCGACTTTCCGAGAAATGTACAGTGAGCGCACCGCCGGGCAGGCCGACGACCCGGGCTGGCGGCGCGCATACCCGGGGCACGTCGGGTGACGGCCCGCCGCGCACCGGGGCCAACTTTCCGATGACTGCGCGGCAGAGACGGGCTGTGCCCTCGACCGGGCGATCTGTCCTCGTGTGCGGATCCCAGGCGTCGCCAGGGGCGGCGCGCTCCGGCCCTCTTCGGCGTGCAGCGGTGAGGCGAGCGGAGGAAAAATGGCCATGGAGGACAATCCGTTGCGGTCCCGGCGCGGCTTTCTGGGAATGGGGGTGGGGCTGCTCGGCGCGGCCGGTCTGGCCGCGTGCGGCGGCAGTTCGCCGTCGACTCCGGGGGTGCAGGCCGAGGTCCCGAAGGAGCTGATCGACGCAGCGGCATCGTTGAAGGGCTCGTCGATGGGGATGCTGTCGCAGAAGCTGTACTCGGAGGCGGCGAACGCGGCGCTCGACAGCTCGATCAAGAATTTCGCCGACACCACCGGTACGAAGATCGGGAACAGTCTGGTCCAGGCCGACGCCGGTGACGTGGTTGCGAAGATCGACGCTGAGGTCAAGGGCGGCGTGGCGCGTGACCTTGCGTTCATGACCGACTCGCGATTCATCGCGCAGTTCCACGCACTGGGCGATCTGGAGGACGTGACGGACGTCGTCCAGGCGCTGACGGCCAAGTACGGAGAGCCCACCGCGGAGTCGAAGAACTTCTGTGTCTTCGACGGCAAGTGGTTCGCCATTCCCTACCACTTCATCGGGATCGGGTCGTTCCTGCGCAAGGACTGGATGCAGGACGCAGGCATCTCCCCGAAGGACATCTACACCTGGGAGGAGCTTCGCGACCTGTGCCTGGCGATCTCTGATCCGTCCAAACGGCGGTTTGGCTGGGGCATGACCGTGAACCGGTCTGGTGACGCCAACGGCCTGATCGAAGCAGTGATCAACTCCTACGGCGGGGCGATCGCCTCCAACGACGGCAGGAAGGTCACTTTCGACTCGCCCGAGACGGTACAGGCGGTGACCTTCCTCGGCGACATCTACACCAACCCCAGGTACACGCCGATGCTGCCGCCGGGGTTGGCAGCCTGGACCGACTCCAGCAACAACGAGAACTGGCTCGCCGGAATCCTCGGCTACACCCGCAACCAGTTCAGCGTCTACGCGGACTCCAAGACCAAGAAGAACCCGGTCTACGACAACACCCACGTCTTCGCCGACTGCATCGGGCCGGCCACCGACAATCCCTTGCTGCTCGGTCAGTCCCAGGCCTTCGTGATCTTCAGGGGCGCCAAGAACGCTCCACTCGCCAAGCTCCTGGCGCAGTACCTGGTCAGTGCGCCCGCGCTCCTCGGGGTGGCCAAGGAGGCTCCCGGCCTGGCGCTGCCCGCCTGGGAGAAGGTGTGGGACGCCGACCCGTTCTTCACCAGTGGCGACCCGGCGTTCCCCATCATGCGCAGGATCACCGAGCAGTCGCTGCCGCTGGTCACGAAGAACGGCCTGAACTTCCCGCAGCAGGCCAGCGCGGGCCAGCAAGCGGCCGTCGGAGCATACGTCCTGACCGACATGATGCAGCAGGTCATCCAGGGAACGGCGCCCGCGCAGGCCGTGCAGGCAGCCCACACGAAGATGGTGCAGATCTTCACCCAGCAGGGGCTGCCGCAGTGAGGTCGGTCCGTCCAGCACCGGCCCCGGCGACGGGAGGAACGTCGCCGGGGCACGGCCGCAGCGTGACCCAGCGGCGGCTGGGTCGCGACTGGCGGCTGGCGGCCCTGTTTCTGGCGCCCACCGCCCTGCTGGTCGGCGGGCTCGTGCTCGTGCCGATCGCCTGGTCCGTCGTCACCAGCACCACGGAACGACACGGGCAGGAAAGCGTCTTCGTCGGCCTGGCCAACTACATCGCCCTGGTCGACGACGACCAGTTTCACGCCGGCGTGCTGAACTCGTTCGTCTTCACCGCGTACGCCGAGGTGTTCAAGGTGGTGTTGGGGCTGTCCGCGGCCCTGCTGCTGCACCATCTGCGCCGTGGACGGGCCCTGTTGGCTGGTCTGCTCCTGTTGCCGTGGGTGGTGCCGACGGTGGTCACGGCGTTCAGTTGGCGCTCGCTGCTCGACCCGATCTTCGGCAGCGTCAACATGCTGCTCACCGAGTCGGGGATCGGGCCGCTGCTGGCAACACTGCACCTGGTCGACAGCTGGCCGGCGGGCTGGCTGTCCGAGGCGTCGCTGGCCATGCCGTCGGTGATCATGGTCAACGTGTGGAAGGGGGTGCCGTTCTTCACCGTCGCCTTCCTTGCCGGGCTGAAGGCCATCCCGGCAGAGCTGTACGAGGCGGCGACCGTCGACGGCGCTTCGCCGTGGCGGCAGTTCGTCCACGTGACGCTGCCTGGACTGCGCCACGTCATCACCGTCACGGTGACGCTGTCGTCGATCTGGACGTTCAACAACTTCGACCTCATCTGGCTGCTGACCCAGGGCGGCCCGGGCAACGCGACCGCACCGTACGTGCTGGTCGCCTACTCGAAGGCGATCCTGCAACTCCAGTACGGCGCGGGAGCCGCGGTCACCCTCGTGATGTTGCCGGTCGTCGGCGTGTTCATCTTCTTCCTGGTTCGGTTGTTGCGCCGGGACGGTGGCGCCGAGCTGACCCGGCGCGCCCGCAAGGCCGGCACGCCGGGGACGGCGCGAAAGGCGCTGCCGTGGGTCGTCAGCGCGGTGATCGCCGGTCTGCTGCTCTGGACGTCGCCCCACATCTTCTGGAAGGCGGCGGTGGTCCTCGGGGTGATCCTGCTGGTCGCGGCGGCGGCCGGTCGGGTGGTCTCGGCCTTCCAGAATCGGGGACATCGCCGGATGTCGTCCCTGATGTCGAAACTGGCGTCCGGACTCGCACTGGCCGTGCTGCTCTTCTTCGTCCTGGCCCCGCTGTACTGGATCGCCGTCACGGCCTTCAAGTCCGACGGCCAGATCGTCATGCGCGTGAACGATCTGTGGCCCACGCCGTGGACCGTGCAGCAGTTCACCGACCTCTTCGCCACCAAGCCCTTCGGCCGCTGGTACCTCAACACCGTGCTGGTGTCCGCGGCGTCCACCGTGGTGGCACTGGTCTGCGCGGCCCTGGCGGGCTACGCGCTGGCCCGGCTGCGGTTCCGCGGGGCTCAGGGATTCACCGTCACGGTGCTGATCACCTACGTGATGCCGGGCGCCCTGCTGTTCATCCCGCTGTACCAACTGCTCATCGAGACGCGGCTCACGGACTCGTTGTGGTCGCTGGTCGTGACGTACCCGACCTTCACGCTTCCGTTCGCCACCTGGCTGCTGGCCGGGTACTTCGCCTCGATTCCCGTCGACCTGGAGGAGGCCGCGTTGGTCGACGGCTGCACCCGGCTGCAGGCGTTCGGCCGGGTGATGCTGCCCCTGGCCAAGCCAGGTCTGCTGGCGGTCGCGCTGTTCACCCTGACCAATGCCTGGAACGAGTTCCTCTTCGCCTTCGTGTTCATCACCAAGGACGAGTACAAGACGCTTCCCGTGGGGATGCAGTCGATGATCGCCGGGGACGTCGTACCGCAGGGGCAACTCGCGGCGGCGTCGCTGCTCGTCAGCATCCCCGTGGTGATCATGTACGCCTTCGGACAGCGCTTCCTGACCGAGGGACTCACCGCGGGCGCGGTGAAGGGCTGAGCTGGTCCTCCAACATCCGTCCGGGTGGTGTGAGATCGCCGGTGGGAAGGGCCAGGTGAGTGCGAGGCGTTGTCTCGTATATGCCGGAGAAGGATGTGGTGGTTGTCGGGGCTGGGCAGGCAGGGCTGTCCAGCGGGTACCACTTGCGCTCTTCCGGTCTTGACTTTGCTGTTCTGGACGCCAACCGGGTGCCGGGCGGGGCCTGGCAGCACCGGTGGCCGACGCTGCGCATGGCGACGGTGCACGGGATCTTCGACCTGCCTGGCATGCGTTTCACCTTTCGTCGCCGGACGAGCCGGCAGCTGAGGCGGTGCCGGAACGCCGGTCTCCTGCGACGCCGGCCGATGTTCAGCCGGATCGTGCCCGATGGCGTCCGGTGGCGCGACGGCGCGGCACAGGACGTGGGCGTCATCCTCTGGTGCACCGGTTTCCGGCCGGCGCTCGATCACCTGGCCTCGCTGCGGCTGCGCAGGCCCCTCGGCGGCATCGTCGTGGACGGCACCCGGGTGGTCGCCGACCCCCGGATCCACCTGGTCGGCTACGGGCCGTCCGCGAGCACGGTCGGCGCGAACCGCGCCGGGCGGGCAGCGGTACGCGAACTGCGCGAGCTTCTGGCGGCGCCCGCCCCGGTCTGACCGACACTGGCGGCGGTACGTCAGCGATGCTGTGGGCCGGGATACTGCGCGTGCAGGTCGCCGTCGAACAGCCGCCAGCAGAAGTCGTTCATCCGGGCGGCGGTGGGTGCGTGTCTGGCGATGATCTCTGCGACGGGCGGCGGCACGTCCGGTGGAATGTCGCCGGTCGCGCATCGGCGCACGAACCGGTCTCGGGCGATGGGACCGCTGCCGGCTGGCACGGGCACACCGCACACCGCGGTGACCAGCCAGTTCACCAACCTCATCGCGGCGTAGTCGGCGTCGTGGCCGGCGTTGCGGGCGGCGAAGTCACGCTCGGAGTCGGACAGGTCGAAGCGCGGGGAGGTGGCGAGGCCGAAGTCGACGAGGTAGAGCCGGTCGTCGTCGGCCCGGATGTTGCCGAAGTGTCCGTCCAGGTGCAGCACCTCGCGGTGACGCAGGAACGCTGCCATCTCGAGCAGTTGCCGCTCGACCGTCGCGGCCGTGCCGACGGGGTCGTCAAGCCACCTGGACAGCCCGTCCGTGAGGTGTTCGAGGAACAGCACAAGACTCGTGGTGGCATTGGCGAGCGCGTCGAGTCGGGCACGCACGGCCTGATTGTCGCCGAACTGGGAGACGACGGCGTCGATGTCGACGTGCTCGGGTGCGACCGGCGGGCGTCCGGGCAGCACTCGCCAGTGGTGCAGCAGCGGGAACGATTCCGTCTCGCCGGCGAGGACGCCCTCGGTGACGCTCAGGTTTGCGGCCAACTCGCGCCACGCGTTGAAGCTCGGGCCGGCCAGGCGGTACATGCCGTACTGCCAGCGGACCGGCAGGTCGAACAGGTTCGCCGTGTTGTGCGGATGCGCCAGTTCCCGGTCGGTGAGTGGAACCCGCTTGACGAAGACGGGCACGCCGTCGACGTCGGCGGTCAGTGAGCCGCCGCCCACACCCACGCCGGTGAGTGATCCGGCCTGCACCAACGCCGCCAGTTCGCCGTCGGTACGGGCTGCCAGCGACGCCGCGACGCGATCATGGCGAGAACGCCGGGTCGGAAGCACTACTGCATCGTGTCATCGGCCGACAGACCCTGCCAGAGTGACGCCGGTGCCGGTCACCGCGTCCGGACGGGCCCGAGCTCGAATGTGTCGTGAGGGGGCTCGGACCGAAAGCCGGACGCTTCAGCCGGGGCGTCAGGGTGCCGGGACGCGGACACCGACGGCGAGCATGCGGGCTTCGGTGGCCGCCTTGCGGGCCTGCTCGTGGAAGTCGGGTGCGGCGCAGACGAACAGGGTGTCGCCCCCGGCACCGCCCAGGGCGCAGGCGTAGGCGGGTGTGCCGGGCCTGATCTCGTCGGTGATGGTTCCTCCCTCGATCACCCGCACAAGCCGGTCTCCGGTGGCGTCGGCGATCCACAGCCCGCCCTCCGCGTCGAGGCAGGCGCCGTCACCGGCGACCCTGACCTGGCCGAGGATCGCCGCGACGTCGCGGTCGGTCGGCAGCGGCCCGAACTCGGCCCACACCCGGCGGTCGGTGAGTTCGCCGTCGTCGGTCACGGTGAAGGCGGTGACCCGGTTCCCGAACGTCTCCACCACCAGCAGGACGTTGTCCGGCGTGAGCACAGCGCCGTTGGGAAACCAGAGGTCGTCGGCGACCTGGGTGACCCGGCCGTCGGGATCGACCCGGTGCAGCGCCGCCGGCTCCAGCGGTGCGCCGGACATCAGGTCGAAGCCGAAGTTGCCCACGTACGCGCGACCGTGCTCATCCACCACCATGTCGTTGGCGTGTCCGGTGGCGTGTCCGCTCAGATCGGCATGGACGGTCAGTGTGCCGTCCGGCTCCCGGCGGAGGACCTTGCGGTCCCGCATGGAGACGACCAGCAGCCGACCGTCGGGGAGCCAGCCGAGACCGGAGGGCTGCCCCGGCACCTCGGCCTCCACCCGCAGGTCCGTTCCGTCCTCGTGCATGGAGCGGACCCGGTATCCGTAGAAGTCGGAGAACCAGAGCCGCCCGTCGCGCCAGCGCGGCGCCTCCAGGAAGTGGAAACCCTCCGCCAGGGTGGTCGTCGCCGTGGTCATGTGTCTTCCTCCTCTGATCGTGCTGCACGTCACTGAGCTGTGGATAGGGGACTGGTGTGCGTCGGTGGATCGGTCAGATGGCCATGCCACCGTCCACCGGCAGGACCACGCCGGTGATGTACGACGCCTCGTCGGAGGCCAGGAACGCGACCGCGGCCGCCATCTCCGACGCGTCGGCGAATCGACCCATGGGAATGGCCGCGGTGAGCTGCGCCAGTTTCTCCTGCGGCACCGAGGCGATCATGCGGGTCTGCGCGCTGGGTGAGATGGCGTTGACCGTGATCCCGAACCGGGCCAGTTCCTTCGCGGTGGTGCGGGTGAAGCCGATGATCCCGGCCTTGGCCATCGAGTAGTTCGACTGGCCGGGGTTGCCCCGCAGACCGGTGTAGGAGGTGACGTTGATGATGCGTCCCGCGCCCTGCCGCCGGAAGTGGGGGACCACCGCGCGGGTGAAGCGGAACGTGCCGCCGGCGTGCACCGCCATGACCGACTCGTAGTCGTCATCGCTCAGCTTCCACACCACGCCGTCGCGGAGATTGCCAGCGTTGTTGACCAGGACGTCGATCCGGCCACTCTCGGCGACCACCCGTTCGATCACCTCGGTGACCTGACCGGTGTCGGTGACGTCGGCGGCCAGTCCGATCGCTCCGATCTCGTCGGCGGCCTCCTGCACCGGTCCCGCCTCCAGGTCGACCAGGTAGACGGTGGCACCCGCCTGCCGGAAGTATGTGCCGACGGCGAGGCCGACACCGCGGGCGGCGCCGGTGACCACGACCGCGCGGCCGGTGAAGTCGAAGGTGATGTTGCGCATCAGGAGAGCCTTTCCAGGATGACTGCCATGCCCTGCCCGCCACCGACGCACATGGTCTCCAGTCCGATGGTCCGGTCGGTGGCACGGAGTCCGTTGATCAGCGTCGTGGTGATCCGGGCGCCGGTCATGCCGTACGGGTGGCCGAGAGCGATCGCCCCGCCGTGCACGTTCAGCTTGTCGCCGAACGGGTCGATGCCCAGGTCGTGGGCGGACGGGATGACCTGGGCCGCGAACGCCTCGTTGATCTCGATCAGGTCGACGTCGTCGATTGTCATGCCCGCACGCCGCAGCGCCTGCCGGGATGCGGCGACCGGCCCGAGACCCATGATCTCCGGGGAGAGGCCGGTGACGCCGGTGGCGACGATCCGCGCCAGGGGAGTGATGCCCAGTTCGCGGGCCCTGGTGTCGGACATGACGACGAGCGCCGCGGCACCGTCGTTCAACGGGCAGCAGTTGCCCGCGGTGATCAGCCCGTTGGGCCGGAACACCGGCTTCAGGGCGGCCACCGCGTCGTAGCTGACCCCGGCGCGGGGGCCGTCGTCGGCGTCGACGGTAGAACCGTCCGGCAGGGTCACCGGGGTGATCTCGCGGCGGTAGAAGCCGCTGGCGATCGCCTGCTCGGCTAGGTGCTGGGAGCGCACCGCGAACCGGTCCATCTCCTCGCGGGTGACGCCCCGGGCGCGGGCCAGGTTCTCCGCGGTCTGCCCCATGGCGATGTAGACGTCGGGCAGGCGGCCGTCGGCACGAGGATCGGTCCAGCCGTCGGCACCGGACTCTGCCGCGTCGCGGGTACGGGCCTCCGCCTCGGCGAACGCCGGGTTGTGGGTGTCCGGCCACGAGTCGGAGGTGCCCCGGTCGTGCCGGGACACCGTCTCCACACCGGCCGACACGAACACGTCTCCCTCGCCCGCCCGGATGGCGTGCAGCGCCATCCGGGTCGTCTGCACCGAGGAGGCGCAGTAGCGGGTGACCGTGGTGCCCGGCACGTCGTCCAGCCCGAGCAGAACGGCGACCACCCGAGCCATGTTGTCGCCCTGCTCGCCGCCGGGCAGCCCGCAACCCAGCATCAGGTCGTCGATCTCGGTCGGGTCCAGCGCCGGCACCTGCGCGAGCGCGGCCCGCACCAGTTGCACGGTCAGATCGTCGGGACGCAGCTGCGCGAGCGATCCCTTGCGGGCGCGGCCGATCGGTGAGCGGGCCGCCGCGACGATCACGGCTTCGGGCACGGGTACCTCCTGGGCGAGTCCGCGCGGCGGGCGCGGATCCGGTCGACGGTCCGGTGCAGGCCGGGGCTCTCGATGGCCACGATCACCGCGAGCAGGGCCGCGTAGAGCAGTTGGGTGGAGTAGTCGGGCAGGGCGGTGGTCACCACGATCTGCGCGAGCAGGGCGACCGAGAGCGCGCCGGCCAGCAGGCCGAGCGGGGCGCCCCGGCCGCCGGCCAGGGATACCCCGCCGAGCAGGGCGGCCACCGCCGCCAGGATCAGCGGTTGCAGCCCCGGATCAGGGTTGGCCGAGGCGTAGCTGTAGGCGAGCAGTGCGCCGCCGAGGGCCGCGAGCGCCCCCGACAGGGTGAACAGCCCGACGAGCCGGCGGTCCACCCGTACGCCGGTGACGCGGCTGGCGCGGCGGTCCCCACCGATCGCCCGCAGTTCGCGGCCCAGCCTGGTGCCGCCGAGCAGCAGCGCCAGGGCGAGGAACGCCCCGAGCGTCACCAGGCTGCGCGGCGAGAAGATCCCGGCGATGGTCTTGTCCACCCACAGGGTGGCGTCGCTGTTGGGGTAGGTCACGCTCAAGCCGCCGGAGAGCACGTTCGTCAGACCCAGCAACGCGATGTAGGTCGCGAGGGTCACCGGCATGGACGGAATGCGCAGTCCCGCGATCAAGCCGCCCTGCACCGCCCCGATGGCGGCACCGGCGGCCACCGCGGCCAGGACGCCCGCCAGGGGTGAGGTCGCCCCAGCGCTGACCGCGAGCATCCCGCCGAGGGCGTACGTGCCGACAACCGACAGGTCGAACTCGCCCGCGATCATCGTGATGCCGATGGCCAGGGCCAGCAGCCCCAGTTGCGCGAAGCCCTGCAACGCGTTGTAGGCGTCGAACAGCTCCAGTTGTCGGCCACTCACCAGCGGCGAGGCCACGAAGGCCGCCAGCACGACGGCCAGCGAGACGACCGGCATCAGCCGCTCCGGCCGGGCCAGCCACGCCCGGCTCATCGCCAACCCCGGGTGGTACGCAGATGCACGGCGATGACGACGACGAGCACGAGGAGACCTTTCACGAGGATCTGCATGCCGGTCGAGTAGCCGCGCAGCAGCAGGACATCGGAGATGACGGAGATGAGCAGCGCACCGCCCAGGGTCTGCAGGGCTGATCCGCGACCACCGGCGATCGCGGTGCCACCCACCAGGACGGCCGCGATGGCGTCGAGGGTGAGGGTGCCGCCGAGGGTGACCGTGGCGGCGGTGTTGAACGACGCGAGGAAGATCCCGGTCACCGCGATGCACCCGCCGAAGAACGCCCAGGCGAGCACGGTCACCCGGCCGACCGGCAGGCCGGCGGCGCGGGCCGCGGCCCGGTTCTCCCCGACGAGGTACATCTGCCGTCCGGCCGTCGTGCGGCGCAGCAGCCAGTGCGCGAGCACGGTCACGGCGAGCAGCGCGTACACGGACAGCGGCAGACCCAGCAGGGTCCGGTTGAACACGACGAACGCGTCGCTGGCGGGATACACCGGGGTGCCGCCGCTGAACCAGGTCGCGGCGGCACCGACGGCGAAACCGGCGGCGATGGTCAGCACGATGGGATTCGCGTCCCAGTAGCCGACGGCCGCCCCCTGAACGGCGGTGAGGACCACCCCGCAGACGAGTGCGACGAGCACTGCGGGCAGCAGGCCCAGATGCTGTGTCACCAGGAAGACCATCGCCACCACGGTCGCCGTCTGGGAGACGGCCAGCGACACCGCGGACCCGACGATCATCACCAGCGTCGCGCCGATCGCGGTGATCCCGACGAAGGCGGCGGAGGCGAGGATCGCGCGTGCGTTGTCGAGAGTGAGGAAGCGGTCCGTCGTCACCGCGAGGACGGCGAGGGGCAGCAGCAGTACGACCGACGCGACCGTGAGCGGGCCCGGCCGTCGGGGAAGCCGACCGCCCGGGGTTGGCGTGGGGTCGGCGGGGTCGGGATGGGTGGCGAGCGCTGCGCTGTGGCGTGATCCGTCGGCTGAGGTCATGTCTGGTCCACTCCGTGCGTCATGTCCCGCATCAACGCGGATCCGTCGGCGTCGCCCTGGTAGCGGCGGACGATCCGGCCGTCCCGCATCGTGATGATCTCGTCGCCGAGTTCCAGCAGTTCCTCCAGTTCGGTGGAGGCGAAGATGACGACGAGCCCGGCGTCGGCGGCCTCGCGCAGCAGCCGATGGATGGCGGCACGTCCACCGATGTCGACACCCCGGGTCGGCTCGTCCAGCAGGAGGGCGAGGACGTCGTTCCGGCCGAGGCACCGGGCGACGAAGACCTTCTGCTGGTTTCCTCCGCTCAGGGCGCGGACCGGCTCCCGCAGCCGTCCGGCCGGTAGCCCGGCCAGGTCGGCGATCGACCGGACGGCGTCCTGTTCGCGGCCCGGTCGCAGCACGCCGCCGCGGCCGAGGTGCGGTAGGCGGGTGGCGACCAGGTTTCCAGCGACCGACTTGTCGAGGAACAGTCCCTCGGTCTTGCGGTCGTTGGAGACGAAGGCGATGCCGTCGCGCGCGGCGGCCACCGGGTCGCGGTAGGGCACCGTACGGTCGCGCAGCCGCACGTTTCCGGTGGCCTTCGGATGCAGCCCGGCCAGTGCCCGCAGCACGTCCGAGGCGCCGCTGCCGAGCTGACCGGCGAGCGCGTGGATGCGCCCGGCCCGAGCGGTGAGGTCGAAGTTCACCAGGCGCCCGGGCACGGAGAGCCCTTCGATCCGCAACGCGTACGCCTGGCTGGTGGCGGGTTTGGCGACTGCGGCGAGCCGGTGCGGGGTCTCGCCGAGCATCTGGACGATCAGTTCGTCGACCGTCAGCTGCTCCGCCGCGGTCGTGGCCACGGTGCTGCCGTCGCGTAGCACGGTCACCCGGTCGCAGAGGTCGAGGACCTCCGACAGCCGGTGCGAGACGAAGATGATCGAGCAGCCGGTGGCGGCGACCCGTCGGATCGCCGCGAACACGTGGGCGCTCTCCACGTCGCTGAGGGTCGCCGTGGGTTCGTCGAGGATCACCACTCGGGCGTTCTGACTGAGGGCCTTGGCGATCTCGACGAGCTGCCGTTCGCCGATGCCGAGCGTGGTCACCGGTTGGTCGGGGCGGATGTGTTCCAGGCCCATGCCGTCGAGGATCTGTCGGCACCGGGCCCTGGCGGTCCGCCGCCGGTTGACCAGCGGCGCGTCGATGTCGCCGAGCAGCATGTTCTCGCCGACCGTCAGCGCCGGTACGACGCTCAGCTCCTGGTCGACCAGGGCCACGCCCAGCCGTTGGGCGGCCTGCCGGCTGGGCAGTTCGACCGGTGTGCCGCCGATGGCGATGCGCCCGTGGTCCGGCGTGAGCTGTCCGGAGAGCATCTTCACGACGGTGCTCTTGCCGGCGCCGTTGTGACCGCAGAGTCCGTGGATCTCGCCGGGGCCCACGGTGAAGGAGGCGTCCCGGACCGCCGGTACGCCGTTGAAGGCCCGGGCCAGGCCCTCGACGCGTACCTGGACGCGGTCGAGGGCCGGCCGGGCGGCGGATCCGCTCATACCTTGCTGCACTGCTCGGCGAACTGGTCCAGGGTCGCGGCGGTGACCCGGCCCTCCTCGATGACCTCGCGCTGCGGCGGGTTCTGACCGGTCAGGAACCGTACGGTGTAATCGGCGGTCTGCTTGGCGATCGTGCCTGGATCCTCGGTGGCGGTGCCGTACATCTCCCCGGCCCGGATGGAGTCGATGCCGGCCTTGAAGCAGTTGCCGCCGGTGACGATCAGGCCGTCCTTGCCGCCCACCGGGATACCGGCCTGCTTGGCTGCCTGGATGATCGGCAGGGCCATGTAGTCGGCCATGCCGAACGCGGCCTGGACCCCGTCACGACCGTGCTTGGCGAACAGTTGCTGGGCGATGGTGCCGGAGAGCTGCGGATCCCAGTTGGCGTCCTGCTCGTCGACGACCTGGTACTGCGGCGCGCCGGCCAGCACCCGGTTGAAGCCCTTCATCCGGTCCTGGGTGACGAGCATGGACTTCGTGCCGGTGAGCACAATGATCTTGCCGGAGTCGCGGCCCTGGGCCTGGAGGCCCTCGATGATGTTCTGGGCGGCGTACTCGCCGAGTTTCTCGTTGTCGGACAGGACCGACATCACGTCGTCGGCCACCGATGGGTCGGGCGGTCCGTCGAAGGCCAGTACCGGAACTCCGGCGGCCTTGGCCTTCTGGATCGGCACCACCATCGCCTGGGTGTCGAGGATGGAGAGCGCGATCAGGTCCGGCTTCTGCGCGACAGCCTGGTTGAACTTCTGGACCTGGGTGCCCGGGTCCATGGTCGTCATATCGTTGATCTTGACGCCGGTCGAGGCCAGCTCCTCGCCGTAGACCTTGTTGAAGTAGGCGCCCCAGGGGTTGGAGTTCCCGTACCCGACCAGGGCGATCGTCTTGCCGGCCAGGGAGGAGCCGGTGCCTTCGCCGGGCGGCGCACCGGCGCCGTCGCCGCACGCGGTGGCCAGCAGGGTCAGTCCGAGGGCGCCGGCGGTGAGACCGACGCGGATTGTTCCGGTGCGGAGCATGCGCTCTCCCTTGGGTCGGGGGTGGGTGCGAAGCGTCAGGGGGGTGCCGTGCGGCCGGCGCGGGAGCGTTGCCCGGGACGCCGGCTCCGTCGAGTTGTGTCGGTCGGAGTTTTCGAGATGAGCGGTGGTGACTAAGCGCATAGTCATCCACTAGGCTGTCGGGTGTCAAGGGTCACAGGGCGCGTGACCTGCAACTGCGCCGAATGTCTGATCGCATGCACTACCAGCGGCAGTGACACCCACCGGCGAGGACGAAGAGGCGAGGATCACGCATGGCCAAACGGCAGGCCCGGTTCACGGCGCAGGATCTGGCGGAGGACGTACGGCTGCGCGACGATTCCCCCGACCTGTGGAACACGCAGCTCGGCGAGGTCCCCCGGGGTCTGCTGACCTCGGCCGTACGCTGCTTCGCCGCCAACGGATTCCACGCGACGACCACCCGCGACATCAGCGAGGGCATGGGGCTCAGCCCGGCTGCCCTCTACGTTCACTTCCCCTCGAAGGAACTGGTCCTCTTCGAGATCATCCGAACCGGTCACGAGCGGGCCCTGGCGTACATCCAGGATCCGGCGGTCACCGCCGTCGACGACTCCGCCGAGCGGCTGCGGGCCATCATCGCCCGGTACACCACCTGGCACGCCCGGCACCACGTGGCTGCCCGGGTCAGCCAGTACGAACTCGCCGGCCTCACCCCCGAGCACTACGCCGAGGTGCTCGAACTGCGCCACCAGACCAACGAGTTCCTCCGCGACGCCGTGGCACGGGGCATGGCCGACGGCTCGTTCGCGCCGGTCGACGTCAAGCGGATCACCCGCGCGATGCTGTCCCTCAGCATCGACCTGGTCCGCTGGTACCGCCTCGAAGGGTCCGACTCGCCGGAGCAACTGGGCGAGTACTACGCGGATCTCGCCCTGAAGCTGGTCACCCACCCGGGCCCGACCCCACCCTCCGACAACGACACGATCCTCGACCCACCGTCACCGCGGCGGTCCACGAACGCCGGCTAGTGCTGGAGGTGCCCATGCGCGGTCTGATGCAGGACCGACCGCTCGATGTCGCGACGCTCATGCGCCGGGTCGAGCGAATGTTCGGTCACAAGCGGGTCATCACCGCCACGACGAACGGCGAGATGGTCACCCCCTGGCACCAGGTGGTGGGCCGGGCGCGTCGCCTCGCCGCCGCCCTCGACCTGCTCGACGTGCCGCCCCGGGCGCGGGTGGGCACCTTCGGCTGGAACTCGCAACGCCATGTCGAGCTGTATCTCGCCGTGCCGACCAGCGGTCGGATCCTGCACACGCTCAACCATCGGCTGCACGCCGCCGAACTCACCTACATCGTCAACGACGCCGCCGACGACGTGCTCTTCGTCGACCGGTCGCTCCTGCCGACCGTCTGGCCACTGATCGAGCAGTTCCCGACCGTGCGGCACGTCGTGGTCATGGACGACGGCGGTACGGAGCCACTACCCGACGACCCCCGGGTACGCGACTACGAGGCGCTGCTGAACGAGGTGCCCGCCCCCGCACCGCCGGTGGCCGTCGACGAGAACGACGCGGCGAGCCTCTGCTACACCTCGGGCACCACCGGCCGCCCCAAGGGTGTGCTGTACAGCCACCGCTCGATCGTCCTGCACGCGCTGCTGCTGCTGGGCGCGGACAGCTTCGCGATCAGCGAACGTGACGTGGTGCTGCCCATCGTGCCGATGTTCCACGTCAACGCCTGGGGCCTGCCGTACGCCTCGATGCTCGCCGGCACCGACCTCGTGCTGCCCGGCCCGGCGATGAGTCCGGCCGCGCTCGCCAGCCAGATGTCCCGACACCGGGTCACCTTCGCCGCCGGTGTCCCGGCGATCTGGCGCGGGCTCCTCCCGCTGCTGCCTCAGACCGACCTCTCAGCCCTGCGCATGGTCGTCTCCGGCGGGAGCGCCTTGCCCGAGTCGCTCGCTCTGGCCTGGCATCAGGCCACCGGCGTGATGATCACCAGCTCCTGGGGCATGACCGAAGCGAGCCCACTGGTCGCCTGCTCGCGCCTCGCGACCGTCCACGACGGACTCGGCCAGGAGGAGCAGCGGGCACTGCTCGGCACGCCGGGCCCGACCGTCCCGCTGACCGAAGCGCGCCTGATCGATGACAGCGGCGATCCCGTCGAACACGACGGCGTCACCCCCGGCGAGCTGCAGGTCGCCGGGCCCACCATCGCTGCGGGCTACTTCGGTGCCGAGCCCGGCGCCGCCGCGTTCACCGACGACGGTTGGCTGCGCACCGGTGACATCGCCACCATCGACCGGTACGGCTACCTGCGCATCGTCGACCGCACGAAGGACCTGGTGAAGTCCGGCGGCGAATGGATCTCCTCGGTCGAGTTGGAGAACGAGATCATGGCGCATCCCGAGGTGGTGGAGGCCGCGGTCATCGGCATCCCGGACGACCGGTGGGGCGAGCGTCCCCTCGCCTGCGTGCTCACCACAGCCGGATCCGACTTCGACGCCGCCGCGCTCCGCGCCCACCTGACCGGACGGGTCGCCTCCTGGTGGATCCCGGAGCAGGTCTGGGTACTGCCCGAGATTCCCAGAACGCCCACCGGAAAGGTCTCCAAACTGGCGCTCCGGCAGTTGCACGCATCCCGACAGCAGTAACCACCCATAGCGTGATCGGCACCGTCTGTGACGCCGGTGGCATGCTGAGCGCGTGAGCGTGCGTGACTGGCTCCTCGGCCTGGCCATCGCGGTCGTGCTGCTGCTTGCCTCCTGGGCGCTGCTGATCCTGCTCGCCCGCCGGCTGCCACCCGGGATCATGCGCGACCTGGCCGCCTTCATCCCCGACTGCGTCACCACCGTCCGCCGACTGCGCACCGACCCCCGGGTGCCCCGCCGAGCGAAGATCGCCGTGCTGATCGCCGGGATCTGGGTAGCCAGCCCCATCGACCTGATCCCCGAGTTCCTGCCCGTCATCGGCCCCCTCGACGACATCGTCGTCGTCGCGCTCGCCCTGCGCTACGCCGCACGCCAGGTACCTCGCGACGTCGTCCTGGCGGCCTGGCCCGGCGAACGGCGGCTGATCGAACGGCTGCTCGGCACGCCGCCAGCCTGATCCTGGGTTGCCCAATCGCTCACCGGTTGATTCGGTCCTGGACCCAGGCGAGCATCGTGTCGTTGTAGTCGGAGCTGATGGAGGCGAGGACATCGGCTCCGCCGAGGGCCGGCAGATGAGTACAGCCGGCAAGCCGGTGGATGGTCAGGTCGCTGGTGGCGGCGGATCGCTGCCACACGGCGATGCTGTCCTCGGCGGGAGTCCATTCGTCGTTCTCTCCGTAGAACAGCAGTGTCGGACAGCGCACCTGCGCGATGACCGGCTCCGGATCGTAGTCCATGTCGTCCCAGGTGCCGGGGTAATCGTGCAGGTAGCGCGGGACGTACACCAGGGGAAACCACGGCCGGTCGGCGTACCGGTCGATGATCGCCTGAGCGGTTTCCCGGTCGATGTGCCCGCGTACGACGCTCTCGAGTGCTTCTCGCAGGCGGGTCAGATCGGCCTGCTCCGCGCTTCCGTAGCCGTTGAGGAGCAGCTGCTGCGCTGTCCCGTACCGCATCTGGATCGCCGGGCTCACACCGCTGCTGGCGACCAACACGAGGAAGGAGACCAGGTCCGGCCGACCGGCCGCGACCGCGGACGCGGGCCAGGCGCCCTGACTCCAGCCCCACAAACCCACCGGGACGTCGCCGATGCGACGGCGCACCTCTGCGATAGCCGCCACGGCGTCGTCGGCCTGGACGGCGTACGGCACGTCGCCCTGCTCACGCGGACGACGGTCGAAGCGCAGCACCGCCACGTCCACGGCGGGAAACGCCCGCGCCAACTGCTCGTACAGAAAGTACGAGCGCTGCGGCATGCCGGAGCCGTGCAGGACGACGACCGCGCCACGTACTGGTCTGTCCACCGGCACGTCCAGCGTGGCTGGTAGGGACACGTCGCCAGCATCGATGAACAACTCCATCCAGCGAGTCAACCAGCCACCGGCAACGACGCCGCTCCCAGCCCCGGCCTGATGGGCAGCAGCAAGGTTGCGACCCATACGCGGCACAGATCCTGACGTGTACGGCTCGTTGCTCTGTGAGTCGTTACAGCAGGTCCAGCAGAGTCTCTATCCGGGTGGCCAGGACCAGATCCATGGTGCCTTCGATATGGACACTGACCACCGCGCTACCCGGTGGCTGCGCCAATCGGATGACCAGCGGGGGCGTGCCTGCCAGCGGGTACTCGAACCAGCCGTCGACTGCGTCGTCGCTCGTGTCATCGAGCGCGCCGATCAGTGCCGTCTCGTCAAGATCGTCATACGCGTAGCCGATGTAGGTGCTGATGCGCCGGAGCACCTGCACGACGTGTTCCTCGGCCACCCATCCCTCGACCTGCGCCACGTCGTCGTGGACCTTGCTGTCTGCTGGCAGCGACGAAGGCGTCAGCAGTTGGTCCGATTGAGGGTCGTACGAGTCGAGCCCGTACGCACCAGCCAGAAACGGCAGTGCGCTGGTGCCTTCCCAGCCGTAGCGCAGAGTCACCCCGAGGTATCGATCGGCGAGATCGGTGCGGCCCCATGGCTGCCGGCCGACCAGATCGTGATGCCACGGAGCAATCATGTCGACAAGGTCCGGCCAGCGGCGTAACAGCTCGGCGCGGAAAGCCAGGACGCGCTCATTCGATACCAGACCGTCGGCCTTCTCGTCCGCGAGCCGATTTGCCAGCCGGCCGGGATTCTCTGCCGCTCCGGACGGCCAGAAGTACAGGTCGTAGCTCACCCGCAGCAGCGTGGCGACGTTCGTTCCGTCGCATCGTCCTCGGCAGAAGTGGACGTCGTTCGATGTTGACTTGACCAGGCTGACCGTTGGCAGCGCCGGTCCGGGTAACCCCTTCGACGACCCGGACCGGCGGTGGGGTCAGCGCACCTGGTCACCCTCGCCGGTACGCGCCTGGGCCTGGTCCACGCCCTTGTCGATGTGCTGGTCGTACTTGCCGCCGGTGCGCTTGTCGGCCATGTCACCGGCCCGCTCCAGCCCTTGGTCAACCTGCTTGTCGTGCTTGTCGGCCAGATCCTTCGCCTTGTTCATGAAGTCACCCACGACGATCCTCCTTCTACGGGGCCACCTTCGTCTGATTCCCCCGGCCCCACATCGCAAACGCCGACAGCTTGGACGAATCGTCCCGTATCGTCAGTTCACACGCTGGGTGACCGGCGTACACCCAGGGCAGGAGTCGCTGCCGAGGGCGGCCGGATGTCAGTGTCGGGACAGCCGGTGCCGTACGCCGTAGGCGACGGCACCGACGGCCAGCACCGCGGCGCCGGTGATCACGGAGTGCGGCGGCAGCGCAAGGGCCAGCACCAGGCAGCCGATCAGACCCACTACCGGGACCACTCGCGGTGGGCGACCCTCGGCGGGGGAGAGCGTCCAGGCGCTGGCGTTGGCGATCGCGTAGTAGACCAGCACCGCGAAGGAGGAGAAACCGATCGCGGTGCGGACGTCGGCGGTGGCCGCGACCGTGGCCACGACCGCGCCGACGGCGAGCTGCGCGCGATGCGGCACCTGAAACCGCGGATGCACGGCAGCCAGTACGGGGGGCAGATGCCGGTCACGGGCCATCGCCAGGGTGGTGCGCGAGACCCCGAGGATGAGGGCGAGCAGCGAGCCCAGCGCGGCGACGGCCGCACCGACCCGCACCACGGGAGCCAGGTGAGGCCAGCCGGCGGCGCGTACGGCGTCGGCCAGCGGCATGGCCGAGCCGGCGAGCCGGTCGCCGAGCACCGCCAGTACCGCGACCGCCACCATGGCGTAGACGAGCAGGGCGATCCCCAGCGCCAGCGCCACCGCCCGGGGGATGGTGCGGGCCGGGTCGCGGACCTCCTCGCCGAGGGTGGCGATGCGTGCGTAACCGGCGAAGGCGAAGAACAACAGCCCGGCCGCCTGCAGCACGCCCGAGACGGTGACGTCACCACCTGCGGAGAGCCGGCCGAGGTCGGCCGGCGGCGCGCTCAGGCAGGCCACCACGACGCCGGCCAGCACCGCCAGCACGACCGCGACGATGGCCCGGGTCAGCCACGCCGACTTCTGTACCCCCACGTAGTTGACGGCGGTCAGCGCCAGCACCGCCGCCACCGCGACAGCGTGGGCGTGTTCTGGCCAGGCATACGATCCGACCGTGAGCGCCATCGCCGCGCACGAGGCGGTCTTGCCGACCACGAAACCCCAGCCGGCCAGGTAGCCCCAGAACGCACCGAGCCGTTCGCGGCCGTAGACGTAGGTGCCGCCGGACGCCGGATAGCGGGCGGCCAGCCGCGCCGAGGACGTGGCATTGCAGTACGCCACCAGCGCCGCCGCGGCCAGACCCAGCAGGAGCCCGGACCCGGCTGCTGCGGCGGCCGGGGCGAGCGCGGCGAAGATTCCCGCGCCGATCATCGACCCCAGGCCGATGACCACGGCATCGAATACCCCGAGCCGCCTCGCCAGCTGACCGCCGGCCGCCTTGGACGTCCCGCTCACCATGAACCTCCCGGCTGCCGTGTTACCTCGGTGCGACCGGTGATAGGCACCGAGTCGCCGGAGACTCTGTCGACGAGCTGAACAAACATCACGCGTCCGCGGAGCCGCAGCGCGCTCCGAGTTTCCGAGGACCGATCGGCCGGCTCGACATCCCGCCGGCCGATCGGATACCGATGCGCTACCGCCTCCGCCATCAATCAAGCTGATTTGATGTATTCTCGCCTCATGGGGTCGCCGAGTCAAACCGCGCCGCCGTTCGTCCACCTGGCCGCACACCCGCTGCGCTGGCAACTGATGACCGCGCTCGCCCGCAGCGACCTCCGGGTTCGTGAACTTGTCGCCCTGCTCGACCAGCCGCAGAACCTGATCTCCTACCACCTGCGGCTGCTTCGCGACGGCGGCCTGGTCACCGCTGCCCGCAGCAGCTACGACGGCCGTGACAGCTACTACCACCTGAACGTCGACAGCTGTGCCCACGCGCTGACGGCCACCGGCGCCGCGCTGCACCCCGCCCTGCGGCCGGACAACACCACCCTCGCCCCGCTCGCCGATGTGCAGCAGCCACCGCCCACCGTGCTGTTCGTATGCACAGGCAACAGCGCACGTTCCCCCATCGCCGCAGCGCAGCTGCGCCGCCACACCGCCGGCCAGGTGGCGGCGATCAGCGCTGGCAGCCACCCCAAGTCGCAGCTCCACCCCCATGCCGTACGGGTGCTGCGCGATCACTTCGACGTCGACATCGCCGGCCAGCAGCCTCGGCACCTGGACACCCTTACCGATCGCCGCTTCGACTACGTGATCACTCTGTGCGACAAGGCCCGGGAGTTCTGCCCCGACTTCGCCGACCCGGCGGGTCGACTGCACTGGAGCATCCCCGATCCCGCCGCTGGCGGTCCGGACGACTACCCGGCCTTCGTGCGGACTGCCGCCGACATCGACTCCCGCGTGCGGCACCTGCTGCCCGTACTCGCCTCCACCGATGCCAAGGAGCTCAAGCCGTGACCACGACCGAGTCGTACGCCAGCGTCCGCTACCTCGTCGACGATGTCCAAGCCGCCGTCGACTTCTACACCGGTCACCTCGGTTTCCACCTCAGGACCAACGCCGCGCCCGCCTTCGCCGACGTCGTCCGTGGTCCGCTGCGACTGCTCCTGTCCGGGCCCGCCAGCTCCGGTGCCCGGGCCACCCCGCGCGACGCCACCGGTCCTGGCGGCAACCGCATTCACCTCATCGTCGACGACCTGGACACCGAGATCAACCGACTCCGCGACGTCGGCCTGACGTTTCGCGGCGACGTGGTCTCCGGGCCCGGGGGTCGCCAAATCCTGCTTGGCGACCCGGCCGGCAACCTCGTCGAACTCTTCCAGCCCCGCGAAGCCGCGCCTGCCATCCTCTGACTCCCGCCGACCCAGGATCGGTTCACTCTCCGCGCGTCGCGGTTTGTCTGAGCATTCGGTGAGTACACCAATTTTCGACTCGCCCCAACCTTTTCCCGCTAGTCATCGTCTTGGCTGGTATGTCACCTCCAAATGTTCGGCCGGGAAGAGGCGGACGTGGACGTTCCTGCTCCTGACTTCGACGCCTTTGTCCGGGCCAGGACGCCAGCGTTGCTCCGTTCGGCCTATCTGCTCACCGGCGACCAGCACTTGGCCGAGGATCTGGTGCAGAGCGCGCTGGGCCTGACCCATCGTGCCTGGAAAAACCTGCACGCCACCGGTAACGCAGAGGCGTACACCCGCAAGACGATGTACCACCTCCAGGTGTCCCGCTGGCGGCGTCGTCGCGTCGTCGAGGCGTTCGCTGGTGACGTCCCTGACTGGTCCGGTGTGGAGGCCGACCATGCCGAGCAGACGGTGCTGCGACTGTCGTTGCGCAGCGCGTTGTCCCGTCTTACGCCCAAGCAGCGTGCAGTTGTCGTCCTCAGGTTCTTCGACGACCTGACCGAGGTTCAGGCGGCGGAGACTCTGGGGGTCAGCGTCGGCACCATCAAGAGCCAGACCGCCAAGGCGCTCGAGCGGTTGCGCGTCCTGGCACCGGAGCTCGACGGCCTCAACATGACCGGAGGGGCGCGATGATCGAGATCGACAAGCTGCGCCGAGGACTGAGTGACATCGCCGCCGAGGTCGATGCCGTCGACCTGCGCGAGCGGGCCTTGGCCACCTCTCACCGCATCCGGGTTCGTCGTACGGTGGCGACCGTCATGGTAGGGCTCGCCGTCGCCGCCGTGGTGTTGAGTACCGCCGTCAACGTCCGTACCGACCGCTCACCCACACTGCCCGGACTCAGCCCGGCACCCACCGCACCGTCACCGACCATGCTGCCGACCAAGGAACCAGGCGGGCAGTCCGACCTGGGCCCGTTCAGGTCGGCCATCATCACGGTACCCACGTGGGGCCCCACCGCGGATGCCACCTGCACCAAGGGCCGGACCAAACTGAACAACGGCCAGTCCCAGCATGATGCCGTGCACCGGCCGGTGAACATCTTGTCGTACGCGGCGACGGACGTCGACCAGGACGGGGCCGAGGACTATGTGGCGCATCTGAAGTGTGGCGAAGGACCGGAGGCGGGCGGCAGCCAGATCGTCGCATTCCGCCGCAGCGCCCAGGAACTGCTGCCGATCGGTCGAATCATCGGCACGCAGGACGGGCTCGCGATGATGGACCATTTCGAGGTCCATGGCGGTAGCCGGGTGGCGGTGCTGGTCTCCGAGGAGTACACCGACGGCGGGCAGCACACGGTGCCGAACCAGTGGCGTACGTATGCCTGGCAGGACGGCCGGTTCCGGCAGGTGACGGGCCCAAAGACGCTCCCTGCGCAGCCACCGGCGGCCCTGTTGTCGGTCGTTCCCTCCACGTTGCTGTTTCGACCGGTCAGCAGCGGATTCACCGGCCAGTTGACGGTGACGGTACGCAATGACGGCGCCGTGGACGTCGCGCGCCTGGAGATTCTGCTCATCCTGCCCAGCGAGGTTCGGCCGGCGGGTGACGACTGGGATGGCTGCGCCGTTCGTCCGGACACCGATCAGCCGCACACCGATCAGACGGCTCTGATCTGCGCCGTCTCCGGACCGCGAGCGCAGTCGCACATCTCCGTGCCGTTCGCCTTCGTGGCAGTCGACAAGCCGGTACCGCTCGACGATCCGATCAGCCTCGGCAACCACTATGTGTCGATCTCGCAGCTGCCACCGTTCAACGGGCAGGTCACCATCAACGACCCGGAGGTGGTCATTCCGATCAGCGTGCCCTGAGCGTGCTGATACATACGGATACGGATGTCGCTGGTGGACGGAGCGGCGCAACCGTCAAACCTCTCCGATCGAACAGCTAGTAGTGCCGCACTAGACCGTGCCGGCGGTGGTGTGGGTGGCCGGACGCCTGGAGTCGACGTTGCCGGTCATGGTGTTCAGGATGGCGGGTAGTTCGGCCACGGTCTGGGCGGGCAGGCCGGTGACGGTTTCCTCCGCCAGAGCGTGCCACAGCTGCTTGACCTGGTCGGCGAGTGCCTTGCCGCTGTCGGTGAGTTCGACGATGCTGGCGCGCTTGTCGGAGGGGGCGGGTTCGCGGCGGATGTGACCTGACGCTTCGAGCTTGCGGGTCATGAGCGTGACGCTGGGTGGCTCGCAGCCGAGCGCCTCGCTGAGCTGGGCCTGAATTCTCGGCCCGGTCCGGTCGAGTTCGAGCAGGAGTGCCTCTTGGCCGGGATGCAGGCCGAGCGGAGCTAGCAACGCGGCGGCCCTGGCACGGTGGCGCAGGCTCAGCAGGCGGATGGCCTGGTTGAGAGCGTCGGCATATTCGAAGTCCACGGGCTCCCCTTGACAGCTTAGTTATCCGCATAACATTATGCGGATAACTAATTCTAGCAACACCGAGGAGCCGGACATGACCGTGAAGGTCGCTGTCATCTACTACAGCGCGACAGGCAGTGTGCACGCCCTCGCGCAGGCCGTCGCCGAGGGAGCGGCCTCGGCCGGGGCCATCGTGCGGCTGCGGCGGGTCGCCGAGCTGGCACCCGACAGCGCGATCAACCAGAACCCGCAGTGGCGGCGGCACGCCGACGCGACCGCGTCGATCGCCCAGGCATCACCTGAGGACCTGGCGTGGGCCGACGCTTACGCGTTCGGGACGCCGACCCGATTCGGCGCGCCGGCCGCGCAGCTCAAGCAGTTCATCGATCAAGCCGGCGGGCTGTGGCAGGAGGGGAAGCTGGCCAACAAGCCGGTGACGGCCTTCACCTCAGCTTTCAACCGGCACGGCGGCAACGAGGCCACCATTTTGTCGCTGGGCAACGTCTTCTACCACTGGGGTTCGCTGATCGTTCCGCCGGGATTCACCGATCCGGTCGTGTACGCCGCAGGCGGCAACCCCTACGGCACGTCGCATGTGACCAGCCCAACCGGAGACGGTCCCGATGCCGCGGCGCTGGAAGCCGCCAGGTACCAGGGGCTTCGGCTAGCCAGGATCACGCTCCAGTTGCTGAGGGGCGACGTCGTCGCCGATGCCGCTGTGGGCAACGAGAACAGCCACGGAGACCTGGCCGAAGCAGCCTCCCGGACCGCGTGAACGGTGGATTCGCAAGGAGATGAGTCATGACAAGCACCAGCACCGCAACTCAGCGGACCAGTTCGCAGGTCGGACCCTCCTGGTTGGTCCTGGTGCTGGCGTGTGCTTGCCAATTCATGGTGATCCTGGACGTGTCCATCGTTAACGTCGCGCTGCCCTCGGTCCAGCGGGAGCTTGGCTTCACTGCCACCGGTCTGGCGTGGGTGGTGAATGGCTACGTGCTTACCTTCGCAGGCTTCATGCTGCTGGGTGGCCGTGCCGTTGACCTATTCGGTCCGCGCCCGATGCTGGTCGCCGGGCTGTTCCTGTTCTCCGCCTCGAGTCTGGTCGGCGGTTTGGCAACCGCTCCGGAGATCCTGGTCGGCGCCCGCGTCGCGCAGGGCGTGGGTGCCGCGATGCTCGCTCCGGCGACGTTGGCTGTGATCAACACCTACTTCACCGAGCCGCAGGCGCGGGCCCGGGCGTTCGGCGCGTGGTCCGCCTCGGGCGGTGTGGGCGGGATGGCCGGCGCGCTCGCCGGCGGCACCATCACCACCGGCTTGTCATGGCGATGGGTCTTCCTCATCAACGTACCGATCGGCGCCGTGCTGATCGTACTGGCCATGATGTCGCTGGTCGGCACGCGAGCCAGCCGGCGGGAATCGCTTGACCTCATCGGCGCGGTCACGGGCACGGCGGGGCTGGCCGCGTTGATCTACGGGGTCATGCAAAGCGCCGACCATGGCTGGACGTCCGTGCGGGTTCTCGGGCCAGCGGTGGCGGGCCTGCTCCTGCTCGTCGTCTTCACCGTGGTGGAGGCGCGTTTCGCCACCCACCCGATGGTGCCCCTACGGCTGTTCACGATCCGGACCGTGGCCGTCAGCAATGGCATGCTGCTGCTGTTTGGCGGGATTGCCATCGCGATGTGGTATTTCACCTCGCTGTTCATGCAGAACGCACTCGGCTACAGCGCACTCGAAGCCGGGCTCGGGCAGACACCTGCGGCGGTGACGTTCGTGGTGATCGCGCGATACGCCGCCAACCTGCTGCCCCGAACCGGTGTACGTCCTTTGGTACTGACCGGCAGCGCCTGCTTCCTAGCCGGGTTCGGCTGGCTCGCTCGGGCCCACACCGGCAGCGACTACGTCACCGGCGTGCTCGGACCTACGTTGCTCATCGCCGTCGGCATCGGCCTGACCTTCCCCACCCTCATGGCCGCGGCCACCGCCGACGTACCCGAAAGTGACGTGGGCATCATCGGCGGCTTGGCCAACACCGCCAGCCAAATAGGCGGCTCGGTAGCCCTAGCCGTACTCGCCACAGCCGCCAGCGCCAAGGCTGGAACAGACGCCGCCCACGCCGGCTCTCCTGCCGCCCTCGCCGCCGGCTACAACCTGGTCTTTCTCATGGCGGCCGGGATCGGCCTAGCTGTCGCGATAGTCAGCCTGCTGCTACCGAAACACCGGCACGACTGACCTCGGCGACGCCCAGGCTCACTCGTCGCACCCTTGCTCCACGTACGACAGGGTACGACGAGCGCCTGCTCAACTCTGGACGACGTGATCGCCGCCGGCGAACGCCAGCTCGCTCCGGGTGCCATGAGCGGGCACTTCGCCACGCCGATCACCGGTGGCCGCAGCTACGAGGGGAACTGCTTCCAGTGCCCCTCGGAGACGACCTCGACGGTGCTGCCGGCCACCTTGATGGCCGTCTGGTCGTCGATTGCGTACGCCGGACCCGCGATCTCGGCCGCCCATTGATTTCCTGATCACCCAGGTCGCCGGCGCCCCGTGGAAGCCGATCACCCCATAGGAGCGCAAGGGGCGGTCGAGGATGCCGCACAACCGTGGCATCGAAGGAGTCAGCTACGCGGTCCCTGATCTGCGGGGGTACGGCTATGTGGTGTCCGCGTCGGTCTTGCGGACCAGCATGTAGCCGTACGGGGGCTCTTCTTCCTCAGGCGGGGTGCTGCCCTGGAAGACCAGGGCGAACCCGGCGGCGACGAAGCGGTCCGCCATTTCTCGGGCTGGCAGCCAGTAGCGGTCGAAGTCGATGCCGAGGGCGCTGACGCGGCTGCCGGGGCCGTTACGGTGCGCGTTGCCGTCGCCGTGCTTGAAGGCCGCTACCAGGTAGCCCCCCGGCTTCACGACTCGGGCGAGTTCGGCGAACGCGGGAGCCCGGGCGCCGGGCGGAAGGTAGATCAGCGAGAACCAGCACACCACTCCGGCCAGCGACGCATCCTCCAACGGCAGCTCGCGCAGGTCGGCGACCTCGTAGACGAAACCGGGGTTCTCCCGCCGCGCCACCTCGACCATTCCTGGCGATAGGTCTATCCCACGAGGCGACAGACCCCGGGCGGCGAGGTACGGCAGAAGTCGTCCGGTGCCGCAACCCACATCCGCGACTTCCGGACCGACAGCCAGTGTCATCTCGGCGAACAGGTCGAGCATCGCCCGCTCGACCGGCATGCGCTCAAGCACTCCGGCCAGGTTCTGCGCGTACCACTCCGCCAGCACGTCGTGCGCGTGCCGCAACTCCTCGGTCCTGCCGTCCATTCCCAGGTTGCCCTCCCGTCGATCGCCGTCGTGGCGGCGAATCTACCGCCGGCCTGCCGCGACAGCCACGAAAGACAACCGACAGGCCAGGCGCTCTCGCATGTGCAGACCGCCGGTCAGGCGACTGCGTCGCGATAGTTGCTCACCGCTCGTGGCCGTCGGGTTCGTGCTGCTTCACATCCGTGATCTCAGTACGTCGAACTCGCAGCCCGGTGCGGACGGGTCGAAGCCGTGCTCGATCAGCCAGCGGGACGCCAGCAGGCTGCGCAGCGACCACCAGGCGCGGATCACGTCCAGGTCGACGTCGGTGCCGTAACCGGCGAGGAGGTCGTCGAGACGTTCCTCGTGCCCGAGGGTCAGGACGGCCAGGTCGTACAGCGCATCGCCAGGTGCCGCCTCGGACCAGTCGATCACGCCGGTGACCTCGTCGCCGTCGGTGAAAATGTGAGTGATCTGCAGGTCGCCGTGCATGAACACCGGCGTCCACGGCCGAATCGCGGCCTCGGCTATCTCGCGGTTGCGGTCGACCAGATCGGCCGGCAGGACGCCGCTGTCGACGAGCCACGCGCATTCGCGCTCGAGTTCCGCGTCCAGCCCGACGAGCTTCTTGCCAACCCACGGTGGCGGTGGCGCGTCGTGCAGCTTCCGGATGGCAGCACCCGCCGCAGCCCAGGCTGCCGGTGACGCGGGCGACGGCTCGCCGAGAAGGCCGAGTGCCTGGCCGGGAACGGCGGCGATCGCGAGTACGGGCGGTTTGCGCCACAGGACCTCGGGGGTCGGGACAGGCGCCAGCCGCATCGCCTCGACCTCGAGGTCGATGCGTGCCTGATCACTGTCGACCTTCAGGAACACATCGCCGACGCGGAGGGTCGCACGCTCGTTGTGGGCGACGACGACCGTGACCTCTTCCACGCCGACCATTATCGTCGGACGGATTCTTGCGTGGCCTGTTTGAACGCCTGCAGGCCACCGGGGCGACGGGTCAGCGGCAGGAAGCTCGCCTACGTGCTCAGGCGGCGCGGCGTACTGGGCGAAGCAGAGTGAGTGCTCGCAGGGCGTCGGCGCGGGAGATGGGCTGATCGTCGTCCGATTGCATGGTTAACGCGATCTCGATGGCTTGGCGGATCCAGGCGGTTTTGGTGACGCCGGCGTCCTTGGCTGCCGCGGTGACGGCGTCGTCGAGGTCGGTTGGCATGCGCAGGGAGCGTACGACCATGACCTCGGAGCCTGTTGGTGGGAGGGAGGCAAGCAGCTCGGCCTCCTGTTCCGCAGTGGCCGGCGCTGGGTCGAAGCTGAGCTTGTGCATCAGTGCGGCGGCCTCTTCCGGGGTACACGGCAGGTGCTGCTTGTCGCTCATTGCGTCTGCTCCCATCGGGTGAAGTCGGCGCGTTCGGCGTCACTCATGTCTCGCGCGCCGATGATCTTCCAGGTGAATCCGTCGACGTGGTGCACGGCCACGATCAGGGGTCGCCCGTCGCGGGTGCGTGCCCACACGGTCAGCACCCGCAAACCTGCCGCATCAGTTGCGGAACGGGGCCACCGCTGCTTGGCATCCAAGACTTGGCGGACCTCATGAGCCTGAATACCCGCCAAGGCGTGCAGCGCCCATTCTTCCCACTCGTACGGCACGAGATGCAGTGTAATACCCACGTATTCTAGCAGCTAGGAGCACCGCAATGCCGTACTTCGGCTGGGGTGATCTGCCCGACCGGTACGGCCGACGCTGGGACGGCGACGACGGCGAGGCGGAACCGCAGCCGGCCGACGCCGTCGGCGCCGGCCCTCGGCGCCGCGACGGTGGCGACGTACGTGCCGCAGACTCGGTGGTGTGCGGGCGGGCGGGTCGTCGTGACCCACCCGCCCACTCAACCTCGGAGTTCGAGGGATGATCCGCCGTTACCGGCGGCGTCGGCTGAGCTCGGGGATGTTCGACTCGATCTCCTCGTGGCGGACCTGCTCGTCGATCGGCTGGTCCTCGACCACTTCGTCCTTGGCCAGGTGGACCCGCTCGACCGGCACCCGATCCTTGGCCACCACAGGACGCTCGGCGCGGAGCGGCATCTCCTGCTGCGCCTCCCCGATGTCGGCGCGAACGCCGCTCGCGTTCTCGGCGGTGATCGGTTCGCGCTCGACGTACACCTCGTCATGCTCAACCGGCACACTGGTATGCACGTTCTCGGTGACGACGTACTTGCGCAACACCGCCTTGCCGACCTGCTGGCTTTCGGTACCGACCCGCAACCGCTCCTCGGAACGGATCAGGTCCTCGCGGCCCTGCGGGGCCCGCTGTGACGTCTGCTTCCGCTCCATCTGATAGTGCCGGTACAACTGCGCGGTCTGCTCAGCGTCCAACGGGACGTCGGTGCCAGCATCCACGGTCGGGGCGTTGGTGACCGTCGCCTTGTCGTAGGCGACCATCAGCTGCCCGTCCGTCATTTGGGCATTGCCCAGCGGAGCCATCGCCTCCCGACGACCGCCGGTCTGCACGCTCACCCAGGTCGGGTAGCCCGCAGCATCGGCCCACACCTGACCAACGCTGCCGATCTTGGAACCCGTCCGATCCTGGACGTTCTGGCCGTACAGCGCGTTCACCTGCCGCTCAGTCAGTTCCATGATCTTCTCCTCTCCCTGTCACCGCTGCCTACCCGCCGCCGCACACCAGCATTCGTGGTGAGCACCCGCCCCAACCACCTGCCGTTCATGACATGACGTGGGCCTCTGGTGACGCCTACGGACCTATTTGTGGTGGATATGAGGGAGGAGACGACTTGACTGCGATGAGCCCTTCTGGGCGTTGAGGCCGGGCGAGTCATGGCAGCGAGCAGCGCTGCTGCCCCCCGTGCCGTGCCCCTGACTGCTACGACCAGTGATCAGAATCAGAAGCACTCGTCCAGAGGTGGGTGGGGTCGGTGGCGACCCGCTGGAGTAGTCAGTGCTCAGCCCGACCAGCAGTGACCACTGGCTGCTGCGCAGCCCGCTTACGTCGCGACCCTCGCGGCCGCCCGCCCGGCGAGCGCGTCCAGCACATCGACGTGCGCGGTCGACACCTCGACGTCCAGGCGCACCGTGTCGCCATCGTCGGTGTAGGTGAATGTGAAGAACGAGCAGCAGGAACTCTCTCGGCCGGTCAGATCTCGGGCGGTCGCCTCGGCGGCCGGGTCGAGTCGCCACCGCAGCACCGTCGGCGACAACCGTTGCTGCCCGCGCAGCGCGGTGGCGAACAGGTCGTCGAACTCGGCCAGCCGCAGCGGCCGCTCGACGGTGGGCAGGGTGCACGCCTCGGGCACCCACCCCTGATCAGCGGTGGTCATGCCACGACGGTAAACCTGTACCTAGGTACAGGATGCAAGGCATGCCGAAGATCACGGTCTGGAAACCCAGACCGCGACCGGCCACAGCCCAAGCCGGGTGATGTGACTGCCGTCGGTGTCGGGACCGCGACGAACAAGGCTAGGCAGCCGGGGTCAACACCGTGCGGGGACCAATCGGTGTCATGGGTGCACAACGCCCGCGCCGCCGGACGCGTCGGCCTGGCCCGACGGTCAGACCGGCGCAGTTATACCGTTCGTGAGGTTACGGCGGCGGAGGCCGGACCGGTACTCAAGCACTACGTCGCCGTCGCCGCGGCTACCCGGCCCTACTTCAGCGCGGACAAAGACGCGCCGGTCGAGGACTTCGTGGCCGAGGCTAATCGCCACCCTGTGTTCGAACTCCTCCCGATCGATGAGCGTGGCCCTGCCGCCGACGACGGACGCTGACGTACATATTCCCGCTCACCGACGCGATGTCCTTACCGGACTCCGGAGAAGCTTGTCCCCGTGCGAGCTACCCGGAAGTGTCCACCGCACGGTGACGACAACTCTCGATTGTCTGACGGGTGTCCCTCGCGCGCAGCTCATCAAACAGCCGACATGCCTGAGCCCCACCAGCGGATGGGCACGTAGGCGGGCTGGGGGCTGGCCAGCCGCGCCGTCGGGAACGCCGTCGCAACCCCGCCGCATGGGCTGACCGGCTGTATCGCCACGGACCGGGGGTGCCCCACTCTACGATCCGAGATACTGCGGCGGCGTGCCCGCTTCGAAATGCCGGCTGGGCCGATGATTTCTCCTCGCCGGGCGCGAACCTGAATCGGAAGGGAACACGCATGGCTGTCACCACAAAGACCCGTCCCGGCACCACGGAGATCCGGCCATTTTCGGTCGACATTCCCCAAGCCGACCTTGACGACCTGAGAAGGCGCATCAAAGCCACTCGGTGGCCGGACAAGGAGACGGTGGACGACCAGTCGCAGGGTGTGCCACTCGCGACGATCCAGGCCGTCGCCCGCTATTGGGAGAAGGAGTACGACTGGCGCAACATCGAGGCGCGCCTGAACGCCTTGCCGCAGTTCATGACAACCATCGACGGGGTGGACATCCACTTCATCCACGTGCGATCGAAGCACGAGGACGCGCTGCCGCTCATCGTCACCCACGGGTGGCCCGGGTCGGTGATCGAGCAGATGAAAATCATCGAGCCGCTCACTGATCCCACGTCCCACGGCGCCAACGCGTCGGACGCCTTCCACCTGGTGATCCCGTCGTTGCCTGGCCACGGGTTCTCAGGCAAGCCGACCGAGTCGGGCTGGAACCCGCAGAAGATCGCGACCGCCTGGGTCGAGCTGATGAAGCGGCTCGGCTACACGCGGTTCGTCGCCCAGGGCGGCGACTGGGGCGCGGTCGTCGTGGACCAACTCGGGGTGCAGGCCCCTCCGGAACTGCTCGGCATCCACACCAACATGCCGGGCGCGGTCCCACCTGAGATCGACAACCTGTTCCAGGGGGACACCACCGGCGCGAACAACGCGATGGGCTCTTTGCCGGCGGGTCTGTCCGACGACGAGATGCGGGCCGCCACCGAGCTGGACTACGTGTGGAAGCACGTCGCGTACGCCCTCATGATGGCGACGCGTCCGCAGACACTCACCGCCCTGGCGGACTCCCCGGTGGGTCTGGCGTCCTTCCTGCTCGATCACGATGCGAAGAGCCTTGCGCTGATCGCGAAGGTCTTCGAGGGCGCCAAGGCGGGTCTCACTCGCGACGACATCCTGGACAACATTTCGCTCTACTGGCTGACGAACACCGCGGTCTCCGCGTCTCGGCTGTACGCGGAGAACAAGCTGTCGTTCTTCGCCGCCAAGGGCGTGAACGTCCCGGTCGCCGTGAGCGTCTTTCCGGACGAGCTGTACGAGGCGCCGCAGAGCTGGGCCGAGCAGGCATACCCCAACCTCATCTACTTCAACAAGCTCGACACCGGCGGGCACTTTGCAGCCTGGGAACAGCCAAAGGTCTTCTCCGAAGAGCTTCGCACCGCCTTCCGGTCGCTGCGTTAGATGGCCGGGTATCCGCCGCCCTCGGCGGTTGGCGTCTGCGGCTAACCCGATGCGCGCTGCCATGTCGGCCGACAGGGGAGTCGGATGGCGTGCCAACCGACTGGCGTAGGCACGGCCCGTTCCCGGTGAAGGAACGGGCCGTGCCGTACGCAACCGTGACAGGGCAGCGGTGGGCCGATGATCAGATGGTGAAACCGCCGTCGACGTTGACCGTCGCTCCGGTGATGTAGCGCCCGTCCGGGCTGGCGAGGAACGCCACCGCGGCGGCCACATCGGCCGGATCAGCGTAGTGACCGAGGGCCGTGAACCCGTTGATCGTGTCGGCGTTGGGGCCGTCGGCCGGGTTCAATTCGGTGTCCGTGGCTCCTGGATTCACCAGGTTCACGGTGATCGCTCTGCCGCCGAGTTCGCGTCCGAGCGCCTTGGTCAGGCCGATCAGGGCCGTTTTGCTCATCGAGTACAGGGAGAAGCCCGGGAAAACCGCCCGCTCGGCCATGTTGCTGCCGATGTTGATGATCCGCCCACCGCTCGACATGTGGCGCACTGCGGCTTGCGAGGCGATGAACGGTGCTCGGACGTTGACCGCTACGGTCTGTTCGAAGTCTTCGAGGCTCAGTTGCTCCAGCGGTCCGAGCAGAAACGCGCCGGCGTTGTTGACCAGGATGTCCAATCGACCCAGCTCACCGGCGACGCGGTTCACCGCCTCGACCACCGCCGCCGGGTCGGAACTGTCCGCCTTGACGGCGATCGCCCGCCGTCCCGCAGCCTTGATCCGATCCACCACGTCGTCAGCGCGTTGCTGATTCTGCTGGAACGTCAGCGCCACGTCGGCGCCCTCTTCCGCCAGGCGTACCGCTACAGCAGCGCCAATGCCGCGACCGCCACCGGTAACCAGAGCTACCTTGCCGTTAAGAGCGACCGGCAGTAGAGCGGTGGAGGCGAGGCGGGTCTTGGCCGAGGGTGGCAAGGCGGAGGAGGAGGCCATGCCGGTGTTGCATGGCCGACGACGACAACGCCGCCAGCCGAAGTGCCAGGACGCGCCGCAGCCCCGCCAGCCCTATTGCCGGTCGCTCTAAGTGCCTTTTTCATGACGGAAAGCCTGGTCGACAGAAGGACTGTCGTCTGGCGGTGATCGGACAGCGCATTCGGATCTTCTATCGGGTCGGAGCGTCATCACCGCCCTGCCTGTCCTGAACGGGCGGCACGCCCGTTCAGGACAGGTGGTGCTCAGGCGGCGGTGCACACCGGGGTCAGGCCGGTGGCGGTCCCGACGCCCTGGAAGCCGAACTCGGTGGACTGGCCGGCGCTGACCGAGCCGTTGTAGCTGACGTTGCTGAATTGCACCGTGCCGCTGCTGCCGGTGCGGTTGGCGTTCCAGGTATTGGTCACGGTGGCACCGGAGGGCAGGGTGAGCTGGACGCTCCACCCGCTGATCGGCGCGGCGGCGGCGGTGACCCGGACGGTGGCGACGAAGCCGCCGGTCCAGGAGTTCAGCGAGACCGTCGCCGAGCACCCGGTGGTCGGGTTCGGCGTGGTCGGCGGCGGCGTGGTCGGTGGCGGAGTGGTCGGATTGACCGGCGGCGTGCTCGGCGAAACGGACGGTGTCACCGGCGGTGTGCTCGGCGGTGGGGTTGAGTTCCGGCCCTTGTTCAGCTCGTCGAGTACCGCGTGGTAGGCGGATTTCTTCTGATAGCTTCCGTTGCCGCCGGTGAACAGCAGGCCCCGCTCCGAGGAGCGCCACGACTCGCTGTCGGAGATGCCCCAGACGGTGATGCCGGTGCACTGTGCGACGTTCAGGCAGGCCCTAACGACCTTGCGGTAGTTTTCCGCCTGGCCCGTACCGATGTCGTTGTTGCTCAGGTCGTCGTCGATGTCCAGCTCGGTGATGTGCACCTCGACGCCGAGATCAGCGAAGCGCTGGATGTTGGCCTGCAGGTCGTCGGTGATGATGCTGTTCGGGTTGTCGTTGAAGTGCGCCTGGAACCCGACGCAGTCGATGTACTGCCGGTAGTTGCGGACGATGTCGTACAGCGCGTCGGCTTTGCGGTTCGGGGTGCCGCCCTGGACCGTCAGGCCCTCGACGTCGTAGTCGTTGATGCAGAGCTTGGTGGTCAGCCCGCCGGCCTGCACGACCTGCTTGGCCCGGATGAACGAGTCCCGGATGACGTCGGTGTCGCCGGCGTCGAAGTAGTCACCGTCGCCATTGGCGTCCCGGTTCATGGTGTGCGGCCACTGGTTGCGACGCCGGCCGGTGTTGTTGTCCTCCAGCGCTTCGTTGACGACGTCCCAGTAGGCGATCCTGCTGCCCCAGCGGTTGATGGCGTTGCCGATGAAGGTGTTCAGCGTCGCCTGGCTGGCACCCTGCAACGCGCCGGCCTGCGAGTGCCAGACCAACGTGTGGCCACGGACCAGCATGTTGTTGCTCTGGGCGTGGTTGACCAAGGTGTCCGCACCGCTGGTGTTCTGCAGCCCGCCGCTGGAGGTGGCGATCCTGTCCGGCTTCATGTCGTTCTCGGGTGTCAGTTGGTTGAACTCCTGACCGACGATCGAGTAAAGCCGGTTGGGGGAGGCCGCGACGCCGAAGAACAGGCCGGCCTTGGCGGCTGCGGCCCGTAGCGTGGTCTCGGCCGCAGCGGCCGGGGCGCTGGACTGGACCGTCACCGCGCCGCCCACCAGCAACAACACCGCCGCTGGCACAGCTATTCGCGCAAATTTATGACGCTGCCTCAGGTCGCTGGTCACGGGACCTCCTTGACGCTTGACATCAGCAATCGACACATATGCATGTCACTGGAGGGTCAGTGTCGATACCGGCCGGCCGCCCTGTCAACAACTTCCGGAAACCTTCCGGAAGACGCTACGGAGTCCGGAAGTGAACCGCGCCGGTAGGTCGTCCGCCCGGCGCCACTAGACAGACTGTCTAGGTAGAGAGACTATGTAGGCATGAACGCCATCACCCAGCCGAGCGAGTGGCTCCGTGGAGTCCTTGGGCTGTGTGTCCTCCGGATCATGGCCGCCGGTCCGACCTACGGTTACGCGATCGCCGCCGAACTGGCCGCCGTGGGCTTCGGAGAGATCAAGGGCGGCACCCTGTACCCGCTGCTGGCTCGCCTTGAGAAGAACGGCCTGGTCACCGCCGAGTGGAGAGCCGGTGACGGCGGCCCGGGGCGCAAATACTTCACGCTCACCGAGACCGGCCGGACGGAACTGGCGCAGGGTCTCGCCCAGTGGCAGACCTTTTCGACCAGGGTCGCCAACCACCTCCGCACCGGCGACGACCTGGCACTGCCGCATCCCCGCAGCTTCGAGAAGAGGACCCCGTGAACACCACCCCGCACACCCAGGCCGGGTCCCATGAGGTATGGCAACGCCCGTTCGTGCAGGCCCACCAGAAGTGGTGCAATGACTTCGTTCTCGAGCTACGTATGCGAGACGTGCCCGGCCCGGTGATCGGCGAACGCCTGGGCGAGGTCGAAGCCCACTGCGCCGAAATCGGCGAGACACCTGCCGAGGCCTTCGGAGACCCGACCGATTACGCCCGGCAGCTCGACGCGGAGGGTTCTCCGGCGCGTGTGTCCGGGACCTGGAAGATCACGGTCCTCTCGGCCGCCCAGGTACTGGCCCTGCTCGTCGGTACCGCAGCGGTCACCCCCTGGGCGCGCGGCGAGCAGTTCAGCTACAACGTGGTCCAGCTTGCCTGCCTCACGTTCTTCGTGCTGGTGCTGCTGAGTCTGCCCAAACTGCTGGCACCCCTGCTGCGTCACCCCTGGGCGGTCGGTGTTCCCCTGGGCCTGCTGATGCCCCTCGTAGCCGTGGGGGCCGCGGTCTCCGGCGAGCTGAACCTGCCGGCCGTCCTGACCCTCCCGGCGGCGGTGATCTCCATCGGGCTGTTCGTGGTGGTGCTCGTGCTGGCACTTGTCGAGCATCGGGAGCTGACCCGTGACGTGGACGACAACCTCGTCACGTCACCCCTTGCTCCCGCGTCCGAAGCACGCGGCAAACGCGCCCGATGGATTGTCCTCGTGCCGTCCTATGCGATCCCCGTCGCCTATCTCGTACTGGCCACCTTCAGCTGGATCCTTGCCTGAGCCAGAGTTCGACGCACCGACTGACAGGGTTCCACGTCCGCCCGCCGCCTGCGTAGCGACCATGTCGCTGATCGTCACCTGGGCGCCCCTCGGGGAGGAGACCGTCTTCGTGAGGTTCCCCGGCAGGCGGTGACCCGACCGGTTTGACTGGCGCTGTAGCGCCGGGCCTCTACCCGGCAAGGGACGACGACGTTGGACGCTGTCGGCGTAAAGGTCGAGTGCAGTGGTAGGTACGGGTGTAAGAGCTCCTAACTTTTTGAGTGTTGCTACGCGGCGTCACGTTCAGCTTGAGTCTGCGGGTGTTGATCGAGATCAAGGGGGCCCCGGCGATCGGTCAGCCGAGGCGGTGGGCTCGGCGTTGGAGGTATCGCTGTTCGACCTGGTTCTGGGTTAGGGAGGCTGCTTCGCGGTACCGCGCCGCCGCGCAGGCCGTGTCACCGGTCATTTCGAGCAGATGTGCGCGGATCGCGCGTTCGTGTTGCCGGGTCAGCGGTTCCTCGTCCAGGCGGTAGCTCCGGTTGAGGTCGTCGAGCAGGGCCAGCCCTCGGGCCGGCCCGTACGCGTGCGCGACTGCGACCACCCGGCTCAGGCGTACCGGTGCGGTCGGACTGAGTCGTTCTAGTCCCAGGTACAGGGCCGCGATCTGGGGCCAGTCCGTCTGGTCCGGCGACGCGGCTGCGGCGTGCACGGCCGCGATCGCTGCCTGTAGCTGGTACGTGCCGACCTGGCGCCGCCGCCAGACGCTGTCGATGAGGTCGGCGCCCTCGCGGATCAGCTCGGGATCCCACCGTGTCCGGTCCTGCTCGTCCAGCGGCACCAACTCGTCGCCGTCGGTACGAGCAGCGCGTCGCGACTCGGTGAGCAGCATCAGGGCGAGCAGCCCGGTCACCTCCGGGTCGTCCGGCAGGGAGTCGTGGAGCATACGGGTCAGCCGGATTGCCTCGCGGGTCAGGTCCACGCGGGTGAGTTCTTCTCCGGTGGAGGCGGTGTAGCCCTCGTTGTAGATCAGGTACAGCACCTGCATGACGGCGTTCATCCGGCTGTCGCGGTCGGCGTCGGTTGGCGGGGTGAACCTGGCTCCGGCGCGGGCCAGTTGCTGCTTGGCTCGGCTGATCCGGGCGCCCATGGTGTTCTCGGTCGTCCCGTGCGCGTGTGCGATCTCTTTGGTGGTCAGGCCGCCGACTGCGCGGAGCGTGAGCGCCACCTGGGAGGTGGAGCTCAGCGTGGGGTGACAACACAGCAGCAGGAGGGTGAGGCTGTCGTCGGTCTCCAGCGCGAGATTTGCCTGGCGGGTCGGGTCCCGCATCGCCAGCTCGCTCATGCCGGCGTGCCGCTCGCGGCGGCGTCGGGCCTGGTCGGTGCGGAGCAGGTCGACCATCCGCCGGTAGCCGATCCGGATCAGCCAGCTGCGCGGGTTATCCGGCACGCCGTCCGTCGGCCACGTCCGGCTCGCGACGAGCAGTGCCTCTTGTATCGCGTCTTCGGCGATATCGAAGTGGCCGAAGCGCCGCACCAGCGCGCCGAGGACCTGCGGTGCCTCGGTGCGCAGTAGGTGCTCGACATCCGGTGTCACGCCGGTGCTGCCGTCCGGTAACGCTGGATGCGGCGGGTCATGTCGCGAAGTCCGTGCCCATTATCGGCCGGATCTCCATCGGCTCGCCCAGAACCTCGACCATCCGCGAGACGATCTCGACGGCGCGCTCCTGGTTGTCCACGTCGATCACCGCGAAGCTGGCCAGGACCTCCTTGAGCTCGACGAATGGCCCGTCGGTCGCCACCACGCCGGTCGAGGTCCTGCGGACCGTGGTGCTGACTGCCGGGTGACCGAGTCCCTCGCTGCTGACGAACTCGCCGGTCTCGATCAGCTCCTGTTCGAACCGCTGGTACGCGGCGAACGCGGCCAGCGCCTCCTCGGACGGGGTGTCGGCGGTCGCGGCGTCCCAGGCGGCGGCCGGCGTGTAGCTGAGCAGCAGATACTTCATGGTCATCCTTGTTGTCGCGCGGGCTTGGATCACGTTACGCCGGTGAGGGCGAACGGTGCAGCGAGAGGGCGAGGACCGTCGTCCAGGTGAAGGCGACCATGCCGTTCACGGCGATCTGGATACTCATGTGGCTCGGTGACATCGGCATCAGCAGGATGAGCGCGGCGAGGCCGTTCAGCACCGCCGGCAGGGTGGCCCGACGGCGGACGTGCCGGACGGTCAGCGCGATGGCGGCGATGGCCAGTGCGGTGAAGGCGACGGCGGCCGCCGTCGAGTGCGCGATGCTGTGCCAGGACATCTCGTCGACCGGCCCCTCAGGGGTCCCTACCGGGAAGCCGTACTCCGGATCCATGGTGAACACGCCGGCCGCGACGAGACCGGCACCGAAGATCCCGACGAAGATCGGCAGCACACGCCAGCCGGTGCCCTCGGTGAGCGTGCGTCGGATACCGGCGGCGAGCGCCAGGCCGCCGAGGCCGGCGAGCACGAACGTGGTGATCTGGATCCAGCCGAGGCTTCCGGTGGCCAACTGGCTGATCGGGTGCCGGGTGATGTCGTAGCCCTCACGCGTGAGCATCTGCGCCACGGCCGAGGCGAAGAAGACCGGCCCGGCAAGGGCACCAGCGAGGAGCAGCCAGTCGGACGAGCGGCGGACGGCGGGAACGGTGGCGGCGACGGTGGTCATGAATTCCTCCTTGTGAGTTCCTGCCGCTACCTCGTGGCTGATCCGGGGATTCCGACACGACCGCGATGTGACCTGAGTCATGCCCAATGAGTGTCAAAGTGCGAGTGTCCCCTCCGAGGTATCGGCAAGCACTCACCGAGGAGGACACGATGTCTGAGAACACCCAGCCGAGCGTCGAACTGACCGTCCTGGACCGCCTGGTCGGCACCTGGTCGGTGACCGGCGGCGCCGAGGGAACCGTGCGGTACGAGTGGATGGCCGGCCGGTTCTTCCTGCTCCAGCACGTGGAACTCAGCCAGTTCGACCAGCCGGTCACCGGCCTGGAGGTCATCGGACACCTACACCCGTTCGGCGAGCCGGTCGGCGCGGACGTGGTGTCGCGGTTCTACGACGCGACCGGCAACACCTTCGACTACGTCTACGAACTCGTCGGCGACAAGCTGACCATCTGGGCCGGCGCGAAGGGCGGCCCCGCCTACTACGAGGGCACGTTCAGCGCCGACGGCACCACGGTCACCGGCGAATGGACCTACCCCGGCGGAGGTGGGTACGCCTCCAGCATGACCCGGATCTGACACATCGGAAAGCCACGCCGCCCCTGAACGGCCGGAGGCAGCGTCCCTCGCGCATCAAGGAGGTCATCGCTCTCCGGTCGACTCGCTCCTACCTTCCGTCCACGAGGCGCGTCACGCCGACCAAATAAGGGGTTTTCCGTGATCGAGCGAGTAGAAACTCGGGGCGCCGCATGCGTCCGTGGATCCGCGTTGCCTGCGGTCGCCGACGGTGGGTACTGGACATCCGCCTACGCCGCGAAGCGCTCGTCACTGGAGGTGATGCGGGTGCCAGTTTGTTGCCGCTGGCCGCGCTCGGTCAGCTACCGCTTCTACCCGGAGCAGCTGGTGTCGATCGGCTGGTCTCGGGCGCTTTAGCGGTAGCGGTTCCGGGACGAGCCGATGTCTCACCTGTCACTGGTTGTTGTCGTTGGACGGCCAGGGGGAGCGGCGGCAGTCAGATGAAGCTGAACATTCTTGTGCCGGGCGGCATCGGGGGGACAGTTGCGGGGCGGGCGGTGAGCCGGTGCATCCCGACCCGGAACCTGGCGTCGGCGGGGCTAGTGAAGGACATCTCGATGAAGCCGTGCTCGGCGAAGCAGGCGCGGATGTCGTGACTGGGGTCGTGTCCGTCGTCGGTGCGTCCTCGGGTCCAGATCACGATGCCATCGGCGAGGACAAGGGTGTGCAGCATCGCGATGGTCCGGCCTACGTCGTTGATCGTGATGTTGCCGAACACGCCGCAGGTCAGGAGCAGGTGCGCGGGCTGGATGTGTAGGTAGGTGTCCGTCGCGCCGGCGTCCGCGGTGCGCACGTCGGTCCGGGGCAGGCCGAGACCGATGGCTGCGGTGCGGGCGCGTTGTGACAGCGTCGGGTCACGTTCGATGAGCAGGGCCTCGATGGTGCGACCGCCGTCGTGTTCGGCAAGGATCGGCAGCACATCGCGTCCGTCACCTGCGCAGATGCTGATCAACCGTCGGCGGCCGTGTGCATCGTGGGGTGCTTCGGTCAATGCCCGGCGAAGGTCGTGCTGGACGACGCGTAGCCTGCGCGCCAGCGACGAGTTCGGGGAGTCGTAATCCTGGTGCCACCGGAGCCAGTCCTTGGTCACGACGGCATTCAACCAGCAACGAACAATGAGATCCGTAGGGGACGCCTGTCCCGGCTACGTCTGTTCAACCGGTTGCCCTGCCCGAGGGGCTACCGATGTGCGGGGTTCGGTGCGGGCTGGAGGATAGCGGCGAAGAGGTGGAGTTGCTCCGGCGACAGGTCACCTCCGTGGTGGCGGTAGGTGTGTGGTCCGAGGCCGACGAGGACGTCGTCGACGTATTCCCATCGGTACGGCGTCCAGTACCTGCGGCTGTTGAGCAGTTCTTCGCTGACCTGACGCACGCCGGACCGGGTGCCGACAGCAGCCAGGGCTTCCGCGACCAGGTCGACGGCCTCGTGCGGGCGGCTGCTGTCGGCGCAGGCCGGAGCGAGCAGGAGTAGCCGCTCGGCCGGGGTGTGATCCGGATCCGGCTGATGCGCTGCGGCGACGACTTCCGGCCATGCGAACGCCGGCCCTCGGAAGTGTCCCTCCATGGCGGCGAGGGGGATCGGCGTGTCGCCGGTGTCGGGATCGAGCACGTAGTCGATGCCGCCCTCGTCTTCGTCGTTGCGCATGATGACGTGCAGGGGACGGGGTTCGGCGAGTGGTAGGGAGAACACCGGCCATCTGTGCGGGTCGACGAGGACGTCGACGATCTGCTCCAGGTCGGCGGGATCGATATCGAAGGGGTTCGGTGCCGACGCGGCTCCGCCGACGGTGTAAGGAAAGCGGGCCAGAACAGCGCGTGCGACATCACGTCAGATCCGTCGACCAGCGGCGATCGCAGGATCGGCGGTTCATACTCGTCCAGGTTTCCGAGGACGATCACCTTGTCATCATGGCACTGCGGCATCCTTGTTTCCGGCAGTCACAGGCCCTGCGTGGTCGACGCTGAACGCATTGTGCCTACCCGATCGCTGGTCGGTAGTTCGTTTTGCCGGCGATGAGATCGCTGCTCACAGGTGAGGAGTACGGCCTTGTCCGCGAGTAGGAAACGACCCGGCTGGGCCGAACTGCCGGCGTCGGTTCGAGGGTGTATCGAAGGTCTGTTGGGTGGCGTTGTGGAGTTCGCCGAGAGCTGTGTCGGCGGCTTCTCGCCCGGCTTCGCCTCCCGGCTCACTCTGCGGGGTGGCCGCCGGGCCTTCGTCAAGGCAGTGGACGCACAGCTGTGGCCGGTCGAGGCGTCGCATTACCGCGCCGAGGCCGAAGTGGCCGGGCGGCTACCAGAGGGCCTGCCCGTGCCTCGACTACTGAACAGGCACGACGACGGCCGGTGGGTGATTCTGGTCTTCGAGCAAGTGGACGGCGTCGCACCGGGGCAGCCCTGGACGGCTTCGCAGATCCGTCGTGTCGTCGCGCAGGCAGTCGCCTTCGCTCAGGCGACCACACCGTCCCCGATCGAACTCCCGCACGACCACCCGCGGCTCGGCGGCTGGGCTGGCATCTCCCTCGATGCGTCCAGCATCGCCCGGCTGCACACCGTCTCGACCTGGGCATCGCACCACCTCGAGCAACTGACCGCGATCGAACAGCAAGGGCTGCAAGCCGCACAGGGCGACTCACTCGTGCACTGCGACCTGTACCCACACAACGTCCTGCTCAGCGGCGACCGCGTGACGTTCGTCGACTGGCCGCACGCCCGGCTCGGTACCCCCGTCATCGACCTCATCGCGCTGCTGACCGGCATGGCAGCCGACGGCATCGATCCCGAACCGCACCTTCACACAGCCCTGCCCGCTCTGAACTGCCCACCGGCTTCCTTCGACGCGATCCTCGCCGCGCACACCGGCTTCCTGATGGCAGGCGCACTGGCACCGATGCCCACCGGGCTGCAAGCTATCACCAAGGAGAAACTCCGCCTCGCAACAGCCGCAACCCAGTGGCTACAACACCGCTGCGCCACACGCGACAGCAACGTGCAGAACACCGTCAATCCGTAACAGCGTCGGCTGGAGTACTACGGCCGACCTACCCCGGGATTGGTGTAGTGCGGAGGTCAGACGTCGAGGAGAGTCCCGTCGTACCAGACGTCCTCGTAGTCGGGTGCCAGCACCACGCCCCAGCCCGGTGGGAGTGCAAGGTACGGCTCAAGCTCCGGGGCGTATTCGTCCAGGTGCTCAACATGCAGGGCAGTGAAGAACTGATCATCCTCCCGAGGGATCTCAGGACCTCGCCATACGAACCAGCCGTTGCCGTTGCCCCGGATCGGGTGCCGCAGGGCGTTGAGCGGTTCCAGCTCGCGTGGACGCGACAGCGCGAAGCCGACCATCGTCCCCTGGCAGGGCGGCGTTGACTCGACCGCGAAGCGTCGACATACGTCGCTCTGCGCCACGGAGGCGTTGGGGTCAGCCTACGCCGACGCCAACTGATCATGTCGCCCATCATGTGCAGCCAAACCGTCATGGGTCAATCGGAGTACGACATCGGCTGCCGGCCTGCGTGGGAGGACCTCCCGTACGTCTATGAACGGGCCCCACGCGCCGCCGCCTGGGCGCGAGTCCGTCGCTCCGCTGGCGCTCCGACTCCACGCAACACGCCCTGGCGGTTGGTGCGGAGAGCGGGAAGCCCGGGGCCGCCGCAGACGGGACGGGTGTGGAAATGGTGGAGGTCCGTCGCCGGCAGGCCCGCACGAGCGTCGCCCGGTTCCTGGCCGGTGTGCGGTGAGCACCCACGGCCCGGTGTTACCGATCTGGAGCTGCGGCGGTTGCAACCTGCCCTGGCCCTGCCCGAGCCGACGGCGGGAGCTGCGGGCGGAGTACGCGGATGCGCCGGTGTCGCTTGCTCTCTACCTCGGTGCGTATCTCTCGTGCAGGCGGCCGAGGACATGCCCTGGGCACCGGCTGGCGCGCTGCACCGCCGCTTCATCGGCTGGACCAGGCAGCCGGCGGAAGTACAGCAGCGAAGTGCAGCGACCGTGCAAAGTTGATGTCGTTGAAGTTCGCACAGCTGGCGGGGGCCGTCCAGGCACGGTCGGCATCGACCGCAGGGCAGGATGCTGAGGGCGACGTGGTCGCCGGGTGCCACGTTCTCCACGGCGGCGCCTACCGCTTCGACGACGCCGGCGCCCTCATGGCCGAGGACGACCGGTAGCGGCACCGGGTAGACCTGGTCGCGGACCACCAGGTCGGTATGACACAGCCCGGTGGCGACGATCCGCACCGCAGCTTCTGTCATCGCCCTTCCCTGCTCTCAGCGGTACTCGTACATCGCCCACGCCACCATCTCGGCGTTGGGCGGGGTCGCATGGTCGAAGCCGTACAGCTGTCCGTACCTGGGCCGCAACGCCTCGGTGGCTTCGCGCGCGACGGTACCGAAGAAGTTGGCCAAGAAGCTGGTGTGAGCGTTGGCTGACGGGTCGACGAAGCCGCTGAAGGGGTGCGCTTCCATCGCGTTGCCGACGGCTTGCTTCAGGTCCGCGACGAACTGCAGCTCGAAGTCGATGTCCACCCGAATACCCACGTTGCCGTGACTGCCCGACAGGTGGTCCCAGCCCAGATCATAGATCTGCCGGAGGTTGTCCTCGTGCCAGCGGAACCGCTCGTTGCCGGCGAACCGCCAGAACGGCGGTTGGTCGGGGTTGATCAGGTCTGGGGCGTGGATGATCCGATCGTCGACGAGCAGCCAGGCGGCGTGATCGTCGGTGTGCGCGGCCCACTCGAAGCCGTGCAGCTGCACGGTGAGCCCTTCGAAGTCGAACTCTCCCCGTGGCCAGTCGACCACCTCCGTCGGCGGAGGAAAGGAGCTTCGGCTCTTCTCCATCGCCTGGGCGGTCTTCGCGCTGCCGATGATCCGCAGCTCCCGGCCCTGCTGCTGGGCAGCCTCGACGTACTTGCCGATGTCACCGATGTGGTCGGCGTGGTAGTGCGGGTACACCGCGGCGGTGATCGGTTTGTCGGTGACCGAGGCGACTGCCTGCACGATGTTGTCGTAGACACCCTCCAGGGTGTCCATGATCAGAACTCCCTGGTCACCGACATGGAACACCGTGCCGTAGTGGGACGACTGGACCCACCACGCCCGCTCCGACAGCCGCTGCAGGACGTACGGTTGGGTCATGTTCCGCCGGTAGAGGTCTGAGATCTTCACCCCCGGAATCAACACCTCCTCGGCAGAGGGGTCGACATACCTTGCACCCACCGGCGATGGCGGCTGTTCCATGTGCGCCTCCTTGCTACCGGGTTTGCCCCCGAATCCTCGGAATCGCTCAATCAACGGGTCGTTCCCCCGCGGATGCCGCCAAAACCCCGGGTGCGCAAGTTGTAGGCGGTACAGCCGGTCACCTGAGCCCTGAATGGGCAGGCCGAACTGCAGCCAGACGCGGACCTGCTCGGTGACCACGTCCCGCCCGTCGAGGGCGGCGTGGACCTGAGCGGCGAACGCGGCTCGGTGCTCGGGAGAGGGCAACTGGTCGGCCGACATCGCGGAGAGGACGCCGCCGACCATGTCGTCGACGGTGAGCGGTGCGTCGTACTGCACCGAGGACTCCACGAATCGGTAACCAGCGGCGACAAGAGCATCCCGGTTTCGCTGGCGGCCCGCCTCGTCGGTTTGGCACGTCGCGGTGACCGGGTGCCCGAGCAGCGTCTCCAGGCATTCGCGCAGCGTCCGAGACCATGCGGCGTCCGGTAACCACAGGGACGTACCGTTGGTTATCACGGCGATGCCGCCACCGGGACGCAACAGCGGCCTGGCGGCGCGGAACAGGGTGTCGCGGTCCATGAAGTGGATAGCGACGGCAATGGTCACCGCCCCGACCGTTCGGTCGCCGAGTAACCGGCTCAACCGGGGCAGGTCTCTGTCTGTGCCGAGCAGCCACGTGGCATTGCTGTTTCCGCCCTTCGTGGCGGCACGCCGGGCCAATGCCAGCATGTCTGGTTCCGGGTCCACGCCAACGACGGCTCCCACCCGGGCGGTGAGGGGCAGACTCAACTGACCGGTGCCGCAGCCGAGGTCGACGACCGTGTCGTTCGCGCTGAGGCCGAACGCCCCGACGATCGCGTCGAGCACCTCGGGCGGGTAGCCGCGCCGGTACGGCGCGTAGTGCCTGGCCACCTCACCGCTGAAGCCCGCTCCCATGCCCCGAGCCTGCCGGCAGCATGATCGGAAAGCGAGAAGTTCTGCTCAGAGCAGCCGGGGGCGGCGTTATCGCGCCTGCTGCGGGTGCGCTCCGTTACCAGGGTATCCACACCCGCTGGCTCCGGGCACTTCGCCCACCGGGGCTCCAGAGCAGACGGCAGCGGACCGGGAAGAATGCTGCGAATGACTGATCATCGGCATTGCCGCTTCTCGGCCAGTGACGGCGTACTGGAACTCGCTGGCCCGCCGGCCGCCCTCCGCAGCCTGAGCCGGATACTCCGTCAGCACGCGGAGCCCTGCGAGGTGTCAATCACCGGTGGATCCGTTGCGCAGCAGGTGACCAGCGGTCCTCTGCGTGTCAGCCTGCGGGACATGACCACGTTGCATTTCGGCGGCAGCCCGGCACACCTCGACATCATCTGGGACGCCCTCGATGACGTGGCCGAGGATGCCGAGACCACCGAGAAGCGGCGCGTCAACCGGCACCAACACATCGAGTACTACCCCGGCGACACATACCGGTCGCCTGACTCGATGCCCTTGATCATTGTGGCTGACTGGCCGGATGAGCAGGTCCCGCCAACGCACTGATCTCGGCAGTTCGGCAGGGCCAGACGTCCGATCACGGAGCAAAGGCAGCAGCCCTTGACTCTCGACCTGGTCGAGGGCTCAGGCTCCGTGGCAGCGTCCTGCATGCGTGTGATGAGGAGGTCCAGATGCTCGACCTGGAAGTACTGCGCCCGATACTTCGAGCCAGCTGGGGGGCGGACACCTGCGACCCGCACGACGTGCAGGATTGGCGGCCAGACAACCCCGCTCGGGGTCAATGCGGAGTAACTGCGCTGGTCATTCAGGATCTGCTCGGAGGAGAGCTGATACTCGGCGAGGTCTTCGTTCAGGATGTCAAGACCGGCCACCACTACTGGAATCGGCTGCCCAGCGGCCAGCACGTGGACCTGACGGCTGACCAGTTCCGGCCCGGAGAAGTTGTCGTCGGCGGTCAGGCGCAGCAGCGGCCACCGGGTCCCCCGCGTCGGTGCCGTGAGCAGTACCAGATCTTGAGGCAGCGCGTGCTCGCCGAACTCGGGAGCGTACCCGACGACAGCCAGGGACAGTGATTGAACGACATACCGCTCGCGTACTGACCTCGCACGGGAAGCCGGCCACCGCCCGGGGAATCGCCCTGGACGCGTTCGAGAAGCTGCGCACGTGACCGGGCGTGCGTCAGGGTGCCGGCCGTGCGCCGAGAGCAAGGTGGTACGTGCGTACGCAGTCGCCGCCTGGCGTGTGCCGCTGGGTTCCAGCCGTCCAGCCCAGCCGCTCGTAGAATCCGACCGCACCCTGCGGGCCGATCGACGTCTGCGCCTCGGCCGACGTCGCGCCGGCCTCGCGGACCAGCTCGACGAAACGCGTGACCAGTAGCACCCCGATGCCGCTCTTGCGCCAGTCCGGCCGTACCGCGAGGGCGGTCATGACCGCCACCTGCGGGGACAGTAGCGGCCCGGTGCGCGCTGCCGCCCCCGCGGTCCGGCGTAGGCGCAGCGCTCGGCGGGTCCATGGTCGGATCCGGGTTCGCAGGGCACGGACGGCGACGCGAGGCCGGACAAGCAGTGCGAGGAGACCGCCGATGGCGAGGGCCGCCGTCGCGCGCCGGTCCTGCGCCAGCTCGGTGGTGTGAGCGGCGTGGTCGCTGGTACCCAGCACGAACCCCACCACCTCGTCGTCCTGCGGAGCAGCGGTGTCGATCACGACCAGACCCACGCCGTGCCGCGAGTCCACGAAGGCACGCTGCCAGCGGCGGACGAAACGCACGCCGAGCGAGGGAAAGAGTCCGATCGGAAGCAGCTCGACGTGCATGCGGGACATCCCCGGCAGATCCGTCCGCCTCGCCGGACGCAGAACGAGCCGACCACCCGGCCGACCAGCGTCCATCGGACTCGGACTCGGGGTCGGCGGCGCGACGATGCCTTGACGGAGATCGTCGATCATGCTGCGCGGAATCCGCATGACGTCGCCCCCCAGGTGTCAGGGCCAGGCATTCCGGCCCTGGATGCCGGACCGTGCCGCTCACCGGCAGCCAGGGCAGTTCCCCGTGTCCGCTCTGCCACGCGCTTACCCGCCGCGCCGCTCGCCATGCGACCGCTGGAATCTGATGCCCTGCGTCACCTCTGACCATTAGCATGCTCGGCGCGGCGTGTGGACCGGAAAACTCCGGGTATGCAGGTTTCGGCACAGCAGTCGAACCCGGGAGCATCCGTCCATGTCGTCATTGCCGGCGCACCTGCACGTACTCGCGCAAGCGAGCGGAGAGACCGGCGATGTGCCGGTGGATTTCTGGCGCTGGCTCCTGGCGCTGTCGCCGATCCTGCTGCTGCTCGTACTCCTGGTCGTGCTGGGGTGGGGGGCCACCGAGGCCGGTCCGCTTGCCGTGGTCCTCAGCGCGGTCGCGGCGGTCGTGGCGTTCGAGGCACCTCTGCAGACGTTGGTGGTGGCGGGCGCCAAGGGGGTGTGGGACTCCGTCCCGATTCTGCTCGTCATCGTCGCGGCCCTGCTGCTGTACCGGGTCGGCACGGCGGCCGGCGCTTTCCACGCGTTGCGGATCGGCGTTCAGCAGCAGAGCAGGAACGAAGTTTTCCTGGTGCTGGGCTTCGGCTGGGTCTTCGCCTCGTTCGCCCAGGGGATCGCGGGCTTCGGCGCGCCCATCGCGATCGTGGCACCGATCCTCCTGGCGTTGCGGGTCCGGCCGGTGTACGCCGTCGTCATCCCCTTGATCGGGCACGCGTGGGCCAAGTTCTTCGGCACCCTCGGCGTCGGCTGGGTGGCGACCCTGCAGGTCACCGATGTCGAGGACCCGCAGATGACCGCGTTGCTCACCGCCCTGCTGCTGCTCATCCCGATCTTCGCGGCCGGGATCGCGATCGCCTGGATGATGGGACGGCTGGCCGGTGTGCGGCACGCCCTGCCGATGATCCTGATCATCGGCACCGTCCTGGGTGCTGGGCAGATCGGGTTCGTCCTGGTCAGCCCGGAGCTCTCCTCGTTCCTGGCCGCCACGCTCGCCCTGCTCTGCCTCTATCCGCTCTCCCGCTGGTCGCGCTACCGCAACGAGGCGCCGCTGGACGATCTGCCCGCCATGAGCGCGGAGAAATCCGCCGACGACACCGAGGAGCCGGCGCCGGTCATGGGCCTGGGCTGGGCATTGTTCCCCTACGCGGTCCTCACCGTGGTCTCGGTGCTCGTCCTGCTCGTCGAACCGGTCGCTGCGCTGCTCGAACAGGTGAGCTTCGCGCCGTCCTTCCCCGAGGTCAGCACCGGTTTCGGGGTCGTCAACGAGGGCATGGCGGCGTACGAGCCACTCACGCCGCTGTCCGATCCCGGAGGCTTCCTGCTGCTCGCTGCCCTGGTCAGCTGGCCTGTCTACCGGGCCCGAGGATATTTCCAGGCCTGGCGCGACAGAGCCGATCCACCGCCGATCTTGTCGACGACCGTCTCCGACTCGGTGCCGGCCCTGACCGCCGTGGTCACCTTCCTGGTCCTGGCGTCGGTGATGAGCCACACCGGCCAGACGGAGGTGCTCGCGCTGGGCATCGCCGCGGTGGCGCCACCGTTGGTCTACGCCTTCCTCGCCAACATCATCGGCATCATCGGCGCGCTGGTGACCAACAGCAGCACCTCCTCGAACGTCCTGTTCGCCCCCGTGCACACCACCATCGCGGAAACCCAGGGCGTCTCGCAGGCCGCCGTGCTCGCCGCCCAGAGCGCGGGCGGGGCCGTGGGCAACGTCGTCGCACCGACGAACCTCATCCTCGGCACCACGACCACCGGCATCAGTGGCCAGGAGGGCGCGATCCTGCGCAAGACCATCCCGTGGGCGGCCGTCGTGGCCGTGCTCACCGGCGTCGCCACCATCGCCCTGATCTGAGAGGAGAACCGTGACCCAGCTCCACATCGAGGGGGCGGCACTGATCGCCATGCTGGCCGCCATGCCGTTGATCAGCTGGGGCTCCACCGGCGGGCCGGACGTCGCCACCGTCGTCGGCGCCGTCCTGCTGGCCGCCGGCTTGATCACCCTGACCGCCCTGCGTTTCGTCAACCTTGAGGGAGAGTCATGACCAGCGCCAACGGACCGGCCACCGGACGGCCCGCCGCCCGCGCCGAGCGCGGCATGGTGAGCGCCCCTCATCAGCTCGCCTCCAGCGCCGGCCTGCACGCTCTGCGCCGCGGCGGCAGCGCGGCCGACGCGGCCATCGCGGCGAACGCGGTGCTGTGTGTGGTCTATCCGCACATGGCCGGCCTGGGTGGTGACGCCTTCGCCCTGATCCGTCCGCCGGGCCGGCCGGTCGAGGCACTCAACGCCGCCGGTCCGGCGGGATCGAAGGCCACCCGCGAGCACTACGAGCGCGCCGGACACACCGAGGAGATTCCCAGCCGGGGCCCGCTCGCCGCGCTGACGGTGCCCGGGGCGGTGGACGGCTGGCGTCAGGCGCACGAGCGGCACGGTCGCCTGCCGTGGGGCGAACTGTTCGACGACGCCATCCACCTGGCCCGCTCCGGTTTCCCGGTGTCCCGATCCCTGGCTCAGTGGCTACCGCAGGACGCCGCGATGCTTCGCCAGGACCCCGGCGCGTCGTCCATCTTCCTGCCGGGAGGTCGCGTCCCTCGGGAGGGGGACCGACTGGTCAACCCGGATCTCGCCCGTGCTTTCGAGGCCATCGCCCGCCGGGGTGCGCGCGAGGGGTTCTACGAGGGCGAGTTGGCGCAGCGGCTCTGCCATGTCGCCGAGTCCCCGCTGGTGCCGGAGGATTTCGCCGGGTTCACGGCGTCCTGGGTGGCGCCGATCGAGACGACGTACCGGGGCCTGACGGTGCTCGAATTTCCGCCCAGCACGCAGGGCTTCGCGGCCCTGCAGATGCTCAACATCCTCGAAGGCTACGACGTCGCCGGATGGGGTGATCTGAGCGTCGAGTACGTCCATCACGCCACCGAGGCGGTGAAGTTGGCTTTCGCCGATCGCGATGCCTGGCTCACCGACCCCAAGCATCACGACATCCCGCTGGACCGGTTGCTGGCCAAGGACTACGCCGACGAGCGTCGTCGTCGGATAGACCCGACGGCCGCGCTCGACGCGGTTGCGCTGGACAGCGGAGTCCCCGGCGGCTGGACCGGTGTTCGCCCCGTCCCCGCCGGCGACACCTGCTACCTGGCTGCCGTGGACGCCGACGGCATGGTGGTTTCCTTCATCGAGTCGATCTACCACGATTTCGGCTCCGGCGTCGTCCCCGAGGGCACCGGCATCCTGCTGCAGAACCGTGGATCGTTCTTCTCCCTCGACGAGGAGCACCACAACCGGCTCGACCCCGACAAGCACACCTTCCACACCCTCATGCCCGGCATGGTCCTGCGCGAGGACGGATCCCCGTACGCGGCGCTCGGCACGATGGGCGGGGAGGGCCAGCCGCAGACGCAGGTCGCGATGCTGACCCGGATGGTGGACTTCGGCTACGACGTCCAGCAGGCGATCGAGGCCCCGCGCTGGCTGATGGGCCGCACCTGGGGAGCCGAGTCGCGAGACCTCTGGCTGGAGGGCCGCATCCCTGACCCGGTGGTGCACGAACTGGAACGGCTCGGTCAACCCGTCCGGATGCTGCCGGACTGGGACGACAACCTGGGGCACGCCCACGCCATCCGGATCCATCCCGACGGTTTCCTTGAGGGTGGTGCCGACCCGCGCGGCGACGGCGCCGCGCTCGGATTCTGATCCGACCCCGACCACCGGACCGGAGAGATGATGACGCATCCACACCGCGAGATCTACGCCCGCTCCCCGGAGGGCGGGGTGCAACTGGCCGCCAGCGCCGACCGGTGGTATCTCACCGACGACCACGTGCACCTGTCCCCGCATCACACCGAGGGCCGGCTGATGCGCTTCGACGCCCAGCTCCTGCCGATCGTGGACAACCCCAGCCGGGGGGCGCTGATCATCACCGACATGCAGAACGACTTCTGCTCTCCCGGGGGCTGGACGCACCGCTCCGGACTGGACCACAAGGCCTGCCGGGAAGCCATCCCGGGAGTGCAGCGGGCCATCGAGGCGGCGCGGGCACACGGCATGTGGATCATCTGGGTGTACTGGCACAACCGGCCGGACCTGCGCAACCTCGGTGCCCCTACGCTGTACTCGTTCAAGCACTCCCCGGACCAGGCCGGCATCGGGCAGGACCTGGACCACGGCCCGGTCCTGCTGAGCGATTCGTGGGGCGCGGAGATCGTCGACGAGTTGAAGCCCTACGCCGACGAGGACGACATCCATGTCGAGAAGGTGCGGATGTCCGGCTTCGTCGGCACCCACCTGGAGCAGGTGCTGCGTACGCAGGGCATCTCGACGCTCTTCTTCAGCGGTGTGAACACTGACCAGTGCGTGACGACGACCATGCAGGACGCCTATTTCCTCGACTACAACGCGGTGCTCCTCACCGACGCCACCGCCACCTCAAGCCCGGCCTACTGCAAGGATGCGGTGATTTTCAACGCGCGGAACTGCTGGGGCTTCACGATGACCACCGAGGCCTTCGCCTCCCCGACGCCCTACCCCGCTGAGAACGGTTGAGGGCGCGTCTCCGCTCGTGCTGCGTCGGAGGGACTACGACATTAGGTGAAGGTGATGTCGGCAGGCGATGATGCCTGTGCGCGCGGCGGTGGCGCGTGAGGGAGGTGGCGAGGTGGACGACTGGCTGCCTGACGTTCAGGTGCTCGCCATGCTGGACCTGGAGCCGCAGGGCTGGATGGTGGCCCGGGCGGTGCACGATGGCAGCCTGATCGTTGACTTCGAGCTGGTCTACATCAACGACGCGGGTTGCCGCTTGGTCGGCCGGCCGCGCGGCGAGTTGGTCGGCCGCCGCTACCGAGACCTGTGGCCGGAGACCGTGCACGACGGGACGCTTCCGTTCTACCGGTCGGTCGTGGAGACGGGGAACCCGGCCCTACGCAACGTGTATTACGAGCGACAGTCCATCGCCGGACACTTCGAGTTCCGGGTGGGTCCGTACCGCGACGGGATCATCGTTCGGTGCGTGGACCTGCGCCAGGTGACGGTGTCTCCGCAGTCGGCAGGTGCGGTACGCCTGTACGACATGCTCGACACCGCGTTCGACGGGTTCACGGTGTTTCGTCCCGTGCGGGAGGGCAGTGACGAAATCGTGGACTTCGTCTGTGAATTCGTCAATCAGGTCGGGGCCAAATTGACCGGCTGCAGCGTCGAGGATGTGATCGGTCACCGGCTCAGCGAGATTTCTGCGCACAGCTGGGCCAGCGGGCTGTTCGATCGCTACCGCACGGTGGCCGAGACCGGAGAACCGTGGCGGCAGGAGCTCACGTATCCCGAGATCGGCCAGGTGTGGGAGATCAAGGTTGGGCGTACGAGCGGCGGTCATGTCGCGGTGTCCTTTCGAGAGATCACCGAGCAGGTCGACAAGCAGCGACAGATGGCCGAAAGCGCCGCCCGCGCCGAACAGGCCGCCGCCCGCGCCCGCAGCTTGGAGAGCGTGACCGCGGCATTGGTGGCGGCGAGCACGACAGCGCAGGTGTACACCGCCATCGGATCGGTGCTGCGGCCCTCGGCCGGCGGGCAGTCGCTGGCGCTGCTCCTGCGCCAGGATCAGTCCCTGCGCCTTGCCTACCACGCCGCGTACGAACCGGAGGTCGTCGCGCGACTGCATGATCTGCCGATCGAGCATCCCTACCCGGCGGCGACCGTCGCCCACACCGGAGAGCCGCGCTACCTGTCCTCACTGGCGCAGTTTCACGCCGCTCAGCCCGACCCAGAGACAGCCGTCCCGCCCGGGTCCCGCCAGGCGTGGGCCTTTCTCCCGCTGACCGTGGCCGGTGAGGTGCTGGGCGCGTTGGTCGTCGGCTATCGGGAACCGCGCGACTTCGATCCCGACACCAGGTCGACGTTGACAGCACTGGCGGGGTTGGGAGCCCAGGCACTTCAGCGGGCGATGCTCTTCGAGACCAGCGTGTCGATCGCCTCCGAGCTGCAGCATGCCCTGCTGCCGGCGACGCTGCCGCAGACGGCGGGGCTGCGGCACGCGGCCCGGTATCTGCCGTGGACGCGCGGCGCCGAGGTGGGCGGCGACTGGTACGACATCATTCCCATCAGTGCCGACCGTGTCGCCGTGGTGATCGGCGATGTCGCCGGCCACAACACCGCGGCTGCGGCGACGATGGGTCAGGTCCGTGACGCTCTGCGCGCGTACGCCATCGCCGGGCAGCGGCCCTCCATGGTCATGAACAACGTCAACCACCTCATCCGCGCTCTGCGGTTGAACACCATGGCCACCTGCTGTTACCTGCAGCTGGACGTCGCCGAGGGCGCGGTGACCGGAGTGCTTGCCGGGCATCCAGCCCCGATCCTGCGCGACGCACGAACCACCGGCCTGGTCCGCCTCTCCACCCACCCTGCCCTGGGTGTCTCCGACTCCGTTGTCTACCGCGAGAACAACTTCGACCTCCCGCCGGCCGCCACCTTGGTGCTGTACACCGACGGACTCGTGGAGGACCGCAGCCATCCGCTCGACCGGGGCCTGGCGGAGTTGTGCGCGGCAGTGAACGACGCGCCCCGGCTCGATCCGGCGGAGATCCTGGATCACATCCTGGCCAGTGACGTCGGACCGTGGCCGCGGCGCGACGACATCGCCCTGCTCTGTCTCACCCGGAACCCGCTTGAGCGCTGACCGGGCGATCCGGGCCCCGGTCACCATCTCTGCTCGGAGGCAGGAGGTGTCGGGTTCGATCCCCGGTCCAGGCCGCTTCGAGGATCGCGGTCAGGCTGGCGGTGTCGTTCGGGCCTGGATGGTTCTGGATCAGGCGGGTGACACCCGCGGCCATCTCCGCGAAGCGGGGGAGGTCGGCGCGTGCCACCCCGATGTCCGCCAAGGTGGGCGGGAGACCGATGTCGGCAAGGAACCCGTCGAGCCAGGCGAGGAACGTATCCGCGGCCTCGGCATCCGATGCGTCGGTCACGTCGAGCCCGCACACCCCGGCGAGGACGGCCAACCGGTCACTGATGGCGTCCCTGGCCGCATCCAGCGCGTAGGGCAGCAGCAGCCCGACGCCCAGGCCGTGCGGCGTGTGCGTGGCGGCGCCGATGGGGTACTGGAGGGCGTGCGGGGCCGCGGTGCCCGCGTGGGAAAAGGCGAGCCCGGCGAGCATGGACCCGTAGGACATGTCCGCGCGCGCGTCCGTGTCGCCTCCGTCCCTGACCGCACGGCGCAGGCTCCGGGCGATCCGCTCAGCAGCCAGGAGCGCGTAATGGTCGGTGATCGAGTTGCGGCCGAGGAACACCTGCTCCACCGGGTCGCGCGGTCCGTGGGCCCGGGGCCGGGCGGTGTAGCTCTCCACCGCGTGACAAAACGCGTCGATGCCGGAGTGGGCGGTGACGGTCGCAGGGCAGGTGTACGTGAGTTCCGGGTCGACGATGGCGAAGTCAGGGACGATGTGGACGCTGGAAACTCCCACTTTCAGTTCGCGGTCCGGGTCGGTCAACACCGCGACGGGGGTGAGTTCGGAGCCGGTGCCTGACGTCGTGGGGACCGCGACGAGAGGAATGGTCGGCCCCGGCACCTTCGACTCGCCGTAGAAGTCGCGCGGCGTCCCACCGTGTCGTCGGATGACGCCGACGATTTTCGCGAGGTCGATCACCGTGCCACCCCCGATGGCGAGGATCACGTCGGCGTCCACCTCGGCGGCGACCGAGACAGCCAGCGCGACGTCGGCAAGCGGCACGTCGGGAGTCGCGTCGGAGAAGACCTCGACGACCTCGACCTTCTCCCGCACGGCGGCGACGATCTCGGCCACGGCCGGCTGCCTCAGCAGCACCTGATCGGTCAAGATGAGGACGCGCGAGCCATTCTCGGCCACCACTCGTGGGATGTTCTGTGCGACCCCTTCGCCCACTATCAGCTGGCGTGGTCCGCGGACGGTCTCAAGCATGTCAGTGCCTCTCCGGAACGTCGGCGGCGATGTGCCGGACGCACGTCCAGGTCACCTGCGGGACCGGGATGGCGTCGGCGAGGTGATTCTCGGCGGGCGTCCGGAGCGGTAGGCCGGTCACGGTAGGTCGATCGCCGCGTAGGTGACGTCGAGGTACTCGAGGATGCCCTCGTGCGACCCCTCCTTGCCGAGCCCGGACTGCTTCACGCCGCCGAACGGAGCTGCCGGGTCCGAGATCAGGCCACGGTTGATGCCGATCATCCCGGTGTTCAGACCTTCGGTGAACCGGAGCGCCCGCTGGAGGTCCCGAGTGAAGATGTATCCGACGAGACCGTGCTCGGTGTCGTTGGCCTTCACCAGCACCTCGTCGTCGGAGGTGAACGAGATGATCGGCGCGACCGGGCCGAAGATCTCCGTCCGGAGCATCCGCGCATCGTCGGGCACGTCGACGAGGACGGTAGGCGGGTAGAAATGGCCCGGCCCTTCCGGACGCTCGCCGCCCACCAGGACCCGGGCGCCGCGATCGACCGCGTCGGCGACGAGCTCGTCGATCGCGGTGACCGAGGCCTCGTCGATCAACGCCCCGACGTCCACGCCGTCGTCGAGACCATGGCCCACCGAGAGCCTGCCCATCCGCTCGGCGAAGCGCGCCGTGAACTCCTCGCGCACCGGCTCCTCAACGTAGATCCGGTTGGCCGCGATGCAGGACTCCCCGATGTTGCGCATCTTGGCCACCATGGCACCGTCGAGCGCGACGTCCAGGTCGGCGTCGGCACAGACGATCAGGGCCGCGTTGCCGCCCAGTTCCATTGAGGTACGCAGCACGTTGTCCGCAGCCTGTCGGAGCAGCACGCGCCCGACCTCGGTCGACCCGGTGAACGACAGCTTGCGGGTCCGACTGTCGGCCAACAGCGCGGAGACCACCGCGCCGGAACGCTTGGTGGTCACCACGTTGACGACGCCCGGGGGAACGCCGACCTCCTCCATGATGCGGGCCAGCAACAGCATGGTGAGTGGCGTCTGGCCTGCTGGCTTGGTGATCGTGGTGCAGCCCGCGGCCAGCGCGGGGGCGATCTTGCGGGCGCCCATGGCCAACGGAAAGTTCCAGGGAGTCACGAACACGCACGGTCCGACCGGCTTCGGCACGGTGAGGATGCGGTATCCGCCTGCGGGAGCGGCGCTGTAGCGCCCCTCGACGCGTACCGCCTCCTCGGCGAACCAGCGGAAGAACTCGGCGCCGTAGGTCACCTCTGCCCGAGCCTCGGCGAGCGGTTTGCCCATTTCGAGCGTTATCAGCCGGGCGATCTCCTCGGACCGCTCGGTCAGTGCCCGGTACGTCGCGGTCAACAGCTCTGACCGTTTCCGTGGCGGGGTCGCCGCCCACGGGGCCGCTGCCGTGCTCGCCGCGTCCAGAGCGGCGAGCCCGTCAACGGCGTCGCCGTCCGCCACCTCGGCGATGGTCTTGCCGGTGGCCGGGTCCTCGACGGCAAAGGTGGCTCCGCTTGCGGCGTCGCGCCACGTCTCGCCGATCCGGAGCCGCCGGTGCTCGGGGGCCAGGACGTTCATCGGGTCGCTCAATGCCTCGCCTCCTGTGATCTTCCTGGTGGTCTCTGGTGTGCCTCAGTGATCGCGCTGTGCGGGTAGCCGGACGGCTCACCCGCCTCGTCCGGGCGAGGGGTGTCGAGCGGGTCGAATGGGGCAGTGGCTCCGGTCCGCGGGGCGACGGCCCCGCGCCACCGATCTCGCCGCCACGGCCGTCTCAGCGTTGTCAGGCCGTGCCCGGCGGCGACGGTCCGCTGAGGTTCGATGGCCGTGCGGACGCATGGTGCCGTCGCCGCCCGCGCGGTTACCGCCCAGCCTCGGACAGCGACAGTCCGGTGTCCGCATCGAACAGGTGCGCCCGGTCCAGGTCGACCGTGACAAGCAGCCGCTCGCCGGGCGTTCCGGTGACGGTGGGTCGTGCCTTGACCTTGAGGATCTCCGTCCCCACCTGGACGTCGACCACCGTGCGGTCACCGAGCGGCTCAATACCGTAGAGTTCCCCCGACAACGACGCGTCCCGACGCTGCTCAACGGACAGGTCCTCCGCGCGCAGGCCCAGCAGCAGCGCACGACCGTCCTCCGCGGTGGTCCAGCGAGGCCGCGGCAGTGTCCAGCCCTGCGCACCGACCAGGCGGTCACCCTCGGCGTGGCAGGCGAGCAGGCTGATCGGCGGGCTGCCGACGAATCCGGCGACCCACTTGTTGGCGGGACGCTCGTACACCTCGGTCGGTGTTCCGACCTGTTGCACCTTTCCCTCTTTGAGGACCGCGACGTGGTCGGCCATGGACAGGGCCTCGACCTGGTCGTTGGTCACGTAGACGAAGGTTGCTCCGAGGCTTCGGTGGATGCGGGTGAGCTCGGTGCGCATCTCGACCCGGAGTTTGAGATCGAGGTTCGTCAGCGGCTCGTCCATGAGAAATGCGCGCGGGTGTCGGACCAGCGCCCGGGCCAGGGCGACCCGCTGCATCTCACCGCCGGACAACTGCGCGGGACGACGCTGCAGCAGGCGTTCGATGTGCAACAGGCTCGACATCCGTTCGACGGCAGCGGCGATCTCGCTCGACGAACAGCGGCGTGCCCGCAGCGGCGATGCGATGTTCTCGTACGCCGTGTGTCGCGGGTAGAGGGCGTAGTTCTGGAAGACCATGGCCAGGTCGCGCGCGGCCGGGGCGTCACCGGTCGCGTCTCTCCCGTCCAGATGCACCGACCCGGCGTCAAGCTTTTCCAGCCCGGCGATTGCTCGTAGGGTCGTCGTCTTGCCTGCCCCGGAGGGCCCGAGCACGACGAAGAACGAGCCGTCCGGCACGTCCAGCGTCACCCCGTCCAGGGCCTGGACCTTGCCGAAGGACTTACACAGCCCGTGTGCTGCCACGGTTCCCATCAGGCCACCAGCTCTTCCGTGCTCACGTCGTAGACCACCGGGGTCTTGCCGGTGTGCCGTAGCCCGACCGCTGCGTCGGCGGCGAAACGGACCGTCGGGGGCATCCGAACCCGGACGTCGCGCTGGCCGCTGTGGTCGATCACGTAGATGATCTCGTCGCCCAGCCATTCCACCGAGACCACGCGGGCCGGGACCGAGTGTTTCGCCCCCGGTTCTGTGACCTCCAACGCCTCCGGTCGGACGCCGGCGACCAGGCGACGGTCACGCGGCAGACCGGGCGGTGGCGTGAGGGCCAGTCCGCCCTGACCGCGCAGCTTCCCGTCGGCCACCTCCACCTCGATCAGGTTCATCGGCGGGGAGCCGATGAATGCGGCGCAGAAGAGACTCGCCGGGCGGTCGTAGACTTCCAGCGGGGTGCCGATCTGCTCGACGCGACCCTTGTTGAGGATGGCGATCCGGTGCCCGAGCGACATCGCCTCGACCTGGTCGTGGGTGACGTAGACCATGGTCGCCCCCAGTTCCCCCTGCAGGTGTTTGATCTCCGTGCGCATGTCCGCCCGCAGCTCTGCGTCCAGATTGGTAAGAGGTTCGTCCATGAGAAATGCGCGTGGTCGTCGCACCAGGGCGCGAGCCAGCGCGACGCGTTGCTGCTCCCCGCCGGACAACTGGCGCGGTCGCCGGTCCAGGAGCGGCCCGAGCCGCATCAGCCGGGCGGCCTCGGCGACCCGCTCGCGTACCTCCGCCTTGGGCAGTCCCTCGGCCCGCAGGGGGAACGCCAGGTTGTCGCGGGTCTTCAGGTGCGGGTAGAGAGCGTAGAACTGGAACACCATGGCGATGTCGCGCTCGGCGGGCGGCAGGTCGTTGACCAGCGTGTCGCCGATGCGGATGTCGCCCGTTGTCTGTCTCTCCAGGCCGGCGATGGCCCGTAGCGTGGTCGTCTTGCCGCAACCCGAAGGGCCGAGCATCACGAACAGTTCGCCGTCGTCGATGGACAGGTCCACGTGGTCAACTGCGACCGTTCCGTCCGGGTAGCGCTTGTGCAGGGCGGTCACCTCGATGCCGGCCATCAGCGTCGCACCGCCCCGAGCGTCACACCGGCGATGAGGTGCTTGCGTACCAGGTAGGCGAAGACGAGCACCGGTAGGGCGAACACCACGGAGGCGGCGGCCACGAGGCCCCAGTCCGTCGTGGTGCCACCGATGAGGCCGGCGATGGCGGGTGGGGCCGTCCGCACGCTGTCGCTGGAGGTGAGGAAGATGGCGAACACGAACTCGTTCCACGAGAAGATGAGGGCGAAGACCGCCGTCGCGGCGATGCCGGGCACGAGCAGGGGGAGGGTGTGTCGCCAGAACGCCTGCAGCCGGGTGTAGCCGTCGAGCATGGCGGCGTCCTCGTACTCTGCGGGCACCTCGTCGACGAACCCCTTCATCATCCAGATCGTGAACGGGGCGTTGAACGCGGTGTAGATGAGGATCAGGCCGAGCTTGCTGTCGATGAGTCCGACCTGGCGGTACATGAGGAAGATCGGGATCACGACCACCACGGGCGGCATGAAGCGGGTGGACAGGATGAAGAAGAGCTGGTCCTTCTTGGCCTTGACGGCGAAGCGTGAGTAGGCCCAGGCCGCTGGTACCCCCAGCACGGTGGCGAGCACCGTGGAAACCCCGGCGACCACGGCGGAGTTGAGGAACGCGACGGACAGGTCCGAACGACCGCCGCCGGGGGCGACGAACACGTCCTTGAAGTGGTCGATGGTGACCGAGAAGCCGAAGAACTGGGCCGGAACGGCGTAGACGTCCCGGTTCTCCTTGATGGACGTTTCGATCATCCACAGCACCGGGAAGAGCATCACGACGGCCAGTACGGTCAGCAGCGCGATCTCCAGCACGGAGCGGCCCCGGCCGCCGAGGCGGCGTGTGGGGGGCGTGCGCTCCCGGGTGGGACCGGTGGACACGGCCTCGTCGACGGAGACGGCCATCAGCCCTCCTTGAGCTTGTTCAGGTAGCGCAGGTAGAGCTGCGTGAGGACGATGACGACGAGGACCATGAGGATCCCGTACGCCGAAGCGGTTCCGGTGTTGAAGCCCAGAAACGCCACCTTGTAGACGTGGAACGACAACGTCTCGGTGGAGACTCCCGGACCACCGTTGGTGAGGATGTAGACGAGGTCGAACAGTCGGAAGGCCTCGATGGCCCGGAACATCACGGCGATGAGGAGCAGCGGCCACACCAGCGGCAGAGTGATGGTGCGGAACCGGAACCACTCGGACGCCCGGTCGATGGAGGCGGCCTCGTACAGGTACTTGGGAACCGCGGTGAGGCCGGCAAGTGCGATGAGCATGATGAACGGCGTCCACTGCCAGGTGTCCACCACGATCAGGGAGATCAACGCCGTTCGCTGCCGGGTGAGCCACTCCACCTGCCCCAGGCCGAGCGAGCCGAGCATGCTGTTGATCACGCCGAATTGCGCGTCGAGCATGAATCGCCAGAACAGCCCGACCACGACCGGCGACAGCATCATCGGCACCAGGAACAGGGTGGTCAGCAGTCCCCGCCCGTGCGTGCGCCGTGAGATCAGGTAGGCGATGCCGAAGCCGAGCACGGTCTGCAGGGCGACCGCCCCGACCACGTAGATCAACGTCGTCAAGGCCCGCTGGTGGACCTGCGCCGAGGTCAGGATGGCGGTGTAATTCCCGAACCCGACGAAACGGGCGGGCCCTCCGCGAGTGGCCGAGTAGTCGGTGAAGGACAGGTACAACGCCCACAGCAACGGGAACACCGACATCGCGAGCAACAGCAGCAGCGCGGGCGAGATGAAGACCGTGGCGAGCACGCGGTCGCTCAGCCGGCGGGACCGGCCCGGTGCAGGTGGCGTCGCGGACGCCACCTGCCCGGGGTGGTCGGTCGTCGAAGGGACGGGGTCACTCACAGTCCGCCGCCGCCCTTGCGGCTGCTGGAGTCGAGCACGCTCTGCTGCTCCTTGGCGATGTCGTCGAGCGCTTCCTTCGGGCTCTTCGCGCCGTTGAGGGCCGCGTTCACGTTGGTGTTCTCGATGTCGACGAGGCGCGCGTACTCGGGCACGTTCCACATGTCCCGCATCCGCGGTACCGAGTCGGCGTACACCTGGTTGAACGGCCCGGCATTGAGGAACTCGGGCGACTTCAGGGCGTCGGTACGCGACGGCACGCCACCAGCCGCGGCCCACTTCTTCTGGACATCGGCCCGCTGGAACCACTTCATGAAGTTCAGTGCCTCAGTCTGGTTCGCCGTGGGGGAGTAGGCCGACACGTGCATCCCCATACCGCCGAGAGGGACCAGGTCGGTCTTCTGGCTCGGCAGGGTGGCAAAACCCAGCTTGTCGAGAATCTGTTCCCGCGTGGTGCCGAGCGTCGACTGCTTGGGATCGAGCAGGCCACCACTCGCGGCGATCCAGTTGAACGCGATGCATGCCTTGCCCTGGGCGACCGCCGCGTTCACCTCGTCGATGAACCAGTTGCCGGAGCCCCTGGCGGTCAGCGGCTTCATCTTGTTGACCAGGACGTCCATCGCCTCATGACCCGCAGCGTCGTTGAGGACGCCGTCGATCTTGCGGGTCTTGGAATCCCAGAGGTTGCCGCCGTAGACGCCGTTGACCGTGTTGTAGGTGACGGCTGCGGCGTCGGAGCCGTTGGCCTGGTGGAAAGCCAACCCGCTGACGCCAGGGTTGTCCGCCTGACACTTCTCGGCGACTGAGATCATCTCATCCCAGGTCTGCGGTGGCTTGTCGCCGATCAGGTCCTTGCGGTAGATCATCGTCCAGGTGTCGCCGAGCAGCGGCAACCCGTACAGGCTGGCGTTCTCGTCGCGCTTGCCGGTCTCCGCCTGGGGGAACTGGCCGTAGGCCGCCAGCAGGTACGGGTCGTAGGCCGCGACGTCGATGTTGGTCTTGACGAAGTCGGTGATGTCGAGGATGTTGCCGTTCGTCACGGCCTCGCCGATGTGTTGCGAGTCCAGGATCGCGATGTCGAAGTCGGTCTTGCGCGCGGCGAACTGGGTGAACATCGCGTCGTGCCAGTTCGCGTTCGGCACGGTGTTGACCTTGATCGTCGCGTTCGGTCGTTCCTTCTTGTACTCCGTGTTCGCGAAGGTTTCCAGCGCCTGCGCGGGGGGCCAGTCGAACCAGATGAAGCTGAGGGTCAGCGGGTCCGTGGTGAGCTCCGGGATGGTCGCCGGCGCCTTGGGGGCACTCGCCTTCCCGCCGTCGTCCTGGCCATCGCCGCAGGCCGCCATGGTCGTGGCCACCAGCAGCATGGCTGCCGTCGCCAGCTGCACCTTTCGCCGGGGAGCGGACATTCTTCCTATTTGCTGCGGATGCCGCATTCTCGCCTGCTTTCTGGGTGGGGACTTCTGCAACCTCGCTATGTGCTTCGCCGATCAGGTGCTGGTTGTTCAGGCGTCGCGCGGGCCGACCGGCGGCCCGGTGTCACGCGTACGCCGCGCTCTGCTGGATCGTCGTACCGCCGGTGCAGGTCGGCGGGTCATCGCCTGATTTCCTATACGATCCGGTTGGGGCGTCAGCATGTCGCAGAGTTGTGACTGATGTCAACAGGTACGCGAAGACGCAAGAAGGGACCTCACGTCACGATGGACGACGAAGGAATGATCGCGCGGGGCCGTCGGGCCGTGACGGGCGGAACGCCGTCGGGAAGATCCGGCGGCCGGCTTGCCGACGAGGTGTACGACGCGCTGCTCGGACAGCTGATGTCACTACGGATCGAGCCTGGTTCCCGCGTCACGATCGACGTGCTGGCGCGAGAGCTGGGGGTCTCGCAGACGCCGATCCGCGACGCTCTGAACCGGATGGAGGCCGAGGGGTTGGTCGTGCGGGTGCCCCATGCCGGCTACCGCATTCCGCCCCAGATCACCCGCCAGCGATTCGAGGACATGCTGGAGGTCCGTCTGCTCCTCGAGCCGGCAGCGGCGCGTAGGTCGGCCGAACGCGCGTCCCTGGAGCAGGTGGCCGGCCTGCGGCGAATGCTGGAGGAGATGGCGGAACTGGAAGGGGGTAGTGGGCCCACGGCCTACGGCGCCTTCGGTCTCCGCGACGCCGCTTTCCACGATCTCGTCGCCCTGAGCGCGGAGAACCAGGTGATCCGTGAGGCGCTTGCTCGCCTGCACAGCCACGTGCACCTCTTTCGGCTGCACCACGACGCCCAGGTCACCCACCTGGCCATGGCCGAGCACGAGGAGATCGTGGCCGCGATCGCCGCGCGTGACCCCGACGCCGCCGCCTACGCGATGCGTCGACACATCCTGCGGTCCGGCGAGCGTTTCCGACGGTTGTTCGACGAGGTCAAGGACGCGGACGCGGTGGCAGTGGAGGGTTGACGGGCGGGCCGGGCCGAGGAATGCTAGCCCAATCGGATCGTATCTGATTTTGATCGACTTCACCCGTCCCCCCGATGCGAGGAGAAGCAGGTGCCCAGAGCGCTGCTCCTGACCGGCGACGCCGCCGAAGAGCTCGACACCATGTATCCCTACTATCGCGTGCAGGAGGGGGGCTGGGACGTTGACGTCTCGTCGCTGACGATGCGTGACGTGCAACTGGTCATCCACGAGTTCGACCCCAACTCCGACGCCTACGTGGAGAAGAACGGCCGGAAGCTGCCAGTCGACGTGCCCTGGGCCGAGGTCGACGTCGAGCGCTACGACGCCCTCATCATTCCCGGGGGACGTGCACCCGAGTGGATCCGGGTGCACGACGATGTCAGGCGCATCACCGAGCACTTCTTCGCGCGCAACCTCCCCATCGCGCTGGTGTGTCACGGCGCGCAGGTACCAGCGGTGTATGGGCTGCTGAAGGGTCGAAAGACGGCGTGCTTCCCACCCATCACCGGTGACATGGAGAACGCCGGTGCGACCGTCATCGACGCCCCCGACGTCGTGGACGGCAACCTCGTCTCCTGCCGGGGGTGGCCCGACATGCCGCAGTTCGGCAGGGCGATGATGGAGGTCTTCTCGAAGTCCGTCAGTCCCGCATCGGCATGAGCACACCTGGCCCGCCCCGGTGACGACACGTCGGACCGTCACCGTCGACGGCTCCCCTGTCCACGTCCTGGAGAGCGGCACCGGGCCCGCGGTGCTGATGCTGCACGGCTCCGGGCCCGGCACGACCGGGTCCGGCGCCTGGGCGACGACGGTGCAGGCGTTGGGCGCGTCCTGGCACCTGGTGGCTCCTGACCAGGCGGGGTTCGGCCGTACACCTGTCCCGGCGGGTAGCAGGGGTGGGCGCCGGCTGTGGACGGAGCAGGCCGCAGGCCTGATGGATGCTCTCGGTGTCGACCGATACGCGGTGGTGGGTCACTCCATGGGCGGTGCCGTGGCGTTGGCGTTGGCGGCCGCGCGTCCCCGGCAGGTCACGCGGGTCGTGGCGGTCTCCACGATGGGCGCCCCCGGGGCGCCGCTCTCCGCCGAGCTCGACGCGGTCTGGGCCGCCTCCGCCGACCCCGCCGGGGCACGAGACATGCTGACTCGCCTCGTCCTCGACCAGGCGCTGGTGACCGATTCGGCCGTCGAGGCCCGGGCAGCGGCGATGCGAGCGGGGGCGACCGCGTACGCGTCGTTGTTTCCTCCACCCAGGGCACGATGGGTCGACGAGCTCACCATCTCGGCGCAGATGCTGGCAGCGGTCCGCGTGCCCGTGTTGCTTGTGCACGGCGCCGAGGATCGGGTCACCCCGCTCGAGACGGCAACGCGGCCCTTGCTCGAGCACCTGGCCGATGTCCGTCTGCACGTGCTCGGCCACTGCGGGCACGTGCCGGCAGTCGAGTACCCGTACGAGTTCCGGCAGCTGTTGTCGTGCTTCCTCGGCCAGGACCGCTGTCCCTGAGTTCGCTGCGACGGGTTGCGGTCCGAATCCGAGTAGCTCAGCACGCACGGTGTTCGTTTGGTGGCCACTGCGTCACCGACGTTTCGCGTGGTTGCGGGGTTGCGCTGGGCCAATCCGCTGGGAGCGATACCACCGGGGTGACAATCTGGACCGTCCGATCGCTACACTCCCGGACAGAGCTCGGGGCCACCAACCACAGCGCCCGGTGCGGTGATCAGAATCGGATGGAGAAGCCATTGACCCGCGATAAGGCCGCACCTCCCGGAATCGACCTCACCGTTCCCAGCGTGGCCCGGGTCTATGACTACTTCCTGGGCGGCAAGGACAACTTCGAGGTCGACCGTAAGGTCGCCGAGCACGCCCTGCGAATCACCCCGGACGGGCCGGCCGCCGGCCAGGCGAACCGGGCCTTCCTGCGCCGGGTGATCCGTTACCTTGTCACCGAGGCTGGCATCGACCAGTTCCTCGACATCGGGTCAGGACTGCCCACCCAGGGCAATGTGCACGAGGTCGCCGCCGCGCACAACCCGAACGCTCGGGTGGTGTACGTGGACAACGACCCGATCGTCCTGGCGCACGGGCGGGCGCTGCTCTCCGCGGAGGGCACGGCGACGGTGATCCAGGCCGACATCCGGCGACCGCAGGAGATCCTCAATGATCCGGACGCCCGCCGGTTCCTCGACTTCGACCGGCCGATCGGGTTGCTGCTCTTCGCGATCCTGCATCACCTCGGCGACGACGAGGAGCCGCGAGCGGTGGCGGCGGAGTTGATCGACGCGCTGCCGTCGGGCAGTTACGTGGCGATCTCGCACTTCCGTGATCCGGGCGAGCGGGACCCGGAAGGCTCGCGTAAGGCCCGTGAGGTCGAGCGGGTCTTCAACGAGTCGCTGGGCACCGGCCGCTGGCGTACCGACGAGGAGATCCTCTCCTTCGCCGGTGGGCTGGCGCTGCTGGAGCCGGGGCTGGTGCCGTTGGGCGAGTGGCGTCCGGATCCGGGCACGTCCGCTCCGAAGCAGACCGACACCTACCACACCTTCGTCGGACTGCTGGCCCGCAAACCGTAGGCTGTCGCGACGTACCCCGCCGACCATCATTGTCGCCGGCACGCAGGTTCTGGTCAGCGGGCCCAGCCAGAATCCAGACCGACGCCGCAGGATCAGGACGTTGCTGCCGCACTCAGATCCCGAAGCCGCCGGTACCGGCGAGGCCGGTGCCGCCCGGCCGCCGTGGTTGCTCCTTCTTCTGCTCAAGCCGGTACTGCCAGTTCCCGGCGAACCGGTGCCACCACAGCTCGAATCCTTCGTCGCCGAGCAGTTCCACGGCCTTCGCCACGGCATCAGCTTCCCACCGGAACGCCGTGATCCCCTTCTGCCGCTCCATCGCCGAGATGAGCTGGTCGGCGGTCGAGCCGTCCGATGCGGCCGCGTGCACATGAGCGGTGTCGCCCTTGCGCACGTACCTCCAGATCGGCGCACCCCTGATTGCCGCGATGGCCTTCTCCCGCGCGGCGATCGGGGCGTACACCGTGTCGAGTAACCGCGAGGCCGCCTCCCGCACCGGCGCGTACGCATTGTCCGCCGCATCGAGCGCCGCGCGGTGCCGCACCCGTGCGCGCTCGGCGGCGGCCTTGCGCCGGAACAGCGGTGGATGCTCCCGGGCTGCGTGCCGGTCACGCTCGGCGGCCTGGATCGCGGTCAGGTAGCTCTCCGCTGCGGCACGCCACTGCGTGGCCGTCGCTGGGTCGAGGTCCATCGTGAGGAACAGCCAGTCCCGCTGGGCAGGGCGCAGACCGAACCGGTCGGCCAGGTCACGGTCGATGAACGTGCGAGACCGGGAACGGTCGACCCACACCGCAGTCAGCACCGCGACCGGCTCGTTGTCCCACCGCGTGACCGTCGTCCTGGCCTCCCGTTCGACAATCGTGTCGCCTCGTGGCAGCTCGATCCGGAAGCGGTAGAGGATGACCTCGGTCGTCTCCATCGTTTTATTCTCCGCGGCGGTTCAACCATGGTCGAGCTCGGCGCCGCGCACGTCCCTGACGGCGTACCTGTTTGTGAAGTCGACGCTCGGGGCGATCTCGGGCCGGGACTACTGCCAGCGCAAACGGGTGGCGTGCAAAATTCACAGGGAAGCTTCGACCGCTGTTGGCGATCCCGCGACCGCTATGAATGATCACGGACTCGTCCTGTGGGGGATGCCCGCATAACGACAAGCTCTATGATCTACCGGATTGACAGGCCCGGATCGGGCCCGGTAACGTCTGCCGCACCGCAAATGCAAATGCGCATGTGCAAAGTCTCTGTACGCGCCACCATGAGCCGTGTCCAACATGTGGATGTCCATTGACGGGCCGCCGTCACGTCGATATAGGATTCGGTGGAAACATCTGCTGCGTCCGCTTGACCGTGGATTCTGTTGTTCGCAAGGTCGAGGCAGGTTGGCGTCGCCTCGCTGAAGTGCGCCGAATGTTCATCCGGAGTTTTCGCCTGCCGTGAATGAGGCCGCAGCGAGTCCTTTTTGAACATCGTGATGGTGGCGATCATCGTTTCGTGTCACGGGGGAAGTGCCGAATGCCGTCCGAGTACGCGGTGGCAATTGTTGGTCTGGGTTCGAGAGGGTGCAGCGTATTCGAACGTATCGTCGCGCTGGCCCGGCTCGGTGTACCTGGTGCGCCCACCCGGGTGGAGATTATCGACCCGCTATCCGGCGGGCAGGGCCTGCACGACATCGACCAGCCGGATTACCTGCTGCTCAATACGCTCTGCGGTGAAATCTCCATGTATCCCGACGACGAGTCGGTCGGGTCGTACTGTGGGCCGGTCGGCCCGGATCTGCACAGCTGGGTGACCGAGCGCGGCCTGCGGCTGGCCGAGGACGGACACACCCTCGGGCCCGCCGGCCGACCGATCCGACCCACCGACTTCCTTCCCCGACGCGTCCTCGGTGAATACCTGCGCTGGTTCTTTGCGGAGGTACGCCGTGGCGTGCCCGCCGGCATGCAGGTCACGGTGCATCGTTCCGCCGCCGTGGACCTCGACTCCAACCAGCGCGGTGGCGTGACCATCACCCTGGCGGACGGCTCCCACGTCCGCACCGACTACGCCTTCCTGACGATCGGACACACCAGCAACGAACCGCCGCCGGAGGGTGCCCACGATGCCGGGGCGGACCGTCGGATCATCGACCCGTACCCGCTGCCCCGGCGGCTGGACGTGATCGGCGCGGAGGAGACCGTCGCCGTGGCCGGCTTCGGACTGTCGGCGATGGACGTCATCGCCACCCTCACGGTCGGACGCGGCGGGAGGTTCGAGCGGCAGGGCGGTGCTCTGCGGTACCGGTCGAGCGGTGCCGAACCGCGAATCCTGCTGTACTCCCGATCCGGCATGCCGTTCCGGGCACGGCCGGACCGGGCCGAGATCTCCACCGCCTTCCCACCGATCGCGCTCACCCGGGCCGCGGTACGCCGGCTGCGCGACGCCGGGCCGATCGACGTCGACCAGGCGATTCTGCCCCTGTTGATGATCGAGATGCGGATTGCCTACCACCGGTGCCGCACCCTGCTCAGGGACGGACCGGACGCGCAGCAGCAATTGGCCGCCGATCTGGCCAAGGCTGAGGCTGAGGGCACGCTGGTCGCTGCGGTGGACTCACTCGACCGGCTGCAGGGCGGAATCGATCCCGCCGAACTCTGGGACAACGCAGCAGCCGCGCGCCTGGAGGACAGCGACACGTACCAGCGTTGGTTGCTGGCCACCATCCGGGCCGACCTCGACGAGGCCGACCGGGGAGTGCTGGGGAGCCCGGTCAAGGCCGCCTTGGAGGCGATCCGCGACGTCCGGGATTTCCTGCGCGACGCGGTCGCTGCCCACGGCCTCACGCCAGGCTGCCGGGAGCACTTCTTCGGGCGGGTCGTGCCCCTGATGAACCGGGCCGTCGTCGGCCCGCAGAAGGATCGCCACCACGAGTTGGTCACCCTGGCGGAGGCCGGTCTGATCCGGTTTCCCCTGGGACCCGCGCCGCGCACCGCCTTCGACCCCCGTACGGGTCGCTGGGAACTGACCTCCACCCGCCTGGCCAGGGTGCACCGCGAACACGCCGACTGGCTCTGCGCCGGCAGTTCACCCTGGCCCGCCGTGCACTCCTCAGCCAGCCCTTTGGTGCGCTCGTTGTACCGGCGAGGACGGCTCCGCCGGCACGCACCCGGCAGCGCCGTGGTGCACGCCGCCGACGTCGACGCGAATCTGCATCCGGTGGGTGCGGACGGTAGCGATCCGCGTCTCTGGTTGATCGGTCCGCTGTGTGAGGGCCCCACCTTCTACAACCACCTGATCCCGACCCCGGGATACTCCCGCGCATTCGTCGACGCGCACCGCTGCGTCGCGGAAATGTTCCACCAGCAGAAAGGACTGCAGTCATGAGCACTCTGGCCGAGGCCGACGAGGCTGCCAAGCACCAGTGGAACGACGCGTATCAGCTCGATGGGCACCCCAACCTCTGGGGTGATCCGCCGGTGCCGTACGTGGTGAACGCGGCAAAACTCTTCGCCGACCACGACGCGATGGTCGTGCTGGACCTGCCGTGTGGCGACGGACGGAATCTGTCCCCGTTGGCGCAGGCGGCAACGGTGGTGATCGGTGGCGACACCTCCGTCAACGCGATGAACCTCGCCCGACGGGTGATCGCCAAAGCCAACGCCGACAATGTCGTCCTCCGCGCGGTGGACGTCTTCGCCACCGGCATGCCCGACGACGCCGTCGACGGCATCTTCTGCTGGGATCTGCTGGGCCACCTCACCGAGCCGGTCAAGGCGCTCCAGGAGCTGTACCGGATCTGCCGACCCGGCGGACACATCGTCGCGAACATGTGGACCATGAACGACTGCCAGGTCACCGATCCTGGAATGGTCGAGACCGGGCCCAAGGAGTACCTCGACCACGCCGGCTTTTACTGCAAGTTCTACGACCGCGACGATCTGACGGCGTATCTGGAGGCCGGTGGGGTCAGCGACGAGGTCGCCACGGTGGAACTGCTGCGCTGGACGGAGCCGCCGCATGCCGGATACCGGCCCTGGTTCCACGAGCACGAGAGTCTCGCCTTCACCATTCGGAAGCGGACCAGGCGGTGACGCCGCACTAGTGGTCAGGGCCGCCCCTTCCGGCGTCGACCGACCGCCCATTCTCCAATCCACCGACAATTGACATCATTCAAACGGGGGCTCGATGTATCTGGGGAAGGTTACGGGCTTCGGGACAGCCAACGGAACGTTCGGGGAATTGCTGCAGGGTGTCCTGCCGGAGGAGGAACGCCACTTCCTGGTGACCCTCCCGATCGCGGGCTGGGCACACGCGGCGTTCCACTACCTCCCGGACAGTCCGGAGGTGGCGGTACGGCCGTCACACAAGACCAAGGCCCGCCGGCTGGCGACGCGCCTGCTGCGCACGTACGGGATATCCGGCGGCGGCATGGTGGAACTCGACGGTGCGCTGCCGGAGGGAAAGGGCCTGGCCAGTTCCTCGGCGGACCTGGTGGCCACCGCCCGGGCCATCGCCGACGCCATCGGCATCTTCCTCGACGCCGCGGCGATCGAGTGTCTCCTACGTGACGTGGAACCCTCCGACGGGGTGATGTATCCCGGCATCGTCAGCTACCACCATCGAGAGGTCCGGGTGCGGGAAGAGCTCGGATTCCTGCCGCCGCTCACCATCCTGGCGCACGACGTCGGCGGCATGGTCGACACGATCCGGTTCAACCGGTCGACCGCTCTGCCCCCGATGCGGGTCCGTCACGAGTACCGGACGCTCCTCGACGAGATGAGCGCCGCCGTGCGCACCGGTGACCTGGCCACGGTCGGCCGAATTGCCACCCGTAGCGCCGAGTTGCACGTGCAACGGCATCCTCGTGCCGATTTCGCCCAGATGCGTCGGCTGTGCCATGAGGTCGGCGGCCTGGGGCTGGCGATCGCGCACAGCGGTACCTACCTCGGTATCCTGCTCGGCGAACACCGAGAGGGTGAGGAGCGGACCACTGCCGCCCTCGCCCGCTGCGCCGAACTGCCCGGTGAGGTGCGGGTCTTCCGAACCCTCGGCGTCGCCGACTATCCACCGTGCCCGCTGTCGTCAGGCACACGAGCCGGCGCGGCGAAGGGATGACCGAGCTGCGCGAGCAGGTACGCGGAGGGATGCCGACGTGAGTACGACAGGCACGATCACGGATCGAAGTTGGCCGCAGGCGCGTGCCGCTGTCCTGCGCGACGCCGTCGGGGTGGGCGTGGCCGTCGGCGCGCTGGGGCTCTCCTTCGGCGCGCTCTCGGTCCTGGCCGGCTTCACCGTCGCGCAGACCTGTGCGCTGTCGCTGCTGATGTTCTCCGGCGCGTCGCAGTTCGCCGTGATCGGGGTGATGGGTGCCGGGGGTGGGGCACTGACCGGCGCGGCCACGGCCACCCTGCTGGGGGTGCGGAACAGCCTCTACGGCCTGAATCTGGCGTCCCTGTTGCGGCTACGTGGAGCGCGGCGTCTGGTCGGCGCGCACCTGGTGCTCGACGAGAGTTCGGCGATGGCGATGGCCCGTACTGACCCTCGCGAGGCCCGTCTGGCGTTCTGGGCCACCGGCATCTCGGTCTTCGTCCTGTGGAACATCGCCACGCTGGCTGGTGCGCTCGGCGCACACGTGCTGCCCGACCCGGAAGCACTCGGACTCGACGTGGCCGCACCGGCGGCGTTCGTCGCCCTGCTGCTACCGCGGCTGCGTGGCCGGCGGCTCTGGGCACTCGCCGTCGCCGCGGCGGTGATCGCGCTGATCATGGTGCCGTTGTTGCCCGCTGGGATGCCGGTGCTGGTGGCCGGGCTGACCGCCATCGTCGCGGCGTTCGCCGTCCGTCGGGCTGGTGACCGCTGATGTGGACCGCGATCCTGCTCGGCACCCTCGGGGTCTACCTGCTCAAGCTCGTCGGGCTCTGCGTGCCCAAGTCGGTGTTGGAACAGCCGCAGGTGCAGGAGGCTTCGGCGTTGCTGCCGGTGGCGTTGCTGGCTGCCCTGGTGGCGGTGCAGACCTTCGCCGCCGGCCATGATCTGGTGATCGACGCGCGCGCCGCCGGATTCGCCGTCGCCTTGGTCGCGGCGTTGCTGCGGGCACCATTCTTGCTGGTCGTCGCCCTCGGCGCCGGCACCGCCGCCGTGCTGCGTCTGATCACTTAGCGCGACCTCCGCCTTGCCGCCCTCGGCCAGGAACCGGCTCGCCTCCACCGTCCTATTGCCGGTCGTTTTTAGCGCCACCCGGGTGTTTGTTCTCGGTGTCCAGCGCACGAATAATCGTGGTGCAGATGACCACACGATCGCTGAAGGGGGACGGAGTGGCGGGCCGCCAACGGACGCCCTCCCCATTTACCTATGGGTATTGATCACCATGGCCGGACTCAACGCCTGGACTGGGCAGACGTCACGCTTCGCGAATGGGACTGCACGGTGCTGTGGTCGGATCCAGCGGATCCCGACCAGGGCATCGTGCTGGATCGGTCCGCGTTCTACCCCGGTGGTGGCGGTCAGCCGCCGGACCACGGCGTGCTGATCTGGCAGGGCGTGCAGACGCGGATCGTCGGCACCCGCAAGGGCGACGACCTCTATCTGTTGCCGGCGCCCGGGGATCCGGTGCCACCGGTCGGCACCACGGTGACCGGTGCGATCGACGACGACCGCCGTACCTCGCTCATGCGTACCCATTCGGGTTTGCACGTGCTCTGTGGCACCGTCTTCCGCGATTTCAACGTCCTGGTGACCGGTAGCAACATGGAGCCCGGCGAGGCCCGCATGGATTTCAACCTGCCGGAAGTTCCGCCGGGCTTCAAACAGAGCCTGGAGGATGCGGTGAATGCTGAAATCGCCGCAGATCGCAAGATCGTTGTTCGGATGCTCACCCGAGAGGAGGCGAACGCGACTCCCGACCTGGTGCGGACCCAGTTCAAGGCGCCGCCGGAGCTACCTCAGGTGCGGGTGGTGGACATCGTCGGGCTCGACGTGCAGGCCGACGGGGGCACTCATGTGGCGTCGACCGGCCAGATCGGGCGGGTGACCGTCACCAAGGTCGAGAGCAAGGGTCGGCAGAACCGGCGGGTCCGGATCAAACTGGGTTCCTGACATCCGGGGACGGGGCCGGCGGCCGCGCCGCCGGCCCGTTCCGTACCCCGGTCAGCGGGTGTCGGGCAGACCGCGCCGCAGGATCGCGGGCCACTGCTGCGGATCGTCGCCGAGGTAGCCGTGGATCCAGTGCAGCCAGCGGTCCATGCCGAAGCCGACGCACGCGGACGACGCCGTCGCTCCGGAGGCTTCGGTCATCGCGAAGCCCTGACCGAAGTGCTGCTGGTGCAGGTTGACCGAGCTGACCGCGACTGCCGCACCGCTGCTCGCCATCCGCCCGCACACCTCCTGCTTGAGATCCCAGGTGGCCTGGTAACCGGCGAGGTCGGCACGGCTGTCGGTGAAGAACGGGTCGTTGGCCGAACCGATCCGTGCTGGCAGCCCCAGTTCCCGGACCAGCTCGGTGAGATCGGTGAGTGCCCGATCGCGGAACCGGCGGGCACCGGCCCGATCACCCACGTAGACCACCTCGCGCATGTCGAAGGACCAGAGCCGGGTGGCCTCGGTCGTGGTGCCGGCCTCGTACCGGCCGCACGACTGACGGGCGGTGGCGATCAGCGGTTCGGTGAGCCGGGTTCCGTTGAGCGCGGCGAACAGGTGCAGGCACACGGTCGGCGCCACGGCCACCGGTGCCTCCCGCAGGTCGGCCCGGCGCTCGGCGGCGGTTCGGGCCCGGGCGAATCGGTCCAGCGCCGGTAGGTCGGAGGCCACCACGGCGCAGGTGGTCAGGTGCTGCGGGAAGGTGCGGGCGTAACCGGCCCGCTCGATGGTTTCCCAGGCCACCAGGTGGGGGACCAGGTACTCGTCGGCCCCCCAGCGCCGGGCCAGATCGAGAAAAAGCCCGTCCAGGGCACGGACGAGCCGGGCCGAACCTGGGCCGTGTACGGCCAGGCCGGGCCCGACGGTGAAGCGGACCGGGCCACTGTCGGCACCGGTGACCGGGGCCACGTCGGTGGACCAGGAGTCGTACACGATCCGGGCCTGCCGTGCCGGCACGACGCGGGAACGCTCCAGGGCCTCGCTCAGCCGTTGCTCGACCTTCTCTGCCACGCTGTCGTCCACGTGGTAGACCACGGTGAGCTGGTCGGCGTGATCACACTCCCACGACCAGGCCTCGTCGAGACAGTAGGGAAGCAGATCGTCGAAGCATCGCCGGCCGTCCGGCGTGAGGCGGACATCCGCCTGCCACACCCGCGGTGCCGGCGTCACGATCGGAGCGCTCATCGTCGGCTTCCGGGCCGGCAGTCCAGCCGTAGGCCGGTGGCGGCGCGGAAGCCGCGTCCTCGTACCGGCGGGATGGAACCGAGGGGATGTATCTCCGCCACCCGCTCCACCAGCGCCTCCAGCACGACCTCCAGCTCGGCCTGGGCGAGACCCATCCCGAGGCAGACGTGTCGGCCAGCGCCGAAGGCCAGGGACGGTCGGTCCCGGCGGGTGTGATCGAACCGGTGCGGATCCGGATAGATGCCCGGGTCCCGGTTGGCGGCGGCCAGGCAGACCTGGACCGGAGTTGCCCGTGGAATCGGTACCCCGGCCAACTCGACGTCGGAGGCCGCGAACCGCAACGTCACATGCAGCGGCGGCTCGTGCCGCAGCGTCTCGGCGACGATCGCCGGGACCAGTGCGTGGTCGGCGGCGACCGCGGCGTACAGCGCGGGATCCCCGGCCAGCCGAGCGAAGAGGTTGGTGATCGCCGCCGCCGTCGTCTCGGTGCCCGCGGCCAGCAGCAGGATCGCGTTGTTGACGACGTCGGCTTCCGTCAACACCTCTTCGGCGGCGAGGACGGCGAGGATGCCTCCGTGATCCGGGCCGGCGGCGATCCGGCTGCGGAAGTACGCGGCGAGCTCCCGCCGCCGCTGCACCACCGCCGCCAGCGGCACCGGCGCGTGGTCGACGTACTCGACGAGGGGCCGCATCGCTTCGTGCAGCCACTCGGCGTCCGCGTCGGGCAGCCCCATGAAGCGGCACACCACCCGCATCGGCAGGGAAGTGGCCAGCCGGTCGACGAGATCCGGGCGGGCGTCGGCCAGCAGGTCGTCCAGAGCGGCCGCGGCCAACGGAGCGATGATGTCGCGGGCGAACTCGGCCACCTTCCGCGGACGCAGAACCCCGGCCGTCGCTGCCCGTGCCCGGGTGTGCGCCGCTCCCTCCTGGTCGAGCATGGACGGCCCGAACGCCCGTCGGCTGGTGCGGAACGGATGGTAGACGGTGAAGTCCGACGAGGTGACGACCCGACGCACCAGGTCGTACCCGACCACGAAGTACGAGTCGAGGGCGGGAACGAACGACACCGGTTGGTGCTCGCGGTGCCAGTCGTACAGCGGCCACGGGTTGGTCTGGAAGACCGGGTCGGCGAAGTTCAGTTCACCGGCCGGCCCGGCGGTCAGATCGACCGTCGGCATGGAAGCCTCCTCAGGGTGTGAAGCCCAGGTCGCCGGTGCCGTCCAGGAAGTCGCCCAAGTGGGTCAGGTCGGCGAGGCTCTTTCCGTCGTGCTGCATGGCCTTCTTCAGCGCCTCTTCGCGGTCTCGTAGGACCGCACCCGCGGCGAACACCGCGCCGACGCGTTCGGCGGGAAGCAGCAGGAGACCGTCCGGGTCACCGAACAGCCAGTCGCCGGGGCGCACGCTCACGCCGGCCACCTCGACGGTCTGCGGCAGGTCGGTGGCGCGCTGGCTGGTGGTGCGCGCCGACACGAAGGTCACCTGCGTGGAGAAGACCGGCACGTCGATGGCGACGAGGTCGGTCAGGTCACGTACCGCGCCGTCGACGACGATCCCGCCGAGCCGCTGCACCGCCGCGGAGGTGAGGAAGATGTCGCCGACGATCGCCTCGGAGGGCGTGACCGTGTTGTGGATGAACAGCACGTGTCCGGGCGGTGTCTCTGCCAGTGCCTGTAGCGCCGGGAGCATGTCGTCGTTCGTGGCCACCGGGAAGACCGGCCCGCACATGCGTGGCCTGCCGTTGCGTGGCATCGCTGGCAGGCGCAGCGGCACCACGAAGTCGGGCGCGGCGTCCGCGAGTTGGGCGCAGCCGACGGTCGCGAAGCGACGGCGAATCCGGTCGATGTGTTCCTCGTCGGTGGGTCGCTGCTCGGTGACGGTCATACCCGTTCTTCCGTTCCGGCGACGACGTCGTACAGGCCGCGGAGGGTGTAGAACGTCTCCAACTCGTGGTCGGCGAGATCGACCGCCACGCCGGTGGTCTCCTCGACGAAGACGATCATCCGGATCATCGAGAAGGAGTTCACCAGCCCGAGATCGAACAGGTTGTCGTCCGGATCGATGTCGGCGGGCGGCGCAGTCGTGCCCGCGTCGGAGGCCGTTCGGGTCAGGAACCCGACCACCTCACGGTAGAACTGTTCTCGTTCCATCTGCTGCCTCCCGGTCATCCCTTGAGTACGTTCCAGAGCGTGTCCACGCCAGCGCGCAGTTGATCGTCCGGCACCGTCAGCGGCGGTGCGATCCGGATCCGTTCGCCGCGCCGGCCACCGGCGAACACCAGTACGCCCGCCTCGAAGGCGGCCGCCACCACCGCACGGCTGGTGCGTGCGATCGGCCGGAAGGACAGCGCCGGGCCGGTGACGTGCACCGCGTCGGCGAGCCCGGCGGCGATGAGTCGGTCGGCCAGTTCCCGCAGCGGACGCTCGACGGCGGCAGCCATCGCGGCGATGTCGTGACTGTCGAGGTAGGCGGCCACCGCGACCGCCGCGGCCGGGCCCATGGTCCCGGTCTGGAAGGTGTGCGCCAGATAGACATCTGCCGCATCGCGCTCCAGGTGCTGCTTGTAGACCACGGCGGAGAGCGGGTACATCCCGTTGGTCAGTGACTTGCTGAAGAGCACCACGTCCGGGTCGAGGCCGGCGGCGGTGGAGGGGCTGAACGGACCGTGCCGGTGGAAGCCGCACTGAATCTCATCGGCGATCAGCAGCACGCCGGCGGAGCGCGCCGACTCGGAGAGCCGGCGCAGCCAGTCGACGTCGAGCGGCACGTACCCGTTGGCGCCCTGCACCGGTTCGTAGATGACACAGGAGACGCCGGACCAGTCGTCGGGCACCTCGCCGGGAGTCAGGTGCCCGACCTCGGTGTCGAGCAGCTCGACGAACCCGGTGTCCTGCAGGGAGAACTCCCGTTGGACGGTGGTGACGGCGGCCGCGTCCACGCCCAGGCCATGGAAGGCACCCCGTACGCCCAGCACCCGTCCCGGACGGTGCCGGCGGGCCAGGGCCAACGCGGTGGAGACCGCGAAACTGCCACCGATCTGGAACAGGACCCGCCGATCGGCGGTGCCCTCGAGTCGGTGGCAGAGCCAACGGGCGACCAGTTCGGCGTCGGCCGTCTGGAAGGGGGCGGCGAGATCCGACGGCTGTCGCAACGCCTCCACGATGGCCGGGTTGCGATGGCCGAAGTTGACCGCGGCGAACGCGGACATGAAGTCGGTGCACGTCCGGGTCCGGCCGGTCGGGTCCGCCAGCTGTAGCGTCGCGTTTTCCGCGTCGATGAGCAGATACCGGCCTGGTAGGACGCCGCCCTCGTCGAGCCGGCTGAGATATGAGGTGGTCTCGCGGTCCAGTACGGCGTTGCTCACAGGCTCACACTCCTCAAGGAGGTCCCGGACACGGTTGCCCGCAGTGACGTGCGTGAATGCCGTCGACGCCGAAGGGCAGTGACCGGCGGACGGGCTCAACGGCGTGACCTGATGGGCCCGCAGTTGGGCAGGGCGCGTTGGCCGGCTGAGATCGACGCAGAGCTTCTGGGCCGCACCTGACACCGACGCGGATTGCGCGCCTGGCCGGTGCAAAGGAGATGGCCGCCCGTTATGAACGCGAAGTCGTGGTGTTTCCCCCGAACCACCCGAACACGCGACAGACGCTAGACCAACCCGGCGCGTACGGTCAACCGAAATGGTGTCGCATTTCCGGGCGTCTTTGCTTTGCCTAAGCGCCTTCGTGTGGTCGTCTCCGCGCCACCGCCTTCGGAGATCGGATGGACTGCCGCATCAGGGTCGGGCGTTTGCCGGTGCGGACCGCGCGACGTCCATCCGGACGGGTCCCGTTCCAGCATGCGGACACCTTGGCGCTGGCAGAGCCACAGGTGGGAGGCGTGTCGGCAGTCAGGGAACGCTGGCAGCATTGACATGCGTCATGTCGCTATCCCACCATGGGAGCGTGCCCACGGTCGGCCATCGCACGACCGTGAGCACAGATGGGCTGGTCGCCGATGGCAAACAGGTGACCGGTGCCGAACAACGGGGGCTTGCTGCAGACGCGTCGCGACGATCTCGTGGCCGGGTGTTCGTGCCTCCGTGTCGGTGAGCGCCACCCACTCTCCAACTCCGTTCTGACCGTCGTGCCGACTCGGCCGTACGGTCCGCGGTTAACGGCTGTGAGTTGTGCCCGATGAGGAGTTCGCGTGCCCGTTGACAGTGCCAAACGGCAGATTTGGCTCGTACAGCAAGGCGTTTGGGACACGCCGATGGAATCCATGCCCCTCGCCGCCGGTTACCTCAAGGCCACCGCGCTCGCCGACGAACGGATCGCGCGCGAAACCGAGGTGGAAATACGCAACTACCGCGGCGGGATGAAGCTTTCCGCGCTCTCCCAGGATCTGTTTCGGGACGGGGCACCCGATGTCCTGGCGTTCTCCGTGCTCGGCTGGAACTATCGCGAGTTCGGCATCCTGGCGGAGACGTTCAAGCAGCTTCGCCCGGACGGCTGGGTCATCTTCGGCGGCACCCACGTGGCCAACCGGGCCCAACGAACCTTCGCGATGGTTCCCGAGGTCGACGTGGTGGTCAACGGTGAGGGCGAGTTCGTCTTCACCGAGTTGGTCAAGGCCTACCTCGATGGGCGCTCGCCGAGGTCGCTGGGCGACATCGACGGCATCTCCTACCAGGGGCCCGACGGAGCGGTGGTGACCACACCGGACCGGCCGCGCCTGGAGGATCTGGACGTCATCCCGTCGCCCCTGTTGACCGGGGCCATCCCGCTGCTCGACGACGCCGGTGAGTTCCGGTACGACGTCGCCCTGATGGAGACCAACCGGGGCTGCCCGTACAAGTGCTCGTTCTGCTACTGGGGCGGCGCGGTCGGCCAGCGGGTGCGGGCCTTCTCCCGCGAACGTCTCCGTGCGGAACTGGAGTTCCTCGCCCAGCACAAGGTGCACACCGTGGTGCTCTGCGACGCGAACTTCGGCATGCTGCCGATCGACGCGGAGTTCGTCGAGGATCTACTGGAGATCCGGGAGCGCTACGGTTACCCGCGCACGCTGGAGACCTCCTGGGCCAAGAACAAGTCCAAGGTCTTCTACCAGATCGTCCGGGACATGAAGAACGCCGGGATGCGCAGCTCGTTCACCCTTGCCCTGCAGACCCTCTCCGACGACGCCCTGAAGCTGATGAACCGCCGCAACATGAAAGTCAACGACTGGCGCGACCTGGTCGAGTGGCTCAAGGCGGAGGAACTGGACTGCTACGCGGAGCTGATCTGGGGAGCGCCGGGGGAGAGCCTGCAGTCGTTCCTGCGTGGCTACGACCGCCTCGCCGAACATGTGTCCCGGATTGCCGTCTATCCGATGTTGCTGCTGCCGAACACCGAGTACTTCGACAAGAAGGAATCCTACGGTTTCGTGACCGTGCGTGGCGACACCGACGACTTCGAGTACGTCCTGGCCCACCACACCATGCCGCTGCGGGAGAATCTCGAGGCCCGCCGGTTCATCTTCTACGCCCGGGTGCTGGCGGAGAACCTGGTGCTACGGCACGTGTGGGCACCGGCCCGGGTGTTCGCCGGGCTCAGTCAGTCCACGTTGCTGCTGAACTTCGCCGACTGGCTGGAACGCCAGGACGACACCGACTCGGCGCCGCTGCGGGAGGCGGCCGCCAACGCCGCCGCCGAGTTCGGCGCGGTCAGTCCGGCACTGGTCTACATGTACGGCGACCCACGCGCCAAGACGGTGCTCAGCCGGTGGTGGCAGGAGGCGGTGCGCCCGCTGGTGCCGGAGACGGCCCGCCAGTGCCTGGACGAGGCGTTCCGATACGACATCGTCACCCAGCCCACCTGTGCCGAGCCGGGCAGCCCGGAGGCGGCCGGGTTGGAGTTGGTGGACGTCGACGGTGAGGCATTCCTGCGTGGCGCGCCGGTCGAGTTCGACTTCGACGTGCCGCGCCTGGTGGAGGCGATCGGACGCGGCGAGACCGTGCCGATCGAACCGCGACGACTGGTCACCTCCTTCTACTACAAGGTGGGTTTCGCCGCGTTCGTGGCCACCACCAACCACGAACAGTCGGCGTACTTCATCGGCCGGCCGGAGCGGGACGTCCTGGGCGGCCAACTGGCCCAGGACGCGGCCGGATGACCTGAGCGATTGGAGAGACACATGGACCTGGGCATGCGGCACGTGACGCAGCTGACCGTCGGCACCTGGCAGGCGGAGGTGCTCTACACCCTCGCCGAGTTGGACGTCTTCGCCGCGCTCGCCGACCAGCCCGCCACCGCCGCGGAGCTGGCCACCGCCCGCGGCTGGCACCCGGAAGCCACCGAGGCGGTGCTGGACGCTGGCGTGGCACTGCGGTTGCTGAGCCGCACCGGAGCCGTGTACGCCAACACCGAGCTGTCCAGCCGCCTGCTCACCGGGGACACCGACGACTGCCTGGTGGAGTGGGTACGCACCATGGGCCGCTGGGCCCGGGCCTGGGCGCGGCTGACCGACGTGGTCCGCAACGGCGGTCCCGCCCTGGGTCACGACATCCGGCTGACCGAGGATCCGGCCTACCTAGCCGATCTGGAGGTCGGCTTCTTCCGGTACGCCACCCGGCTCGCCGAGGAGCTGGCCGGGTGCGTACCGGGCCCTCTGGAGGGTGCGCTCGTCGATCTCGGCGGAGGCTGTGGTGCCTACTCGATGGCGCTGTGCCGGCGGCATCCCGGGCTCACCTCCGTCATCTGGGAACTACCGGACGCGGTGCCACTGGCCAGCAAGGTGATCGCCGAACACGGCATGGCAGACCGGGTCAGCGTGGTCGGGCGTGACTACACCCGGGAGGAGTACGGCACCGGCCTCGCCGCCGTGCTCATGTCCAACATGCTGCACTCCGAGCGTCGGGAGACCGCCGCCGACATGCTCCGCCGGGCGCACCGCGCGCTCGCCCCCGGCGGCCGGCTGATCATCAACGGCAACCTGCTCAACGAGGACCGCACCGGCCCCCTCTTCTCCGCGCTGCACAACGTCTCGTCGATGGTGCTGTGGGAGGGCGGACGGGACTTCAGCGTCGCCGAGCTCAGCCGGTTGATTACTGACAACGGCTTCGGCGAGCCTCAGGTGGAGCCGATCGCCGGGGCCTCGTCGCACGTGCTGATCGCGCGCAAGCCGGAGTGACGGTGCGTCTCGAACCGGTCGTCACCGATCCCACCGAGCTGTACCGGCTCCGCGACGGCGTGTACGCCGCCGACCTGCTCATCGTGGTCGTCGCGGAGCTGGACCTGTTCACCTGGTTCGACCGGTACGAGCGCGAGCACGACGACCCGGCCGGAGTCGAGCAGGTGTGCGCTGCGCACCAACTCGATCCGCGGGCGGCCGACGTGACGATCACCTACCTCGTCGCGCGTGGGTTGCTGGCCCGCGTCGGCGACCGGATCACGCCGACCAGGGTTGCCCGGGAGCACCTGGTCGCCGGTTCGCCGTACGACCTGCGGGCCTACTACGCCTCGTTGCGGGAGCGGCCCACCTGCAAGGATCTGCTCGCGGTCCTTCGTTCCGGACGCCCCGCCGCGTGGGCCGGCGCCGCAGGCAAGGAGGCGTGGTCGGATCGGCTGGCGTCGCCGGAGTTCGCCGCGTCGATCACGGCCGCGATGGACGCGCGGGGCGCCTACCTGGGCCCGGCCCTGGCCGAGACGATCGCGGACCTACCCGCACGCGCGGTCCTGGATCTCGGCGGCGGCTCCGGGATCTACGGCTCCGCGCTGGTGGAGCGACTCCCCGGTCTGCGGGTCGACGTCTTCGAACGGCCACCGGTGGACGACGTCGCCCGCACCCTGCTGGCCACGCGCGGCTACGCCGAACGGGTCGGTGTCGTCTCCGGTGACATGTTCACCGGCCTGCCCGGTGAGTACGACGCCCATCTGTACTCACACGTGCTGCACGACTGGGGACCCGGCGAGGTCCGCCGGCTCCTGGCGAACTCGGCCGCCGCCCTGCCGTCGGGAGGGTGGGTGGTGGTGCACGACACGCATATCGATGATGAGCGATCAGGGCCGTTGCAGGTGGCGGAGTACTCAGTGCTGCTCATGCACTCGACCCCCGGCAAGTGCTGGTCCGTGGCGGAGCTCCGCGGCATGTTCGCCGAGGCCGGGTTCGACTACGTGGACTGCCGGCCGACCGCAGCCGACCGCACCGCCGTCATCGGCCGGCGGGCCCACCGATGACCGACAGAAAGCAGGTGGCGGTGTCTCCCAGCCTGACCGAACGTCTACGCGTCTGGACGCGGCCGACGCGGGAACGGTGGTCGGCCATCTTCCGGCTGCTGCCCCGGGCCGGTGCCGGAGTGATCATCGCTGCGGTCCTGCTCAACCTGCTGATCGGTGTGCTGCCGATGGTCTTCATCATCTGGACCGGTCGGGTACTCGGTGACCTTCCGGCCGTCGCCGGTGGCGCTCCGGACGCCTGGCGCACCGTCGTGCTCAGCCTGGCGATCGCGGTGGCCGCCTTCGTCTTCCAGCAGATGCTGGTGCCGTTCCAGTCGGCTCTGGGGGAGGTGGTGATCCGCCGCGTCGACGGCTTCTGCGCCGGACGGCTGGGTCGCGCGGCCCTTGCCGAAGCCCCGATCGCGGTGCTCGAGCGGCCCGACATCAGCGGCCTGCTCGGTGAGGCGCGGGGCGGCTACGACCGGGTGCTGCCGACGCCGGGCGACGCGGTCGCGGGCGCGTTGGCGTTGATCGCACGGTACAGCCAGCTCGCCGGTGCCGTCGTCCTGGTCGGGATCGTGCTCTCGGTACCCGCCGCGCTGCTGATCGGGGCGACCGCGTTGATCGTCCGGTACGGCCAGCGCGGCTCCCTCGGTCGCTTCGGCGCCCTCTGGGTCAGTCTGCTGGCGAGCCGGCAGCGGGTGATGTACCTGCGTTCCTTCGGTACCAGCACCAAGGTGGCCAAGGAGATGCGGATGTTCGGGCTGCTGGACTGGTACCAGCGCCGGCATCGGACCGACGCACACGCCTACCTGGATCCGCTGTGGTCCGGTCGGCGTCGGATCCTGCTGCGTCCGTTCCTCGCGTACGCCGCCGTCGCGCTGGTTGGTGGTGCGATCGTGCTGTACTGGCTGGCGGGCGCTGCCGCCAGCGGCACGCTGACGCTGACCCAGTTGGGTATCGCCATCCAGGGTGTGCTGATTCCGATCCGGTTCGGGGTCTTCTTCCCGGAGTCGGACGTGCAGACCCAGTACGGCATGCAGGCCTATCAGGCACTGACCACATTCGAGCGGACCGCCGCCGAAGGCCGGGCCAACGTCGCCGGTGACCTGCCGCTGCCGGCCGGCCCGGTCGGCCGGATCCGCTTCGACGACGTGGCGTTCCGCTACAGCGAAGCCGGCAGCGCGGTTCTCGACGGCGTCTCCTGCACCCTGCCGGCGGGGCGCAGCACCGCCATCGTGGGGCTCAACGGTGCCGGCAAGACCACCCTCGTCAAACTGCTCGCCCGGCTCTACGACCCGACCAGCGGCGCCATCACGGTCGACGGCGTCGACCTGCGTCAGTACTCGACGCGGGACTGGCAACAACGGCTCGCCGTCATCTTCCAGGACTTCGTGCACTACGAGCTGGACGCGGCGGCCAACATCGGCTTGGGTGCGGCCGACCACCTCGACGACCGGGAAGGTCTGCTCGCCGCCGCCCGCCGGGCGGGCGCCGAGCAAGTGATCGCCGCCCTGCCGCACGGCCTGGACACGATCCTGTCCCGACAGTACGCGGGCGGCACCGACCTGTCCGGCGGCCAGTGGCAGCGGGTCGCCCTGGCGCGGGCGCTGTTCGCGGTGCGGCACGGCGCGTCCGTCCTGGTGCTCGACGAACCTACTGCCCAGCTCGACGTCCGCGCCGAGGTCGAGTTCTACGACCGGTTCCTCGAATTGACCCGTGGGCTCACCACGGTGATCATCTCCCACCGGTTCTCGACCGTGCGGCGCGCCGACCAGATCATCGTGCTGGACGGTGGCCGGGTCACCGAGCAGGGCAGCCACGACGAGCTGATGGCGGCCGGCGGCCAGTACGCGGAGCTGTTCCGCCTCCAGGCGAGGCGTTTCTCCGACGACGACGAGCCGCTCGTGGAGGTGATCGCATGATAGGGCTGCTGCGTACCGCCCGTTTCATGCTGGGTCTGGCTGCCCGCCTGGACCGTGGCCGGCTCATCCGGTCGGGCGTGTTGATGCTCCTGGGTTACGCCGCGACCCCGTTCATCGCGCTGGGCCTGCGGGACCTCACCAACGCCGCGCTGAGCGGCGACGTCTCGGCGGCCACCATCGCCGCGTTGGTCGTCGCGGTGCTGCTCACCTTCGAGTTGATGTTGGGCCACTTCGCGCACCTGTCGTACTTCGAGGTCGGTGAGCTGGCCGAGGTGGCACTCAACGAGGAGCTGCTGCGGCACGTCAACGCGGGCCATGGCCTGGAACGGGTGGACGACCCGGAGTTCGCCGACGGCGTGACGATGGTGCAGGAGGAACTCGTTCGCACCCGCGTCGCGCTGGAGGCGGTGCTGCAGCTCGCCGGCCTGCTGCTCCAGGTTCTCGTCACGACCGTCGTGCTGGCGATGCTGAACCCATGGCTGCTCCTGCTGCCCGTCGCGGCGCTCGCGCCGGTGTTCATCGGCAAGCGGGCCCAGGCGATCATCGACAGCGCCAAGGAGAACTCCGCCGAATCCACCCGCCAGGCACGGCACCTGCTGGAACTGGCCACCACTCCGGCCGCGATCAAGGAGGTCCGGCTGTTCCACGGCGAACAGGAACTGCTGCATCGGCACGAACGAGCCTGGTCGGCGTCGACCCGACTGCTGTGGCGGGCGCACCGCCGGGCGGCGACGCTGCGCTCCGCCGGTCAGTCGGTGTTCGCGCTGGCGTACGGCGGCGCAGTGGTGCTGATCATCTCCCAGGTACGCGACGGGCGAGCCGACGTGGGTGACGTGGTCCTGGTGATCACCCTGGCGGTGCAGGTGGCGGTGCAGGTGGCGAGCGCTCTCAACCTGCTCGCGCTGTTGCAGGGCGTCGGCAGGACCGTGGCCCGGCTGACCCGGTTGCGTCAGTCGACCGGTGCGGCGAGCACCGGGAACGCGGGGTCGTCGGATGGGGTTCCGCAGCGTCTGAACGACGGCATCGTGTTGGAGAACGTCAGCTTCCACTATCCGGGGACGGACCGGCTCGTGCTCCGCGACATCAACCTGCGATTGCCGGCGGGCGGCTCGGTTGCCATCGTCGGTGAGAACGGCGCCGGCAAGAGCACGTTGGTCAAGCTCCTCTGCGGGCTGTACCGGCCGGTGTCCGGGCGGATCCTGCTGGACAGCAGCGATCTGACCGACGTGCCGGACGACGAGTGGCGACAGCGGGTGGCCCCGCTGTTCCAGGACTTCGCCCGCTTCGAGCTGGTGGTGCGGGAGAGCGTCGGAGTCGGCGACGTGGCGCGCGTCGACGACCGCGCCGCAGTCGGCGACGCCGTCGACCGGGCGGAGGCCGGCGGCGCGGTTGCCGCGGTACCCGGAGGGCTGGACGGCCTGCTCGGAAAGGGGTACGGCGACGGCGCGGAACTCTCCGGTGGTCAGTGGCAACGGCTCGGGCTGGCCCGGACGATGATGCGGGACCGACCGTTGCTGCTGGTGCTCGACGAGCCGGCGGCGGCCCTGGACGCGGCCGCCGAACACGCCATCTTCGAGCGGTACCGAGACTCCGCCGGCCGGGTCGGTGCCGTCGACGGCGGTGTCACGCTCTTCGTCTCGCACCGGTTCTCCACCGTACGTATGGCGGACCTGATCGTCGTCCTGGACGGTGGCCAGGTGGCCGAGAGCGGCAGCCACGCCGAGCTGATGGCGCGCGGCGGTCTGTACGCGGAGCTGTTCGGCATGCAGGCGCGGGTGTCGACATGATGACGCCGATGACTGTGTCCTTCGTCGGCACCCGTACCGCCGAGGCGGCGTTGAGCTGGGGGCAGGAGTCGATCTGGCGGACCGTACGCTGGCTCGACGAGGATGACCCCTACTTCAACATCCCGTACGTACTGCCGATCGTCGGGGGCCCCGACCTGGACCGGGTCGGTGACGCACTACGCCGGCTGGTGGAGCGGCACGAGGCGCTCCGCACCACGATCACGGACACCCCGGACGGAGCCCGGCAGACCGTCGTGGCGGCCGGTGAGCTGGTCGTCGACGTGCACCAAGCCGGGGACGACGCGGCACAGGTGGCGCAGCAGGTCGCTGCAGACCTCGCGGCCCGCGCCTTCCGGTACGCCGAGGAGCTGCCCTTCCGCTGCGCGGTGGTGCTCCGCGACGGCGTGGCCACCCAGCTGGCGCTGGCCCTGTCGCACCTGGCCGTGGACGCCTGGTCGATCCGGGTGCTCACCGACGACTGGGCCGCCCTGGTCGCCGGTACCGAGCCGGGTGACGTGCCGACACAGCCGCTGGACCGGGTGGCGTTCGAGCGGGACGGTGCCGGCGCCGGCCGGGGTGCCGAGTCGGTCGCGTACTGGGCCCGGACGTTGGCGCAGGCACCACGGACACTGTTCGACTTCCCGTCCCAGGAACCGGAGACGTTGCGGTTCGTCCGAGTCGGCATGGAGTCGCCGGCCCTGGCGGTGGCCGCCACGCAACTCGCGCACCGGTGGGGGGTGAGCACGGCCAGCGTGCTGACCGTGGCGTGTGGCACCCTGCTCGGGGTCCACACCGGCCACGACCGCGTCGCACTGCAGCTCATTGTCGCCAACCGGCACGACCGGCGGTTCCGGACCATGGTCGGCCCGGCCGCCCAGGACGGACTGGTGCTGCTGGACCTGGACGGGGAATCCTTCGCCGAGACGGTGCGGCGGGGCCACATGCAGGCGATGGCGGCGTACCGGTACGGGCATTACGACCCGGCGATCGTGCGTGAGCTGCGGGAAGAGGCAGGCGCCGTCCGGGGTGCCCCGATGGACCTGTCTGCGTACTTCAACGATATCCGAGGCTCCGGCACCTGGCCCCGGCTGCCGGCCGCACCCGATGGTCCGCGCAGCCTCAGCTCGCAGACCCGCACCTTCGTGGTCGGATCGCACGCCAAGGTGGACGCCAAGGCGTTCTTCGCCACCGGCGCGGCTCCCGACACCGGCCAGTTGTACCTGCTCGCGGACACCGCACACCTGCCGCGCGAAACGGCGTTTGCCCTGTTGCGCGCTGCCGAGGAAACCCTGATCACCGCGGTGGAGGCCGACGATCTGCGGATCTCCGACCTCGCCGCGGTCACCGGGCTCACCGAGATTCGACGCGGACCTGGCTGGATCCGCCGCGGTCCGGACTGGGTACGCCGCGAAGCGCCCACCGGAGCACCGCAGGACACGCCCGACATCGTGCAGAGGTCTTCAACCACCGGAGGCGCCGTATGACCGCTGTGACCGAACTGACCTGGGACGACGAGATGCGGAGCGTGGTGGACCGCCTCACGCACACCGCCGAGGAGAACTACTACAACCCGTACCAGACGTTCGAGTGGCCGGACCACATCGACGAGGGTGTCCCGTGGATGAGTGCCGACCTGATGACCGTGCACGGCACCGAGGCCGCCGCCGACCTGTCGTCGGCGCAACGACTGGCGCTGGCCAAGTGGGAGAGCATCCACTTCTACAGCCTCAACGTGCACGGGATCCGGGACCTCATGACGGAGGTCGTGGCGCGCATCCACACCCCCGGGTTCGAGATTCCCACGCCGTTCTTCCATCACTTCCTCGGTGAGGAGAACGAGCACATGTGGTTCTTCGCCGAGTTCTGCCTGCGCTACGGCGGGAAGATCTATCCGGACCGGACGATGGCCTTCCCACGGGAGCCGGCCAGCCCGGTCGTCGACCACTTCATCGTCTTCAGCCGGATTCTGATCTTCGAGATAATCGTCGACTACTTCAACAGCCGGATGGCCGCCGACACCACGCTTCCGGAGACCATCCGGGCCATCAACCGGGTGCACCACCAGGACGAGTCACGGCACATCGCGTTCGGCTGCCACCTCGTCCGGGTCCTGTTCGACCGGTTGCGGGCCACCTGCGAGCCGGCCGAAGTCGAGCAGGCCCGCCGGTACGTGGCCCGGTACATCGAGTCGTCACTGCATCAGATGTACAGCGTGGACGCCTACCGGGACGCGGGTATCGACCGTCCCGCCGCTTTCCGCCAGCGACTGTTGGCCGACCCGGGACGCCGCGCGGTGCACGACGCCTTCGCGGGGCGCGCGTACAGCTTCTACCGACGGATCGGGGTGCTGGCATGACCGCCGGCCCGACCGCAGCCCGCCCGGGTGCGGTGCCGCCGCTGCGTGACCCCGGCCCCGGGTTGATCGTGCTCGATCCCGACCAGGCGCGGCTCTTCCACCTCCTCGACCGGCTCTTCGTCGAGGTCGCCGATCAGTTGGGTGCCGCACCCGTCGTCGGGCCGCCGCTGCTGCCGGTGGCGGATCTCGTCCGACTCGACTACTTCCGCAACTTCCCGCACCTGGGCGTGCTGGCCGCCCGCTTGACGCCCGAGGCGACCGCCGAGGCCGCCGCCGGCGCCGACCCCACCGCGCTGACCGCTGTGCCGACCGGCTACCTCCTTCCCTCCGCGACCTGCTACGGGCTGCTCACCGCCATGACGGGGGTACGCCTCGACGCCTCGGTGCGGCTGACCGCGACCGGTCGCTGCTTCCGTAACGAGGAGCGATTCGAGGGCCTGCGCCGGCTCTGGGGCTTCCACATGCGGGAAATTCTCTTCGTCGGTGACCAGGACGGTGCCGCCGAGCACCTCGCCGTCTCCCGCGAGATGATCCTCGACCTTGCCAACCGGCTCGGCGTGCCGGTCACCGTGGAGGCCGCCAACGACCCGTTCTACGACCGAACCGGTTCCCGGGCGCGCCTCGCCATGCTGGACCCGGTCAAGCACGAGTTCGTCACCGTGGACGGCACCGCCATCGCCTCGGTGAACCGGCACCGCAACTTCTTCGGTGAGCGGCTCGGCATCCGGGTCGGTGCCGACAACGCGTACAGCTCGTGCACCGCCTTCGGTGTCGAACGTTGGGTCCACGCGATGGCGTGCGCGCACGGGTCGGTGCCGGCCGCGCTCGCGGTCGCGGAGCGGGCCAGTGGTTGACGTTCCGGCCACGGCCGGTGTGCTCGGCGTCCGGCTGCCCCTGGTGCAGGCCGGCATGGGCGGGGTGACCGGCCCGGCTCTGGCCGCGGCGGTGGCCGAAGCCGGTGCGTTGGGCACGGTGGCGCTGTACCGCTTCGACCCCATGACCGCCGCCGAACTGGTCCGTCGCACGGCGGTGAACACCTCGGCCACCTTCGGCGTCAACGTGATCCCGGAGGTGGCCGGCGCGACGCTGCCCGCTCAGATCGCCTCGGTGCTGGACGCGGCCGACCGCAGACTGGTGATCAACGTGTACGGCCTGCCGCCGGCGTGGCTGATACCCCGGGTGCACGACGCGGGGCACACCGTTCTCGTCCAGGTCGGGTCCGCTTCCGACGCGGAGCGGGCTGCGGCCGATGGCGCCGACGTGCTCGCTCTTCAGGGCGTCGAGGCCGGCGGACACCATCTGGGGGATCAACCGGTGGCCGAGTTGCTGGCCGAGGTGCTCGACCGCGGTGTGCCGGTGCCGGTGCTGGCCGCCGGTGGCATCCAGCGTGCCGACCAGGTCGCGGAGCACCTCCGGGCCGGCGCGAGTGGATGCTTGTGCGGTACGGCGTTCGTGGTAGCGGCGGAGGCGACCGCGCATCCGGACTACCAGGCCGCCATCGTCGAAGCCGACGACGACGCCACCACCGTCACCGACCGGTTCGCGATCGGCTGGCCGGGTCGTCGGCACCGGGTGTTGCGCTCGGGCGTCACGCAGGCGGCCGAACCGCCGGCCGGACGGTTCGTCGCCTGGACCACGGTCACCGGCCGTCGGTTGCCGGTACCGTGCGGGTCCGCCGCCGTACCCACCGTCGAGACGCAGGGCCGGATCGCTGAGATGGCCCGCTATGCGGGCACCGGTTCGCGCTGGGTGACGGCCGTGCAGCCGGCCGCGGAGATCGTGTCGCGGCTGACCGGTCTGGCGGACACCAGCCCGCCCATCGCGCGGATCGGGAGTACGCCGTGATCGGCGTGGCTCCGCCGGACCCGCCGCACGGCGGGGACCTCGCGGGCCGAGACCTGGAGCGTCGGAGTCTGCCGGGTCCGGACCTCGACGGTCGCGGTCCGGGCGGCGGGCCCGCCGAGGCGCTTCGCCGGCTGGTCGGCGGTACGCCGGACGTCGGGCTCGACCTGGTCGCGGTCGAGCGGGTCCGCCGCGCGATCGACCACCACGGCGACCGCTGGCTGGCCGACATGTTCACCGGACCCGAACTGGAACAGTTGCGACTCGTCCGCGGCGATCTTCCCGAACGGGCTGCCGGCCGGGTCGCCGCCAAGGAGGCGATCGTCAAGGCGTTGCGCCCGGACGATCTGGTGGCCTGGCACGACATCGAGGTGCTGCGGCTGCCGCACGGCGCTCCCGTGGTGCGCCTGTCCGGCCGGGCCGGCCGGCATGCCGAGCACCGCGGCGTGCGGTCGGTCGCGGTCAGCATCACCCATCAGGACGGCTGGGCCGCGGCGATCGCGGTGGCCGGGCCTGCTGAACCCGACACGACCGAGGAGTACCCACATGGATGAGATCCGCGAGTGGATCCGGAGCAGGAACCCGTCGCTGACCGGCGACATCGGTGAGGACGACGACCTCATCGAGGCCCGCTTGATCGATTCACTGGACTTCCTGGACTTCGTCTACCTCCTCGAAGAGGTCTCCGGCAGTTCGATCGACCTGCAGCAGTTGAGCGTCGATGACTTCCGGACCCTCGGCCGGATCCGTAAGCGGTTCATGCCGGCCGAATGAGGCCCACCGCGGTCCGCCGGCCCGCGACCGCGGTGGACGACCGCGGTGGACGACCGCGACACCCGGACGTGGGCCGGCCCGCCGAGCGAACGCCGCGAGGCCAGGCCTGCGACGCGCCGATCGGCACCGGTAGCCCGCCGAGTCTCGAAAGAGGCCACGTATGCCGTATGGGGGATGACCAACAGTGCCGAACTCTTTTGTCGTCAGGGTGGCGGACCAACGGACCGTCGACGCGGAAGCGACCTGGGGGCAACGGGCCATCTGGTCCTGCATCCAGTTCATGGGGGAACACGATCCGTACTTCAATGCGGGGCGGGTCCTGCCGGTGCCGCAGCGGTGCGGCCTGACCGACGTCGCCGACGCGCTCGGTGAGCTGCTCCGCCGGCACGAGACCCTGCGGACCGTGTTCGAGCCCGCTGGGTCGACGCTGCGGCAGACGGTGCAGGGCGCCGGCGAACTTCCGGTCGCGGTGGAGCCGCTGTCCAACGCCGGAGACGCCTCGGCGGACGGGGCCGCGTGGGCTCGGATGTACGAACTCGCCGGTCTCGCGTTTCGGATGCGCGAGTGGCCGGTACGGATCGCGGTGCTGACCGAGGACGACCGGCCCCGGTTCGTGGCGATGGTCTTCAGCCACCTGGCGGTCGACCACACCGGTGCCGACCTCGTCATGGCGGATCTCGCGGAGCTGCTGGCCGGGCGGCGGCCGCCGCTTCCCGAGCGCCAGCCGATCGACCAGGCCGAGTACGAACGGTCCGCGGCGGGGCAGGCGACGAGCGCGGCAGCCCTGCGGCACTGGGTCCGTGTCCTCAGGAGCATCCCCGCCTCCATCTTCGACTACCGCACCCACGAGACCGGGGAACACCGATTCCGCCGGATGATCATGTATAGCGAGGCGGTCACCGTCGCCGCCGCCGTTGCGGCCGCACGCCTGCGGGTCACCTCGTCGGCGGTGCTGTTGGCGGCGGAAGCCCTCGTGTTGGGCCGGTACACCGGCCACGAGGTGGTGCCCGTGCAGCTCATCTGCGCCAACCGCGACGCGGAGCGGGATCGGCTGGTCGGCACGGTCGCCGGAGACGGTGTCGTCCGGGTCGATCTGGCCCAGGACTCCTTCGCGCGGATCGTCCGGCGGACCTTCCTGGCAGCGGTGGGCGCGTACCGGTTCGGTTACTACGACCCCGAGGCGGCCTGGCGCATGAGGGCCGCGGAGCACCTCGCCCGTGGCGCGGTGCTGGGCATCGGCGTCTACTTCAACGACGTACGCGACAGTGTCTCGTCCGTCCGGCCAACCGACCCGGTGGACGGGCAGTCGCTTCGCCGGATCGCCGCCGCGACGAGGATCGAGGAGTCCGGCGGTTGGGGTCTGATGGACGCCCGGGTGTTCCTGACGGTGGCCGCCGCGGGCTCGTCGACCCGGCTGTCGATGCTCTGTGACACCGCGTACGTGCCGACGGACGACATCGTCGCGCTCCTGCGCGGCATCGAACGGGTGGTGATCGCCGCGGCTACCGACGACCTCAGCGCGCAGTTGCTCTCCGAAACCATCGGCGTGCCGCCGGTCGCGCGCGGCCCGGGCTGGGTGCGCGGCCCCGACGGTTGGGTCGATCTGGCCGGTACCCGCGCACTCTGGCGCGACCTGCTTCCCGACGGCACCGTGGGCGGGGTCTTCCTGGACGAGGACCCGGCCCTGATCGGGTCCGGGTTGGTCGGTTATCTTGCCGGGCCACCGGTCGGTGATGTCGGCGACCTGCACGAGGCGTTCGTCGCCGCGCTCGGCGAGCGGACGGATGTGCGCGCACCCGCCCGCTACGTCCGGTGTGCCCACGGACCGGACGATCCGGACGACCGGCAGGCGTGGGCGAAGTGCCCGGTGCTGGCCGAGGAGACGGGACGGCGAACCGAGGGCAGCACCGGTCGACTCTCGGTCGATCCCGCGGTTCGTCGCGCGGCCTGGGTCGCCGCAGGCGCCGGGTGCTGAACGACCTCGGACCACGACCGGGAGACGGTCGTGGCCCGGACGTCAGGCCAGCGTCTCCATGAACCGGTGCATCCGGTCGAGTGCGTCCGCCAGGCGATGCGGTGGCTGGGTGAACGACAGCCGGACGTGGCCGCTGCCGTGCCGGCCGTAGCTACTGCCCGGCATGACGGCGACTCCCGTCTCGGCGAGCAACCGTTGTGCGAAGACCGCGTCCGGCAGGCCCGCGTCGCTGATGTCGGGAAACGCGTAGAAGGCACCCAATGGTGGGGTGAGCCGCACTGCGGGCATGTCGAGCAGCCGGGCGACGGTGAGTTCACGACGGGCGCGGTACTCGGCGGCGTACCTCGCCGACCAGACGGCCGTCTCGGGCGCGGTCAGCGCGGCGGGCAACGCCCGCTGCACGAACGCCGGCATGCAGCAGTTCGTGTTGGTCAGGAGTACCGCGAAGTCGGCGGCGAGGTGCGGGGGCGACACCATGATCCCGGCCCGCCAGCCGCACATCGCGTGGCTCTTCGACAGTGTCTCGGAGACGATGACCCGTTCCGGCGGCAGCTCGGCGAGCATCGCATCGGTGTCCGCACCGGACCAGTTCAACCCCCGGTACGCCTCGTCGCGCAGCACGTAGAAGGAGTGCTGCCGGACGAGGTCCGTCAACTCCCGGGCGGTCTGCGGAAGCATGACGGCCCCGGTCGGATTGTGCGGTGAGTTGATGACCAGCAGGCGGGTCCGGGCGGTGACCCGGGCGGCCAGATCAGCGATGTCGGGGACGAAGCCTGCGGCGCTGCGCAACGGATAGCCGACAGGTACCCCGCCGGCGAGCCGCACCAGCTCGGCATAGACCGGGAAACCCGGATCCGGAAGCAGCACCTCGTCACCGGGAGCGACGAGGGTCAGCAGGGCGAAATGCAGGACCATGTTGCTGCCCGGCACGAGCAGCACCTGCTCGGCGGCCACCGGCATCCGCAGCAGCCGCGCGTAGTGTCCGGCGAGGTGCTGGCGTACCTCCGGATCACCGGCGGGCGCCGTGTAGTGCGTCCAACCGTCGCGCGCACTGCTGACCATGGCCGACACGATGTGGGTCGCCGTCGGCAGGTCAGGCTCGCCGAGTTCGAGATGGATGACGTCTCGGCCGGTGGCGGCCAACTCGTCCGCCTGACGCTGCACCGCGAACGCCGAGTGCCGCCGCAGGCTGTGCAGCGGGGGCTTAGCCGGCGCGATGCGGGACGTCGACGGCGCAGTCGCCAACGTACGCAGGGCTTCGGTCATTCCGGCTCGCCCAGCACCCGCTGTACCTCGGCGCGAATTCGTCCCTCGGTCGGCCACATCGCCTCTTCGAGCGGGGGAGAGGACGGCACCGGAACGTCGGGTTGGCAGACGAAGCCGATCCGTCCACCGACCGCGACCGCCACCCCGGGCTCGTCGAGCAGCCGGGACAGGATCTGCGCGGGCGCGCCGGAGCGCGGGCCGTCGTCGACGAACACCAGTCGCCCGGTACGGCGGACCGATGCGGCCAGCGCCGCGGTGTCCAGCGGGACCAGCGTACGGGGGTCGAGGACGTCACAGTGCACACCGTCGGCGGCGAGTGCGTCGGCCGCGTCCGCCGCGACCTTGACAGCGCCACCGATCGCCACGATCGTGGCCGCATCGCCGTGGCGCAGGTGTGCTGCCTCGCCGAACGGCAGCGGACCGGCGGCGAGCGCGGCACTCAACCCTCGCTGACGGTTCAGCTCCGGTGCGACGAAGTACAGAACCGGGCCCGGCCAACGCGTCGCGCCACGGAGCAACGCGCACGCGTCCCGCAGCGAGCCGGGTACGACCACGGCGAGACCCGGTGTCTGCATGAAGATGCCGTACGGGCACTGCTCGTTCTGCGGGCCGAGCTGCTGCCGCCCGCGGGTCGCCGACGTGACGATCATCGGCACCCGGTACTGGCCGCCGGAGAGGTAGTGCATCCGGCCGGCGTGGTTGACGAGTTGGTCCATCACCAGCATGGCGAACGAGGCACGGTTCAGGTCGACGATGGGCCGCAGACCGCTCATCGCCGCGCCGACCGCCATGCCGGTCATCGCCTGTTCGGAGATCGGGCAGATGCGTACCCGGTCCGAGCCGAAGCGCCGGCGCAGCGACGCCGGCGAGTTCGTGGCCAGGAAAACCAGGTTCGGATCCCGGGTGAACTCCTCCTCGAGGACGAGATCCAGCAGACCGACTTCGTTCACGATTCCTCCGCCCAGACATGCGTCGCCGCGTCTTCCGGTGCCGGCCACGCGCAGCTGCGGGCGGTCTCGACGGCGTGCTCCACCCGCTCGCGGGCCTGTTCCCAGATGGTTTCGACGTCCGCGTCGGAGAGCCTGTCCCGAAGGGGAGAACTCTGTCGCGCGGTGTCGATCGGATCCCGTGCTCGCCACGCGGCCATCTCGTCGGCCGGCCGCACCTCCGGCGAAGGGCGCTCGAACTGCAGGTGGAATCGGGTCAGGTAGGTCTGCGCCTCGATGAACGTCGCGCCTCCACCGCCGCGAGCGAACTCAACCGCGTCTCGGGCCGCCGCCGCGACCGCCGTCACGTCGTTGCCGTCGACCCCCACCGCACGGACCCGGTGCGCCTCTGCCAGGCGCAGCAGCGACACCTCGGGGTAGACCTCCTCGGTGCGGTTGCCCGCCTGGTATCCGTTGTGCTCGCACACCAGCACCAACGGCAGCCGTTGCACGGCGGCGATGGTGAGGGTCTCGTGCACCACACCGCTGCCCAGCGCACCGTCGCCGATGAACGCCACGCTGACCGCCGGCTCACCGCGTACCTGGGCGGCCATGGCAGCGCCGGCGGCGACGGGTACGCCAGCGCCGACGATGCCGCTGGACATCAGCAGATTGGTCCGTCTGTCACTGATCAGCGCGGCCGCCTTGCCGCCACACAGGCCGCCGGCACGGCCGAACAGTTCCGCGGTGAGCGCGTCGAGGTCCACCCCGCGGGCGATCGCGTGCCCATGCCCCCGGTAATGGCTGACCAGAAAGTCCGCCGGGGCCATCGCCGCGCACACGCCGACGGCGATGGCCTCCTGACCGACGTACGGATGCACCGGCCCGATCACTTCACCGGCGGTGCGGAGCTCCATCATCCGCTCCTCGAACACCCGGATCAGCACCATGCTGGTGAACATCGCGACCGGGTCCGGCGCGGCCGGTCCGGCGCTCCTGGCCGGGGCGACGGCCATGGTCATAAGGTCTCCTCATCTCGTCTGTCCTGCGGCAGGCTGTGTCGGCGGGTGCTGATCATCAGACCGGTGCCGGCCGAGATCCGTGCCGTGACGAGCCGGGGGTCGTCGGTCAGCGTCCGCTCCACCCGCCGCACCGCAGCGCGGTGCTCCGGATCGGTGTAGCGCTCCAGGTCCATGTCGTCGACGACGAGCAACCCACCGGGGGCCAGGGCGTCGATCGTCAGGTGCAGTCCGGTCCACTTGCCGGCCACGGCGTCGGCGAAGATGAGGTCGAACCAGCCAAGCGTGGGCAGCAACGCCTCGGCGTCACCGGTGTGGATCGTGACGTGCGTCGGCCAGTCGTCGGCCCGGACGGCCGCGGCGAGCACCTCGTCCAGCTCGACCGTTTCCAGCCGGGCGTCGTCGCGCCGGCCGAGCCCATCGACCAGCCAGGCGGTTCCGACACCCGTACCGGTGCCCAGTTCCAGGATCCGACCGTCGGGTGGGACCGCTGCCGCCAACGTCGCCAGCAGGGGGCCGACGGGGTCCTCGCAAGCACCCTGAAAACCGAGTTCGGACGCGCGGTCGAAGGCACGCTGCGCGCGGACCGGCATCGCGGTGCGGGTCGTCATGGGGTCTCCTCCGACGGGTCGGGCCGGGAGGTGGCCTGCCACTGGTCCCGTACCGGTGTGATGACCTCGGTTGCCAGCTGGCGCAACAGGGCCGGTGACGTCTCGGGGGGCAGGCTGAAGACCACGTGGCGGGCCCCGGCGGCCACCAGGCGCGCCGTCCAGAACCGGGCCGCGAGCAGATCCCCGGCCGCGACGTGCAGCTGGGTCGACACCGTGATCTCGGTGGGGTCACGTCCGATGTCGACGCAGTGCCTGGCCAGGATGTCGCGGCCCCGACGCAGCGTGCTGACCTGACCGTCGGCCACGTTCCAGACGTCGGCGTGCCGGGCCACGACCTTCAGGGCGCGCGGTCCGGAGGCCCCGAGGACGAAGCGGGGGCGGGTGGTCGGGCGCGGGTTCAGACTGGCGCCCTCCAGCTGGTAGTACCGGCCGGCGAAGTGGACGGTGTCCTGGGTGCAGAGCCGGTGCACGACGGCGCATGCCTCGTCCCAGCGGGCGAGCCGTTCCGCCGGGGCGGGCAGGGGTATGCCGAGTCGTCGGCATTCCTCGGCGTGCCAGCCCGCACCGAAGCCGAATTCGACCCGCCCGGCGGAGACGTGGTCGACGGTGGCGAGCATGTGCGCCAGCACGCCGGGATGCCGGTAGACGTTCCCGGTCACGAGGACGCCGATCCGCAGCCGTGCGGTCTGGGTCGCCAGCGCGGCCAGCAGGGTCCACGCCTCCAGACAACTTCCGTCGGGCGCGGCGTTGACAGGTTGAAAATGGTCGTAGAGCCAGGCGTCCCGCCAGACGTCGTCAGCATCCGCGGCGGACCAGAGCCGTTGCAGATCGGACCAGCTGGTCAACTGCTGCGCGACCTTGAAGCCGAAATTCAGTTGGGTGGCCGTCACGGCGAACGCCGCCGCGTACGAATGGTGGACCGACTCATCGAGTGCTCCTGTTCCGCCGGTCGAGGCGCACCGCGCACCAGCCGCACGAATAGGGCGTCATTAGGCGGCGGCAAACCGTTCCCGACGGCGGTCGGGGTGTGATTTCGTGTCAGGGCGACCGAGGACGCGAATTGTCTCCCGGCGTCTGTTCAGGTCACACGACAATGTCGTCAGGGTGCGCTCCGGCGCACCTTGAGTCACTTCTGCGCAGTTGTTGGCCAAGCCCTCGTTGCGGTCGCCAATTGTGGTGCGACGGCATGGGCGTACGCGATGTGTGCTATTTGATTCCCCCGTTGAACGACCGGTGTGGCGTCGCCTGAAGACGGCAGCCACCTGTCTCTGTTGAGCCTCCGGTGCGACGTTGTGACAGTCGGTCGCAACGCCTCGATGATGGAACCGTGATCGGCGTCAGATCGTCAACCAGCATCCCGCGCAGTGAGAAGCACCTATCCCTACACGCCCCGGGACCACGGAAAATCAAAGTGGACCACCGAGGTGTCTTGACGGGCTGGCTATTGTCAACCGGAAGCCCGCGCATCGGTCGGTCCGCACCGCGGTAGGCGGCGATATACGTATCCAGCCGCTGTCATCGGACGTCCCGCGCGCTTCGACAGATCACTTAACGCCGACGGGGGAACGAAGGCGCATGATCAACAATGCTGGGCCGAGTAATAGCGCCGCGGTGCTCGACGAGGGCGTCGGTCCGCCATCGCTGAGCCGACTGTCGGATGCGGACCTGTCGTCCATGCTGCTCATTCGGCACTTCGAGAAGAACCTGCTCAAGCTTTTCGAGCAGGGATTCCTGCACGGCACGACACACACCTGTCTGGGGCAGGAGTACGTGCCTGTGACAGTGACGTCCCTGCTGGGCGACGCTGACCACGTCTTCAGCAATCACCGCGGCCACGGCCACTACCTGGCCCGGTACGCAGACGCAGAGGGCCTGCTCGCCGAGTTGCTCGGCCGCGCCGGTGCGGTCTGCGGCGGCGTCGGCGGTAGCCAGCACCTGCTCCGCGAACGGTTCCTCTCCACCGGCGTGCAGGGGCAGAGCCTGCCGGTGGCCGCGGGGGTGGCGTGGAATCTGAAGCGGTCCACGCCGGGAGCGCTGGCGTGCGTCTACACCGGTGACGGCACATGGGGTGAGGGCGTGGTCTACGAAGCCCTGAACATCACCGCCCTGTGGGAGCTGCCGCTGCTGGTCGTCACGGAGAACAACGGCATCGCACAGTCGACACCGACCGGGCAACACATGGCCGGCGACGTCCGCGGCCGGGCGGCGGCCTTCGGTATCGCGTACGAGCGGTTCACCGACACCGATGTGACCCGGCTGCGAGCGGCACTGCAGCCGCTGGTGGAGCAGGTGCGTCACATGTCACGGCCGCTCGTCGTCGAGTTCGTCACCCACCGCCTCGGCCCACACAGCAAGGGGGACGATTCCCGCTCCCCGGCCGAGTTGCGCGCGGTCCGCGCGGCGGATTGGGCCCTCAGGTACGCCGCCGCACACCCTGAGCAGTTCGAACGAATCGACGCGGAGCAGTCGCGGCGCGTCGAACAGGTCGTCGCCGAGGTGCTCGCCCGGCCGCTGACGGACTGGAGCCCACGGTGACCGCCCCCCGGGTGGCCAACGATCTCAACACCGCGCTGCACCGGCTGTTCGCCGAGGACGAGCGGGTCATCCTGCTCGGCGAGGACGTCTGCGATCCCTACGGTGGTGCCTTCAAGGTCACCCGCGGACTCTCCACCCGGTATCCCCACCGGGTCCGCAACACACCGATCAGTGAAGGTGCGCTGGTGGGTGTCGCCGGCGGCCTGGCGCTGGCCGGCGACACCGCCATCGCGGAGGTCATGTTCGCCGACTTCGTCACGCTCGCCTTCGACCAGTTGGTGAACTTCGCCAGCAAGTCGACCGCGATGTACGGTCGCCACCTGCCGCTGCGTCTGGTGGTGCGCTGCCCGACCGGTGGGAACCGCGGGTACGGGCCCACCCACAGCCAGACTCCGCAGAAACATCTCATCGGGGTACCCGGCCTGGCCCTCTACGAGGCGTCGCCCTTGCACGACAACCACACGCTGCTCACCCGGATACTCGACGGCGGCGTGCCCGCCGTGCTGTTCGAGGGCAAGGTCCTCTACGGCGAACGCATGTTCACCGGCGGCGTGATCGACGACCTCTACGGCTACGACCTCGCCGACGGCGTGGCCCGGATCCGCCTGCATGACCCGGTGCCGCCGGACTGCGTGCTGATCACCTCTGGTGCGATGGTGCACCGTACCGTCGAGGCGCTGCGTGAGTTGCTGCTGCACGACGAGATCGTGGCCGAGGTGCTCGTCGTGTCCCGGCTCTACCCGGTCGAACGGGCGCCCCTGCTGAGCTTGACCGGGCCGGCGCGACGGGTGGCGGTGATCGAGGAGAGCACCGCCGGCGGCACCTGGGGCGCGGAGGTCGCTACGGCTCTGCACCCACACCTGTGGGGGACCCTGGCCTCGCCGATCCGTCTGATCCATTCCCTCGACAGCATCATTCCCGCCGCAGCGCATCTGGAACGACAGGTGCTGGTGCAGAGCGGCACGATCCGGCACGCCGTCAAGGAGCTGGTCCATGGTTGACATCCGAATTCCTCGGCTGAACACGAACGACGCGTCGTACGTGCTGGTCGAGTGGCTGGTCGACGACGGCGCAACAGTGGAGAGCGGCGCGTCGGTCGCGACGGTGGAGACATCGAAGTCCCTGGAGGACCTGGTGTCCGAGCATGCCGGGGTGCTGAGCCGCCGGCTGCCGGCCGGCGCCGACTGCCGGCCGGGTCAGGTCGTGGCGGTGCTGACGCCGCCGTCGCAGGCGTCGCCACCGCCGGTGGCTGACCCGGGCCGACCCGAGGGCGGCGGCACGCCGGAAGCCGCACCGGTCTCGCCCGTCGCCATGGTGATCACGGCGCCGGCGCGGGCTCTCATGCGGCAGCACGGCATCGACGAGCAGGATCTGGCGGCGCTGGGCCGCTCGCTGATCCGCCGCAGTGACGTGGAGGCTCTGCTGGCCGGTCCGCCGGCCGGGGTGTCGCCGCTCGTCACACCAGAGGCCACCCCGGCGGCGCGGGAGGGCGGCCATGCCCGACCCGCTGGCTGACCGTGGTCCGGATCAGGCGTCCCTCGCCTGGGAGAGCACACAGGTGAACGTGACCGGGGCGCGCCTGGCCGGTGTCGTCTGCCCGGACCTGGATGGTCGCACCTTCCTGCACCCCGGTCCGCCGCTGGACGTCGCCGACGCGTCGCCACCGATGCGGTCGGCCATCGTGGGCGCCCTGCTCCTCGAAGGGCAGGCCGACGATCCGGTCGCCGCCGAGCGGCTGATCGACCGCCGCGACGTACGGCTGGTGCCTTCGATCGACGCGGGTGCCGTGGTGCCGATGACGGGGGTGCTGTCGCCGTCCATGCCGGTCGTCGTCGTCACGGACGCCGACGGGCGGCAGGCGTTCGGGCCGCTGGAGAACGGTGCTGGCGCGTGCCTGCGCTTCGGCTGTCACGATCTGCAGGTACTCGATCAGATCCGGTGGATCGGCGAGGTCGTCGTACCGGTGCTCGACGAGGTCGCCCGGCTGACACCGCTCAACGTGACCCGCATCATGGCGGAGTCCCTGCGCCGTGGCGACGAGTGCCACGCCCGCACCGTCGCGGGTAGTTCCCTCCTGCTGACCCAGGCTTTCGCCGCGCTGCTGGGCCACCAGCGATCGGGGCCGGACGTGGCGCGGGTGGCCCGATGGTGTCGCGCCAACCTGCATCTGTTCGGGGCATTCGCCACGCCGGCGGCTCGTCTGCTCGCCGACGTCGCACACGGTGCCGAACGCAGTCCGATCGTGACCACGCTGGCCTCCAACGGCATCGAATTCGGCATCCGGGTCAGCGGTGCCGACGATCAGTGGTTCGTCACGGAGGCGCCGGTGGGTGAGGTCGTGCTCTTCGACGGGTACCGCCCGGCGGACGCCCATCCGATCGCGGGTGACTCCTTCGTCATGGAGGTGGTGGGGCTCGGTGCCATGGCGCTCGCCGCCAGCCCCGTCGTCGCCTCGCAACTCGGCTGGTCGGCGACGGACGTGGCCCGGCACACCGCCCGGATGCGCGAGATCACCGTCGAGCCGGGCGACCGGTTCAGGCTTGCCGGCGACGAGTTCCGGGGCGTCGCCAGCGGCATCGATGTGCACCGGGTGGCGCGTACCGGCATTGGTCCCTCGGTCAACACCGGCATCGTGCACCGTCGGCCGGGCGTCGGCCAGATCGGCGGCGGCATCGCGGAGCTGCCGACCGCACCCTTCCGCGAGGCGTCGGCCGCGATGGGCGGTCGCTGGGGCGCGACCACGGGGGTGCCGCCATCGGGTACCGCTGGCCGGCGGCCCACCGGCCGAAGCGGAACACTGTTGCCATAGCTGTGCAGATGCATCTCCAACATTGACGACGTCGTCATCGTGTTGATTGCCGGCGGATTCTACTACGTGTGCCGCCTGACGCGATAAGGATGCAATGGTTATGAAAGGTTGACGGGGTATTAATTTTGCACACTCGTGGCACGGTGGACGGTGAATCCCGCGCTGCTCCGTGATAGACCCGTGATCAAAAACCTGCCAGATGTCATGTGGCCTCGACATCCGTCGACCACCCAAGCCGCATTGACAGAGTTGATGATCAAAGCTACTGTTTGCAACTGAGCCGTTGCGGTGTCGTGACACCTCCGGCGGTCGCAGTATGTCCCTAGTCCAGGGGGAATTGTTGGACATCCGCGAAAAGCTGGGTACCTGTCAAACGACGCAATTACCGCAGGACGTTGGACCGACGGATGTGACACCTTCGTGGCTCGGTAGAGTCGGCGTCGGAACTGCCATAGGACATCACGGCGAATTGCTGCAAGGCGTTTTTCACGACAAATCTGGTAAGCCTCGTCGTGGTTTGGTCACGATGCCGGTAGTCGACCTGAAATCAGCGGCGATATTCCGAGGAAAGGCCGGTCCCGGACCGGTGCGCATCACGGTGCAGCCGGAGAGCAAGGACAAGGCCAGGCGGGCCGCCGAGCTTGCCGTCGCCTACTGTGCTCAGCGCTCCGGAAGCCCCGTCGTGCACGGGCATCTGGTGAACCATACGGCGGCCATGAGCGGCCTGGGCATGGGCGCGTCCACCAGCGACGTGGTCGCCAGCATCCGCGCTGTGGCCGACTGGTACCGACTGTCCCTGCAACCGGCGGAGATCGCCCGATTGAGCGTACTCGCTGAGCGGGCCTCCGATTCCATAATGATCGAGGACCGGGTCGTGCTGTTCGCCCAGCGCGAAGGGGTGGTGCTGGAGGAATTCACCGCCCCGCTCCCGCCGATGATCGTCGTCGGTTGTGTGGCCGGTCCCGATCTCAGTGTCGACACGTTGTCGCTGCAACCTGCTGAGTACGACCCGGATGAGTTGATCCGACTTCAGGTCATGCTCTCGACGCTTCGGCGCGGCATTGCCACCGGCGACGTGACGCTGATCGGCGCCGTGGCGACGGCCAGCGCTCAACTGAACCAGCGCTTCCTTCCCAAACCCGAACTCGAAACGTTGATCGCAATCGGTGCGGCGAACGCCGCCGCCGGAGTGCAGGTCGCACACAGCGGCTCCGTCGCCGGCCTGATCTTCGATCCGGTGCGCACGTCCGTCTCGGACGACGTCGAGCGGTGTATCCGGGCCATGAGATACGCCGGCATCACCCATACAGAGGTGTTCTGTTCGCAGCCGGTCAAGACGGGAGGACGGGGATGAGATCTCCAGTTCTTGAGGAGATCACCGCAGGGGTCGAACGGCCGCAGATCGTCCGACTGGGACCCAACCTCTTCGGCGTCGTGTTCGCGCTGATGAAGATGATCCCGGCACGCTACATCCTGCGGCAGGCTGTCGCGCGGGGCGACATCGGTCCCGACACGCTCATCGTGGAGACGACCTCGGGCACCTTCGGCCTCGCTCTCGCCATGCAGGCCGCGCTGCTGCGCCGACGCTTGATCCTGGTCAGCGACCCGGTGATCGACGACGAACTGCACCGGCGGCTGACCGACCTCGGTGCGACGGTGGAGATCGTCCGGCACATGGCGACGAGCGGCGGCTATCAGGGATCGAGACTGGAGCGACTCGCAGAGATCCGTGCCGAACACGAAGACTCGTTCTGCCCCGAGCAGTACACGAACCCGGACAATCCCCGCTCCTACACGCTGGTGGCGGAGCTGCTCACCGAGGCCCTGCCACAGGTCGACATGCTGATCGGACCGGTCGGGTCAGGCGGATCCATGTGCGGCACGGCATCCTTTCTCCGGTCGGTGAATCCCAAATTGCACCTGATCGGCGTGGACACGCACCGCAGTGTGCTCTTCGGTCAGCCCGACGGAGCGCGCGCCCTGCGTGGCTTGGGAAACAGTCTGATCCCGCTCAACCTCGACCACACCGCGTTCGACCAGGTGCACTGGTGCAGCGCCGGTCAGGCCTACCGGGCCACCCGGAAACTGCACCGCGAGCACGCCGTGTTCCAGGGGCCGACCAGCGGTGCCGCCTTCCTCGTGGCCGAGCAGGCCGCGAGGACGAACCCCGACGCGGTGACCGTGGTCATGCTGCCTGACCAGGGCTACCGCTACCAGTCCACGGTCTACAACGACCGGTGGCTGGCCGAACAGGGGCACCTGGCCCACTCGACCGGGGACCATCCGGTGGAGACGAGCCACCCCCTGGCCGAGCACGCGGAGTGGTCCTGGTTCAACTGGGGACGACGGAGCCTGCACGAGGTCCTCGAACATCGCGGCAACGCCAGCATGGCGGCGCGATGAGCGACACGGGCCGGATCAAGGAGCCCATCGGCCTGCGGACGCAGCGGCAGATCTACGGCGAGCCGACGCCGGCCGAGATCGCCGAGGAACTCGAGCGCACCACTTTGGTGGACCTGGCACACGTGGTCATGCTCCGCGAGCGGCAGCTGATCGAACCCGAGGCGGCGGTAGCGCTGGTGACGCTGATCGAGCAGCTTCGCGACACCCGATTCGCTGCGCTGGCCACCACCCGCATGCCGCGAGGGCTGTATCTCGCCTACGAGCAGTACCTCACCGCAGAACTCGGCGAGGACGTCGGCGGTGTTCTGCACACCGGACGGTCCCGCAACGACATGAAGGCCACGGTCACCCTCACCCGGCTGCGTGAGTGGCTGCTGACCTTCCTGCAGGAGACGACGCGGCTGGTCGGGGTGCTGCTGTGCCGGGCACGTGAGTACCGCGACGTCGTGATGCCGGTGCACACCCACTATCAGGCGGCGATGCCGATCACCTACGGCTACTACCTGACCGGGGTCGCGGCCGGGCTGACCCGGGAGATCGAGTCGGTCTGGGACTCGGCCAGCGGACTACGCCGGTGCCCCATGGGTGCCGGTGCGGTCGCCGGAAGCGACCTGCCGATCGATCCGGCCCGAGTCGCCGCGCTGCTGGGGTTCGAGGAACCACCGGTGCACGCCCTGGACGCCATCGCCAGCCGGGACGTGTCGCTGCGGCTGCTGGCGAACGCCACCGGCGTGGCCGTCGTGCTGAGCAGGCTCGGCACCGACCTGCAACTGTGGAGTACCGAGGAGTTCGGCTTCATCCAGTTTCCCGACCGCCTCGTCGGTGGCAGCTCGGCCATGCCGCAGAAACGCAACGCCTTTCTGTTGGAACACGTCACCGCCGCCGTGGGAGGGGTGAGTTCGTGCTGGGTGGGTGCGGTCACCGCGATGAAAGGCGCACCCTTCACCAACTCCATCGAGGTCGGCACCGAGGCGGTCGGGCTCGCCTGGCCGGGCCTGCGAGCCGCCACTGACGTCGTACAGCTGGGTCAGGTCCTGGTCAGCGGGGCCCGGCCACGCCCCAGGCGGATGCGACAGCGGGCGGTGGAGGGGATCACCACGGCCACGGCGGTGGCCAATCGCCTGGTGCACGACGGTATGCCCTTCCGGGTCGCGCACCACGCGGTCGGTGCGGCCATCCGGGAGATGCTGGCCGACGCCGACGGCGAGCCGATCGGCTCGGACTGGGTAGCGCGGCGATTCCCGGCCGCCGCCAAGGTCGCCGACCCGGCGGTCGCGGTGAACCTCGCCGACGCCGGCGGCGGCCCCGGCGACTGGCAGCGCGGGTACGACGACGTGTACGGCCGGTTGCGGATTCTGCGCGACCGGAGTCAACGGGAGTCGGCGCGGCTGACCGCCGCACGCGCCGAACTGGACAGCGCCGTGCGTGCGCTGCGGTCCGGCAGGGCCGCAGCCCACCAGCAGAAGGAGGATCGGTGGACACCTCGGGGGTGATGGTGTTCGTGGAGAGCAACACCACGGGGACGGGCCGGCACTACTGCCGGGCGGCGCGGAGTCGAGGGCTACGTCCGGTACTGCTCGCCCGTGTCCCCTCTCGGTATCCGTACCTCGACCAGGACGGGATCGAGTCACTCGTACTCGACACCAGTGACGTCGAGACGGTGGTGGGGGCCTGCCGACACCTGGGGTCGGTCACCGGCATCACCTCCAGCTCCGAGTACTTCGTCCCGGTCGCCGCCCGGGCGGCACTGCGGATGGGTCTTGCCGGTCCCGATCCCGTCGCCGTCGAGCGGGCCCGTCACAAAGGGCTGCAACGGGAAGCGCTGCTGGCCGCCGGCGTACCCGTGCCTGACTTTCGCGTGATCCGTACGGCGGCCGAGGCGACGTCGGTCGCGACCGAACTCGGCTGTCCAGTGGTGGTGAAGCCGGTGCGGGGCTCGGGCTCGGTGGGGGTCCGACTGTGCCGTACCAACCGCGAGGTCGTCGAACACGCGACCCGGTTGCTCGCGACCAGGGTCAACGAGCGGGGTCTGCCCGTGGAGCCGGAAGTCCTCGTCGAGCGCTTCGTCGACGGGCCCGAGTTCTCCGCGGAGTTCTTCGACGGTGCGCCGGTGGGCCTGACCGCCAAGCATCTCGGCCCGCCACCGCACTTCGTCGAGACCGGTCACGACTTCCCCGCCGAGCTGGAACCGGAGGCGGTCGCCGCGCTGACCGAGTGCGCCCGCGCCGCGTCGCAGGCGCTTGGTCTCACCTGGGGGGCGACGCACACCGAGCTACGGCTGAGCCAGGACGGTCCGATGATCATCGAGATTAACCCACGTCTTGCCGGTGGTCTGATCCCCGAGCTGGTGCGTGCGGCCCTCGGCATCGACCTGGTGGACTGCGTCATCGCACGAGCCAGCGGCGACCTGCCCAAACTGCGTCCGCTGCGCGACGAACACGCCGCGATCCGATTCCTGCTCGCCCCCGGCGAGGGACGGGTGGCCGCGATCGACGGGGTGGAGCGGGCGAGCCGGGCCCCAGCGGTCCGCGCGATCAACATCGGGGTGGCGGTCGGGGACCAGGTCACCGTGACCGGATCGTTCACCGACCGGGTCGGCTCGGTCGTCACCACCGCCAGCACCGGTTCGGAGGCCGCTCGGCGGGCCGACGCGGCACTGGGCCATCTGACGGTACGGCTCGCTGACCAATCGGGGAACGGAGTGGCCGGCAGTGATTGAGTTGCGCAGCGACACCTTCACCGTGCCGGACGCGAGGATGCGTCAGGCAGTGGCCGAGGCCGCCGTCGGCGACGACGTCTACGGCGAGGACCCGACGGTGCGGGCGTTGGAGCAACGGGCCGCGGAGCTGACCGGCCAACCGGCGGCGCTGTTCGTGCCGAGCGGCACCATGGCCAACCTCTGTGCGGTCATGGCCCAGGCGGCCCGGGGGCGGGCGGTGATCGTCGGAGACCGCAGCGACCTGTACCTCTTCGAGGCCGGCGGGCCGTCCGTGCTCGGTGCCACGGTGCTGCGTCCGGTGCCGAACCTGCCCGACGGCACGCTCGACCCCGGCCGGTTGGCGGCAGAGCTGGCCCTGGACCGCAAGGATCCGCAGTTCGCCCTGCCCGCCCTGCTCTGCGTGGAGAACACCCACAACATGGCCGGCGGCGTCCCGTTGGAGCTGGACTACCTCAAGCACCTGCGGGATCTCACCACGGAGCACGGTCTGCGCCTGCACCTGGACGGCGCGCGGGTCTTCAACGCCGCGGTGGCGCTCGGCGTCCCGGTGCGGGAGATCACCGGGTTCGCCGACTCGGTACAGTTCTGCCTCTCCAAAGGGCTGGGGGCACCGGTCGGCTCGATCCTCGCCGGCAGCGTCGGGATGATCGAACAAGCCCACCGGATCCGCAAGATGCTCGGTGGCGGCATGCGCCAGGCCGGTCTGCTCGCGGCCGCCGGTCTCCTCGCACTTGACGACGTCGAGCCGCGACTGCGACGCGACCATCAGCACGCGGCCACCTTCGCCGCACAGGTCGAGGACTGCGACGCGCTGGAACTGCGCCATGGCGCGCCCCGGACCAACATCGTGTTCTTCCGCGTCGTGGGCGTCGACAGTCACGCGTCGTTCCTGCGGCACTGCGCCGACGGGGGAGTAGGTCTCCTTGAGCTCGAAGCCGGCTGGGTACGGGCGGTCTTTCACGGGGGTGTCAGCGGACCGGACGCACAGCGGGCAGCCACCGTCGTCCGCACGGCCGCTCAGCGCTGACAAATGGCCATACCCGTTGGCTGCTGTACCAGGAGGGTCGAGATGACAAGCGTCGCCGAATTTCCGTCGATCCCTGCCGCACTCAGCCACTGGGCGCGGCAACGTCCGGACGCCGTGGCGTTCACGTTCGTGCAGGCCGGTGGCGCGGTCGAGCAGCTCACCTACGCACAGCTCGAGGAACACGCGCTCCGCGTCGCGGTGTCGCTGCGGAACTCGACGCGGCCCGGAGACCGGGTCCTGCTGATCCTCCCGCCCGGCCTCGACTTCCTGATCGCGTTCCTCGGCTGTCTCTACGGCGACGTGGTCGCCGTACCGCTCTATCCGCCCCGCCCGGGGGCGCGGCTCGACCGGATCGAGAGCGTCGTGCGCAGTTGCCGCCCCGCGCACGCGGTCACCACGGACCTGTTCGTCGAGCAGTTGACCGACGTCGTCGGCGGGGACGCCACCGCGTCGATGCGGATCCACCCGCTCAAGTCCCTCGTGAACCAGGAACACGGCAGCGGGGGGGTGACCCTCGCGAGGTCTGCGCCCACCGGCGAAGGGCTGGCCTTCCTGCAGTACACCTCCGGCTCGACGGGCCATCCGAAAGGTGTGATGGTCAGCCACCGCAACCTGGTACAGAACGAGGAAGCGATCGCCGAGGGCTTCGGTATCCGCCCCGACGACGTCGTCCTGAGCTGGCTGCCGATGTACCACGACATGGGGCTGATCGGCACGGCCCTGCTGCCGGTCTACCGTGGAATTCCCTCGGTGTTGCTGGACACCTTCGCCTTCATCCACGACCCGATGATGTGGCCACTGGCCATGGACCGGTTCGGTGCCACCTGCTCCGGTGGCCCGAACTTCGCCTACCAACTGCTCGTCGACCGTTACGACCAGGCCCGACTCGCCGACGTGGACCTGCGACGGTGGCGGATCGCGTTCAACGGCGCCGAACCCGTACGCGCCCGGACCATGGGTGACTTCGCGACGTACTACGGGGCGCACGGCTTCGACCGCAACGCCTTCTTCCCCTGCTATGGGCTGGCCGAGGCCACCCTCTTCGTCTCCGGGGCCGAGCCGCAGGCCGGTTACCGGTCCCGGTACGTCAGCCGCCGCGAGTTGGCGCAGGGCCGGCTGGTCGAGCTGCCGGAGGAGACGACTGGTGACGGCACCCGCATCGTCTCGTCGGGGTATCCGGCCCGGCACACCGAGATCGTCATCCGGGGCGCGGACAACCGGGTCGTGCCCGACGGCGAGATCGGGGAGATCTGTGTGCGCGGTCCGGGCGTGGCCCAGGGTTACTGGGACGACGGGACAGCCACCCGGGAAGCCTTCCACGCCGAGGTGCACGGACGCGAAGGGCACTATCTGCGTACCGGCGATCTCGGTTTTCGTTGGCAGGGCGAGCTCTACCCGGTCAGCCGGAGCAAGGACCTGCTGATCGTGGCCGGACGGAACTTCTACCCCCACGATGTCGAGACGGTCGCCCTGAGCGCCTGCGCCGACCTGCGCGGCGGTTCCGCGGCGGCTTTCCATCCGGACCCCAGCGCCGCACCGGTGGTCCTGGTCGCCGAGGTCGCCAGGGCGTCGCTGACGCGCCTACGGGATCCGGCGGCGGTGGCCGAGGTGGTTGCGGAGGTGCGGCGCGCCGTCGGCGTCGAGTGCGACCTCCAACTGGCCGAGGTGGTGCTGGCCTATCCCGGCTCCCTACCCAAGACGTCGAGTGGGAAGATCCGACGGGCCGAGACCCGGACCCGTCACCTCACCGGACGGCTCCGAGTCCTGACGCACGGAGAAAACCGACCGTCTCGCCCGACGACGCCCACCGCCGACCAGCTCGACGGACTGCACCTGCGGGACGGGGACACCCGGCGACAGGTCGTACGTCAGCTGCTGACCGCGCTGGTCACCGACGCCGGACAGCACCTGACGCCGTCGGACTGGGCCCGGCCGCTGGCGGCCCTGGGGTTGGACTCGCTGCGCACCGCCACGGTGAAGGTGCGGTGTGAGCAACTGCTCGACCGTCCCCTGGACAGTCGGCTCTTCACCAGCGACCGCACCCTCGACGAGGTGGTCGAATCCGTGGTGGTGCTCACCGGGCAGCCCCCGGAGCCGGCGCAGCAGGAGACGCCGAGCGGATCCACGCAGCGCACCGCGCCGGCCGCCGACGGCCAGGTGCAGATGCAGTTCTACGACGAGTTCCATCCGCAGGACACGGCGCACAACCTCACCACCGCCGTCCGCCTGTCCCGTCGCTACGAGGCGGACCTGCTGCGTACCGCGGTGTCGGCGACGGTCGCCCGGCACCAGGCGCTGCGCACGGTGCTCGGCGCGCCCGGCGACGGTGTGCAGATCGTCCGGGACGCCCCCCGGTTCGACTGGTCGCAGGTGACGCTCACCGATGCGGGTGACCCGGCCGACGCCTTCCTGCGGGAGGTGGCCGACCGCAGGTTCTCGCTCACCGACGGACCACTGATCCGGGCCGCCGCCGTGCTGACGCCGGAAGCCACCATCTTCGCGCTCGTCTGCCATCACGCGATCGTCGACCACTGGTCGATGCGGGTGATCGTCATGGAAATCCTTTCCGAGCTGCCCGGAGTGCGCCTGGGCGGAGAGCTGCCGGTGACGGAGCGGGGCGACATCCTGCAACGGCAACGGTGGCTGTCCGACCGGATGGCGCACGAGTCGGCCCAGCGCAGGGTCACCGCCCTCGCCGACCGCTGGCGCCCCCTGCGTGATCACCTTCTCTTTCCGACCGGACGAACGGGAACGACACCGGGTCGGAACCCCGCTGCGATCATCGACTTCGACGTTGCCGGGGCCGCTGACCTCTACCGGCGAGCCCAACGCCGTGGACACACGCCGTTCGTCACCCTCGTCGCGGCGTACCTCAGAGCCCTGCACCGGATCACCGGTGAACAGCGGGTGGTCATCGGTACCCCGCATCATGGCCGGGACGACTGGCGCTTCGCCGACACGGTCGGCTACCTGGTCAACATGTTGCCTCTGGCCGGTCACTTCGACGGCGAGGAGCGGCTGGAGCAGATCGAGGACCGCAGCCGAGTCGAACTGCGCAACGCCCTGGCCGATGCCGACCTGCCGTTCGCCCGGCTCGTCAAGGCACTCAGCCCGGAGCGGCACGGGCAGACACCCCTCTTCCAGGCCACGTTGACCTTTCAGCAGTCAGCGGACGGGCTGCTCGACGACGGCTTCTCGATTCCATCGAGCGGCTGCCGGCAACGGCTCGGAGAGGTCGAGGCGTCGGTGGTCGACGTCCCCCCGCGCGACGTGGCCTTCACCGTCAGCCTGTACGGCTCCCGGCACACCGACCGCTTGGTCTTCCGTCTCGTCTACCAGCAGGAGCGCATCGACGCCGCCACCGCCGCGCGGATCGTGGCGGAGTTCCAGTCGGCCCTCAGCGAGATCGCCACGCCCGGTGCCCCGCCGCAGATCGAGGAGGCAGCACGATGAACGATCACATCCAGACGGTGTCGTCGGTGGGGCGGGCGCGGAGTTTGGTGGCGGCGTTTGGGGAGACGGTAAGTCGTTTTCCTGATCGGGTGGCGGTGCGGTGTGGTGGGCGGGGT
>NZ_BOPB01000032.1 GCF_016863535.1 Micromonospora lutea
ACTCACGAACCACGCACCGTCGCCCCGGCCCGAGAGCCGCAACCACGCAAGCCGATCAGGACAGCTCAGCCGACTCCAGTGCCTCGACGACGTCACCGACCACGACCACGGCCGGCGGACGCAGCCCTGCGGCGGTCACCGCGTCAGCCACCTCACCGAGGGTCGAGCGGACGATCCGCTGACCGCCGGTGGTGGCCTCCTGCACCACCGCAGCCGGCGTCCCGGCCTCCCGCCCGTGCGCCACCAGCGTGTTGGTGATCGACGGTAGGTTCTTCAGGCCCATCAGGATCACCAGCGTGCCGCGTAGACGGGCCAGGGCTTCCCAGCGGACGAGGGAGTGCGGCGACTCCGGTGCGACGTGTCCGGACACCACGGTGAACTCGTGCGCCACCGATCGGTGGGTGACCGGGATGCCTGCTGCGGCCGGCGCGGCGATCGAGCTGGTCACCCCGGGCACCACCGTGACCGGTACTCCGGCCGCCGTGCAGGCGAGCAGTTCCTCTCCACCCCGACCGAAGACGTACGGGTCACCGCCCTTGAGCCGGACCACGGACGCGCCCGCCAACGCCCGGTCCACCAGGATCCGATTGATCTCCTCCTGGGTCCGGGACGGGCCATAGGGGATCTTGGAGGCGTCCACCAGTTCCACGCCGGTGCGTAGCTCGTCGAGGAGCAGTCCGGGCACCAGCCGGTCGGCGACCACCACGTCGGCCTCGCTGAGCAGCCGCCATCCTTTGAGGGTGACCAGTTCCGGGTCGCCGGGTCCGGCGCCGACCAGGAAGACCTGGCCGGTGCCGCTACGCGGGGTGCGCAGGGACGCCTGGATGACCGGATCCGTCAACAGCGGTCCCGTCCTGCCCTGCAGGAGGGTCCGGACGGCGTCGCGGACGCTCACCGCGCGGCGGGGGTCACCGCCGCCATGCACCGCCACGGTGACCGGACCGTAGCGAGTGACCGCCGGGGTCCAGGCCGTCGCCGCGTTCCGGTCGTCGGCGCGTACGCAGAAGATCCGACGTGCCGCGGCGGCGGCGCTGACCTCCGCCGCCGCAGCCGGGTCGTCGATGGCGACCTGCACCAACCAGGCACCGTCGAGATCGTCGGCAGCGAACCGGCGCGGCACCCACCGCAACCGTCCGGCGTCGACGTGCGCGCGCAGCGCCGGGGTGAGTTCCGGTGCCACCAGCAGTACGTCCGCGTCAGCGTCGAGCAACGCCGGGACTCGCCGCGTGGCGACCGTTCCTCCACCGACCACGACCACGCGGAGGCCGGCCAGCCGGAGCCCGAGGGGGTACGCGTTGGCGCTCACGCCGCTGCCACGCTTCGCTCACCGGTGGCGCGGGGCGCCACGCTGCTGAACCCGGTGGTTCGCTCGCTCACTTCTCGGCCACCCCGGCGGAGTCGAAGGTCGCCACCTCGTGCAGTACCCGGACCGCGCCGGTGACCACGGGTAGGGCCAGCAGCGCGCCGGTGCCCTCGCCGAGCCGCAGGCCGAGGTCGATCAGGGGGGTGAGGCCGAGTTGGCGCAGCGCGACCGCCGCACCGGGCTCGGCGGAGCGGTGACCGGCGACGATGGCCGCGACGCAGTCCGGCGCGAAGGCTGCGGCGGCGAGCGCGGCGGAGCCGGCGATCACCCCGTCCAGCAGCACCGGTACGCGGCGCGCGGCAGCACCGAGCACGAACCCGGTCAACGCGGCGTGTTCCAGCCCCCCGACGGCGGCCAGTACTCCGAGCGGGTCCGCCGGATCGGGGCTGTGCCGGCGCAGTGCGGCCCGGACCACCTCGATCTTGTGCTGGTAGGTCGGATCGTCGACGCCGGTGCCCCGGCCGGTCGCCTCGGCGGCGTCCACGCCGGTGAAGGCGGCGATGAGGGCGGCGGCCGGGGTGGTGTTGGCGATTCCCATGTCGCCGGTGAGCAGAATTCCGGCCCCGGCGGCGATCAGTTCGCCAGCGATGTCGATACCGACCTCGACCGCTGCTCGCGCCTCTTCCCGGGTCAGCGCGGCCGTGACGGTCATGTCCCGGGTACCGCGACGGATGGGCGCGCTGATCAGCCGGGGTATGCCTGACCCGGTCGCGCGGCCGAGCGCACCGTCCGGGTCGCCGACGCCGACCGCGTTCACCGGGTCGGCAACGGGCAGTGGGCTGGCCACCCCGACGTCGATCACCGTCATCGAGGCCCCCGCCTGCCGGGCAAAGGCGTTGACCACCGCTCCACCGGCCAGGAAGTTGCCGACCATCTGCCCGGTGACCTCTTGTGGCCAGGGACTGACCCGCTGGGCGTGTACGCCGTGATCGCCGGCGAAGATCGCCACCGCCGCCGAGCCGGGCACCGGTGGCGGACAGCTGCCGGCCAGACCGGCGAGGCGGACGGACAACTCCTCCAGGTCGCCGAGAGAGCCGGCCGGCTTGGTCAGCCGTGCCTGCAACTGCCGCGCGGCGGTCATCGCCGCCTCGTCGGGCGGGCCGACTGCCGCGATGGTGTCTTCCAGCATCATGCCTCCATGATCTCGGCCAGCGCCTCGATGAACGCGTCGGTGGTCACCCGGTCCCGAACTGCGATCCGTAGCCAGTCGACGCCGAGTCCCGGAAACGTGTCGCCCCGGCGTACCGCCCAGCCACGCTCCCGCAGCAGGTCGCGGATCCGGTCGGCACCGGAGATCCGGACCAGCACGAAGGCGCTGGCCGGTCGGCCGGCCACGCGTACGCCCGGGAGGGTCTTGAGCCGGGCGACCAGGTGTTCGCGGTCGGCCTCGAGCTGCGCGGCGATGGTGCGTTCGGCCCGGGCAGCCTCGGGGCCGGCGCAGGCCGCGGCGGCGGCCAGGGCCGGGGTGGAGACCGCCCAGAGCGGCTGTACGGCGGCCAACCGGCGCAGCAGGGCGGCCTCGCCGAGCAGGTAACCGATCCGCAGCCCGGCCAGTCCCCAGGTCTTGGTGAGGCTGCGGACGACCAGCAGCCCGGGCAGATCCCGACGGGCGGCCAGTGACTCGGGCTCAGCGGCTGTCCCGGGCGTGGCGGTGGTGTCCGCGAACGCCTCGTCGACCACGAGCACCCGGCCAGGGCGGGCCAGGGCGGCGATGTCGGCGGCGGGATGCAGCACGGAGGTGGGGTTGGTCGGATTGCCGATCATGACCAGGTCAGCGTCGGCGGGTATCCGGTCCGGGTGGAGTCGGAAGCCGTCCGCCTCGTCGAGCAGCACCCGGCGCACGGTGTGCCCGGCAGCCCGCAGCGCGGCCTCCGGCTCGGTGAACTGCGGGTGCACCACCACTGGCCGTCGCAGCCCGCGCAGCGCCTGGGCCAGCAGCACGAACCCCTCGGCGGCCCCGGCGGTGAGCAGCACTTCCTCCGGCGGCCGGCGGTGCCGGGCGGCGACCGCGGCACGAGCCGGGCGGGGGTCCGGGTACGCGGCGAGGTCGGCCAGCGAGGCCCTGATCGGCTCGGCCAACCAGGGTGGCAGCGGTGCGCGCCGCACGTTGACGGCGAGGTCGACCAGGTCCGCAGTGACCTCGGCGTCACCGTGGTGGGCGAGATCCGGCTCGGCCGGCAACACGCCGGACGTCGTGGTCGACTGACCGTGCATGACCGCGATCCTGCCGGGAAGGCGGCGCTCGGGACAGCAACCCGGAGGGTGGGCCGCATCACCACCGGTCACTTCATGAGTATTTCTCATGGACGAATCGGAAATGTCATAACTTGGCGGTGTGAGCAATCGACCCCTTGCTGCCGCTGGTCGTCTCGTTCCTCTGCTCCGTGCCGGGCTGATCGCCGGTATCGTCGTCGCCGCCGCCGCGTACCCGGCCGTCGCGGTGACCGGAATCGGTGCCAAGGCCACCGCGCACGCCGTGGAGAGCAAGACCCGCCTGCTGACCACCGCCCTACCCGCCGAGACCTCCTACCTGTACGCGCCCGACGGCAAGACCGTGCTGACCATGTTCTTCGAGGAGTACCGGCAGTACACCAAGCTGGCGGACATCTCGCCCAACATGCAGCAGGCCATCGTGGCCGCCGAGGACAACCGCTTCTACCAGCACCACGGGGTGGACCCGAAGGGCGTTGCCCGCGCCTTCGTGGCGAACGCCCGCTCCAGCGGGGTCTCCCAGGGCGCTTCCACCCTCACCATGCAGTACGTCCGGATGGCGCTGCGGGACAGCGCCACCACACCGCGAGAGGTGCAGGAAGCCACCGCGCAGACCCCGATGCGCAAGGTCAAAGAGATGCGCATGTCGGTCGACCTGGAGAAGGAGTTGAGCAAGGAGGAGATCCTGGAGCGTTATCTCAACTCGGCGTACTTCGGGCACCGCGCGTACGGCATCTACGCCGCCAGCGAGATCTTCTTCTCGAAGACGCCCAAGGAGCTGACCGCGGTGGAGGCGGCCACCCTCGCCGGGCTGGTCAAGTCGCCCTCCCAGTACGACCCGGCCAGCTCCGACCAGAAGGACGCCACCGCCCGGCGCAACTACGTGCTCGACAACATGGCGCGCCTCGGCTACCTCTCGCCGGACTCGGCCCAGGCGGCGAAGAGCGAGCCGATCAGGCTGCGGCTGACCTACCCGCCCAACGACTGCGCCGCGGTGCCCGACAAATGGAACAGCTGGGGCTTTCTCTGCGACTACCTGAAGAACTGGTGGAGCGCCCAGCCGGCGTTCGGGGACAACCGGCTCCAACGGTTGGACAAGCTGCGCCGGGGCGGCTATCGGATCGTGCTCAGCATGGACCCGAAGATCCAGACGGCGGCGGAGAAGAACGTCGGCACCGAGGGCAACACCGGCAGCCCGTTCGCCAACGGCATCGTGGTCTCCGAGCCGGGCACCGGGCGGGTCAAGGCGATGGCCGTGAACCGCAGGTACTCGTTGAGCCTGGACGAGAACCCGCTCAGCTCCAATCCCGAAGCCGGCCCCGACGTGAAGGCCAACTACCCGAACACGGTGGCGCCGCTGATGGGCGGCGGCGACCTGCCCGGATACCAGGCGGGATCGACATTCAAGATGTTTCCCATGCTGGCCGCTCTCGACGCGGGCATGCCACTGAACACCGTCTTCAATGCGCCGCACAGCTACCGCTCCGAGGTCTACGACGGTTGGCAGCCCTCCAACGCCAGCGGCGCGATGAGCGGCACCCAGACCATGTGGTCCGGTTTCGGTAAGTCGGTGAACACCTACTTTGTCTGGCTGGAGGAACAGGTCGGGGCGGAACGGGCCGTCCGGCTCGCCGAGCAGTTGGGGCTGCGCTGGCGTACCGACGTGGACCGGGACCATGCCTCCCCGGCCAAGGCCAACAAGTGGGGCGCCTTCACCCTGGGCGTGTCCGACGCCACCCCGCTGGAGATGGCCAACGCCTACGCGGCGGTCGCCGCCGACGGGCGCTACTGCGAGGCGCTGCCCGTCAACGCCATCTACAACCGGGACGGCACCCCGGCCGTGTACACCACGCCGGGTGGCATCGAACGAGAGGTCGCCAAGCCGCGCTGCCGCCAGGTGGTCAACGCCGACGCGGCGCGTGCCGCCACCGACGCCGCCCGCTGCCCCACCGGCGACACCCCGGCCAAGGGCAGTTGCGGCGGCTGGTCCACGGCGGACAGCGTGCGCGGCACGGTGGGTCGCCCGGTCGCCGGCAAGACCGGTACCACGGACAGCACCCGATCGGCCTGGTTCGTCGGTTACACGCCGGAACTGGCGGCCGCCAGCTTCATCTCCGACCCCGACAATCCCTTCAACGCGGTGGGTGACGGCCAGTCGCAGATCCCGATCGCGGCGGTGGCGAACACCCTCCGGGACGCCCTGAAGGGCAGACCCGTTCGGGACTTCGTCCCACCGTCGGATCGGATCGTCGGTTGACGATCAGGCTGGCGGCCCACCGGCCGGCCCGGAAGCCACCGCACCCGCCGGATCGCCCAGGGCGACACCCGCCGGCCCGGCCGGGACACCGCCGCCGACCCCGACCGGGGCCGTGGCCGGCTCGGCCGCAGCGGCGGCCACCAGCCGCGTCGCGATCCGCGGGTGCGCGGCCCAGTGCGGAACAAGCTGGGAGGCGTGCACACCCCGCCAGATGAATCCCTCCGGGGCGCCGCCCGGCCAGCTCCACGCCGGCCGCTGCCCACCCCGGGGGGTGAGAACCGCCCGGTGCTCCTTGTGCCCGGTCACCACCTCGCCCCGAACCGCGACCACACTGTCGCCCTGGGCGATCGCCTCCCGGTAGCCGACCACCAACCCGTCCCGGAGGCTGCCGATCGCGTCGATCACCCCGCACATCGGCAACCCGTCCAACTCCCGGGCCAGCCAGAGCAGACCGGCACCCTCCGCGACGACCGGTCGGCCGGTGCGGGCCAACTCGGCGACCGCGATGCAGAGCCGCCGGTTGGCGGAAAGCTGCTCCGCGTACGATTCGGGGAGGGCTCCGCCGACCACCAGAGCGCGGGTGCCGGCCGGCAACACCTCATCGGTGAACGGGTCGAGCATGACCACCTCCGCGCCGGCAGCTCGCAGCAGCTCGCCCGTCTCGGCGTGGCTGAAGCTGCCGCCCGGCCCGCCCACCAGCGCCACCACCGGGCGAGCGGCACCAGCCGGCAGCGGCGCGGCCACCTCGCCGGCACCCAGTGGCGACCACGGCTGCATTTCCAGCGTCGGTGCCGAGCGGGCCAGCCCGAGTAGCCGCTCCAGGTCGACCGTCGCGGTCACCGCCTCACCCAACCGTCGGACCGCTCGGGTGGCCTCACCGGCACCTTCGAGCACCGGAACCACCCCGTGCCGCCGGGACGGCAGCACGGAGGGCAGATCCTGACGGCGCAGCGCGCCGTAGACCGGGATGCCGATGTCGTCGAGCGCCTCGCGCAGCAGCGCCTCGTGCCGGGCGGAGGCGACCCGGTTGAGGATCACACCGCCGATCCACAGCTGCTCGTCGTACGCCCGGAAGCCGTGCACCAGGGCGGCCACCGACTGGCCCATCGCGGCGACGTCGACCACCAGCACCACCGGGCTGCGCAGCACGGTGGCGATGGCCGCGGTCGACTCGGTCTCGCTGCGGCCGGTCAGACTGTCGTACAACCCCATGCTGCCCTGCACCACGGCAAGGTCCGTACCGGCCGCGCCGTGCAGCAGCAGCGGGGCGACGCGTTCGACACCCACCAACCGCGGATCCAGCGTGCGGCCCGGCCGACCGCTGGCGAGCCCGAGGTACGCCGCATCCACCTGGTCCGGCCCCACCTTGAAGCCCGCCACGTCGAGACCCCGGTCGGCGAACGCGGCGAGCAGGCCGATCGCCAACGCGTTCTTGCCGTGTCCGGAGGAGGGGGCACTGAGCACCAGACGCGGCACGACGGTCATCATCGACTCCTCGCGAGCGGTCGGCGTGCCGACCGTCGGCGCGCTCCGCCCGCGTGACGATAGCTGAACCGGAGGCCACAGAGGCACCCCTCGCCACCGGCGTCCCGTCCAGGTCAGCCGGGTCGGTGGCGGACCGCCCCGACACCGGTACGCTCCGCCACGGCGCGACGCCCACCGTCCGGTTCCGACAGGGCCACTGCCTGCGGCAGCCCGTGGCGGCCACGCCGAGGGGGTACGGCGACGGCTCGGCGCAGTGGCGGCGGTCACACGGGTAACCTCGTGGCGTGTACCGGTTCCTGCTGACGCCGCGCTGGCTGGGCCTTTTCGTGCTGGCCCTGGCTGCCGCCACGGTGATGGTGCTGCTCGGCAACTGGCAGCTGGACCGCTACCACGGTCGAACCGCGGTCAACGAGCGCATCGACGCCGGCCTGCGGATGGACCCGGTGCCGCTGCGGGAGGCGCTGCCCGCGCCGAGCGGTGGTCCCGGCACGGTCGGTGCGCCACCGACGCAGGAGCGGACCTTCACCCGGGTCACCGTCACCGGCCGGTACGACACGGACAACGTCATCCTGGTGCGGGGCCGCACGGTCGACAGCCGGGTCGGCTTCGAGGTGGTCACCCCGCTGGTGCTCGCCGATGGCACTGCCGTCCTGGTGGATCGGGGCTGGATCCCACCCGCACCGGGTGGGGCGCTGGCTCAGCCGGACGTGCCACCGGCACCGGCAGGTGACGTGACCGTCGAGGGCCGGGTGCACGCGAGCGAGAGCGGCGACGCCAAGGTGTCCCGACGCGACGGCCGGGTGGAAAGCCGCCGGGTCTCCGTTCCCCAGCTCGCGGGTGAGCTGCCGTATCCGGTGCACGGCGGGTACGTGCTGCTGGACGAACAGACGCCGGCAGCCGACCCGGTGTTCCGGGCGGTGTCGATCGGCCACGCCAACAACTGGCAGAACCTCGGTTACGTCGTACAGTGGTGGATCTTCGCTGCGATGACCCTGGTCGGCTACGGCTGGATCGCCCGCCGCGAGGCCCGCCGGCTCGCCGGGGTGGTCGACGAACGCCCCCGTGACCGGGCCGCCGACTCCGATACGCCAGCCGCCACCTGACGGGCTCACCCGGTTGGGCGGCCTGCGTGGATCGCCCGGACGGCGTCGATGGTGTCGGCCTCGGCTGCCGTCTTGTCGTCCCGGTAGCGAACCACCCGGGCGAATCGCAACGCGACCCCGCCGGGGTAGCGCGAACTGCTCTGCACACCGTCGAATGCGATCTCCACGACCTGCTCGGGTCGGACCCGGACCACCCAGTCCCCGCGATCCACCGCGAGGCCGAGGAAACGCTCGGTCTGCCAACGCAGGAGCTCGTCGGTCAGCCCCTTGAAGGTCTTGCCGAGCATCACGAACCCGCCGGCGTCCGGGTCGCGGGCGCCCAGGTGCAGATTCGACAACCATCCGGTGCGACGACCGCTGCCCCACTCCACGGCGAGCACCACCAGGTCGAGGGTGTGCCGGGGCTTGACCTTGACCCAGGCGGCACCGCGCCGCCCGGCGTCGTAAGGCGCGTCAGGTGCCTTGACCACCACACCCTCCTGGCCGGCGTCGAGCGCCTCGGCGAAGGCCTCGCCGGCCCGCTCCGGGTCGTCCACCTCCAGCCGCCCGACCAGCAGAGACGCATCAGCCGTGCCGCTCAGCGCCGCCCAACGTTCTCGGCCCGGCAGGTCGATCAGATCCACCCCGTCGAGGTGAAGCAAATCGAAGAAGTACGGCGTGAGCACGGTCGTGCCGGTCTGTTCGGCGGCGGCTCGTACCGCCGGCGCGACCGCTGCCCCCGCAGCGGGACCGACTCCGGCCCGCCGGGCTGCGGCACTGGACGTCTGCTGGAACGGCAACGGCCGACCGGTGGCGTCCAGCCCGATGGCCTCCCCGTCGAGGACGATCTCCCGCGCGGGCAGGCTCCGCACGGCGGCGACCACCTCGGGCACCCGGGCGGTGATCTCGTCGAGGCTGCGAGAGAACACGGCGATGTCGGAACCGCTGCGGTGCACCTGGATGCGGATGCCGTCGAGCTTCACGTCGACCACCGCGGGCAGTCCGGTGGCGGCCAACGCCTCGTCGACGGTGGACGCGCTCTGCGCCAGCATCGGCGCGAGGGGCCGGCCCACCCGTAACCCGAACTCGGCCAGCGCCGCGGCGCCACCGTCGAGGGCAGCCACCGCCACCGCCCGCAGGTCGCCAGCAAGCAGCAGCGCTCGGCGTACGGCGGCGACGGGAACGCCGGCAGCCCGGGCGATCGCGTCGGCGAGCAGCCCGGCCTGGGCACCGTGCCGCAGCTCACCGAGGAACAGCCCGGTCAGCAGGCGCTGCTCGTCGGCGGTGGCAGCCGCGTAGAGCCGGTGCACCAGGGTGCGCCGGCGCGCCTGGGAACCCGTGCCGTGCACGGCGGCGATCTCGTCGATCGCGGCGTCGACCGCCGACACGGTCAGCGTCGACTCAGCCGCTGGCGGAGGCAGGTCGCGCAGACTGGCCCAGCCGACACCGGTCTGCCGCTGGCGCAGCTCACCGGCGAGCCAACCGGAGCCCGCCGCCACCTCGGGCGGGTCGAGCCGGCGCAGGGCGGCGGCGAGCAGTTCCACCTTGGCCCGACGGCCACTGGTGGCGCCGACGGCCGCGGAGGTGGCAGCCAGGTCCAGGAACCGCACACCCTCATCCTGCCAGGAGTGCAAGGAAGGGCCCCCTATTAACGCCTGATGTACAGGAGGGGGCCCTTCTAACAATGGGCGGCGCGTCCGGCTCCGACGACTACCGTCAGGCCGGCACCGGTTCCTCAATCCGTAGCCCCCGCGCGCGAACCCCGTCGGCGATGCGGGACAGCGACGCATCCAGGGCGACCAGGGCGGCGGACAGCTCGCCGAGCTGTTCCTTGAGCGTGTCGTCGGGCCACGCGGAGACATCGACGTCCCCCAGAGCGATGACGGCGGCCTCCAGGCGGGCCAGAACCTCGTTCGTACACATGTTCGAGAGGCTACAACAGCCCCGCGTCCGACACACCGGAAACGGCCACCGCAGGTGCGAAGTTACGGGTTCATCCGCGACCCACCTCGGCCACCCTGGCCAGCAACAACGCCTCAGCGAGGCAGACCCGGGCGAACTCGCCGAGGTGCAGGCTCTCGTTCGGCCCGTGGGCCCGGGCGTGCGGGTCCTCCACCCCGGTCACCAGGATCGCCGCCTGCGGGAACATCTCCTGGAAGGTGGCGATGAACGGGATGGAGCCGCCGACCCCGATCTCCACCGCGTCGGTGCCGTCCCAGGCGGCACGGAAGGCCGACCGGGCCGCGTCGAACATCGGTCCGCTGGCGTCGATGACGCAGGGAGCCCCGTCATGCTCGATGGTCACCGCGACCTTCGCGCCCCACGGCGCGTACTTCTCCAGGTGGTCACGGAGCGCCGCGTACGCCCGCTTCGGTTCGTCGCCCGGCGCCAGCCGTACGCTCAGTTTGGCCTTGGCCGTCGGGACCAGTGCGTTCGGCGCCTCGCCGGTGGCCGGAGCGTCGATGCCGAGCACGGCGAGCGCCGGCTTGGTCCAGAGCCGGTCGGTGATCCGGCCGGTGCCGAACAACTGCACGCCCTCGATCAGCCCGGCCTCGGCCCGGAACCGGTCCTCGGGGTAGTCGACACGGGCCGCCTCGCGACCGACCAGCCCCGACACCGCCACGTTCCCGGCGTCGTCATGCAGCGTGGCCAGCAGCCGGACCAGGGTGGTGAGCGCGTCCGGTACGGCACCGCCGAACATGCCGCTGTGCACGGCGTGGTCCAGGGTGCGGACCTCGACGAAGCAGTTGACGATGCCACGCAACGACGTGGTGAGCGCCGGTACGCCGACATCCCAGTTGGTCGAGTCGGCGATCACGATGACGTCGGCGGAGAGCTTGTCCCGGTGTTCGGTGAGCAGCTGCTCCAGCGAGTCGGATCCGTACTCCTCCTCCCCCTCGACGAAGACGATCACGCCGACCGGCAGCCGGTCACCGAAGGCGCGCAACGCCGCGATGTGCGCCATGATGCCGGCCTTGTCGTCGGCGGCGCCCCGCCCGTACAGCCGGCCGTCCCGCTCCACCGGCTCGAACGGGTCGGATTCCCACAACGCCGGATCGCCGATCGGCTGCACATCGTGGTGGGCGTAGAGCATGACGGTCGGGGCATCGGGTGGTGCCGCCTTCCAGCCGATGACCGCGGGCTGACCACCGGCCCGAGCCACCTCCACGTCGAGGCCACAGCCGCGCAGCAACTCGGCGACCGCCTCAGCGGAACGCTCCAGGTGCGCGTGGTCGAAGCCTTCGAAGGCGATGCCGGGAATGCGGACGAGACGCTCCAGGTCGGCGCGTACGCCGGGCAGCTCCCGCGCCACGGCCTCCCGCAGCTCGGACTCGTTCATGATCGGTGTGGTCATGACCGGCATCGTATGCCGGCCTTACCGGACGGCGTGACCAGCATCGCGTCCCCGCCCCGACACGACCCGGCAGTAGTAGTCCGCCGGGTGGTGCGGCAGGTCGGGGGCACCGTCGACGACCAGGTCGGCGCGAGCCTCGGTGCCGTCGGCGGCGAAGTGGGCGCGCTCGGTGACGTGCCAGCGACGCAGCTCCGGCAGGATCCCCGGACCGTCGCGGGTGACCGCCCGGGTCAGTCGCAACGGCTGCGGTGCGGTGACGAAGACCGCCAGGGTCAGGTCCGCCACGGCGGCGGCCCGGGCCGCGCTGACCCCCTCCACGATCAGCACCGGCGCCACCGGCACCGGCACCGGGGCGGGCAGGAAGCTCCGCCGCGTCCAGTCGTAGCGGCGGTAGGCACCGGCCCGGCCGGCCCGTACCGGCGTCAGCACCTGCTCCTCCAGCCGGTGCCAGAAGGTGAGCTGGTCGTCCCACCCGTCGAGCAGGTCGTCGGTGTGCACCACCGGCGGGCGGGCGGCATCGGACGTCTCACCGGCGAGGGCGTCGGCCAGGCGAGTGGCGAAGACGGTCTTGCCGGCGCCGCTGGGCCCGTCGACGGCCACCAACCGGGTACGCCCCAGCCGGGCCGGCCCCGCCAGCACCCGTCGAGCCAGGCCGGCGTACGCCTCGAAGACCACCACCACGGGCACCGACGTTACCGATCGGGTTGTCCCGGGCCACTTCGGACTGCACAACCGCCCACCGGAGGGCATGCTCGTGGCGTGTCCCATTCCGTGATGAGTCCCGGCGTCGAGGCGTTGCTGGAACAGGCCCGCGCGGGCATGACCCGGTTGACCCCGCAGGAGACGGTTCAGGCCGCGACCCGGGGTGCGCTCGTGATCGACACACGCACCGACGCACAGCGTCGGGAACAGGGCGACCTACCCGGCGTCATCGTGATCGACCGGACGGTGCTGGAATGGCGACTCGACCCGGCCAGTGACTGGCGCATCCCGGAAGCCACCGGGTACGACCTGGAGATCATCGTGTTGTGTCGTCAGGGTTACAGCTCCAGCCTCGCCGCCGCGAGCCTGCGCGCCCTGGGCCTGCACCGGGCGACGGACATGATCGGCGGGGTGGAGGCGTGGCGCTCGGCCGGCCTGCCCTTCTCCGACCAGCCCGCCGACATCCGCTACTGAGCCGGGGCGGCCGGCGGGAGGGCCCGCACAGCCCCCAGGATGCTGCCGTCCAAGGCGACGGATCAGCCCGGCGGGGCACCGGGTGGGATGAACGGTAGGTCGGTCGGCGGCCCGTCCTCGATGAGCCGCCAGAGGGCGTCGGTGTCGAGGTGCTCCTCGACCAGGTCACCGAGCAGGTCGAGGCTGCGCTCGCGGGCTGCCGCGAAGGACGTGTCCGGCGCGACCTGGAACCCGGTACGCCCGGCGAGGCGGGCCGCCCGGGTGAGGAACCAGCGACGGAACTCGTCGGACTCGAACGTGCCGTGCCAGTGGGTGCCGTGCACGACGCCGTGCATCGCGCCCTCGTCAGTACCGTCGGTGTACCGCAGCAACGGGGTCAGCTGCGGGTCGGCGGTCGAGACGTACCCGTGGTGGATCTCGTAGCCATGGACCGGCACGTCGCCGTCGACGGTGCCCTCCGCGGGCCGGACGGTCTTGCTTCGGTCGAAGGTGACCTCGGTGGGGAGCAGGCCGAGGCCGGGCACGCTGCCCTGTCGGCTCTCCACCGGGTCGTGGATGGCGCGGGCTAGCATCTGGTAGCCGCCGCAGATGCCCAACACCGGACGGCCTGCCGCCGCGTGCGCGGTGACCGCGTCGGCCAGGCCCGTCTCGCGCAGCCAGGCGAGATCGGCCACGGTCGACTTCGAGCCGGGAAGCACCACCACATCGGCAGCGGCGAGTTCGGCCGGTTCGACGGTCAGCCGTACCCGCACCCCCGGCTCGGTCGCCAGCGCCTCCACGTCGGTGGCGTTGCTGATCCGGGGCAGTCGCAGCACGGCCACGTCGAGCCATTCGGTGCCACGCGGAGCAGCCGGACGACCGAGCACCCGGCCGTAGGCGAGCGAGTCCTCCGCGTCCAGCCACAGGTCCACCGCCCAGGGCAGCACCCCGTAGGTGGGGCGTCCGGTGAGGTGTCGCAGCATCGCCAGCCCGGGGGCGAGCAGCCCCATGTCACCTCGGAACTTGTTGACCACGAAACCGGCGATCAGGGCCTGGTCGGCCGGGTCGAGCAGGGCGAGGGTGCCGAACATGGCAGCGAACACGCCACCCCGGTCGATGTCACCGACCACGATCGTGGGCAGCCCCACCTGCCGGGCCAGGCCCATGTTCACGTAGTCGCCGTCACGCAGGTTGATCTCCGCCGGGCTGCCTGCGCCCTCGCAGATCACCACGTCGTACTCCGACCGCAACTCGGCCAGGGCCGCGTAGGCGGTCTCGGCGAGCCGGGGACGCAACGTCCGGAAGGTGCCGGCAGTGATCGTGTCGACGGCTTCGCCGAGCAGCACCACCTGGCTGGACAGGTCGCTGCCGGGCTTGAGCAGCACCGGGTTGAACCGCAGATCCGGGGTGAGACCGCAGGCCGCGGCCTGCATCGCCTGCGCCCGGCCGATCTCGCCGCCCCGGCCGTCCGGCCCGAGCACCACGGCGGAGTTGTTCGACATGTTCTGCGCCTTGAAGGGCGCCACCTTCACCCCTCGGCGGTGCAACCAGCGGCAGATGCCGGCGGTGAGCACGCTCTTGCCGGCATCCGAGGTGGTCCCGGCCACCAGGAGCCCACCGGTCACCGACGACCCTGCTGCGAACGCGAAGTCGGCAGTGCCCACGAAGGCCGAGTCCCGGTCGGCGGGTGCGCCGAGGCCGGAGGTGACAGCAGTGGTCGCAGCGGTCGGGAGGCTCGCAGCGGTCGGAGCGTGTGGCGGGCAGCCGCGCCGATCAACCGGCCCACGGTCAACGGGTACGCCGCCGCGAGACCGAGCGCCGCCAGCCCGACCGCACCGGAGATCCGTGCCGCCCGGGTCAGGTGCCGTGCCTCGGGACGTGGGCCGTCACCGAGGAACGGGCGCGCCTCCGTGCGGCCGAAGTAGACGTTGCGTCCACCCAGCCGGACGCCCAGCGCTCCGGCCATCGCCGCCTCGCACTGCCCTGCGTTGGGGCTGGGATGGTCGTCGCGGTCCCGCCGCCACACCCGCCAGGCCCGTGCCCGGTCACCCTTGCCGACCGGTGCCAGCGCCACGGTCAGCAGACCGGTCAGCCGGGCGGGCACCAGGTTGAACAGGTCGTCCAGGCGTGCGGCAGGAGTACCGAAGCGGGCGTAGCGGGCGTTACGGTGGCCAACCATCGCGTCGAGGGTGTTCGCCGCGCGGTAACCGAGCAGGCCGGGCAGCCCGGCAACCGCGCCCCAGACCAGTGGAGCGACCACCGCGTCGGAGGTGTTCTCCGCCACCGATTCCACAGTCGCACGCGCCAGTTCGGGCTCGTCGAGCGTCGACGGGTCCCGCCCGCAGAGATTTCCGAGCCGCTGTCGTGCGGCCGGCAGGTCACCGCCGCGCAGTGACCGGCCCATCGTCTTCGCCTCCTGGCGCAGGCTACGCCCGCCCAACACCGCCCAGGTGCCGGCGGCGACCAGCACCGTGCGGGCCACCGGCCGGTGCCGGGTGCCGACCGCGGCAGCGGCCCCGACCAGCACCGGAGCACCGACGGCGAGCGCGGTAAAGGCAGCCCCGGCGAGCCGGTCGGGCCGGTAGAGACGGCGTTCCAGGGCGGTGACGGCCCGCCCGAAGCCGGCAACCGGATGCCCGCGACGCGGGTCACCAAGCACCGCGTCCAGCGCATACCCGGCGACCAGTCCCGCCGCGTTGGCCGCTGCTCCCGCCCACCGCACCCGCACCACCCCCCGGCCCGCCAGCTTAGTGCCGCCCCGCACCCGGCCCCGCGCCGCTCACTGCCACCTACTGCAAGCAGGGATCTTGGTCCGAAAACGCCCCCAGGAGGGCCCTAACGCACCAAGATCTGCTCGGTAGACCGAATCACCTCGTCCCGATATCCCGAAAGTCATCCCATCTCACCGGATCTTGGACTTGGAAGGCCCCTGGGGCCCAGAGGGGCAATTCCGGACCACGTGTTGGGGCATGGAGGCGGCGGGGTGGGGTTTTGGATGCGTGCCGACCGGGCGCCGCCTTCGCCAGTCAGGGGCGAGATCGCGGGAGCAGTGTCTCGCGTACCGGGCTGACGGTCGGCGACGTAATCCGCGTGCCTGAGGGTGGGCATCTGCCGGGCGTGGGCGAGCTGAAGCTGTACGTCGCCGAGATCGTCAGCCGAACGGTCGGCGCCGGACATGTGTGGGTTGAGGTGCACGGGCACGAAGTGAAGGAGGATCGAACCCTTCGGATCCGACGCCGGTACGCCCGGATCCGGGCGGACCTCGCCGAGGTACTTCCGGCGCGTGGTCGATGACCGGCCTGCGCGACGACGGGACGTCCCGGGTCTCGCCCGGCGTGTATCTGCTGACCCCGGAAGGCGGAGGACGGGGCGCGGCTGACCGGGGCGACCACGGTCGAGCGGAGCGAGGCCCGCCAGTCAGCCAGCGAAGCGGCCCCGGAGGCCGACGTCGCCGGAAGGCTGGCGGGCCACGCCCATGGTCAGGCCGGCTGTGGCTGCCGTCCCCGCCGCCCGCGACCGGTGCCGACGACGCCCGCCCCCGATTTCTCCGGACGTCCCACTTCACCGGTCACGCTGGTCTCGACCTCCACCGACAGCGGCTCGTCGGCGGGTGAAGTCCGGATAGCCGACTCATTCTGCTGCTCCTCGGCATCGACGGCGGCCAGTTCGTCCGAGAACGTCTGCCGGGACTCGGCATCGACCGGAGCCAGCTCGTCGGCACTGGCCTGCCCACCGCTGATCAGGTCGTCGTACGGACCGCCCTGAAACATGCCGTCGCGGGCGGGATCGTGCCGCGGCGCGCCGACCCGCGACGGCACGGCGGCGGGCAGCTCGAAATCGTCGTCGACCGGCAGGTCGTCGAACCGGGCGGGTGCCTCGTCGTCCGACACAGGCACGGTGGTCTCGCCGTGCACCCGCTGCTCGGCATCGGCGTCGGCGACGACGCTCGTGCCCAGGCTGGGCCGGTTGCGCAGGAACCGCGACCGGCCCCGGGACAGGTCGTGGCCGACCGCGACGGCCTCCAACTCGTACATCGTGCGGTGGTTGCCAGCTTCGTCGGTCCAGTCCCGGGTGTAGAGCCGCCCGCAGACCACCACCGGGTCGCCCAGCGTGACCGAGGCGGCCACCCCCTCGGCGAGCTTGCGCCAGCAGTTCACGCGTACCCGCAGGCTGTTGCCGTCGACCCAGCGCCCGCTGTCCCGGTCGAGACGGCGGGCGGTCGAGGCGACCTTGAAGTTGGCCACCAGCGTGTTGCTCTGGGTGGTGCGACGCCATTCCGGCGCGGTCAGCACATTGCCGACGATTGTCACGTAGGTATCGAACATCGTCCCTCCTGGGTCCGAGGAGTGGCTTCGCGAGTCGACTCGCCGTCGAGCCTGCGGCCTGGCGCCGCCGCCGGACAGTCCGGTGGCCGGATCTGTGGACAACTGGACCGCCTGTGGACGAACGCCTGATCAAGGTCCCGGTGTGGTAGGCCGAGGGACCCTGGCCCGCGAGCGGATGCCGGTAGATGATCCAGATAGCGGTAATGGTCACGTTCCGGACGGAACAGACCTGGGTAGGGATCTCTCAACCGCAGCCGCGAGCACGACGTCGAACGAAAGGTCAGCGATCATGAAGATGACCACCACCCGTTTCGCCCGTGTCCCTGGCGAGGCGTGGCGATGAGCGCGAACCCGGCCACCGCGGCGAAGTGCCTCCGGTTCAACGCCGGTTTCACGCAGGCCGACCGGGACTGGATCGTCGCGCAGTTCGCCACGCTCGACGCCCGCCTGGCCACCTTCGACGCCGACGCCACCGACCTCGAACTCTCGGTCAAGGACCGCGAGGCGAAGGGCCAGCGGGTCACCCTGGAGTGCCGGATCGCCGGCTGGCCGAAGATCGTCACCACGTCGAGCGAGGAGGATCTGCGCGCCGCGCTCAACGACGTCCGCGACGACCTGCGTCGCAAGCTCAACGACGCGAAGACCCGGCAGGAGCCGCGCAACAACAAGCACCTGCGGGTCAACACCCCGCCCGGCCAGGCTGAAACGCCAACCGATGACCTGACCGGTGTCGGGACGACGACCGACGAGAGGTGACCGAAGTCGGTACGCCCCCGTCCGCCGGGTGCGGGTGGGCGGGGGCTACCGCCCGGTAGCCAGTCGGCGTACCGTCGGCGAGGTGGAACCGGACGTACTTGGCCCGCCCTACGAGCGGCACATCATCGACCTGGGCAGGGACGACGAGGGGCCGGTGGTGGCGACCCTGGTCCGCCGTCGAGCCGAACGCCCCACCGGGCGTGCCGTGCTGTACGTGCACGGCTTCGTCGACTACTTCTTCCAGACCCACGTGGCTGACTTCTTCGCCGAGCGTGGCTGGGACTTCTACGCTCTCGACCTGCGCAAGTACGGCCGTAGCCTGCTGCCGCACCAGACTCCGAACTTCTGCCACGACCTCGGCGACTACTTTCCCGAGCTGGACACCGCCGCCCGGATGATCCGCGACGAGGACGGACACGACACCCTGCTGGCGATGGGTCACTCCACCGGCGGCCTGATCATCTCGCTGTGGGCCGACGCCCGCCGCGACGCCGGGCTGGTCGACGGGCTGGTCCTCAACAGCCCCTTCTTCGACCTCAACGCCTCCTGGTTCGTCCGGCGACCCCTCGCGGCCGCCGTCGCGCGGCTGGGCCGCAAGGCCCCGCACCGCATCCTCCCGTTCGGGCTCGGCACCGTGTACGGCGAGAGCCTCCACGCCGACCATCGCGGCGAATGGACGTACGACCTGGCCTGGAAGCCACTCGCCGGTTTCCCCGTCCGGGCCGGCTGGATCAACGCCATCCGCACCGGCCAGCGACGGCTGCGCGCCGGACTGGACATCCCGGTGCCGGTGCTGGTCGCCTGCTCTACCCGGTCGTTCCGGGGCACGAAGTGGCAGGACGCGGCGACCCTGGCCGACGCGGTGCTCGACGTCGAGCACATGGTCCGCTGGGCACCCCGCCTCGGCCCACACGTCACCCTGTCCCGCTTCGACGGCGGCCTGCACGACCTCACGCTCTCCGGACCTGCCGTACGCCAGAAGGTCTTCGCCGAGGTGGGCCGGTGGGCCGAAGCCTTCCTCGGCGCCGGACCGACGCCAGCCCGGCCGGCCCCGCCGCAGCCACGGTCCGCCGCGCGCGAACGACCTGCGGCCGTGGAGGTTTCCTCCCCCACCGACGCCTGACCCATCAGCCGTTGTCCGGCCCGCGCCGCGGCGACGACAGCGACCTGGCCACCCGTTCCGCCGGGCAGGGTCCCGGCGGCGGTACCCTTCTCGCGCGAAACCACGTTGCGCCCGTAGCTCAGCGGATAGAGCAGGGGACTTCTAATCCCAAGGCCGCAGGTTCGAATCCTGCCGGGCGCGCCCATGTCCACCAGGAGAAACGACATCAACGTCTGATCTTCGACCCAGCCCGGACCCACCAGGGCGCGAGGTGCCGGAGCGTACGTGCTCAGCCGTTGAAGTCGGACACCGTCCTTGCCCGATCGAACCGGCGCTGCGCCAGATCGTCGTTCGTCAGTACCCAGCCCACCATCGTGCCGTCGCGTCCGAAGCCCTCGCCTCCGAGGGCCGCGTCCACGTACAGGTAGCCCAGGAGGGTCTCCGTCTCGGGCGACTCCAGACCGTGTTCGCCTCCGCCGGTGGCGCGATCGGCGTAGCCGCCGATGGTGCCGACGCAGTCGTTGTGACCCGTCAGATGCCACTTGATGGAGCCGAAGACCTTCTCGTCGTAGCGGCTCTCACCGATGTCGAGCGCACTGTCCTCGCGTCTGAACGGGAAGTCCCAGCCACGCACGCCGTACAGCGGGAATCTCTCGCACTCCTGGCGGTACGTGTTCGCCTCCAGTTCGCGTTCGGTGACCGGGGTGCCCGGCGGCACGTGGATGACTTCCGCTTCGGGCGCGATGTCCGGCTCGGAGAAGAAGAGCAGGTGCCCGTCGGAGGGCAGGTCGATGTCGTGTGATCCGGCCGGGATCGCGGAGAGGTCCAGCGAGGCGAGGTACGTCATGCCGTCCGGCCATTCCACCCCCTCAGGCAGAGCCGGCCTGCCGCCGAAGTAACCGACCACCGGTCCCTCGCAGACGGTGTGCAGTTCCAGCACGGGGCGGGCGAGTTGCAGCCACCATTCGATGGCGTGCTCTGGCACATCGCGCTTGCGGGCGGCCTCGCGAAACTCATCACGTTGATCCACATCGGGCATTCTGCACGAGGAGTCCATGTAGGCCGTGGCCGTCCTCGATGCGAGCGTCCGGTCGCAGGTCCGGGTGGGCGGGCTCGCGGTCGGTTCGCGGCGAGCGCATCAGAATCGCCGCACCGGCCCCCGCCCGGCGAGCGCAGGCCACGTCCCGCTGCACGCTGTCGCCGACGAACCAGCAGTCGCCGATCGGTACGCCGACCGCGTCGGCGGCCATCCAGGCCAGTCGGGGGTTGGGTTTGCGGCGCCCGACCTCGTCGCTGTAGAACTCGGCCACGAGAAGTCCGGAGAGCCCGGCGGCGGCGAGGAAGTCCCGATGCGCCGCCCCGCAGAGGGCGTTGCTGACCACCGCCATCGGCAGGCCCGCGTCCGTCGCAGCCCGTAACGCCTCCGGAATCCCGGGGCGGACCTGCCATTCCGATCGCCAGGCCCAGGCGTACGCCAGCGGGGTGGCCGCTTCGTCGACCGCCGTGCGGGCCTGCGCCGGCCAGGTGGGGGTCACGAAGTCCGCCCACACCCGGGCGTGGGGCAGCTCGATCGGATCGTCGGAACGACCGACGTCGTCGCGCCACCGGGCGTAGGCGGTGCTGCCCTCGGTCAGGTCGGCGGCGATCTGCTCGGCCGACACCGCGCCGCCCGCCAGGTCGAACAGCCGACGCACCAGGTCGGGCGGGGCCGTCGGCTGGCGCGGAGCGTCGGCCAGGACACCACCGAAGTCCAACAGGAGCGCGCGCGGCGATCGCAGCATGTCCCCATCCTCGCGTACGAGGGTGCGCCGGCCGGGCCGGGGAGGTTCATCCCGCGCCGCCGCGCTGGCCCTGGTGTCGAACGGCACGGCGGCATCGATACCGCCGGCCCAGGCCGCGCCGCTGCGCTTGGCCCTGATGCTGGACGCCACGGCGACACCGGATATCCCTGGCCCGGCACACGCCGCCGATCGTAGGGTCACCGTCATGCACCTGCGCGACGAACTGGCAGCCGATCGGGATGCCGTCCACGAGCTGCACCGGCTTGCCTTCGGTGACCATGGAGAGACGGTGGTGGCGCTGGTGCGGGCGCTGCGGGACGACGATCCGGAGGCCCTCAGCCTGGTCGCCGAGGAGGAGGACGAGGTCGTCGGGCACGTGCTGTTCACCCGCAGCCTGCTCGATGCTCCGCGTCGGCTGGTGGCGGTGCAGGTGCTCAGCCCGCTCGCGGTCAGGCCGGACCGGCAGCGGCGCGGCGTCGGTGGCGCCCTGATCCGACACGGCCTGCGACGGCTGGACGAGCGCGGCGTGCCGACGGTCTTCCTGGAGGGCGACCCCGGGTACTACGCCCGCTTCGGCTTTGCCGCCGCCGGTGATCTGGGCTTTCGTCGACCATCGCTACGCATCCCGGCACCCGCCTTTCAGGCTGCCAGGCTTTCCGGGTACGAGCCGTGGATGACCGGAACCTTGGTCTACTCGGCCACCTTCTGGCAGCAGGACTGTGTCGGGCTACGCGAGGAGCACAGCGGCTGAGCGTGACGGCTCGGCAACTCGGGGTCGCGCTTTACCTCACCCACGGTCACTGTCACCACTGCCGTGTGTTATTCTCCGGCGTCGATCTCCACAGCACGGACCCGGATCGGGTCGTTTGTCGCGAAGGACGCTTTCCCGATGCCGGCCGTGCCGATCACGCCACCCACCACGGCGGACCATCCGGCCGCCGGTGCTTTCGCGTTCGTCTTCACCCGGCTGCCGGCGCTGCTGCGGCTTTCCAGTGGCCTGTTCTGCGGTGTGGTGGCGCTCGCCGTGCGTACCCCGCCGGTACGCACGGAACTGCTCGTGCCGGCCGTGGCGGTACTGACCGGATGGTCGGTCTGGTATGCGCTGCGCGCCTGGCAACACGGCATCGGCGCGCCACTCGTCGCCGTCGACGTGACGCTGACCTGCACCGCGTGCCTGGCTATCCCAGTCCTGGTCGCACCCGAGGTACTGCCCGGTGAGGCCAGTTGGATCGCTGTGCTGGCCAGCACCACCGTGATCAACACCCAGGCGACCGCCCCGGTCCGCTGGTCGGTTCCGGCCGGGTTGCTGGTCGTCGCCGCGTACGCGACGGGTGCGCAGATGGCGGGGAACTCGACCGAGGCGAGGGTCCACGCGACCACCCTGCTGGCCCAGACCGCCTGCGCGGCGATCATGACCGCGGTGATGCGCCGACGCATCGCCCAGGCAGACACCGCTTTCCTGACCGCTCAGCGGGCCATCCGTCACGCCTTGGTCGCCCGGATCGCCCGCGAGGCGGAACGTCGTCAGAACCGCGACCTGCACGACACCGTCCTGGCGACGCTCACGATGGTCGGCCAGGAAGGGGTGGGTGTGAGTTCCACGGCGCTGCGCGAGCGGTGCGCGGCCGACCTGCGTACCCTCGCCGCCCTGGCCGAGGCGCGCGCGGTGCCGGACGATGCGACGGCCCGGCTGGACGAGCGACTTCGGGCAGTGCTCACTCGACTGCCCAACCTGCCGGTCGTCGCCGACCTGCCACCGTGCACGGTCGCGGCCCCCGTCGCGGAGGCCGTCGCGGAGAGCGCGCACGCCGCGTTGGCGAATGTGGTCAACCACGCGCCCGGAGCGCGGACGACGATGCGACTGCGGCGGCACGCCGGCACCGTCACCGTCGAGGTGGCCGACGACGGTCCCGGCTTCGACCCGGCCACCGTGCCGGCCCACCGCTACGGTCTGCGCGAGTCGGTACGCGGCCGGATGGCGACGATCGGCGGGCGAGCCGACATCGAATCCGCGCCCGGCCAGGGCACCCGGATCCGGTTGGAGTGGTCGGATGTCGGCTGAAGCCCTCCGGCCGCAGCACGCCCGGCCAGTTCCGGTGCCGGGTGAGCGGGTCACGCAGACCGTTGACGAGGTCGGTGCGGTACGGGCGGCGGCGGCCGTGGCCCGCACCTCCGACCGAGGTGCCCGGATCGTCGCGGTCACCATCGCGCTGGTCTGGCACCTGACCATCGCGCTGCCGGCGGTGCTGGCCGCCGGGTCTGCGTTGGTCGTGCCTGAGGTGGTGCTCGGTGGTTGGTTGCTGGTGGCGGTGCTCGGCGTTGTCGCCGGGATCCGGCTGCTACGCGACGTACCGCTGCCGGCGGCGCCGTTGGTCGGGGCGCTGCTGGTCGTCGATGTGGCGGTCTTCGCCACGGTAGGCCGGTCCCACCTGTTCAGCCCCGCGAACTGGGTGTGGGGCACCCTCGCCTGGTTCTTCCTGGTGGTGCTCTGGGGACGGCCGGTACACCGGCTGCTCGCGCTGTTGGCCGCCCATGCGGCCATCGCGTTGACCGCCGTCGTGCTGCACGGTGCGACGGGTGCTGCCGATCTGGCCCGGGCCACCATGGCCTTCTACGGCACCTCGTCGCTGCCGGTGGCGGTCTTCGCCGGTGCGGCGGCGCTCGCCGCACTGTCCCGGGAGCGGGCCGCCACCGCGGCGGCCACGAACGCGATGGTGGCCGAGCGGGAAGCCGCCGAGCAGGCCCGGCACGAACGGGGCGAGCGGCTGGACCTGGTCAGCCGTGCCGCCAGCGAGGTGCTGACCGAGTTGGCCCAGGGACGGGCCGACCCGGCCGACCCGGAGGTGCAGCGTCGTTGTGTACGGGCTGCCGCCCGGCTGCGTCGCCTGATCGCCGAGTCCGACGACGTGCCGCACCCGCTCCTGCACGAACTGCGGGCCGCAGCCGATCTGGCCGAACGCAACGGCCTCCCGATCGACCTGGTCACTATTGGTTCACCGCCACCGTTGCCGGTGCGGGTCCGCCGGAGCCTGGCGGACCCGCTCACCGCCAGCCTCGCGGAAGCCCAGGACTGGGCCCGGTTGACAGTCGTCTCGAGCCCCGACGAGGTGGTGGTCAGTCTGGTCACACCCGACCGGGCGGGCCCGGACAGCACCGGGCCCCCGGCGGAGGACGGCGACGGGCAGGTGGAGTACCTCTACGAACGGGACGGGGAGGTCAGATGGACGCAGACGCGCTGGCACCGGTGACGCCACGGCGGCCCGTCGGGGTGGCGATCGTCGACGATCACCCGGTGGTCATCGACGGGGTACGGGCCTGGCTCGCCACCGAACCGCAGTTGACCGTACTGGCCACCGGCGACGATCCGGACGAGGTGCTGCGGGCGGCACCGGATGCCGACGTGATCCTGCTCGACCTGCGGCTGCATGGCCGAGTGGTACTGGACAAGCTGGCCGAGCTGAGTGCCGCCGGTCGACGCGTGGTGGTCTACTCGGAACACTCCGAGCCAACCACGATGCTGGCCGCGCTGGACGCCGGCGCGGTGGCGTTCCTCGCCAAGCACGAGGGACGGGAGCACTGCGTGGCGACCGTGCTGGACGCGGCCAGTGACCGGCCGTACGTCCCGCCGGCACTGGCGGGCGCGATGGTCGGCGATCCGCGACCGGACCGGCCGGCGCTGTCCGACAAGGAACGTGAGGCCCTGCTGCTGTGGTTCCAGTCGATGTCGAAGGCGTCGGTGGCTCGGCGGATGCGGATCAGCGAGCACACGGTCAAGCAGTACGTCGACCGGGCGAGGATCAAGTACACGCGGGCGGGCCGGCCGGCCGCCACGAAGGCGGCGCTGCTCGCCCGCGCAATCGAGGACGGACTCGTCCGACCGGAGGAGATTGGTATCTACCGGTCGCGGGCGTCAACCGATCAGCCGACCCCCTAACAGGCGTCATGACAGCAAGTGGTGTCTTGCGCGAGGCTCGTGCGTAGATGCCGTCTGCACCGGAGGTCCCGACGATGCACGATGACGCCTCACCGTTCTTCATCGCACCGCACCGGTTCGACGCGGTGCACGACGGTACGGGCCCGGTGCTGGACCGGCGGCATGAGCTGGTGCCGGAGGCCGGCGAGCGGGTGCTCGACCGCCACCGCGCGGACGTGGCCGGATTCCTGCTTGGTCCCAGCGAGGTCTACCGCGCCTGGACGCTACCCGCCCCGGTCTCCGTCACCATCACCGACCACCGTCTGGCCTACGTGGGCGGAGGTGGACAGCTCGCCCTGGTGGGACCCGGGAGTCGCGCGGCGGCTCCGCTGCCGGGGCTGGTCAGCGGGCAGATCCGCTGGCAGTGGCCGTCCCGGCTGGAGCTGTGGCCCGCCGCCGACGGCAACCCGGCGATGTTGCTGGTGATCTGTGACGCGCTGCGTACGATCCAGCAACCCGCGCTGGCCCTGGTCGGACCGGACGGCCGGATCGGCGAACTGGCCCGGCAGCTTCGCCACGCGATCGCCACGTTCCGGCTGGTCCGCCCGGAGCTGGTGGACCTGTCTCCGCCGGAGCGGGACGCGCTGGCCCGCCTGACCCGGACCGCGTCGCTGAGCGGTACCGGCCGGGTACTGCTGCCCGGCGCGCTGCCCGTGGAGTTCCATTCCCGGGACGACTACTACCGGCCGAGGCAGGCTGACGCACCGCCGTACGACGCGGCATCCGGGCAGCGATAGGCGGCCGGGCGTCACCGTCGGAACGTGCGACAGCCGGCCGAGGCCCCGCCCATGTCGGGTGGTCAGGAGGTCGCGGAGCGCCGGTCGTCGGCGTCGAGCACGAGGGCCTCTTCGGGAGTGGGCGCAGTGCCGCCGAGATGCGCCGGCAGCCACCACCGGTCCTCCGGCGTGGTGGGCTGGTCCGGGTACTCCCGCTGGGCCCGGTCGACCAGCGCGGTGAGCCTGGTGCGCAGGTCCTCGGTCATGGTGGTGGAGTCCGGGTACGCGGTGGGATCCATCGGCTCGCCGACCAGGATGGTGATCGGGGTGTGCCGGCGGGTGAGTGTGCGCGGACGCCCCTTCGTCCAGAGCCGCTGAGTCCCCCAGAGCGCGACCGGCAGCACCGGTACCTGCGCTTCGCGGGCCATCCGCGTCGCTCCGCTCTTGAGATCCTTGACGGTGAGGGAGCGGCTGATCGTCGCCTCGGGAAACACGCCGACCACCTCGCCGGAGCGCAGCGCGGCGACCGCGGCGGCGTACGAGTCGGCGCCGGCCTGCCGGTCCACCGGGATGTGTCGCATGCCGCGCATCAAGGGCCCCGACACCCGGTGTCGGAACACCGAGGCCTTCGCCATGAACCGGACGAGTCGCCGGGACTCCAGGGCACCCAGCCCGCAGAAGATGAAGTCCAGGTAGCTGACGTGGTTGCTGGCCAGCACCGCCCCGCCGGTACGGGGCACATGGTGGTCACCCTCGACGGTGAGCTTCAGGTCGAGGACCCGGAACATCGTCTTGGCGGCGGCGATCACGGGCGGGTACACGAGTTCCGGCATTCCGGAACTTTATCCCGAGTAGGTTACGCACCGGTAGGACGGCGGTGCGTACCCGCCTTCGGGACGCGGCCAGGTCGCCCGTCGCCCGTTTCGGGCAACCCGGCCGCGTCGCTCATCCGCCGACAGAGTTCAGATCGAGCCGGCCACGAGCGAAGGCGTCGACCCGGCCCCATCGGCCCGGGATGTCCAGCACCTCGATCCGCCCCATGCCGATGGGCAGTCGCGGCGCGACCGCCAGGTGTCCCTCGTGGGGTTCCAGGCCGAGCATGGTACGCAGCAGCAGCAGCGGCGCCCCCGTCGACCACGCCTGCGGACTGCACGCCGTCGGATACTCCACCGGGAACTTCGTCTGCTCGCGCGGGTAACCGCCGAACGCCTCCGGCAGCCGCCCGTCGAAGTACCAGGCGGCGTCGAGGATGCCGCTGGCGATCACGGCTGCCTCCTCCGAGAAGCCGTACCGGCGCAGTCCCCAGGCACAGAACGAACTGTCGAAGGGCCAGACGGTGCCGTTGTGGTAGCCGATCGGGTTGTAGCGCACCTCGCCCTCGGCCAGGGTTCGCACTCCCCACCCGGTGAACAGCCGGGGCCCGACCAGGTGATCGGCGATCTGCTCGGCCCGGTCGTCGTCGACGATTCCGCTCCAGAGCAGGTGGCCGATGTTGGAGCTGAGCACGTCGCACTGTCGTCCGTCACGATCCAGCGCGAGCGCGTAGTAACCACCGTCCTCGACCCACCAGTCGCGGTTGAACCGTTCCTTGAGGGCCGCGGCCTCCCGCTCCAGTTGATCGGCGTACGCCGGGTCGTCCCAGAACTCCCGGGCCAGCCGCGCGCCGCGCATCTTTGCGTCGTACGCGTACCCCTGCACCTCGCAGGTGGCCCGCGGAAACGGCGGTAGCGTGCCGTCGCGGTAGGAGATGGAGTCCCAGGAGTCCTTCCAGCACTGGTTCTCCAGGCCGCTCTCGGTGTTTCGCCGCTCGTACCAGATGTAGCCGTTGCCAACCAGGTCGGCGTAGTCGTCGATCCACCTGAAGGCCCGACGGCACTCCTGCTCCAGCTCCTTGACCAGCGCGACGTCACCGCTCCACTGCTCGTACTCGTCGAGCAGCACCACGAACAGCGGCGTCGCGTCGACCGATCCGTAGTACGGCGAGTGCGGCTGCTCCTCGAACGCGGCACTCTCGCCGTACCGCATCTCGTGCAGGATCCGGCCGGGATCCTCTTCCCGGAAGTCATCGAACCGGGTGCCCTGGAGCGCGCCCAGGATCCGCAGCGTCGTCGCGCTCAGTTCAGGTGTGAACGGCAGCGTCTGCAGACAGGTCAGGATGCTGTCCCTGCCGAACATGGTCATGAACCAGGGCAGCCCGGCGGCGGGAATGTTCTGGCCTCCCAGCGAGAGCGGCGCGAAGCGCAACGCAGCCAGGTCGACGATGCACTTGCGGTACGTCGCGGCCAACTCCTCGTGCTCGCTGTTCACCTTCGGCGCCTTGGCGATCCACTCCTCCAGGTCCTGTTGCAGGTTGAGCCGCTCGGCGCCGTGCACCCGCAACCCGAGGCGGAGGTCCCGACCGCTCGGGCTGAGGGCCATGGTCTGCACGTCGATGGCCGTGTCCCACTGCTCGTTCGGTTCCAGGTGGATGGAGTACGCGAAGCCGTTGCGGTCGAACCGCGCCGGCTCGGAGGACGAGATGATTGTTTCCCGCCTGAAGTTGCCGCGCCGGTAGCCCAGGCGCAGCCGGTCCGGCTCGACCTCGGAGTAGATCTCGCCCTTCTTGTTGAGGATCTCGTCCTTGACCTCGAACAGGTCGGCGAAGTCACAGCCGGCGTCCATCCGGATGTCGAGGTCCACCGCCTTCTCGTCGTGGTTGAGGATGGTGATGTGTTCCCGGAAGCTTTTGCCGACCGCTCGCTCGCGGATGATCGACAGTTTCGCGTCGACGTAGTGGGTGGCCAGCCCGGGCACCAGGAAGAAACGTGACTCGTAGTACTGGAGGTCGTCGTAGGAGAGGGAGTTCAGTCGCTCGCCGTTGACCGTGAGCACCCACTTGGAGAGGAATCGGGTGTCGATGGAGAACAGTCCGGTCGGTTCGGTCGGTGTCGCCTCGATGTCCCCGGTGGCCTCACAGACGACGAAGTTGTTGCCGTCGAGGATCCGTACGGTGTGACTCGGTGGCATCACTGCATCCCCTTCCGGTAGCGCTGCGGTCCCCTGGCGTCCGGCGGTCCGGCGAAGATCCGTTCCATCTGCACCACCAGACGGGCGTCACCGGTGACCGTCATGTCTCCCCGCAGCAGCGCCGTCAACCCGTTCTCGTGGCCGGTGACCAGGTCGTCGAAGAGCGCGGGACTGGTGCCGATCACCGTGTCCGCCTCCATGTCCTCCCGACTGACCTGGATGTTCCCCCGGTCGATCCGCACCAGCCAGTGCATGGTCTGCGGCCCCTCGTGCAGGTCGAAGCGCAGGGCTCCGGAGACCTTGGCCAGCAGCGGCTGGTAACCCTGCTGGTCGAGGTCGTCGAAGAACCGCGTGGTCGCATCCGTCATCGGGCCCCTCCTCCCGGTCGTTCGTGCCGCAGAAGGGGTCCCCGCCGCCCGATTGCTCAACCTCACCCGCTTGGGGTGAGCCGTCGGTGTGGGACAGCACCGTGCCGGACAGCACGAAGCCGGCTCCCGATGACTCGGAAACCGGCTTCGGTCGGTGCAACGATCAGTTGTTGGGGTCGTCCGCGCTGATGTCGGCCAGTACCGACTGCGGCTCCCGCTCGACCGCCAGATCACCCATGGACACCAGGCCGATCAGCCGACCGTCCTCCACCACGGGCAGCCGCCGCACCGCGTACGTCCGCATCAGGTCGGCGGCGGCGACGGCGTCGTCGTGTTGACTCACCGTCACCACGTCCTTGGTGGTTATCTGGCTGAGCCGGGTGGTGTCCGGATTCAAGCTCTCCGCCACGCCACGGACGGTGATGTCCCGGTCCGTAACGATACCGACGACGTTGTCGCCGTCCGTCACCACCACGTCACCGATCGCGGAGTCCCGCATCTCCTGGGCCGCCGCGACGAGCGTGGCGTTGCTGTCCATGGTCACCAACCGGGTCGTCATGAACTCTCCGACCGTTGTCATGGCGCCTCCCTCTGGGTATCGGGCAGCCAACGGTCTACCCGACCGTCGCCCCCAGTAACGTGGCCCGGTCAGCCGTGGCACGACGCCATGCGGGACGGCGGTTCAGCCCTCGGCGGCGACCAACTCGGCGAGTTGCACGGCGTTGAGCGCCGCGCCCTTGCGCAGGTTGTCGTTGGAGCAGAACAGCGCCAGGCCGTGCTCGGCGGTCTCGTCGGCGCGGATCCGACCGACGAAGGTCGGATCCTGGCCGGCGGCCTGCAACGGGGTCGGCACGTCGCAGAGCGCCACCCCGGGCGCGTCAGCAAGCAGTTCGTATGCCCGCTGCGCGCTGATCGGTCGGGCGAACCGGGCGTTGATCTGGAGCGAATGACCGGTGTAGACCGGCACCCGCACACAGGTGCCGGAGACTCTCAGGTCGGGGATCTCCAGGATCTTGCGGCTCTCGTTGCGGAGCTTCTGCTCCTCGTCGGTCTCCGCCGACCCGTCGTCGACGATCGAGCCGGCCAGCGGGAGCACGTTGAAGGCGATCGGCTGAGCGAACGAGCGGCAACCGGGAAAATCGACTGCGGCACCGTTGAAGGTGAGTCCGGTGGCGGTCTCGGACACCTTGCGGACCTGCTCGTCCAGCTCGGCGACACCGGCCAGGCCGGCACCGGAGACCGCCTGGTAGGTGGAGACGACCAGAGCGACCAGTTCCGCCTCGGCGTGCAGCGGGCGCAGCACCGGCATCGCGGCCATCGTGGTGCAGTTCGGGTTGGCGATGATGCCCTTGGGACGCACGGCGGCGGCATGCGGGTTGACCTCGGCGACGACCAACGGCACCTGCGGGTCCATCCGGAACGCCGAGGAGTTGTCGATGACGACAGCACCCGAGGCGGCCACTCGTGGCGCCAACTCCTTCGCGGAGCCCTTGCCGGCCGAGAAGAGCACGATGTCCAGCCCCGCGTAGTCCGCGGTGGTCGCGTCCTCGACGGTGATCTCCTCGCCGCGCCACGGGAGCGTACGCCCCGCCGAGCGCGCCGAGGCGAACAGCCGCACCTGCTCCGCCGGGAAGCTCCGCTCCGCCAGCACCTGCCGCATCACGCCACCGACCTGGCCGGTGGCTCCCACAATGCCGATCCTCATGCCCGCGAGGCTACCCAGCCCGGTGCCCCGGCTGGGAACGCTTTCCCACTGCCGGGGATCCCAGCGGCAGGCGAGCCGGGCCGGGTCGGGACAGTCGCCCCTCGCCGGCCGGTTCCGCCGGAAGAACGTCGTCGCCGCAGCGTGGCCGACGGCAGCATTTCAGCCGGCCGAGCTTCACCGCGACCGACGTCACACTTCCGGCCGACCGGCTGGTGGAGCCCCAGGCGTCGAACGAATCCGGTCAGTCCTCCGTCGGATGATCGATCAGCTCACCGAGACCGGTGGCCACCAACTCGTCCCTGATCACTGCGGCGTCGCCCTCCACCACCAGGGTCAGCGACTCCGGCCGCAGATGTGTGGCGGCGGCCGCCGACACCTCGGCCACCTGGGCGGCGAGCAGTTCCTCCCGCAACCGAGCGTGGTAGTCGTCCGGCAGGTCGTGCACCACCAGGGTGCTCAGCGCGCCGGCGATCGCCCGTGGGCTCTGCAACTCGACCGAGAGCTGACCCGCCCGCCAGGACCGCGCCACCGCCAACTCGTCCTCGGTCACCCCACCGGACTGGGTACGCGCGATCTCCCCGACCGCCTCGACCAGTGCCGGAGCGGTGACGGCGGTCTGCACTCCGGAGCTGACCGCGAACCGGCCGAACCGGCGAGACGAGGCAAAATCCCCTCGGATGCCGTACGTGTAGCCGCGAACCTCCCGGATGAGGTGGTTCAGTCGGGAGGTGAACGCCCCGCCGAGCACCGTGCCGGCGAGCGCAATCGGCACATGGTCCGGGTGTGCCCGGTGTGGTCCGGGATGACCGAGCCGCAACGTGGACTGCACCGACCCTTGCCGGTCGACAAGGATGATCCGCCGCCCGGTACGCACCGGCACCTCGATCGGGGCACCCCGGTCCACCGGCCCGCCCCCGGTGCCGGCGAACGCCGTCGCGGCGAGGGCGTCCAGGTCGAGCCGGTCCAGGTCGCCGGCGACGACGAGGATGCCCGGGCGGATGAACCACTCCGAGTGGAAGACGGTGACGTCCTCCACATCCAGACCGGCCACCGAGTCGGGATCGCCGTACATCGGACGGCCCCACCGGTTACCGGCGCCGAACAGGTCGGCGCGCAACGCCGCGTCGGCCCGTGGCCCCGGGTTGGCCCAGTCCATCCGCAGCGCGGTCACCTCGTCGTCGCGGACCCGTCGCACGTCGTCCGGGTCGAGCCGAGGGGTACGCACCGCCTCGGCGAGCAGTTCCACCGCCGCGCCCAACCGGCCCACCGGCACCTGCACGCTGGCCTGGAAGGTGTCCCAGTCCAGCCCGGTCACCAGCTCGGTGCCGAGCGCCTCGATGGCCAACGCGTACGCGGTGGCGTCGCGCTGCGTGGTGCCCTCCTCCAACGCCTTGGCCAGCACACCGCCGAGTCCTTCCCGGCCCACCGGTTCACGGCCGGCACCCGCGTCGAGCAGCAGCATCGCCACGGCGAGGTTCTGCCCCGGCAGGTGTGCGGCGACAACCTGACCGCCGGCGACGGACCGGCGGATCACCTGGGGAAACCGGTACGGGCGAGCGGCACCCGAGGCGGGACGGTCAGCGATCAGGGTCACGAGTGGGCCTCCTGCGGAAGGTAGGTAAGAGTCGCCCGGTCGTCGGCGGCGAGCGTGTCGGCCGCCACCTCGGCGATCTGCTCGGCGGTCACCGCGAGCCAGGCAGGTAGCCGCTCGGCCACGGTGCCCGGGTCGCCGAACTGGGTGGCGTACCGGCTCAGCGCGTCAGCTCGGCCATCGACTGTGGACATCTGTCGCCACCACGCGGTGGTCAGCAACGCCTTCGCCCGCTCCAGTTCAGCGGTGGTGACCGGCACGGTGGCCAGTTCGTCGACCACCTCGGCCAGCCCGGCGGCCAACCGCTCACCGCTCACGCCGGGACGGGCGGTGGCGGTGACGATCAGCGGCGCCGGGGCGTGCGCCAGATCCACCCCGTACGCCCCGACCAGATCGGGCTGGGCGATCCGCTCACCGTCGGCGAGCCGCTGGTGCAGCCGGCTGCCCCGTCCGCTGCCGAGCACGGTGGCCAGCACGGTCACCACGTCGTAGCCGGGGCTGCCGAACGGGTGGGTGCGGTGCGCGATGTACACGCGGGGTGCCGGCACCTCGGTGACCACCGTCTCCTCGGCGGGTACGCCGGTGGCCGGCACCACGCGACCGTCCGGTGCCGGCGGGATCTCCGGACGGGGCGGAATGCCACCGAAGTACTTCTCGGCCAGGGTGACGACCTCGTCCACGGTGGTGTCACCGACCACGGTGAGCACCGCGTTGTTCGGCGCGTAGTAAGTCTGGTGGAACGCCTGGAAGGTGGCCAGATCAGCGGCGTTCAGATCTTCCATCGACCCGATGGTGGCGTGATGGTACGGGTGGCCCGGCGGATAGAGCAGCGGCAGCAGCCGCAGCCAGGCGTCGCCGTAGGGCACGTTCTCGTAGCGCTGCCGCCGCTCGTTCTTGACCACGTCCCGCTGGTTGTCCAGCGTCTCCTGGGTCAGGGCCGGCACCAGCCCACCCATCCGGTCGGCTTCCAACCAGAGCGCCAGCTCAAGGTGCTCCGCCGGGACCGTCTCGAAGTAGTTGGTGCGGTCCGGGTTCGTGGTCGCGTTCAGCGAGCCACCGGCCCCCTGGACCAGCTTCATGTGCTCGGTCTTCGCGACGTGCGTCGAGCCCTCGAACATCAGGTGCTCGAAGAGATGAGCGAAGCCGGTCTGTCCGGCCGGCTCGTGCCGGGAACCCACGTCGTACCAGAGGTTCACCGCGACCGCCGGGGCGGTGCGGTCCTCGCTGACCACCACACGTAGGCCGTTGTCCAGTCGAGTCGTCGAGATCGGCCAGGGGTAACCGCTGTCGGGCATGGCACCGACGCTATCCGATCTTTCGCCCCGGCAGGCTCCGGCACGTCCCACCGGCGAGCCGCATCGACTCGGCACATCGAGCGAGGCCACCGCCGCGACGACCGCAAGCCGCCGGAAAGGTCGGCATCGACGGTACGGCCCTGGGTATGCGGAAGGCATGCCGACGAATCCCTGGCCACGGCCCGCCGTCATCGCCGAACGAGTGGCACGTGCCCTGGCCCGACTACGCCGTGCCCGGATGCTGCACCCGGCCGGCCGATCCTTCGCCGGCGAGGTGTTCGTCTGGGGTGAGTCCGGCCAGCCGACCGGTGTTCGGCTGCTCGATCGGCCGGGGCGCTATCCGGCCGTCGTCCGTCTCTCGAAGGGCACACCCACCCCGGGCGGCTGGCCCGACGTGCTGGGCCTGGCGGTGCGGATCCACCACCCGACCGGACGCCCCTTCGACCTGCTGGTCAGCTCCAGTTGCGCCGCGCCGGGGCTGCGCCACCTGCCGCTGCCCCGGCGCGGGTTCACCGGCACGTACAGCTCGATCATGTCCTACCGGACCGGTCGACGGCGGCTGTGGTTGGCCGCGCTGGCCGACCCGGAGTCGCCCGACCTGGGCCACAGCCTGGCCGGCCTGGCCACCGCGGTGGCGGCGAACCGGCCCGGGCTGCTCCTCGCCGTCGCCTCCGCCGCCGGGCCGTGGCGGCCGTTCGGGCAGGTCACCCTCGGCGATCAGCTCAGTGCGCGGGACGACGCCGCGCTGGCCTTCGACCCAATCGGCAACGTCCCGGAGGAGCTGTGGTTGGCCGGACCGCTGGCCTGGCTGCGGCGACACACCTACCGAGGATCCCGCCGCGGGCGTGGTGCCAGTGCTCAGTCGGGCGGTTCGATGGGGTTGACGGTCTGATCCGAGGTACGCCGCTCCAGCACGGTGTCGGGGGCGGCGTTCTGGTCGGCTTCCCGGGCGTCGGACTCGGCGAGGATCGCGTCGGCCTGGGCCTGCGCGTCGTCGCTGCCGGCAGCCGCCTCCTCCGGCAGCAGGTGGGCGCGGGACTCCACCCGCTCCTGATCGCTTCGCTCGTCACTCATGCCGCTCCTCATACCCCGCCGGCCTCTCCCGCACTCAGGACGGTACGACGAGACGAGACACGTGCTGGTCGACGGGAGGGGTGAGCATCCGGGCACGGTCGGGTACGCTTACCGCCGTGACGCACTCGTATCGATGGTTTAGGCAGCCGGCTCGCAAGCCGGTGACTTCACCATGATCTGACGTCACCGTTTGTCGAGCCGGCCGGGCAGGAGCTTTCGTTCCTGCCCTTTCGCGTACGAGCAGCCGGCTCGACCCGGGCACCGGCCCCGGGTGCGGTCGGCGAAAGGATGCCCACCGTGACGATCCCGGAGAACCACCGGGTCATCGATCAGCGGATCGATCGTGTCGTGCCGCTGACCACCCCGGCCCTGCTGCTTCATGAGCTGCCGCTGGACGACGCCCTCACGGCGGCCGTGTTGACCGGCCGCCGCGCGGTGGGTCAGGTGCTCGACCGGGCCGACGACCGGCTGCTGGTGGTGGTCGGGCCGTGTTCGGTCCACGACCCCGCCGCCGCCCTCGACTACGCGCACCGGCTGCGGGCGGCTGCCGAGCAGGTCTCCGAGGACCTGCTCGTCGTGATGCGGGTCTACTTCGAGAAGCCGCGCTCCACCGTGGGTTGGAAGGGCCTGATCAACGATCCGGGGCTGGACGGTTCCGGGGATGTCAACACTGGCCTACGTCGGGCTCGGGCGCTGCTGCTCGACGTGCTGCGGCTCGGTCTGCCGGTGGGTTGCGAATTCCTCGACCCGATCACTCCGCAGTACATCGCGGACACCGTCGCGTGGGGGGCGATCGGGGCACGCACCGTGGAGAGTCAGGTGCACCGCCAACTCGCCTCCGGGCTGTCGATGCCGATCGGCATGAAGAACCGTCCGGACGGCAGCATCGCCACCGCCGTCGACGCGATCCGGGCCGCCGAAGTGCCGCACGTCTTTCCTGGCATCGACGTCTCCGGTACCCCGGCGATCATGCACACCCGAGGCAACGCGGACGGGCATCTGGTGCTGCGGGGCGGCGGTGGCCGGCCCAACTACGACGCGGAGTCGGTGGCCGGCGCGCTGGACCTGCTCCGGGCCGCCGGGCTGCCGGAACGGCTGGTGGTGGACGCCAGCCACGCCAACAGCGGCAAGGATCACCGTAACCAGCCCGTCGTGGCCGCCGACGTGGCCGCGCAGATCGCCGCCGGCCAGCGGGGCATCGTGGGGATCATGCTGGAGAGCTTCCTGGTACCGGGGCGACAGGACCTCGACCCCACCCGCGAGCTCACCTACGGCCAGTCGGTCACCGACGCCTGCATCGGCTGGGACACCACCGACGAGGTACTCGCCAACCTGGCCGCCGCCGTCCGCACCCGCCGCGCCACCACCTCCCTCCCCACCCCCGCCTGACACCCCTCCCCCCTCCCACCCTTTCTGACCGCGTCGATCATGAGGTTGTTGCGCCGTACAGCGCCTTCCGACGACAACAACCTCATGATCGCGCGACGGCGGGGTTGGGGTGGGTGGGAGGGAGGGTGGGTGGGGGGTGGGGTGGGTTTTGCGGGGTGGGGGGCGGGTAGGTCACGAGGGTGACCGATGACGTACCCGTGACCGAGGCGCCCACGGCACCCACGACGCAGGCACGACTGCCCGACGCGATCCTGGCCGACGTGCCGGTGGTGGACACCGCCGCGCTCGATCCACCCACCACCGAGCTGCCCACGACGGCCGCCGCCGTGGGTGACGAGGTGGAGACCGAGGAGGTGGACACCCGCCCGCTCGACGAACTGCTCGACGATCTCTACCACGGTCAGGAGCGGATCAGTCAGGCGGACATATACCGCCGCGCGGTCGCCGCGGAACTGCCGGCGCAGCTGCTGTCCCGACTCAACGCGCTGCCGCAGGGCGAGTACGCGGTCGACGAGGTGACGGACCTGCTGGGTGGCTCGACGGGCTGATCAGCCGGCCGGTGCCGGCGACGAGGAGAGGAACACCATGACGCAGCGCGAGGAAGATCAGCACCCCCGTACGCCCGCGCTCGGCCAGCCGCCAGAGGGCAAGGACACCCTGCCCGAGCCCGACTTCGCCAACGAGCACGACCGCACCGCCGTCGACCGGGACATCATCACCGGCGCGGACGAGGACGAGCGGGAGCCGGAGTCACCCCGTGGCTGGTCCGGCATGCAGCGCTGAGCCGCCGTCGAACCGCAGGGCACCACGAGGAGGCCGACGCGTGACCTGCGCCGGCCTCCTGGTGGCTGTCCGTCAGTCCTCGTCGGCACCGCCTTCGGCCGCCTGTTGGGCCACCGCGTACCCCATCTGCAGAAAGTCGGAGGCCGCCACCGCGGTCAACGCCGTGGCGACGAGCCGGGTCAGTCGTGGCGCGAGTACCAGTCCACCGGTCAGACCGGTGGCCACCCACACGGCCAGGCAGAACGGGCAGCTGAGCAGCTCGCCGATGGCGTGGCGGGTGGAGCTGCCCGAGTCGCGCACCTGCTCCATCACCTCGCCGCTGCCGATCGGTCGGTCGTACCGCGTGAAGGGGGCACGCAACGGGCTGGTCACCGCGTCCTTGGACAACAGCCGGCTGAGTTTGTGGGTGGCGACGGCGAGCAGCACCACATCCGACGTGGCGGGTCGCTCGGGCACGCTTCGCCCGGTCACCTTCACCAGGCCGGCAATCGCACCCGCCACGCCGGCATAGGTACCCATCGCCACCAGGTAGCCGCCGAGCGGGCGATGCTCGTGTGGCGCGTACGCCTGGCGCAGTCGCGCCACTTTTTGTTTCAGGTTGCTCACCCGGCCTCCTCGTCAGGTCACGGTTGGACTCGCCGTACGTCGACGGCAGGTTCGGCCGGGTCAGCCGGCCTGCAGGTTGTCGGCCACCGCGCCGGCGAGGCTGTGCAGCGTCTCGTCGGCGAGCCCGTCGACGTCCTCGCCGCCTCCGCTCAGTTCGAGGTGGAGCCGGGAGCCACCGGCGTCGCCCTGCTCCACCTGAAGGTCTGCCGACCAGTCGACGTCGCGGGCAGCCCAGCGCACCCGCAGCTGCCCGGCGTCGGCCTCCCGGGCCGGGTCACTCGACAGCAACGGCTCCGGCAGCCAGGAGGAGATCCGGTCCGGATCGCTGGCCGTGTTGAACACAACCTCCGGGGGGGCGGACACCCCCCGCTCCGCGTACGCCATCACGCGTCCCGCAGCCGGCTCGGATCGACCTCACGCCCGGGGTGTCGGGCGAGGTACTCGGTCTCCAACTCGGCGGTGCGTCGCAGATGATTGGCAAGCGCCGAGTCGGTCGCGTGGCGGAGCGTGTCCAGCCGGGTACGGTGCAGACTCTGCATCTCCCGAATGAGATCGTCCTCGCCCAGTTCGGCGGGATCGATGCCGAGCAGGTCGGCGTCCGGCGCCGGGGCCGCCACCCGATCGTCGCCCCATTCGGGAATACGCTGCTCAGGGCTCACCTCCGTACCGCCGGCGGGAAATCCGTCAGGTCGTCCCGATGCCGTCATCTCGCCCCCTCATCCGTCGTGGGCTGGCGTCTGTACGGTTGCCCGCCGCGGGTGTGGCCAAACCAGGAGGTGCTACGACACCGTGTCGGAGACCGCAGCCGGTCCCGGTACCCTCGGGGCATGAAGCGGCTCTGGACCCCGGCGTGGATCGCTCGCCACGTGGCCATGGTCGTGCTGGTGACCACCTTTCTCGGGCTCGGCTGGTGGCAGGTCAGCCGGGCCGCAGCGGGTAACGCCATCAGTTGGGGATATGCCGTGGAGTGGCCGATCTTCGCGGGCTTCGTGGTCTTCGTGTGGTGGCGCGAGGTACGTCATGCGCTACGGACGGACTCCACGCCGAGCGCGGACGCAGGCGCGCCGACATCCGCCGGCCACCCCGCCACGCCCGTCGGCCCCGACGGTCGCGCCGCCTCCGGCGCGACCGGCTCCGTCCGTACCGAGCAGCCACGGTCCGGCATCCGGCGCCCGGTGCGGGTGGCCCGAGTCCCGGCCGGTCCCGGTGAGGAGGACGCCGACCTGGCTGCCTACAACCGCTACCTGTCATGGTTGAACGCCAATCCGGGCGCGAAGCCCGGCGACTATCCCGGCTGAGCCGGGCCCGGAAGGACTGACGAGAAGTGCGCGCTGCCCTCACCCGCTACCGAGTGATCGCCTGGGTCGTCGGCGTGGTGCTCATCCTGCTGGTCGTCATCGGCATGCCGCTCAAGTACGGCTTCGACAACCCGGTCGTGGTGGAGACCGTGGGCCAGGCACACGGCTTCCTCTACATGGTGTATCTGGTCGCCGCGTTCGACCTGTCCCGGCGGGCTGACTGGCCACTCAAGCGGATGATCCTGGTGATGTTGGCCGGCACTGTACCCTTCGTCTCCTTCTGGGCGGAGCGACGGGTGAGCGCACTGGTCACCACCGAGCAGCGCGAACGGGAGCAGGCACCCGAGCCGATCGCCGGGTAGCGCTCACGACGATCGCGATGGTGATCATCACCGTCGTGGTCGCCACGGTTCGGCGCTGGCCAGCGGGTCCTCCCAGCCGCCGTAGCTGTTCATCTCCCGGGCCCGGCGCAGCGCGCGGCTCACCTGCCCGAACTGGTGCTCGTTGTCGCTGCTGAAGAGCAGTTCGTCGGTCCCCGACCGACGGCCCCACAGCTCGTACGCCGGCGGACGCCAGCGGTCACCCGCCGCCGCGAGCAGGACCGGCACCAGGAACACGGCGCCGAGCAGGAGGTACGCCCCGGCGGTGAGCCGTTCCAGCCCACCGGTGAACCCCAGCAGCAGTCCCACCCCACCGATCACCACCGTCGAAACCAGCACGGCCCGGGTCGCCACCCGGTCGTGTGGCCCGCGCGTGCTGTGCAGATGGGTCAGCTCGGCGACGCGCCAACTGCTGCTGCCGACGGTGAACCGGTCGACGGTGACGATGATCCCGGGCTGGGCGTAGAGCAACCTCTGTCCGCCGCCGGCACCCGGAAATGTCCGTGGCGGTCGCATCGTCGCGCCATCAGGATTCACGACCCCTCCTCCCACGGCTGGTGGCACCGGGTCGGTTGCCGCGGCCTTGGGCGTCGACGCCATGTGACGGGATTCCCGGCCGCGCGATTCATTGTGGGCCGTAGATGCCACACCGGTTCGGATGTTTCCAATGGTCAGGGGCTTACCAGCGGCAGGGGGCGCCGGAAAGAGCGCGTCAAGTCCGGCTTGTCGGTCAAAACGCTCTGGCAAGCCGCGTCATGTGCCGAGAGCGACCAGTCCGACATATCGCTGATAACCCATAAAGCGGCGCTCTTCGCTGCGGGCTGCGCCACAGCACCCCCACTGGTCCCGGCTTTCTCTGCGGATGACTCCCGTCCCGTACTAGGTTGGGCAGGTCGGCTCGGCCGGCCGCCGTCCATCCGGACGGCACCGGGCCGTCGCCGTCGCGGAGCCTCAGCCGCCCGCGCCGGCCCCGGGAGAGGAGCATTCGAGCTCTTGTCGTCCCTGACGCATACGCTGCGCGCCCTGACGGTCGCCGCCTGCACAATGGCGCTACTCGTGCCGGCGACGGTGGTCCGGGCCGAACCTTCCCCCGCCGAGCTGACCCGACGGATCGAGAAAGCCTCCGTCGAGTTGGAACGGGTGGTGGAGGCACACAACGAACTGCGGGAGAAAATCAAGCAGAACCGCGCCGCGGTGCAGCGGTTGCAGGAGCGGCTCGGCCCGCTGGAGCAGCAGGCCGAGCAGAGCCGGGCCGACGTCGGCGAGTTGGCGGTGACCGCGTACAAGACCGGCAACCTGGGCACCGTCGACGCGCTGCTGCACGGCGGTGACTCGACGTCGGTGCTGGACCGACTCGGCACCCTGGACCACCTGACCCGGCAGCAGCAGGCCACCATCGCCAGCTACACCGCCGACCAGCGGCGGCTGCTCGACGAGAAGACCCGGTTGGACGTCACGCTCAGCCAGCAGGCGGCGCAGTCGCGCGAACTGTCCTCAGCGAAACGGCGGATCGAGCGTGATCTCGCCAAGCTCTACGAACTGCGTCGGCAGGCCTACGGACGGGCGACCGAACGGCCGGCGAACCGGGCGAACAGCGCCCAGGACGCACCCGCCGTCTCCGGCAAGGCGGGCGCGGCCGTCCGGTACGCCTACGGCGCGCTGGGCAAACCGTACGCCTGGGGTCAGGACGGGCCGGGTAGTTACGACTGCTCCGGGCTGACCTCGGCTGCTTGGCGAGCCGCCGGGCGGTCCCTGCCACACAACACCCGGATGCAGTGGGGCGTGGTGGCGCACATCAGTCGCAGCGAGCTACGCCCCGGTGACCTCGTCTTCTACCGCAGCCTCGGCCACGTGGCCATCTACGTCGGCGACGGGCAGGTCATCCACGCACCGACCTTCGGCCGCAACGTGGAGAAGCGATCCGTGGACCTCATGTCACCGTACGGATACGGTCGGGTGCGCTGAGCCGCCGGACACGTACCGCCTCGCGGGCGAAAGCAGCGAACGGCGAACGGCCGGCGTCCCTTACCGGACACCGGCCGTTCGCCGTTGTTGTCGCCCTGCTCAGGCCGCTTGCAGACCCTCCGCCCGGGCCAACTCGCGAAGCCGGCCCAACGCCTGGATCTCCAGCTGCCGGATCCGCTCCCGGGACAGGGAGAACCGCGAGGCCACCTCGGTCAGCGAGTGCTCCCGGCCGTCCTCCAGCCCGTACCGGGCTCGCATGATGCCGGCCGAGCGGTCATCCAGGTGGTTGAGCAACCCTTCGATCCGCTGCCGCTCCAACCCGGTGAGCACGATCTCCTCCGGAGATGGTGCGTCGCTGTCGGCGACCAGGTCACCGAGGTTGGTGTCGCCGTCGTCACCGACGGGCGTGTCCAACGACACGGTGTCCTGCGACCAACGGCGCAGTTCGTTGACCCGCTCGACGGTGACCCCCAGCGCCGCGGCGATCTGCTCCGGTTCCGGGTCGCTGCCCAGTTCACGGGTCAGCTGACGGGCCACGTTGCGCATCCGGTTGACGTCCTCGACCAGGTGCACCGGCAGCCGCACGGTGCGCTCCTGCTGGGCGATCGCCCGGCTGATCGCCTGGCGGATCCACCACGTCGCATAGGTCGAGAACTTGTAACCACGCTCGTAGTCGAACTTCTCGACCGCCCGGACCAGACCGGTGTTGCCCTCCTGGATGAGGTCCAGCATGGGCATGCCGGAGCGGACGTAACGTCGGGCGATCGACACGACCAGTCGCAGGTTCGCCCTGATGAACAGGTCCTTGGCCCGCTCACCGTCGGCGACCAGGCGCTCCAGTTCCTCCCGGGTGACCCCGTCGGGGACGCGGTCCTCGCCGATCAGGTGATCGGCGTACAGGCCGGCCTCGATGGCCTTGGAGAGATCGACCTCCTTGGCGGCGTCCAGCAGCGGCGTCCGGGAGATCTCGTGCAGGTAGACTCCGACCAGGTCGCGCTCCTCGGCAACCTCGTCAGTTCGCATTCCGATGTTCTTGTCCACGGTGCCCACGGTCCCCTCGCTCGCGCCGGTTGCCCGGTTCCTTGCCATCCCCACGCCCATCAGCCCTCCCCCGTAACCTCCGCTGTGCCCATCGGTGCTGACATCTACACAACAGATGAGACGTGTCGGGGATTCCATGTCGTGGGTCGAAAGTGTCACGAATGCCTGATAATCCGCTGAGAGCAGCGTCCATGTTTGCTGTCAGCACCCTGTCTGGCTACCGTCGGCAGGCGCCCCGTGACGTCGACAAATCGACGGATCGCCGTGCGTCTCGGTCCATGGCAGCACTGCCCGGCCGACAGGTGCAGCGACCCGGGTCACCGCCGTGCTGCGATCCTGGTCACTGCCGAATACGGGTGCGTGGACCGCTCGGTTCATCCACGCCGGTGGTAATACCCCACACCTTGATGAACAATCCGGGGCCCGGTCCTATGCCCGACGCCGCAACGAGGTACGACCGTGTGTCACGTTCACGACGTCGACGAACCGGGCGGCCGGTGTTTCGGGTTCGTGACAGCCCGGCCGTCGGCGGTCATGCCCGCCGTCGACCAGAGCCCAGCCGGTGGGAGCGGACCGCCTCGGCGGTCACCTCCAGCGACTTGCGGGCCCGGCTCCGGTTACGCGCGGCCACCCCGACGAAGAGGCAGTCGACCACGGTGAGCTGCGCCAGCCGGCTGGCCGTCGCACCGGACCGGTAGGTGGTCTCTCGCGCGGCCGTGGTGAGCACATGGTCGGCGACCTCGGTGACCGGGGAACGCGGAAAGTTGGTCAGCACCACTGTGGTGGCGCCCCGGGAGCGGGCCTGCCCTAGCACCTCGACCACGTCGGAGGTGGTGCCGGTGTGTGACATGCCGATGGCGACGTCACCGCGACCGAGCAGGGCCGCCGAGGTCAACGCGGTGTGCAGGTCGGGAAAGTAGAAGGCGGTGCGGCCGATCCGGTGCAGCTTGTGTTGGAGATCCGCGGCGACGAGGCCGCTCGCGCCGGCACCGTAGATGTCGACCCGACCGGCCCCGACGATGGCGTCCACCACCCGCTCGCAGACCGTCGGGTCAAGCTGTTCGGCGGTCTCCTCCACCGCGCGCGCGTCGTTGAAGGCGATGGTCGCGATGATCTGGGCCAGGTCGGCACCGGGCGGGATGTCTCCGCCGACCACCCGCGCATCCGGTGGCTCGACGCGGCGGGCGGCCTCGGCGGCCAGGCGGATCCGGAGCTGCGGGTAACCGTCCATGCCGACCGAACGACAGAATCGGATCACGGTGGCTTCGGAGGTTTCGGCGGCGATAGCGAGATCCGTGATGGTTCGGCGGGCCGCGTCGCCGGGGTTGGCGACCACCAGCCGGGCGACCCGCCGCTCGGCCGGCGACAACGCCGGAAGCAGGCCGCTGATGTGGACGATCAGCCCACCGGGTTCGGAATTCGCGGAAACCTTCGGACTTTTCGCCACTGTTGAAAGTTACTTTCATGAAATCGGGAGCGTCAATCAGGACGTACGCCAATGCCGGCCGGTCCAGCCTGCCACCGGCCGTCCCCGGGCCGCCTCCCCCACCGGGCCGGGTCCACCGGGTCAGGTGGGCCTCGACACCCGCCGACCGGACACCGCACCAGGCGCGACCGGCAACAGGACCGGTGGGGCTGCGGCGCGCCCTACTGCCGGTCGCACTAACCTCAGTCCATGGCGAATCGAAGTGTGTTGGTGACCGGGGCCACGGGCGGACTCGGCGTGGCGGTCAGCGCCACGTTCGTGGCGGCGGGGTGGCGCGTGGTCGCCCCTCAGCGCCAGCAACCGCACCCGGTCGGCATGCCCGAGGTCAACGCACCGCTCCGAATCGCAGCGGATCTGACCGACCCCCAGGACGCGGCCCGGGTGGCCGAGGTGGCGGCCGGCGATCCGGAGGCACCACTACGTGCGGTGGTCAACCTCGTCGGCGGATACGCCAGCGGCGGGCTGGTGCACGAGACGCCGGTCGAGGACTTCGAACGGATGCTCACCATCAATCTCCGCCCGACCCACCTGGTCACCCGTGCCGCGCTGCCCCATCTGGTCGCCGCCGGGGGTGGCGCGGTGGTCTGTGTCGCGGCCCGCGCGGCGGTCGCGCCGTTCCCGGGTGTCGCCGGCTACGTGACCGCGAAGGCCGCCGTGCTCGGCTTCGCCTCCGCGGTGGCTGTGGAGTACAAGACATCCGGGGTTCGGTGCAACACCGTCCTGCCGAGCGTCATCGACACCCCGACCAACCGCGACGCGATGCCGGACGCCGATCACTCCCGCTGGGTGGACCCGGCCGAGATCGCCTCGGTGATCCGCTTCCTCGCGTCGGACGAGTCGGCGCCCACGAGCGGCGCGACCGTACCGGTCTACGGACGGGCCTGAAGCGGCACCAGTTCCGTCACCGGCGCGACCCCCTCTGCCGGCGTACGCCCGGTCGGCTCGTGCTCGGGCGCCAGCCAGGCGTTCAGATGCCCCCGTATCTCCCGGGCGATCTCCTCTGCCGGGAGGCCCGCGTTGACCGGCACGAACGTCGGGTACTCCGGCAGACTGCGGTAGGCCACGTCGGCGGCGGCCAGAAAGCCGAGACTCTCGTGGTCGGTGCCCCGGCGTTCGATCCGTCGGTACGCCTCGATCGGCTCGACGGTCAGCAGGAAGGTCACCTGCGGTCGAGGAAAGAGCCGGTAGGCGGCCCGGACCAGCCGCTCCCAGCGGTGCCCGCCGTGGGCGCGGAGGCTGGCGTACTGGCAGGCCGCGTAGCGGTCCATCACGGCCACCCGCCCGGTGAACAGGCCACCGAGGAGTGTCATCGCGATGGCCAGCCAGCGGAGCCCGGACTCCACCAGGAGCATGCCGTCGCGCCCGAGCAGGCCCTGGGCATCCGGCCGGCCGAGTCGATGGGCCGCCCGGCCGAGCCAGCGCCGCCCACCAGCGTTGCGGTGATAGGTGGCCGGACAACCGGCCGCGGTGAGCGCCTCGGCGAGCCGATGCGCCTGGGTGGTCTTGCCTGAGCCGTCGATGCCGATCAGGGCTACGGCGCGGAGCCGACCCCCGCCACGGCGGACTCCCGTCGAATCGGGCGCTTCCGTCGGTCTGGCCACTCTGGAAAGGCTATCCGACAGCCGCACGTACGGACGGATGATAAGTCCCGTTACGCCCCGTTCATTCCGTTACGCGCGCGGGGCAGGTGTGGCGGACCGGAATGCCGGGTACCGATCGGAGATCCCCCGGTGGTACCCGACGAGGCGACAGGAGAGCGAGATGGCCGAGCGCGACGACGAGACCCTCCTGCACACCCTCAAGAAGGTCGCCGCCGTGCTCAAGCAGTCGGACATCCCGTTCGTTCTCGGCGGCAGTTTCGCCGTCTACGCGCACGGTGGCCACTCCAGCGAGCACGACGTCGACTTCCTGATCCGCGAGTCCGACGTCGAAACCGCGCTGGAGGCGCTGGTGCAGAGCGGCTTCACCGCCGAGCGGCCACCGGAGGACTGGCTGGTCAAGGTCTACGACGGCGGCCGGATGGTGGACCTGATCCACCGCCCGGTCGAGACGCCGGTGACCGAGGAGACCTTCGCCGACACGGTCGTACGCCCGGTCGACGCCATCCACATGCCGGTGCTGTCGGCCACCCAGTTGATGGTGCACAAGCTGCTGAGCTTCTCCCAGCACTACTGCGATTTCGCCCGAGGGTTGCCGCTGGCCCGATCGCTGCGTGAGCAGATCGACTGGGAGCGGGTACGCAAGGAGACGCAGCACTCGCCGTACGCCGAGGCGTTCCTGGTGCTGCTGGACAGGCTGGACGTCGTGCCGTACACCGGCACCGCCGACGGAAAGGGGAGACCGTGACCGTGCACCGCGACTCCGGCGCCGGACCGCCCGACGAGTATCTCGAGGCGGAGATCCACCGGCTGCTCACGGAAGACCCGGCCGTCGCCGAACAGGGCATCAGCGTGACCCGTACCGAACGCGCTCTCGTGCTGCACGGCGAGGTCGAGAGCGCACACCGGCGGGAGGAGATCCTGCGTCGGGTGGCCGAACGCTTCCCGGACGTGCCGGTCACCAGTGACATCGGGGTGATCCGCACGCAGGCGCCCACGGAGATCGAGCAACTGCCCTGAGGAGGTTCGATGGTTATCCGGATCGCCGCTGTGGGAGACGTGCATCTGGACGAGGACGTGCTCGGTCGGTTCCGGCCGGCGCTGGAGGAATTGCCCGGCAGCGTCGACGCGCTGCTGCTCGCCGGTGACCTGACCCGACACGGCACCGAGGCCGAGGCGCGCTGCGTGGCCCGGGAGTTCGGCGGCCTCGGTGTCCCGGTGATCGCCGTGCTGGGCAACCACGATCACCACTGCGACCAGGTGCCACAGGTGATCGGGACGCTGGAGGAGGCGGGCATCACCGTGCTGGAGGGCGCCGGAGTGGTGCTGGACTGCCCGGGCGGCCGACTCGGCGTCGCCGGGGTGAAAGGTTTCGGCGGCGGCTTCGCCGGCCGGAGCGCCAGCGACTTCGGCGAGCCGGAGATGAAGGCGTTCGTGCGCACCACGACCGAGAGCGCCGACCGGCTGGGCGAGGCGCTCCGCTCGCTGGACTGTGACGTGCTGGTGGCGCTCACCCACTACTCCCCGGTGCCGGACACCCTGGCCGGGGAACCGTTGGAGATCTACCCGTTCCTCGGCTGCTACCAGTTGGGGCAGGCGGTGGACTCCGCGCCGACCGCACTCGCCCTGCACGGGCACGCCCATCACGGCTCCGAGCGGGGCACCACCCCGGGCGGGGTACGCGTCCGCAACGTGGCCCACCCGGTGATCAAGCAGGCGTACAGCGTCTTCCACCTCGGCGATCACCTTGATCAGGGTGAGGTTTCCGAAGTCACAGCCGGGGGTATTCAGCAACCATGGAGCTGATTCTCTGGATTCTCGCAGTCGTACTGGTGGTTGCCGGCATCCTCGCGCTGTTCCGGCGGCAGATCCTCTGGGGCATCGTCCTCATCGTTGTCGGGCTGTTGGTCGGCCCGGGTGGGGTCAGCATCTTCAATTGACGTCGCGGCGCAGTGCGCCGCTCACCGAACCCGCCGGGGTCGTCGTGACCGGTACTCCGTCCTCCCGACAGGAGTCACCGCGCGCGGCGACCCCGGCGTGTTGTCGGTGGGCCCAGCACCGCCCAACTCGACAGCGTGCGAAGGTTTGCCGCCCGCGGTGAGTGGAGAACCACCGACCATGCGAACGACTGGGAAACAGACCCGACGCGACGGCGCCCGCCAGTGGTGGGCCCTGGCCGGTTTCGCGCTGGCCGTACTGGCCGTCGCCGTCTTCGGCAACCTGGCCGGGGCGGGGGCGAGTGACCAGTACGCGACCATCGACCGGCCCGCCTGGTCGCCGCCGTCCTGGCTCTTCGGCCCGGTCTGGACCGTCCTCTACGTGATGATCGCGGTCGCCGCGTGGCTGGTCTGGCGCCGGGTGGGCTTCGGTGCGGCCCTCGGCGCGTGGGCGGTCCAGCTCGTGCTCAACGCCGCCTGGACGCCGCTCTTCTTCGCCGGTGACCGGTACGGGCTGGCCTTCATCGAGATCATCCTGCTCTGGCTGGCGATCGGCGCGACCGTGCTGCTGTTCGCCCGGGCGAGTCGACTGGCGGCGGCGTTGCTGTTGCCCTACTGGGCCTGGGTCACCTTCGCCGCAGCCCTCAACTACTCGATCTGGCAGCTGAACAGCTGACCGACCCCGGCCGAACGCCGGAACACCAGCGGTGCCCGCCCCGCCTGCCGGGGGCTTTTCCGCTGCCCGCCAGCCAGCCTCGGGTGATCGCGAAATCTTCCTACCCGCACGTCGGTCGACGGGAGTTTCTCCTGATAGACGGGGCTCGTTGTCGCCGATGGGCGCGTGATCATGGTTGCTTGCAGATTTCCGGATTGTTACTCGGTCGTGTCCGTCCAAGGGTGGATCCGGCGAGATGCAAGCGCTTACATGTGAAGACGCCCATCGGACCGGCGCCAGGTCAACCGGATGCGACCCGGCCAGCGCCGGCTAGGAAGGAGGACGGCATGGCGATCTCTGCCAGGCCACGCCAGGCCCTCGCAGTCGCTGGCGCGATCGCACTGGCGCTCGGCGCCACCGCGTGCGGCACCGGAAGCAGCAGCAACAACAGCGGCAACAGCAACGCCGATTCCGCGGAGTGCGCCCCCTACGAGAAGTACCAGGGCCACGACGGGAAGACGGTGAACATCTACTCGTCGATCCGGGAGATCGAGGCCGACCGCCTCACGGAGTCCTGGAAGCAGTTCGAGGACTGCACCGGCATCAAGATCAATCACGAGGGAAGCGGCGAGTTCGAGGCCCAGCTCCCCGTACGGGTCGACGGCGGCAACGCCCCTGACCTTGCCTTCATCCCGCAGCCCGGCCTGCTCCAGCGGTTCGCCGAGCGCGACCAGCTGAAGGCGGCCAGCGCCGAGACCAAGGCCATGGCCGAGGAGAACTACCCGGCCGACTGGCTCAAGTACAGCACCGTCAACGGCACCTTCTACGGCGCGCCGCTCGGTTCGAACGTGAAGTCGTTCGTCTGGTACTCGCCGAAGATGTTCCAGGAAAAGGGTTGGGCCGTCCCGACCACCTGGGAAGAGATGATCAAGCTCAGCGACACGATCGCCGACAGCGGGCTCAAGCCGTGGTGCGCCGGCATCGAGTCCGGTGACGCCACCGGCTGGCCGGCCACGGACTGGATCGAGGACGTGCTGCTGCGGACGCAGACCCCCGAGGTCTACGACCAGTGGACCACGCACGAGATCCCGTTCAACGACCCGCGCATCGCCGAGGCCGTGGACCGCGCCGGCACCATCCTGAAGAACGACAAGTACGTCAACGGCGGCTTCGGCGGCGTGCGCAGCATCGCCACCACCTCCTTCCAGGAGGCCGGCGTGCCGATCACGCAGGGCAAGTGCGCCCTGCACCGGCAGGCGTCGTTCTACGCCAACCAGTGGCCGTCGGGCACCCGGGTGGCCGAGGACGGCGACGTCTTCGCCTTCTACTTCCCGGCCATCGACCCGGCCAAGGGCAAGCCGGTGCTGGGTGGCGGCGAGTTCGTGACCGCCTTCAGCGACCGGCCTGAGGTGCAGGCGGTGCAGACGTACCTGGCCTCGGGTGAGCACGCCAACAGCCGCGCCAAGATCGGCGACTGGGTCTCCGCGAACAAGAAGCTCGACCTGGCCAACGTCGCCAACCCGATCGACAAGCTGTCGGTGGAGATCCTCCAGGACGAGAGCTCGGTCTTCCGGTTCGACGGTTCCGACCTGATGCCCGCCGCCGTCGGCGCCGGGACCTTCTGGAAGGGCATGGTCGACTGGATCAACGGTAAGGACACCGCCACCGTCCTCCAGGGCATCGAGAGCAGCTGGAAGTGAGTCCACCGGTGGGCCGGTCCGCGACAGTGGGCCGGCCCACCGGCGCTGCCGAGAACCCCGGGGAGGGTTGATGAACTTCGACTTCGCCGCCCAGACGCCAAAGCTCATGATGTTGCTGTGGGGGCTGATCGCCTTCGCGGTGGTGGTCGGCGGCCTGCTCGTGTTGCTCGACGCGGTGCCGGCGTTCTTCGCCCGGCGTCGCGAGGCGCAACTCGTCGCCGCGTCCGTCGGCGGGGTCGCGCCGCCCGGGCGGACGAAGCCGCGGGAGGGCCTGTTCGCCCTGTTCTTCCTGCTGCCGACGGTGTTGTTGCTGATGATCGGTCTGGTCGTCCCGGCGATCCGGACCACGATGCTGTCCTTCATGGACGGCGGCAGCCAGAACTGGGTGGGTCTGGACAACTACCGCTGGATGTTCGCCGAGGACGCGATCGTCCGGGTGCTGCTCAACACGCTGGTCTGGGTCACCCTGGTACCGCTGGTGGCCACCTCCATGGGGCTGCTCTACGCGGTACTTGTCGACAAGGCCCGGCTGGAGGCGGTCGCCAAGTCGCTGATCTTCATGCCGATGGCCATCTCGTTCGTCGGCGCCAGCATCATCTGGCGGTTCGTGTACGCCTACCGGGGCGAGGAGCAGGAACAGATCGGCCTGCTCAACCAGATCGTGGTCAGCCTCGGCGGCGAACCCCGGCAGTGGCTGCTCGACTCGCCGCTGAACACGCTCCTGCTCATCGTGATCATGGTGTGGATCCAGGCCGGTTTCGCCATGGTGGTGCTCTCCGCGGCGATCAAGTCGATCCCGGCGGACATCATCGAGGCCGCCCGCCTCGACGGGGTCAATCCGTGGCAGATGTTCTGGCAGATCACCCTGCCCAGCATCCGACCCGCGCTGATCGTGGTGGTCGTCACCATCTCGATCGCCACGCTGAAGGTCTTCGACATCGTGCGCACCACGACCAACGGCAACTACGACACCAGCGTGATCGCCAACGAGATGTACAACCAGGCATTCCGGTACGGCCAGAACGGGCAGGGCTCGGCGTTGGCGGTCGTCCTCTTCATCCTGGTGGTACCGATCGTGATCTTCCAGATCCGCAACCTGCGCCAGCAGCGACGGGAGGGCTGAGATGACCACCACCACTCCCCCGGTCGCCGCCGGCACCCAGGCCACCGACGGCCGGTCGACCCGGGCCTCCCGGGTACGCAAGCGGCTGAACAGCCGTACCGCGACCCTGGTCGCGATCGTCATCGCGGTCGTCTGGACCATCCCGACCTTCGGTCTCTTCATCTCCTCCTTCCGCCCGGAGAACCAACTCAAGACCACCGGCTGGTGGACCTTCTTCCGGGACCCGGAGTTCACCCTCCAGAACTACCAGGACGTGCTCTTCGGGCAGTCCTCCTCGTCCGGGCAACTCGCCAGCTACTTCATCAACTCGCTGGTGATCACCCTGCCGTCGGTGCTGTTCCCGCTCGCGTTCGCGGCCCTGGCCGCGTACGCCCTGGCGTGGATCAACTTCCGCGGCCGGGACTGGATCTACATCGGCATCTTCGCGCTCCAGATCGTGCCGCTGCAGATGGCCCTGGTGCCGTTGCTGAGTTTCTTCTCGCGCGGAGTCAGCCTGGGTGGTGTCACCCTGCTGCCCGCCTGGAACCTCGACGGCGCGCAGAACTTCGCCCAGGTGTGGTTCGCGCACACCTGCTTCGCCCTGCCGTTCGCCGTGTTCCTGCTACACAACTTCATCTCGCAACTGCCCAGGGATCTGATGGAGGCGGCCCGGGTCGACGGGGCCACCCACCCGAAGATCTTCCGCACCATCGTCCTGCCGCTGGTCGCACCGGCCCTGGCCGCGTTCGGCATCTTCCAGTTCCTCTGGGTCTGGAACGACCTGCTGGTCGCGCTCATCTTCGCCGGTGGCAGTGACGTCACCGCGCCACTCACCGTCCGCCTGGCCGAGCTGGCCGGCACTCGGGGCAACGAGTGGCAACGGCTGACCGCCGGCGCGTTCGTCTCGATCGTCGTACCGCTGATGGTGTTCCTGTCACTGCAGCGCTACTTCGTTCGAGGGCTGCTCGCCGGCAGCGTCAAGGGCTGATCCACCCGTGGTGCCGTCGCCGGACGCGGCGGCACCACGCGGGACGTGAGCGGGGTGTCACCGTGACGAAGATCGACGACGTCGCCCGACTGGCCGGCGTCTCCACGGCCACCGTCTCCCGGGCGCTGCGCGGGCTGCCGACGGTGTCGGCGGCGACCCGCCGCCGGGTGCTCGCCGCCGCCGAGCAGTTGCAGTACGCGGTGTCGCCCAGCGCCTCACGGCTGGCCGGCGGTCGGACCGGCACCGTGGCGGTGGTGGTCCCCCGGATCACCCGGTGGTTCTTCGGCGTGGTCGTCGAGGCGGCCGAGGACTTCTTCCACCGGGCCGGTTACGACCTGCTGCTGCACAACCTGGGTGGGCGCGAACAGAACCGGCAGCGGGTCCTGCACGCCGCCCACCTGCACAAGCGGGTGGACGCGATCATGCTGGTCGCCACCCCGCTGCGGGCCAGTGACGTGGCCGCGCTGGCGGCGTTGGACCTGCCCGGCGTCACCGTCAGCTCCGGGACCACCGTGCCCGGCTGGCCCTGCGTACGCATCGACGACGTGGCGGCCGCGCGAATCGCCACCCGGCACCTGCTGGATCTCGGGCACCGCCGGATCGCGCACATCTCCGGTGATCCCGACGACGAACTCGCCTACAGTGCCCACCTGGACCGACGCCGGGGGCATCAGGAGGAGTTGCGCGCGGCCGGTTTGCACCCGGACCCGAGCCTCGACGTGGAGTCCAGTTTCGACATTGCCGGCGGCACCCGGGCCACCGAGGAACTGCTCCGCCGGGGCGACCCGCCGACGGCCATCTTCGCCGCCTGCGACGAGATGGCCATGGGTGCGCTGACCGCGCTGCGCGACGCCGGCCTACGGGTTCCTCAGGATGTCAGCGTGATCGGCATCGACGACCACGCCCTCTCCGGCGTGCTGGGCCTGAGTACCGTCGCCCAGCCGGCCGTGGAGCAGGGCCGGCTCGGCGCGCAGTTGCTGCTCGACCCGCTCTGCGGGCGGTCCACCGACGCACTGGTCAAACCGGACGGGTCGGTGATCCTGGACACTCGGCTGGTCGTGCGTGATTCGACCGCGCCCGTGCGGGCACACTGAACGCCAGCCAGCACGCCGTCGCGGCCCGCCGGCCGGCACGGCTCGACAATGGGAGTACGCCCTGAACCACGACGCGACGCAGCAGACCCCACCGACCGGCTGGTGGACGGAGGCGGTGATCTACCAGATCTACCCCCGCTCGTTCGCCGACTCGGGTGGCGACGGCATCGGTGACCTGCCCGGGATCACCGCCCGCCTCGACCACCTGGCGGAGCTGGGTGCCGACGCGGTCTGGCTCTCGCCGTTCTATCCGTCGCCACAGGCCGACGCCGGCTACGACGTGGCCGACTACCGGGACGTCGAGCCGCTCTTCGGCACGCTCGCCGACGCTGACGACCTGATCGCGAAGGCCCACGCCAACGGGCTGCGGGTGATCGTCGACCTGGTGCCCAACCACACCTCGTCGGCCCACGCCTGGTTCCAGGCCGCCCTGGCCGCCGGTCCGGGCAGTGCCGAGCGGGAGCGGTACATCTTCCGCGAGGGCCGCGGACCGGACGGGGCCGAACCGCCCAACGACTGGCAGAGCGTCTTCGGGGGTCCGGCCTGGACGCGGCTTCCCGACGGCCAGTGGTACCTGCACCTGTTCGACACCGCTCAGCCCGATCTGAACTGGGACAACCCCGAGGTACGCGCCGAGTTCCTGGACGTGCTGCGGTTCTGGCTGGATCGCGGCGTGGACGGTTTCCGGGTCGACGTGGCACACGGTCTGATCAAGCAGGCCGATCTGGCCGACTGGCAGGAGCCGCAGGAAATTCTCTCCGGGCAGGAGGCGGACAAGCCTCGCCCACCGATGTGGGACCAGGACGGCGTGCACGAGATCTACCGCGAGTGGCGGCGGTTGCTGGACGGCTATCCCGGTGAGCGGATTCTGGTCGCCGAGGCGTGGGTGGAGCCGGCGGAACGGCTGGCCCGCTACGTCCGCCCCGACGAGATGCACCAGGCGTTCAACTTCGAGTACCTGCTCGCCTCCTGGACGGCCCCTGCCCAGTACGCGGTGATCACGCGCTCACTGGAGGCCACCGACGCGGTCGGCGCACCCACCACCTGGGTGCTCTCGAACCACGACGTGGTGCGGCACGCCACCCGGCTCGGGCTGCCGGTCGGCACGCCCCGACCCAACGGCATCGGCATCGGCGACGAGCAACCGGACGCCGCCACCGGGCTACGGCGGGCCCGCGCGGCCACCCTGCTCATGCTGGCCCTGCCCGGCTCGGCCTACCTCTACCAGGGTGAGGAACTCGGGCTGCCGGAGCACACCACCCTGCCCGACGAGGCCCGGCAGGATCCGACCTGGGAACGCAGCGGGCACACCAAGCGGGGCCGCGACGGGTGTCGGGTGCCGATCCCGTGGGAGGCGGATGCACCCTCGTACGGCTTCGGGCCGACCGACGCCAGCTGGCTGCCGCAACCGCCGATCTGGGCCGAGTACGCGCTCGACCGCCAGCGCGGGGTGCCCGGCTCGACGTACGAGCTGTACCGGGAGGCGTTGCGGCTGCGCCGCGCGTACGGACTCGGTCGGGGCACCCTGGAATGGCTCTCCTCCGGCGACGAGGTGCTGACCTTCCGCAACGGCGACCTGGTCGTGCTGACCAACTTCGGCCCCACCGCCGTCCCCCCGCCCGCCGGCGAACTGCTGCACACCAGCACCCCCCTACCCGAGGACGGTTCGGTCCCCACCGACACCACCATCTGGCTACGGACGGTGTAAGGAAGGGCACCTCATTAACGTCTGGTGTAGAGCAGGGGTCCCTTGTTAACACGCGGCCGGCACGATCGACGCTTTTGTTAATAAGGGGCCCTTCCTCTACCGGAGGCGTTAAGAAGGGGCCCTTCCTTTCACTCAAGCTGGTTGGCGCGGGTGTGCAGGAGTTGGCGTACGTCGGCGATGTCCTTCGGCGAGGTGCGTGCGGCGAGCCAGTACATGATGCCGGTGGGGATGAAGAAGAGCTGGAAGGCGGCCAGCCCGACGGCGTAGTTCAGCGGCGGCGGGAAGGCCACCCGCAGCCCGTGGAAGGCCGCCCCGACCAGACCGTTGCCGGCCGCTCGCCCCACCCCGTTGACCAGGTTGCCGAGGCTGTAGACGGTGCCCCGGTGCTCCGGTGGGTTCACGTCGGCGATCAGGGCGAACCAGTTCGGCGAGTTCGCCGAAGTCAGTGCCAGGGCCAGCAGTGCGGCCAGCAGGCTCAGCCCGACCGTCGGTTCGGTGACCACGCTGGCCAGCACCGCCCGTACGACCGCGCCGGTGCCGGCGCCGTCGGGCACGTCGATGCGCATCGGCACGAAGAACAGCACCAGATAGAACGGAAGCGCGGCGAAGATGCCGATGGAGGCGACCATGGCCCGGCCCGAGGGGGTACGCCGTTGCAGCGCGTCACCGACCAGCCCGCCGACGATGGAGAACACCCCGCCGAGTTGGAACAGGGCGGCGAAGACGCTGCCCACCACGATGGCGGTCGCCGTGGTGTATCCCTGGTCCTCGGCCCGCTCTCGGAAGAGGACCGGCAGCCAGACCAGCGAACCGAAGGCGGCCTGCGCGGTGAGGCCCTGGAGAATCAGCCAACGGTTGGTCCGTCGGCTCAGGATGACGGGCAGGTCCGTGCGGCTGATCCGGTAGTCGTAGTCGTCGCCGGCGGCGAGCGCGGCGGTCAGGGCCGGCTCGCTCTGGCCGCGTCGGATGTCGTACGTGAACAGGTAGGCCGCCGTGGCGGCCAACCCGACCACGGTGAGCACCAGGAACGGCCGGCGCCAGTCGGCCGCGCCGAGCAGCCCACCGACGAGGCCGCCGGCCACGGTGCCGACACCCTGGGAGAGCCCCCAGAAGCTCATCACCAGGCCCCGACGGCGAGGGGTGATGAGGTCGGTGACGACCGAATAACCGACCGACCCGACCGCGCCGAGGCCCACTGCGGCGAGCAGTTGCGCGGCGAGGAAGGTGGGGTAGTTCCCGGCGAGTGCGCTGCCCCCGGTGCCGGCCGCCCAGAGCAGCGTGCCGATCATGAGTAACGGCTTGCGGTTGCCACGGTCGCCGAAGTAGGCCCAGCCCACCGCCGCCACCGCACTGACCAGGAAGCTGATCGCGGTGACCAGACCGATCAGCCGTTGCGGCACCTCGAAGGAGTCGGCGATCGCGCCGTACAACGGCGGCACCAGGCCGATCGCCACGTTGTCCAGCGAGGCGAGCAGCACGAAGACCACGACGCTGTAGAGCCGGCGCGGCGCGCTCCTGCCCCACACCCGCGCGGGTCCGCCTGTGGTCGAGCTCATGCGGGCAGCCAACCAGGGCGGGATAACGAGCTGATCACCGGGTCACCCCACGGTCTGGCAGCCACCTCGCGGGACGTGTTCGGTCCCGGATCGAGTGGCATCCGCGTCACAGCGGGCCACTCGATCCGGGACCGAGCCGTGATCAGCCCTGGGTCAACCGGTCCAGGTGGCGTTCCCGGGCCTGCGCGTAGCGCTCCCGGATGCCGGGCACCGGCTCGGCGGCGTACTCCTCGGTGCCGGACGGTGTCCAGGACGGCGGTTCCCCCGTTCCCAGAGCCAACCACGCGGCCTGCCGGGCGGCACCGTCGGCGACGTACTCGCCGGGCGGTGGGACGACCACCGGGCAGCCGAAGACCTGCGGCGCGATGCGACGCACCGCCGCCGACCGGGCACCGCCGCCGACCAGGATCACCCGGCGTACGGTCGCGCCCTGGGCGGCCAGCGCGTCGAGGCCGTCGGCGAGGGCGCAGAGCATCCCCTCCACGGCCGCCCGGGCCAGGTGCCCCGGGGTCGAGGTGCGCAGGGTCAGCCCGTGCACCGCCCCGGTGGCGTCCGGCCGGTTCGGAGTGCGTTCGCCCTCCAGGTACGGCACCATGACCAGCCCGTCCGCGCCGGGCGGCGTGGCCAGCGCCAGGTCGGCCAGCTCGTCCAGACCCACCCCCAGCATCGCGGCGGCGGCGTCCAGCACCCGGGCCGCGTTCAGCGTGCAGACCAGCGGCAGGAACCGGCCGGTCACGTCGGCGAAGCCGGCGACGATACCGCTCGGGTCGGCCGCAGGGGCGTCCGCGACGCTGAAAACCGTGCCGGAGGTACCGATCGACACCACCACGTCGCCGGGACGCGCGCCGACGCCGAAGCCGGCGGCGGCGTTGTCACCCGCGCCCGGCCCGAGCAGCGCCGCACCGGAGCCCGAACCAGCCGGGCCCGACAGCACCGCCGGAGCGAGGTACCCGGCGGCCTCGGTAGGGCCGAGTACGGTCGGCACCCGCACCACCCGACCGAGCGCCTGCTCCAACAGGTCCAGCCGGTACTCGCCGGTGGCCGGGGACCAGTAACCGGTGCCGCTGGCGTCGCTGCGGTCGGTACGCAGCGCGTCCAGCCCGGGGGCACCGGCCAGCCGCCAGGTCAGCCAGTCGTGCGGCAGGCAGACGGCCGCCACCCGAGCGGCGTTCGCCGGCTCGTTCCGGGCCAGCCAGCGCAGCTTGGTAACGGTGAAGCTGGCCACCGGCACAAGGCCCACCGCGTCGGCCCAGAAACGACGCCCGGCCTGCCCCTCGCCTGCCTCCTGGATCAGCTCGGCGGCCGCGCCGGCGGACCGGGTGTCGTTCCACAGCAGCGCTGGCCGGATCACCTCTCCGGCCTCGTCGAGGCAGACCATGCCGTGCTGCTGGCCGCCCACGGAGACTGCGGCGACGTCGGTCAGCCCACCGGCGGCGTCGATCGCCGTCTGGAGGGCCGACCACCAGGCCGAGGGGTCGACCTCGGTGCCGTCCGGGTGCGGTGCCCGGCCCTGCCGGACCAGAGCACCGGTCTCCGCGTCCCGGACGACCACCTTGCACGACTGGGTGGAGGAGTCCACCCCGGCGACGAGCGGCATGCCGGCCGCCTCAGCGGGCGCCGAGCACGTGCTCGACGGCGAGCTGGTTCAACCGGACGAAGCCGAAGCCGCGGGCGGCGGTCGCCTCCACGTCGAACTCCTCGAAGGCGCTGGTGTCGGCGAGCAGCTCGGCGTAGCCCTCGCCGTCGCCGAGCGTCGGCACGGCCAGCTCGGCGACCTTGCTGGCGGCCAGCGCCTCGACCACCTCCGGGTCGGCCCGGAACGCCGCGGCCCGCTCCTTGAGCAGCAGGTAGGTGCGCATGTTCGCCGCCGCGGAGGCCCACACGCCGTCGATGTCCTCGGTGCGGGAGGGCTTGTAGTCGAAGTGCCGCGGCCCGTCGTAGGCGGGCGCGCCGGCCGGGCCACCGTGCTCCAGCAGGTCGACCAGGGCGAAGGCGTTGAGCAGGTCACCGTGGCCGAAGACCAGGTCCTGGTCGTACTTGACGCCACGCTGGCCGTTGAGGTCGATGTGGAACAGCTTGCCCTGCCAGAGTGCCTGGGCGATGCCGTGGGCGAAGTTGAGCCCGGCCATCTGCTCGTGGCCGACCTCCGGGTTCAGCCCGACGCGCTCCGGGTGGGCGAGGGTGGAGATGAACGCCAGAGCGTGCCCGACGGTGGGCAGCAGGATGTCGCCGCGCGGCTCGTTCGGCTTGGGCTCCAGGGCGAAGCGCAGGTCGTAGCCGCGGTCGATGACGTACTGGCAGAGCACGTCGACCGCCTCGCGGTAGCGCTCCAGCGCGGCCTGGACGTCCTTGGCGACGTCGTACTCGCCGCCTTCGCGGCCGCCCCACATGACGAACGTCTTCGCGCCCAGTTCGGCGGCGAGGTCGACGTTGCGCAACACCTTGCGCAGCGCGAACCGCCGGACGTCGCGGTCGTTGCTGGTGAAGCCGCCGTCCTTGAAGACGGGCTGCTGGAAGAGGTCGGTGGTGACCATCGGCACGACCAGGCCGGTCTCGTCGAGCGCCTTGCGGAACCGGGCGATCTGGGCGTCACGGGTGGCGGCGTCCGCACCGAACGGCACCAGGTCGTCGTCGTGGAAGGTCACGCCGTACGCGCCCAGCTCGGCGAGCCGGTGCACCGACTCGACCGGGTCGATGGCGTCACGAGTGGCGTGACCGAACGGGTCTCGACCCTGCCAGCCGACCGTCCAGAGCCCGAAGGAGAACTTGTCGGCAGGGGTGGGACGGGGTGCCATGGCAAACCTCCGGTGGTGTCGTCCGCTATTTGTTCAGTGGTTGAATTAAATGACTGGGATGTGGCAGTGTCAAGGGGTGAAGCCACCCGCAGCCCCGGCCGGCGCGGTGCGGCAGGGCAGCCTGCGTGAGCTGAACCTCGCCCTCGTGCTCGGCCGCATCGCCGACGCCCGACGCCCGCCCTCGCGGGCCGCGCTGGCCGCTGACACCGGCCTCACCCGGGCCACCGTCTCGGCCGTGGTGGAGGACCTCGTCGCCGGTCGGCTCGTCACCGAGGCGGACCCGACACCCCGGGCCGGTGCCGGTCGCCCAGCGCGTGGGCTGATGCTGGCCGGCAACGGCCCGGCCGGGCTGGGGCTGGAGATCAACGTCGACTACCTGGCCGCGTGCGTCGTCGACCTCGCCGGTCAGGTTCGGCACCACACCGTGCACCGGTCCGACCTGCGACCCGTCTCCCCGGCCGACGCGCTCGGCCGGCTCGCCGAACTGGCCGCCCGGGCCCGTGCCGACGCCGACGCGCAGGACCTGACCCTGGCCGGCGCGGCCCTGGGGGTGCCCGGCCTGGTCGACGGCTCCGGGCAGGTCCGTCTCGCGCCGAACCTGGGCTGGCGGGACGTGCCGGTGCCGGACCTGCTGGCCCAGCACCCGCCGCTGACCGAGACCGTCGACGGGGTGCCGCCCCTGGTGGTGGACAACGAAGCCAACCTCGCCGCGCTGGGCGAGTTGCACGCTGGCGCCGCGCCGGGCAGTTTCCTGCACATCTCCGGAGAGGTCGGCATCGGCGCCGGCATCGTCCTGAACGGCGCGCTGTTCCGGGGCACCCGTGGTTGGAGCGGCGAGATCGGGCACATTCCGGTCCGTCCGGACGGGCCGCCCTGCCGCTGCGGCGGTCGGGGCTGTCTGGAGCTGTACGCGGGGCAGGAGGCGATCCTGTCCGCCGCCGGCCTGGCCGGAGCCGACCTGCCGGCTGACCGGGCGTCGACCCGGTTGACCCAGCTCGCGGCGGCCGAGCACCCCGCCGTCCTGCACGCCCTGGCCGAGGCGGGCACGGCGATCGGAGTCACCGTGGCGAGCGTGGTCAACCTGCTGGACCTCGACACGGTGGTGCTCGGCGGTGGTTACGCCTCGCTCACCGGCTGGCTCCGACCACCCGTACTCGCCGAGATCGAACGCCGGGTGCTCACCGCAGCCTGGTCCCCGGTCACCGTCCGGCCGGCCACCCTCGGTGCCACCGCCGCGGCGGTGGGAGCTGCCGGTTCGGTGGTACGCCGGATCATCGCCCAGCCCGGCGGCTGGTTGGCCCGACTCTGACTCTGGTGACAGGTGTGCCTCAGGCGCACCTCGGTACGCTTGCCTGCAGGCAAGCAACCGTGACCCCGAGGAGTGCACCGCCCGCATGCGTACTGGTCGACAGCGCCCCGCGCCCGGCGGCCGCCGGTGACCAGCACCCGGCAGGACGCTGTCGCGGGTGCGGCCGGCGAGTGGGCTGCCGACGGAGGCTCGGGTCGTCCCGCCACCGGGTCACTCCCCACGCCCGCCGTGGACGCCGACCTCGCCCGTGAGCTGCTCGACGGGCTCGACGAGGCGGTGCTGACCACCGACGACGCCGGGCTGGTCGTGCTGGCCAACGCGCGGGCCGGGGTGTTGCTGCCGGACGTCGCCGTCGGCACCGACCTGGCCGGCTGTGCGCTGCCGGCACTGGCGAGCGCGGTCGCCACCGGCGCGGATGACTTCGAGGATGAACACCGCGGCCGGCGACTGCGCGGCGTCCGCCGCGCGCTGGGCGGCAACCGCGCCGCCTGGTACCTGCGGGACATCACCGACGAACACGTTCGTGTCGAGGAACTACGGGCCGAGCGCCGACGAACCCGGTTCCTGGCCCGTTGCGGCCGTCAACTCGGCCTGGCGCTGGAGCGTGACCAGGCGCTGCGCGCCGTCGCCACCCTCCCGGTGCCGTACCTGGCCGATCTGGCCCTGGTGGTGCACCTGCCACCGATTCCGACCGAGTACCGGCCCCACTGGGTGCGGTACGCCGCTGACGGCACCGCGCCGACCAGCGGCGTGGTCGACTGGGACGTGGTCGCCGCCGTACCCGGTCTCGTCGAGGCCCTCGACGGCGAGCGCGGGGATCCGCGTCCCTGGCCGGCCACCCGGCGGGAGGGACTCGACCCGGTGCTCCCGGCGGGCCTCGTCGACCCACCCGCGACCCTGCTGGTCAGCCCGTTGCCAATGGCAGGTCGGACGGCCGGCGCCCTGGTGCTGCTACGTCGATCCGAGCGGGACGGGTTCCACCCTCGCGAGGTCGAGCTGGTGCGGGAGTTCGCCGCTCGAGCCGGCGCCGCACTGGCCACCGCCCAGCTGCACGACGAACAGAGCCACCTCGCCCAGGTACTACAGAACAGCCTGCTGCCCCCGAAACTGCCCACGGTGCCCGGATTGAGTCTGGCCGGTGGTTACCGCGCGGCCGGCGACAGCCTGCGCATCGGTGGCGACTTCTACGATGTCCTGCCCACCGGTGGCGGTGCCCTGTTCGCCGTCGGGGACGTCTGCGGCAAGGGCGTCGGTGCGGCCGTGCTCACCGGACGGGTACGCCAGTCCTTGCAGACCCTGCGACTGGTCGAGCAGGAGCCGCGAGAACTGCTCCGGCTGCTCGACCGGGCGCTGCTCGACATTCCGGACGCGTCCCGGCGCGGCCGGTTCACCACCCTGCTGCTGGGTGCCCTGCGGCCCGAGCCCGAGGGTGGGGTGCGGGTGCGGATCGCCGGTGGTGGGCATCCGGCACCGCTCATGATCCGCGCCGACGGCACGGTGCTCGCGGTTCGGGTCGGTGGCATGCCGGTCGGTGCGCTGGCCGGTGCCCGCTTCGCCACCGCTGACCTTCGGCTGAGCCCCGGTGAGCTGCTGTTCACGCGTACCGACGGAATTGCCGACGCTCGGGGCGGCCCGCACGGGACGGAGGTCTTCGGCGAGCGGCGGCTACGCCGCATTCTCGCCGACGGCGCCGGGCTGCCCCCGGCGACGCTTGTCGACCGGGTGCTCCGAGAGGTCGACAGGTGGTGTGCCGGGCTTCGCCACGACGACATCGCGATGCTGGCGATCGGCGCGACCGGAGACTGACCCGACGCGACCACGACCGGCGGCGGCGGCGGCGGCGATTGACCATCCCACCCGCTGCGGCCGGGTCGGCGCGCCCGCTTCGGTCAGGCCGTCCGGAACACGGACGCGTCCCCCGCGGCCCAGCCACGCGACGCCGCGTCGACGATGCCCCGACCATCCGCCAGCTGCTCCATGCGTGGTCCCTCGGTCTGCGGGACCAGCGGCGACACCGGCCGCACGACCCGCGCGCGGGCGGCCTCGTCGAAGGCACACAGCCCACGCAACAGCGCCTCCCGCGACTCGGGGGCCATGTCGGCCAGGATCGCCGCCAGGTGCTGACGACGGTCGGCGCGCAGCTCGGCCAGCAACCGGCGGGCCTCGCCGGTCAGGTGCAGAGAGATCTCCCGCCGATCGGCACGACCTGGCTCCCGCTCCAGCATCCCGGCGGCCACCAGCCGGTCGCAGAGCCGGCTGGCCGACGAGAGCAGCATGTCCAGTCCGGCGGCGAGGCGCCGCAGGTTGATCCCGTCGTGCCGCTCCACGAGCATGACGGCACGCAGCTGCACGGTGGAAATCCGGTTGGCCGTCCGTTCCCGCGCACCGTCCCAGACCGTCAGCAGGGCACCTGCCGCGGTGTCCAGCTCGGCAGCCATACTCATCTCGGGTCCCGGTGGACCATGCAGTTCCGCCATGGTACGCCTGAGCGTACTCCGATTCCGCCGGTGGTTGGGCTTGTGATCAAGGAGAGGCCATGACCGAACCGGTCGACCAGGGGCGCGCGGCCATCACCGCAGCCCCCGTGGACCTCCTCGTGGCACGCGTCGGTGAGTTGTTCGAGCGGGAGTACGGCATCACCGACACGGAACTCCTCCAGGTCGACTACCGGCTCGCGGCGCTGCTGCCGCTCGGCGGCGGGGAGGCGGTGACGACGCCCGGGCACCCGGCGTGGCGCTGCTTCGACCACCAGAGTCCGATCCACGCCGACAGCGTCGGGTTCCTGCCGGTCAGCATGCGCGGCGAACGGCGCGGTGTGCTCCGGGTGGCACCGGTCACCGACGCACGGCTGGACGAACTTGTGGAGGTCGCCACCGCGCTGGCCCACGAGCTGGCCGCCGTGGACGCCGGCACGGACGTGTACCGCGTGGCCCGGCGCAGCCGCCGGCTCACCCTCGCCGCCGAGGTGCAGTGGGAGCTGCTGCCGGGGCGCAGCCGGCTCCGACCCTCCTTCAGCCTCGCCGGTCAACTGGAGCCGGCGTACGCGGTGCGCGGTGACAGCTTCGACTGGTCCGACGACGGTGAGCGGGTCTGGCTGGCCACCATCAACGGAATGGGTGAGGGGGTCGCCGCGTCGATGCTCACCACCCTCGCCACCTGCGCGCTACGCAACGCCCGCCGGGCCGGCATTCCCCTGGCCGACCAGGCCGCTCTGGCCGACCAGGCGATCTACGACCTGCACCAGGGCACGCAGTACGTCGCGACCCTGCTGCTCGCACTGGATCTGCGCAGCGGGCTGCTCACCGCCGTCGACGCGGGTTCCCCTCGCCTGGTGCTGCTGCGCGACGGCGAGGTCAGCATCCAGCCGCTGGAGGAACAGTTCCCGCTGGGCATGTTCGAGGGGACCAACTATCGGGAGCAGTTCGTTCAGCTCCAGCCGGGTGACCGGCTGTTCATGATCAGCGACGGGGTGGTGGAGGCGACCGGCGGCGCCGAACGGTACGGTCTGACGGCGCTCGACCGGATGCTGCGTCGCACCGCGCCCATGACGGCGCTGGACGCGGTCCGCTCCGTACTTGGTGACCTGCGCGCGTTCGTCGCCGGTGATCTCACCGACGACGCCGTCCTGGTCTGCCTGGACTGGTTCGGTCCACAGCCGTGAGGCACGTCCGCCAGGTCAGTACGCGCCGCGGCTGTTGACCACCGCGCCTACGGTTTTCCACAGGATCGTCAGATCGGCGGCCAGCGACCAGTTCTCCACGTAGTAGAGATCGAGCCGGATCCCGTCCTCCCAGCTCAGGTCGGACCGTCCGCTGACCTGCCAGAGCCCGGTCATCCCCGGCTTGACCAGCAACCGGCGGGCGACGTCCCCGTCGTAGCGGGCGACCTCGGAGGGCAGCGGCGGTCGGGGGCCGACCAGGCTCATCTGCCCCAGCAGGACGTTGACCAGTTGCGGCAGCTCGTCCAGCGACCACTTGCGCAACAGCCGGCCGACCCGGGTCACCCGGGGGTCGTCCCGCATCTTGAACATCAGGCCGTCGGTCTCGTTGCGGGCGGCCAACTCCGCCAGCAGCTCGTCCGCGTTGATCACCATCGTGCGGAACTTGAAGACCCCGAACTCCTCGCCGCCCTGGCCGACCCGGATCTGCCGGAACAACACCGGACCCCGACTGTCCAGCTTCACGGCCAACGCGATGACCACCAGCAGGGGTAGCAGCAGGGCCAACGCGATCAGCGACATCGACCGGTCGACGAACCCTTTGACCAGCTTGCGGACACCGCGGAACTCGGGCGCCTCCACGTGGATCAACGGCAGGCCGGCCACGGGCCGGGTGTGGATGCGTGGGCCCGCGACGTCGGTGAGCGCCGGAGCCAGCACCAGGTCGATGCCGGTGCCCTCCAGTTGCCAACCGAGTCGACGCAGCCGGGTGGCGGTCAGTTCCCCGCAGGCGGTGACGGCGACCGTGTCCGCGCCGATCGCGGCGGCGGCCTCCGGGATGGCCCGGAACGAGCCGACCACGGGCACGTCGCCGAGCCGCTGCGCCACCGGTGCGAGCAGGGCGTCCGGGATGCAGGCGCCGACCACCTGGTAGCCGGCGTACGGCTCGCGGCGCAGGGTGTGCACCAGTTCCAGGACGTGGGCGGTGTCACCGACCACCAGAACCCGTCGCGACCAGCCCGACCCTTGCGACCGGGCCCGGTGCAGTCGCTTGCGGGCGGCGAACCGGGCCACCTCCAGACCGATCGTGCCCACCGCGAAGGTGATGGCCAGGAAGCCCCGGGAGACCCCGACGTCGGCGACGTAGCCGGCGATGGCGGTGGCACCCGCCAACCGCAGACTTGCCATGCTGACCCGTCGGTACTCGTCCGCGCCGTAGCCCACCACCCGGTCGTCATAGCAGCGCAGGGCCTTCAGCGAGACCAGCCAGGCCAGGACGAGCGCCGGGGCGACCAGGACGTACGGCACCGGGCCGCGGGGCGCGGCCTCACCGAACCGGACGGCGTAGCCGACCAGCACCGCCACCGTCAGCACGGCAGTGTCCAGCACGACCAGGGTCCGGATGTACGTCCGTTGGTCGGTGCGTACCGGTGGCGGGGGATTGCGCGGTTGCGATGACGATCTGACCGGGGTCAACAGCGTCGCCGAGGTCACCAGCCCTCCCACTTCGCTCGCCGACGGCACGGGCCCGGCCGGGTGACGGCCGGGTCTGCCGATGCACGACGACATCCTGCCCTGACAACCATGGCTACCAATTGCTTCCGACGTATTGCCGTCAGTTTCCAAGACGTAGGACGACGCGAGAAGGGCCTGTGGTGCCGGCGAAACCGGTACCACAGGCCCTTTTCGGGTGTCTCAAATCAGGCCGGCGCCTTCCGCAGCGCGATCGCCCGAAGGAAGATGTCACCGATCTTGGTGGGGTCGGTGGCGATGAAGGCACCGCCGCCGGCGCTGCTTGCGATGGTGTCCAGCTCGGACTTGCTGACCTCGGTGCCGATACCAATGATGATCACCTGGATCGGCTGGTCCGGATCCTTGATCCGCTTCAGCTCGGCGAGCAGGGCCTTCTGGGAGATGCCGTCGGCGTCCTCGTTCTTGCCGTCGGTGAAGAGCACGATCGAGTTGACCTTGCCCGGCTCCCAGTTCGCCTGGACGTCCTTGTACGCGGCCAGCAGGGTGTCGTACAACCCGGTGTCACCGCTGGACGAGACGACCCGGTCCAGGCCCCGCTCCAACTCGCTGCGCTGCCTGGACAGCGGCGCGATCGGCACGAGTTCCTGGTAGTCCCGCGAGCCCACCAGATTGGTCGAGAAGACCCACAGACCGATCGACCAGGAGTCGTCGAACAGGTTCAGTCCTCGCCGGGCGGCTTCCGTGGTGACCTGCTGCCGGGTGGCCCCGTTGGCGGTCGGCACCGCCTTCTTCATCGAACCGGAGACGTCGATGACGCAGAGCATCCGGCCGGACAGCGTAGCGATGGACCAGCTGGAAACCGCCCGCTCGACCGCGTCCGGTGCCAGCCCACCGGCGGCGACGCCGCCCTGTGCCGGAGGCGCGACCGAGGAGTCGCCACCGGCCGGGCTCGGCGCGCCCTGCGGTGCGTCGAATCCGGCGCCCCAGTTGCCGTCCGGCGCCCGCAGCGACTGCGCGGCCAGCTTGTCCTTGAACGACGCCGTGGTCAGTGCCTCGAACAGCACCCCTGCGGCGGACGCCTTGGCCGGCTCGATCCCGGGCAGCACGGCGTACGGGTAGTCCAGCGGCAGCGGCGCCGGCTTCAGGTAGAGCGCCGCCAACGGCACCGGAGGCTTCCGGGCGTTGTACTGGATGACGTCCTCCTCGGACAACGCCGCCGCACCGAGAGCGCTGGCCAGAGTGGTGGCGTCGCCAGCCGTCGGGAACTTGGCGAGCAGATCCTGGCGTAGCGCCGAGGCGCCCGAGGCCAACGCACGCAGCGCGCCGACGCGCTCCTGCTCGGCGGTCTCACCGCCGGTCGACGCCGCGGCCGTCATCAACGACAGCAGGCCGGACAGACCGGCGGCGTCCCGGGTCGGCTCGACGATGCCCGTCTTCAGCGGCCGGTCACTGTTGAGCCGGGTGAGCAACTGGGTCCAGCCGAGTTCCTGCTGCGGCCAGCCCAACCGGGTGGCGATCGGCTCCGGCATGGCCACCACCACCGGGCTGCTGGCGATGGAGGAGCCGTTGCCGGGCTCGAACGCCGCCGCGCCGCCGGTCTTGAGTCGAAGCAGCCAGGTCGAGGAGTCCGGGATCCAGACATCCGGGCTCACCGCGGTGCCACTGGCCTGGCCCACCCCGGCCAGGATCGCGCCGTGCTTGGCCGCCACCACCGCAGCCACCTCGACCGGGTCGGAGGCGGCGACCGTCACATCGATACAGGTTCCATCGACGGCGGCACCCTTCTTCTCCCACTCAGTGGCCGCCTCGTCGACCGCCGGGGCGAGCTCGCTCGCCACGGCGACGGACAGCTCGATCTTGCCCGAGCAGTCCTGGCCGGCGAGTTGGCGATAGCCCACCCACCCACCAGCGGTGACGACGAGGACGCCGACCGCTGCTGCGGCGGCGGCGCCGTGAATACTTGAACGCATGCGATGGCGGCCTGCTGACACGCTGACCATCTTGCGTATCCGACCGTTGGACTGCCATGGCCGTTCGGACGAAAGTTACAGAGGAGAAACAGTTTACCGGCATTTAGTAACTTTGAGTGACCGGTCAGCGTCGCAAGGTGGATGTATCTATGTCCAAGCGCCCATGATCAGGGCAGCAGGCAGGTGGGGCTCGCCACCAGCAACGGCTCTCCGACCGCCACCGGCACGCCCGTCGTCGGCTCGATCCGGAAGGTCCGCACCATGTCCGCCCGTTCGTCGGCAACGTAGAGGTGCTGCCCGATAAGCGCGAAGTGACGCGGCCACTCGCCGCCGGTCTCCACCTCCGCCACGAATTCGGGCAGGTCCGCGCTGATGGCGAAGACGGTCACCGTGCCGACGCCCCGGTTGGCGACGTAGAGGAAGCGACCGTCCGGTCCGATTCCGATCTCGGAGGGTTGGACGTGCCCGCCCCGGTCGCTGGCGTCGACCCGCCCCCGCTGGTGCAGCACCCCGTCGGTCAGCTCGTAGGCCAGCACCGAACCGTCCAGCTCACCCGAGACGTAGCAACGCCGCCCGTCGGGGTGCCGGGTCAGGTGCCGAGGTCCCACCCCGGCGGCGGTCCGCACCCTGGGCGCCCGTGGCACCAGCCGCCCCGTGGCGACGTCGAGGTCGTACCGGTAGATCGAGTCGGTGCCCAGGTCGACCGCCAGCAACGGCGACGCACCGGCACCCGGCGAGACCATGTGAGCGTGCGCCCGCTCCTGGCGTTCGGGGTCGGCCCCATGCCCCTGGTGCTCCACCACATCGGTGCGCTCGCCGGGCACCCCCTCGGCGTCGAGCGGGAACACCGTGACACTGCCGCTGCCGTAGTTGGCCACGAACAGGTGATCCCCGTCCGGCGCGACCGCCAGATGGCACGGCTCGGCACCACCGGTGGACCACGAGCCGACCGACGCCAGGTCACCGTCGGCCCCGACCTGCCACGCGCTGATCCGCCCGTCGGGCAACTCGTTGACCGCGTACAGCATTGGACGCGTCGGGTGGCGGGCGAGGAACGACGGCGACTCGGTGACCGCGACGGTGCCCAAGGAGGTCAGCTCGCCCGTATCCGGCTGCCGCCGGGCGGCGACGATGCCGGTGCCGCGGCCACCGCTGGGCGCGGTGTATCCGCCGATGTGAACGATCTCGCCTCGATCTGCCACAGGTTCCCGTCCTCTGCTCGTTTGTCCGCCGACTCCCACCAGAAGCCTTCCCCCGACATCGTCGGATTAGACCTCCGAACCGCGACCCGCCAGCGGTCCACCCGCTCCCGCCCGGGCCGATCGGCTCAGGGCGTCGGCACCGGCTCGCCCCGCTGTCGGGCGACGTGCTCGACCAGGGAGATCAGCACGGTCTTGCCGGACTGCCGGTCCCGGGCGTCGCAGAGCACCATCGGCACATCCGGGTCCAGGTCCAGGGCCCGACGCACCGCCTCCAGGCTGAACCGCCGGGAGTCGTCGAAGCAGTTCACCCCCACCACGAACGGAATACCCCGCTGCTCGAAGTAATCGATGGAGGGGAAGCAGTCGGCCAGCCGCCGGGTGTCGGCGAGCACCACCGCGCCGAGCGCTCCGAAGGCCAGTTCGTCCCAGAGGAACCAGAACCGGTCCTGTCCGGGAGTGCCGAAGAGGTACAGCTGGAGGTCGTCGTTGATGGTGATCCGCCCGAAGTCCATCGCGACCGTGGTGGTCGATTTGGTCTCCACCCCGGAGATGTCGTCGGTGCCGATGCCGGCACCGGTCAGGATCTCCTCGGTCTGCAACGGTCGGACCTCGCTCAACGCGCTCACCAGCGTCGTCTTGCCGGCACCGAAACCGCCGGCGACGAGGATCTTCAACGCGATGGGCACCCGACGGCCCCGCCGCTCGCCGTCATAACGCACGGAGTCCACTGACCACCGCCTTGAGGATGTCGTTGTCGGGGAGGTAGGTGGCACGCGGTGGCTGGTGCACGGCGACCAGTCCCCGGGACAGCAGGTCACCGAGCAGCACCCGGACCACGCCTACCGCCAGGTCCAGGCCCGCGGCGAGCTCCACGACCGGGGTGCCACGGCCGGCGAGCTCCACCAGCAGCCGGTGCTCGGGATGCAGCTCCGGGTAGGCCGCGAGGTCCGGGTCCGGCTTCGCCAACACGTAGGCGACCAAGTCGAAGCCGTCCGCGCTCGGACGGACGCGTCCCCCGGTGAGGGTGTACGGCCGCACCACCGGACCGGCGTCGTCGTCGAGCCACTCATGTCGATGCTCGGGTAAGTCAGTCCGCATCGGTGGCACCCACCGACGCCCGAGCCGGCACGCCCAGGTTCTCGCCCACCCGGGTCACCAACATCGCCATCTCGTACGCCACCAGGCCGATGTCCGCGTCGACCTCGCTGGCGACCGCCAGGCACGCACCCTGCCCCGCTGCGGTGACGAGAAGGTACGCGGACTCCATCTCCACCACCGTCTGCCGGACCGGTCCGCCGGCCAACTGCCGGCTGGCACCCCGGGCCAGGCTGGACAGGCCGGAGGCCAGCGCGCAGAGGTGCTCGGCGTCGGCGGTCTCCAGGTTGGCGGAGGAACCCAGCAGAAGTCCGTCCGCCGACAACACCACCGCGTGCCGCGCGGTCGGCACCCGCTCCAGCAGATCGTCCAGCAACCAGTCGAGATCTGCGTTCTGCCTCGTCGATTGCATCAGGCGTCCCTCTCAGTCGCGGTCGGGGATTCCGACGCCGGTCCGGTGCCCGACGGGGTGTCGGGCAACTCGGTGGTTCGGTCCTGGCCCAGCGGTCCCGACTCCGCCCGCTCCGGCAGGTCCACCGACGATCCGACCTCGTCGGTCGGACGCACGGCTGACCGGCCGTCCGGGCGGTTCGGCACCGCCGGGGCCGGGTCTGTCGGGTGCTCGGGCATCGGCCCGTCCTGGCCGGGGTTCGTGACGCGACCCGCGGCTCGCCGGCCCCGCGCGGTACCTGCCTGCAACGCCGACATCACCCGGCGTGCCTCCTCGGGACTGCGCGGCGTCGGATCGCGGTGCGGCCGGAACTGGGCCCGCGACGCCACCACCGGTTGTCGCACGGTCGGCTGGTCGATCGCGGCCGTCCGCGCGGACATCGTCGGTAGCTGGACGGTGGGCTCCTCCAGCACCCGGTCACCACGGGACGCCCCCGGGTGCGCGGAGGCCGGGCCGGCCCGTTCCCCCGCACCCGCTGACCCTGGTGTGGACAGGTTGGTCCCGGGTGCCCGCGCTCCCGCAGCGGGCACTGGTGCCGCACCGGGGCCGACCGCTGGCTCCGCCCCGGTCGCGGCGACGGACGGATCCCCGGGCGCGGTCTCGGTGCCGGACGGGGTGCCGTTGACGGCCTCGGTGCCCGACGTTGTCGCCAGGTCGGCCATGGACGGCGCGGTGGCTCGCCGACGAATCCGGCGCGGCAGGCCGTCGGCCTCGACCGGACCGACCGTCGAGCTGCCCGGCGCCGCGACCGCCGCCTCAGACGTCTGACCGTCCCGAGCCGGGCCGTCGGACGACGCCGACGCGCCACGTTGGCCGCTTCGGCTTCGGGCCCGGGGAACCGTGGTCAGCCGCGTCGCCCGGGCCAGCCTGCGCTGCTCCGGCGTGGCACCTCGGTCGTCGCCCGCCAGCGCCTCCGGGCCTGGCAACGGCGACGGTTCCTCGGTGATCAGATCGGTGGGGATGAGCACCACAGCGGTGAGGCCGGTCCCCTCCGATCGGCGCAACCGCACCCGAACGTCGTGCCGGGCGGCCAGTCGCGCCACCACGAAGAGACCGAGCCGGGCGGTCTCGCTCGGATCGAACTCCGGTGACCGGGCCAGCTTGAGGTTCGCCTCCTCAATGGCGGCCTCGCTCATGCCGAGCCCTTCGTCGGAGACGGAGAGGGCGTAACCGTGAGCCACGTGCTCACCGGAGATCTCCACCCGGGAATCAGGCGGCGAGTAGGCCGTGGCGTTCTCGATCAGCTCGGCGAGCAGGTGGATGATGTCGCCCACCACCCGGCCGACCGTGCCGGCGGGCTGCACGTTGGTGACGTCGACCCGGTCGTACGACTCGACTTCGGAGATCGCTCCGCGGATCAGGTCCACCATGGCCACCGGGCTACGCCAGCCCCGCCCCGGTGTGGCACCGGCGAGGATGACCAGGTCTTCCGCGTGCCGACGCAGCCGGGTGGCGAGGTGGTCGACGCGGAACAGCTCGGCCAGGTGATCCGGGTCCTCCGCGTCACGTTCCAGCCGGTCGAGCAGGGCGATCTGCCGGTGCACGAGCCCCTGGCTGCGCCGCGCGATGTTCAGGAAGACGTCGTTGAGGCCGCGTCGCAGGCTCACCTCGACCATGGCCGAGTGGAGCGCGACCTTGTGCACCTCGGTGAACGCCTGCGCGACCTGGCCGATCTCGTCGGCGCCCCGGTCCGCCACCGATGTCTCCCGCGCCAGGTCGACCTGCTCACCCTTGCGCAGCCGGTCCACCACCTCCGGCAGCCGTCGTTCGGCGTCGGACAGCGTGCCGCGTACCAGGGTCAACCGCCGTGCCAGGGAGCGGCCGACCCGGACCGCCACCACCAACGAGAGCACCACGGCGATCAGGCCGAGCAGCCCGGCGGCGGCCAGCCGCACCAGGATGCTCACCGCCATCGGCACCGACCGGTCGGCCAGTCCGTCCGCCTGGGTCAACTCGAAGTCCCGTAACGCCTGCTGCACCGCGTCGTAGCTTCGCTGCCACTGCTGCGGATCGACCCGCAGCCGGGCCGACGGATCGGCGGCCACCAGGTCGTCCTGCATCACCCGTAGCCGGCGGAACCCCTCCTGCTCGGTCAATCGCTGGTAGGCGGCCCGGTCCGCCTCGGGCAGGTCGGCCACCGCGGCCTCGGCCAGGAACCGTTGGTTGCCGATGCTCTGGACGACCAGGGTGTGCTCGCCCTCGGCGAACCGCCCGGCCGTCAGCACACCGGCCAGCAGCGCGTCGGTCTGGCCCAGCAGTTCCCGCGAGCGGCCGAGGCTGGTCAGCGCCAGCGCCTCGCGGTTGAGGTCGTGGTCCGGAAGGTTGGCCAGGGCGGTGAAGGTGTGGAAGGCAGAGGAAATCATTCCGCTGTAGAGGCCGACGGCACCGACGCGGTCGAGGTCGCGACGATCGATGAAGGCGCGACCGGCCGGCAACGCGTCCAGTTCGCCGAGGAGCCGATCGAGCCGGTGTTCGAGAAGCTCGCCGGCGGCGTCCCGCAGTTGCTCCCCACCGACCCGCCGGCGCAGCTCCGTGATGGCCGCGTCGGTGCGGACCCGTTGTTCCACCAGAGCCGGCAGCACGCAGTCGGCCCGCGGCTGTCCACACACGGTACGGGGCGAGGCGAGATGCACCACCGAGAGTCGACGCTCCCGTTGCAGCTCGGCCACCACCGTCTCACCGGGCCGACCGAGGTCGTAGAGAAGGGTACGGGCGGAGAGCAGGTCGAGCGCCGGTCCGAAGGTCAGTGTGGTGGCGAAGATCCACAGTGCCAGCAGGGCGGTCACCGGCACGACGACCAACGCGGTCAGCTTCGAGCGGATCGGCCAGTCGCGGGTGTTCAATATCGGACCTCGCCCGGAAGGGTGGCTGGAAGGGCTCCGGCGCAGCCGGGCAGCGCCGTCACCGGGCCGCACCCCGGTTGTCCCGCCGGGACGCCGGCTCGGGCGCCTTGGGCAGGATACGTAATCCGCGCCGGTCGCACTACCGTCCGTCGAGACTACCGGTACGTTGCCGAACGTTCCGAGGACGACCAGCTTGTCGGGTTTGGCCCTGAGCCCTGGCAGGTTGGGCCAGGAAAGTACTCCGGAACGGGATTGGCGATCAGTGCGTGGCGGGAATACCTGCAGGCGAAGGAGGAGCTATGTCGCCCACGCAGATAGTCGTCACCGTCCTCGTCATCCTGGTGGTCGTCGCCATCGCCGCCGCCGTCGTGGTGGCCGGCCGCCGCCGGGCGCTCCGGCAACGCTTCGGACCCGAGTACGACCATGTCGTCGCCGAGCAGGAGAGCCGCAGCGCCGCCGAGCGCGAGCTTCGGGACCGGGAACGCCGGCACGCCGAACTCGAACTGGTCCCGCTCGCTCCTGAGTCCCGTGCCCGGTACGCCGAGGCATGGGAGGAGCTTCAGGTCCGTTTCGTCGACTCCCCCGCCGAGACCGTCGGCCAGGCCGACGAACTGGTCAGCCGGCTCATCGCCGAACGTGGCTACCCCACGGGTGAGTTCGACGACCAGATCGCCCATCTCTCCGTCGAGCACGCGCGCACGCTGGGCCACTACCGCGACGCGCACGAGATCCACCTGCGCAACTCCCGGGGCGAGGCCAGCACCGAGGATCTCCGCCAGGCCGTCGTCCACTACCGCGCCCTCTTCGGTGACCTGCTCGGCGAGGAGCCGCCGGTCGCTACCGGGGCGCCCGAACAGCGCCACCCCGACGCCGCCCATGACGCCACCAACCGCTGAGGAGATCGCTATGCGGCAGGAAGAACAGCAGCTCAACAACGACCACCCGGAGTCCGTACGCTCCACCCCGGTGGCGGTGCAGGCCACCGACGACGACCGGGATCTGGTCGAGGACGTCGACACCGTCGACGAGCCGACGGACCGTGATCGGTCGGAGGCAGACCGGGGCCGCCCCTGGGACGGCCGTCCGGGCTCCGACAGTGAACGGGTCGAGTTCAACGAGCCGGGTCCGGTGCCGACCGCCTTCGGCGCGACCACGGTCGGTGGTGCGGTCGCCGCGTCCGCGCTGGCCAGCCCGCGCCCCGAGGACGAGCGTGACCCGCGCGAGGAGGACACCGCTCGGCCTGGCGACGGCGCGATCGACGGCGAGCGGGAGGGACTGCGGGCGGACCCGACGGCCGAGTTCGACCGCACCGGCGACGAGTTCACCGAGGACGTCGACGACAACGATGTCGAGGCTTCGGCCACCGTCAACGAGACCGCGGACGACCGCCTGGTCGACGACCGCGTCGACACGGCGACGGCCGACGACACGGCGGCGGCGGGCGGGGCCGGCTTCGGCAGCGCCGCCCCCACGATGGTCGACCCCGACACGCAGACCCCGGCTGCGGGCGCGGGCGCGTCCGGGTCGGCGGTGCCGGCCGGGGCGGCGACCCTGTTCGACGACGCGACGGCGCAGGGTTTCCGGGACCGCTGGCGCGATGTCCAGCTGCGCTTCGTGGACGACCCACGGGCAGCGGCCGGCGAGGCACAGTCGCTGGTGGAGGAGGCCATGCAGGCGCTGTCCGCCGCACTGGCCGAGCACCGGAACAAGCTCGGCAGCTGGCAGGAGGACGACTCGTCCGACACCGAGCAGCTACGGGTTGCCGTGCGCGAGTACCGGGACTTCCTCGACCGCGTGCTCGGACGCTGACCAGCCCGGTGTCGCCAGTCGAAGGCGGGTGCCCCCGAGTCGGGGCACCCGCCTTCGGCGTACCCCGTCAGGCATGGCCACCGGCGAGGCGGGTACGCGCAACAGGCCGGGAAGCGCCGCGGACAGGAGGGCAGCAACGATGACGGATCGTGATCGGAGACGACCGCTGGAGGAGCGCCCCGAGGCTGCTGCGGCGGTCGAGGACGACAGCACCGTTCCTCAGCTGATCACCGGAGGTGGAACTGACCGGGACAATCCGGCGTTCGCCGAACCGGGTGACGAAACCGGGAACGCGCCCACCGGGGAGATCATCGCCGACCCGTACGCCGCGGGGACCGGCGCGACGGGGACCGGCACCGGCGCCGCACCGGACAACATCCGTACCGGCGCGGAGCAGCCCTGGGAGCCGGAGGACCTGGTAATGGCCCGGGGGCAGGACCTCACCGCCGAGAACATCGAGCGGGCCCGGCGCGAACTGGACGACATCGGTCGGGCCGCGATCGAGAAGACCGTTCCCTGATCCGCCCGCGCTACGGTGCGCCCCCGCCGACGCGGTGGCCGCCGGTTTCGGCGTACCGCACGTCGTGCGGGTGACGGCAACCGTGGCGCAGGCGGCACGAGGGGCCCCTGGTCCGACCGGTGCGGTCGGACCAGGGGCCCGGGTGACCTGCCGCCGCAGCGCCTCACCTACTGCCGGCGGCGGGTATGCCTGTGTCCGTCAGGACAGCGGCGGGTAGGCGTTGCGCATCAGCTCGGCGAACTGCGCCGAGAACCAGGCGCCCGAGATCGGGGCGTCCGGCAGGGCACCGCTCATGCTGTTGCCGTTGCGGTCGTTACCGGTGTAGGTCGGGTCGCACATCCGGTCGAAGCCCTTGCCATCGGTGTTCGGGATCTCGCGGCTGGAGCCGTCCGACTCGCCCGGCGGCTTGACCCAGACGTACGCGTCGATGCCGGAGGCCGGCGCGGCCTTCGGCCGCTCGCCCATGCCAGCACCGGCCTGGTTGCACCAGTTGCCCTTGTGGATACGACGGTCGACCCGGCCACCGTCCACGTAGGCGTTCACGCTGGTCGTCGGGCCCGCACTGGTGGGTCGGTTGGCGCCGCCCCAGCCGTTACGGGAGGTGTCGATCAGCATGCCGATGCCGCTGGGGAAGCCCTGCCGGACCAGCTCCTGACGGAACGCCTGAGCGAAGCTCTGCTCGTCGTTGTACTGGTTCCAGTCGATCCAGTCGGACTGCCGCACCGTCTGCCCGTTCACCGAGTCGGTGACCTTCGCGTACGGCTCGATCAGGGCCGAGTAGTTCGCGGTGTTGGTGATGAAGCCGTGCACGTGGTTCACGGTGCTGCCGGAGGCCGTCGCGGCCTCCTTCAGGATCTGGGCGGTCGGGGTGAAGTTGCTGTCCCAACCGAGCCAGCCGTGGTGCCCGGCGTCGACGTAGTTGTACACGTTCGAGAACGCGCCCAGCTTGGCCAGGGCGTAGCCGACACCCTGCACGTACGCACCGTTGGCCTTGACCGTGTCACACATCACGGTGCCGCCCGGGTTACCGGAGGTGTTGGTCACCAGGTTCGGCAGCGAGTCGACCTCGATGACGTTGATGATCCGCAGGTTGCGGTACTTCGCGTCACCCTGGAGCGCCGCGATCGGGTCGATGTACTCGGACTTGTAACGCGGCAGTTCGTCCGCCTTCAGCTCACCGTTGGAGGCGAGCGCCGCGCAGTCGCGGCCCGGCAGGTTGTAGATGACGAACTGGATGTAGTCCGCGTTCTGGCGCAGCGCCTCGTCCAGGTGGTCCCGGATGCCCATCGGACCGTTGGACTGGCTGTTGTCGGTGCCCTCGATCGCCGCGATCCGGTCGATCCAGACGGCGGTCGAGATGCTCGAAACCCGGTTACCACCGCTGACCGACTCGGCCTTGGCCTTCCACTCCGGGTTCACGTAGCCCCGAGCGTTCAGGTACGGGTTGTCCACCTTGGTCCCGGGCGGCGGCGGCGAGGTCGGCGGGGGCGACGACGGCGGCGGCGAACTCGGCGGCGGCGACGACGGCGGCGGCGAACTCGGCGGCGGCGAGGACGGCGGCGGGCTCGTCGGCGTCGTGCCACCGTTACAGGTCACCCCGTTGACGGTGAACGAGGTGGGCTTGGGGTTGCTGCCGCTCCACGAGCCGTTGAAGCCGATGCTCGTGCTGGCGCCGGAGCCCAGGCTCCCGTTCCACGCCTCGTTCTGCGCGGTCACGTTGCGGCCCGACTGGCTCCACCGGGCCGACCAGCCCTGCACAAGGCGCTGGTTGGCATCGGGGAACGTGAAGCCGAGCGTCCAGTTGCTGAGCGCGTCGCCGACGTTCCTGATGGTGATGTTGGCAGTGAAGCCGCCCTGCCAGTCGTTGGTCGTGTACGCCACGTCGCACTGCGTCGCCGCATGCGCCGCGGTCACCGGCAGCGTCACCAAGCCGCCCGCGACCAGCGCGCTCGCGCCGGCCAGCGCGACGGCCCGGCGTCCGCCGGACAGCCTTCTCCACACATTCATGCCACTGATCTCCTTGGGCGAGACCGGATCCGCGTACGGCCCGGCACGTGGCCCGAGGGGCGTCCTCCGCGGACGACCGCCGGTGCCAACGGGATTCTTCGGGAGCGCCCGACCCGGACGGGCGTTGGTGGTGGTGCGACGACCGGTCTCACCGGTCGGCGGTCAGGTGATCGTCCGGCGAACCGGATGCCCTCGACACCTGCCTACGCGGTGTGGCTCAGCTCACCGCGTGCAGAGATTCTTGCATGGGAGCGCTTCCATGGCAATGGTTCGATATTTTCGAAAGCCTACCGGGACAAATTGCTCCATCACCACAGCAATCGGAGCCACCCATCCGGCGGCAACCCCGCCACCCACCCCGATCGGGTGCGCCGCCGCCCAGACCAGGCACGCCGGACGGGCGGACATTCCCGCGCGAGCAGACCGACAGAACCCGGCAAACCCAACCAATGACAGAACACGAATTTTTCCCTGCATAGGTCATGAAACGGTCTAACGTCGGTTCTGGCTCGGTTGTTGCCGGCCGCAGGACAACAGGGATGGAGTGACACAGGTGATGGCTAAGAACATGCTGGGGAAGGTCGTGGCGGGTGCTGCCCTCGGCAGCGCCTCCCTGCTGGTGTTCGCGCCCGGCGTCGCGTACGCCGACGGCCAACCAGGCACGGACGAGGGCAAGGTCTACGCGAAGCCGCACGCCGTCAAGGCCGGCGAAGAGGTCAAGCTCGTGCAGATCTGCCACGAGTCGCAGGAGCAGGCTTTCGTCTGGTCCAAGGTGACCGGGAAGGTCAAGCTCAAGGCGGCTCAGGACCGCGACTCGCGTGGCGACCACAAGAGCCGGGGCGAGGAGCACGGCGCCCCCGAACGCGGCACGGACAGCGAGGGCTGGTCCGGCCACGAACGTTCGCAGCCAGCCGAAGGCGAGTCCGGTAACGGCTGGGGCGGCGGTGACGCTGACGCCCGCGACGGCTGGAAGGGCGAGGAGCACGGCCAGGACGCCGAGGGTGGCCGTGACTCGAAGGACCACGACAAGAAGGACTGGAAGCGCGAGGAGGAAGGCGAGGAGTCCTCGGGCGGCTGGTCAGGCCGGCACGAGAACGGCTCGGACTCCGCCGAGAGTGACCGGTCCGGTCACGGCGACTGGGCTGGCGAGTCGGGCGAGCGCGACTGGTCCGGCAAGGGCGAGGAAGAGTCCGGCGAGCGCGGCGAGCGCGACTGGTCCGGCGAGCGCGGCGAGCGCGACGGCTGGGAGCACAAGAAGGACTTCGTCTACTACGGCGAAGCCCGGGTCGCCCAGGACGCCAAGCCCGGCACGTACGAGTTGGAGGGCTCCTGCGGCACGGGCGAGTTGGTCGTCCTGCCGCACGGTGGGGTCGACGGCGGTGACGGTGGTGTGGCCACCGGCGCCGACCGTGGTCTGGCCGCCGCCGGGGCGAGCCTGGTCGGCGCGGCCGCCCTCGGTGGCCTCGTGCTGATGCGCCGTCGTCGGGTCGATGAGTTCGCGGCCTGACGCGACGACGAAACGGGCCGACGGCCGTCACGGTGGACCGTGGCGCGCCGTCGGCGCCGTCGTCGTCGTCCTGCTCGCCATGCTTGGCTCCGGGCTCATCGGTGCCGCACTGAAGAGCACCGACACTCCGCGCCCGCCACAGCCGGTGGCGGGAACGGTCGGTCCGACCGCGAACGGCCCGTTGGCCGAGGCAGACCTCGACGGAGCGGAGCGGACACCGACCGGACTCCCCCGTGCCACTCCCACCAGCATCGTCATCCCCCGCATCGGGGTCCGCGCCAGCATCATGGCGCTCGGCACCAACCCCGACGGCACCGTCCAGGTGCCCCCGCTCGACCAGGCGCTGCTCGCCGGTTGGTACGAGCCCGGACCGAGCCCGGGCGAGCCGGGAAACGCCGTCATCGTCGGACACGTCGACTCGGCCGCGATCGGGCCCGCCGTCTTCTTCTCCCTGGGGGCCCTGCAACCCGGCGACACCGTCACCGTCGAGCGGGCAGACGGCCGAGCGGCGACCTTCCGGGTGGACTCGGTGGCCTCGTACCCGAAGAACGCCTTCCCCACCGAGCAGGTGTACGGCCCCAGCAACCGGCCGGGACTGCGGGTGATCACCTGCGGCGGCCAGTTTGACGAAGCGACCGGCGACTACCCCGACAACGTCATAGTCTTCGCCTCCCTAACCCCCTAAACCCCACCCCACCCCGCCCCGTCCCCACCCGTCCCCACCCCCCGTCCGCGCCGATCATGCAGTTGTGGCACCGAACAAAAGCCGCGTAACCACGCATTCGGACCGCCACAACTGCATGATCGCGGAGGCGGGCGGGGTGTGGGACGGAGGCGGGCCGGTGTGGGGCGGGTGGGGGCGGGTGGGGGGCGGGTGGGGCTGTTAGGTGGCGCCGGAGGTGCGGACCAGGGTGCGGATCTGGCGGAGGAGCACCGAGAGGGCTGCCAGGTCCGCTCGGGACTCGTCGAACTCCCCCATCGCCCGTTCGGCGCGGTGGATCGAGGTGGCGTTCGACTGCTCCCACTGCTGCACCCGCTCCTGCGGCGCAAGATCGGCCGGCGTCGAGTCGAGCACCTCCGCGGTGAGGGCGGCGAGCGCGGCGTACAGGTCGTACCGCAGCGCCATCCGGGCGAGGGTCTGCCAACGGTCCTCGCGCGGCAACAGGGAGATCTTCGACAGCAGCGAATCCACCCGGAACCGGTCCGAGAGCACAAAGTAGACCGACGCCACCTCGCCCACGTCCCGCCCGGCACCCGCGGCGGTCTCCACCACGTCCAGCAGACCGAAGCTGTACATCAGCCGAGTGCTGAGCTCGGCCAACTCCCGCGGCACACCACGCTCGGTCAGAGAGTCGATGTGCGCCGCGATCGACTCACGTTCGCTGCCGTAGAAGAGCGTCTCCATCTTGGGCAGCAGCCGGGTGATCCCGTCCCGCAGCCGAGTGATCTCCACCGGCACGTCGATCGGCGAACGGCGGTTGGTCACCAGCCAGCGCACCGCCCGGTCGAGCAGTCGGCGAGTGTCGAGATAGAGGCTGGTCTGCAACTCCGGATCGATCCGGTTGTCCAGCGCCTCGACCTCGTCCCACAGCTGACGCAGCCCGAAGACCTCCCGGACCACGGTGTACGCCCGGATCACGTCCGCCGCCGTCGCGCCGGTCTCCTCGACCACCCGGAAAACGAACGAGATCCCGCCCCGGTTGATCGTCTCGTTGACCAGCTCCGTGGTCACGATGTCGCGGCGCAACCGGTGTCGGTCCATCCGGTCGGCGAACCGCTCCCGCATCGGCGACGGGAAGTAGTTGACCAACACCTCGTCGGTCCACTCCTCGTCCGGCAGCCCGTCGGCGAGGATCTCCTTCTCCAGGGCGATCTTCACGTACGCCAACACCACGGCGAACTCCGGCGCGGTCAGCCCGGACTCGGTACGGGCCGCCAGTTCCTCGTCCGGCGGCAGCGCCTCCAGCGACCGGTTCAGCACGCCCGCGCGCTCCAGCTCCGTGATCATTCGGCGGTGCACCGGAAGCAGCGAGGTCGCCTGGGCCTGCGAGTTGTTGATCGCCCGGGCCTGGTCGTAGTTGTCCCGCAGGACCAGTCCCGCGACCTCGTCGGTCATCTTGGCGAGCAGTTCGTCCCGCTCGGGCAGGGCCAGTTCGCCGTCGGCGACCGCGGTGTTCAGCAGGATCTTGATGTTCACCTCGTGGTCGGAGCAGTTCACCCCGGCCGCGTTGTCGATGAAGTCGGTGTAGATCCGGCCGCCCGCCTGGGCGTACTCGATCCGGCCGTGCTGGGTGAAGCCCAGGTTGCCGCCTTCACCGACCACCCGGCAGCGCAGGTTGCGGCCATCCACCCGGATCGCGTCGTTCGACTTGTCGCCCACCTGGGCGTTGGTCTCGCTGGACGCCTTGACGTAGGTACCGATGCCGCCGTTCCAGAACAGGTCGACCGGCGCGGTGAGGATGGCCTTCATCAGCTCCTGCGGGCTCAGCTGCTCGACGTCGTCGTCGAGGCCGAGCACGGCACGGACCTGCGGTGAGACCAGCACCGACTTCGCCGTACGCGGGTAGACCCCACCACCGGTGGAGATCAACTCAGCGTTGTAGTCCTCCCAGGTGGACCGGGGCAGCCCGAACAGCCGCTTCCGTTCGGTGTACGAGGTGGCCGCGTCCGGATCCGGGTCCAGGAAGATGTGCCGGTGGTCGAAGGCGGCCACCAGCCGGATGTGCTCCGAGAGCAGCATGCCGTTGCCGAACACGTCACCAGACATGTCACCGACCCCGACCACGGTGAAGTCCTGGCTCTGGGTGTCGTGCCCCAGCTCGCGGAAGTGCCGCTTGACCGACTCCCACGCGCCCCGGGCGGTGATACCCATCTTCTTGTGGTCGTAGCCGGCCGAACCGCCGGAGGCGAAGGCGTCACCCAGCCAGAAGCCGTGCGCCGTGGAGATCTCGTTGGCGGTGTCGGAGAAGGTCGCGGTGCCCTTGTCCGCCGCCACCACCATGTACGGGTCGTCTCCGTCGTGCCGGACCACGTCCTCCGCCGGCACGATCTCACCGGCGACGATGTTGTCGGTGACGTCCAGCAGCGCCGAGACGAACTCCTTGTAGCAGGTCACGGCCTCCTCGCGGTCACCCGGCTTCTGCTTGAGCACGAAGCCGCCCTTCGCGCCCACCGGCACGATCACGGCGTTCTTCACCATCTGCGCCTTGACCAGGCCGAGCACCTCGGTACGGAAGTCTTCTCGCCGGTCGGACCAGCGAAGACCACCTCGGGCCACCGGGCCGTACCGCAGGTGCACGCCCTCGAAGCGCGGCGAGTACACGAAGACCTCGAACTTCGGCCGGGGTGCCGGCAGGTCCGGGATCGCCTGCGGGTCCAGCTTGAACGCCACGTACGACTTGGGCCGCCCGCCGACCGGCTTCTGGTAGAAACTGGTCCGCAGGGTGGCCTGGATCAGCGAGAGGTACGACCGCAGAATCCGGTCCTGGTCGAGGCTGGCCACATCCTCGAGCCCGGCGTCGATCTCGGAAACCAACTCCGCACTGCGCTGTTCCCGCTGCTCGGCCGTGAGCGCGCCCGGCTCGAATCGCGCCTCGAAGAGCTGCACCAGCAACGTGGCCAGCTGCGGGTACGCGATGAACGTGGACTCCATGTAGTCCTGTGAGAACACCGTGCCGGTCTGGCGCAGGTACTTCGCGTACGCCCGCAGCACCACCACCTGACGCCAGGTCAGCCCGGCGCGCAGCACCAGTTCGTTGAAGCGGTCCACCTCGGCCTCGCCCCGCCACGCCGCCGCGAAGGCGTTCTCCACGTGCGGGCGTACCTCGGACAGCTCCTGGTGCCCCTCCGGTAGGCGTAGCCCGAAGTCGTACAGCCAGATCCGGCCGTCGACCCGTTCCACCTCGTACGGATGCTCGTCGACGACCTTCACGCCGAGCGAGTGCAGCACCGGCAGCACCGCCGAGAGCATCATCGGCTCGCCGTACCGGTACACCTTGAACCGCACGTCCATCAACTCGTCGACGTCGGCCCCCCGGCCACCGGCACGCGGCGCCAACTGCTTGCGGAACAGGTGCATCTCCAGCTGGCCGGACTCCTCCAGCAGCTCCAGCTTGGCCAGGTCCTTCATCGCCTCGTACGGCGTGTGCCCGTCCTTGTAGCCCTCCGGGAACGCGTCGGCGTACCGACCGAACAGGTGCTTGGCCTGCTCGTCGCCGAGTTTGCGCTCCAGCACCAGCCGGTAGTCGTCGTCCCACAACCGGGTGGCGTCGGCCAACTCCTCGGCCAACAGGTCGGCGTCGATGTCACCGGGCGGGTTCGTCGGGTCGGTACGCACGATGAAGTGCACCCGGGCCAGCATCGATTCGGTCACCCGGGTGGTGTAGTCCACCCCGACGCCGTTCAGCTCGCGCAGCAGAATGTCCTGCATGCGCAGTCGGTTCTGGGTGGTGAAGCGGTCCCGGGGCAGGTAGATCAGGCAGGAGATGAACCGCCCGTACGCATCCCGCCGCAGGAAGACCCGCAACTGCCGGCGGCCGGCCATCCGCAGCACCCCGATGACCGCGTGGTACAGGTCGTCGGTCTTGATCTGGAACAGCTCGTCGCGCGGGTACGTCTCCAGGATCTGCATCAGATCCTTGCCGGAGTGGCTGCGCAGGCTCAGCCCGGAGCGGTCCAGCACCTCGGCGACCTTGCGTCGGACCACCGGCAACTCCTGGACGCTGGTCCGGTACGCGGCGGTGGAGAACAGGCCCAGGAAGCGCCGCTCGCCCACCACCTCACCGTTCTCGTCGAAGATCTTGAAGCCGATGTAGTCGAGGTACGCCGAACGGTGCACGGTGGCCCGCGAGTTCGCCTTGGTGATGATCAGCAGGCGTTTCTCGGTGACCTTCTCGTGCGCCTCCGGCGTCATCGAGGAGAGCGCCCGCGCCTCCGGCGAGTCCTGGCGCAGGATGCCCAGCCCGGTGCCGAGCACCGCTTCCAGCGCCGGCCCACCGTCGGCGGAATTCGGCACCAGCCGGTACTCCCGGTACCCGAGGAAGGTGAAGTGGTCGTGCGCGAGCCAGCGCAGCAACTCGACCGAGTCGGTGATGTCCTTCTCCGGCACCGGTGGCCGATTGTCGCTGGTCCGCGCGGCGGCCAACTCGTCGGCGAAGGCGAGGGCACGCTGGCGCATCTTCGGCCAGTCCTCGACCGCCTCCCGCACGTCGGTCAGCACCCGTTGCAGCTCCCGGCGCAGCTTGTCCCGCTCCTCCGGGTCACGAACCGGGTCGATCTCGATGTGCATCCAGCTCTCGACCAGGTCACCGGAGATCGCGTCATCCGGCTCCACGTCGGCGGCGACCTCGACCAGCCGTCCCAACGGTTCCCGCCGCACCACCACCAACGGGTGCACCAGCAGGTGCACGTCCAGGTGGTGGGTGTTGAGCAGGGCGGTCACCGAATCGACCAGGAACGGCATGTCGTCGGTGACGATCTCGATGACGCTGTGGTGCTGCTCCGCGTCGGGTGAGTGGATCCGCAGCTTCAACTCACCGGGCACCCGCTGCAGGGCCAGTTCCCGGTGTTCCCGGGCGGCGTCGAGCATCTCCTCGGCGGTGAACCCGATCAGTTCCTCGTCCGGCGCGAACCGCCAGAATCGGCTCACCAGGGTCGCCGCGTCATGGTCGTCACCAGCCAGCGAAACAGCCTGGGCGACCAACCGCTCGGCGTTGGGCACCGGTTCGTCGAGTTCGGCGTCCTCCGCCTCGGCCAGCGCCTCCGGCGGCAGCCCGAGATCGTAGAGATTGTCGATACTCGAACCGGTCATCCCGGTCGCGCCTGTGTCTAGCCGGCCGTAACCGTCTCCGTCGGTCGCCGTGTCGAAACTGTCGTCCCGGCCGGTCTCCGCCAGCCGAAGGTCAGGTCCCGGGTTGATCGCCGGACGCCGGTCCATCGGTGCCACTCCCCTCGACCCACAACGCTGTGGGTCACTCTGCCGCCAAGCCTAGGCCGACCGACCCGGTCCGCCGTCGGCGGACCACCGGCCGGCCATCCGGATCTTCGACGTCGTCCTTTCACCCAGTTGCGGTACGAGGTTCGGCCGGGTTGGGAGTACCCCGCCTGTTGTTGTTCATCACACCGTCACCAGACCGTCTTTCACCCGACCGGACCCGGGCGGGACAGTGGCCGGCGTGTCTTCGTACTAGCGTGCGGAGCAGCCGACCAGGAGGAAGCACCAGATGTACGTTTCGCGCCGACACCGTCGCAGCCGGTCGCCACTGACCATCGCCGCCACCTGCCTGGTCGTAGCCGCCAGCCTGGTCGCCTGCTCCGGCGAGGACGGTCCGCAGCGCACCGTCGACGCGTTCCTCGACGGCTGGCGCAAGGGCGACCTGAACGCGGTCGGTTTCGTCGACCCGACCGGCGCGAAGCTTCCCGCCGGCAACGTCGTCCAGGAGATCCGGCAGCTTTCCGGCGAACTTGTCGACGCTCCACTCACGCTGACCCGCCAGGGTGATCCCGAGGTGGTGCGGAACACCGCCACCGCCACCGTCCGCGCGGAGTGGACGCTGCCGGGCGGGACGAGTTGGGCGTACGACCGGCCGGTGCGCCTCACCCAGGGCCGCGACGACCAGTGGCAGGTGATCTGGGAGCCGCAGATCGTCCAGGAACAGCTCACCCGGGGCGACCGGTTGGGGCTGCGGCGGGACCGGGCGTCCCGGGCCACCGTGCTCGACGGGGCCGGCGAGCCGATCGTGGCCCCGCGTGACGTGGTCCGGGTGGGCCTGCAGCCCAACAAGGTGACAGACGTGCAGGCCATGATCCGCGAGTTGGATGCCGCCTTCCGCGCCATCCGTCCGGCCATCACCCCGCCGGTTGACCTGTCGGACCTGCCCAAACGGCTCAAGGAAGCCGATCCGGACGCGTTCGTCGAGGTGGTCACCCTACGCGACGAGGCGTACCGGCAGATCAAGTCACGCATCCACCCCCTGCCGGGGACGAAGTTCCCGACCGACACGCTGGACCTCGCCCCCACCCGTGAGTTCGCCAGGGCGGTACTCGGCAGCGTCGACCCCGCGTACGCCGAGGACCTCGCCAAGCATCCCGACCGCTACTCCCGTGGCGACCTCGTCGGTCACGGTGGATTGCAGGGCCGGTGGGACGAGCGGCTCCGTGGCGTCCCGGGACTGGCCGTCGTCATCAACCGGCCGGGGCCCGACGGCACTGTGGAGCCGACCGGCACCGAGGTGTTCCGCCGCGAGCCCCAACCAGGCCAGCCGGTTCGTACGACCCTCGACGTGGCCACCCAGAACGCCGCCGACCGTGCGTTGCGCGGCCAGCGCCGCCGGGCCGCCCTGGTCGCCGTACGGATCTCCGACGGCGCCGTGCTCGCCGCCGCCAACGGTCCCGGTGCGGCCGGGGAGAACCTGGCCTTCACCGCGCAGGTGCCACCCGGCTCCACCTTCAAGATGGTCAGCGCGTTCGGGTTGATCGAGCGGGGCGCGGTGACGCCCGACAGCACCGTCGCCTGCCCGAAGACGTTCACCGTGGACGGACGCTCCTTCAAGAACTCCAACGACTTCGACCTCGGCGAGGTACCGTTCCGCACCGACTTCGCCAAGTCGTGCAACACCGCCTTCGCCGCGCTCGCCCCGCAGTTGGGCGCCGACGGGCTCGCTGCCGCCGGACGCACCCTGGGCCTGGAGGGCGAGTGGGGGGACCTGGGCATCGACGCGTTCACCGGGAAGGTGTCGGCGGGCGGCGGCGCCACCGAACAGGCCGCCGCGGCGATCGGGCAGGGTACGACCCTGGTCAGCCCGCTGGCCATGGCCGCAGCGACCGCAGCGGTGGCCAAGGGTCAGTTCGTCCCGCCGAAGCTGCTGCTCGACCCGGCACCGGAGCAGGCGGCCCAGCCGGGCCCGCAGCTGAGCGCTGAGGCGGTCACGGCCGTCCGGGAAATGATGCGCGAGGTGGTCACCAGCGGCACCGGAACCGCGTTGCGCGACGTGCCGGGTGAGCCGGTGCACGGCAAGACCGGCACCGCCGAGTACGACGACAGCCCGAAGAACACCCACGCCTGGTTCGTCGGTTGGCAGGGCGATGTGGCGTTCGCGGTCTTCGTCGAGAAGGGCGGCTCGGGCAGCGGTACCGCGGTACCGATCGCGGAACGCTTCCTGCGTTCCCTGGCTGACTGACCGGCCTGGGGCAGATCGTGCCTCGCCGGCCGGGAATCGCGCGGCCCCGGACGTGACGCTTGATGCCGGAGCGCCGTCGAAAGGGCGATTTCGCGCCACGCTCGACAGCGTGTCCGGTCAGGCCGGGAGACCGCCCGGTGTCGGTGCGGGACTGATGTCGGTCACCGCTTCGCCGTGACTCACATCCGCGTCCTCGATGCCGGGTGGATCGCTGTCCCGCGCGGGACTCAGGTCGTCCGGGCGTTCTTCGTCAGAGGGGTCCCCGGCCTCGAACGCCGGTGCGAACAGATCAGGGTCACCGCCGGTGGGAGCCGGATGGTCGGCGGCGGCGCGGGGCGCGGGGGCGGCACGCCCGGTCTCCTCGGCACGTAGCCGGGGTCGCACCGAGGCCGGGGCGGTCACCGGACGCAGGCCGGAGACGACGGTGTTGACGATCTCCGCGGCGTACGCGCCGTCCGGGTCGTAGTCGGGGTCGAACACGGTCAGCTCGACGCCGAGGCAGTGCGGGGTGTCGACCAGACCGGCGAGCAGGATCTCCAACTCGGCGAAGGCGATGCCGCCCGGGTCGGGCGCGTCGACCGCCGGCATCACGGCAGGATCGAGCACGTCCAGATCGACGTGTACCCAGTAGCCGGCGCAGTCGGCGAGTTGCTCGTGCGCCCACTGGGCGGTACGCGCCGCACCCTCGGCGCGCAGCGCCGGCACCGGTCGGGTGATGATCCCGGCGGCCTGGAGGTCGAGACGGTACTCGTCCTGGGCCCGGATGCCGAGCACCACCACGTCGACGTCGCGGAAGTAGGGCCGCCGTCCCTCGATGGCCGCGAGGTCGGCCTGGCCCCGACCGGTGACCAGGGCGAGATCCTCACCGGCCGCCGCACCCACGTACGAGGCGTTGCCGGGGTGCCGGAAATCGGAATGGCCGTCGACGAAGACCAGCCCGATCCGGCCGCCGACGGCCTCCCCCAGCCGATGCATGGCCAGCGCCGAGCCGAGCAGGATCGAACAGTCACCGCCGAGGACCACCGGGAACTCTCCCCGGTCGATGATCGCGCCGATCCGGTCGGCCAGTGCCACGGAATAGTCGGCGATCTCCCGGGCGTGGCAGACACCGTCGCCGGGTCGCCAGTCACCGGCGTCGTAGCGGGGCGGAGTCAGACAGCCCGCGTCCCGGGCGCGCAACCGGGGCAGCAGACCCTGATCCCGTAGCGCACCGGGCGCCTTGCCGCAGCCCGGGACCGAGGTGGGCGTGGGTGGGCGCAGACCCAGATTGCTCGGCGCGTCGAGGACGGCGATCCGGCGCATCATGGGCCACCGTCGTTCGCGACTGCGGGGCTCGCAAGCTCACTCCTCGCGCTCACCGTGACCCTGCCGTTCGCGACTGCGGGGCTCGCAAGCTCACTCCTCGCGCTCACCTAGGCTCCCGTCCTTTTTCTTCGGGTGGTAGAAGGCGGGCCGGCGACACGCCGGCCCGCGCTGGCGTGGCAGGTGCTCAGAACAGGGCGCTGGCCAGTGCCCGGCGGGCCGAGGCGACCGCGGGATCTTCGGGTCCGGCGATGGTGAACAGGCCGACCAGGTGCTGCCGGACCTTTTCCCGGTCGTCTCCGCCGGTGCGGCGGACCAGCCCGACCAGCCGCTGGTACGCCTGATCGGCCAGGCCGCTGAGCACCTCGATGTCGGCGGCGAGCAGTTGGGCGTCGACGTCGTCGGGGTTGGCTGCCGCCGCGGTCAGCGCGGCCTGCGGGTCGGCACCGGCCACCCGGCGGGCGAGCCCCACCTGGGCCAACCCGGCCTCGGCCACGGCGTCCCCCGGGGTCTCGGCGAGAATCTTCCGGTACGCCTGCTCGGCGACGTCCAGGTCACCACTCATCAGCGCGTCGTCCGCCTCGTCGAGCCGAGGATCCTCCGGCTCGGCCACGCTCACTCCACCGGCCTTGAGCACGGCCTGGATCCACTGCCGCAGCTGCGCCTCGGGCACCACACCGGAGAAGGCATCGACGGGCTGCCCGCCGACCACCGCGTACACCATCGGGATGCCCTGGACCCGGAACATCTGCGCGAGCCTCGGGTTGGCGTCCACGTCGACCTTGGCGAGCACCCAGGCGCCGCCGCCCTCCACCGCCAGCCGTTCCAGCACCGGGGAGAGCTGCTTGCAGGGCTGACACCACTCGGCCCAGAAGTCGACCACGACGGGTGTGGTCAGCGAGCGCTCCAGGACCTCCGACTGGAAGGTCGCCTCGGTCACGTCGACGACGGTGACTCCGCCGACGGCACCGCCGGGTGCCCCGGCGGGTGGGCCCGCCTGGGCCGGTGCCGGTGCGGGTGCGGGACTGGGGGCAGGGGTGCGCAGCGCGCTGAGGTCGACCGCGCCGCGGGTAAAGATCGACGAGGTGATCCGTGGGTCGCTCATGGTTATCTAGTCTCGCACGCAGTTCGCCGAACTCGGATCAGCCTCGGCCCGCGCAGTTGCGACTGTCACCCCTGCCCAGGAGCCTGTTGGGGCGAAGGTCAGAACCGTGCGGGCTCGCGGTAAACGCCCCATTCTGCGCGCAGCGCGTCACAGATCTCGCCGAGAGTCGCCTCCGCCCGGACGGCGTCGAGCATCGCCGGGATCATGTTCTCTCCGCTACGGCTCGCCGCCACCATCGCCTCGACCGCGGCGCGTACCCGGGCGTCGTCCCGGCCACGCTTGCGTTCGGCGAGCATCCGGCGCTGCTCCAACTCCACCTCGTGCGAGATGCGCAGGATCTCCAGGTCCTTGGCGACCGTGCCGGTGTGGCAGTTGACCCCGACGATCTTCTTCTCGCCCTTCTCCAACGCCTGCTGGTAGGCGAACGCGGCTTCGGCGATCTGTCCGGTGAACCAGCCGTCCTCGATGCCGCGCAGGATGCCGGAGGTCATCGGCCCGATGGCGTGCGGTCCCTCGCCGCCCAGCGTCCGGATCCGGGCGAAGATCTCCTCGGCCTCGGCCTCGATCCGGTCGGTGAGCGCCTCGACGTACCACGAGCCGCCCAACGGGTCGGCCACGTTGGTCACCCCGATCTCCTCCATCAGCACCTGCTGGGTACGCAGGGCGATCTCGGCGGATTCGTCGGTGGGCAGCGCGAGCGTCTCGTCCAGCGCGTTGGTGTGCAGCGAGTTGGTGCCGCCGAGCACCGCCGCGAGGGCCTCCACGGCGGTGCGTACCACGTTGTTGACCGGCTGCTGCGCGGTCAGCGACACGCCGGCGGTCTGCGTGTGGAACCGCAGCCAGAGGGCCTTCTCACTGGTCGCGCCGTAGACGTCGCGCAGCCAGCGGGCCCAGATCCGACGGGCGGCCCGGAACTTGGCGATCTCCTCGAAGAAGTCGACGTGCGAGTCGAAGAAGAAGCTCAACCCGGGAGCGAAGACGTTGACGTCGAGTCCGCGGGACAGTCCCAGTTCGACGTAGCCGAAGCCGTCGGCCAACGTGTACGCCAGTTCCTGCGCGGCCGTGGAGCCGGCTTCCCGGATGTGGTACCCGGAGACGGACAGCGGCTTGTAGCGCGGGATCTCAGTCGCGCAGTACTCCATCAGGTCGCCGATCAGGCGCAGGTGCGGCTCCGGGTCGAACAGCCACTCCTTCTGGGCGATGTACTCCTTGAAGATGTCGGTCTGCAACGTCCCGTCGAGGCTCGACAGGTCGGCGCCCTGCCGCTCGGCGGCGACCAGGTACATGCAGAACACCGGCACCGCCGGGCCGGAGATGGTCATGCTCGTGGTGACCCCGGCGAGGTCGATGCCGTCGAAGAGCACCTCCATGTCGGCGGCGCTGTCCACCGCCACCCCGCAGTGGCCGACCTCGCCGAGTGACTGCGGGTCGTCGGAGTCGCGTCCCATCAGCGTCGGCATGTCGAAGGCGACCGAGAGCCCGCCGCCACCCGCGCCCAGGATCATCTTGTAGCGCTCGTTGGTCTGCCGGGCGTTGCCGAACCCGGCGAACTGGCGGATGGTCCAGGTCCGCCCCCGGTAGCCGGTCGGGTAGAGGCCCCGCGTGTAGGGAAACTCCCCGGGCCAGCCGATCCGCTCGAAGCCCGGGTACGCGGCACCCTCCGGCGGACCGTAGACCGGCTCGACGGGCATCCCGGAGAGCGTGGTGAAGTCGGCGTCCCGCTTGCGCGCGGAGTCGTAGCGGGCCTGCCAGCGGGCCCGCCCGGCCGCGATGTCGTCGGCGTTCATCCCCGGGCTCCTCCTCGAGTCCTCGACTGCACGTCGAGTGTAGAGCCCTTACCTGAACGATCGATAAGGACGTTCGTACCGACGGGTAACCCGAGCTGGGTGAACTCAGCCGGCGGGACCGTCGATGGCCACGTCGTCCACCCGGATGTTGATCTCGTCGACCCGCAGTCCGTACGCCTCGACCGCCCGGGTCACCTCGACCCGCACCGCCGTGGTCACCTCCGGTACCGGATGTCCGGCGTCGGTCACGATGACCAGGTTGATCACGGCACCGCCGTTGGTCACGTGGGCCGAGCACCCCCGCCGCGCGTCGCCGACCTGGTCGAGCCCCACCCGGTCCAGTACCGCGTTGAAGAAGCGGGCGATGTCGCCACCCAACTCGACCACGCCGGGCACGGACTTCGCCGCGGCCACCGCGATCTTCTCCACCACCTCGTCGGAGACATCCGTACGCCCACCCGCGACCGCGTCCGGCGTCATCGCCAACTCCTGCGTCATCTCGTGGTCCATCTATCCCCCAGCGGCCGTCGCAGCACCCGCGCAACCGCGCGGCGGTGCGAGCCTAACGGTCTTCACCGGTCCGCAGTGGACGTGGTCATCCGGAGAGCTGAGCGAGCAGTGCCTCGGCTGCGGCGTACGGATCGGTCGCACCGCTCGCCACCTCGGTGGCGAGCGCCGACAACTGCGTACCGTCGCGCAGCGAGCCGATCCGGGCGCGGAGCACGCCGAGCGCGATCGCCTCGACCTCGGCGGCGGCTCGCGCCTCACGCCGACGCCGCAGCTCGTCGTGCTCGACCAGCCAGGCGCGGTGCTTGTCGATGGCGGCGGCGATGTCGTCGATGCCCTCGCCGCGGGCGGCGATCGCCCGCACCACCTGCGGACGCCACTGACCTGGTCCGCGCTCGCCGAGGGCGATCATGCCCTGGATGTCCCGGACGGTGGCGTCGGCGCCGTCCCGGTCGGCCTTGTTGACCACGAAGACGTCGGCGATCTCCAGAATGCCGGCCTTCACCGCCTGGATCGCGTCGCCCATGCCCGGTGCGAGCAGCACCAGCGTGGTGTCGGCCAGCGAGGCCACCTCGACCTCCGCCTGCCCGACCCCGACGGTCTCCACCAGCACGACGTCGCAGCCGGCGCCCTCCAACACCCGGACCGCCTGCGGGGTGGCCGCCGACAGACCGCCGAGATGCCCTCGGCTGGACATCGAGCGGATGTAGACGCCCGGATCGGTGGCATGGTCCTGCATCCGCACCCGGTCACCGAGGATCGCACCACCGGTGAACGGACTGGACGGGTCGATGGCCAACACGCCGACCCGGTGACCACGGGCCCGCAGGGCACGGACCAACTCGTTGGTGGTGGTGGACTTGCCCACGCCCGGGGAGCCGGTCAGGCCGATCACCTGTGCCCGCCCGGTGTGCGGTGCGAGCGCCGCGGCGATGGCCGGCAGCGTCTCGTCGCCCGACTCGACCAGGGTGATCAGCCGGGCGACCGCGCGGGGGTCACCGTCGCGGGCCCGTTCGACAAGCATTGGTACGTCCCGGCTGCGGCGCACCGAGCGGGCGGCCGACGCCGGGACGGGGTTCGACTCGCTCACAGATCGGTTTCGGTGGGGTCGGGAACGTGGATGATCAGTGCGTCGCCCTGGCCCCCGCCGCCGCAGAGCGCCGCCGCTCCGGTGCCACCGCCACGCCGCTTGAGCTCCAGCGCGAGGGTGAGCACCAGCCGGGCGCCGGACATGCCGATCGGGTGACCGAGCGCGATCGCGCCACCGTTGACGTTGACCTTGTCAGGGCTGATCCCAAGGTCACGGGTCGACTGGATGCCGACCTGGGCGAACGCCTCGTTGATCTCGATCAGGTCGAGATCGGAGACGCTCAGACCTCCCTTGCGCAGGGCGTGCTGGATGGCGTTGGACGGCTGCGAGTGTAGGGAATTGTCCGGGCCGGCCACGTTGCCGTGCGCCCCCACCTCTGCCAGCCAGACCAGGCCCAGCTCCTTGGCCTTCGCCTTGCTCATCACCACCACCGCGGCGGCCCCGTCGGAGATCGGCGAGGAGCTGCCGGCGGTGATGGTGCCGTCGGGGGTGAACGCCGGGCGGAGCTTGGCCAGGGACTCCGCGGTGGTGTCCGGCCGGATGCCCTCGTCCTCGCTGATCACCAGCGGGTCACCCTTGCGCTGCGGGATGACCACCGGAGTGATCTCCTCGGCGAAGTGGCCGTTCTTCTGTGCGGCGGCGGCACGCTGGTGGCTGGCGGCCGAGAACTCGTCCTGCTCCTGCCGGCTGATGCTCCGGGCGCTGCCGTGCCGTTCGGTGGACTCTCCCATCGAGCAGCAGTCCCAGGCGTCGGTCAGCCCGTCGAGCGCCATGTGGTCCTTGATCACCACATCGCCGTACTTGTAGCCCGCGCGCTGGCCGAGCAGCAGGTGCGGAGCGTTGGTCATCGACTCCATACCGCCGGCCACCACGATGTCGAACTCACCGGCTCGAATCAGCTGGTCGGCCAGGGCGATCGCATCGAGCCCGGAGAGGCAGACCTTGTTGATGGTCAGGGCCGGTACGGACATCGGAATGCCCGCCTCGACGGCCGCCTGCCGGGCCGGGATCTGCCCGGTGCCGGCCTGGAGCACCTGGCCCATGATCACGTACTGCACCTGGTCGGGTGCGACTCCCGCCCGTTCGAGCGCGGCGGAGATCGCGATGCCGCCGAGCTTCGTCGCCGGTAGGTCCTTGAGGTTGCCCAGCAGGCGCCCCATCGGGGTCCGCGCGCCGCTGACGATCACCGAAGCCATACCTGCCTCCGAGGGGGTGCCGACCTGTACGCCTTAACGACTGTTCGGCCAGACTAACGTCATGCCTGAGAACTCCCCCGTCGAGCCCGCTGCCGACTATGTCACAGACGTCGGACTGCTCCGCATCGACCATGTCGGGATCGCGGTGGCCGACCTCGACGCCGCCGTCGACTTCTACCAGCGCACCTTCGGGATGCGCTGCGTACACGAGGAAACCAACCCCGAGCAGGGTGTCCGTGAGGCGATGCTGACGGTCGGGCCGGACGCCGAGGGCGGCTGTGTGCAGCTGCTCGCGCCGTTGTCCCCGGAGTCGACGATCGCGAAGTTCCTGGACCGCAACGGTCCGGGCGTCCAGCAGGTGGCGTACACGGTGGCCGACATCGACGCGGCCTGCGCGGCGCTGCGTGAGCGTGGCGTACGACTGCTCTATGAGACCCCGAAACGGGGCACCGCCGACTCCCGGATCAACTTCGTCCACCCCAAGGATGCCGGCGGCGTTCTGATCGAGTTGGTTCAACCCGCCGAGTCACCCTGACCGATGCACTTTTTCACAGGAGCCTTTCGACCCAAGCTACCGTTCAGTAACCTCCGGTCTCACTAGCTCGAAGACGCGGGATGTGTCGCCGGCCGACATGGTGATGGCCGTCGACCGGCGTTGACGATGGCAGCCCCAGGCCCGCCGCCAGCGCGGCGAGAACCGGAGGTCACCGTGCAGGACATCCTCGAGGCCATCATGGCGGCGGACGGGTCGGTCGACCCGGCACGCGAGCTGGCTGGCATCGCCGGCCTGCCGGTACCGGAGAGCTATCGGGGCGTGGTGGTCCGGGCCGAGGAGACGCGCATGTTCGACGGCGTGCCCACTCGGGACAAGGACCCCCGCAAGGCGCTGCACCTACAGGAGGTGCCGACCCCCGAGCTGGGCCCGGGCGAGGCACTTGTCGCGGTGATGGCCAGCGCCATCAACTACAACACCGTCTGGACCAGCATCTTCGAGCCGCTGTCCACCTTCAGGTTCCTCCAGCGCTACGGCCGCACCTCCGAGCTGGCCCGCCGGCACGACCTGCCGTACCACGTGGTCGGTTCGGACGCGGCGGGCGTGGTGCTGCGGGTCGGTGCCGGAGTGAGCCGCTGGCGTCCGGGCGACGAGGTGGTGGCCCACTGCCTGTCGGTCGAACTGGAGGATGCGGCCGGTCACGACGACACGATGCTCGACCCGCAGCAACGGATCTGGGGGTTCGAGACGAACTTCGGCGGCCTGGCTGAGCTGGCCGTGGTCAAAGCCAACCAGCTGATGCCCAAGCCGGCGCACCTGAGCTGGGAGGAGGCGGCCAGCCCGGGTCTGGTCAACTCCACCGCGTACCGCCAGCTCGTGTCGCACCACGGCGCGAACATGAAGCAGGGCGACGTGGTGCTGATCTGGGGCGCCTCGGGCGGCCTGGGCAGCTACGCCACCCAGCTGGCCCGCAACGGTGGTGCCATCCCGGTCTGCGTCGTCTCCTCACCGGAGAAGGCGGAACTGTGCCGGCGGATGGGCGCCGAGCTGGTCATCGACCGCGTCGCCGAGGGCTTCCGGTTCTGGTCGGACGAGCAGACCCAGGAGCCGGACGAGTGGCGCCGCTTCGGCGAGCGGATCCGGGAACTCACCGGCGGCGAGGACCCGGACATCGTCTTCGAGCATCCGGGCCGGGAGACCTTCGGCGCCAGCGTCTACGTCGCCAAGCGCGGCGGAACCGTCGTCACCTGCGCCTCCACCAGCGGCTTCCTGCACCAGTACGACAACCGCTACCTCTGGATGCACCTCAAGCGCATCGTGGGCAGCCACTTCGCCAACTACCGCGAGGCCTGGGAGGCCAACCGGCTGGTGGCGCTGGGCCGGATCCACCCCACGGTATCCAGGACGTACGCCCTGGAGCAGACCGGCCAGGCCGCGTACGAGGTGCATCGCAACGCCCATCAGGGCAAGGTCGGCGTCCGCTGTCTGGCCCCTGAGGACGGACTCGGGGTACGCGACCCCGAGCTGCGCGCTCGCCACGCCGAGGCCATCAACCGGTTCCGCGGGCACTGACCTGACGGCCGAGCCGCCGATGGCCATTCGGTGATCGCCGATTGACTTTCCCACGACCGGTCCGAGTCCATTCGTGCGATCGGTCTGACGCCGGAAACAAAGGGCCGTGGGACCATGCCCCACGGCTCTTTTCCGGAACACGCTCCGTCCGTCCGGCTCGCCCCCGGAGCTGGCAAGATCGCGCGGTGGGCCACCCGGCGGAGTTGACCATGTAATGCGGACGGCACGCTCTTGCCAGGCACCCCGGGGGGTCTGCCAGTATGTCCCAATGCCCCAGCAGAAGTCCTCCCCTCTCGCGTTCTTCGAAAACGCGAACTCGCAGCCAGATTTCACGGTTGGCCTGCGCGGATACAACCCCGGCCAGGTCGACGACTTCATCGGCCGGCTGAACGCCGCGCTGAGCCAGGCCAACAAGGACCGCGCCGACGCCGAGCAGGCGCTCAACGACGCGCAGCGCCGGCTCCGGCAGTCCGAGCAGCGACTCACGGCGCTTGAGCAGAAGCTCACCGACGCCAGCAAGCAGCTGGAGGAGAACAGCCGGCCCACGCTGTCCGGCCTCGGCACCCGGGTCGAGCAGATCCTCCGACTCGCCGAGGAGCAGGCCAACGACCACCGCAACGAGGCCAAGCGCGAGTCGGAGGGGATCCTCTCCGCCGCCCGCCTCGAAGCACGGGAGATCACCGACAAGGCGCGCGCCGAGGCGGCGGCCATGAAGGCGACCGCCGAGCGGGAGGCGGGCAACGTCCGCACCGCCGCCGAGCGCGAGGCCGCCGAGGTACGCGTCCAGGCCCGACGCGAGGCCGACACCTTGCGCGCCGACGCGGACCGGGAGACCAAGCAGCTGCGTACGGTGACCGCCCACGAGGTCGCCGAGCTGAAGTCCACCGTGGAACGCGAGGTGGCCACCCTGCGTGCCACCGCCGAACGCGAGATCACCCAGCAGCGGGCCAAGGCCGCCCGTGAGGCCGAGGAGAAGCGCGCGGAGGCGACGAAGCTGCTCACCGACGCCCGCGACAAGCGCGACAAGGACCTCCAGGCGCTGGAGCTGCAGCTCGCGGAGCGGCGGGAGAAGGCCGAGCGCGAGGAGTCGGAGCGGCACGCCGCCCAGGTGGCGCAGACCCAGAAGCTGGTCAGCGAAGCCGAGCAGCGGGCTCGGGCCGCGCAGGACCGGGCCAAGGAGATCGAGCAGCGCGCCGAGGCCCGCCGGGTCGAGTCGGAGCGCACCGCCACCGAGACGGTGGAGAAGGCCAAGGCGCTCTCCGAGCGGACGCTGAGCGAGGCCCGCGCCGAGTCGCAGCGCCTGCTCAACGAGGCCCGCACCGAGGCCGAGCTGACCACCCAGGCGGCGCGCCGCGAGGTCGAGGACCTCACCCGGCAGAAGGACGCCGTCACCTCGCAGCTCGGGCAGATGCTCTCCGGGCTGGCTGGCATCGTTCCGGGCGTACCCAACAAGGCCGCCGCTGCCGAGGCCGACAAGCCGGCCGCCAAGGAGACGGACGGGACCGACGACAAGGTGGCTGCGGAAACCACCAGCTGACCAGGTTCCCCGGGGCATGATCTACGGCGCGGGGTGACATCGGGTGACCGGTGACACCCCGCGCCGCCCTGCGTCAGCGGAGCCCTCCCGGGTCGTGAAGTAGCTCCCAACAGGGGCGTCCGTATCGCCCCAGGAGGGCCCGATGCGTGTGAGGATGGGAGCATGTCGCACGGCGAGGATCTGTTCGCGCTCAGCGGAGACGTGACCACCCAACCCAACTTCGAGTTGGCCCTGCGGGGGTACGACAAACGACAGGTCGACCGGTACGCCGCTCGTGCGGAACACGAAATCGAGACACTCGCGGCCGAGCGGGAACAGGCCTACACCCAAATCCACAAGCTGGCTGGCCAGGTCGAGGTGCTGCAACGCGACCTCGCCCAGGTGCGCAAGCAGGTCGGGGTCGTCGACCGGGCGGCCTTCCGGCACCTCGGTCCACGGGTGGAGCAGATCCTCACGCTCGCCGAGGAACAGGCCGAGGACATCCTCTCCGCCGCCAACGAGGAGATCGAAGCCCGTCGGGCCGCCGCCGAGCACATCATCGAGGAGGCCCGCGCCGCAGCCGCCACCGCGCTCAAGGACTTCGAGATCGCCCTGGCCGCTCGGCGGGCGGAGGAGGAGCGGCAGGCCGAGGCACGGCGGTCGGAGTCGGAAGCCGCCGCGAAGTCCGCGAAGGAGGAGGCCGCCCGGCTGCGCAAGTCCGCCCAGGAAGCGCTGGCCCGGGCGCAGCAGGAGGCCACCCAGCTACGGGACGCGGCGAAGGAGATCCACAGTCGGGCCCAGCAGGAGGCGACCAAGCTGCGGGAGGCGGCCCGTGAGGCGCTCGCCACCGCCCAGCAGGAGGCCACCCAGCTTCGCGACGCCGCCAAAGAGGTGCACGCGAAGGCTCAGCAGGAGGCGCGACGGCTGGTCGACCAGGCCACCGAGGCCGGCCGGGCCACCCATGCCAAGGCCCAGCAGGAGGCCAAGCAGATCATCGACGACGCCGCCGAAGCCGGCCGGGCCGCCCGTAACAAGGCCCGCCAGGAAGCCGAGCGGCTGAGCACCCAGGCGACCGAAGCGGCAAAGCGCACCCGCGCCGAAACCGAGGCGTACGCCCAGCGGATGCGCAGCGAGACCGAGGCGTACGTGCAGCACGCCCGGGCGCAGGCACAGCAGGAGTTGGGTGCCTGGCGGGCCGGGGTGGAGAAGGAGGTCAACAGCCGCCGCGAGGCGGCCGACCGGGAGCTGACCGAGCGCAAGGCGGCCGTCGAACGCGAGTTCACCTCCCGCCGCGATCAGCTCGAGAAGCAGTACAAGACCCGAAGCACGGAACTGGACGAGCGGGTACGCACCCGTACCGCCGAGTTGGAGTCCGACTTCGAGACCCGCCGGGCGCAGTTGGAGTCGGAATACACCGCGCGCAAGAACGAAATCGAGCAGGGTGCCGCCCAGATCCGTCAGGCTGCCGAGCAGGAGGCCGCCACCGTGCGTGGGCGGGCCGAGGAACAGGCCGGTGAGCTGCTGCGCCAAGCGGAAGCCGAGTCGACCGCGAAGCGGCGCGAGGCGGAGGAGTACGTCGCCACCGTCCGGCGCGAGGCCGACGAGTACGCGGCCAGCACCCACCACGATGCCGACCAGTACGCCGACACCACCCGACGCGAGGCGGACGAACACGTCACCGCCGTACGGCGGGAGGCGGACGAGTACGTCGCCTCGTCCCGCCGCCAGTTCGAGGAGTACGCGGCCACCACCCAGCAGCACCTCGCCACCACCCAGCAGCACCTCGCCGCCACGCAGCAGGAAGCTGCGGCCGGTCGGCAGCAACTCGCTCAGGTGATGCTGGAAATCGCCAAGGCCCAGCAGCAGCTCGCCGACCTGCGGCAGGAGACGTGGAAGTCCCGGCAGGAGTCCGACGAGTTGGAGCGAAAGCTGCTCGGCCTGCGGCTACAGGCCCCGTCGACGCCCGACGGTTCGGCCGCACCCGCACCGGCCGTCGCCAGTGCCTCCCCCAACGGGGTACGCCTCACCGTCGCTTCCGCGAACGGCGCCCAACCCGTCGACGACAAGCTGGCCACTACCCCGAGCGGCAGCGGCACCTCCAGCGATGGCGCGACCGGCGACAAACTGACCGTCCCCCCGACCGGCGACGCCGGCACCAGTCGCAACGACGGCACCCCGGACGAGAACATGCGCGACGGCACCCCGGGCGTACGCGACGGCGCCTCGGGCGGCGACGGTGCCTTGGGCGGTGCCTCGGGCGTGCGCGACGGCGCCTCGGGCGTGCGCGACGGCATCTCGGGCGGCGAGGGTGCCTTGGGCGGTGCCTCGGGCCATGGCATGCGCGACGGTGCCCCGGGCGACGATGGTGCCTCGGGCGATGGCGGCCACGCCGGCGCTGGCGCGGCCGTTGACCGCCCGAGCAGGGACGACGCCGGGCCGGCGACGAAGCCGGTGGCGGAACCGGTCACCACGGTCGAGAATCCCTCGCCGACCAGGCCTGCAGCCGAGCCGACCAGCGTCGACGGAGGTACCGCGAGCGAGGGACTGGACGGCGAACCAACGGTGGCGGCGGTTCCCGGCGAGGGGGGCCGAGGTGCCACCCCGACGAAGATCACCAGCACCGGCGAAAACGGCAAGCGCCCGACCAAACCAACGACGGACGAGCGCAGCGCCAAGCCCAGCAAAGTCACCTCCGACTGACCCACCCCACCCCACCCCCCACCCCCTCTCTCCCACCCCTCCCTTCCCTCCCCTGCCCGCCCTCCCCCGCCCGGCTCCCGGCGATCATGCAGTTATGGCACGTGACGAAAAGTGCAGCAGGGGGCAAATCAACAACCACAAGTGCATGATCGGCGAGCAGGGGCGTCGTGCGGGTTGGGGTGGTTCAGGTCGCGCTTGGCCTCGTACCTCGCGGCGAGGTAGATCGACAGAGCGACCAGTTTGTGTTGGTGCTCCGGGCGCCGCAGCAGGCGCGCACGGCCGGGGCCGGCCCCGTCGGTACGGCAGCACCTGGTGCGGCCGGTGACTTGGTTGGTCGGGCGGTAGAGGGAGTTGGATTGTGATCAGCTTGGTCGCCGTGGTCCGGCCGCACGCTCACTGGACACAACAGGATCCGGCGAGGAAGGAGGTGGGTAGATCTGTTGTCGCCAGAGCAGCAACAAATCTACCCACCGGCTGGCTTGGGTAGGGCCACCCGAACGGATCCGGCATGGTTGACAGTTTGATGAAGTCACGCCTTTGATTGGCGCGACCTGGCTCGCCTCCCACCCACAGCGGCAACACCGACTGCATGGAGGTGGCCGACAACCCGCCCGACGTGGTGGCCGTCCGACAGCAAGGACCGGCAGGCCCTGATGCTCGCGTTCACCCGTCGACCTGGCGGTCCGTCGTCGCCACACTCAAGCGGGCCGGGCGCTCGCGTCGCCCCGTCGACCTGGCGGTCCGTTGTCGCCACACTCAAGCGGCCGGGTGCCCGCCACGCCTGCTCGCGCTGATCCGCCCGCGCCTTCGGCTCGACAGCGTGCCCGCACCACAACACGGGGACAGCGCAGCGACACGGCAGTCGCGGGTGCTGGCCCGCCCGGCTGGCGCGTCGCGACGACGCTGATCGCGGGCAGGTCGCCCCTCCGGGCCCGCCATCGACAACCGGTGCCGATCCGCCAGCACCGCCGAACACCCGACGGGGCCACCGGACGATGCAGCAGAAGCCCGCCGCGTCCCAGCCGAGACCTACGAGCCGAAACCACCGAGCCCAAACCTGCCGAGCCGAACCCCACCCAGCCGAAACCACTGAGCCCAAACCTGCCGAGCCCGAACCAGACCCAGCCGAACCCCACCCAGCCGAAACCACTGAGCCCAAACCTGCCGAGCCGAACCAGACCCAGCCGAGCCCCACCAGCCAGAGACCTACCGAGGTGAGGTCCACCGAGGTGAGGCCTACTGGGCCGGCACAAAGCGGAGCCACTCGTTGAGGTGCTTCTTCCCTGCCAGGGGCCTGTTGACCGTCGAGCCGGGGCGAACCAACGACCGGAGGACCTCAGTCGGCCCGGCGCTGTGGTGGACCCGACACCGGGGTGTCGGCGAACGCGGCAACCGTCCGATCGGCGTACGCGCTGGCGTCGCCGGTCTCCATCGGGCCGTCCCAGGTGGTCGGCAGCGGCACCGGCACGGCCGGATTGACCCGCCGGACCACCTCGTCCAGCACGGTTTCGGCGTCTCCGACCCAGAGGTGTTTGGCCCCGGGTACGCCGACGACCTCGGCCTGCGGCACCGCCGCGAACTGCTCCCGAGCCTGTTCCGGCCGCAGGTAGTCGTCGAACTCCGGCACCAGCGCGGTCAGCGGCTTGCCCGACTCGGCCCAGGTGGACAGGTCGTCCGGGCCGGCGAAGCGCAGCGGTGGGGAGAGCAGGATCGCGCCGGTCACCGCCGGGTCGCAGCCGTAGCGCAGCACCAGGTCGGTGCCGAACGACCAGCCCAGCAGCCAGATGTTGGGCAGCTCGTGGAACTCGGCGTACTCGATGGCGGCGGCGACGTCGAAGCGCTCGCCGACAGCGGAGTCGAAGCTGCCCCCGCTGGTGCCGCGCACGCTGCTGGTGCCCCGGGTGTTGAACCTGAGCACGGCCAGGTCGGCCAGGGCGGGCAGTCGCCAGGCCGCCTTACGGAAGACGTGGCTGTCCATCATCCCGCCGTGGGTGGGCAGCGGATGCAGGCAGACCAGGGTCGCGGCCGGCTCCCGGTCGACCGGACGGGCCAGCTCGCCGACCAGCCGCAGGTCATCGGCGGTGTGCAGCTCGATGTCCTCCCGGTGCCCCGGCAGGATGGAGGAGGCACGGATCGGTGAACTCATGCTTCCAGTCTCCCGTTCCGCCGTCCGCGCTGGATCACCGGGGCTCGTCGGTCGCGGGCACGCCAGCAGCCGGTGTGCCAGTGCCGCCGGTCGGTCAGGTCGCCCTGGCCGTCCGCCGGCCAGGCCACCACGTGCGCCACGCCGGGGCGAATCTCCTGGTCGCACCCGGGACAGCGGTACGTCTTGGTGGATGCCCCGCCGCTGATGCCGCGTACCTGCCACTCGCCGTCCCGCCACTGCTGGACCGCGGCGACGCCGTGCCGGGCGCGCTCGGGGTCGAGGCGCACCGCGTCGTCGCGACGGGGGCGGTTACGACGGGGACTCACGTCGTCAAGCGTACGGGCGGCGGGCCGCAGGCCGCTCAGCGGCGGGTGTGGTCGCGGAAGCCGCGGCCAATCTTGCCGCCCAGGTAACCGGCGGTGACCAGGTGCTCCAGCAACGGCGCCGGAGCGAGACCGGGCTCGCGCAGCTCCAGGTACAGCTCCCGTTGGATGGCCAGCGCCACGTCCAGGCCCACCGTGTCGAGCAGCTCGAACGGGCCCAGCGGGTAACCGCAGCCCAGCTTCATCGCGTGGTCGATGTCGTCGACGGTGGAGTAGCTGGCCTCCAGCATCCGCACCGCATCGTTGAGATACGGGAACAGCAGCGCATTGACGATGAAACCGGCACGGTCACCGCAGACCACACCGGTCTTGCCCAACGTTGTACTGACGGCCTGAGCGGTGGCGACGGTCTCGGCGGAGGTGCGGATCGTCCGGACGATCTCCACCAGCGGCACCGCCGGGGCAGGGTTGAAGAAGTGCAGGCCCACCACGTCGGCCGGGCGCTGGGTGGCCATCGCCATCTCGATCACCGGCAGCGAGGAGGTGGTGGTCGCCAGCACCACACCCGGCTTGCAGATCTCGTCCAGGCTGGCGAAGAGAGCCTTCTTGACGCTGAGCTCCTCGACCACCGCCTCGACCACCAGATCGACGTCGGCCAGCTGCTCCAGCGTCGCCGACCAGGAGATCCGGCCGAGCGCGGCGTCCCGGTCCGTCTCGCTGAGCCTGCCCCGATCGACCCCCTTGTTGAGCGAGGTCTGCACCGCCTCGAAGACCTCGCCCGGCTGTTCCGCCCCCTGGGTCACCGAGACGACCTCGTAGCCGGCCGTGGCGAAGACCTCGATGATCCCGGTGGCCATCGTCCCGGAACCCACGATGCCCACCTTCGTCGCAGCCGCGTCGGTCGGTGCCGGTTGCGTCGTGGTCGGCGTCTGCTCGTCCGGTACGACCTTCGCCGAGCCGGGCCGCTCGTAGGTGTAGAAACCACGGCCGGACTTCCGTCCGAGCAGCCCGGCGGTCACCATCTGCTTGAGCAACGGCACCGGGGCGTGTCGACGGTCCCGGCCACCACGCCGGTACATGGTGTCCAGGATCTCGTACGAGGTGTCCAGGCCGATCAGGTCCATCAGCGCGAGCGGACCCATCGGCAGTCCGCAGCCGAGCTTCATCGCAGCGTCGATGTCCTCGCGGGTGGCATACCGGGACTCGAACAGGTCGACGGCGTGGTTCAGGTAGCCGAAGAGCAACGCGTTGGCGATGAACCCGGCCCGGTCGCTGATGGTGACGTCGATTTTGCCGAGTCGCTCACAGAGCGCCTCCACGTCGGCCACCACGTCAGCGGAGGTGACCACCGTGCGTACCACCTCGACCAGCTTCATCACCGGTGCCGGATTGAAGAAGTGGATGCCGACGACCTGGTTGGGGCGGGCGGTCGCCACGGAGATCTCGGTGACGCTCAGCGACGAGGTGTTGGTGGCGAGGATGGCTTCGGGCTTGCAGACACGATCGAGCTCGGCGAAGATCCGCTGCTTGAGGTCGAGGTACTCGGGTACCGCCTCGATCACCAGGTCCACCGAGTGCAGCGCGTCCAGTCCGACGGCGAAGCTGACCCGGGCCAGCAGGGCGTCCCGGTCGGCCTCGGCGAGCTTGCCCCGGGCCACGGCCCGGTCCGTCGAGCCGGTCAGGATCGCCCGCCCACGGTCGAGTGCCGCGTCGGAGATCTCCACAGCCACCACGTCGATGCCGTTACGGGCGAAGACCTCCACGATGCCGGCACCCATGGTGCCCAGACCCACCACACCCACGCTGGTGAACTCGCGCGCCACGACCCGCCCTCCCCTGTCCGCAACGACACGGCCGGACGTGAACGGCCGCTAAGGTTATGGGCGCGAGTCTGCCACGTGGCGGATCGCTATCGAGACGCGGTGGCACATGTCACCGATGCCCGATTCCCGACGAGTCGCGGGCTGTCGGCGTCAGACCGGATCGACTCCGGCGAGGGCGCACAGCTCCGCGACGAACTCCGTCGGGCGTTCCAGGTGCGGGCTGTGCCCGCAGCCGGGCAGCGCCACCTCCCGGTAGGTGCCGCCAGCATCGGCGTACCGGTCGAGCACCGCTCGGGTCTGCCCGATCATCGGCTGCGGCGGACATTCCTGCGCCCCTGGCCAGCCGGGCACCACACCCAGCGCCCCGAGTTGTGCCAGGTCGAACAGCGAGGTGTCCGAGACGATCACATCGGCGTCACCGCGGATCCAGGTGACCGGCGGTTTGGGCGTCACGGCCACCAGCTCCTCGGCGACCCGGAAGCGCGCAAGCGCGTTGAGCACCCCACGACCGCCCGGCGCGCTACCCGGCCAGTTCGGCGAGGCCACCGCGTCGCCCGGGTAGTTGTCCATGCCGGTCGCGGTGGAGAGCACACTGTCGAGCAGCAGTTCCTCGTCGTCGCCGAGAGAGCAGGGATCTGCCACGTACGCGGCCCGCAGCACACTGCGCGGGCTGGTCCGCGCCTCGGCGCTGCGGTCGCCGGCGACCAGCCGCGCGACGAAGTCGCCGCTCGCCGTGCCGGCACCGGAGCCGGCCAGGTCGGGCGTGGTCGGGGTGCCGACCAGGTCGCGGGTGGCTCCGAAGCCGTACGGGGACACGGGTGCCGCGAGCAGCAGCCCGGCGACACGGTCGGGGTGGTCCACCAGCAGGCGCATCGCCACTCCTCCACCGAGCGAGTGGCCGACCACCACGGGCCGGGCCCCCTCGGCGAAGAGTCCCGGCTCGTCGAGCAACGCGGCCACGTCGTCGGCGAAGTCGGTCAGGCCACGGCTGGCGTCGACCGGGGCGGTCTGCGTGGCACCGTAGCCACGCAGATCTGGCGCGACCACCCGCATGGTTTCCGGCAGGCGGCGCACCAACGGCTCCCAGAAGGCGGCCGAGGAACAGTTGCCGTGCACGAGGAGCACCGGCACACCGTCCGCGGGTCCGGCTACCCGGACGGACTGGGTGATCCCGTTCGCGGTGACCATCTGCCGCTGAGTCTCCATCCGCGGCATCCTGTCACGGTAGACACCGTCGGTCGATGTGGCCGGCAACCACACGTCCGGACAATTCTGGGTGGCCGACGGCCAGACGACCCGACCGGACAAGACGGCCGGCAGTCAGGCGACCCGACCGGACGAGACGGCCGGCAGTCAGGCGACCGGACCGGATGGGGTGGCCGCCTCCAGTCGTCAGCGGCGGACGCCGACCGCGGCTGCGGAGTCCGGTGCGCCGGCCGGCCCGGGGACCACGGGAGTGGCGACCGTGGCGGGCAGCGGTCGGGACGGACGCCGCTCCTGACGGGGAAGCTCGAAACTCAGGCCCACCGGGTCTGTCCGGGCCACGCTCGGGTCGAAGAACCTCAACTCGGTGCCGCCGATCCGGATCACGTCGCCGTCGCTGAGGCGGATCACTTCGGTGACCCGGAGGCCGTTGACCCAGGTGCCGTTCGTGGATCCGAGATCCACCAGGGAGGATCCCTCACCGGTCCGCCAGATCTCGACGTGTCGACGGCTCAGGTGCGGGTCGTGCACGACGATGTCGACCGCTGGATCGCGACCGATCACCTGCGGCCGACGCGGCAGCCGGAAGCGCTGTCCCCGCATCGGCCCGGCAGCCACCGTCAACAGCGGCATCAGTTGCGGATGTTCCTCCATGGACAGTCAGCTCCTCCACCCGTGCGACGATCCCGGGTCAGCGTGTCACCACCAGGTGTTCACCTCCACCGTCCAGCCGGACGCCTATCGGTAACCGTCCGGGTGCTTTGTGTTCACATCTTCCATGGCGATCAGTGCCGGAGTTACCGAGCCGAACAAGAGGTTCGTCCGGTTCAACCACCCAGAAGGTCGGAGGATTCGCCCGTTTCCCCTCCCCTACCGATGAGTAATTCTCAGGTCTAAACTTCCGCCATGACGGCTGTGCGACCCCCCGGCACCCCGACGATCCAGGGCGACCACCTGGTTTCCAGCAGCCCGGCCTCGGGCGACGAAGCGGGCCGCGTTCCGGTCGCCACCGCGGTGGACGTCGAACGCGCCGTTGAGCGGGCCCGCGCCGCCGGTCAGTGGTGGGCGGGGCTTGGCTTCGCCGAGCGACGCGAGCGGCTGCTGCGCTGGCGACGGCTGCTCGCGCAGCGGATGGAGCAGTTGGCTGGCCTGATGAACGCCGAGGGCGGCAAACCGGTCGCCGACGCGCTCGTGGAGATCGTGACCGCGGTGGAGCATGTCGACTGGGCGGCCCGAAACGCCCGGCGGGTGCTGGGCCCCCGTCGGGTCCGCTCCCGCCTCGTCCTGGCCGAGTTCTCGGCCCACCTGGAATACCAGCCGCACGGCGTGATCGGCGTAATCGGACCGTGGAACTATCCCGTCTTCACCCCCATCGGTTCCATCGCCTACGCACTGGCGGCGGGCAACGCGGTGGTCTTCAAGCCGAGTGAGTACACCCCCGTCGTCGGTCAGTGGCTCGTCGACAGCTTCGCCGAGGTGGTGCCCGAGCACCCGGTGCTCACCGTGGTGCACGGTCTCGGCGATGTCGGCGCGGCCCTGTGCCGGTCCGGGGTCGACAAGCTCGCCTTCACCGGTTCGACGGCCACCGCGAAGAAGGTGATGGCGGCCTGTGCCGAGTCGCTGACCCCGGTGCTGCTGGAGGCCGGCGGCAAGGACGCCATGATCGTGGACGCCGACGCCGACCTGGACGCCGCCGCCGAGGCCTGCGTCTGGGGAGCGATGACCAACGCCGGGCAGACCTGCATCGGCATCGAACGCGTCTACGCGGTGGAGCCGGTCTTCGACGCGTTCGTCGACAAGGTCGTCGAGCGCGCCGGACGTCTCACCGTCGGCCCGGGGGACGCCGACATCGGCCCGATCACCATGCCGAGTCAACTCGACGTCATCCGGCGACACATCGAGGACGCGGTGGCTCGTGGTGGTCGTGCCGTCCTCGGGGGGCCGGACGCGGTACAACCGCCGTACGCACATCCGACCGTGCTGGTCGAGGTGCCGGAGGACGCCGCCGCCGTACGCGAGGAGACCTTCGGGCCCACCCTGACGGTCAACCGCGTCCGTACCGTCGACGAGGCAGTCACCCGGGCCAACGCCCTGCCGTACGGGCTGGGTGGTTCGGTCTTCGGTCAGCGGCGTGCGGTGGCGATCGCCCGGCGGCTGCGCTCCGGCATGGCCTCGGTCAACTCGACCCTCACCTTCGCCGGCATGTCCACCCTGCCGTTCGGCGGCGTCGGCGAGTCCGGCTTCGGTCGGATCCACGGCGAGGACGGGCTGCGCGAGTTCGCCCGGGCCAAGTCCGTCACCCGCCGCCGGGGCCGTTCCCTGCTGCCCTCGACCACGTTCGAGCGCACCCCGGCCGACGTCGCCCGGCTGGTCAAGGCGATCAAGCTGCTCTACGGCCGGTGATCCGGGCGTGATTCAGAAGAGGGTCAGCTCGTCGCGCTCGATGCCGCGCAGCCGGTTGTAGTCGACCACCACGCAGCGGATCCCCCGGTCGGTGGCGAGCACCCGCGCCTGCGGCTTGATCTCCTGCGCGGCGAAGACCCCGGCGACCGGTGCGAGCAACGGATCCCGGTTGAGCAGTTCCAGGTAGCGGGTGAGCTGCTCCACTCCGTCGATCTCACCACGACGCTTCACCTCGACCGCGACCGTGCCCTGATCGGCGTCCCGGCAGAGCAGGTCGACCGGCCCGATGGCGGTCATGTACTCGCGGCGGATGAGGGTGAACCCGTCGCCCAGCGTCTCAGGGTTGGCCGCCAGCAGTTCCTGGAGGTGGGCCTCCACACCGTCCTTGCGCAGCCCGGGATCGACACCCAGCTCGTACGAGGTGTCCTGGAAGATCTCTTCCAGCGTGATGCGCAGCTCCTCGCCGGCCTTGTTGACCACCCGCCAGACGCCAGGGGCCTCCTCCAGCCGGCACGGCGGGCTCATCCAGTTCAACGGCTTGTAGGCTCGGTCGTCGGCGTGGATGGACACCGATCCGTCCGCCTTCACCATCAACAGCCGGGTAGCCGGCGGTAGGTGGGCCGAGAGCCGTCCGACATAGTCCACCGAGCATTTCGCAATCACCAACCGCACCCGAGCAGGGTAGCCGAGTCACCGGTCGTCGCCACCCAGCGGCGCTGGCGCGCCGGTGCGATGCTGTGATGGTGCTCGAAGTACTCACCGGTACCGGCCTCGCCGCCTCGGCGGGGCTGAACGCCTACGTTCCGTTGCTGGTGATGGGTCTGATGGCCCGGTTCACCAGTGTCATCGACCTGCCTGGCGGGTGGCAGTGGCTCGGCAACGAGTGGGTGCTGGGCATCCTCGCGGTGCTGCTGGTCGTCGAGGTGGTGGCGGACAAGGTTCCCGTGGTGGACCACATCAACGACGTGGTCCAGACGGTCGTCCGGCCGACGGCCGGCGGGTTGGCGTTCGGGGCCGGTTCCGCGTCCGAAACCGTGACCGTGAGTGACCCGGACAGCTTCTTCGCCGGTGGCGGCCAATGGTTGCCGGTGCTGGTCGGGGTGCTGATCGCGCTCGGCGTACATCTGCTGAAATCGGCGGCCCGACCGGTGATCAACGCGGCCACGGCCGGTTTTGGCGCGCCGGTGGCGAGCACCGCCGAGGACGCCACCAGCGTGGTCATGTCGTTCGTCGCGATCATCCTGCCGGTGTTGGTGCTCGCCTTCCTGGTCGGCATGGTGCTCTTCCTGCCGTGGTTGCTGCGCCGCCGGGCGGACCGACGTCGGGAGCGGAAGGCGGCACGCGAGGCCGGCTTCCGCGTCTGACCGCGCACCACCGACTCAGCCGAATCGCCACCCCAACCAGCCCTAAAGCCTAAAATTGGGGCAATCGACCGGAGGGGGTTGGGTCATGACCGCAGCAATGGAGATGCCGCGGGTCCAGGAGTGTGTGGTCGCCGCCTGTGCGTACAACCACACCGGCGACTGCCACGCCTTCGCTATCACGATCGGCAGCCTGGACCACGCCCACTGCCACACCTTCATCGAGATGCCCGCCGTCCGGGCCGGCCTCGACGGGCAGATCGCTCAGGTCGGGGCGTGCCAGCGCGCCGACTGCCGGCACAACGAGCAGTTGGAATGCCAGGCACCCTCGATCCGGGTCGGCCCCGACGCCGACATGGCCGACTGCATGACCTACAGCCACCGCTGACCTGTCAGGCTCGGTAAGCAGCTCGTGTTAGCAGGGGGCCCTTGCTATACACGAGGCGTTAACAGGGTGCCCTTCCTTACCTGCACAGGTCGTTCGCCTGGCGGATGACGGTGACCAGCTCATCGATGATGGTGGTCAGGGCGAAGTCTTTCGGCGTGAACACGCGCGCCACCCCGGCCGCGCGCAACCGCTCGGCGTCGCCGGTGGGGATGATGCCGCCGACCACCACGGGCAACTCCGGGCGGCCGGCGGCCCGCAGGCCGTCGAGCACCGCGGGCACCGCCGCCAGGTGCGAGCCGGAGAGCACGGAGAGCCCGACCAGGTCCACGTCCTCCTCCACCGCGGCGGCCACGATCTGCCCTGCCGTGAGCCGGATGCCCTGGTAGACCACCTCGAAGCCGGCGTCCCGGGCACGTACCGCGATCTGCTCGGCGCCGTTGGAGTGCCCGTCCAAGCCGGGCTTGCCGACCAGCAGTCGCAGTCGTCCACTGCCCAGATCCCGGGCGGTGGCGGCGACCCGGGCACGGACCGTGGCCAGACCCTCGTCGGCGCCACTGGCTGCGCCACCCGCCAGACCGGTCGGGGCCCGGTACTCGCCGAAGACCTGACGCAGGACCGCTGCCCACTCGCCGGTCGTCACCCCCGCGCGCACGCACGCCAGGGTCGCGTCCATCAGGTTCGTGTCGGTCGCGGCGTCCGCGCGCAGCCGGGTCAGTGCCGCGTCCACGGCCGCCGCGTCGCGGTCGGCCCGCCAGGCGCGTACGGCTGCTGAGGCGGCGGTCTCCACGGCGGGGTCGACCTGCACGACCGCCTCGGCACCGGCGGCGGTCAGCGGTGACGGTTCGGTCTCGGTGAACCGGTTGACGCCGACCACGACGTCGCTGCCGGCCTCGATGCGTCGCCGCCGATCCGCCAGGGAGGCCACCAGGGCGCTCTTGAGGTAGCCGGTCTCCACCGCGGCGACCACGCCACCCATCTCCAGCACCGTCGCCAACTCGGACCGGGCACCGGTGACGATCTCGTCGACCAGGGCGGTCATCACGTGCGAGCCGTCGAACAGGTCCGGGTACTCCAGCAGGTCCGACTCGTACGCGAGCACCTGCTGCATGCGCAGCGACCACTGCTGGTCCCACGGGCGGGGCAGGCCGAGCGCCTCGTTCCAGGCCGGTAGTTGCACCGCCCGCGCCCGCGCCTGCCGGGAGAGGGTGACCCCCAGCATCTCCAGCACGATGCGCTGCACGTTGTTCTCCGGTTGGGCCTCGGTCAGACCGAGGGAGTTGACCTGCACGCCGTAGCGGAAGCGGCGCTGCTTCGGGTCCTCGACGCCGTACCGGTCGCGGGTGATCTCGTCCCACAACGCGCCGAACGCCCGCATCTTGGCGATCTCCTCGACGAAGCGCACTCCGGCGTTGACGAAGAACGAGATCCGCTGCACCACGTCGCCCATCCGCTGCGCCGGCACCTGACCGCCGTCGCGTACCGCGTCGAGCACCGCCACCGCCGTGGCCAGCGCGAACGCGACCTCCTGCACCGGGGTGGCCCCGGCTTCCTGCAGGTGGTACGAGCAGATGTTGACCGGGTTCCAGCGCGGCATCTCGCGCAGCGCGTACGCGATCACGTCGGCGGTCAGCCGCAGCGAGGCGGCTGGCGGGAAGATGTGCGTCCCCCGGGAGAGGTACTCCTTGATGATGTCGTTCTGAGTGGTGCCGGCGCAGCGGGCGAGTTCGGCGCCCTGTTCGGTGGCGACCGTGCCGTAGAGGCCGAGCAGCCACATCGCCGGCGCGTTGATGGTCATCGAGGTGTTCATGTCGGCCAGCGGGATGCCGTCGAAGAGCGCTCGCATGTCGCCCAGGTGCGACACCGGGACGCCGACCCGACCGACCTCGCCGGTGGCGAGTTCGTGGTCGGGGTCGTATCCGGTCTGGGTGGGCAGGTCGAAAGCGACCGACAGGCCCGTCTGTCCCTTGACCAGGTTGCGGCGGAAGAGCGCGTTGGTCGCGGCGGCGGAGGAATGCCCCGCGTACGTGCGCATCACCCAGGGGCGGTCACGTTCCGGCAGCCGGCCCGGGAGTGACTTCTCATCCATTGCCGGAGTGTAAGTTACCGTCCAGTACGTCGGGTTGTGCAAAACCACACAGCGCGATGGGTCGGACGCCCTGGTACAACCCGCCCTCTGTGGTGGGTACCACCACCCCCGGTGCGGAGGCCGGGTGATGACGCGCCGCACACTTGACGGCATGAGTGACGACGTCGCGATCCGCGTCCGCGGCCTGCGCAAGACGTACGGTGACAGTCCCGCGGTCGCCGGCCTGGACCTGGACGTCCACCGGGGTGAGGTGTTCGCCCTGCTCGGACCGAACGGCGCGGGCAAGACGACCACCGTGGAGATCCTGGAGGGCTACCGCCAACGCGACGCCGGCGAGGTGCGCGTCCTGGACGTCGACCCGGCCCACCCGACGCGCGACTGGCGGGAACGGGTCGGGATCGTGTTCCAGGGCACCGGGGAGTTCGACGAACTCTGCGTCGCCGAGGTGGTGCACCACTTCGCCGGCTTCTACGCCGACGCCGACGACCCCGACAAGGTGATCGAGCGGGTCGGGTTGAGCGCCAAGGCACGCGCCCGTACGCACACCCTCTCCGGGGGCCAGAAGCGTCGCCTCGACGTGGCGCTCGGCATCGTCGGCCGCCCGGAACTGCTCTTCCTCGACGAGCCGACCACCGGCTTCGACCCGGAAGCCCGGCGGGAGTTCTGGGAGCTGATCCGCGATCTCGCCGCGGCCGGCACCACCATCGTGCTGACCACCCACTACCTGGACGAGGCCGAGGCACTCGCCGACCGGGTGGGTGTGATCGCGGGTGGCCGACTGGTCGAGGTGGCCGCACCGAACCGCCTCGGCAACCGGCAGGAGGCGCTGGCCACGGTCTCCTGGCGTACGCCGGACGGCACCCTGGACAGCGCGCAGAGCGCCACGCCGACGGCGCTGGTGGCGGAACTCGCCGCGCGTTTCGGCGGTGAGGTGCCCGGCCTGACCGTCACCCGGCCCACTCTTGAGGACATCTACCTGACGATGATCGGACACCGATGACCACCACGACGACACCGGCGGAGCCGGTCACCGCGGCAGCGCCTCCCCGCCGGAGCGGCCGGACCGGCCTCGCCCTGCGCCAGGGGCGGCTGGAGATTCGGCAGTTTCTGCGCAGCCGCGAGTCCGTCGTGTTCACGCTCGGCTTCCCCCTCATCATGGTGCTGATCTTCGCGTCGATCTTCGACGAGGAGATCGCGCCCGGGGTGAGCTACACGCAGTACTTCATCACGGGCATGATCGCCACCGGCCTGATGACCGTCAGCTTTCAGAACCTCGGCATCTGGATCCCGATCGAGCGGGACCGGGGGGTGCTGAAGCGCTACCGGGGCACGCCGATGCCGAAGTGGGTCTGGTTCGCCGGCAAAGTGATCATGGTGCTGGTGACCAGCGTGGTGATGACCGCGCTGCTGCTCGCGGTGTCGGTGACGCTGTTCGACCTGAACCTGCCGAGCACCACCACGGCCTGGCTGACCTTCGGTTGGGTCAGCGCGTTGGGCGTGACCGCCTGCACGCTCTGCGGCATCGCCATCTCGTCGCTGGCCCGGACCGCCCGCAGCGGCTCGGCGGTGGTCACCCCGGTCGCGCTGGTGCTCCAGTTCATCTCCGGGGTCTTCTTCGTCTTCACCAACCTGCCGTCCTGGATGCAGCAGGTGGCGGCGTTGTTCCCGCTCAAGTGGATGTGCCAGGGGCTGCGTGCGGTCTTCCTGCCGGAGAGCTTCGGCGCTGACGAACCCGGCGGGTCGTTCGAGCTGACCCGCGTCGCCGTGGTGCTGGCAATCTGGTGCGTGATCGGCCTGGTGCTCTGCCTGACCACCTTCCGGTGGACCACCCGCCGCGACGGCTGAGCCACGGGGAGGGCCCGGCCGGGCCCTCCACCGCAGCGGGTCAGTACGAGTAGAAGCCTTGGCCGGTTTTGCGGCCCAGGTCGCCGGCGGTGGCCATGCGCTGGAGCAACTCCGGTGGGAAGAACTTCTCGTCGGCGGTGTCGGTGTAGATGTTGCGGGTCGCGTTGAGCAGCACGTCGACACCGGTCAGGTCGACGGTGGCCAGCGGACCCATCGCGTGCCCGAAGCCGAGCTTGCAGGCGGTGTCCAGGTCCTCGGCCGAGATGACTCCCGCCTCGACCAGCTTGACCGCCTCCATGGCCAGGGCACAGATCAGCCGAGTGGTGACGAAACCGGCGATGTCGCGGTTCACCACCACGACGGTCTTGCCGATCTCCTCGGCGAAGGACTTCGCCCGCTCCAGGGTGGCGTCGCTGGTCTTGTAGCCACGAACCAACTCGCAGAGCTTCATCATCGGCACCGGCGAGAAGAAATGGGTGCCGACGACCGCCTCCGGACGTTCGGTGGCCGTCGCGATCTGCGTCACCGGGATCGCCGAGGTGTTCGTGGCCAGCACAGCGTCCGCCTTGCAGATCCTGTCGAGCGCGCGGAACACCTCGTGCTTGATCTCCAACTTCTCGAAGACCGCCTCGACCACGATGTCCGCGTCGGCCGCCGCCTCCAGGTCAGTGGTGGGGGTGATCCGCCCGAGCGTCGCCTCGACATCGTCGTCGGAGAGCTTGCCCTTCTCAGCGAACTTCGCCAACGACCGTCGAATGCCGTCCAGACCGCGCTTCGTCGCCGCGTCGTCCAGGTCCCGCAGCACCACCTGCCAGCCCGCCTGAGCCGCCATCTGGGCGATGCCCGAACCCATCAATCCGGCGCCGATGACCGCGAGTCGACCCGCCATACTGCTTCTCCCTCGCTGCGAATGAGTGTCTGTCTGCACCCTAGTCGGCGAGCCTGAACGATTGATAAGGCGACTCAGATGGTCAGTTCGGGTTCCTCCGGTGCGGTGGCCCGCTCCACCTCGATGCCGAGTGCCCGCAGGTCGGCCACGAAGTCGGGATAGCCCCGGTCGACGTGGTGCACGTGGGACACCTCGGTCACCCCGTCGGCGCAGAGCCCGGCGATGATCAGCCCGGCGCCGGCCCGGATGTCGGTGGCGCGTACCGGCGCGCCGGAGAGTCGCTCCCGGCCGCGTACCACCGCGTGATGCCCGTCGGTCTTGATGTCCGCGCCCAACCGCATCATCTCGTTGGCGAACATGAACCGGCCGTCGAAGATGTTCTCAGTGATCAGGGAGGCGCCCTCGCTGAGCGCGGCGAGGCCGATCGCCATCGGCAACAGATCCGTGGCGAAGCCCGGATAGGGCAGCGTCACCACGTCCACCGCCCGGGGCCGCTCGTCCATCCGTACCCGGAAGGAGTCCGCCCGGGTCTCCACCAGGCCGCCGGCCATGACCACCTTGTCGAGCGCGACCTCCAGCAACGCGGGGTCGAGGCCGGTCACGGTGACGTCGCCCCGCGTCATCGCGGCCCCGAACGCCCAGGTCCCCGCGACGATCCGGTCCCCCACCGTGGCGTGCCGGACCGGACTCAGCCGGGGTACGCCGACAATGGTGATGGTCGAGGTGCCCTCGCCGTCGATCAGCGCACCCATCCGCTGGAGCATCGTGCAGATGTCGACGATCTCGGGCTCGCGGGCCGCGTTGTCGATCACGGTGGTGCCCTCGGCCAGCACCGCCGCCATGATGAGATTCTCGGTCGCCCCGACGCTGGGAAAGTCCAGCACGATCTCCGCGCCCCGCAATCCGTCGGGAGCTGAAGCGATCACGAAGCCGTGCTCTCCGGCGATCTCGGCACCCATCCGGGTCAGCCCGGAGATGTGCATGTCCAGACCCCGTGAGCCGATCGCGTCACCGCCCGGATGGGCCACCCGCACATATCCGCGTCGGGCCAGCAACGGACCGAGCACGCAGATCGACGCTCGCAGCCGGCGGACCAGGTCGTAGTCGGCCTCGACGCCCGGTTGCTCCGGCACATCGATGGTGACCGAACGGGACCGGGCCACCCCGCCGACCGTGACCATCGGGTCCACCGGATCGTCGACGTCGAACCGTACGCCGCAACCGAGGCGACGCAACACCTCACCCATGATCGCGATGTCGGTGATCCGGGGAACGTTGGTGATCACACTGCGGCCCGGGGCGAGCAGCGCGGCGGCCATCAACTTCAACGCCGAGTTCTTTGCACCCACCACGTGCACCGTGCCGGCCAGCCGGGCGCGACCGCGTACCCGGATGACGTCGACGTCGGCGACGGCGGCGTCACCGGCGTCACCCGGGCCGACACCCGCGGGCCAACCCGTGCCGGCGTCCGGCCGTGCCGGGATCGTCAGGTCCGGTATCCGTAGGCTGTGCGTCATGGCCGTCCACCTCACGCGCATCTACACCAAGGCCGGCGACGCCGGCATGACCAGGTTGAGCAACAACGAGCAGGTGCCGAAGAACGATCCGCGGATCGCCGCGTACGCCGACGTCGACGAGTGCAACGCCGCGCTCGGCGTGGCACTCGCCCTGGGCCAGCTCGACGACGAGCTGCGCCGGGTGCTGGGGTTGATCCAGAACGACCTGTTCGACGTGGGCGCTGACCTCTCCACCCCGGTCGAACCGGACCCGAAGTATCCGCCGCTGCGGGTCACGGAGGAGTACGTCGAGCGCCTCGAGGGCTGGTGCGACGAATACAACGCGCGCCTGAGCAAGCTCGACTCCTTCATCCTCCCCGGCGGCACCGCGGGCGCGGCACTGCTGCACGTGGCACGGACGATCGCCCGGCGCGCCGAACGGTCGGCGTGGGCCCTCATCGCACACGACCCCGACCGGACCAGCAGCCTCCCGGCAAAGTATCTCAACCGCCTGTCGGATCTGCTCTTTATCCTCTCAAGAACGGCAAATCCGGACGGAGACGTGCTATGGGTGCCGGGCGGAGGCCGGTGACGCTTGGTGCGCTGCACCACGTGGAGGTCTGGATACCCGACCTGAGCGCCGCGATACGTAGCTGGGGCTGGCTGCTGAGCGAGTTGGGCTGGACATCGTTCCAGCAGTGGCCGGTCGGCCAATCGTGGCGGCTCGGCCCGACGTATCTCGTCCTGGAGGAATCACCCGCCCTCACCGGCCGCCGTCACGATCGGCTCGCCCCCGGGCTCAACCACCTGGCCTTCCACGCCGGTTCGACCACCGCCGTGGACCGGCTGGTCGAGCAGGCCCCGGCGTACGGCTGGGAGCTGCTCTTCGCCGACCGTCACCCGCATGCCGGCGGGCCCGACACGTACGCCGGGTATCTGACGGACGGTCAGGGGTACGAGGTGGAGTTGGTGGCGTCGGCCTGAGTCTTTGGTGGTTGCTGTTCGGGGCTGGGGGCGACCGTGCCCGGCTTCGGGCGGTCAGGCTTGATCCCTGCGCCGGGCAC
>NZ_BOPB01000033.1 GCF_016863535.1 Micromonospora lutea
TCCACGCCTGCGACTTCGTGGTGGGACGGGGACGTTGTTCATGCTTCCTCCTCATGACGGCTGGGCCGGCGGCCAGCAGTGCTACGAACCGGCGGCCCGGTGGCTGGGCAGCCACCATCGACTGTCGACGTCGTACCGGGTGGTGGTTTGCCGGTCGTCCTGCACCGTGACCGGCGGAGTAGGTAGCGACAATCGACGATCATCTAGATGCGTCGATGGCCAACAGTATTGGCGCGACGTGGCCAACCAGTCAACAACTTCCGGAAATACTTCCGAAACCTCGCCTTGACCAGGGTCTACGGGAGGTGACACGTTGACACTGGTCAGCAAGAACAGGCTGGTCAGCCGTCCCAGGTCACCGTCATCAAGTCCTACGCCAGGTCAGGCCGGCCGGTAAGCGAAAGTTCCAGAGACCTTCCGGATGTTCACCGGGCTCGGTCGCATCCCTGCTCGGGGAACCGGGACACCCCGCTATCCGCTGCCAGGGTCGACGGTGAGCTGGTTGGTCAGCACCACCAGAAGCTCGAAGCGGGCGGTCGGGTCGTCCAGGTCGTCACCGTACAGGTCACGCAGCCGCTTGAGGCGATAGCTGACCGTCTGCGGATGCACGAACAGTTCGGTGGCGACCTCGGCGCGCGACCCCCAGTGCCGCAGCCAGGCGTAGAGCGTGGTCAGCAGGTTCTCCCGTTGCGCTGGGCGTAGCTGCGCCAGCGGCGCCAGGCGGCGGGCGGTCAGCACCGCCAATGCCCGCTGCTCGCCGCGCAGGGTCAACGCGACCAGGTGGTCGTCGGCGAAGACCGGGTCGGTCATCGAACCGCCCAGGCCGGCGGCCAGCTCGGCGAGCCGGACGGCCGCCGGCACCTGGGTCCAGCCGAGTTCCGGACCGACCACCGCCCGCCGCCCGGTCAACGCTGCGGTCAGGGCGGCGCGGGCCGCCCGGGGACCGGACCGCAGCAGCAGCACGGCGTCCCGGCCACGCTCGACGACCAGCCCGTCCGGGCCGTACCGGAACCGCACGTCGCGGGCCTGGTCCAAGGGCAGCAGTACGGGCACCACCATGTCCAGGCCGACCCAGCCGACCCGGGCCGCCGCGGACTCGACGGCGCTGGGGATGCCGTCGCCGCGGAGCAGCAGCTCGGCGAGTTGTCGACGACGATCGACCTCACCGGCCTGCTCGCGCAGTTGCAGGGCGTACCCGTCGGTACTCGCCGCCGCCAGTTCGGCGACGTACGCGCTGACCGCGTCCGAGAGGTCGATCAGCTCCTCCGCGTCGACCGGGCGCAGCCGGGCCAGTGACTGCGACGCCGTACGCAGCAACAGCCGTGCCGCCGTCCGCAGCGCTGCCAGCAGCGCCTCCGGTCCACGGTCCTCACGTGCCTCGGCGGCGCCCAACCCGACGAAGACATCCCGGAACCGGGGCGGCAGCGCCGGCTCCTCGGTGCCGACGAGGTCGAGGAAGCGGTCCAGCGCCACCTGCACGGCGGTGCGTACATCCCGGGTGAACTTGTCATCGGCGATGCCGGCGAAGGCGGGGGTGGCCTCGGTGACGGCAGCCGCGACGGCGGCAACGGTGGCCGGCAGGTGCGGGCGCATCGCGGCGGCCAGATCGGCGGGCAGGTGGCGCCAGGGGGTCGCGGAGACGGGCGCACTCACCCGCAGATTTTGTCACGACGGGATAAGAACGGTGGACATTGACGCTGCCGACGGGACGGTGTGTCGATCGGCGTCGCCGGGCGACGATGGACCCGCGACCAACGACCGGGCCCCCGCATGTGCCGCCCGGCGGCCGGCGACCTGACGGAGGAGAACGCGTGCAGCACCGACTGTCCCGCCAGCACGTCGTCGACATGTGCCGGACCATGCTCGCCCGGGGCTACCTCAAGGCCACCGAGGGCAACGTCTCGGTCCGGGTGCCCGGCCACCGGCGGTACGCGGTCACCCCGAGCAACTACGACTACGACCGGATGCGCGTCGAGGACATCTGCATCGTGGACTTCGACGGTCGGCACCTGCCCGACGACTCCGGCGCCCCGCTCAAGCCGTCCATCGAGTGCGGGATGCACGCCAACATCTACCGCGAGCGGCCGGACGTCAACGCGATCGTGCACACCCACCAGCCGTACGCCTCGGCGCTGGCCTTCCTGCGCAAGCCGATCCCGGCGCTCACCGATGAGCAGGTGCGCTTCCTGGGCCGGGAGGTGGCCATCATCGACTACGCCCCGTCGGGCACCGGATTCCTGGCCCGCAACGTGCAGAAGAAGGTGGCCAGCGGGGACAACGCCTTCATCATCGCCAACCACGGGGTGGTCGCCGTCGGCACCGACCCCGATCGGGCGGTGTTCAACATGGCGCTGCTGGAGAAGGTGTCGATCGCCTACCTGCTGGCGCTGACCAGCGAGGCGGGCAAGGTCCACACCATCCCGACCGCGATCCGGGAGATCGCCTTCAGCAAGCTGCGGGCCGACGAGAAGCGGATCGCCGCGCAGCTCACCGAGGCGGTCGAGCCGCTGCGGGTACCCGCCGACGAGGAACTGCCGAGCGCCGACGCGGCCGCCGCCGAGGTCGTCGCCGGCTCTGCCGCGAACGGCGCGGGCGGCGCGGCGAGCGCCGCCGGGACCCCCGTGGCCGACCGTGTCCCGGGCGCGGAGTCGGCCCGGCTCGGGTACGCGATCAGCGAGTACCCCGACGTCGACGACGTGATGCGTCGGTTGAAGGCGCTGACCGCCCAACCGGTCCGCGGGCTGCGCCACGACGCCATGCTCGACGTGCTGAACTACTTCGACACCAAGTGCCGGGCCAGCAGGGAGATCACCGACCGGGCGAAACGACGTATCCCCGGGGGCGTCCAGCACAACCTGGCGTTCAACTACCCGTTCCCGCTCGCCGTCGACAAGGCCGACGGCGCGTACCTGGTGGACCGGGACGGCAACACCTACATCGACTTCCTCCAGGCTGGCGGGCCGACGATCCTGGGCAGCAACTACGGCCCGGTCAACGAGCGGGTCGCCGAGGTGGTCCGACAATCCGGCCCGGTGACCGGCCTGTTCCACGAGTACGAACTCAAGCTCGCCGAGATCATCCACCGGTTCATGCCGCACGTGGAGATGTACCGGTCGCTGGGCTCGGGCACCGAGGCGGTGATGGCCGCCGTCCGCGGCGCCCGCGCCTTCACCGGCAAGAAGATGGTGATCAAGGCCGGTGGCGCCTATCACGGCTGGTCCGACACGATGGTCTACGGGCTGCGGGTGCCCGGCACCTACCGGATGAACGCCAAGGGCATTCCCTTCGGGGCGACGGCCCGCACCCGCGAAGCGTTCCCGCACGACCTCGGGCAGCTCAAACGCAAGTTGATCGAGAACCGGCTGCGCGGCGGCACCGCGGCGGTGGTGGTCGAACCGGTCGGCCCGGAGTCCGGTACCCGGCCGGCGCCGCGCGACTTCAACGCGCACGTCCGCGAGTTGTGCGACGAGTTCGGCGCGCTGCTGATCTTCGACGAGGTGGTCACCGGTTTCCGGCTCGGGTTGGGCGGCGCTGCCGGCTACTTCGGTGTCACCCCCGACCTGACCGTGCTGGGCAAGGCCGTCTCCGGCGGCTACCCGATGGCCGGTGGCGTCGGTGGGCGGGCCGACGTGATGGCGGTCTTCGGTTCCGGGTTGGACGGCAGGAGCGGAGCGCACATCCAGGTCGGCGGCACGCTGTCGGCCAACCCGCTGTCCTGCGCGGCCGGCTACTTCGCCATCGAGGAGATGGCCCGCACCAACGCTCCGGTGATCGCCGGCCGGGCCGGTGACCGGCTGACCCGAGGCCTGCAACGGCTGATCGACTCCTACGGGCTGCCGTACGTCGCGTACAACCAGGGGTCCATCGTGCACCTGGAGTGCAGCGGCGTGATGCTGTTGGACATGCGCAACCCGGTGAAGCTGCTCAAGGAGAACAAGGCCCGCAAGCGGCTGATGGAGCAGATGGGCGCCGCCTACACCGCGCACGGCATCATCACCCTGGCCGGCTCGCGGATGTACACGTCGATGGCCGACACCGACGAGGTCATCGACGACGCACTCACCCGATTCGACCAGGTCTTCGCGCTGGTCGAGGGGGTCTGATCCAGTGGCCGTCAGCCCGCCGCAGGTCTTCGCGATCGACCTGGGCACCTCGGGGCTGAAGGCCGCGCTGGTCGCCGCCGACGGCACGGTCACCGGCTGGGCCGAGCGTCCGGTGCCGCTGCGGGTGCTGCCCGGTGGCGGCGCCGAGCAGGATCCGCTCGCCTGGTGGACGGCGCTCGGTCAGGTCGCCGCCGACCTGGGCCGGGACCACCCCGAACAGCTGCGGGCAGTGACGACGGTCTGCGCCTCCACCCAGGGCGAGGGGACCATCGCGGTGGACACCCACGGTGACCCCCTGACCCCGTGCATCACCTGGCTCGACATGCGTGGCGCGCCGCACCTGCGACGACAGTTCGGCGGCTTTCCCGCGTACCAGGGGATGTCGGTGCGCCGGATCGCCCGCTGGCTGCGGCTGACCGGCGGCATGCCCTCCCCGACCGGCAAGGACCCCGCCGCCCACATGCTGTTCGTCCGCGACACCCTGCCGCAGGTGTACGCGCGGACCGCGACGTTCCTCAACGTGCTCGACTGGATCAACCTGAAGCTCACCGGACGCACGGTGGCCACCGTCGACTCGATCCTGACCTCGTGGGTGACCGACAACCGGCGTCCCGGCGACATCCGCTACTCCCCCGCCCTGGTCACCGACTGCGGCATCGACGCGGACAAGCTGCCGCCGATCGTCGCCTGCACCGAGGTGATCGGCACCCTGACGCCGGCCGCCGCCGCCCACCTGGATCTGCCCACGACGGTGCGGGTGGTCGCCGGATCGATCGACAACACCGCGGCGGCGATCGGCGCCGGCACCACCGGCGACAACGAGCCGCACCTGTATGTCGGGACCTCCTCCTGGATAGCGGCCCACGTGCCGCGGAAAAAGACCGACATCGCCGCCGGCATCGCCGCCGTGCCCTGCGCCATCGACGACCGCTACCTGATGACCGCCCTGCAGGCCACCGCCGGGGCGAACCTCACCTGGCTCCGGGACAAGATCGTCGAGTACGACGACCCGTTGCTCGGCGCCGGTCGGGTCAGCCGTGACGAGGGAAGCATCTTCGACGCCTTCGACACGATCATCCCGACGGTGCCGCCGGGCGCGAACGGTGTGCTCTACACCCCCTGGCTCTACGGCGAACGCGCCCCGGTGGACGATGCGAATCTGCGCGCCGGGTTCTTCAACATCTCGCTCGACACCAACCGCTCGGATCTGCTGCGGGCGGTCTTCGAGGGGGTCGCGTTCAACACCCGCTGGCTGCTCGGCTCGGTGGACCGGTTCCTCGGCGCGCCGGTCACCTCGATGGCCATCACCGGCGGCGGGGCACTGTCGGACTCGTGGTGCCAGATCTTCGCCGACGTGCTCGGCGTCGAGATCCGCCGCGACGCCCAACCGCTGGCGGTCAACGCCCGGGGTGCGGGCTGGATCGGCGCGGTCGGCACCGGGCAGCTCACCTTCGCCGACATTCCGGACCTGATGCGCACCGACCGGGTCTTCGCACCGGACCCGGCGCACCGGCCCGGCTACGACGAGATCTTCGACGTCTACCGGGAGCTGCACAACCGGCTCGCCCCGGTGTACCGCCGACTCAACCGCCGCTGGAAGATTCGGTAGCCATCGATCATGGCTTTTATCCTCTGATCGATGCGACGCTATGACGTCAGCCCGGGACATCGGCAGGAGGATAGATGCAGGCAATACTTCGGAGGTTGCGCGGAGCTCCGTCCGCTGACCCCGAGCAAACTGATCCGGAGCAGGCCGGACCGCAGTTGCAGTCCCCACCCGGACCAGGACGGCTGGCGGGGACCGTTCGGGTGGCGTCGCGCCTGCTGCGGCATGAATGGACGTTGGCGGCAATCGCGGGCCTGGCGTTTGCCGTTCTCCTCACCTGGCCGACGCTCAAGCAGCCGTGGACGACCATCCCGGGCGACATCGGCGATCCCCCATTGCAGGCGTGGCAGGTCGCCTGGGCCGGTCATGCCCTGCTCACCGACCCGGCCAACCTCTGGCACTCCAATACGTTCTTCCCGAATCTGTACACGTACGCCTACACCGATGTGGTGCTCGGCTATGCACCGGCCGGTCTGCTCGGCCACGGTGTGGCGGCGGCCCTCTTCCGCTACAACCTCCTCTACGTCCTGGCCCACGCACTCGCCTTCGTCGGGGCGTACGCCCTGGTGCGCCAGCTGGGGGGTATCCGGACGGCGGCGGCCGTGGCCGGCGTCGCCTGGGCCTTCGCGCCGTGGCGGCTCGCGCACAGCGGCCACCTGAACATCCTCTCCATCGGCGGCGTCGCACTCTGCCTGGCGATGCTGGCCCGCGGCCACGGCTGGTCCCTGCGGGACGGTCACCGGCCGGCGCTGCACCGCCCCGGTTGGATCGTGGCCGGCTGGCTGGTCGCCGCCTGGCAGATCACCCTGGGCCTGGCGATCGGCCTGCCGCTTGCCTATTTCCTGGCCGGCACCGTGGTGGTGGCTGTCATCGGGGTCGGCTGGTCCCGGTGGCGGACCGGTAGGTGGGTGGTGGGTCGGCGGGTGGTGCTGGCCAACCTGCTGGGTGGCGTCGTTTTCAGTGGGGTGTGCGTCTGGTTGGGAACCGCCTTCCTGCGGGTGGTGGAGCTGAACCCGGAGGCGCATCGGGATCTGTCCTGGACAAAGATGTACTCCCCGCCTCTGCTGGGATACTTCGTCGCGCCGGCGGACTCGTGGCTGTGGGGCGAGCACTTCGCGGCTGCCCGCGCCCAGTTGTCCTGGCCGCCGGAGATGGCGCTGCTGCCGGGCGTCACGTTGATCGTGCTGGGCGTGGCCGGGCTGAGCTACTCGACGTTCCGGGTCCGTCACCGTGTTCTGCTCGGGCTCGGTGTGCTGGTCAGCGGCGCCCTCGGGCTGGGCAGCAACCTCGTCGGTGGGGGCGATCCGGGATACCTGACCTTGTCGCGGCTGCTGCCCGGCTGGGATGCGCTACGGACCCCGGGGCGGCTGATGATGTGGACGAGCCTGCTGCTCGCCATTCTCGCCGCGGGAGCGATCAGCGAGTTCGGGCGCAATCGCCCCCGGCTCGGGTGGCGGAAGTGGGTGAGCGCGGTCGTGCTCGTGCTGCCCCTGCTGTTGGTCACGGTCGAGGGCGTCAACCGGACACCGCACCCCACCGTGCCAACCGCCCCACCGGCGTTCCGCGCGGCGACCGAACCGCTGCTGGTCCTGCCCAGCAACGGTACGGCCGAATCCGACATCATGCTCTGGTCCACCGAGGGATTTCCCCGCGTCGCGAACGGTTCCGTCACCTTCCTGCCGGCCAGTCACCAACAGATCCGCGCGATGACCACGACCTTTCCCGATTCGGGCAGCATCGCGTTTCTCCGGCAGGTCGGCATCCGGTCGGTGGTCGTCCTGCCGGATCGGCTGGCCGGCACGCCGTGGGACGGCCTGCCCACCCGACCGGTCGATGGCCTCGGCATCACCCGGGAGGAGATAGCCGGCGCGTTGGTGTACCGCCTCGACTGAGCGACCGGCGATAGGCAGATCAGCGCAGAGGTACGGGCGTCGTCCGCGGACGACGCCCGTACCTTGCGGGTGGTGCGCATCTTCGCAACGTAGGTCGCGCTTGAGCGCCGGAAGGCGCGCCCGGATGCTGTACGTTGCCGGCTACGAGGTCAGCCGGAAGGTGGCGTCGTTACGCGCCTGGGCGTCGTTGATCGGATCGAGCCGCAGCAGGTAGTTGTAGTGCCGGATGTAGCGGTCGGGATAGTTGTACGACCGGAACGACGACCACGACGAGTTGCCCAGACCGGCGACCTGCCGGAAGGTGGCGTCGGCGGCGAAGACCGAGCTTGCGTCGTTGGCCGCCAGCACGAAGTCGAAGCCGTAGTGCCGAAGGTAGTGGCCCGGGTAGTTCACCGATTCGAACGACACCGCGCTGGCGTCGGCCAGCCCGGGCACCAGCCGGAACTGGGCGTCCTGAGCCGGGTTGACGTTCGCGTCGATGCGTACGTCGTAGTTGGCGTGCCGCACGTACCGGTCCTGGTGGGTGTACGCCTGGATCCGGTTGACCGGGGTGGTGGCGCCCCACCGTCCCAGCACGGCACTCTCCTCGGCGGCGGTCAGGTTCAGGATTGAACCGTGCCGCTTGCGGGTGCCACCCAGGTTGTAGTCCGACCGGGTCCGGAAGTTGGTGACGCTGCCCAGGTTGGTGGAGGTGACCGGCATATAGCCACGCCCGGTGGCGTACTGGTCCAGCCAGAGCGCCCACTCGTTGCGACCGTTGAACTGCATCCACATCGGCCCCTCGACCACGTTGCCGCCGCCGGTGCCGTTGGAGATGCCGAGGTGCGAGAGATTGCCCAGCACCGTCCACGAGCCGAGGATCGAGTTGCTGGCCTCGATGGTGATGTGCCCGTCGGCCGACGCCCGGTAGTAGCGGTAGCCGCCGATCGCAGCCGGCACCTCGACGATCTGGGTGTCGATGATGCCCTGGCCGCCACCGGGTCGTTCGATGTAGAGCTGCGGTGCGGTGAAGTTGCGGAAGTCGCTGGTCCGCACGTACCAGATGCGGTGCTTGGTCACGCCGTCGCGCAAAGAGTTCGTCGCCCAGTAGACGACGTAGTCGCCGGTCGCCGGGTTGTAGACGGCCTCCGGCGCCCAGGCGTTGCCGGCACCGGGGATCGCGCCGGCCACGTTGATCAGCCAGGGAGTGGACCAGTTGACCAGGTCGCGGGACTCCCACACCACCAGCGACCTGCTACCCCGGTTCGCCGCGTCATTCCACGAGGTGCCGCTGGCGATCCGCAGATCGGTGGCGACGATCCAGTACCGGTCGCCGGAGGGCGAACGGACGATGGAGGGATCGCGTACTCCCCGGGTGCCGATCGTGGACAGCAGCACGGGTGAGCCGTTGTTCAGGTCGCGCCAGGTCAACCCGTCCCGGCTGTGGGCGAAGTAGACCTGCTCGCCGGTGGCCGACTCGCCGGTGAAGTGCGCCATGAGGTAACCGGTGAACGGATCGAGCGCGGCGGCCTCGGCACGCGGTGCCTGCACGGCCGGCAGGACCAGCAGACAGAGAGCGGCGAGCAGGGCACTCAGCCTGGTCAGGACTCTGGACATGTGCGGCTCTCCGTCCGGCCGAGCCGACGTTAACGCTAACATCGCCCTCGCCGGACCGGCCAAGGTCACTGTTTCGGGGGTGTCACGAAGTCTCCGCCTCAAATCGACAGCCGTCAAGACGACAGCGACCCGACGGCCTGGGCGCTGCGCGACGCGCGCAAAGCCACGTCCCGCCTGAGAGCAGATACGGTCCGCGTCGGCCCTGCGCAAGCGGGGCGTACCGGTGCTACATCGTGGGCGCTGGCACACTGGCCGGGCCGTCGATCCGGAACCGGGGGGCCAGTCATGACGACCGTCGATCGTGTCCAGCCGAACGAGACCACCGTGCCGCTGCTGCCCTGCGTGGCCGTGGACGAGACGCTCGCCTTCTGGCGCGCCCTTGGATTCGCGGTCACCTACGAGCAGCGCAAGCCGTACGTGTATCTGGCACTGCGGTGGAGCGGATTCGAGCTGCACTACGGGCCCGCGCCCCGCGACCTCGACCCGGCGAACGAGAGCAGCGGCGGCTGCCTGGTCATGGTGGACGCGGTCGCGCCGTACCACGCGGCGTTCACCGAGGCGATGCGGCGCGCGTACGGCAAGGTGCTCGCCCGGGGGTTGCCCCGGATCACCCGCTACCGGCCCGGCGCGTCGCGATTCAGCGTCGTCGACCCCTCCGGCAACACCATCATCTTCATCGCCCGGGACGAACCGCAGGAACTGGAGTACGGCGGCTCGAAGCGGCTGACCGGGCTGGCCCGGGTGCTGGACAACGCACGGATCCTGCGTGAGTTCAAGTCCGACGACCGGGCGGCGTACCGGGCGCTCAACTCGGGGTTGCGCCGGCACGGCGACGCGGCGTCGAGCGTCGAGCGGGCGCTGGCGCTCGCCGCGCTGATCGAGCTGGCCACCGCGCTGGGCGAGCCGGAGCGGGTTTCGGAGTGGGGCGCGCAGCTCCGGACGGTGAGCCTGAGTGCCGGGGAGCGGGAGCAGGTCCGACAGGCCGTCGGCGATCCGGGCACGCTCGAACCCTGGCTTCCTGGCACCTCCTGAGAGTCCCGCCAAGCGCCGGTCCGGCTTCGACCCGGAGGTTCCGTCAACTGACGGCTGATGGTGTCAGCCGGCGGCCCAGCTACCTCGACTGGTCGGCTGACTCGGCGCAGATGGCGGCCATCTCCTTCAGGTAGTCGGTGAGCGGTTGCAGACCCGCCGCCGCGCGCCGCGCTTCGACACCCGTCTCGTCCTTGATCGGGGTCGCGGGAACCGGCCCGTCCGCGCCGCACCGCATCTGCGTCCCGTACACCTGGGACTCGCCCTTCGCGACCGCGACCCGATCCTCCAGATAGGCGAGATTGCCCGGCGAGGCCCGCCCCTGCGCGACAGCGTCACGCAGCAAGGTGAGCGCCTCCTGTTGGAAGGCCGGATCGTGGTCGGAGTGCTGGACGATGGCCCAGGCGGCGTTCTCGCCGTCCTTGCCGACAAGATCGAAGGTCGGCCACCCGTGCTCCTGGACGATTTCCTTCAATCGGAGGGTGCGCTGCTCGACAGTGTCGACCTGGGGTTGACCGTTCATCTCCGCCTGGTCCCGTTCGAGCATCTTGACGAGCTCGTCGTGCAGCCCCTTGTCCAAGGTGGCGGTCGCCGGCAACGGTTGCCGCAGCGAGGTGGAAGCCTGGCTCAGCGGCACCGACGATCCGGACGGCTCAGCGGAGCGGGGCGAGGACGAACAGCCGACCAGAGTCGCAAGGATGATCAGCGATAGCGGTACTCGTCGCCGGCCTCGCATGAGCACCTCCGCCGCCGAAGTGGTGTCGACATCGGCACCTTACCCAGAGGACAGCGCCCGCGGGTGTCTACAACTGCTCGGGTGCGTCGATGCCAAGCAGGTGCAGCCCGGTACGCAGGGTGTCGCCGGTGAGCCGGCACAGGGCGAGCCGGTTGCCGCGTCGCGTCCCGGTGGTCCGCAGCACCGGGCACCGCTCGTAGAAGGTGGTGAAGGTCTGCGCCAGCCGGTACAGGTAGCCGCAGAGGCGGTGCGGCTCGTACCCGGCGGCCACCTCGGCGAGCGTGTCGGCGAAGGCGTCGAGGTCGAGGATCAGCGCCCGCTCGGCCGGCTCCAGCCCGACGGTCGGGTCGACGGTCGCCTCGACGCCCTCCGCCCGGGCCAGGATGGAGCGTACGCGGGCGTGCGCGTACTGCAGGTAGACACCGGTGTTGCCGGTCAGCGCCAGCATCCGCTGCGGGTCGTAGGTGTAGTCGCGGACCCGGTTGTTGGCCAGGTCGGCGTACTTCACCGCACCGGTGCCGACCTGCCGGGCCCGCTCGTCCAGGGCCTCTCCGGCCAGCTCTGGGTTCTTGGCGGCGACCACGTCGCGGGCCCGGTCCACGGCCTCGGTGAGCAGGTCGACCAACCGTACGGTGTCACCGGCCCGGGTCTTGAACGGCCGCCCGTCGGGGCCAAGGACGGTACCGAACGCCACGTGCACGGCGGGCACGGTCGGCGGCAGCCAGCCGGCCCGACGGGCGGTGTCGAAGACCATCCGGAAGTGCCGCGCCTGCCGGGCGTCGACCACGTACAGCAGCCGGTCGGCGTGCAGCTCGCCGACACGCTGCCGCAGCGCGGCCAGGTCGGTCGCGGCGTAGCCGAAGCCGCCGTCGCTCTTGCGTACGATCAAGGGAGTCGGCTCGCCGTCGGGCCCGCGGAGGTCGTCGAAGAAGACGCAGAGCGCGCCGTCGCTGGTCACGGCGACCCTACGGCGTTCGAGTTCGTCGGCGAGTCCGGGCAGCGCGGTGTTGTAGGCGCTCTCCCCCACCGAGTCGGCGTCGGTCAGCCGTACGCCGAGCCGGTCGTAGACCTCAGTGAAGTAGCGGGTCGACTCGGCGACGATGTCGCGCCACGCCGCGACGGTGGCCGGATCGCCGGCCTGCAACGCGACCACCCGCCGCCGGGCGCGGTCGGCGAAGGCCGGGTCGGCGTCGAAATCCGCCCGCGCCCGCCGGTAGAGCGTGGCCAGCCGGCGCATCGTGCCCGCGTCCTGCGGTGCTGTCGGCTCGGGGTGCTCGACCTGATGCTGGATCAGCATGCCGAACTGAGTTCCCCAGTCACCGATGTGGTTGCGCCGGACCACTGTGCCGCCGAGGTGTTCCAGGACCCGCACCAACGCGTCGCCGATGATGGTGGAGCGGAGGTGCCCGACGTGCATCTCCTTGGCGATGTTCGGCTGGGAGTAGTCGACCACGGTGGTGACGCCCGCCTCGGGAGTGCCGACACCGAGCCGCGGATCGGTGAGCCGGTCGGTGAGCTGCGCCAGCAGCGCCCCGTCGGTCAGGTCGAGGTTGACGAAGCCCGGCCCGGCCACCTGGGCTGCGGCCACCCGACCGTCCGCGGACAGCCGCGCGACCACCTCCGCCGCGATCTCTCGCGGATTCCGCCGCCGGGCCCGCGCCGCCGCCAGCACTCCGTCGGACTGGAAGTCGGCGTGCTCGGAACGGCGAATCTGCGGTGCGAGGTCCGCCATCCCCAGGCGGGCCGCGGCGGCGGAGACGCAGTCGGACAACGACGAGGCCAACGAGGGCACGGTCACAGGAGCTCCCTGGCATGGGATGAACGGGATCGTCACGAGGCGGCCGGCCGCACGGCAGGTGCGGACACGACGGAGGTACGCGCGAGAGGACGGACGACTATCGTCGTCGCAGGCGCGAGCGGCGGACGGTGCCGAGCACCCGGTCCATCTCCACCGCCTCGAACGCCGGGCCGCGATCCGAGTGCGGCCAGATGCCGGAAGTGTACGCGTCATCCGGTGCGGCGGTGGGCCGGGTCGGTGCGCGCCTGTCGCGGCGTCCCCTCGACGCATGGGGAAAACCCTGATTCCCGCCCCACGGGCACTGTCTAGGGTCGATCACAGGCCCACCCCGGTCCACTTCTGACGGACCGGGGCCGACACCGGTTGGTCGGTGCCGGTCGGGCACTTTCCGAGCCGACGAGGAGTACCGGTGCGCAAGGTTGTCTCGGCCGTCCTCACGCTGCTCCTGGCCCTTGCCGCAACCGGTTGCGGCAACGGATCCCCCGCCGATCCCACCGCCGTCGAGGATGACCCGTACAGCGAATCGGCGCTGCGCTACGGGCTGGCACCCGTGCCCCATCCCGACCTGACCTACCAGCCCGACGTGGTTCTCGTCGGCGGCGGGGGCCGCTCGGTCCGGTCGGTCACCGCGGACGGGTTGACCTGGCGGATCGACGCTGCCGCGCCCCGCGCCGACAAGCTGGCGTCCGGAAAGATCATGTTCATCACCGGCCGAGGCGTGGGCCGGGTGCTGGACCTGCGGCGCGACGGTGACGACCTGCTCGTCACCATCGGCCCGGTCACCGTCACCGACGTGATCCGCGACGGCATCCTCGAGCAGCGGGGCATCGCGATCGAGAACCCGGTCGTCTACCAGGCCGGAGAACCGCTCTGGGCGATGTCCGAGGCGGAGGCCGAGTCGCTCGGTGCCACGCCGTCCGGTCGCGCCGGGCGCGCCGCTCCGCTGCGGCTCGCCCCGACGCCACCCCGGCCGGCCCAGCCGCCACCGGCCCGTGGCGGCGGTGAGGTCAAGTCGGTCGTCGCCAACTTCTCCACCGGGGTGAGCCTCAACGACGGCGCCGAGGTCAGCTTCCACTACGACCGCGCCGGCACGAAGCTGTCCGGACGAGCCGCGCTCACCTTCAACCGGCCGGAGGCGGACTTCCACCTGAGCATCAAGGGCGGTTCGGTCACCCGGGCGGACCTGACGATCAGCGGTGGCTTCGGCATCCGCTACTCGTTCGAGGCGGGGATCCAGGACGGGCAGAACATCACCGCGGTGCTCCCCGTCCCGGCGGAGTTCAGCATCCCGATCGGGCGAGTCATCGGCGTACCGCTGGCGCTCACCGTCAGCCAGACGCTGAAGGTCACCACCGCGTTCGGTGCGAAGGCCGGAACGGTCAAGGGCAACGGCGAGTTCTCCCTGGCCGGCTCGCTCGGCTACGGCTACGTCAACGGCACGTTCGGCCCGCAGGTCAGCAAGAACTTCAAGCGCAAGGAGAGCCTGATCAACTCTCTGCGTGGGGTCCCGGTCGGGGTGATGGGCCTGCTGATCGAGCACCGGGTCCGGTTCGATGTCGGGTTCAGCGCCTTCGTGCTCAAGGCCGGCCTGTTCTTCGAGGTGTCGACCGGCTACGGGACGACCATCGGATCGGCGCTGGGCGCACCGCTGGCGGTCTGCCGCGGGGTCGGCCTCGGCGTCCGTGCCTCGTACGGCATCGGGTACGAGATCCTCGCCCCGGTCGTAAAAATGATCAACAAGTTTCTCCGCCTGGTGAAGATCGCGCCGATCAACTCGTCCGGCAAGCTGGGGCCGAAGCCGTACGTCATCCACACGGCGGAGGAGATCATTCCGCCTGGCACCAAGCTCTGCGGCACCCCCAAGCCGGCAGCCGCCTGACGGTGGACACCGCCGGTGTCGGCCCTGAGGTGTCCGGTCAGCGAGCCGCGTCGTCGCCGGTGCGCGGGGTCCGGCGTGGCAGGCCCGGCGCCCAGGCTCAGTCCGGCAGGTCTGCGATCCGGGTCGAAAGCCTGCGCAGCATCGCGAGTTCGTCGGCGCTGACGTGCTCCAGGAAGCGGGACCGCACCGAGACGACGTGGTGCGGGGCCGCCTGTTCCAGGACCGCGAAGCCGTCGTCGGTCAGGTGCAGGAGGCAGCCGCGCGCGTCCTGCGGATCAGGTTCCTTGTCGATCAGCCCTCGACCCTGCATCCGCGCGGCGTGGTGGGACAGTCGACTGCGCGACCACTCCATCTTGGCGGCCAGTTCCTTGAGCGGCCACCGGCGGTCGGGCTTCTCCGACAGCGTGCTCAACACCTCGTAGTCCGCCGCGGAGAGCCCTGAGTCGCGCGCCAGATCACGACCGATCCGGGCCGGCAGTGCGACGAGCAACCGCCGGAACGCCCGCCACGCCTGTTCCTCGTCCTCGCTCAGCCAGTCGGTGTCCATCCGAACACTCTACATTTCGTTGACATGTCATCAAGACCTCCCTAGTCTCGTTGACATGTCATCGAATAGCCCCAGCGACCTCCGCGTCCTCGTCATCGTCGCCAGCACCCGACCCGGCCGGCTCGGACCCGCGATAGCCGACTGGTTCGTGCAGACCACCCGCCCGCAGGCGGCGGATGGCAGGGTCACCGTCGACGTCGCGGATCTCGCCGACATCGGGCTGCCGCTGCTCGACGAACCCGAGCATCCCGCCCAGGGCAGCTACCAGCACGAGCACACCCGCCGGTGGAGCCGCACCGTGCAGCTTGCGGACGCCTTCGTGGTGGTGACGCCGGAGTACAACTTCGGCATGCCGGCGGCGCTGAAGAACGCCTTCGACTTCCTCTACCACGAATGGGCGTGGAAGCCGGTGGCCTTCGTCAGCTACGGCAACACCTCGGCCGGCACCCGGTCGGTACAGATGGCAAAGCAGGTCGTCACGACGCTGAGGATGATGCCCGTCGGCGCGACCGTCGCCCTGCGCCTCGCGGACAGCGTCCGGGACGGTCGGGTGAGCGGGTCCCCGACGCTCGACGCCGCCGCCCGCGCCGTGCTGGTCGAGGTGAGCCGGGTGGCCCGCGCGATGCGCCCGCTGCGCGGCGGAACCGACGTCGTCGACGGACCGGTCGACGGCCTCACCCTCACCGACGGTCAGCCGGGCGACCTGGCGGAACTGCTCGTCCTCCAGCGCTGCTGCTGGGTGCAGGAAGCCATCGTCAACGACACCCTCGACCTGGCACCGCTGCGGGAGACCCTCGACGACCTGCACGCCTCGATGTCGACCTGGCGGTGGTGGTGCGTACGCCGCGACGGCCGCCTCGTCGCGGCGGTCCGCGCCCGGGCGCACGAGGGCACCTGGCTGATCGGACGCCTCATGGTGGCGCCCGACCAGGCGGGCAACGGCATCGGTTCCTGGCTGCTGTCGTACGCCGAGGAACAGGCACCCGAGGAGACCACCGGCTGCACGCTGTTCACCGGTCACCGCAGCACCCGAAACATCAGGTTGTACGAGCGCGCGGGCTACACCCGCACCTGGGTCGCGGATCCACCGCAGGACGTCGTGCACCTGTCCAAGCCGCGCCCGGCCGGCCAACCGCACCGACCGATGACCGACAGCCCTGTCCACGACGGTGCCGGCGTGGGGTGATGCCGAAGTGCCCGCGCTCCGCGACGCACGCGTCCTCGGCCACCGCGCCGGTTGGCGAGCGGCAACGGGTCGCGGTCGTCGGCATCTCCTCGTCCTCGGGCACCGAACTGGACCGCACTCTCGCCGCACTCGGCACCAACCTGCTCACCGTGCCACCGGGGCGGACGTTCTTCGGCGCCGACGCGCAACTGCCGCTGGAATCGGTCGCGATGATCGGTCGGATCGGGCCGGTGACCCAGGTGGCGGCCAGCTCACCGACGCGGAGGTCTACCGCACCGACCGCACGACGTGAGCCGCCGAGGCGATCGGCGCCACGGGGCGTCCGGGTGGATTCCCGGGCGCCCCGCAGCGGTCACCGTCACAGGGTGATGCCGAGTACCTGTCGCAGTCGGTCGGCGACGGCCCGGTAGCCGGCGGCGTTGGGGTGGAACGAATCCTCCGGGTCCGAGATCACGAACCCGTTGGACCACGGACCATCGCTGCACACCCGGTGTCCCTGGAACGCGTCGAAGGCGTCCACGAAGACGATCCGCCCGTCACCGGTCGCGCGGACGGCCGCGGCGATCATGTCGCGAGCCTGGGCGGTGGCCTCGGCGATGCGGGTGAGTTCGGCGGTGTCGATGGTGGCGTTCGTACCGAAGCAACCCAATCTCGTGGGCAGTGGGTCCACCCCCGGAATGGGCAGGAAGGCCGGATAGCTCAGCACTGCCAGCACACCGTCCGACCGCATCCGCGAGAGGATGTTCTGGTAGAGCGCCACCAGCCTGACCTGGGTGGCCTGTAGCTCCGCCGGGGTGACCAGCGGAGCGCCACCGCAGTCCGACAGCGCGCAGTCGCGTAGCTTCGCGGCGAAGCCGAGGTCGTTACCGCCGATGGTGACCGTCACCAGCCTCGTGTAGGGCTTCACGTATTCGATCTGCGCGAATTCCTCCAGGCTCCGCGGGTTGGTCAGGTCGCTGATCCGCGCGCCATGACACGCCTTCAGGTTCGTCCGGTCGATCGGCAGGCCCCGGAACCGGTCGCCCCGGATCTGCATCGAATAGGTGGCGTTGGCGCGCCGGCAGGTCGCCGGGTTCGGCGGGCCGAGGTACGGTGGCGCGCCGGTGCCGGCGGAGTACGAGTCACCCAGCGCCGTGTAGCGGATCACCGGTGCCGCCAGCCCGGTGTCGAGCGTCCCGGTGCCCAGCACGATGTGCAGCAGATCCGTGCCGAGCCCCTCGCAGAGCAGGTAGCGCAGACCGGGCAGCGGACCGCAGGCGCCCCAGGCGGTTCCGATCGGCGCCAGCAGGTAGAGCTCGAAGAGGATCTCCACCTGACGTCCACCGTCGTAGAAGTCACCGGGTATCCGGACGCCGCCGCTGGTGGCTCCGTAGTAGTACCGGTTGAAGGCGAACGGCGAGCCCACGTACAGCAGCGTGCCGTCGTATCCGGCGCTGCGGTCGACGACGCCGACGACACCGTACGCGTAGTCGAGGTAGAAGTTGCAGCTCAGCTCCGCGAAGTACTCGACGGTCGCGGAGTAGTTGTCCGCGTCGGCGTTGACCGACGTCCGGCGCGCCACCTGCTCCTGGCAGTACCAGTCCGCGTCCTGCTCGGCACCGGCGGTCCGGCTGCGTACCGCTGACCCGGTCCCCGCGCGCAGACCGTTCCCAGTCGCCTTCTCCTGACCCGGCAGAGCTTTGGGACTGACCGGTCTGGTGCTGCTGGTGAAGGGTGCCGCTCGGGTGCCCTTACGCGGCACCACCACCGGTCCGGGAAGATCCGGTCGTGGTTCCCACGCCTCGGTCGATCCGCTCTCTCCGGCGGCCGACACCGTCGGCGCGGCCGTCGCACCGGTCGGCGCGGCCGAGGCGGCCACCGCCGGCTGCACCGCGGCCAGCAGTCCGACCACCACCAGGATCGGCACGCCCACACCGGGACGTCGCCGTAACGACCACCACGGGAAGGTGGCCCGGTGCCGGGACCGGCGTTTTCCGTCCACGATCATCACCCCTCACGTCCTGCCGAATCGGGTACCGGCAGAGTGGCAAGAAGGGTCGGCTGAGCGGATCCGTGAAACTACGCAAGCGGTTACGCAGGTGGTCGGTGATCCCGGGCATCCTCGGTGAGCCGACGGGCCATCGCGGTGCGGGAGTGCACCTGAAGCTTGGCGAAGACCCGGTTCAGGTGCGACTCGACGGTCCGTGGGCTGAGATAGAGCCGCGCGGCGATCTCCTTGTTGCTGAGGCCGGTGGTGGCCAGGCCGGCGATCTCCCGTTCCCGGGCGGTGAGCACAGCAGTGCCGGCCGGTCGCTCGGAGCCGGCCGGGCCGGCGGCACGGTTGCCGGCGAGCACGGATACGGCCCACCCGGCACCACAGGCCCGGTAACCGGTCTCGGCCCGGTCGAAGGCGGCAGCGCCCGGGCCATGCCGACCAGCGACGAGGTACGCGGCACCGGCAAGGTGACGGGACAGCGCCTCCTCCATCGGCGTACCGGCCGTCGCGAAGCTGGCCGCCGCACTCTCCGCCAGACGTGTCGCCCGGTCCGGACCCTCCATCCGGTACGCGGTGAACGCCCGGGCGAACCGGGCCAGCCCCACCTCGTACGGCAGGCCGGCCGCCGTGGCCCGTCGCTCCGCCCGCGCACCGGCCTCCGTGGCGGTGGCCCGGTCACCCCGGCCCACGGCGACGATGGCCGCGACCACATCGCGCGCCACCAGCATCGGTGGATGTGCCGAGGGCGGTGTCGACGGCTCGGTGAGCAGGTCGGCACCACGGTCCCAGTCCCCCGCGACCGCCCTGACCAGGGCCAGCTCCACCCGGTTGATCCGCCACCATGCCCGGGACCGTGGTGGTCCGACCGCCGGTTCTGCTCCGTCGCTGCTCGGGCCACCGGTAGCGAGGGAGGTGGCCGGGCCGGCGGTAGCGAGGGCCGCGACCGGGCCGGCGGTCCACAGCACCGGGCGCAGGCGGACGGCGGCCGCCATCGCACCCATCTCCGTGCTGCCCACCCGGTCGGCGGCCGTCCGCGCCTCCTCGGCGGCCAGCACCGCCCGGGTCAGCCGACCGACGCGGGTGTGCACCAGAGACTCCATCACGAGCAGGTACGGCGAGGCGCTGCTCGGTCCGAGACCGTCCAGGATCCGTCTCGCCCGGACGAGATGTCGATCGGCGTCGGCGAAGTTGCCCAACTGGATCTCCGCCAATGCCAACGGTGAGACGATCTCGACGTACGGGCGCAGGTCCGCGTCGCTGGTGGCGTCCACGGCGGCGACGGCGGCAGCAAGCTGGTCGCGCGCGGACCCGGCGCTGCCGAGGTACAGGGTGGCGAGCGCTCGCAACGTCCGCGCCGCAGCCACGAGCACCGAACGGCGGTCGTCCAACAGCTCCAGTGCCCGCTGCGCGTGTTGCACCGCTGAGGTCGGCTCCTCCCGGAACGCGTCCACCGCCGCCAGTTCGACATGCAGCTTCGCCTCCTCGGCCGGATCGAGCCCGCCACGGCCGAGTTGCGCACCGAGCGTCGCGGCCGCTTCGGCGAAGTCGCCGAGTTGCCGGGCCACCGCCACACTGAACGTCTCAGCCCGTGTCTGGACCGGACCGCCGGTGCGGCGCAACCGCTGGAGCACCTCGCGGCTGCGGACCAACTCGCCGCTGCGGCCGAGGGCACGGGCGTACCACATCGACACCTCGGCACGCCGGTCGTCGCGCTGCCCGGTGTCCGGCATGATGCGCAGCGCGGTACCGAGCCAACGCGCCGCCTGAGCGGGGGCCTCGTGCGCGAACGCGACGCCCGCGTCGACCAGGGTCGCCACGGCGGTCTCGTCGCCGTGGCGAGCGGACCGTTCCGTGTGGTGTGCCACCAACTGCCGGGACGCCCGCCGGCCACGCAGGTAGTCGGCGGTGCGGGTGTGCGCTTCGAACCGCCAGGCCGCGCCGGTCAACGCGTACGCCGAGGCCCGCATCAGCGGATGCCGGTAGCGCAACCGACCGCCGTCCGCATCGAGCAGCCCGAGCCGTCCGAGCTGGTCGACCGCCGCGGTGACCGCGGGCATCGGCAGGTTGGCGACGTGCCCGACGAGGTCGATGGTGCTGTGGTCGCCCACCACCGCGGCGATGTGCGCCACCCGCTGCACCGGAAGCCGCTGGGCGGTGATCTCCGCGGCGAGTCCGGCCAGCACCGACCGTCGCGATCCGGCGAGGCAGTCGACGTCGGCCGGATCGCGCCGCCGGGTCAGCGCCGCCAAGCCGTCCAGTTCGTCGTCGCCCAGCCGGGACAGCGCCTGGATGTACAACGGGTTGCCGAGACTGGCCCGCATCACCAGCTCTCGGCGGCGTCGTGGCACGCCGGCCAACAGCACGTCGAGACTGGCCTCGTCCAGCGGCGGGAGGTCGATGAGGGTGGCCGCCGCGCCGAGCCGCGCGATGGCGTTGACCAGCCTTGCCGGCGGGCAGGCCGGGCGGAATGCCACCGCGAGCAGCAGCGGCACCGGCGGCGGTTTGCCGATCAGATGCTCGGTCAGCTCCAGCGACGCCGAGTCGGCCCAGTGCACGTCGTCGAACAGCAGCGCGACACCGGGTTCTGTCGCCTGGATGAGCATCCGCCGCACCGCCGTCGGCATCGCGGGCTGCCCCGCCTCGCCCGGCCCGCTGCCAGCCGGCTCCACCATCTCGGCGTAGAGCCCGAAGGGCACCCCCTGCTCGTACTGAGTGGCCCGGCCGAGGCGGACCAGCAGTCCGACGTCGGCGGCCCGCCGTGCCAACTCGCGGAGAATCCGCGTCTTGCCGAGGCCCGCCTCGCCGCACACCTCCACCACGACGGAACGTCCGGCGAGCACGGTGGCCACCGCTCTGTCCAGCGACTCCAGCTCCGCTGCCCGGCCCACCAGCACCGGGTCGTGCCCGAATCCCACCTCTCGGCTGGCCGTCATCTCGCCTCCCCACGGGGAGTGTCACAGCGACAGCCATCGGTGGCCATCAACTATTGGCCTGATCGTTGTCGGCATCGTCGGCGTCGCGACCGGCGGTCACCGGGCCACACGATGTCGACCTCGATCCGCGGCACCTCGGCGGATCGGGCCGACGCCCGAGAGGCCGCCTCGTGCGGGTCGCGTCAGGTGGTGCCCCACTGGCCACGGTGGACGACCGCACCGACGTCACGGCGGCGCGCGGCGACGGCGGGGTTCTGCGGTGCCAGGTCGTCGGCTCGGTAACCGACACAGATCCCGCCGATGGGTGCGTACTCGTCGGGGATACCGAACTCGGCCTTGAAGGCCGCCGTGTGGGCGGGCACGTCGACCTCGGGTCGAAAGTCCTCACCGGTTGCCGGCATGATGCCGAAGAAGCAGGCGTCCAGGCCCTCGTCAACGGCTGTGAGCAGCATCATCAGCGCCGCCATGCCGGTATCGACATACCAGTAGGGTGCCGGCCAACGGGCCTCTGACCGATCGGTCCAGCCCTTGTCGGCCTCGGCGTACCGGGCGAGGTAGGCCGCCTTGTGCGCGAGTGGTACGACCACGAGCGGAGCGTTCTGCATCGTGGGCGTCTGCGCCACGCGGGTCGGCACGAACGGCCAGAACCTGGCGCGGTCGGCCGGTTCGGTGAGGGCGAGGAAGGCCCAGCCCTGGGAGAAGCCGGCCGACGGCGCCCGTAGCGCGCTGGCCAGGATCGTCTCGATGACCTCCGGGCTGAGCGGCCGGTCGGCGTAGTGCCGCACCATTCGACGGCGACGGATAACCTCTGCGAACTGCATGCAGGGATCCTGCCACCGTGGCCGACCCGCCACCAGCCACAGCCACAGCCACAGCCAGGAGTTCCGCGTCGAGGTGGCGGAACGTCGCGAGCGGCATCAGCTCGCCTACCCGGCCCGGCTGTCGATCGGCGTCCGGCGGGGCTCGCGCTGATCATCCGAGCCCTCCGGACTAGTCCACTCGGCGGGTGGCACGGTCTCCGCCGGGTCCACGCTGCCGTCACCGCGAACGCCGGCGATCAGGTCGGTGGTGGTGTGGGCGCGGATGTCCAGCGGCGTGCTGTCGGCGAACCGCCTGACGACCGCTCGGACGTGCTGCTCGGCGGGTTGCGCGAGACCGTCGTACACGGCCGCGAACAGTTCCCGGGCCGGCTGCCGGAGCCAGCCGGCCGGCAGCAGTTCCACCGGCAGTTGCGGGTCGAGGGTGGGAAAGCGACGGAAGGTGTCCATCACCTCGGTACGCGCTCGGACCGCGGCGGCACCGTCGACCTGACCGGACCTGACCATGGGCAGCAGTGGCGTCCAGCTCTCCAGGAACTCCTCGTAGTGCCGGGTGATGGCGTCGATGTCCCAGGCCTCGATGGGGGCCCGGTCGCTGGTCGAAGCCAGCGGGTGCTGACGGCCACGGAAAACCGTGACGGTGCCGAGAGTCAGCTGTTCGAGGTGCGCCCGCGCCGGCGGCGTCAGTTCGTACGGCGAGATCCACAGGCCGTCGTACAGCGGCGCGTAGCCGAGCCAGCGGAGTTGGCTGCGCAGGGCCCGGCGCTGCGCGCTGTGATCCTGGGGCAGCGAGAAGGCCACCATCGTCCAGCAGCCGTCCCACGGTGCCGCCGCGGTGGCGGAGGTCAGGATCCAGTTGCCGCCGGTGGAGAGGTTGGCTGCGGCGGCGCGGCTGAGCCGGTAGGAGCTACGGCGTCCATGCCGGCTGCCTTCCAGCACACCACGCCGGGCCAGCCGGCTGATCGCGGTACGGGCACCCGCGGTCGTGACTCCGGACTCGGTGAGCAGCGCGACGATGGCGGCGGAGGGAAGCGCGGCGCGGGTCCGCAGCGTGTAGTCGGCCATCAGCGTCATGGCGAAACCCTGGGGCGAGTTGCCCACCTGTCGCCGCGGCATCCGGAGCGAGTCGCTCCCGTCGTCGGAATAGATCTCCTCGATATGGAACGGGCTAGTCACGGGCGCTCCGGACTCGACTCGGGGACGGGATATCGACTGTAGATGGACGCCGATGCGCCGGTTCCTCGGCCAGGCCGGACGAAGGTCGGAGTTGATCGAGGTGCGTCGATTGACACTTCCTGGGCCTAGGAGAACAATATCTGCTACACGACGCCACACGGAGCCGGGCAGGGCAAGCCAGACGTGCTGGACAAGCCGTGTTCACCGCGCGGGGAGTTGGGCGAACCCGCGAGCACAACACACCGACCGATCCCAGCCTGCACAGAGGTGTTCGAAGGAGTCGTCCGTGAAAATCAAGAGGAAATTGATGCTCGGCTTGGCCATGTCACTGGTCGCAGCCGGTCTGGTGCTTCCCGGGTTCAGTCCCGCGTACGCGGCCTCGCTGACCGAGGTGACCAGCTTCGGCGACAACCCCGGCCGGATGCGCATGCACATCTACGTGCCGGACAACCGCCCGGCCAGGCCGGCGACGGTGGTGGCCATGCACGGCTGCGGCGGCTCAGGCCCCGGCTTCTACTCCGGAAGCGAGTTCGCCAGCCTGGCCGATCGCCACGGCTACATCGTGATCTATCCGTCCGCGACCCAGCAGGCCGGTTTCGGCAACTGCTTCGATGTCTGGTCGGACGCCGCCAAGCGCCGCGGTGGCGGCAGCGACCCGGTCTCGATCATGTCGATGGTCCGATACGCGCAACAGCAGTACAACGCCGACCCCGACCGGGTCTACGCGACGGGCAGTTCGTCCGGCGGCATGATGACCAACCACATGCTGGCCCTCTACCCGGACGTCTTCAAGGCCGGTGCCGCGTTCATGGGGGTGCCGTACAACTGCTTCGCCAACGCGGCGGACTACGCACCCGGCAACAGCCAGTGCACCGGCGGCAACATGAACCGGACCCCGCAGCAGTGGGGTGACGCGGTGCGCCAGGCCTACCCCGGCTACTCCGGCCCGCGTCCTCGGGTACAGCTGTGGCACGGCACCAACGACACGCTCGTGCCGTTCTCACTGTTGCAGGAAGCCGTCGAGCAGTGGACCAACGTGTTCGGGCTCAGCCAGACGCCCACCTCCACGGACACGCCGCAGTCCAACTGGAACCGCCGCAGGTTCGCCGACACCAGCGGCACGGTTCAGGTCGAGGCGTACAGCATCCAGGGCGCCGGGCACAGCCTGCCCTCCAGCGGCATGGCCGCGTCCGCCATCCAGTTCTTCGGCCTGACCAACCCGAACCCGACGACTCCGCCGCCGAACCCGACCACGCCGCCGCCGAACCCGACCACGCCGCCGCCGAACCCGACGACCCCGCCGCCGAACCCGACCACGCCGCCGCCGAACTCCGGCGCCTGCCGGGTGAGCGTCGACATCAACGCCTGGAACAACGGCCTCACCGAGAACATCACCATCACCAACACCGGCACCAGCACGATCAACAACTGGTCACTGGTGTTCACCCTGCCAAGCGGCCAGACCATCACCGGCGGCTGGAACGCCTCCTACTCCCCCTCCTCCGGACAGGTCACCGCCAGAAACCTCTCCTACAACGCCAGCATCCCCACCAACGGATCACTGACCATCGGCTTCCAAGCCACCCACACCGGCAACACCGCCAAGCCCACCTCATTCACCCTCAACGGCGCGACCTGCACGGTCGCCTGACACCATCGGCGCTCCAGGGAGGCACGCGAACGTGTCTCCCTGGAGCACCTGCCGATGGCCGCACCGTTCTGCGCTCGCCGCCAGACCCGGCCCGGCGCAGCTACGGCTTGGCCTGCACGCCCTGACCGAGCAGCCCGTCGACGAAGGCGCGGAGGCCGTCGACATAGGTGTCCCGCGGGGCCAGCACCGCCCAACGGTCACCGAGCGCCGCGAGGTGCGGCAGTTTCTCGGCGTCGATGTTGCCGAAGAACGCGCCACGGTGGGTCGCCGCCTCGTCGCCGCCCCGGCGGGCGGTGTGTGAGCGGACGAGAATCTCCCCGACCGTGTAGTACCAGATGCTGCGGAAGACGTAGACCGCGTGGTCGGGGGTGCAGCCGTAGTCGATGGCGCCGGCCACGATCGCCTCGACCAGCCCCAGGGGTGAGGCGCCGAGCCGGGCGATGAACCCGTCGGTGGTGAGGACCTCGGCGGCCCACGGCCACGCCGCGAGCGCGTCGTGGATCGTGGCGGCAGCGGCGATGACGCGTTCCTGCGGATCCTCGGGCAACCCGGAGTGGGAGACCTGCTCCCCGTACTCGTTGATCAGCAGGAACAGCAGGTCTTCCTTGTCCTGTACGTGGTGGTACAGGGTCGTCGCCCCCACGCCGATCTCGGCGGCCAGCTTGCGGATGGTCAGCCTCTCCCACCCGTTTCGATCGATGAGACCACGTGCGGCGGCCAGGATCTGGGCACGGGACGTCGTCGGTGGTCTGCCTGCTTTGAGTCGCGGCGCATTGGCTTGGGGCACCGCCCCATCATGCCCCCTCCGCCAACCGGGTTGCTTCGAGGTGACTCGCTGGACAGCGGCTCAGCACCGGTGTTAATTTCAGAACGCGTTCGAAAAGTCGGGCGTCACCAGTCACAACGACAGAGGACCGGGTTTGCGGTGACCAACAAGGCATTACTCAACGAACAATCAACAATCGACCGGGGTGGCAGACCAGGGCTCACCCTCGCCGCAGTAGCAGTCGTGCAGTTCATGGTTTCGCTGGATCTGTCGGTCGTGAACCTCGGCCTTCCGGAGATCGCCGAGAGCCTCGGCTTCAGCGAACTGGGCCTGACCTGGGTGATCCACGCGTACGCCCTGGCCTTCGGCGGCCTCCTCCTGCTCGGCGGCAAGATCGCCGACCGGTACGGCCACAAGCGGATCCTGCTCATCGGGCTTGTCGTCTTCGGTCTCGCCTCCCTCGCGGGCGGCTTCGCCGACGCACCCGGTTACCTGGTGGCCGCCCGCGTCGCGCAGGGCGTCGGCGCCGCCATGCTGGCTCCCGCCGCGCTGGCGCTGCTGACCGCGACCTTCCCCAGCGGCAAGCCCCGAGTCAAGGCGTTCGGCGTGTGGGCCGCGATGAACGCCGCAGGCGGTGCGCTCGGCGTCCTGATCGGCGGTGTGCTCACCGAGTACGCCGGCTGGGAGTGGGTGATGTGGGTCAGCGCCCCGATGGCCGCCGTGGCCGCGGTGCTGACCTGGCGTGGCATCGCCAGGGACGTGCCGGTCAGGCCCGATGGCCGCCCGGACGTACTGGGTGCCCTCCTGGCCACCGGCGGCATGACGCTCCTGGTGCTCGGTATCGTCCGCACCGACCGGCACGCGTGGACCTCGATGGTCACCCTCAGCACCCTGGGGGCGGCGATCGTGCTGCTCGTCGCGTTCGTCTACGTCGAGCGGACCACCACCCGCGACCCCCTGGTCCGGGTGGGTCTGCTGGCCAACCGCTCGGTCGCGGGGGCCAACACCTACAACCTCATCTTCGGCGCCACCATGGCCTCGGCCTTCTACTTCGTCTCGCTCTACCTCCAGCGGGTGCTCGGCACCAGTCCGGCGGAGACCGGGTTGAAGTTCCTGCCGCTGGCGATCGGCGTGGTCGTCGGCTCCGTCATCGCCATCAAGCTGGGCTACAAGGTCCCCGCCCGGACGCTCATGATCACCGGAGCGTTGGTGAGCGCGGTCGGATTCGCCGGGTTCGGCCTGATCAGCGCGGACGGTTCGTTCCTCGCCGACGTCCTCGTCCCGTCGGTGATCGCCAGCGTCGGCTTCGGGCTCTGTCTCGGGCCGATGGTCTCCACCGCCACCCACGGCGTCGCGCAGCACGAGACCGGCACGGCATCCAGCCTGTTGAACAGTTCAAGGCAGATCGGTGCCGCGCTCGGGCTCGCCGCGCTCAGCACCGCCGCCTTCGAGTACTCCGGCAAGGAGGGCACGCCCAGCGCACTCAGCGACGGGTACGCCTTCGCCCTGACGCTCGGTGCCGGGCTCTGGGTCGTCGCCGCCATCATCGCGCTCGTCGTGCTACCCAAGGTCGGCCCGGCGACACAGGCCGCGCAGGACGACCGCGATCTGATCGACGTACCAGAGAAGGCCGTCTGACCAGCGGTCGGTGACGAGCAGCAACCGCACATCGCGATGTCGGCCGACACGCCGCGACGAGGGTCCGGCCACCGCCTTCGGCGGATCCTCCGTCAGTGAGACACGCGGCACTGCGTCGGCGGCCGGTACGTCATGAGCGGCTCACTCGGTGCCGGCCAGGGTCGACGCGCGACGGAACACCTGTCGTGCGTCGACCCTGGCCGGGCAACACACCGTCGCCGGACTCGCGTGCCCGCACACGGTCGTCCCACCGGCCCCGGAAGTCCGGCCCGGGCCCGGCCCCGCGACCCGGCGGCCGCCCCTGCAACGTGGAGCGTGCCGCATCCGAAGGATGGAAGATGCCCACAGACGTACCACGCCGGCGGGGCGTCGGCCGACCCCCGCGCCTGTCCGTGGAAGCGATCATCGACGCGGCCACTCGGATCCTGCAGGACGAAGGCCTCGAGAAACTGTCGATGCGACGCCTGGCAAACGAACTGGGCAGCGCCCCGATGGCGCTCTACCACCACATACGCGACAAGGACGAACTGCTGGTGCGGGTGATGGAGTCACAGGTTCGCACCATCGCCCGGCCCGACCTCCCCGCCGAGCCCCGGGAGCGGCTCATCGCCGCTTCGGTCCTGCTGTACGACCTGCTCGCCGAACGTCCCTGGATCGTCGAGGTGCTGACCAGCGACAACCTGATCGGTCCCTCGGCCCTGTGGATCGTGGAGGAGATGCTGGACGCGGCGATCGACTATGGCCACTCCCCCGACGAGGCGCACCACGTCTACCGGACGATCTGGTACTACATCGTGGGGAACCTGATCATCCGGGTGACCAGTGCCCGCCGCCGCGTTCGGGCCGGCATCGCACACCAGGACCAGGTCGTCGCCCAGCTCACGACCGCCACCCACCCGCGGGTGGCCGCGATCGCCAACCGCTGGGCCGAACTCAACGCCCGGGAGAGCCACCGACAGGCACTGGCCGCGATCGTCGACGGACTGCTGCCCTCCCGCCGGTCAGCAACGCCGCACTACACCGCGTCGCACACCGCCCCCGTGGCGACCACGAAGCGACCTGAACGGCAGGGTAGCGTCGATCCGAGCCAACTGGAGCTGTTCATCTCGTTGTGCATCCCGCCCTACGGTCCGCCAACCGAGTTGAGCGTGAGTTGGCACCCCATCATGCGGACCTGAGCGAGCCACATGCACGTACCCCGGCCACACCTGTGGCCGGGGTACGCCAGCGGCTGGCCGGGGTACGCCAGCGGCACCGCGCCAGCTCCAGAAGACCTAGAGCCGCAGCTGAGGCGAGTGCAGATCCAACCAGGTGTGCAGGTCGAGGACTCGCTCCAGACCGCCCCGCATCGCCACCGGCATCCGCGTGGGATCCTGTGCCACAGCCTGCTGGGCCCAGTTCCGGTCGATCAGCGCGAACACCTTCGCTTCCCGGTCGGCCACCAGCTCTTTCACCTGCTGCTGGAGGATCTGCGCGTACGTCGGGTTCTGAGTGGACGGGTACGGGCTCTTGACCCGCTCCACCACCGATCGGGGCAGTACGTGGGCGGCGGCCTGACGCAGCAGGCTCTTCTCCCGCCCGTCGGACACCTTCATCGACCATGGCGTGTTGTAGACGTACTCGACGAGGCGGTGGTCGCAGAACGGCACCCGCACCTCGAGCCCCACCGCCATCGACAGCCGGTCCTTGCGGTCGAGCAGGGACCGCACGAACCGGGTCAGGTGCAGGTGACAGGCGATCCGCATGCGTCGTTCCGCCGCGGATTCCCCGTCCAGGTGCTCCACCTCGGCGAGCGCCGACGCGTACTGGTCCGCCGTGTAGGTGCCGACGTCGAGCCGCTCACGCAGACCCGGCTCGATGTGGTCGGTACGACCCGGCAGGGTCAACGGCGGAATGACCGTCATCCAGGGGAACGTGCCCGCGTTCAGCGCCGCCTCGTGATGGAACCATGGGTATCCGGCGAACACCTCGTCAGCCGCCTCACCCGACAGCGCCACAGTGGAGTGTTGCCGAATCGCCTTGAACAGGAGGTACAGCGACAGGTCGAGATCACCGAAGCCGTTCGGGATGTCACGGGCGGCCACCGCCGCGCGACGCACCGCCGGGTCGGACAGGTCGGCGGGGTCGAGCACCACGTCCCGGTGCGCCGACCCGACGTGAGCCACCACGTCGCGTACGAACGGCGCATCCGGGGTGTCGCGCATCTCGTCGGGTACGAAGTTGTCCTCCTGGCCGACGAAGTCCACCGAGAAGCTGCGTACCTGCTCGCCCCGCATGCCGAGCCGCTGCGCGGCGATGGAGGTGATCGCACTGGAGTCCAGCCCGCCGGAGAGCAGGACACACTGCGGCACATCGGAGATCAGCTGGTGGTCGATCACGTCGGTGAGCAGGTCCCGCACCCGGGCCACGGTCTCGTCGAGGCTGTCGGTGTGCTCGACCGCCCGCAGGCGCCAGTACACGCGCTGCCTGATCCCGGCGCGGTCCACCGTGACCAACTCGCCGGGCAGCACCTCGTGCATGCCCTTCCACAGCGCCCAGCCGGGTGCCTTCGTCTGGGCGAACAGCTCACGCAGCCCGTCGGTGTCCACCACCTTCGGTGCCAGCGGGTTCGCCAGGATCGCCTTGGGCTCGGAACCGAAGAGGACCCCGTCCGGCGTCGGGTAGTAGAAGAGCGGCTTGATCCCCATGCGGTCGCGGACGAGTACCAACTTCTGGTCGCGCTCGTCCCAGACCGCGAAGGCATACATGCCCTCCAGGTGGTCCACGACGCTCTCCGCCCACTGGAGGTATCCCCGGAGCACCACCTCGGTGTCGCTCTCGGTCCGGAATGTGTGCCCGAGCGCCCTGAGCCGTTCGCGCAGTTCCCGGAAGTTGTAGACCTCCCCGGAGTACACCAGGGCCACCTCACCGGCCGGCGTGCTCTGGGTCATCGGCTGCACACCGCCCGGCAGGTCGATGACGGCGAGACGCCGGTGCCCCAGCGCGGCGTGCCTACGCACGAACACCCCGCGGTCATCCGGGCCCCGGCAGGCCATGGTTTCGGTCATCGCGTCGAGCGTCGCCCCCTGGCGTACCAAATCAGCGTCGAACGACACCCACCCGGCAATACCACACATCTCTTCCTCATTCCACTCGATTTTGCGCGATGCTCGTCGGTCCGGGTCAAGGGGTGGACGGCCACGGCACCGCCGAGGTGGCGGACATCGCGCGAGCGCGTGCCGTGAGGAGCTCGACCACCGCGTCGCGGTGCTCATCCAGGTAGAAGTGGCCGCCGGTGAAGACGCGGGACTCACACGCGCCATCGGTGACGTCTCGCCAGCCCGCCGCCTCGCCGGCGGTGACCTCCGGATCCCGGTCGCCGTAGAGCACGGTGATCGGTGCCCGCAGCCGGACGCCGGGCAGCGGCCGATACGTTTCGCTCAACCGATAGTCGGATCGGATGACCGGCAGAAACGCCTGGATGAGCACCGGATTGTCGAGGATGTCCAGGTGGGTGGCCTCGGTGCGACGCAGCTCCTCGATCAACTCGTCGTCGCTGCCGAGGTGCACCTCGCCGGGTCGGGCCAGGTGCGGCGCGGGATGCCCGGACACCACCAGCGCCACGGGCGGATCGCCCGCCGCGGTCAGGCGGCGGGCGACCTCGTAGGCGACGACCGCACCCATGCTGTGCCCGAACAGCACCGTCGGCGTGGGCGCCCCCGCCAGCGGCAGGTCCGCCGCCACCGCGTCGACCAGGTCCCGCATCCCCGTCGGGGTCGGCTCGGCGAACCGGTCCTCACGACCCGGGTACTGGACCGCGAGGAACTCGATGTCCCAGGGCGCCGACGTGGTCCACGGTCGGTAGTAGCTCGCGCTGCCCCCACCGTGCGGAAACAGCACCACGCGGGCGCGGGCGTAGGGCCGGGGCGCAAGCCTGCGAAACGCCCCGGGGAGCAGCTCATCGGCCGGCATCGTGGCAGCTCACTCGCTCACGCCGGGCACCATGGAGAGACTCCAGAAGTCGGCGTAACGGCCGCCGCGACGCAACAACTCGTCGTGGCTGCCCTGCTCGACGAACTTGCCGTCATCGATGAAGACGACCCGGTCGGCGCGCTGGACGGTCCGCATCCGGTGCGCGACCATGACCACCGTACGACCCGCCATCAGGCGCTCGATGCCATCGTGGACGGCCGCCTCGTTCACCGGATCGAGTGCCGAGGTCACCTCGTCGAGCAGCACGATCGGCGCATCCTTGAGCAGTGCCCGCGCGATCGAGACCCGCTGGCGCTCACCGCCGGAGAGCGATGCCCCACCTTCGCCGACGTTCGCGGACCATCCGCCGGGCAGCCGCTCGACAACCTCGTCCAGCCGCGCGGCGGTTGCCGCCGCCCGCACCTCGGCCTCGCTGGCGTCAGGACGCCCGAGCCGGACGTTCTCCTCGATCGTGCCGTCGAACAGGTAGACGTCCTGGAAGACGATGGCGATCTGTGACATCAACACGGCTGGGTCGATCTGTCGTACGTCGACATCGCCCACCCGCACCGCTCCCGCGTCCACGTCGTAGAACCGGGCGATCAACTGCAGCAGGGTGCTCTTGCCCGAGCCGGACGGACCGACCACGGCCAGCCGCTGCCCCTGCGGCACCGACAGCGACACACCGTCGAACACCGCACGGTCACCGTGCCGGAAGGTGACCCCGTCGAACTCCAGGTCGAACCGCTCCGGCCGAACCGGCTGGGCCGCCTCGGGAAGCGGCTCGGTACGCAGCACCCTGTCGAGCCGGTCGAGTTCCGCGCGGGCGGTGCGCAGCTTGCCGCCGATGTCCGACAGGGACAGCAGCGGGTCCGCGCTGCGGGCAGCGAGCACCAGAATGGCCAGCACCTCCGCGGCCCCGATGTCGCCACCGAGCGCGAGGTAGGTCCCCAGGACCAGCACTGCGGTGAAGACGGCCTGCACGATGAGCGTCAGGCCCACCGCGCCGGGCAGCACCGACATCGTCTGCCGGCGGGAGGCCTGTTCCACGCCCTGAAGCGCGTCGTCGAGCAGGCTGAACCGCTCGCCACTGCGGCCACCGGCCCGCAGCACCGGCTGGGCCTGCAGGTATTCGATGACTCGGGCGCTCGCCTCGTTGTTGCGAGCGGCGTTGTCAGCGTCGTTGACGGCCATCAACCGCGCGGTCCACATCTGGGTGAGCACCACCAGCGGCGCCGCCACCAGGGCCGCCAAGCCGAGCTGCCAGTTGAACACCGTTATCACGGCCACGATCGTCAGCGGCGTCACGCAGGCCGAGATGAACGGCCCGAGCAGGTGCGCCGACACGCCCATCGCCGCGAGCAGACCACGGCTGGCCATCACGGACACCTCACCCACCCGAGCGGCGTTGTACCAGCCGATGGGCAGCCGGGCCAGGTGTTCGCCGAGGCCGTGGTACATGCCCCGCAGCATGGTGGTCCCGACACGCATGCCGGACAGGTCGCTGGTGTAACGCAGGACCGCGTAGACCGCGACGCCGACCGCGAACGCGATCAACCACGGCCAGGCGTCCGACGGGGTGCTCCCGAACAGTGCCCGCAGCACGGGCACCAGCAGCGCGTAGAGCAGACCCTCCAGCACGGCGGTCACCGTCATCAGAGCGACCGTGCGGCGCATCGGCCTGGCGTACTCGTCGCCGAGCACCCGCAACAACATTCTGATCATCGGGAAAGGTCTCCTTGCAGTACCTGACCGCGGGCTTCACTGTCGTCGGCGACAGCCGACTGCTGGGTCCGCCAGAACGCGGCGAACCTTCCGTCCTGGGCGAGCAGGTCGTTCGGCCTGCCCTGCTCGACGACCCTGCCCTCGTCGAGCATCACGACGAGGTCGGCGTCGGCGACGGTCTCCAGGCGGTGAGCGATGACCAGGACCGTCCGGTCGCGCAGCGTCGCCAGCGTCTGCCGGACCGCCTGATCGGTCTGTGGATCGGCGAAGGCGGTCGCCTCGTCCAGCACCAGGACGGGCGTGTCGGCGGCCAGCGCACGCGCGATGGCGATGCGTTGCGCCTCACCGCCGGAGAGCTTGACCTCCTCACCGATCACGGTGTCGTAGCCGCGAGGCAGCGCGAGGATGCGGTCGTGGATGTGCGCCAGCTGGGCGGCACGCGTCACCTCCTCGGGTGTCGCGTGCGGAACCGCCAGCGCGATGTTGTCCGCGACCGACGCGCGCAGCAGCCGGACGTCCTGGAGGACGAAGGAAACCCGACGGTAGAGCTCCCTGGTGTCGACGTCGCGCAGGTCGACACCGCCGAGGCGCACCGCACCGTCGGTCGGGTCGAAGAACCGGGGCAGCAGTTGCACCAACGTGGATTTTCCGCTGCCGGAGGGCCCGACCACCGCGGTGAGCGTGCCCGGCTCCAACACCAGGTCGATCCCGCGCAGCACCTCGGGGCCGTCGTCGTCGTAGCTGAACCGGACGTCGCTCAGCTCCACCCGGTTGTCCTGCGGAGAGGCCGGCCGGGCGGACTGCGGCAGCGTGCCCACGCCGAGAACCTCACGGATGCGGCTCACCGCGCGGCCGGCCGCCTGCATGTCGTCGAAACCGTGGCCGAGCGCCGCGACCGGAGCGGTCAGACCCAACCCGAGCAGCAGGAAGGGCAGCAGGTCCACCGGGGCCATGTCGCCGGAGGTGATCCGGACCGTGCCGCCGATCAACACCACCAGCAGGACGAAGGGCGGCGACAGCGCCAGCTGCATGCCGGCGGCGACCGCGGAGACACCCCGCACCCACCGGGTGAAGATGTCGACGAAGTCGTCCGCGGCGGTGAGGAACTTGCGGTGGGCGCGTTCGGAGCCGCCGAACGCCTTGACCACCGCGATGCCCTGCACGAACTCCACGACGGAGGTGGCGATGCGGCCCATCGCCGCGTCGAAGTCCTCCTGCGCGCGGTTACGCGCCGGAGTCATCAGCAGCGGGACGTGCGCGATGGCCAGCACCACCGGGATCAGGGTGATCAGGGTGAGCCGCCAGTCGATGGTCAGCAGGTAGACAAGGGACACGAGCGGCACCACGAAGGCGGAGACCAGCTCGCCGGGAGCGTGGGCGATGAAGGGGTGCACGGCCGCGACGTCGTCACCGACCACCTTGGCCAGCTCGCCACTGCGCCGACGGGAAAGCCAGCCGATCGGCGCCTGCCCGAGGCTGCGGGCCAGCTCCCGGCGCAGCGAAAGCTGCACCTTGCCGTCGAGAATGTGACCGAGCCCGGACGACGCGCCGGTGAACACCAGTCGGACGAACAAACCGATCGCGCCGAGGATCACGGCGGTCCATACGCGGTTAGAATCGATCGGGCCGGGCGACAGCAGGGCGCGCCCCACCTCGATCACCGCGAACAGCGGCGCCAGCCCCGCGACGGCACCGATGACCTGTAGGACCACGACGACCGCGAAACTCGGGGCATGGGGACGCAGCAACGGCCCCGTGCTCACCGGCTGCCGTGCCGTCGGAGTGCCTCCCGATGACGGCGTGGACTGCTCTCCTGCCTCAACGGAGTGGGTCGCACTCATCGCTCTCCCGTCCCTATTTTCAAACATGTTCGAGAATTACTCTACCCCGAACCCCACCGCCGATCTACCGTGAACCGGCAGGCCGTGGAGGAACAGGTTGTCGCTCGGCGCGAAGGTCGGCGACCCTGAGCGGTTCTCCCGGATCGGGAGCGGCGACCTCGGGATAACCAAGGGCCTCGGTCAACTCCTTCCAGGCGGTGGCGACGGCCAGGTGGCGCTGGCCGCCGCGCAACGGATCGACGCCCGCCTCCACTCGTTCACGCAGGTCGTCGAGGGCGGTCAGCACACCGTCTGCCCACAGCTCGTGCACCACGCCCGACCAGGTGGGTGTCACCGGTGAGCCCACATAGTCCGCGGTGGGCCCGAGCACGTCCGACCACCGGGTGTCGGCGGCCGCCGCACCCGCGAGGAAGACGCCCGCCGGATCCGTCGGCGTACGCAACACCGGACTCCAGAGCACCGGGCCGTGGGTGTTGGCCAGCATCACGTTGCCCGCGTCGGTGCCAACGGTGATCCGGTGCAACAGCAGACTCGTACTGTCGTCGCCCGCCTGCATCCGGTTCTCCACCCGCAGCGTCAGCGGTACGCCGGCGATCTGCCCGTCCACGCTGGCCAGCGGCCGGCCGGTCCGGTTGCCGACGGCCGACAACGACCACGGCCGCAGCCCGTCGAAGACCTCGGCGAGGATGTCCAGCAGGTCGAAGCAGACCTGCACCGCGCACACCGCGTCGACAAAGACCGGTTTGCGCAACCGGACCAGCGTGCGGGCGGCCGAGATGAACTGCCGCACCGGCTCCACGTGCGGATAGAAGGTGTTGACCACGTACTGGGCTCCGGCCCGGCGCGCCGTCCGCAGGCAGTCCGCCAGCTCCGCCGGGTGCACCGGATGTTCCTGCAACACGTGGATGCCCCGGCCGAGCAGCGCCTTGGCCAACTCGACGCCCACCCCGCCGCCGACCGCGGTCGACACCACGACGCAGGCAGCGTCGATGTCGTGCGGCAGGTGGGCGACCGAGGAGTACAGCGGAACGCCGTACTCCTTCGCCAGGGTCACCGACCGGGTGCCGCCCCGGGCCACGATGCCGGCGAGCTCGAACCGTTCCGGAGCGCGGGCGATGGCCGACAGGTAGACCTGACCGAACCGCGTGCCGCACACGACGACCCGCATCGGTCTGGACTCTGGGCCGCTCATCGGTTCGCCGCCGTCATCGCCGCGATCATTGTCGCCACGTGGGGCGGTTGCAGACAGCTGAAGTGGTCACCGGGGACGTCGATGACCGTCAGCTCACCGAGACAGACCTCCGGCCAGAAGCGGGCCGCCTCGGCGACGGACCCGGGCAGCAGGCCCCGGTCCGACGTGGGCCGAACGAGGGTGATGTCGCCGGCGTACGGCTCGGGTTCATGCCGGGCCACCGCCTGGAGGGTCCGTACGAAGACGGCGTGCGCGGCGGCGACCCGCGTGGGCCCGTCCCACGCCGGCTCTCCGTCGGCGACCGCCTGATGCACCTGCGCGTGCCGGTCGACGCCGGCGCGCTGCCCGAGGGCGCGGAACGGTTCGGCGACCCCGGTCAGCCGCTCGTCACCGGTCAGTCGCCCGAGCGCGCCCGCCGACACCACCCCCGGCGAGTCGGCCAGCACGGTCGTGATCGCGTGGTCCACGGCTGCCTCGTCGGTGGGCCATCCGAGCGTCGCCGGGTCGATGCCGGCAGCTCGGACGAAGGCATGGTCCAGCAGGAGTTCGTCGTCCACCCGGTACGGGACACGTTGTCCGGACACGACCGTCAGCCGTGCCGTCGTACCGGCCTCGCTCAGGGCCCGGGCCAACTCCAGGGCGACCGAGGCACCGAGGCCGTAGCCGATCAGCTCGACGTCGTCGAACCCGGCGTCCCGGATCTCGCCCGCGTAGCGCAGGGCCAGCCCATCGATCAGGGTGGCCGGGTCGTCCGCACCGGTCACGCTGCCCTCGGGCACGGTGAGCCCGAAGACCGGCCCGTCCGCAGCGAGCCCGACGGTCAGGGCCCGCAGCGCGGTGAGGGTACCCGTGCCGTCGTGCACGAGCAGCCGCACCGGCCCCTGGGCGGGACCACCGAGCGGGACCAGCGGTGACCGCTGAGCCGTTTCGGCCGCCACCGGAGCCGGCGTCGGGTCCGATGCCAACCGTCCCGCCAGCCCCGCGACGGTCGGCTCGTCGAGCAGGGCCCGCAGCAGTACGTCGAACGGAAAGCGAGCGGCTTCGGGCAGTTGTTCGCGCAGTTGCCCGACGAACCGTGCGGCCAGCAGCGAGTTGCCGCCCGCGTCGAAGAATCCCAGCTCCCGGCTGGGCGGCCGGCCACCGAGCACCTCGTTCCACAGGTGGGCGATGCGCTGCTCGACACCCGGCCGTGGCGGTTCGGTCCGCCCGTCGGGCACGGCGGTCGGGGCGGGCGCCGACTCCAGCAGCCGTTTGCGGTCGACCTTTCCGTTCGCGGTCAGCGGCAACGCCTCGACGACGCGTACCCGCGCGGGAACCATGTACGCGGGCAGCCGGTCGGCCACCCACGCGACGACCTCGGCGGAATCGACGGCGCCGGGTGGCCGCTGCGGCACCACGAAGGCGACCAGTGCGCGTTCGAGCGTGTCGTCGCCCGCCGCCAGGACCACACAGCTGCTGACGGCGGGATGCTCGCCGATCGTCGCCTCGATCTCGCCGAGCTCGATCCGGTGGCCACGGATCTTGACCTGCTGGTCGGCCCGGCCGAGAAACTCGATCTCGCCGTCGGGGAGATATCGACCCAGGTCACCCGTGCGGTACAGCCGCTCCCCCGTTTCCGGGTGACGGATGAACCGCTCGGCGGTGCGTACCGGGTCGTTGAGATATCCGTCGGCCAGCCCGACGCCCGCGATGAACAGTTCACCGGGGACCAGGTCGGGCCGGTCGCGCAGCGCGGAGTCGAGCACGTGAAACCGTTGGTTCGCCAGCGGCAGTCCGTACGGGATGCTGCGCCAGTGCGATTCGAGTGTCCGGATGCGGTGGTAGTTCGACCAGATCGCCGCCTCCGTCGCCCCACCGAGGCTGACCAGTTCGGCGTCGGGCACATGGCGGGCGGCATGACCGGGCAGCGACAGCGGGATCCAGTCTCCGGACAGCAGCGCCAGTCGCAGGCTGGACAGGTCGGCCGGCTCCACGTCCAGGTAGTGCATCAGCATCTGCAACTGCGCGGGAACCGAGTTCCACAGCGTGACGCCGTGGGCGGCAACCATCGCCGCCCAGTGCGAGGGGTCACCTCGACGCGCCGGGTCGGGCAACACCAGTGCCGCACCCCGGGCCGGCGGCCCGAACAGGTCGTAGACGGACAGGTCGAAGCTCAACGCGGCGAGGCCGAGCACCCGGTCGGAACCGGTCACGGCGAAGCGCTCGTTGATGTCGTGCACGGTGTTGGCGGCGGCCCGGTGGCTGATCATCACGCCCTTGGGCGTTCCGGTGGAACCCGAGGTGTGCATGACGTAGGCGAGTGCGGTCTGCTCCGGGCCGGGGTTGTCGGGGATCTCCGCCAACGGCACCGGCCGCGCCTCCGTCACGTCGACGACGGCGACCTCGGCGGGCAGCGTACCGGCCGACGTGCCGGCGACCACCGCGAACCGGGCACCGCTGTCGATCAGGATGCGGTCCCGGCGAACGGCCGGCTGGCCGAGGTCGACGGGCACGTACCCGCCGCCGGCGAGGAGCACCCCGAGCACCCCCACGACCTGCTCTCGCGACTTGTCGATCAGGACGCCGACGAGGTCGCCCGGCCGGCACCCCTCGGCGCGCAGTCGCTCGGCGACCCCGGCGGCGCGGGCCAGCCAGTCCCCGTACGTCATCGACCCGGCGGCGTCGACGACGGCCGTCCGGTCCGGGTTCTCGCGGGCGTAGGCGACCAACGGTTCGTGCAACAGGCAGTCCGGCACCGGCGCGTCGGTCGCATTCGCGGCGACCCGGCGTTCTCGCTGCGCCTGCGGCAGCGGCTGCGGGTCGACCGCCGCCCACGCCGCGTCCGCCACGGCCAACCGGTGCAACAGCTGCACGAACGCGTCGAACATCTCGTCCACGAGGCGGTCGGGAAAGACCCCCTCACGGATGTCCCAGTTCATGTCCAGACCGCCGAACTGGTCGCCCACCTGACAGTCGATCCACACCTGCGGCGTCTGGCTGATCCCGTACACCGGCCTCGGTTTGCGGCCGGCCACCGACGGCTCGCCGCCGCCGACGCCGATGGCGCCGGTGAACACCACCGGCAGCACCGCCGCGGCGTCGCGTCCGCGACGCCGGGCAAGTTCGCGTAGCACCTCCACACCGCTGAACAGCCGGTGGTCGAGGTCGTCGAACACCCGCTCACCGAGGGCGCGAGCCCGGTCGGCGAAGCTCGTCCGCTCCGAACGCTCCACGGCGAGCACGCTCAGCGAGGTGAAATCGCCGAGCAGGTTGTCAACGTGCGGATGCAGCGGCATCCGGTTGAGCACCGGCAGCCCCACACAGAACCGGTCGTTGCCGCTCCAGCGACCGATCGTCTCCGTGTACGCGGCCAGCACGGCGTTGGCGGGGGTGACGCCGTGCTCGGCGGCACGGGCCTTCAGCGACCGCCACACCTGGTCGTCCACCGTGGCGGCCAGGCGGCGGAACCGCGCTGATGCGGAGACCGGATCCTGGTCGTCGCGCAGCGGGAGGGCCGGGGCACCGGGCAGCTGGTCGATCCGCTCCAACCAGTACGACCGGTCCCGGCCGTACCGGTCGGTGTCCCGCAACCGGCGCTCGGCCAGCACGTAGTCCCGGAAGGTCGCCTCCACCGGGGGCAGGACGCAGTCCGGTTGCCGGTAACGGCTGTCGAGTTCGACGAGCACCCGTTGCAGGCTGAGCCAGTCCAACGCCATGAAGTCGACGGAAACGTGCAGCACGCTACGGTCGGCGGCCAGGGTGAGGCGCAGCTCGTACATCGGCCGCTCACCGGTGGGATGCACCCGGTGGGACAACTCGTCGCGCGCCCTGGCGATCGTTTCCCCCACGGCGTCGCCGGGTGCCCCGCGCAGGTCGGCCACCGTGATACCGGTACGCGGTGGCGCGGGCAACACGCGTTGGGAGCCGTCCTCCTGGATGACGGTTCGCAGGGCGTCGTGTCGGCGTACCAGACCGTCCCACGCCTGCCGCATCCGATCCGGATCGAGGTCCGCCGGGTACTCGAACTCCTGGTAGAGGTGACAGGAGACCGCGCCGTAGGCGAAGGCCGGGTTGCGTCCGAACAGGTAGGCCGACTGGATGTCGGTCAGCGGAAAGGCCTCGTCCCGCGCCTCCGGGTGGTCCCGCCACACCGGGGCGAACCCCTGATCGGCGGTGCCGCTGGTGTCGGACATGGTGGCCAGCAGTTCGGCCTTGCTGCCGCGCAGCCGGGCGAGGAGTTCGTCGGTCATGCTGCCGCGGGGAGCCCGGAACCGTAGCTGCTGGCCCTCCCGCCAGACCTGGATACCGGCGCTGGCGAACTCGTCGAGCAGGTCGCTGGCGTTCACACCGCACCCTCTTCGAAGTCCTCGGCAGTGTCCCAGCCGGCGGGCCGCGTCCCGCCGGTCGCGTCCCGCAGTTCGTCGATGAGCACGCTCAGTCCGGCGACCGTCGCCGCGCGCATGACGTCGCGCATGGGCAGGTCGACCCCCCACACCCCACGTACCTCGGCGACGAACCGGGTGGCGAGCAGGCTGTCGCCGCCGAGCCGGAAGAAGTTCTCGTCGCGACCCACCCCGTCCAGGCCGAGCAGCTTCGCCCAGCGCTCGGCGACGAAGACCTCGGTGCCACCGCGCGGTGGGGCACCGACGTCGCGTGGTCGATCGACCGCCTGTTCGAGGACCGCCTGGATACGTCGCCGGTCGACCTTGCCGTTGGCGCTGAGCGGCAGCGCGGGCAGCACGGCGATCTGGGCCGGCACCATGTGCTCGGGCAACCGGTCCTCGGCCCACCGGCGCACCCGGTCCGGGTCGACCCCGCCCGCCGTCGCGGGGCGGTCGGCGGTCAGCAGGATCTCGCCGGTGGCCTCGGTACGCAGCAGCCGCACGTCGGTCAGCCCCGCCGCGAGCAACGCCTGCGTCCAGCGGTCGGGGCCATGGAGCCAGCCGACCCGACCGTCCGCGTCGAGCCGACCCGCACGTGCTTCCAGCGGCAGCGCGCTCACCAGCGCCAGTGGTGTCGGGTGGGCGCGTTCGAGCAGGTACAGCCGGCCGCCGGGGGCGAGCAGCAGTCCCATGGTGGCCGCCGCCGTCTCCGGGTCGGGCATCCGGTGCAGGACGTTGTTCGCCACAACGGCGTCGAAGGCGTGGGTGTGCGGTGCGGCGATGGCGTCGGGGCTTTGCACCGCTACCCGGACGCGGTGCCCGTGCTCACGCAGCAGCGTCTCGGCCTTGGCCAACGTCGGCCGCGCGGCCCCGAGCAGCGTGTACTCGACCGCTGCCCCGGGCAGTGCCGCCAACAGCCGGGTGGCACCTCGGCCGCTGTCGGTCTGCCACTCGGCCACCGTCCGGGGTGATGCGCCGCCATGTTCCTGCAGGTCGTGCGCGATGGCGGCAAGACACTCGGCGGTGGCGGGCATCAGGTCGTTGAGCGCCTCCGGTGCCAGCACCGGATCGTCCAGCAACGCGGTGGCGTCGGCGTCACCGGACAGGATGGCCGTGTAGAGCGGCGCGGCCCATTCCAGGGTGGCCGAGACCGGCGCCAGGCGAGTGTCGAGAGTGCTCTCCCGAACCCGCTTGACCCACGTGGCGTCCGTGACCTCGGCCCACCTCGGTCCGGGCGCGTATCCGTCGGACGCACGGGACACCACGTCGCGGTGCGCCAGATAGTCGAACCAGACGTCCAGGACCGGCCGTTGCCCGGCGCTGACGGTGAACGGTGTGCTTCCGGGTTCGATCAGCGGCGCGACGACCTCGGTCAACAGCACCTCGACCAGTTGGTGTTCGAGCAGGAGCGGGTCGTCCTCGTTCGCCGCGCTGGTCAGCGGCGGCAGGAATTCCTCGCCCGGCCGGCCGGCGGTGCGCTCGACGACCGGGAGATCAGCGTCCGACGTCGACGAACGCTCGACCACGGCGGCGACCACCTCGCGTCGACCGTCGGTGACGACGACGGCGACGGCCTGGGCCACCTCGGGGTACGCGGTCAGGCAGGATTCGATCTCGCCCAGTTCGACCCGGAAGCCGTTGATCTTCACCTGCTGATCGAGGCGCCCCAGGAACTCCAGGTTGCCGTCGGGCCAGTAACGACCCAGGTCGCCGGTGCGGTACCAGCGCTCGCCGTCCACCACCGGGAAGCGGAGCGCGCTCAACTCGGTGTCGCCCCGGTAGCCCAGCGCCACCCCGGCGCCGCCGATCCACAACTCGCCCGGCACCCAGTCGGGGCAGTCCCGGCCGCGGCTGTCCACTACGCGGAACTTCTGGTTCCGCAGCGGCGTGCCGTACGGGATCGACCGCCAGTCGGCGGGCACCTCGACGACCTCGAAGGAGTTCGACCAGATCGCCGCCTCGGTAGCGCCGCCGAGCGAGATGAACCGGCAGCGTCCGTCGGTCGCACCGGCCAGCCTGCCGGGCAGGTCGAGCCCGATCCAGTCGCCGGAGAGCAGGGCGAGGCGCATCGTGGCGGGAAGAGCGGCGTCGTCCGCCGCGGTGAGCAGCATGTCCAGCAGGGCGGGAACCGTGTTCCAGATGGTCACCCCGTGCCGGCGGCACAGCGTCAGCCACTCGGCGGCGTCGCGCCGGCCGGACTCGGGTACCAGCACCGCGGCGCCACCCACCGCGAGCAGACCGAAGATGTCCCACACCGAAAGGTCGAAGTCCAGCGCGGACACCGCCAGGACGCGGTCCGTGGGACCGACCTCGAACCGCTCGTTGATGTCCTCGACGGTGTTGACCGCCGCACGATGGGTGAGTTCGACACCCTTGGGCAGGCCGGTGGAGCCCGACGTGAAGATCACGTACGCGGCGTCGTCGGGATCGACGGGGACCGGCGCGGCCAGCGGCTCGGCCTGCTCGGCGGCGTCGATGGTGAGAACCTCGGCGCTCAACCCGGTCGGGTCCACCAGCCCGCTGCCGTCGAGGACGACCTGGACACCGCTGAGTTCGAGGATGCGGGCGCGTCGCTCGGCGGGCTGGTCCACACCGACCGGGACGTACGCGGCGCCGGCGGCGAGTACGCCGAGCACCGCCACGATCTGCGGTACGCCCTTGGGCGCCAGCACCGCCACGTACGATCCACGGCCCACACCGCGCCCGGCCAACGCCCCGGCGACGCGCAGGGCACGTGCGGCCAACTCGTCGTGGTGCAGCGCCTCCTGCTCGCCCCACAGCAGCGCGGCCTGCCCGGCCCGCTCGCCAGCCTGGGCGAAGAACCGCGTGTGCAGCAGGTTGTCGGTCATCGACCGGGTCGTCGAATTGACCACTGCCCTCGTCCGTCGGGTTGCCACGGGCAGGTCGATCTCCGGCACCGAGCTCGTCCACGCACCGGCCATCAGGCTGCGGACCAGCGACTCGTACGCGGCCAGCATCGCGTCCAGCATGCCGTCGGGAAAGAGCGCCTCGACGGCGTCCCACACCAGGCGTACGGTGCCGTCGCTGGTGCGGTAGATCTGGTGGTCGAGCCAGATCTGCGGGGTCTGGGAGATCATCCACGTCGGCTCACCGAACTGCGCGGCGAACTCCTCCGGGATCAGCGGAGCGGACAGGTCCACGGAGAACACCACGGGGGCCGTACGGGGTGATTCCGGGTCAGCGCGGGTGAACTCGCGCAGCACGTCAACGCCGGTGTAGGCGGCGTGCCCGATGTCCTCGTGCATCTGCTTCTGCAGCGTGCGTGCGTGGTCGGCGAAGCTGTCGCCGGAGAGGTCGACCTCGAGCAGCACCAGACCGGAGAAGTCGCCCACCAGCCGGGGCATCTCGGGATGCACGTCGAGGTCACGGTCGAACAGCGGGAGGCTGAGCAGGAAGTGCTCGTCTCCGCTCCAGCGGCTCAGGACCGTCGCGTAGGCGGTGGCCAGCACCGCTGCCGGCGTCAGTCCCGCCTCGCCGGCCCGACGCTCCAGCTCCCGCCACTCCGGCACGGTGAGGTCGAAGAAGCGACGGGCGAAGCGTTGCACGGTGACCGCTTCCGGGTCGACCGCGAGCGGCAGTTTCGGACCGCCGGGCAGCGTCGGCAGCCGCCGCTGCCAGTACGGGCGGGCCCGGTCCCGCTCTGCGGCCCGGGTGTCGGCCTGTTCGGTGAGGTAGCGGCCGAAGGAGTAAGCGACCTCGCCGAGGGCCTCCGGGTCGTCGTACAGGACGACCAGGTCGGAGAGCATCACCCGGAAGCTGGCCAGGTCCACGGCCAGCAGGTCGATGTTGAAGTGCAGCCGGTCCACCCCGCCGGGCAGCCGGGTGAGCAGCACGTCGACCACCTCGCCGCGGCCGACCTCCAGGATGCGGTGCGAGAGCCGGTCACGCAGCTCCAGCGCCGCCGCAGCGGCCTCGTCGGCGGGGCGGTCACGCAGATCGTGCACGGTCAGCCCGGGCCACGGGGACTCCGGCAGAACCTGCTGGGTCGCGTCCTCGTCGAAGCGCGCCCGCAGCATCGGATGGCGTGCCAGCAACGCCCGGACAGCCCGTTCGAGTCGCTGGGCGTCCACGCCGGTCGACTCGAACTCAAGATAGTTGTGGCAGCCGACGCCGCCGAGCGCGTGGTTGCCCGAACGACCGAACAGATACGCCTGCTGCACCGGGGTCAGCGGGAAGGCCCCGTCCGGGTCGCGCCGTTCGTCGTCGGGGACCGGCCGCTCGGGTGCCGTCGGTTCGGGCGCAGCCACCGGGACGCCGACCAGCCCGGCCCACGCCGACAGCCGGGGGTCGGTGGCCAACTCGGTGAACGTGACCTCGGCGCCTGCGTTGTTGAGCCGGCTGGTCAGGCGCATCAGATGCAGCGACTGCAGGCCGAGTTCGAACAGGTTGCTGTCATCGTCCGCTGTGGTCAACTCCATGCCGAGCAGTTCGGACACGGCAGCGCGCAGGGCGTCCCGATCCGTCCCGGCGCCGCAGTCGGTGTTCTCCGATAACATTCTCAAGCTCCCTTGCGCGCTATCGACTCCGCTGCGGGATTGTTTGGTTCGAAATACGTCGACTGGCGGGACGCGAGATTGATGTCAGGCATTTGGCGACATCAGCGCCGACACCTGGCCCCGACCCTAACAGCAGCCCGCAGCACCGAGCAATCCATTGTCGCCCGATGGGTGGCTGTGAATATTGTGGACGATGTCATGAGAATTACACATCGGTGGTCGGGCTACCGGTCGACCCCGAGCAGTTCGGTAAGGGAATCACCCAACATTGTTCCCGGAAGGCCGAGATCGAAAGCCAGATCGAAGTGGTTCCGGGACGGCACGACGAGGTCCGTCACCCGGCCGCCGCCGGCCCGCACGGCATCGACGAACTCCGCCTGTTGCCTGCCGAACTCGTCGGTTTCGTTCTCACCCCGCGCGACGACCAGCGGTGGCAGCAGCGACGGCAGCCGGCGCATCGGGCTGTAGTCACGCGCCGTCTCCGGGTCCAGCCCGAGCGCCTGGTTGACGTACGTCCGGCGGACCGGCTCCAGATCGTAGACGCCGCTGAGCAGGACCGCGCCCGCCACCGCCCGATCGGGACGGTCCCCGTGCCGCTGCCAACCGGCCGGGTCGAGCAGCGACATGACGGCCAGGTGCGCGCCCGCGGAACAACCGCTCAGGTAGATCGATCCGGGGCGCGCCGGGAGCTGCCCGGCGTTGCGACAGATCCACCGAACTCCGTCGGCGACCATGCCGACGATCTCCGGTAGTCGGTACGCGGGCGCCAGGCCGTAACCCAACGCCGCGACGGAGATCCCGCGCGGCACCAGATCCAACGCCATGAAGGACGATTCGAGTCGGCTCAACTCCTGCCAGTAACCACCGTGAATGAACACCAGCAACGGGCCACCCGCGTCGGCTGCCGGGAAATAGTCGAGCAATTGCTCGGGGCGTGATCCGTAGCGTATGCCGGAATACACATCCAGCCGGTCGCGCGCCATTGCGCTACGTTCGGCGTACTCGCGTAGAAAGACGTTGATGTCCGCGACGCACGAACTCGGCGAGTACTGAACATCCAGGGAACGTTGGTCGTACGTCAGATACACGTCAATTCGCTCCGGTACCGAAACGGTCGCTGCTGATCGCTGCTCCGTCTCCCGCACGTGCGGGAGACGGAGCGTACGAACACGGTCAAAGGTTGGCGCGCATGGCGGCGAAGTACTCGTTCTGGGTGGGCAGTTCCTGCACCAGCTTCTCGGCCTTGACCCGGATACGCTCGAACTCCGCCAGGGCCGCGCGCTCGTCGGCCAACTCGACCGCGGGTGAGTGCCGGAGCTCGATTCCGCCCGTGCCCAGCAGGATGCAGTTGTACGAGTAGGGCGGCAGGCCGTGGTAGTACGGGTAGATCGACTCGGTGTCCGGCACCTTGTGCTGCCAGATCTCGAGGCGCTCCTCGAGCGAGTCGGGGATCACCCGGGTCTTGGTGTCCTTCCAGTACTGGTTGTCGACCCGCTTCGCACCCCGGTAGTGCAGGCAGAGGAACTCGCGGACGCCGTCCATGACGTGTGCGACGGAGCGGTTGTACTGCTCACGAAGCAGGTCGTCGCCACGCCCGGCCGGAAAGTACTTGACCATCTGTTCGATGGCGTGGTGGATGAAGAAGATGCCGGTCGACTCCAGCGGCTCCACGAAGCCGCTGGCCAGGCCGACCCCGACGCAGTTCTTCACCCACGACCGCCGGCTGCGACCGATACGCATCCGGATGTGGTTCGCGGGCACGTCGGCCGCCTCCGGGCCGACGAACTCGCGCAGCGTCCGCTCGGCCTCTTCCGGGGTGGCGTAGTCGCTGGCGTAGACGTAGCCGGTGCCGATGCGGCTGATCAGTGGGATCGTCCAGATCCAGCCGGCGTCCTGCGCGGTCGCGGTGGTGCACGGCCGAAGCGGCTTGCGGTCCATGTCCAGCGGCACCTGGAGGGCGACCGCGCTGTCGTTGGGCAGGTTCTCCTGGTAGGACACGAACGGCTCGCCGAGCGCCTTGTTCAGCAGCAGCGCCCGGAAGCCGGTGCAGTCGACGAACAGGTCGGCGGCGATGTCGCCGTGCTCGGCGGTCCGCACGTGCGAGATGAACCCGTGCTCGTCGAGGGCCACGTCGACGACGTTGTCGACGACGTGCTTGACGCCCCGCTGGGTGGAGTACTTGGTGAGAAACTTCGCCAGCAGGTGCGCCTCGAAGTGGTACGCGTAGGGGATCTGCGCGCCCTGATACTCCGCCATGGTCGACCGGGCTGAGGTGTCGTCGGTGGACTGCTCGACGAATCCCTGGTCGACCAGGCTCCCGTTCAGGTACCGGGGTGAGCGCTCGGCGTCGCAGAGCGACGCCATGACGAAGCAGTCCTTGTCGAACCGCGACGTCGTCGGGTAGCGCAGCCACCAGTCGCTGAGGGGGAACCCGTCGACCGACGCCATCTGCTCGAACGGGTGGTAGAAGTGGTGGCCCGGCTCGCGCCAGTTCTCGAACCGGACGGCCAGCTTGTAGGTGGCGTTACAGGCCGGCATCCAGTCGGATTCTTTCAGTCGCAAGAACTCGAAGAAGTGCCGGATGTCGCTGAAGGTAGCCTCACCGACCCCGATCGTGCCGACGGTGGCCGACTCGACGACGGTCACGTCGATCCGGTCACCGAAGGCTGCCGCCAGGTACGACGCGGTCATCCAGCCGGCCGTACCGCCACCGACGATGGCGACTCGCTGTTTCCTGCCCGGGTCGCGCGTGTTCTTGGCAGCGGCACCACTGACAGTCATTGCGGTTCCTCCTTGTACCCGATAACCCGGGACTCGACGAAAGGGTGTGCATCGGCTCAGTTCTGGGCGACCCCGCGGCTGATCGCGGGCGCCAGGACCTCCGGGAACAACGTCCGCTCGGTGGACCGCCACAGGTAGGCGGCGCCGGCTGAGCCGGCCGTACCGCGGGCCGCGCCGAGAAACTGCTCGGCCAGTTGGGCATGCCGGGCACGCCATGACCGGACCGCGTCGTCGAAGGCCACCAGCGCGGCGCGTACCCGCTCGACCGCCCTCAGGTCGCCGTCGACCCGCATTCGGTCGCGGTACTCCACGAAGGCGCACGACAGCGACTGCTCCTCGGACCGGGCGACGAGCCGCGCCCGCTCCCCCGAGGTGAACCCTGGTATGTTGAGGAAGCGCGGGTCCCGAGCCCCGCAGAGGAACTCGATCTCCCGGTACTGTGCGGACTGGAAGCCGCTCGACGAGCCGAGGGTCGCCCGGATCTCGTCGAACGACTCTGGTGCCAGCGTGCTCAGGACGTCGAAGTGTGCGCTGAGCACGCGCATCGCCGACGGTAGTCGCTCGATGTGGTCAGCGGCGACGTCCGCCCGGTCGCGGGTCAACGCGTCCCGTGCGGACTCGATGTGCCGCAGGATGACCGCGAACCACAGCTCACATGCCTGGTGGGCGGCGAAGAAGAGGGTGCGGTCCGGCTCGTCGCGTACGCAGGCGATGTCGAGCAGCTCGTCCAGTCTCAGGATCTCCCCGTACGCGCGTTCGCGCTGGGTCTCCGTCGCATCGGTCATCGGTGTGAAGGCCCTCCTCCGCAAGGTGCCGGGACGGTGGCTCAGCGGTGCTGAAGCTCACGCCGCCCCGCGCGCAGGGCACTTTTGTCGATCTTCCCGACGGGAGTACGCGGCAGGTCCGGCACGACGACCAACTCGTCGGGCAGCTTGTACGGCGCCAACCCACGGTCGCGGATGTGCTCCCGGATGGTGCGCAGCGACAACGGCTTCGCCGCCGCGTCCGCTTCGGCGGTCAGCACCACGAACACGCAGATCCGCTCGTCGATGGCGTCGTCGGGGATACCGACGACGGCGGCGTCCCGGACCAGCGGATAGGTCAACACGTGCCCCTCCACCTCCTCGGCGGAGACCTTCTCCCCGAAGTGGTGGATGATGTCCTTGAGCCTGCCCTCGATGACGATGCGCCCGTCCTCGGTCAGCTTGGCCAGGTCACCACTGCGATAGAACCCGTCGGTGGTGAACGCCCGACGGTTGTGCTCCGGCGCGGCGAAATAGCCCCGGATGGTGTACGGGCCGCGGGTGAGCAACTCACCGGTCACCCCGGCCGGAAGCTCACGATCCTCGGAGTCGACGATCTTGACCTCGTCGTCCGGACAGATGGGTGTGCCCTCGGTGGTGTAGACCACCTCCAGCGGATCGTCGAGACGGGTGTGGGTGATCAGCCCCTCGCCGATGCCGTACACGTTCATGATCCGGCACCCCAGGCCCGAACTGACGCGCTGAACCGCGGCGGGGCCGAACTTCGAGCTGCCCACCTGAAGGGTCATGGCGCTCATGTCGACCGGCATGCTCTGCGCCGCCTCGGTCCACAGCAGCGCGAGCGCGGGTACCAGAGCGGTGTGGGTGACGCCCTCCCGACCGATCAACGGGAACACATGGTCCGGGCTGGGGTTGGCCGCCAGGACGGCCTTTCCGCCGACGAGCAGCGCACCGAGTACGCCGGGGCAGCCGAGCGCGGCGTTGTGCGGTACGGGATTGGCCGCGAGGTAGACGCTGTCCGCGCCGAATCCGGTCACCTCAGCGCACCTGAAGATGTTGTAGGCGTAGTCGTCGTGGGTGCGGGGGATCAACTTCGGCACACCGGTGGTGCCGCCGGAGAGCAGCAGCAGGGCGATCTCGGCTGCGTCGACCGGTGGCAGTTGCCGCGGCTCCGACCTGGCCAGTTCGGCCAGCGGGGTGAACTCGGCGCTGTCGCCGACGATCACGACGTGCCGCACGCCCGGCACGTCGGCGCGGATCTCGCGGGCCAGCGCGCGGTGGTCGAATCCCTGGAAGCGGTCCGGACCGACGTAGGCCACCGCATCCGAGGCGCGGGCCAGGTGGGTGATCTCGTCGCGACGATGACCGGGCAGGGCGAGCACCGGTATCGCGCCGATGCTGAACACCGCCAACAGGACCGACAGGAATTCGTTCACGTTGGGCAGGTGCAGGACCAGCCGGTCGCGGCTGCCAATGCCGAGATCGAGCAGACCTGCGGCGATACGGTCGGCCTCCTCCGCCAGCTCGGCGTAGGTGACGCGGCGAGTGGCGTCCACCGCAGCGATCTTGTCCGGATGGCGGCGGACGCTGTCGTCGAACAGCTGCCGAAGGGAGAAACCTCGCCAGTAACCCGCACGTCGATAGCGGTCGGCGACGTCGGGCGGCCAGGGCACGAACCCGTCCAGCATCTGTCTGTCCTCCTTCGGTACGGCGATAACAGATTCCGGTAGCAGGCCAGAGGCCGCGTCGCACCCGACAGAGCCTTGACAGATTGTCTGGACGAGCGGGCGGACTCGGTGACGCTCGATGTCGTGAGCCGAACACGGAGATCCGATCGGGGTTGGGTACGCACGCTCACCAGCGTCGAGGACCCCACCGCGCGACTGGTCTGCTTCCCGCACTCCGGGGGCACTGCGGCGGCCTACCGCCCCTGGTCCTCGGCGGTGCCGGCCGGCGTGGCGCTGCACGCGGTGCAGTACCCGGGCCACGCCGACCGCCTGGCCGAGGAGCCGGCCGCCAGCATCGCCGAGATGGCGACCCAGGTGGCTGCGGAGCTGCTCCGGATGCCGCCCGCCCGGTGCGCGCTGATCGGACACAGCCTGGGCGCGCTGGTCGCCTACGAGACGGCCCGAGCGTTGCGGGACAACGGCAGCTCCGTGCACCACCTGTTCGTCTCGGGTGCGGCCGGGCCGTGGCTGGCCGGTGGCGGCACCACTCACCAACTCGGCGACGAGGAGCTCTGGTCGTCGGTCACGAAGCTCGGCGGGATCGAACCGGAGATCGCCGACCAGCCCGAACTGCGCGACCTGCTGCTACCCGTGCTGCGATCGGACATCACCCTGCACGAGACCTACCGGCCCGCACCGGACACCGCCCCGCTGGACTGCCCGGTCCGGGGCTACTACAACACCGAGGACCCGCTGGTCGACGCCAACCAGGTGGCCACCTGGGCGGCGGTCAACGACGGCGAGTTCAGCATGCGTGCTCTGCCGGGCGGCCACTTCCGGCTGCTGTCCCACCCGGACGAGCTGCTCGCCGACGTCATGGCGACCCTGACCGACAGCGGGGTGCGGCGGTGACCCTCGACGGCAGATCGGTCGTCGTCACCGGCGCCGCCACCGGTATCGGCCTGGGCATCACCGAGTGTCTGGTGAAGTCGGGTGCCAACGTGACCGTCGTCGGCCGCCGGGAGCAGCCCCTACGGGCCCTCGCGGACCGCTATCCCTTCGCCGTGGCGGTGGTGGCGGCGGACGTCTGCGCACCCGGCACCGCCGACCGGATCGTCACGGCGGCCACGGAAACCTTCGGCGGCCTCGACGCGGTGGTCAACAACGCCGGCCTGGCCCGGTTCGGTCCGATCGACACACTCGACCCGGGACATCTCGACGAGATGTTCGCGGTGAACGTCCGCGCGCCCGCCGACCTGATCCGGTGCGCGCTGCCGCTGTTGCGGGCCAGCAGGGGCAGCGTGGTCAACGTCTCCTCGGTCGGCGGCGTCCTGTCGATGCCGGGGCGTGCCTACTACGGCGCGACCAAGGCGGCCCTCAACAGCCTCACCCGTTCCCTGGCCCGCGAGCTCGCACCAGACGTACGCGTCAACGCCATTCTTCCCGGGCCGGTGGACACACCGATGTGGACCGACGCCGGTCTGGACGACGCCGGCATCGAGCGGCTGCGAACCAACCTGACCGCGGCGACCCCGATGGGACGTTTCGGTGACCCGGCGGAGATCGGCCAATGGGTCTGCACGCTGCTCGACCCGGCGGTGTCGGGTTGGGTCACCGGCGCCCTGATTCCCGTCGACGGCGGCCGTACGGCATGAGACCCGCCCAGCCAGGTACCAACCCTTCACGGAACAGAGGTGGTCAGAGCGTGAGCCCCCAGATCTCGTCCGCTGCCAGCTTCATCCCCTCATCGTGCCTGCACACCATCTTCCGTGCCGCGCAGGACATCGAGCGGCGCACCGGCACCGAGGTGGTGAAGCTGCACGTCGGCGACCCGTACTTCCACCCCGCGGAGAACGTCGCCGACGCGTTCGTGGCCGCGGTGCGCCGCGGCGACACCAAGTACACCGGCCCGGAGGGCCTGCCCGAGCTACGCGAGGCAGCGGTGGAGAAGTTGCGTACGGACAACGGTGTGGACACCGTCGTCGACCGGGTACTCGTCACGCCGGGCTCGTGTGAAGGGCTTGCCGCCCTGCTGCAGACCCTCACCGGCCCCGGGGCCGAGATTCTCCTGCCGGAACTGCACTGGCCGGTCCATCTGCAGCAGAGCCTGCTCGCCGGGCTCCGACCGGTGTTCTACCCGCTCGGGCCCGGCTTCCGACCCGACGTCGAGCAGATCGCAGCCGCCGCCGGCCCGCGAACCAGGGTGTTGCTGATCAATTCGCCCGCCAACCCCACCGGTGTCGTGCTGAACCCCGACGAGATCACGGCCCTGCTCGACCTGGCCCGCGACCGGGGCTGGCACGTGGTCAGCGACGAGGCGTACGAGCACTTCTGCTACGAACGTGACCACCTCTCCGTCGCGTCCCTCGAACGCGACGTTCCGGTCGACGAGCGCATCGTGCACAGCGTCTTCAGCTTCTCCAAGAGCTTCGCGATGACCGGCTACCGGCTCGGGTACGTCGTGTTGGCGAACGACCGCGCGGCCGACGTCATGCGGGTGGTCCAGGAGGCGAACATCATCGGCACCTCCACACCCGTCCAGCACGCCGGGGTGGCCGCGCTGGCCAGCCGGTCCGACGCCGCCGCCACGAACCGCAAGTTGGTGCAGCGTAACCGGGACGTGGCCCTGCCGCCGCTGCTCAAGGCCGGGCTGCTGAGTGAGCTGCCCGCCGGGGGCTGGTACGCGATGCTGGACGTGGCCAGGACCGGGCTGGACGCCGAGACGTTCGCGCTGCGGCTGCTGGAGCGCAAGGGCGTCGCGGTGGTCGCCGGCAACGGGTTCGCCATGCGTCCCCAGCTAGACGACCAGGGTCACATCCGCGCCCACGACTACGCGCCCTGGGCGCGGCATCTGGTCCGGGTCGCGTTCTGCGTGGATCCCGGCTCGTTGGAGACCGGTGTGCGCAAGATCCTGGAGTTCGTCGACGAGTGCGGCGACGGGACTCACCGGTCGGCCGGATGAGCCGAGGACCTGCCGTCGGGCCGATGCCCGTCAGGCAGGTACGGCGATCCGGAAGGTTTCCTATGCGTTCGAGCGAGGAGGTGGGCAACACCATGCCGGAGCCCGTCACAGGCACCGTGGCGCCGCCACTGGTCGACCCGGCGCAGTTCCGTTCCCTCATGGCCTCCCATCCCGCCGGGGTCGCCATCGTGACGACCACGGCGTTGAACGGCGTGCCATGGGGGATGACCTGTTCGTCGGTGTGCAGCGTCGCGCTGAAACCGCCGACACTGCTGGTTTGCCTGCGCGCCGCGAGTCCGACCCTGGCGGCGTTGCTCGCCGTCTCCACCTTCGCGGTCAATCTGCTGCGCGACCAGGGCGAGCGGGCCGCGCAGTTGTTCGCCTCCGGCGCGCCGGACCGGTTCGAGCAGATCGACTGGGCTCCGGATCCGGACTCCGGCATGCCGCACCTGATCGACGACGCCCACACCGCCGCGGACTGTCGCGTCAGCAACGCCCTGCCCGTCGGGGACCACGTCGTGGTCTTCGGCACCGTGTTGCGGGTACGCACCCACGCGGTCGCCCCGGTCAGCCCGCTGTTGTACGGCATGCGGCGGTACTGGTCGCTGGCCGGCACCCCGGCACCCGAGGCTGCCGGGTCGGACCCGGACGGCCGACGGTGAACGAGTCCCTGGAGTGGAAATGAGCAGTGTCAGCACCGGCGTCCAGCAGGGCGCACCTCGTTCGTCCGGCCCAAAGGCCCGGATTCCCGACTGCCCGCTGGGGCGCACGGTGGAGGTCGTGGGAGCCTGGTGGACGTTGGAGATCCTGCACGAGATCTTCAACGGCCATACCCGGTTCGCGGCCATCCAGCACAACCTTGAGACGCCCACCGAGCTGCTGCGGGAGCGTCTCGGCGACCTCCGGAGCAGGGGTCTCATCGAGCAGGCGGCCGATGCCACGGACCCCGAGGGCCGGGAGTACCGACTGACGCCCCTCGGTAGGACACTTCGTCCGCTGCTGCTGGTCATCGCGGCGTGGGGTAACCATCGGCTCGCTCCGGAGGAGCGGAGCGTCGTCCTGGTCGACACCGAGACCGGCACCGAGGTGGACCCGATCGTGGTGGACCGGCGGACAGGCCGGCGGATCGACACTGAGAACGTGGTGTTCGCCTGTGGCCCGAAGGCCAGCGAGATGGTCGCGGCTCGGTACCCGAAGATCATGCTGGCCACCTGAGTGGCGTCAGGAAGGGTGGCGGTGTCCCGCCGCGTGCCCGCCGTGGAACGGCGTGCTGACGCCGTCGTACCGCAGTCGCAGCATCATGCCCTGATCGGCGTGTGGCAGGTTGTGGCAGTGGTTCATCCAGATGCCCCGGTTGTTCGCCTGGAACATCACCTCCCACACTTCGCCGGGGCGGACGTCGAACGTGTCCATCCAGAGCGGGCTACCCGAGGACGGTTGCCCGTTTCGGGACAGGATCAGCACCGGATGGCCGTGCAGGTGCCAGGGATGGGTCTCCAGGCTGCGGTTGACCACGGTGAACCGGACGATGTCTCCGTCGGAGACGATCTGGTCGGGGATCGACGGGTGGCCCCGCCCGTTGACGGTCTGCGCGAACGCGGGTCGTCCGTCGACCATGGCCACCCCACGGTCGAGCACCAGGGTGAAGTGCCGGTCCGCGGTCGCGGTGCGCAAGGGTACGGGAGCCGAGGTCCCGTAGGTGAACAGGTCCAGTTCCGGCCAGTCGGCGGTGTCCTGCGCGCCGGCCCCACCGTCGGGGGCGTCGGGGCTGGGTCGTAGCCACACGGCGGCCACGCCGTCGACGAACAGCGCCACGGGGGTCTCCGGCATGACGAACACCAGATCGCGGCGCCCACCCGCCGCGACCCGCAGCGCGGTCCGGCTGGTCTCGCCGGGCCCCTGCAGGTCGCGGCCGTCGACGGCCACCACCCGGAACGGGGTGCCGGCCAACGCAAAGCGACGCGGGTCGGAGTCGGTGTTGACCAGGCGCAACCGGACCGTCGCACCCGCCGCCGCGACGTGCTCGACGCCCGCGACCGCCGCACCGCCGCTGAACGTGTGCACGGGGACGACCAGGTCGAGGTCCGCAGGGTCGGGATCCGTACGCGGTGTCACGACGAGCACTCCGTAGAGGCCGCGTCGCACGCCGATGTGGGACACGTGGTGGGTGTGATACCAGTAGGTCCCGACCTGGTCGGCGCGGAACCGGTAGCGGAAGGTCTTCCCTGACGCCACCACCGGCTGACTGAGGCCCGCCACTCCGTCCTCCCCGCAGGGCACGTCGTAGCCGTGCCAGTGCAGGGTCACGCCCTCGTCGATGTCGTGGTTGACCAGGCTCACCTCGATGAGGTCACCCTCGGTCGCAGTGAGCTGCGGGCCGGGCGCCACACCGTCGAACGTCCAGGCGTCGACGTCCTGCCCGGACGGCAGTCGCACGGCGGCCCTGCGGGCGGTCAACTCGTAGGCGCGTCGGACGCCCCCTGGCGCGGGAGTGTCCGGTCCGCGCAGGTCGGCCACGGAGAGCAGGGCACCGCGGGTGGGGCCCGGACCACCTCCGGCCGTGTGCGCCGGGCCGGACGACAGCACCGACAGGCCCGCTCCGGTGCCGGTCGCGCCGACCGCGACCACACCGCCGGCGACACCGAGGAAGCCCCGACGGGACAGGCCCGGCGGCCCGGCGTTCGGCTTCGCCTCCTCCGCCACGTCCGTGCCCGGTACGGCGACCGACCGCGCGGTCAGCAGGACGGCCGCCACCACCAGACCAACCGTGATCAGCGCCGCCGGCAGGGTCAACGGATACCCGACGAGGTAGGTGAGCACGAACCCGGCCAACGCGGCGTACCCGGCGGCGAACAGCGCGATGACGCCCGCCCTGTCCCGACCGGCCGGCCGGGGTGCGCCAGTGGCCCGTGTGAGCAGTATCGGTCCGGCGACCACCGCGGCGACCACCGCGGCCACCGCGAGCAGCGGCATCCCGAGCAGCACCTTCTCCTGGACGAACCACCAGCCCCGCCCGGCCAGCAGCGCCACCGACACGCCCTTGGCCAGGGTGAGCGTCAGCGCCGCGACGAACAGCACCCGGGCGGCTCGGGCGTACCTGCGCATCGCAGTCACACCGGCGGCGAGCCACGCGGCAGCGGCCAGCAGCGCCCAGGTGTGGTCCAGGACGGTCAGTGCCGCAGTGGTCATGACCGGGTCGCGTGGCTGAGCTCGGTCTGCTGCCAGGCGATCTGCCGTGCCTGACGCACGAGCCACAGGGTGGTACCGACGATGAGCAGTCCGTTGACGGCGTGCACGCCGAAGATGAGGTGACCCGTCTCGGAGCCCTCACCGAAGGACTTGGCGACTTCCCGGATCAGCGATTGGATGAGCACCAGCCCGGCCACCATGGCCATCCTGCCGGTGATCCGACCGGGCATGCGGGCAATCGCGGAGACCACCACGAGTACGACGGAGAACAGGAGCATCACGTACCCGAGGAAGCGGTGGGGGGAGAACGCCTCCTCGGTCGGCGCGGAGTCGAACGCACCGCTGGCGGCAAGATAGAACTGCACCACCTCGGCGAGCAGCAACAGTGACACCAGGCCCGCGAAGAGCTTCTTCATGGCACAGATCCTGGTATCGGGTCGCCGGTCGCGCATTGGACGAGGCGCGGCACCTGCTACGCCAATCCGCGTAGCGGAAACCGACCTGCGTACGTCGCAGGGCGTAGTCGGCCACGCACCGGAGAGTGCGGCGGTTGCCGTAGGATCTGCGGCATGGACCTGCGGGTGATGCCGGAACGACTGCGCACCTGGTTCGCTCGTCGGCCGGTCTGGTTCGCCGACGTCCTGTTGGCACTGTTCGTCACGGTGATCCAGGTCCAGAGTGTCAGCAAGTACGGCACCGTCCTGCCCGAGCCGATCGCCCGGCCCGCCTCGGACTTCGGGTACGCCGGCTACGGCCTCGTCGTGCTGAGCGGTCTGGCCATCGTCGTCCGACGCCGGTGGCCGGTCGCCGTGTTCGCGGTCACCGGAGCGGCCAGCCTGGTCTACTTCGGTCTCGGCTTCCCCGACCGGATGTCCTGCCTCGGTCTGTTCGTCGCCCTGTACACCCTCGCCGCCTACGGCGACGGACGCCGGTCGCTGCTGATCGCGGGCACCGGCACCACGGTGCTCGCCGTCGGCTGGTTGGTCGCCGGGGCGGACATCCAACCTGTGGAAGCCATGGGCTGGGTTCTCTTCCGGATCGGAGCGTCGGTCGTGAGCATCACGCTCGGCGAGTCCGTCCGATCGCGCAGGGTCATCGCGGCGGACGCGCAGCGGCGGGCAGAGATGGCCGAACGGTCCCGCGAGGAGGAGACCCGGGCGCGGGTCGACGCCGAACGGCTGCGAATCGCGCGCGAGGTCCACGACACCGTCGCGCACGCCATCGCCATCATCAACGTACAGGCCAGCGTGACGGCACACGTGCTCGACAAGCGGCCGGCTCAGGCACGCGACGCGTTGCGGGCCATCGAGCAGACCAGCTCGCGGGCGCTGCACGAGATGCGCGCGGTGCTCGGCGTGCTGCGCGAGGACGACGGACGTGAACCCAGTCCGGGTCTCGAACAGCTCCCCGCACTCGCCGACAAGGCCCGCGAGGCCGGCCTTGAGGTCAGCATCGAGCAGACACCGGCGGCGGCGCCGGTACCGAGCGCGGTGAACAGCGCGGCCTACCGCATCGTCCAGGAGTCGATCACCAACGTGATCCGCCATGTCGGGCCGACCCGGGTGGCGGTGACGATCGAGGCCGCGTCCGACGCGCTCCGTATCCGGGTGGCCGACGAGGGCACCCGAGATCCGGTGCTCGTCACGGTGGGTGCCGGAGGCCGCTCGTCGGGCGGCCGGGGCATCGTCGGCATGCGGGAACGCTGCCAACTGCTCGGTGGGGAACTGCACGCCACGGCACGTCCCGATGGTGGTTTCGAGGTCGTCGCCCGCCTGCCGCTCGCGCCGGTTGCGCCACGCCCGTGACCGACACGTCGATCAAGGTGCTCCTCGCCGACGACGAGCGGCTGGTCCGCTCCGGTTTCCGGCTGCTGCTCGACCTGGAGGACGACATCACCGTGGTCGGCGAGGCCACCAACGGTGCCGAGGCCGTCGAGCTGGCTCGCGCCACCCGACCCGACGTCGTCCTCATGGACATCCGCATGCCGCGCCTGGACGGGATCCGGGCCGCAGAGCAGATCGTCGAGATGCCGGGGATGGATCGGGTCCGGATTCTCATCCTCACCACCTACGACACCGACGAGAACGTGTTCGAGGCCCTCCAGGCAGGCGCCAGCGGTTTCCTGCTCAAGGATGCCGGCCCTGCCGAGCTGCTGCACGCCATCCGGGTCATCGCCGCCGGAGACGCGCTGCTCGCGCCACGGGTCACCCGCAGACTCATCAGCCAGTTCACGGCGCGGCGTAAGGCCGCGCAGGCGGGCGAGGACCGACTCGCGGTGCTGACCGACCGCGAGCGTGAGGTGCTGGCGCTGGTCGCGCAGGGGCTGAGCAACGACGAGATCGGCGCGGCGCTGTTCCTCAGCCCGGCCACCGCACGTACGCACGTCAGCCGCACGATGGGCAAACTCGGCGCACGCGACCGTGCGCAGCTGGTGGCGATCGCCTACCAGACCGGGCTCTGCCAGTGCACCGAGCAGCACTGAGCCTGTCCCGCACCCGTCAGGAAAGGAACAGGCAAGAGTCCACACGGGAGCGTCATGCGGCTGCCACCATCGGGCCATGAGCGACCCCGCCCTCGGTGTCAGGTCACTGGACCTGGTCAATCCCGCCACCTTCGTCGACAACGACGTGCACGTGTTCTGGCGGGACGTGCGGGCGGAGAGCCCGGTCTACTGGCATGAGGCCACGCAGAGCAATCCGGGGTTCTGGGTGGTTTCCCGGTACGCCGACGTCCAGACGCTCTACCACGACGCGTCGCTCAGTTCCGAACGCGGCAACGTGCTGGACGTGGTGCTGCGCGGAAACGACTCAGCAGGCGGAAGCATGCTCGCGGTCACCGACGGTCCGTCGCACCGAAAGCTGCGCAACCTGATGTTCAGCGCCTTCACCCCACGCGCGCTCGGCGAGGTGGTGACCAACGTGCAGCTCCGCTCCACCGAACTCGTGTCCTCGGTCGTCGGTGCGGGCGCGTTCGACTTCGCTGCCGAGGTCGCCGACCAGATTCCGATGAACACGATCTGTGACCTGCTGTCGGTACCGCTCAGCGATCGCAGGGACCTGCTCCAGTGGAACAAGATGGCCCTGTCGTCGGACCGGGCCGACAGCACCGACCTCGACGCGCTCAGCGCTCGTAACGAAATCCTGCTCTACTTCGTCGACCTGGCTGAGGACCGGCGGAGAAATCCGGGCGACGATGTGATCAGCATGCTCGCCGGCGCCGAGGTGGACGGGGTGCCACTGACCGTCGAGGAGATCGCGGTCAACTGCTACAGCCTGATCCTCGGTGGTGACGAGACGTCCCGGATCTCGGCGATCTGCGCTGTCCTGGCCCTGATCGAGAACCCCGACCAGTGGGAGGCCCTGCGGACCGGCGCGGTCGACGTCGATTCGGCGGTGGAGGAGGTGCTCCGCTGGGCCACCCCCGGGATGCACGTGGCGCGTACGGCGGTCGACGATTTCGAACTTCATGGGCACCAGGTCCGCGCCGGCGACATCGTCACGCTGTGGAACATCTCGGCGAACAACGACGAGTCGGTGTTCCCTGAACCGCGCCGGTTCACCCTGTCCCGGTCGCCCAACAAGCACCTCTCGTTCGGTCACGGACCGCACTACTGCCTCGGGGCGTTCCTCGGCCGCGCGGAGCTGCGGGCGCTGCTCACCACCTTGACCGCCCAGGTGACCCGGATGGATCTGTGCGGCAAGCCCCGCCCCATCTACTCGAACTTCGTCTGCGGCTACGACACGCTGCCCGTCCGCTTCGAGAGCGGCTGATTCACCGCGACGCCGGGCGGCGGCCCGGCCAACCGCAGCTTCTTGTGTTCGTCCCCGTCTGGGCGTGACCGCCACGGCCGGGTGATCCCTTCGCACCCGAGACCGCACTTTTCGAGAATGTCGAGGTGACCGTGAAAAAAGCCGTCTGTGTCATCGGCGCGGGCCCGTCGGGTCTGATCACGATGAAAGAGCTGCTGGACGAGGGCCACACCGTGACCTGCTTCGATCACAACGCCGACATCGGCGGTGTGTTCCGCGGGGGTGCCAACGCCGACGAGCCGGCTGCCTACGATTCGACGCTGCTCACCATCTCCAACTACATGATGGCGTTCTCCTGTTTCCCGCCGCCGGAGAAGCAGGAGCGACGGTTCTGGACGGCCACCGAGTACCGGCAGTACCTCCACGACTTCGCCGACGCCTTCGGTCTGTGGCCCCACCTGCGCCCCCGCACCGACGTACTGAGTATCGCGAGAAGTGACAGCGGCGACGGCTACGTGGTCGAGACCGCGCCCGCGGACGATCCCACCGCCCGGACCAGCCACCAGTTCGACGCCGTGGTGGTGTCCAGCGGCACCCACCGGGTGCCCAACAAGGTCACCCTGCCGGGACAGGAGAACTTCGCGGGGGTGGTCACCCATTCGGCCTTCTACCGCAACGCCGAACCGTTCCGCGGTAAGCGGGTTCTCTGCGTGGGCATCGGCGAGACCGCAGCCGACGTCGTCAACGAGATCGCCCAGGTGGCGGCGAGTTGCACGCTGTCGGTGCGTCGTTGGCAGTCGGTCGTGGCGCGGTTCCCGGGCAACCGGAAGCATCCGAACGACGCGTACACCTCTGAGATGCTGAACGCACTGCCGCTGGCGGCTGCCACCGCCGTCCACCGCATCGGCACCCGGCTGGGCAAGCGGTTCGCCAAGAACCCCGTGAGCCGAGCGATCGCGGAGTGGAACTCGAAGAACGACAGCTTCTTCAACCACTTCCTGACCAAGAACGAAGCATTCATCCATCGGATCGTCGACGGCAGCCTGACGGTCAACGCCTCCGGCATCGAGCGACTCGGCGAGGACTATGTCCTGTTCAAGGACGGCCGGCGGGAGACGATCGACACGATCGTCCTGAACACCGGTTACACCGAGGACTTCACCCTCCTCAAGGACGTGCACATCACCGACGTGCGCCAGATGTACAAGCACATGATCCACCCGGAGCTCGGCACCGGCGTGGTCCTCATCGGATGGGCGCGGCCCGCCGCGGGTGGCGTCCCGGCCTGCTCGGAGATGCAGGCCCGCTACTTCGCGCTGCTCTGCAGTGGCAAGCAGACCCTGCCGCCGCCGGACCGGCTCAACCAGCTGATCAAGCAGCAGGCGGTGTACGAGGACGAGTTCTTCACCGGCAACCCTGAGCTTCGTACGCTGGTCCACTACAACCGGTACATGATCGATTTCGCCAAGGTGATCGGGTGCTCGCCGTGGCGGCCGGAGGTGTTCCGCAAACCGCGGCTGGCCTACCACCTGTGGTTCGGCTCGCAGGTGCCGCTCGTCTTCCGCCTGCACGGGCCGCACAGCGACCGCGAGACCGCAGAGCGCCGGATCCTGGAACTGCCGGTCGCGTTCAACCCCGCAGAGATCATCATGGCCACCGCGCTCACCGGTGTCACCCGTGCGCTGGGCGCCGTGGGACTGGTGAAACGGGACGGGGTCTACTGACCGGATCCACGGCACGTCGGCACTGGCGTTCCGCGCCTGCGGCCTCGGCCGCGGGGCGCTTCACCGAGAGCCGCCCTGGACGTCGGCGGCGGGCGGCACGGGTGCTGTCCGTCACCGACGCCACGGGCAGCACCCGAGGCACGCCTACCGTGACTGCGCCATGATCTCGGCCAGCTCGGCGAGACTCTCGGCTTCGAAAACCGAGCGCATCGGGACCGTCACGCCCAGCTCCTTGCGCATCCGGCTGGCGAGCTTCGCCGCGAGCACCGAATGGCCGCCCAGTTCGAAGAAGTTGTCCTGCGGAGTCACGTCGGTGAGGTCGAGCGTCTCGGCCACCAGGCCGCACAGCAGATCCTCCAGAGAGGGTGCGGAAACCGCACCACCGGCCGCTGGTGTACCGGCGGTCGGCGGTGGCGCACAGTGCGGGACGGCTCGCTGCTCGGCCGCGGCCGTCGACGCCCGCTCGGCGAGCGCCTTGCGGTCGATCTTGCCGTTGAGCAGGGTGGGCAGCCGGTCGAGCACGACGACAGCCGACGGGACCATGTGTTCGGGCAGCGTGGCTCGCGCGTGTTCGCGTACCTGCGCCGCCACCATCGTCTGCTCCCCCGCCGGCGTCACGTAGGCGACGATGTGCTGGGACGACGCGTCGCCGCCGCCGAGCACCGCCACGGCCAGTTCCACCGCCGGGTGGCTCTCCAACCGCGTCTCGACCTCGCCGAGTTCGACCCGGAAACCGCGAACCTTCACCTGGTCGTCGACCCTGCCGGTGAAATAGAGTTCACCGTCGGCCGCGCGTTTGCCCCGGTCGCCCGACCGGTACATCCGGCTCCCGGGTGGGCCGAAGGGGTTGGCGACGAACCGCGCCGCGGTCAGTCCCGGACGGTGCAGGTATCCACGCGCGACGCCGCTGCCGGACAGGTAGAGCTCCCCCTCACCGCCGTCACGCAGATCCCGCAGGCGCTCGTCGAGCACGTGCACCGCGCTACCGTCCCAGGGCGACCCGATGCTCACCGCCTCCTGCACTCCTTCGACCGGCCCGCCGATCGACGTGCCGACGGTCACCTCAGTCGGGCCGTAGCCGTTGAACAGTCGCCGGCCCTGGGACCACTCGGTCGCCAGGGCTCTGGTGCAGACGTCGCCGGTGGAGGTGAGCGTGCCGCCGGGCAGCAGACCCGCGCTGTCGGTGATGCTCAACGCCACCGGGGGCAGCGTCGCGTGGTCCACCTCGTACTTCAGCATCGTGCCGCGCAGTGACTCTCCGGGCATCAGGTCGTCCTGCTCGGCCATCACGAGCGTCGCGCCGTGCATGAGGGCCATCGTGAAGTCCCAGAACCACGCGTCGAAGCTGAACGACGCCCACTGCAGCACCCGATCCCCGGGACGGATGCCGTACACCCGGGTCTGGGTGGAGACCAGGTCCGTCATGCCGGCGTGGGTGAGTGCGACTCCTTTGGGCACTCCGGTCGAGCCGGAGGTGTAGATGACGTACATCAGGTGGTCGACGGTCAACGGCGCCAACCGTTCGTCCGCGGTGACGTCGTCGCTGCGTTCACGCGCGCACTCGGCCGCGACGTCGGGATCGTCGAGCACCATCTCCGGCACGCCCAGGTCCAGCGTCGCGACGCTGGTGGTCCGTAACAGCTGCACGGCACGCGCATCGGTGACCATGTGGGTCAACCGCTCGACCGGGTAGGTCGGATCCAGCGGCAGGTACGCGCCGCCCGCCTTCAGCACGGCGAGTACCGCCGTGATCAACGTGTCGGAGCGGGGCACCGCGACCGCGACCAACGAATCCGGCCCCACGCCGGCAGCGATGAGCCGACGGGCCAGTCGATTCGCGCGTGCGTTCAGTTCCGCGTATCCGACGACGGTTTCACCGAAGACGACCGCTGGAGCATCGCCGGACGTCTGCACGCTCGCCTCAAAGAACTCCGAAACAGTGTCCACTCCGCCTCCGACGCAGCTTTCCTGCCAATGGGTACCGACCATAACCGTGGTTGCACCGCGCTCTGCCGTACGCTTTCCCGGGTCTTTCAGTCCGCTTGCGCGCCGACGGACCGCACGGTCGGACACCGTGCGCCCGTGTCGCGCGGGCACGTTGGAGTGAGGTTGGCGACGACGCCTGCGCTCACCGTGGGCGAGCTCTTCTCGGCACCGCCGCGACGGTCCGCCGGGTGTCCACCTGAGGGGTCGACGTTCGTGATGCGGGCTCGACGAAGAAGCCGCGCCCCCAGACGGTGCGGATCGCCAGACCGACGATCTCAAGACGTCGGCGGAGCCGCATGACGTGCAGGTCGAGCGCGTTGCTCGAGGAGCTGGCCCCGGAGCTTTCCAGGATCTCCCGTAGCTCTGTCCGGTAGACCAGCTGGCCGTATCTGTTCAGCAGCGGCGCCAGCATCTCGCACTGCATCAGCGACAGGGTGACGGACGTGTTGTTGAAGTACAGCATTCCCGCCGGGTCCAACACCGGCTTCTCGTTGAGCACCGCCCGGGCCGCCAACTGACGGATCCGGACCTGAAGGTCTTCCCGACCGATAGGTGGGCGCACCCAGTCCTCGTAGAGGCTCAGTTGGTCTGGCGGTGCCGCACCGTGTTCCACGATCAGCAAACAGAGATGCTGCTGCTCGTGGCATTCCGCGCGGATGTCGCTTTCCGCAGGCCAACGCACGAACTTAACCAGGTACTTGACATCGACCATCGCCTGCATCCCCCATAGCCACCATGTCTCGATGGGAATCAAGAAATGCCACCCTTGAGACACTCCTCACAGGTCTTTCGTCTTTCCGTCGAAGCGTTCGGCCGACGCACCGGCCATCAGCGTGTGGTTCCGTCGACCGGATCCGGAGGGCGACAGCGACGATGCGACCTGCCCGTCATGCCGCAGTGACCAGCGCACCAGCGGCCCCGTCGCCGCCGTGGTGAGCACCGCGACGAGCACGAGGACGCTGTATCCCAACTGGTTGAGGAAGCCGGCCTGGTAGCCGATGCTCAGCACGACCAGTTCGGTAACTCCTCGGCAGTTCATCAGCATCCCGAACCGCAGCGCTTCGCCCGTCGGCATCCCGGTCAACCGCGCCGCCCCGCCAGCCCCAACGATCTTGGTTACCAGTGCCGTCACCAGCACCGCGACGAACACCAGCCAGGTGACCGGGGCGGTGCCCAGCAACCCGACCGAGGTCGTCATGCCGACGCCGGCGAAGAAGAGCGGCAACAGGATCAGCAGGGTGAACCCCTCCAGCTGCTGACAGATCCGTTCCACGACCAGGGAGTCGCGCGGAACGGCGACACCGAAGAGGAAGGCGCCGACCACCGGATGCAGATGAATAGCCTGGGTGAGCACCGAGTAGCCGATCGCTCCGACCACCAGCACCACCGTCAACGACTGGCTGGAGCCCAGTCGCCGGACCAGTGCCACCAGGAGCGGGCGTACGCACAGCGCCGTCACGAGAACCAGCGCGGCGCCGAGCATCAGGACACGAATGCCCCCGCCGGTCGCGCCCTGTCCGGCGAGCAGGAAGGCCAGCACCAGCCAGAGCAGCCCGTCGCCGATGGCCGCTGCCGACATGGACAGCGCACCGACACTGGTGTGCCGCAGTTTCAGGTCGTCGAGGATACGGGCCAGCACCGGCAACGCGGTCACCGCCATGGCCAGCCCGACGAACATCATCGTGCCTGTCGGTGAGTCCTGCGAGCCGACGAACAGACCACCGGTGAGGGCCACGATGCCCATTCCCGCCAGCCACGGCAGGCCCATGCCGGCAACCACCACCGCGCCGACCACGCCCTTGCGCTCGATCCGGTCGGTACGCAGCTCACAGCCGAGCAGGAAGACGAAGATGACCAGGCCCAGTTGGGCGACCTTGTCCAGCCCTTCCATCACGGTCGGAGGAAACAGGAACCCGGTCGCCGACGGCCAGACAGCACCGAGAATCGACGAGCCGAGCACCAGGCCGCCAATCATCTCGCCGACGACCGACGGCTGACGGAGCCGGCGCGCCAGCGCCGCGAAAGCCTGGCAGGCCACCAGGACCACCGCGACCGCGAGCAGGAACCGGGTGAGCGAGTCCCCGTCGTGCGACCCTGCCGCACCCCACAGCGGCACCGTGCTCACCAGCACGACGAGCCCGAAGACCGCACCGAGCAGCGTCCGGGTCCGCGCAGCCAGGGTGATCACGCCCGCGAACCGGTTGACCTGGCCGGATCTGGACCTGTGCCGGCACCACCGGGTGCCGGCCCGGCATCCCGCAGGCTCTTCGGTCGCATGTCGGTCCAGGACCGGTCGATGTGGTCAACGACCTCCCGCCGAGGCGCCGGACCGTGCACCACACGCCAACCGTCGGGGACGGTGATACCGGCCGGCCACAGAGAGTACTGCTCCTCGTCGTTGCGTAGGGCCAGGAATTCTTGACTGTCGTCGTCGAACGGATTGGACACGCGGACAACCCCTCAGGTTCTCGAATGGTTCCGGACGGTGACAGGTCAGGGTTGTGGCAGGCCTCAGTCCCTCGCGGTGTTGGTGGTGGCCGGCGGAGTGGGTTGGCGTCCGGTCGTCAGGCCGGGGAGGACGCCGGGTTCTCGATGAACAGCTGCCGTGCCTTCGCGCGTTGCAGCTTTCCGCTGGTGGTCTTCGGGATGCTTCGCCTCGGGACGAGATGCACCTGAGCCACGGGCACGCCGGTCTTCGCGCTGACCGCGCTACGCACCGCCTGGCGCAGGGGTTCCTGCTGATCGGCGGGCACGTACGACTCGACGATGAGGTGCAGTTCCTCGGAGTCGCCGTCCTCGGGCCGGTGGCCGACAGCTACGACCGTGCCGAGCCGTACGCCCGGCACCGATTCGACCGCCTGCTCGAAGTCGGACGGGAAGTAGTTGGCACCCCGGATGATGATCAGGTCCTTGGAGCGTCCGGTGATACGGATCTCGCCGTCCCGCAGGTAGCCCACATCGCCGGTCTTCCACCAGTCCGGCTCGGCGATCGCCGCGGCGGTCTCCTGCGGCAGGCCGAAGTAGCCGATCGTGCGGGCCGGGCTGCGGAACTGGATGTCGCCGATCTGGTTGTCGCCCAGCGGGTTGCCGTCACCGTCGACGACACGGACCTCGGTACCCACGACTGCCGCGCCACAGGCGACGACCTGCATCCCGTTCGGATCGTCCGGCTCGACGTCGATGACCTGGCCGTGCGTGCCGGCGGCCGTGCGGTCGATGGTGTCGACGCGGACCGGTGCGTTGTGCGGCGACATGGTGATGGTCAGGGTGGCCTCGGCCATGCCGTAGCAGGGCATGAACACGTCCTGCCGCAGGCCCCACTGCTGGAACCGGTCGACGAAGCGCTCGATGGTGCCGGGGTGGATCGGCTCAGCTCCGCAGAACGCCATCCGCCAGGACGACAGGTCGACGTTCGCCAGGTCGCTGTCGCGTACCCGGTCGGCCGTGTAGCCGTAGGCGAAGTTCGGCGCCGCCGCGAGGGTTCCCCCCATCGCGCTGATGTTGCGCAGCCACTCGACCGGCGAACGCAGGAACTGCGTCGGCGGCATGAGCACGGTGTCGCTCCCGGTGTAGGTCGGCACCATGATCCCCGACATGAGGCCCATGTCGTGGTACAGCGGAAGCCAGCTCACCGTCGTGTCCTCGGCCGACCATCCCGTCGCCACGGCGCTCTGCATCAGGTTCGCGGCCAGGTTGGCATGCGAGATCATGACGCCCTTGGGCCTGCCGGTCGAACCAGACGTGCACTGGACGAATGCCAGTTCGTCCTCGCTCGGCAGTCGGAACTGCCGCAACGACGCCTCGGCGGACGCCGCACGCTCCAGCAGCTCGTCGCCGTCGATGAACACGGTGTCCGCCACTGCCTCCGACGCCTCGACCACCGCTGCCCTGGCCACTACCGCAGCCGGCCGCAGGTAGGCCACCAGTTCCTTCACCTGGCCGTCGAACCCGGCCGCGCGCCCGAAGCTCGTCGGCACCGCGATCGCCGTCGGTGCGGCACCCAGCAACTGACACCCGAAGAACGCCGTCACGAACGTCCAACTCGTCGGCAGACAGAACAGCACCCGATCGCCACGGCCCACGCCGTGCTCGGCGAGAACCGCCGCACACCGCAGTGCGTCTTCGAGCACCTCGTCGTACCGGCGGGTCTCCATCCGCCCCGGCTCGGGCACCACCGTCATCCGTGAACCGTCCGACCCGCGCTCCGCCTGCGCCACCAGCGCATGCATCACGGTGGGGTAATCCGGAACAACCACATTCATCAACCCCGCTCCTCACAACCTAGGACGGCCTCACTCAGAACCCGTGACGAGCCCGAAGGTCGGTGCTCATGGCGCGCCGATCCCGTTCCCGACCCGCACGGTCAACTCGTCAAGCACGTACCGAACATCGCGATCCATCGCGCTGCTGCTCCTCACGCGACGCGCCATCCCGGGCGGGCCGCCCAGGCCCGTCGGGTGCCGCGGTGCCACCCCGTCGCACCGCCAGAGCAACCGAGGAGCCGGCTTCGGCGTACGTCCACACCGGCACCGACCGTCCGCCGAACGAGGCGACCAGTCCGGTCTCGGACCGGACCAACTCGATCCGCCAGAACAGCAGGTCCTTTCCGAACGCGGTCCCGGCCAGTGCCTTGAATGCCGCTTCCTTGGCCGAGAACAGCTCGACCGGGCTGTGCTGGCCGGCCGGCGCGAGCAAGGTGCGCCGCTCCCGCTCGTACAGGAAAAATTTGATCATGCGAGGGGTGATCGCCGCGTCCTCGATGTCGACGCCGACCCCGGCGGCACCGGGCACCACCGCCGCGACTGCCAGGCGGTCGGTGTGGGCGATGGACCCGGGGTACCCGGTCGGGAAGCTGGGCCTGCCATCGGCGGCGCGAGGCACGGTCCGGATGACCGATCCCGCGGCGGCCAGTGCCGCCGCCGCAGCCTGACGACCGGCAGCGAACTGCTCGCCTGGCCCGTACGGCGGTGGTACCGGACGCCATTCGAGGTAGCTGCCCGGTGCGGCGGTGGCGAGGGATCGGAGTACGGCGGTCACCGGGTCACCTCACACGCGCAGCGCCACGACGTGGTCGGCCAGCGAGCTGATCGAGCGCAGCACCTCCGGCTGGATGTCGTCGTCCCACTCGAAGCCGAACGCGTCCTCCATGGCGACCAGCAGGCTGACCAGCGCCGCGGAGGACAACCCCTGCTGACGCAGCGACACGGTGTCCGATACGGTCCGCACGAAGCTGTCCGGGCCATGCATCTCGATCAGCAGCTCACGGATGCGCTGCCGGGCCTCCGTCACCT
>NZ_BOPB01000034.1 GCF_016863535.1 Micromonospora lutea
GCCGCGTACCGTTCTTCGCTGGCTACCGAGCCACCGCTGTGAACCAGGCCAGCGTGATCGCCACGGTCATCATGGACAGCAGCAGAGCGTCCAGCGGATCTGGCCGTGTCGGCAGGAACTGTGGCAGCAACGCACCGCCCGGCAGAGCACACCCTGCACTGGTCAACCTGACGACGAACAGCCCAAGCCCAAGCCCTACGATCCCACTACCAGCACAAACTCGGCCACCCAGCTTGAGACTTACTCGTCTAGGGCTCGAGCGTGGCGGGCATGTTGAAGGCGGCGACGTGACGGGCACCGATGAAGGCGTTGCTCTCTACGATCTTCCCGTTCTCGATCCGGAGTACGTCGACGACCAACGCCTCGTAGTGCGGGCTGCCGGGCCGGCGGAGATAGTTGATCAGTGCCGGGCGCCCGTTGGCCGAGCTGGGGAACGTACGCCAGTCGAGCGGTCGGCCGAGGAACTCCGCGGCCGCGTCGATCCCGACGACCGGCGGCTCGGGCGGCATCGTGATCCGTACGTCCTCGGCGAGCAGTGCCCGAATCGTCTCCGAGTCCTTCGCGTTGGCGTAGCGGCGCAGAATCTCTTCGTCCTCACTGGTGAGCTGCGGGCGGCGCCAGTCCTTCGGGTCCGACGGAGCGCGCCGCCGGAGGGTGTGGCGGGCCCGCTGGAGGAGGCTGTTGACGGCCGCTACGGCAGTGTCGAGCGCCGCGGCGATCTCCTGCGGCGTCCAGCCGTAGACGTCGCGCAGCACGAAAGCCGCCCGCTGCCGCGGCGGCAGGTACATCAGCGCTGCGATCACGGCCAGCTCGACGGTCTCCCGGGCGGCGAGACCGGTCTGCGGATCGTCGGCCAGCAGAGCGTCGGGATAGGGACCGAGCTCCGTGGACCACTCCAGCGGATCACCGTACGGTACCGTCCGGTGACCGGCCGCCTTGCGGCTGTCGAGGAAGACGTTCGTGGCGATCCGGTAGAACCAGGTGCGCGCCGAGGCCCGACCCTCGAAGCGGTCGCGAGCCCGCCAGGCACGCAGGAAGGTCTCCTGCACCAGGTCGTCCGCGTCGGTGACGTTCCCGGCGAGGCGGTAGCAGTGGACGTGTAGCTCACGCCGGTGCTCGTCGAAGGCGCGCTGCAGCCAGACCGCCTGCTCATCAGGCGAGTCGGACATGTGGTTTCCCCGGGGCTGAGTGGTCCGCACAACCGTACTGACGACCGCGGACCCATCCGTCATCGGTCACCGATGACGATCGCCGACTCGGTCGTCTGTACCTGTGACCGATCCCCATTCCACGAAGGAGATAGCCATGACGGCAACCCCCGCGTCCAGCGCTGCCGCGCCCCCGGTCGTCGACCGGGAGACCTGGCTGCGCGAGCGCGACGAACTGCTGGTCCGGGAGAAGGCCCATACCCGCGAAGGAGACGCGATCGCAGCCGCTCGTCGTCAACTGCCGATGACCTTGATGCCGACGGTGACGGTGCGGGGCCCTGGCGGGGACACCTCGCTGCTGGAGGTGTTCGAGGGCCGCCGGATGCTCATCGCCTACTTCCACATGTGGCACGACGGCAAACCGTACGAGCAGCAGTGCGAGGGGTGCACCTTCTCGACCTGTCACATGCAGATGCTGGACTACCTGCACGCTCGGGACGTCACCTACGCCGTGTTCTGCGAGGGTCCCTACGACGAAAGTGCCCCGTTCGCGGAGTTCATGGGCTACAGGTTCCCCTGGTATTCGGCGAAAGACTCCGACCCGGCTCTGGTCGACGGTCGTGGATGCGGGTTCATCGCGTGCTACCTGCGCGACGGCGACAAGGTCTACGAGACCTACTGGACCACCGGGCGGGGCGTGGAGGCGTTGATGACCACCTACCACGCCCTGGACCTCACGGTGTACGGCCGGCAGGAGAACTGGGAAAACTCGCCTCAAGGCTGGCTGCGGGTCACCGGGCACCCGTGGCGTCTCAACGGCCGCCCCACCGCGCAATGGTCACGCCCCGGCGTCGTACCGCGATGACGTCCTGACGATCGGGCAGCGCGGTGCCCTGACGGACCTACCCGAGCAGCGTCGCCACCGCGGCCACGGTGACCAGCGACAGCGTCGTGGTCACCACCACCGCCCGGTTGGCCACCGCCTCGCCGACGCCGTACTCCTGGCCGTAGATAAACGTGTTCTGCGCTGTCGGCAGGCCCGCGCACACCACCACGGCGAGCAACTGCGATACGGATAGGTGCAAGGCCAGCCCGGCCGCGTACGCGATGACCGGCTGCGCGACGAGCTTCAACGCGGTGATCACGGCCAGCTCGGCCAGCTCGGCCGGCTCGGCCGGCTCGGCCGGCTCTGCCCGCGACGGCGCCGTGCGGTGCAGCGACGCGCCGAGCGCGACCAGGGCGACCGGTACCGCGGCACCCGACAGCAGGGTGAGCGACGCGCCGGCCGCCGACGGCAGATGCAGGCCGGCAGCCGAACACGCGACACCGAGCAGCGACGCCAGGAGCACCGGGTTGCGTACCGGCAGGGAGGCGATACGGCGGACCCGTACCCGCCCGGCCGGGTCGCTGTGCCGGTCCAGGGCGACCAGGATCACGGGGGTCACCACCAGCACCTGCAGCAGCACCACCTCCGCCAGGAACGACACGTTGCCGAGAACCTGCGTTGCGATCGGGATGCCGAGGTTCGCCGAGTTCACGTACCCGGCGGCCATGCCCCAGATCGGCCGTTCGCCAGGCTCGCGACCGAACAGTCGGCTCGCGCCGACCCACCCGAACCCGATGACTGCGGCCGTGCTCACTCCAAAGGCGAGCAGCGAACGGCCGTCGAACTCGGAAAGCGGCATTCGGGACAGGGCTAGGAACAGGGCCGACGGCATCGCAAGATGGAACACGAACCGACCGAGCACCGACGCCACCGCCTCGCCCAGCAGGCCCCAACGACAAGCCGCGTAGCCGATCGCGGTAAGAATCCAGATCGGCACGAACGCCGACACCAAGCTCATCTTGACGTCACCGGCGCACCGGCGTCGCGCCGGCTCAGGGACCGGCGGGCGTCCGGGGCGTACGAGTCGAGAAAGCCGGCGACAATCTCCACTTGGGCGAGGAGGTCATCGACCTGCCGCAGGGTGAGCCCGGTTTCGTGGCACCCCACCGCGCTTTTGTCGACATTCAGATACATCGATGCATCCATGGTGCGACCAGACAACCGGGGCAGCCGGCGGATGTCCCCGTGTACGTTGATCGGGAAGCCACGCAGTCAGCCTCGCATCCCGTCCAGACCGAGCAAACATCCCACTCCCCCGCAGCTTCACGGGGTCATCCCCAACGTGCACCGGGCAGAACCCATGCGCTGTAACCAAAATGGCATAACAGCGGTCAGGTACGCCTTGTTGACGCGTTGTAAGTTCTAATTGGCAAAGCCGGCCAGGGCCAGACCGCCTGACCAGTAAGACCGACGGCATCGGATGCCGGCCTCCAGGCCCTGGGTCGCCTCGCCCGATACGCTGCCGGCATGCTGCCGGGCCTGGACACGATGCCGCTGACTGGCCGGGAACGCGAGTTGGCGGCGGTCACGGCGGCCGTGCGGGCCGGTCGTGTCCCCGGGGTACTGCTCGTCGGAGCGGCCGGGGTCGGCAAGACCCGGCTCGCGCAGGAGGCGGCGGCCGGTGCCCGGGCGGCCGGGCGGCGGGTGCTGACCGTCCGGCCCACCGCCGCGGGTCGCCGGTTGCCGCTCGCCGCGCTCCTCGGCCTGCTGCCCGGCGACCCTCGGGACGCGGCTGCACCGCCCGATACCGGGGCCGATCCGGCCACGCCGGCCGTGGGCCTGGTCGAACGCGGCCTACGCGGGCTGCGCCGATTGGTCGAGGGCACCCCCACGGTGCTGCTGGTCGACGACGCGCACCTGCTCGACGAGGTGTCCGCCGCCGTCGTACACCAGTTGGTCGTCGAACGGAGTGTCAGCCTGCTGGCCACGCTTCGGATCGACGAACTCGGAACCGGTTTCTCCGCCGCACCGGCCACCTCGACCGCCGGGTCGGTCACGCAGCTGTGGAAAGACCGGGACGTGCTCCGGATCGACCTTGCCCCGCTTTCCGACGCCGACACGGACACGCTGGTCAGCGCGGCACTGCGCGGCCCGGTCGAGGGCCGCACGCTGCGTCGGCTCCGGCAGGCCACCGGCGGCAATCCGCTGTTCCTCCGGGAGCTGCTGATCGCCGCCCGGGAAGCCGGCGTCCTGGACCGCGCCGGTGGGGTGTGGCGGCTGACCGGCCCATTGCGTCCGGTGCCTCGGCTCGTCGAACTGCTCCGGGACCGGCTCGCCGTCTCCGAACGGGCCGAACAGGACGCCCTCGAACTGCTCGCCCTCGGCGAGCCGGTGCCGCTGGCCGTCGCCGTGGACCTGGTCGGCGCGGCCAGCCTGGAGACGCTGGAGCGACGCGGGCTGCTCACCGTGGAGACCTCCATGCGGCGCCGCAGCGTACGGCTGAGCCACCCCCTCTACGGCGAGCTGCTCCGCGCCGACCTGCCGGAACTCGCCCGGCTCCGGCACAGCCGGCGGCTCGCCGACGCACTCGACGCGGTCGGCGTCCGCCGTGCCGAGGACGTCCTGCGGGTCGCGCTGTGGCGCCTCGACGGCGGCGGGAGGGTGCACCCGCAACGGATGCTCGCGGCGGCGGACCAGGCCGCGTTGATCCGGGAGTACGCCCTCGCGGAGCGGCTGGCCCGGCACGCGTACGACAGTGGCGCCGGGGTGCCCGCCGGGCTGGTCGAGGTGCGGGCGATGCTGGCGCTCGGCCGGGTCGACGAGGCGCTGCGCCGCTGCACCCACCTGGCCACGGAGGCCACCGGCGACGCCGAACGGGCGGAGGTCGCCATCCAGCACGCCGCCGCACTGGCCCACCAGGGTGACGACCTGCGCGCCGCCCGGGAGGTGCTGGACGCGGCGCCGGTGACCGAACCGCGATGGCGGGAGGCGATCACCGCCTCCCGGTACTACCTGCGCTCGTACGGGCTCGACTGTTCCGCGCTGGACCCGGCCCTGGCCGCGTACCGGGCGGCGGACACGGTGGAGGTCCGCCTCGCCGCCGCCAGCGCTGCCGCAGCGGCACTGATGCTGGCCGGCCGGCATGCCGAGACCGCACACCTGGTCGCTCAGGTCGCCCCGCTGGCGGCCCGGCACACCGGACCGAGCCGGGTGCACGGGGACAGCATGCGTCCAGCCGACGCCTGGATGCGGTGCAACCTGCTCGACCCACTCGGCGCGCTGACGCAGGCCGAACAGACGTACCAGGCGAGCCTGCATCCGCCGGACCGGGCGGCGCAGGCGCTCGGCGCATTCACGCTCGGCCTGGTTACGTTGCTGCTGGGACGGCCGGCGACCGCGCTGCGCTGGGCCACCGAGGCGTACGTCGTCGCCGAGCGGCTCCAGCGGGCGCTGCCCACCTGCCGGTGGGCGGCGGCGGTCCGGTTGCAGGCGGCGGCCCAGCACGGCGCCGCGGACGAGGTGGCCGCGGCCGTTGCTGACCTGGACCGACACCGGGGTGGCCCGGACCGGAACCGCCTCTTCGAGATGGAGGTCGCCCGGGCACTGGCCTGGCACGCCGCCGTCCGCACCGACCAGGCCGGGGTCCGCGCCGTCCTCGGCGAGGAGATCGCCCGGCACGGCGAACAGGGTGCCCTCGGGTCAGCCGTCCTCGGCGCGCTCGACCTGGTCCGGCTCGGAGAGGCCGACCTCGCCGCCCGGTTGCTCGGCCGGTACCCACCGCCGTCGGGTTGGGTTCTGGGCCAGCTCGTGCTCCGGTACGCGTCGACCGCGGCGACCGACGCGCCCGAGCTGTTCACTGTCGCCCGGGAGTTCGCCGGATACGGCCTGCCGCTGCACGCGGCCGAGGCGGCGAGCCGGGCCGCCGGGGCTTGGCGAGCCGCAGGCGAACCCCGACCAGCGACCCGGGCCCAGTTGTTCGCCGAGGTCCAACTCGGCCGGGCTGAACCGGCGGCCACCCCCGCGTTGCGGATGGCCGGCCCGGTGAGCGGACTGACCGAGCGGGAGCGGGAGGTGGCGCTGGCTGCTGCCCGGGGCGAACCGACCCGGCTGATCGCCGACCGGTTGCACCTGGCCGAGCGGACGGTCGAGAACCACCTGCACCGCGCGTACGGGAAACTTGGCGTCACCGGCCGGGCCGGCCTGCGCCAGGTGCTGGATTCCGCCCCGGTCGCACCCCGGCAAGCCGAACCGGCCGGCAGGCCGGCGGACTGAGCACCCGACCGCACAGATCTGAGTACCCCCGTACTCATGCCCTGCGGCTCGTGCCGTGCTGGAGTTACCCGGTCCCCGTGCCGGCGTACCCCGGTCGGGTCCGGCCGGCCCGGTCCGGCGGTCCCGGCCCGGCTCCGTCGGCCGACTCCGTCGCCGGCCTGGTCCGCCCGTCCGACCGCGGAGCCGAACCGGTCCTGCGTCCAGAAGGTTGCCCGTCGATGCGCGTTCCCGTGCTCTTCCGCCGACTACTCGCCCTGCCTCTCGCGGGGGCCCTCGTGGTCGGCGCCCTCATCCTCGGCGTCCCGACACCGGCCCAGGCCGACCCGCCCCGGGTCGTCCTGACCGCCTCCTGCGGTGTCGCCGCGCTCTCCTGGGACACCGGCACCATCGGCGGCACCGAGACCTGGCCGACCACCATCCGCCGCAACGACGTGATCATCGACCGGTTCGAGATGACGGACCGGGGCAGCCGCCGGTACGGCGCGGTCGACGGAGACGTCTTCGTGGTACGCCGCGACGGGCTGCCCGACCAGAATCTCGTGTTCCGCGCGCCGGGGGGCTGCACCGGCGCTGCCCAGTTGACCGTGACCGCCCAGACCGAGTGCTACGGCGTCGAGCTGCGGCTGGCCAACGCCGGCAGTGAACCGATCCGGGGGCTGCGGCTGCTCTCCCCCGCCGCGCCGGCCCCCGAGGAACTGGCCCCGGTGGCACCCGGCGCGGCGACCGTGGTGCTGCGGCTCGCCGACGGCGACAACTACCTGCTGGCCAGCGGCGGAACCGGTTCGGACATGGTGACCTGGTTCGCCGGGACGTACCGTGTCCCGGCGGGCTGCGGCCCGGATGCGGTCTCGGTGGCGGTGACCGACGCCTGCGACGGGGCGCGGATCGAGCTGACCAACCGGGCCGAGGGCGCCGTCCTGTTGCGGGTGACGGTCGACGGTCGGACGGCAGCGGACCGCAGGATCGCGGCCGGTGCCCGGGACGTCTTCACGGTGCCGGCCGAGCCCGGCGCGGAGGTGGTGGTGCGAAATCTCGACCTCGACCTCGAGCTCGCCCGGCACACCCGCACGGCGACACCCTGCCCGCCGTCGCCCTCCGCGACCCCGACCGACGGTGGTCCGGGCACCCCAGGCACCCCGGGCACCCCGAGCACCCCAGGCACCCCGGGCACCCCGAGCGCCCCAGGCACCCCGGGCACCCCAGGCGGGCCGGGCGACGGTGGTTCCGGTGGCGATGACGGCGGCGGGCTGCCGGTCACCGGCGCGTCCGTGGCGATGCTGGTCAGCGCGGGTGCGCTGGTCGTCGGTGCCGGTCTGGCGCTGCTGCTGGCCGCCCGCCGACGGCGCACCCGGTTCAGCGCCGACGGCTGATTCCCTCGGGAGGCGTTCGAGGATTCCGCTCGAACGCCTCCGCCGCGCAACGACGCCCACGTGGCCCGGCTAAGAGCGACCGGCAGTAGGGCGGTGGAGGCGAGGCGGGTCTTGGCCGAGGGTGGCAAGGCGGAGGAGGAGGCCATGCCGGTGTTGCATGGCCGACGACGACAACGCCGCCAGCCGAAGTGCCAGGGCGCGCCGGAGCCCCGCCAGCCCTACTGCCGGTCGCTCTAAACCAGGGGCACTGCTCGTAACCCGCCGCCGCACCACCTCTCAGGCCGTTGAGGCCCGCTGGCAGAGTGAGAGTCTGCTCAGACCCCATGCGGTACGAGGGGCGTCCGACGCACTAGCATTGCTGCGATCTGCGGCGGCTGAAACGAGGCGAGATGCGTTGGCTACGGCAGTTGCTGGGTAGCAAGCGGGTCCAGCTCGATCCAGAGCGGCAGCAGGCACTGCTGCGAGATGTCCGGCACCGGTACGGCACCGGCTCGCCGGTCCATTTTCCGGAGCAGGTCGAAGCGATCACCCGGATGCTGGACGACGACGACGGCCTGGTGGTGGCGGCCCACATGGTCAGCGAGGCCGCCGACGCGGCTCACGCGGACCTGCAGGCCCAAGCCCACGACGTGCACCGCCGCACGGGTCGGCGGCTCCTGGTGCACCGCCGAAACTACCGGCCGCTGTGGAAGGAGGCCGGACCGGCGCTGCGGTGGCCACTGTTCGCGCTGCCGCGCGGCCTCCACCCGTACGTGCAGGTGACCGCCGCCGTCTCAGTGGTCGGCAGCCGCGCCCCCCGGCTCGGCCAGGTGGCCGACCCGAACCTGCTCCTGGCCCGCGTGTTCGAGGTGCTCGACCTCACCATCATCGGCTGGGAGTACGGCCAGGTGCGGGTGGACACCGACGCCGCAGCCCTGGCCGATCGACTGATCTCGACCGCCGGGCAGGTTCTCACAGCCATCGACGACCCGCCCCGGCTGCCGCCTCCGGTCCGCGAGATGATGCGCCGCAACAACACCATCGACGTCCACGATCCAACCGGTCCTCACGTGGTCGGCGGCATCAATCCGGGCGCACGGATGCGGGAGAGTCTGCTGGTGTAGAACACCGAAGCGGACCACGATCGAGAACTGAATCCTCGTACAGCGCGCCTTCCTGACGATCGATTCTGGTGTTACCAGGCGCTCGCCCGCTCGACCTCGCCGCCCCAGCCGTTCCTGCTGGGCTGAGCATGGGAAACGATCGTTGTCTGCCGTGCGGGCGTCGCGGGCGTCACCCATTTCCGATGGTGCGGCAATCCGACCGCCATCGCGTGAGGAAGCCGGAAGGAAGATCAGATGATCACAGATCCGACGATCCTGCGGATCGGCGAGGCCGTGCAACTCAACCACGGAGGCGAGCGAGAAGCCGCTCGCCGCATGTTCGAGGAGATCTGGGAAGAGATCGGCGGAGAGCAAGGCGATCCCCTGCAACGCTGCACGCTCGCACATGCGATGGCCGATGCACAGGACGACGTCGAGCAGGAGCTGCTGTGGGACCAGCGGGCGCTGACGGCGGCCGGCCTGATCACCGAGGAGCGGATCGCGGAGGCCGGGGTGATGCTCTCGGTGGAAGGCCTGTACCCCTCGCTGCACCTGAACCTTAGCGAGTGCTACCGCAAGCTCGGCGACCTCGATCGGGCTCATGAGCACCTCAAGCAGGCACAGGCCACCATCGGGGCATTGGGCGACGACGCGTACGGGCAGTTGATCAGGGACGGTCTCAAGCAGATGACCGAGCGGTTGCGTTGACCAAGCCGCGCCGGATGACCCCGCCCCATTCCTGGTCGACACCGGGCTGATAGCGGGAACGGCGAAGATGACCAGTAGCGGGATCACGTACGCGTCGCACATCCGCACGAACCTTAGCGGCCCTCTCACTGGCCAAGCCTTCAGATTCGTAGTGCACGATCATTGAGTACGGTCGACTCGCCGACCCGCCACCGGTCCACTAGGGACTGTTGGTGAGCAGTTGCACAACATAGCGTTGCGGGAGACACCCCTTCCAACAGAGAGGGCGATCCCATGCCATTCGGGCTCTTCGAAGTTAGGCGGGGTTGAGGTGTCCGCGGTGGCGTCGGGTACGAAGAGCCAGTTTCCTCGCCCATGGTCTGTGAGGAAGTAGGGGCCGGTAGGGAGGTTCGGCTGATTGGCTCTTCGCGGTGCATTGTCCACGGTGCCATGGGCCGCCGATTTGGTGCAGCGTAATCCCTCGCTTCTGCCAGTAATCCGATTCATTCCTCAGCCGCTCAATGATGCCACGGAGTTCCTTCGCTGAGTACTGTGCGTCATGCATCCGGACTCGATCTCGCCACGGTTCAGCCGAAATCGCCAGGTCGAACGAATTGTCGAGCGGATGATGTCCTCCGCGCAGCCGGATCGATGTCGACGGCAGCGAAGACAACCGCCGTCATGCGCACTCGAAGTGCGCGCGGATGCTGCGGATCTGTGCCCGATGATCGACACAATCCGATTCGGACGTGGGCTACGAGGTACCGACGGACCTGCCTGGCAGACGCTGATTGTCGGCGGGCTACAGGTTGTTGATCCGGGCCAGCAGCTCTTCCTCGGTCAGGTTTTCCAGGACCGCATCCTGCTTGCGGCCCAGGACTGCCAGCAGCTTCTCCTTCTCCAGCTTCTTGGCCGCTGCCGCCTTTGCGGCCTGGTCCTCCGCGAGGCGGACGGCGATGACGTGCTTGACGACCTCCAACTTGGTCTCCAAAATCGCCTTTGCCGGATTGGCCTCCGTGGTGACGAACGACTCGGTGTCGACGGCCTTGAGTTCGGCGTTGACCGCCTTGGCCACGTCATCGAGGCTGAAGCCGGACTTGGCGGTCAGCGGAAGCTCCCACAACTGCTCCGTGGTCAGCAATCCCTTGGCCGACGGATAGCGGAACTTCTCCCGCGTGGCCTGCTCAAAGATGGTCACGATGGCCTCTCTCCGATTTCTGGGTAGGGAATCAGAACTGGATGCTGGTGAGGCGGCGCCGGCCGCCGGTCATGGTCACCTTGGCGATCACAGAGCTGCGGACCGTGGAGCTGAAGCCGAGGCCGGACAGCTGATCCGGAGACGGCTCACACTTCGTGCGGTCGCCGAGAACCTCGAACACCTTGCGATGCGGTTGCAGGTCGCCGCGGAGGAACTCGTTGTAGATCCCCCGCGTCGGCTGGTCGTTCACGCACCCCTTCAGGATGAAGAAGTAGTGCCGGTTGCCGACCTCGTTGTCGTCGAAGTAGTTCGGCGAGTACATGATCGTGGACACCGGCACGAACTGTTCGGTGGTGATGCCCCACAACTCCTTGCCCGCACTGCCCGGCTGCACGTCCTTACCCGGCCGGAAAGCGGTGATCACCCCGCCGACAACCGTCATCCGGCCCACCTCGACGGTCTCTTTGTGGCCGACCGCGCGCTCGTGGCTGTAATGCTCGATCTTCCCGTTGCTCTCGGTCTCGATCACGAAGCCGACGTCGCTGCTGTCCCGCTTGCGGTACTGGTTCACCTCGATCCGGTACTCACCGTCGGGGACACGGTCGGTCCAGGTGACGTTCTCCACCGGCTCGCGGGAGAGCGTCCCACCCGCGTTCATGTCGACGTCCAGCTTGTTGCGCTTCTCCTGGTACCAGATATGGTCGCCGTTCGGTTCGAACACATGCAGGTCGAGGTCGTCGTGGTTGAACCAGGACAGGCTCACCCGCAGCCTGCCGGTGACGTTGCCGCCGGCCCGCTTGACCTTCTCCTTGATCGAGTCGGTGACGTTGCCGTTGTAGGACCAGGCGAAATCGTTGTCCCAGGTGAACAGCCGCGGGGCGGCCGGGTGCCGGCCGGTGGTGAGACTGACGAGGTGCGGTTCGTGGCTGTTGGCGACCCACAGGTCGATGGTCGCGGCACCGGGCAGGATGTCTTTGATGAAGGAGACCACCGGAACCTCCTCCGGCTTCGCGTGATGGAGGCGCGCACCTGACGACCTGGTGGTGGCCGCCTGCATGAGCAGCCCTTCGATGCCGTCCTTCATCCGCGACTGGGTGTCGTTGTCGACCCACAACACGTTGGTGACCGACACGTCGGACAGCCGGGCGAACCGTCGCTGCAACGACTCCTCGATGCCCAGCTCGTCGATGGTCTTCATGGCGGCCTTCACCATGACCGGGGTGATCAACGCCCTGGGGCGCTGGTAATTCTGCGGCGCCACCTTCGTCTCGAACGACCGGACCGCCTGCTCCAGGTCGACGCCCACGGAGAGGTCCTGGGCGAGGGTGCCGATCACCGTGTTGCGGAACCGGGCCGCCGGGTTCATGGCGTTGGCGAAGACGAAGGCCCGTCCGTCGGTCGCCTTCGTCCACCGGTTCTGCAGCGACCGGAACTCGGTCACCGCCCGACGATGCTCCGTGCCACGGTAGAGGGCGTTGTCGTCGATAAGGTCGACGACGGTGTCCAGAGCGTGCTGGCTCAGCTCGGCCAGGCCACGCTGGAAGACCTGCACCGCGGCGTCGAACTGGCCCTGTGCCGCGCCGACGTCTTCGCTGCGATGCCGCTTCTCCACCCGGCCGTGCAGGTGGTGCCACACCTCGACCTGGCCGTCGCGCAGCGTTCGGGTGGTCTTCGTCCCGTACTGAGCCTGAGTGCACCGGAAGATGGTGGACAACGGCAGCGACAGAACGAACTCGTCCAGAGCGGCGGCGACGACGGAGAAGACCGGGTCGGAGGCCGACACCCCGGACCAGACGGTACGGACCCGCCCGTCGTCGATCTCAACGACGTTGCCGAAGTGCTTGATGAAACCGCGGCAGGTCGAGCAGTCGTACTCGGATCGCTCACGGAACCGCAGATTGGTGCCGGCGGGGAAGGAATCGAGGAAGGTGAGCCAGAGTGAGTCCCGGTCGAGACCGTCGCCGACGATGTACAACTCACCCTTGGACATCGTGGACAGACGCGTAGTCACATCCGTCACGAACTGCTGGAAATCGTCCACCGTTCCATCCCCCTTGATCGCGGAGATCTTACGGAGCGAGCGCCAACCGGAGAAACACGTTTCCGGTTGGCCGAATGGCCACGGACGGGCGCCGGTGGACGGCGGCCAGTCGACCGGTACGGCGGTGGGGTGCCGGTCGTGCGGTCAGCAGTTGACCGATGGCGCCGTTGAGTACGCCCCGGCTCAGGCTGTGGTTGCCTTGCCGGTCGACTGAATCGACGGTGACGAACCACCGTACGGCGTGCACTGGAGACCGCCTCGGTGGTGCGGTGGGCGGCAGGGCGTGCGTTCGTCTGGCTCGACGACGAAATCACCGACACCGACCGGCGTTGGGTCGCCGCACACCACCCACACCCGGCGCTGCTGCACCGCGTCGATCCGCATGTGGGACTGGCCGACACCGACCTCACGGCAGTCCGGCGGTGGCTCGACCACCGAGACACGGAAGTGTGACCCGCTGCGCCGTCCCTCACAGGCTCGCGCAGCTCGATGTGGTCCGCGACCAGCTGCTCACCCTGGCCGACCGGCTGCCGACGCCCGGGACGTACGCGGCGAACAGTTGATGGTTGCCGGGATCACACCGGCAGGAAGGAACAGGTGGATGTAGTTGAGTGTTCAACTAGATGTCACCGCCTCATCTCTTTCTCAACGCGTGCGGGGGGATTACGGAAAACGGAGGACATCATGGATAGCAGCGCGAGTCGTCGCAGTGGCTCCATCGGCACCGTGACCCAAGAGGGCATCCCCGAACAGGTGGATGTAGCCATCGTCGGGTCCGGCGGTGCGGGCCTGATGGCGGCACTGACCGCGGCCAAGGAGGGTGCACGAGTCCTGGTCGTCGAGTCCCGGGAAATCGTGGGCGGCGCTACGGGCATCTCTGCGGGTGCCGCGTGGATTCCCAACCACGGCTTCTCGACCAAGAGCCTGAAGGTGAAGGACGACCTGGAGCAGGCGCGACGCTACATTTACGGCGAAGGCCGCGACAAGGTCCTCGACCCCGACCTGGTGGAGAAGTTCCTGGTGACCGGACCGCAGGTTGCGCGGTACATCGAGGAGCACACGTCCTTTGGTTGGATCCCCACGATCTGGCCCGACTACCGCTCCGACATCGATGGCGCCTCCGTCGGTCGGGCGCTCTTCCCCGGCCCCTACTCCCCCACGGGGCTGGGAGATGCCGCGAAGTACGTGCGGCCAGCCCTGACGACGGGCATGGCCAAGAACCCGCTCCCGTTCTGGTTGCTGGGTGGAATCGGCATCGATGACGTCTGGCTCGCCGGACCGGCGCTGGTGGGGGCCCTGCTCGAGGCCGGCCTGCGCAATGGCGTCGACGTGCGGGTCGAGGCGCCCGCGACCCGACTCATCATCGAGGAGTCGGCGGTGCGGGGGATTGTCGTACGAGCTGACGACGGCGTGGAGCACACCGTTCGCGCCACCAGGGGTGTCCTGCTGGCCAGCGGCGGGTTCGAGAGCTCGAGCGACCTGACGACAACGTATCTCGACGCGCCATTCGGCGTGCAGGTCTCCCCCAAGGGCCACGACGGCATCGCGGTTCAGCTGGCCAAGGACGTGGGCGCTGACCTGACCGGTATGGAGGACGCCTGGTGGATGCCGGGCGTACAACTGCCCGGTGAAGAACTGGAGGGCCGTCCGCTCAGTCGCGTCTTCCTGGGCGAACGAGCGCTGCCACACAGCATCATGGTGAACAGCAACGGGGAGCGCTTCGCGAACGAGGCGCTCGCCTACGACCAGTTCGGAAAGATCATGCGCGAGGTCGACTCGGAGACGGGCACCATGCCGAACGCCACGGCGTGGCTGATCTTCGACCAGAACTACTGGACGAAGTTCGGGATCTTTGGCGTGACTCCAAGGGGACCCGTCCCCGACTACCTCCACAGCGCCGACACCTTGTCGGAGCTGGCCGCCAAGATCGGGGTCGACGAGGTCGGACTGCTCCGCACGGTCGACCGGTTCAACCCGGAAGCGCGCCGAGGTCGTGACCCTCAGTTCAACCGCGGTGAGACCCTGTTCGACCGCTACTTCGGCGCCTACTACCCCAGGCTGGGCAGGTACTCGCCCGATGCGCTCTTCCCCGCCGCGACGGCGAAGGCGCGGATGCGTATCGCCGCCCTGCTCGGTCCGGTCGTGCGCAAGCTGGCGGGGCGGGTGGCGAAGAAGGCCGACCCCGAGCGCCTGCGTTCCGTCGTGGTCGGCCCCCTGGCGAAGATCATCCGCCCGATGCTGAAGAGCCCGAGGTCGAGCGTGCTCGGCCCGGTCGACACCGCGCCCTACTACGCGCTCAAGGTGCAGGCCAGTGCGCTCGGAACGGTGGGTGGTCCCCGGACCGACGCATCGGGACGCGCGCTGAACACCGAAGGCAAGACCATCCCCGGCCTGTACGCCGCCGGCAACGCGGGTGGCGCTCCCATGAAGGGGTTCTACGGAGGCGCCGGAGGGACGATCTCGCTGGGGCTGGTGTTCGGCTACCTGGCGGGCCGCGACGCCGCGCGACGGCAAGGATGACCCTCCCCGTTGGTGGCCCCGACCGTCGAGACGACGGTCGCGGCCACCCCGCACTGCCAACCGAGACCTTGGACAGCCTGGTCATCGGCGGCGGGCAGGCTGGCCTCGCCGCGTCCTTCTTCCTCCGGGAAAGGGGCATCGATCATGTGGTTCTCGATGCCAACCCGGCGCCCGGGGGCGCCTGGCAGCACCGCTGGGACTCGCTCACCATGGAGGATGTCCATGGGGTCGCCGACCTGCCGGCCGCACCGGCGCCAGCGCGGTCGCACCGGCGGGCCAACGAGGTGATCCCTGCCTACTTCGGAGAGTACGAGCGGCGGCATCGGCTGCCGGTGGTCCGACCCGTCCACGTCACTCGTGTGGAAGCCGACGGTGATCTGCTTCTGGTGCACGCCGGCGAGCGGCGATGGCGTACGCGCACCCTGGTCAACGCAACCGGCACCTGGACGCGACCGTTCGTGCCGTACTACCCAGGGATCACGTCGTTCACCGGCGAGCAGCTCCACACCGTGGCTTTCCCCGGGGCCGAGCACTTCCGCGACAGGCGGGTGCTCGTCGTCGGTGGCGGCGCCTCGGCTGTGCAGTTCCTCGGTGAGCTTGCACCGGTCACCGACACCCTGTGGGTCACCCGGCGTCCACCGGTGTGGCGTGACGACGACTTCGACTCCGAGGCCGGTCTCGCCGCCGTGGCAAGGGTTGAGGAGCGCGTACGCCAAGGACTTCCACCGGCCAGTGTGGTGAGCGTGACCGGCCTGGCGCTGCGGCCCCAGGAGCGTCGCGCGGCGGAGCTCGGCGCCTACGTGCGGCGTCCCATGTTCTCGGTGATCGAGCCGGACGGGGTGCGGTGGGCCGACGGTTCCTTCGAGGCGGTGGACGTGATCTTGTGGGCAACCGGATTCCGCGCTGCTGTCGACCATCTGGCTCCGCTCGGACTGCGGTCACCGCAGGGCGGCATCGCCCTCGTGCAGGTCCCCGGCAACGTTCAGGGCGCCACCACGGCCGTGCGAGATCCGCGCGTGCAGTTGGTCGGCTACGGCCCGTCAGCGAGCACCGTCGGGGCGAGCCGGGCCGGACGGGCCGCCGCAGCCGCCGTCGTGCGGCACCTGGCGCGCGACGCCGCGGCGACACCGTCAGCGTGGAGGTGACCTCGGAGCACGCGTGGCGCTGCACCAGCAATGAGGCCATGCACGTCGGGGTGCTCCGGTGCCACCGGGTGGTGCCGACGCGGGTGGCGCACCCTCCCCACGCACGTGGGGGTGCTCCGTTGGGGTTGCCCCGGGACCTTGCTGAGGCGAGGATACGGCAATGACAGCGCTCCAGCCGGCACGATCCGCGGCGCCGAAACCCTGCACTGTGCCCCGCGTGCGGCGGATCGTGGCACCGGCATGACGGCCGCCCATCGTCACCGCCCGGTCGTCACGCTGGCCGCTCTCTACGGCGCGGGTGGCAGCGTCGTCGGGCCCCGGGTGGCCGAGCGGCTCGGCGTGCCGTACCTCGACCGGGCGATTCCGGATGCGGTCGTCCGGCAGACCGGCCTGCCTTCGGACGCCGTCGCGGATGTCGACGATCAGCCCCACAGCGCCATGCGGCGGCTGGTCGCCCGCCTTGGCCGCAGCACGACCGCCACCGGCGGCGCGGCCGGGTCCGCCGAGCACCTCGACCTGGCTGAACGCACGGTGCGCGCCTACATTGAGGAGGCCCTGGCTCGGGCGAGTGCGGCCGGCGGGGTGGCGCTCGGACGGGGCGGCATGGTCGTTCTGCGGTCGGTGCCCTGGGCCTTGCACGTTCATCTGGGCGGGCCGCAGGAAAACCGCCTGCGGCAACGGATGGTGATCGAGGGCATCGACCGGGAGACCGCCGCGAGGCGGCAGCGGGTCGAGGACCGCACCCGCAGGCAGTACGTACGCCGCGCGTACGGCGTCGACGGCGATGACCCCAGCCTGTACCACCTGATGATCGACTCGACCGCGATCGACCTGGATACCTGCGTCGACTTGATCGTGGCGGCCAGCCAGGCGCGGGTCCGGGCATTGGAGGGCCAGGCGTGACGAACGAGACGGCATCCTTGGGGGCTCGGGGCGACGCGCCGGCACGGTTGCGGCGTGCCCAGTACCTCGGTTACGCCGCCGGAGACGTCGGGAACAATCTCACGTTCTCGCTCGCCGCGACCTTCCTGCTCATCTACTACACGGATGTGGTCGGCATCGCGGCGGCGACCGCGGGCACCCTGTTCCTGGTCATCCGGATCTGGGGCGGAGTCACCGATCTGTTCGCCGGCCGGATCGTGGACTCCACGTCCACGCGGTGGGGACGGTTCCGCCCGTACGTGCTGTTCGGATCGATTCCACTACTGGCGCTCAACGTCGCCCTGTTCACGATCCCGAGCGGCCTGAGCCCGGGGGCGAAGGTGACGTACGCGTACGTGTCGTACGCCCTGTTCAGCCTCGCGTACAGCTTCGTGAACATCCCGTACGGCTCCCTTTCGGCCGCGATGACGCAGCTGCCCGAGGAACGCGCCAAGCTCTCCACCGCCCGCATGGTCGCCTCCAGCCTCACCATCCTGCTCATCGCCGTCGTCGTGGCGCCGCAGATCCAGAGTGCGGACAATCTGCAGCGGTCGCTGACGGCCATCACCGTCGCGTTCGGCGTGATCGGCTTCGTCCTGTACCTGGGCACCTTCGCCACCTCCCGGGAATCGGTGCATCGCAGCACCGCAAAGGTCAGCATGGGTCGCACGCTGGCCATGATGCGCCACAACCGTCCGCTGATCGTGTTGTGCGTATCCACTCTGCTGTGTCTAGCTGGCATGTTCTCGTTGCAGACGGTGGGGGTCTACTACGCCCGCGACGTGCTGAGCGACGCGAAGCTGTACATCGTGCTGGTCGTCGCGCAGAACGTCGGCATGATCGTGTCTGCCCTCGCGCTGCCCAAGGTCATCGACGTGCTGGGCAAGAAGGGCGGCTTCCTGGCTGGCGGCGTGGTTGCCGCCGTCGGCGGCGTCGGGCTGGCCCTGGCTCCCGGAGCACAGCCGTGGCTGGGCACCCTGGCCTTCGCCGTGCTGGGCGTCGGGCTGGGCATCACCAACACGCTCATCTTCGCGTTCCAGGCAGACACCGTCGATTACGGCGAGTGGCGCAGCGGCGTCCGGGCCGAGGGCAGCAGCTACGCCGTGCTGTCGTTCACCCGTAAGGCGGGGCAGGGCGTCGGCGGCGCCCTCGCGGCGTACACCATCGGTGTCGGTGGTTACATCTCCGGCGGCGTCAGCCAGACCGACGCGGCGGTCACCTCGATCCGGGTGGCTGCCGGGATCGTCCCGGCCGCGCTGATCATTGGCGCGGTCCTGGTCATGCTGGCCTACCCGCTGACCGAGAAGGCTTTCCGGGCGATGGTGGCCGAGACGGCGCAGCGCCGCGCCGCCGAGACCAACGGGACTCCGGCCGCGGCGGACACGACGGGCCCGCAATAGGGTTGGCGGGGCTGTGGTGCGCCCAGTCGCTCCTGTTGGGCTCTCTCATCACGGTGGTCCGACCAGGGTCAGCACGGATTCCTGCGGAGCGAAACCGGCCGGCATGCCGGGGCAACGCCAGGTGCCGGCCGGCGCGTCGGGCGGCAGCCACTCGAGCCGGAAGGCGCCGAGGGCGAGGTCGAGATCTTCCAGGGCAGTACGCAGCGCCGGGTCGGTCAGGGGGGTACGAAGGTGCTCGGCCCAGAGCCGGACCCGTAGGTCGCGCACCGCGGTGCCGGTCGTCACCGTCGCGACGGTCAGTTCGGTGTCGACTCCCGCCATTGACCGGCTGAAGAAGTTCGCCGATCCGACGCTGGCGAACACGTCGTCGACGATGACGAGCTTCGCGTGCACGGTCAGGTGATTCACCCGCCAGAGTCCCACGGTGCGGCGCAGGTGTGGCGGCAGCGGCTCGATGAGCCGGTCCTGCAGATCCTGGTTGAGCGTACGGTTGATCAGCGGTGCGCGTTCGGCCGGGTCGCGGGTGCCCGAGCCGACGAGGATCACCTTGACCCCTCGCATGGCGGCCGCGCGCAGGTGGGGGTAGAGCCCGTAGCGGTCGTCCCCGCCGGGGTACTCCTGGAAGTACTGATCCTCGATGTAGACGTACCTGCGCGCCGCGCCGATCGCCTGGACCAGGGCCAGGTAGACCTCCTGGACGCCCTCCGGTGGCACCGAGGTGTAGTGTCGCCGACCCCATGGCACGAGCGAGTCGACGTACCAGGGCCCCACCGAGCGCAGCAGTTGGACGGCGACGCCCGACGCCGGAGCCTGTGGCTGCGGCGCCGCCGGTGGGATCTCGGATGTGATCAGTGACGGGTTGAGGACGGGGAAGCGCCGCGGTGTCCAGATGAACCGGCGGCGGGGCAGGCTCGTTCCGTTGATCCAGCGCATCCGGAAGACGTGCCAGACGTCGGCGGTCGCCGGCCCCCGCACGATGGCGCCCGCGTCGTGCCATCCCCAGCGTCCGCCACGGACGGTCAGCCGGCGGTGCGGAAACTCGTCGATGCGGTTGGCGGCGTAGTCGAATCCGCCGACCGCAGCGGTGATCTCGTTGTCACGCCGCACCAGCGTGAACTTCTGATGATTGGTGCCGATACCGGAACCGGACCAGTCGAGCAGCACCCGGCCCCGCAGCGGCTGCTGCCCGGCCGGTGCCTTTGCCGACCGCCAGTGCCGTAGCCGGTGCGCGGTGCGTACGTTGTCCCGGAACGGCCCGATCTTGAGATTCCTCAGGCTGCTGGCCACGACCGCTCCGGCCAGCACCACTCGTACGTCCACGCCGCGCTCGGCCAGTCCGGCCAGCAGTTCGCCGAGCGGCTCGTACCCCGGCTCGCCCGGCTTCCGCCCGGTCAGGTCCATGTTGTGGTCGAGCTGGAGCCCACAGATGTACACCGCGTCGCCGGGGCCGGCCGAGCCGAGCAACTCGCGCATCCGCAGCATCCACTGCCGGCCGTCGACGACCATCTCGACCGTCGAGTCCTCCCGGTGCACCGGTACCGCCGGTGCGAGGTACCGGCCGATCAGCTGATCGAGGCCGGGCCGGTCCACGGAGCCGTCGGACCGGCCGCCGGCAACGTCCACCATGAGGGCAAACTATAACCTCGGTGCGATCGGCCCGCCCGCCATCGGCGGCCCCGGTCGGCCGTAGGCCACCCCGCAGCGGCGTGTCGTCGACGCGGTCGACAGCGGCGAGTTTTGAACCAGAATGAACAGGGCCACGAACACGTGGGGCGACACCATGGGGTGGACGATGTCACGGCGGTGGATCAGCGTCGCATGGCCGCTGGCACAGCAGAGCGCGGCCGCGGTCGTGGCCTGGCTGATCGCCGTGCATGTGGCGGGCCACGCGGAGCCGTTCTTCGCCCCGGTCGCGGCGGCGATCGGGCTGAACGCCACCCAGGGACGCCGCGGCTCGAACGCGGTACGGCTGCTGACCGGCGTCCTGATCGGCGTTCTTGTCGGCGAGGCAGCGGTCTGGCTGGTCGGAGGTGGTGCCTGGACCCTGGCGGTGGCGGCGTTCCTCGCGATGCTGGTTGCCCGGTTGGTGAATGATGCCCGGATCATCCAGGCCCAGGCCGCCGTTGCGGCGATCCTCGTCACCGTCTTCGGGCAGCCGGAGCAGGGATGGGACCGGTTGGTGGACGCGTTCATCGGCGCCGGGGTCGCAGTCGTGTTCAGCCAGGTGTTGTTCGCCCCGGAACCGCTGCGGTTACTGAGGCATGCCGAGGCCGCAGTCCTGTCCAGCTTGGCGGACGCCCTGAGGATGACCGCCGACGCGTTCGAATCCGGTGACGAGCAGCGCGCGGCGGCTGCCACGACGAAGCTGCGGGACCTGCGGGACAAGCTCGCCGCGCTCAGCACGACCCGGAAGGCCAGCGACCGGATCGTCCGCCACTCGCTGACCTGGCGGCGGCGGGCGGGACTGGTCGTGGCCGAACGGGAGCGCGCGGATCATCTCGATCTGCTCGCCGGTAGCTGCCTCATGCTCGCCCGTACGGCCTTGGCCATTGAGGGCCCCCTCCGCGCCCCGCTCGCGGCCGTGGTCCGGCAGCTGGCGGCCGCGATGGACGGCCTCGCCACGGACCCGGGGGACCGGCCCAATCGGCAGCACGCCGCCGACCGGGCCGCGGAACTGGCGAGGTGGCTGGTCGAGCACGGCGGGCAGGTGCCGGCCCGATCACCGCTCGCCGCCGCGTACGCCAGCATCCGGATGGTCGCGGCCGACGTCATGGTGTTCGCCGGGGTCGACCCCGAACAGGCGTTCCAGGATACGTTCCCAAGGCGGCGGGAGGAGTAGCTATGCGGCGGTGGGGCCGTCGCTGCCGGCCTCGTACTCTTCCAGCGGCACGGCGTCGTCGCGCCAGGCGCGCAGTACCGGTTCGACGATCCGCCACGTCTGCTCGGCCTGGTCGCCGCGTACCGACAGAGTCGGGTCACCGGCGAGCACCCCGGCGAGCACCTGGCCGTAGGCGGGCAGGTCTCCCGGCTCCGGGTCCACTTCCATGCCGGCCCGTCCGACGGTCCTCGGCTCTCCGGGGCCGTTGAGGTTGAAGTCCAACCGCAGCGTCTCAGGATCCAGCCCGATGTGAATTCGGTCGGGCCGCTGGTAGCCGTGCAGGCCTTCGGGAATCCAGTTGGGCTTCTTGAAGGTGATCACCACACGCTTGTCCAGGTTCCGCAGCGCCTTGCCGGTGCGCAGCCGGAACGGCACACCGGCCCAACGCCAGGTGTTCACCTCGACCACCATCTCGGCGAAGGTCTCGGTTCGCCGGGCCGGATCGACACCGTCCTCGTCCACGTACGACGGCACCACCTTTCCGCCCACCCTCCCGGCGGTGTACCGGGCCCGCCGGCTGGCGCGTACCGGATCGTTGTCCCACACCCGGGTAGCTCGCAACACCGTTGCGGCGCCGTCGCGAACGTCCCGGGCGCTGAGGGTGCTCGGCGGCTCCATGGTCAGCAGGGACAGGACGTGCAGGGCGTGGCTCTGCAGCATGTCGACCAGGGCGCCGGCGCCGTCGTAGTAGCCGGCCCGGCCCTCCAATGCCAGGCTCTCCTCCAGCAGGATGTCGACACTCGCGACGTGGTTGGAGTTCAGAACCGACTCAAGCATCCGGTTGGTGAAGCGCAACCCGAACAGGTTCAGCACGGTCGACAGGCCGAGGTAGTGATCCACGCGGAAGATCTGGCTCTCCGGCACCAACCCGGTGACCAGTTGGTTGAGGAACTCGGCGCTGGCCAGGTCACCGCCGAACGGCTTCTCCATCACCAGACGCGTCGTCGGTGGCAGATCAATTCCCGCGAGTGCCCGGCAGGCCCGTTCCGTGGCAGCGGGCGGCAACGCGAAGTACAGGATGAGCGAGCGCGACGAGCATGCGTTCAGCAGGCGGACGAGATCCTCCCTGACGGTGACATCGGCCGGCACGTAGCGCGTCGTGTCGACGATCGTACGAAGCTGTGGCGTGTCCTGCGGCTCCGCGGCGAAAATCTGCCGTACCCGGTTCCGCCACTGGTCATTGTCCCAGTCGAGCCGGTCGCTGCCGATCAGCTCGATCTCCAGCCCACGCCGACTCACCAGCCCGGCCAGGCCCGGCAGCAGCAGGCGAGCGGCGAGATCACCGGCCGCGCCCAGCACGACCAGCGTGGGGGCGGGATCCGTCGAAAAGTCTGGTGGCGAGATCACCGGCCTACTGTCTCAGCTTGCCCCGGCGGTGCGTCAAGGCAGAATGGTGCGATGCGGGTGGAATCGGTGACCGGACCTGTCGTTTACCACGGTGAGGGCCCGGTTTGGTACGAGGGCTGGGGTGGCCTGCGGTTCGTGGACATGCTGGCCGGAGACGTCATGTGCCTGATGAGCGATGGCTCGCTCGAACGCCGCCACGTCGGCTCGGTCGCCGCAGCGGTCCGGCCCCGGCGCGGCGGCGGTGCGGTGATCGGTGTGGCGCGCGGCTTCGCTCTGGAGGACCCCGACGGGACGGTGACGTCGTTGCCGCAGGTGTGGAGCGATCCCGGCGTACGGATGAACGAGGGCGGTTGCGACCCGGACGGCCGCTTCTACTGCGGTTCCATGGCCTACGACCAGTCGGTCGGCGCGGGCGCGCTCTACCGGCTCACCGCGGACGGCTCCGTGGAGGTCGTGCTGGAGCACGTCACGGTCTCCAACGGGTTGGAGTGGAGCCCCGACGGTTCGCGGGCCTACTACAACGACACCGCGACCCTTGCCATCTCCGTGTTCGACTACGACACCGCCACCGGGTTGACCAACCGGCGTACCTTCGTCGAACTGCCGGACGGCGGCCGTCCCGACGGGCTCACCGTCGACGCCGACGGCGGCGTCTGGACGGCCGTGTCCAACGGTGGCGCCGTCCACCGTTACAGCCCCGACGGCGTGCTGGTGGAGAAGCTCGCGGTGCCGGCACGCAAGGTGACCGCCTGCACCTTCGGCGGCGAGCACCTCGACCAGCTGTTCATCACCACCTCACAGGAGAACATCGACACCCGCGAGGACCCGCTGGCCGGATGCCTCTTCCGCGCCGAGGTGGGAGTCAAGGGCATTCCGGTGCGGCTCTTCGCCGGTTGAGGACGACCCGGATCGGGTCGGCCGGCCATGGTGAACTGCGCCTACCCACGTCATCGAAGGGATTCGACTTGTCAGACCTGACTCATCCGTGGCAGAACACCTCCTTGCCGCCCCGAGAGCGCGCCGAGAAGCTCGTCCGGGCCATGACGCTGGAGCAGAAGATCGCCCAGCTGCACGGCGCCATGGAGACCATCGACATCTACGCCCTCGCGGCGCAGGCCACAGACTCCGAGACGGGCCTGGAGCAACTCGCCGCCCAGATCCGGGTGGAGCGGCACGTCACCGCGATCGACGAACTGGGGATCCCGCGCTTCCGAATCACCAACGGTCCGGTGGGAGTCGGCATGGGCGACGGCACGCCGAGCCCGCCGGCCACCTCCCTGCCGATGACCATCGGCCTCGCTGCCGGGTTCGACCCCGAGCTGGCGTACGCCTACGGCGACATCATCGGCTCCGAGACGGCCACATTGGGCCAGCACGTCCTGGAAGGCCCGGGCGTTTGCCTGCACCGCACCACGATCGCTGGCCGCAACTTCGAGTACTTCTCCGAGGATCCGTACCTCACCGGGGTGATGGGAGTGGCGGTGACCAAGGCGATCCAGGCACACGACGTGATCGCCATGGGCAAGCACTACGTGGTCAACGACCAGGAGTACGAGCGGTTCCGGGCCAACGTCGAGGTCGACGAGCACGTGCTGCGTGAGCTCTATCTGCTGCCGTTCGAGATGCTCGTCAAGGACGCCGGAATCGGCGCGATCATGAGCGCCTACAACCGCATACGCGGCGTGTACGCCACCGAGTACCGCCACACGTTGACCGACATCCTGCGGACGGAATGGGGTTTCGAGGGGTACGTCCAGTCCGACTTCTGGTCGTGCCGCTCCGCCGCACCGTCGCTGAACGCCGGCATGGACCACGAGATGCCGGACGCCAAGTGGCTCAACGAAACCAACGTCAAGGCGGCCCTGAACGACACCAGCCTGGAGATCGAAACCGTCGACCGGGCTCTGGTCCGCCGCTACACGCAGATGTTCCGGTTCGGGCAGTTCGAGCGCCCGTACGATCCGGGCGAGATCGACGCCCGGGCGCACGGCGCAGTCGCCCGCACCATCGGGGCGCAGATCGCCGTCCTGCTCAAGAACGACTCCGGTGTGTTGCCGCTACGCCGGGACGCCGGTGCCATCGTCATCATCGGCCAGTCCACGTTCGTCGACGAGGCGTGCCTGGGCGGCGGCGGCTCCTCCAAGGTCATCCCCCTGTACACCGTCCGTCCTCTGGACGGCATGCGTGACGTGCTTCGCGAACTCGGTTCGTCCGCCACGGTGACCAAAGTGACCGTCGCCGACGACCTGTCGAATCTGGACGAGGCGAAGAACTCGGCCAGTGCGGCCGACGTGGTGGTGATCATGGCGGGTCTGGTGGCGACCGAGGGCGCGGATCAGCGGGATGCGAACATGCTCAACGAGCAGAACCGGATGATCGAGGAACTGCTGGGGGTCAATCCCACGACGGTCGTGGTGTTGAAGGACAGCAACCCGGTGCTGATGCCGTGGATCGACAAGGCCCCGGCGGTGCTGGAGGTGTGGAACCAGGGCGCCGAAGATGGGCACGTCGTCGCCGATCTGCTCTTCGGTGTCGTGAACCCGTCCGGCAAGGTGCCCACGTCGTACCCCAGGTCGGAGGCGGACACCCTGTATGCCGGTCACCCGGAGCGGTATCCCGGTACCGACGAGGGCGACGGCTACCCGGTGATCCGCTATTCCGAGGGCTTGGAGATCGGTTACCGCTGGTTCCAGGCGCAGGGCATCACGCCCCTGTTCGGCTTCGGGCACGGTCTGTCCTACACCAGCTTCGACATCACCGACGTGACGGTGCACGCCCCGGACGGCGCGCGTGCGCCGGTGACCGTGACGGCGTCGGTGACCAACACCGGCCCGGTGGCTGGGGCCGAGGTGGTGCAGGTCTATCTCGGCGTTCCGGTGCCGGGCCAGCCACCCAAGCGGCTCGTCGGTTTTCAGAAGGTGTTCGTAGCGCCCGGCGAGTCGAAGCCGGTGCAGATCACCATCGACCCGGCAGCGACGAACCACCCGTTCAGCGTGTGGGACTACGGCACCCAACGCTTCGCGATCAAGGCAGGGGCGTACGCCGTGTACGTCGGAAACTCGGCCGACAACACACCACACACGGCGACGATCACCGTACGGTAGGCCCAGCCGGCGGACATCCTCCCGGGACCTCTCTGAGCCGCCCCCGCCGCAAGGCGAACGCAACTCGCCGGTGCGGGGCCTGCAGCGCCGGGAGCCAGGTGTGGACGGCGTCGGCCCACGGCTCGTCGTCGCGTTCGAACCTCTGGCCTGTCGATCGGCGCCCCCGGCCGGCCACTGAGGCGCGCGGCGGCCGGCCGGCGGGTCGAACCGTCAGTTGACGTCGGGCTCGGCGGATGCCGGCGCGAGTTCGAACCGGGTCCGTTGGTCGATAGGCACCAGGTCGAGGTATTCCGGGTGACGTTGGATGTAGCCGCGGATGAACGGGCAGAACGGCAGGGCCCCAGATCCCTCTTCGCGGACGGCGTCCAGTGCACCCCGGGCCAGCTGCGAGCCCAGGCCTCGGCCCTCGAAGTCCGACTCGATCACCGTGTGGGTGAAGGAGACGTTTCCTTTCCTGCGCCGGTACTCCGCGAACCCGGCCACCTGCCCGTCGACGACGATCTCGAACCGCCCGGCCGATGGGTTGTCCACCACTGTTGGCTCCATGTGGTCCATCCTCACCCAGCGGCGGCGTCGGTGCAGCGGACGTCAGCTTCCACTTGCCCAGACTCCGACCGGGCGACCAGCACGCGCGCGTCCTGGCGTAGGTCCAGGCGTTACGATTCGGACAACGTGTTACGCGGATCGTCGCCATGGATCTCCGTGTGCGTGAACACGACGAGCTGGTCGGTCTTCTGGTACGCGGCGAGGCCCAGTGCCCGCCCGTCACGGACGACCTCGTAGCGCTGCCGCTCGGGCACGTCGATGACCTGCAGGCTCATGGCGCGCTCCTCGGGGCAGCGTTCGGCGTGACGGGGTGGAGGGGCTTGACCGGGTGACGGCTGATGATGGACAGCCGGTTGAACGAATTTATCGCGATCGTCACCCAACTGATCGCGGAAATCTCCTCCGCGCTCAAGACATCGCCGGCCTCGGCGTAGTCATGCTCCTGCATCCGATCGTCGGGCAGCGTGGTCAGCGACTCCGCAAGCGCCAACGCGGCGCGTTCCTTGGCAGTGAACAGGTCGGTGTTTCGCCAGGCCGGCAGCACCGCGAGCCGTTGCGAGGTCTCGCCGCCAAGCAGCGCGTCACGGACATGGACGTGAAGGCAGTACGCACACCGGTTGATCTGGGAGACCCGGATGTTCACCAGCTCGACCAGGGTCCGGCCAAGACCCGCCGCTTCTACCGCCGACCTGACCGCCTTGGCGACCTCGAGCTGGGCCCGGTAGACACCCGGATGCTGCTTGTCGATCCGCACCCGCCGGAAATCGTCACGGCCCATCAGCTGCACCATTTCCCTTCGGCCCGCTCCGCGCCGTAGATCTTGACGGGGACGGGCAACACGTTGTCTGCCGGCTAGGATCGCACCCTTGGCGCTGGCCCGCGACGACGAGGAGCCTCCATGATCACCCCATACGGCTGCACCGTCAGCACCGCAGGCGCGCGATGACCAACCTGGACGTGAACCCACAGGAAGTGGTCTGCGCCGAGGACCCTGCCCGGACCACCACCCAACTGCTGACCCCGCGCATGGTGCCCCTGGGCGGACCGCGGGCGATGACCGTACGCCGGACCCTGCCACAACGGGCACGGTCCCTGATCGGCTCCTGGTGCTTCGCCGACCACTACGGCCCGGACCTGGTCTCCGAATCCGGGGGCATGACCGTGGCCCGCCACCCCCACACCGGCCTGGCGACGGTGAGCTGGCTGTTCACCGGCGAGATCTCCCACCTCGACTCCGCCGGCTACCAGGCGATCGTCCGCCCCGGAGAAATCAACCTGATGATCGCCGGGCGCGGCATCTCCCACCAGGAGTTCTCCACCCCCGACACCACGAACCTGCACGGGGTGCAACTGTGGTACGCCCTACCCGAGACCACCCGACACATGACCCCGACCTTCGAGCACCACACACCGGAACCGGTGGAGCTGACCGGAGCCGTGCTACGGGTTCCCATCGGGTCGATGGCCGGTTCCACCTCCCCGGTCCGTACCCACACCCCGCCACTACTGGCCGCCGAGATCCTGCTGGAGGCCGGAGCCCGGGTAGAGCTGGAGTTGGATCCGACCTTCGAGCACGGCGTGCTGCTCGACACCGGGAACCTGGTTCTCAACGGAACCCCGGTGCCGACGGGCCACCTGGCCTACCAGCCCGTCGGACCGGACTCCCTCCTGCTCCAGGCCGGGGACGCCCCGGTACGGGCGATGCTCATCGGCGGCGTACCGCTGGGAGAGCAGATCGTGATGTGGTGGAACTTCATCGGCCGCACCCACGACGAAATCGTCGCCTACCGCGCGGCCTGGCAGGCCGAGATCGGCGCAGAACCAGCCGACCCGCCCACCAGCGGCAGCTATCCCGACCATGCGCCCTACCCCCGGTTCGGTCCCTACCCCGACGGCCAACCCGCTCCCCTGCCGGCCCCGGCCCTGCCCACCGTCCAGCTACGCCCCCGCGGCTGAACCCGACCGAGAATCGCCGGACGGCGGTGTCCAGAAACGTTCACCGGGCCGCACCGGCGCCCAGCCGACGACCGGCGGCGTTGGAATCGGGCCTGGATACAACACCGGTGTCCAGGGCCGATTCCGCTCTGGGACAACCGCAGTACCGCCCACTACGCCAACCGTGACTACGGATCCGCCCGGCGGGTCCCTTCCGCCGCTTCGGCAGCCGCAAAGGGTGTTCCAGGAACTGCTCGCCGAACGGGTGGCGCGCCTCGGCGCGGCGGTGGACAGCGGGCCGCCCCCGCTATGCCCCGGGGCGCCCCAGCCGGGCAGAGCCACCGCCTCCGTCTCGGCATACGGACGGCGGGGGTGGCGTAACGTCCGCCCGGGGCTGCATTCGTGCAGCCCAATCGCCGTGTTCGGGGCCATCTCGGTGGCGGAACCCGTTCGCCCTTCCGCCTATTCCTATCTGCTAAGTAGGTTGTGCGGACCAGTCGCCACCCGGCCAAGGAGGGGCAATGAGCGCCACGCAGTCACCGCCAGCCCCCAGTCTGCTCGACGCGCGGCGACGCCGGGCGGATCAGGCCAGGCAGGTCGCCGATGTGCTACGTCACCAGGCGCTTGCCGGCTCGTTCGGCACCGGCGCACTGCCACGCGAGGAACAGCTGTGCCGCGAGTTCGCCGTCTCGCGGAACACCGTCCGAGAGGCGCTCTCCCTGCTGGTCGCCGAAGGGCTTGTGGAGCGGGTCCCGGGCATCGGCACGACCGTGGTCACCGGCAAGTACCCGCACGGGCTGCACCGGCTCATGGGTCTGGCCGAGACGCTGCACGAGCATGGCGAGATCAGCAACGAGGTGCGCGCGGTCGCCATCATCCGGGCGCCATCCGCGGTCGCTCACCGGCTCCGGCTGCCCCAAGGGGAACATGTCGTCTACATCGAGCGCGTCCGGCAGCTGGGTGGTGCGCCGCTGTCGCTGGATCTGACCTACCTGCCCCGAGACGTCGGCGAGCCACTGCTGGCCGCCGACCTGGCCAACTGCGACATCTTCGGCCTCATCGAGCAGCTCACCGGCCAACCGCTGGGCACCGCTGACCTCTCGTTCGAGGCGGTGAACGCCGACCCGCACACCGCCGTCCTGCTCGACACCGCAGACCGGGCCGCTCTGCTGATGGTCGAACGCCTCACCCATCTCGCCGACGGTCGTCCGGTCGACCTGGAGTGGATCAGGTTCCGCGGCGACCGCATCACCATGCACGGCCCGATCCACCGGGCCCAATCCCATCCCGCCTGAGGAGCAGGCCATGCCGCTGGTTCCGCAACGCCTCGATGTTCCGGTCACGATCGACGCCAGCCGGTGTATCGACGGCTGCACGTTGTGCGTCGACATCTGCCCACTGGACTCTCTTGCCATCGATCCCACCACCAACAAGGCGTACATGCACGTCGACGAATGCTGGTACTGCGGACCGTGCGCCGCCCGCTGCCCCACCTCCGCGGTGACCGTCAACATGCCCTACCTGCTCAGGTGAAGGACCCTGCCATGCGCAAGACTGCCGCCTGCATCACCGTTCTGGCTCTCACCGCCGGTGGCTGTTCCGTGGCCGGCGCCTGGGGCGACGACACCACCGAGACCGTCGTGGTCGGCTACCAGTCGAAGACCATCAACACCGTAACCGCCGGCACGCTGCTCCGCGCTCAGGGCTACTTCGAGAAGCGGTTGGCCGAACTCGGCGCGAGGACCGGCAGGACGTATACGGTCACCTGGCAGGACTACGACACCGGCGCCCCCATCACGGCACAGATGATAGCCGGAAAGATCGATATCGGATCGATGGGCGACTACCCGCTGCTGATCAATGGCGCGCGCGGACAGCAGGATGCCGAAACCCGTACCCAACTGATCTCGGTTACCGGATACAACGTGCGCGGCGGGCTCAACAGCATCGTCGTGGCACCGGACTCGCACATTCGCACCCTCGCCGACCTTAAGGGACAGACAGTGTCCGCCAGCATCGGCTCGGCCGGGCACGGCCTGCTCGTGCAGGCGGCGCGCAAGGCCGGACTCGATCCCGGTAAAGACTTCAAGACCGAGAACCAGCAGCCACAGGTCGGCGCGACCGCCCTGGAGTCCGGTTCCGTCGCCGCCCTGTCCCAGTTCGTGGCCTGGCCGGGTCTGCTGGTTCATCAGGGCAGGGCGCAGACCCGCGCCGCCATGCAACGACTGCTGATCGAGGTGCTCAGCGCGACGTCCCCCACCGTCGTGTTCGTCACCCACGACGTCGACGAGGCTCTGCTGCTCGGCGACCGAGTCGCCGTACTCACCCCTGGCGGTATCCGGGAGCTGATCGACGTGCCGGCGCCCCGCGACCTGGCCGCCCGCGACGCGGCCGAGGTGGCCACCGCCCGTACCCGCATCCTGGCCGCCCTGGAGGCACAACCATGCAGGTCCCGTCCCTGACCGACCGCCTCGAACTGGACTGTGACGTGCTCGTCGTGGGTGGTGGCACCGCCGGCACGATGGCCGCGATCTCCGCCGCCGAGGCCGGCGCACAGGTCCTGGTCCTGGAGAAGGCTCACGTACGTCACTCCGGCGCGCTCGCCATGGGCATGGACGGGGTGAACAACGCGGTCATCCCCGGCAAAGCCACGCCCGAGGAGTACGTCGCCGAGATCACCCGCGCCAACGACGGCATCGTCAACCAGCGCACCATCTACCAGACCGCCAGTCGCGGCCACGACATGATCCGCCGGCTGGAACGCTACGGCGTGAAGTTCGAAAAGGACGCCCACGGTCAGTACGCGGTCCGCCAGGTGCACCGCTCCGGCAGCTACGTACTGCCCATGCCCGAGGGCCGGGACATCAAGAAGGTTCTCTACCGGGTGCTGCGGGAACGCTCCATGCGGCAGCGGGTGCGCATCGAGAACCGCGTCATGCCGGTACGGGTTCTCACCGACAAAGGCCGCGCCGTCGGGATCGCCGGCCTGCACACCCGCACCGGCGAATTCGTCACCGTCACCGCCGGCGCGGTGGTCCTGGCCACCGGAGCATGCGGACGCCTGGGCCTGCCGGCGAGCGGCTACCTCTACGGCACCTACGAGAACCCGACCAACGCCGGTGACGGCTACGCCATGGCCTATCACGCCGGCGCCGAGCTGTCCGGCATCGAATGCTTCCAGATCAACCCTCTGATCAAGGACTACAACGGCCCCGCCTGCGCGTACGTGGCCAACCCCTTCGGCGGCTACCAGGTCAACAACCGGGGCGACCGGTTCGTCGACTGCGACTACTGGTCCGGACAGATGATGGCGGAGGTCGCCCGCGAGATCGCCTCCGCACGTGGCCCCATCTACCTGAAACTCACCCACCTGCCCGAGGAGACCATCTCCGCCCTTGAAGGCATCCTGCACTCCACCGAGCGTCCCACTCGGGGCACCTTCCACGCCGGTCGTGGCCACGATTACCGCAGCCACGACGTCGAGATGCACATCTCCGAGGTCGGGCTCTGCGGTGGGCACTCGGCCTCCGGAGTGTGGGTGGACGAGAACGGCGCCACCACTGTCCCCGGTCTCTACGCCGCCGGCGATCTCGCCTGCGTGCCACACAACTACATGATCGGCGCCTTCGTCTTCGGTGACCTTGCCGGGACGCACGCCGCCGGCTCGTTCGTCAGGCCGACCGGTTTGCCGGCCGACCAGGTCGCGGAAGCCCACGCGCTCGTGTACCGGCCCCTCGCCAACCCCGACGGGCTACCGCAGCCGCAGGTCGAGTACAAGTTGCGCCGGATGGTCAACGACTACCTGGCCCCGCCGAAGACCGCGGCCAAGCTCGACATCGCCGTCGAGACCTTCGACCGGATGCGCGCCGAGATCGCCGCGTTGGGTGCGCGGACGCCACACGAGCTGATGCGCTGCGCCGAGGTGACCTTCATCCGTGACTGTGCCGAGATGGCAGCCCGGGCCTCGCTCGTCCGGACGGAAAGCAGATGGGGTCTCTACCACGACCGGGCCGACCTGCCACAGCGCAACGACGACGACTGGTTCTGCCACCTCAACCTCAGCCGAGACGCACAGGGCACCATGCGATTCCGCAAGCGGCAGGTCGCGCCGTACCTGGTGCCAGTCGAAGGTTTCACCCCACCGGCCGCCGGCATCGAGGAGGTCATCGCGGTTCAGCTCGACCGTCCGGGACGCTCCGACCAGCACATCGTCGCCCACGGCGAGCCGGCCTCCGTACCCGCCGCCGACGGCGCGGTGCTGGCCGTGCTCCGCCTCGCCGAGCAGCAGCCGAGCCTTGATGTGCTGGAGCCGTACCTGAGCGCCCCGGACGCCGACGTACGGCGCACCGCGTTGCTGGCCCTTACCGAGTCCGCACCCGAGGGCACCGCGCCGGCACTGGTTGCCGCACTCGCCGACGACGATCCCACGGTACGCGTCGCCGCCGTTGCCGGTCTGCGGGAACTCGCCGACATTCTGCCCGCCGACATCGGGCAGTCGCTCCGCGTGTACACCGCCAGCCCGGACGTCACCGTCCGCGCTCTCGTCGTGGAACTCCTGCGGGTCACCGGGGCCGGTCAACGCGCCGACTTCACCGCCGCACTTGCCGACCAGGCCGCCGGCGTACGCACTCAGGCTGTTCGTGGCCTGGTCCGCCACCGCGACACCGCGAGCCTCGCATCCGCCGCCACGGATCCGTCCCGGGAGGTACGCATCGCCGTCGCACACGCCCTTGGCGACCTCGCCGATTCGGCCGCGATCCCCGCCGTGTCGCGGCTGGCCGCCGACCCGGACGTGCTCGTACGGGCGGCGGCGCTCCGCGCGGCGGCCACGCTGCGCTGCCCCGAACCGCTGGCCGCCATGGCGGTCGCCGGCCTCACGGACCCGACGTGGCAGGTGCGCGAGGGTGCGGCACTCGGCCTCGCCGGGGCACCCGCCTCGGTTGCCGTGCCGCCACTGCTCGACGCGGCGCGTGACGGCAACCTCGACGTCCGGCGGGCCGTGGTTCGGGTCCTCGGTAGCTGGACGGCCCGACCCGAGGTCGCCGCGCTGCTCCGGGCCGCCGCCGACGCAGACACCGACGCCGACGTCCGCGCATACGCACGCCGAGCCCTGGCCGCACCGGCACCAGCCGCAGCCGGCTGAGATCCGCACTCGCGGGCAGGCCGCCGCTGGTGGCCGGAACCACCAGCGGCGTGCGGTCCGTCATCCGCGCAACAGCGGCAGAAGCTGGTCACCCTGGCGTTTGATCTCCGGCAGGTAGGGCGTGTCGGAGAGCACGAAGTGAGAGATGCCCAGCCCTTGGTACTTGCGCAGCGACGCCGCCACGTCCTCGGCCGAGCCCACCAGCCAGGTGCTGCCCGCACCGCCGCCGCCGAACCTGCCGGGCGTGGTGTAAAGGTTGCCGTCGAGCACCTCGCCCCGGGCGGCGAGGGCGAGCAACCGCTGCTGACCCACGGCAGCCTGCCAGCGCGGAGAGCCGTGGATGTTCCCCACCCGGCCGGCGAGCTGCGCGACCTTCGCCTCAGCGTCGGCCCATGCTTGCTCGGTGGTGTCCCGCACCAGCGTGGTGATCCGTAGCCCGAACTCCAGCGGGGCGTGCTCACGCCCGAGGCTGTCACTGAGTTGCGTGAGCCGCTCGATCCGCTCGGCGACTCCGTCGAGCGGCTCACCCCAGAAGAGCTGGACGTCAGCCTCGGTGGCGGCGACCTTCTCGGCGGCGGGCGAGGCACCACCGAAGTAGATCCGCGGGTGCTTGCGGTCTCCGCGAACGACCGGTCGGGGCAACACGGTGGAGTCGGCGACGCTGAAGTGCCGGCCCTGGTAGGTGACGTTCTCCTGGGTCCACAGCTTGCGCACGAGCCGGATGAACTCCTTGGTTCGGGCGTAACGGTCGGCCTGGTCGCCGTCGCTGTCGCCGTACGCTGCCAGGTTGTCCTTGCCCGACACGATGTTGATCAGCACTCGTCCACCGCTGAGCTGGTCGAGCGTCGCCGCAGCGGAAGCGAAGTTCGCCGGGCGCCAGTAGCCGGGGCGGATCGCGATCAGTGGTTGAAAGGTCGTGGTCCGGGCGGCCAGGGCGGTGGCGACCGTGAGGGTATCGGGCCGTCCCCAGCCGGTCCCGATGAGTGCGCCGCCCCACCCGTGGTCTTCAATCGCCTGCGCCTGGGTGGTGAGGGTGTCGAGGCTGTTGTGGTTGTCGACGATGTCGTCGCCGCGGTGCCCCGGCTCTACCTGGTTGGGGATGTACCAGAGGAACTCGACGCTCATCAGCGGATCTCCTTGCCCTGTCGACGGTCGCTGTGGGGCCTGTGTCGAAGGCCTTCGCCGGCCTGGGCGCGCGGACGACGACCGGCGATTCGGGGATTGGTCCGGCTGCGACAGCGCGCCGGACCAATCCCCGTGGTGCTGGCCGCCCGCCCGGGCGTTAGCGGAACAGCAGTGATGCGTTGCGGACGGCGTGCGCGGCGACGTCACGGCCGAGTTCGACGCCGGCCTCGTCCGCGGTCCGGGTGTGAATCCCCGACCAGACGCGGGCGTCGACGTTCTCCAACGTGGGACGCCGCCAGTCGCGGTAGGTCCGGGTGGCGCCGGGTTGGCTGGGGCTGCCGATCGTGTACGGCTCCCGCGCTCGCGGCCCGATCAGGGCGGTGAGCACCTGCTCGGCGGCACCGGAGTAGGTGTTGTGTCCGCTCGGGTAGTCCGGGTGCGCGGGCGTCGTGTGCAGTGGCGTCCAGTCCGGGTCGGCGCCGGCTCGGATGGCGGTGACAGGTCGCCAGCGTAGATAGGCGTACTTGGCATCGGAGGTCGCGATCTGGGTGTCGACGAGCGCCACGTGGAAGACGGCTACGAGGCTTGCCCGCCAGGCGACGTGCCGGGTGGACTGCGCGAGTGCGGCGCGGAGGATCCCGGTGTAGAGAGTCAGGGACGAGCCGAGCCAGAAGGTGGCCGTGTCGGTCTGTTGCGGTGTACGTACCACACTGTCGGCGGCACCGTACGCGCGGACCTCGGCAAGATCCGTGCGGTAACGCGCCGAGTCCAGCGCGGGCGGTGGAGCAGGCCGGTAGCGGTCGACCCGGTCGAGCAGGAACGGCGTGGCGAAGCGGTTTCCGGCCTGCTGGGCGGCTCCGAAGCTCGGTGGGGTGGGTTGCCAGATTCCGGGTGCCGGTTCGGGCGCGGGGTATGCCGGGTTGACCGAGGCGGAATCGAGACCGTCACCGGCCCGCTGGGCGAGCAATGACCGCGCTTGCGCCTGGCCGGCGGCGATGCCTCGCTCCTCGGCGCGTCCGTCGGGGATCCGGGTCAACGTGGCCTGTAGGGCCGCGTCGAGGGTGGGGGCGGCCTCAGGGATCAGACTGCTCAGCGCGGTGTGGATCGCGGACGCGAGCGCGGCGTCCCGGTAGTGGTGTGCGGTGCCGATGGGCACCGTACGCACCGCGCGGGCGGCGGCGAGCCAGCCGATCGCCCACGCCCGGCTGTTCGTGACCTGCGGGCGGGTACCGGTTGCGACGGCGACCGCAGTGACGTCGTACCACTCCAGAACGGTGTCGACCTTCTTGGTGGCGGCGGCAGCCGGTGCGGCGGCGGGTAGGCCGACCAGAAGCACGGCGGCTGCGATACCGGCCACCGTACGGCGCCAGGCGCCTCCTGTCAGAAATGTCATGGCTCCTGCACTCCTTCGGGAGATGGGGAAAAGCTGGTCACTGGGCTCCTCCAACGAGGGCCGCCGACGTGGGACCGCGACGGCGCACCCCCGGGTCGGTCAGCGACGGCGGCTGGTAGCCGGCGTCGGCGGGGTTCAGCGTGGTGCCGGGAGGAACGATGACGTCGATGCGGTCCAGCACGTCGCGGGACAGCGTGACCTTGGCGGCGTCGAGCTGCGACTCCAGGTGGGCCAGGGTGCGCGGTCCGATGATCGCCGAGGTGACCGCGGGATGTTCCAGGACGAACGCGATGGCCAGGTGGATGAGGGAGAGCCCGGCCTCGTCGGCGAGGGTCGCAAGCTGGTCGACGGCGGCCAGCTTGGCGGCGTTCGCCGGCAGGGTCGGGTCAAACCGGGCGGGGAACCGGTCGACGCGACGGGAGATCGGGGCGTCCAGCCCACCGTGGTAGCGCCCGGACAGCCAACCGCCGGCGAGTGGACTCCACGGAATCACCGCCAGCCCGTACCGCTGGGCCACGGGCAGCACCTCGCGTTCGATCCCGCGCGCCAGGATCGAGTACGGCGGCTGCTCGCTGACCACCCGCTCGCGGTTGCGTCGCTGCGCGATCCACTGGCCTTCCACGATGGCCGACGGTTCGAAGGTGGAGGTGCCGATGTAGCGGACCTTGCCCTGGCGGACCAGGTCGCTGAGCGCGCCAAGGGTGTCGTCGAAGTCGGTGTCGGGCTCCGGTCGGTGCACCTGGTACAGGTCGATCCAGTCGGTGTTCAGCCTGCGCAGGCTGTTCTCCACGGCGCGGGCGATCCAGCGGCGCGAGTTGCCCCGGTGGTGCGGGTTGTCGCCGACCTGGCCGTGGAACTTGGTGGCGAGAAAGACGTCGTCCCGACGTCCGCCGGCGAGGGCCTTGCCGACGATCTCCTCGGATTCGCCGTGGGAGTAGACGTCAGCGGTGTCGATGGAGTTGATGCCTTCGTCGAGCGCCCGGTGGATGATGCGGATGCCGTCGGAGTGGTCCGGGTTGCCCCGTTGACCGAAGTTCATCGCGCCGAGCGTCAGCGAGCTGATCTGGACACCGGTACGTCCGAAGGGCCGATAGTTGGCCATGAGAGTCCTTTCGAGGTCAGTGCGACGCGGCCGTGAGCTGCCGGGTGAACTGGTTGGCCGGGCGGGGCAGCCCGTAGTGCTCGCGCAGGGTCGTTCCGGTGTACTCGGTACGGAACAGCCCGCGGCGTTGCAGGATCGGCACGACGTGGTCGACGAAGGCTTCCAGCCCGGACGGCAGCACCGGTGGCATGATGTTGAAGCCGTCGGCCGCGCCGCTGCGGTACCACTGCTCGATGGCGTCGGCGACCTGCTCCGGCGTGCCGGCGAAGGTGCGGTGCCCGCGCCCGCCGCCGAGCCGGCCGATGAGCTGACGAACCGTCAGCCGTTCCCGCCGGGCCAGCGTGACGATCAGTGTGTATCGGCTCTTGGCGCCCTCGATCTGGTCCTCGCCGGGCAGGTCGGCGGGGAGTTCCTTGTCCAGGTCGAGGTCGTCCGGGTCGACCCGCAGCGTGGTGGCGAGTTGCTGGCGGGCGTACTCCGGTTTGATCAGCCGGTCGAGTTCGTCCTCCAGCGCGCGGGCCTCGGCCTCGGTGGCGCCGATCGCCGGGACGATGCCCGGCAGGATCTTGAGGGTGTCCGGGTCGCGGCCGGCCGGCTCGGTACGCCGCTTCAGGTCGCGGTAGAACTCCTGGGCCTCGCCCAGGGTCTGTTGGGCGGTGAAGACGGCCTCGGCGTAGCGGGCGGCCAGTTCCTTGCCGTCCTCCGACGACCCGGCCTGCACCAGCAGCGGGTAGCCCTGCGGCGAGCGGGGAACGTTGAGCGGACCGGCCACCCGGAAGTGTCGCCCGATATGCTCCGGTGGGTAGAGCAGGTCGTCGTCGCCCCACCGTCCGGCGTTCTTGTCACCGAGCGGCGCGGTGTCGTCCCAGCTGTCCCAGAGCTTGAGCGACACCTCGACGAACTCCGCGGCCCGCGCGTACCGGTCCCGGTGGGCGGGCAACGCGTCGAGGTTGAAGTTGCGGGCCGCCTGCTCGCCTGCGGTGGTGACGATGTTCCAGCCGGCGCGGCCGCCGCTGATGTGGTCCAGCGACGCGAACCGACGGGCGAGGTTGAAGGGCTCGTTGTACGTCGTCGAGGCGGTGGCGATCAGTCCGATGTGGTTGGTCACGCCGGCGAGCGCGGCGAGCAGCACGGTCGGTTCGAGCGTGCCGCCCGGCCGCCGGCCGATGCTGTTCCACAGCACCGGGCTGTCGGCAAGAAAGAGCGAGTCGAGCTTGCCGCGTTCAGCGATCCGGGCGAGACGCTTGAAGTGCTCGACCTCGGTCTGCGCGAACGGGTTGCTCTGCGGCAGCCGCCAGGCCGCCTCGTGATGGCCGACGCCCATCAGGAAGGCGTTGAGGTGCAGCATGAGTCATCCTTCCGAGTGGTTGACGCCGAGGGCTCGCAGCAGCGTTTCGCGGTACGCGAGGAACTGCGGCTGCCGGTGCGAGCGCTGCGCCGGGAGATCGATGGTGAGGTCGACGGCTATCCGTCCGCTGTCGAGCAGCAGCACTCGGTCGGCCAGCGTGACGGCCTCGTCGACGTCGTGGGTGACGAGCAGCACCGTGGGCCGGTGCCGGGCGTACAGTTCGCGCAGCAGATCGTGCATGCGCAGCCGGGTCAACGCGTCAAGCGCGCCGAAGGGCTCGTCGGCCAGCAGCAGTTCCGGCTCGGAGACCAGGGCCCGGGCCAGTGCCACCCGCTGTTGTTCACCACCGGACAACTCGTTCGGCCAGGCGTTCTCCCGCCCGGCGAGGCCGACCTCGGCGAGGGCCGCCAGGCCGCGTTCGTGGGCATTGGATCTGCGTAGGCCGAGAACGACGTTGTCCAGCACGCGCTGCCAGGGCAGCAGCCGGGCATCCTGGAACACGACCGAGGACTTCTCCGGCACGTCGATCATGCCTGAGCCATCGGCATCGCTGTCGAGGCCGGCGAGTGCACGCAGTAGGGTGCTCTTTCCCGAACCGCTGCGGCCCAGCAGGGCGACGAACTCGCCTGAGCCGATCTCCAGGTCGAACCCGTCCAGGACAGCGCGGCTTCCGAAGCCGCGCACCAGCCGGTGGACCCGTACCGTCCCGGTGGCCGTCAGTCCGCCAAGGTTCGTCGCCACGACAACGCCCTCCTCTGCGCGAGCCGGACGGCGCCGTCGGACAGCAGCCCGAGAAGGCCGTACAGCACGAGCCCAACGATGATCACATCGGTCTGGCCGTACTCACGGGCCAGTTGCATCATGTAGCCGATCCCGCTTGTCGAGTTGATCTGTTCGACGACCACCAGAGCGAGCCACGCGTTCACCACCGCGAACCGCATGCCGAGCAGGAAGCCGGGCAGCGCGCCGGGCAGCACGATCCGGCGGAGGAAGACCGCCCGCGGCAGCCGCAGCGACTCGCCCAGTTCGACGTAGCGGCTGTCGATGCTGCGCAGCCCGTTGTGGGTGTGGATGTAGACCGGCACGAACACGCCGAGCGTGATGGTGATGACCTTCATCTGCTCGCCGATGCCGAACCAGAGGACGAGCAGCGGCAGCAGCGCGAGTGACGGGATGGCCCGCTTGATCTGGATGGGGCCGTCGAGCAACGCCTCACCCCACCGGCTGAGGCCGGCGACCACCGCGAGCACGGTGCCGATGACGGTGCCGATGACGAGCCCCAAGCCGGCCCGCTGGGCCGAGATGGCCAGGTTGTCCTGTAGCCGACCGTCGGCGATCAGGTCGCCGGCGGTCGTCACGACGGTCCAGGGCGCCGACAGGGTACGGGGGTCGATCCAGCCGGCCGCCGAGCCGGCCGCCCACACCGACAGGAGCAGGAACGGGCCGATCGCGGCTCCGAGCGGGATAGGACGGCCCGGCTTCAGGCGGCGACCCGGTTTGCGGACGGACGGGGTCGTCGTGCCCTGGAGGCGGGCGAGAACCGTGGCCGTCACCTGAGGTTCTCCGCGGCGAGCGCCTCGGCGGCCACCGACTCGTACCGCCGGTCGTACAGGTCCGCGGCATCGAGCCTCTTGTTCCCGGTCTCTCTGGCTAGCAGGTCGATGGTTTCCTGGTGTCGGGCGATGGCGCCGGTCCAGCTCGGCGGGATGTCGGCCACACCGGCGTTCTCGACCAGCCACTTGCCGTCCTCGGCGCTGAGTCCCTGGTCCTTGACGTAGTAGCGCTCGATCCACTCGTCCGGGTTGGCCTCCCGCCACCGCCAGGCCCGTGCCCAGGCCTGCACGTACTCGCGGATCGCGGCAGCCTTCCCCGGATCGGTGAGGACGGTGGCCGGCACGTACAGGTGACCTGGATCGTCCCGCAGACCGTGGGCGATGGTGGTGGCGCCGTCCCGGCCGTACTTGGTCTCGTAGCGTTTGACCTGCACGCCCCCGATCGGGGCGAGGTCGACCTGATGACTGGCGAGGGCGGTGGCGTAGACGTCACCGGTGCTCGGCAGCTCCACCAGTTTGACGTCCTCCTTGGCCAGTCCGGCCTTGTGCAGGACCCGCAGCACCAGCGCACCCTGGGCCTGTCCGGGGCTGTAGGCGACCTTCTTGCCACGGATGTCAGCGAGGGTGGTGACCGTGACACCGGGTGCGACGCCGAGGCGGTAGATGGGGTGGTTCAGTGGGTCCTGCCGAAACTTCGAAGCGACGATCTTGGTTGGGATGTTCGTCCAGTGGGAGTGGATCGGCGGGATGTCGGCGACCGAGCCGATGTCGAGGGCCTTGGCCCGGAACGCCTCCAGGGTTTGCGGGCCACCGCTGATGTTGGCCCACTCCACCTCGAACGAGAACTTCTCCGCCTCGCCGGAGAACTCGATCGCCTTCTGATGTTCCTTGTCGCCGACGACGAGCTTGGTGCCCTTCGGCACCGAATCGGGCAGCGGTGCGCCCAGGGCGAGCGCCGCCTGGGGCGTGTCATCGGCGGCGCAAGCGGTGACGCCCAGTGCGACCGCGCCGAGGGCGGCGGACAGCAACGCCCGACGGTCCAGGATGATTGGCGGCTTCACCTACGACTCCTTCGTGGAGGGGTTCAGGGCGGCGTACCGCCCCTCGTGGTACAGCAGGGGGGTGCCCTCGCCGTGGCTTCCGGCCACCGGCTGGGCCAACACGATCGCGTGGTCACCGGCGACCACCCGCTGGTGTACCCGGCACAACAACCAGGCGATCGGCTCGTGCAGCAGCGGCACCCTGTGCGGGCCGTACTGCCACTGGGAATGGGCGGCGAACCGGTCGATGCCGCTGGTGGCGAACGTCCGCGCGACATCCTGCTGGTGCTGACCGAGCAGGTGCACCGCCACATGCTCCGCTTTGGCGACGGTCGGCCAGCTCGACGAAGACCGGTCCAGGCAGAAAGACACCAGCGGTGGGCGCAGCGAAACCGACGTGAACGAGGTGGCGGTGAATCCCACCGGCGGGGCGCCCGCGACGGTGATGACCGTGACCGACGCGGCCTGTCGCCGCAGCAGACCACGGAAGGTTTCGGAATCGACCGGAACGTCCCGTTCGACAATGACGGCCATGACGTCCTCCTGTTGAGGTACGACGAGCACGCGCCGGGCAGGTGTGGGCGCGGCGCGTTACAGGGGTGGAACAGGTGTGCGCAGAGGTAGCCGGACGTCGTCGAACCGGCAGCGCAGGGGTGGGAGCGGATCAGGATTGCGCGTTCACCGGCAGCAGCCGCGCGCAGCGGTCCAGCCACGACAGCATCCCCGCGACACCGCGACCGCGGTGCCGTCGAGCGGGGTTCCCTGGCTGATCATGCCATTCACGATAACCCCTAAAACCTACGGAATAAATAGGGATTTCAGCCACTGGGACAGCGCGCCCTGGCACGCAGCCCGCTTGCAACACGTGCGGCGATCGGACACCGTCCATCCATCGATCACTCCGCCGCCGTGAGGTATGCCGGTGGTGACAACACGGCCCGTCCCGGCCCCGGCCGCACCATCGCAGCGATCCGACGGACAGCTGGTGGCGATGGCGGGCGAACGCCTCCATCCGCCCGGCTGGACGGAGATCAGCACCGTCTGCACCGCCCCGAATACCGCGTCCAGGGCCTGACCACCGGCTTGTCCGCGCGATCGCCGCCAGCATCCGCACCACACCGCCTCACGTTGCGGCGCGGGCGCGGTCCTCGGCTATCGCAGGGGCTCCGTGTTCCGGTCCTGCAACCCGATCGTCGGCATGCGGCTCCAGATGTCGTTGCATTCGGCGCAGACCGCCTCGGGGATCCATCCGGTCCGCATGAGCCCCGCGAAGATCGCGCAGCCCACCTGTCATGTGGTTGCCTCGTGGCGGGCCCTCAGGAAAGCCGCGACGACCGGGCGCGTGGCCGTCAGCCAGTCAGCGTAGGCCGCAGGCTCGTCGTGCTCACGGTCGATGACGAACAGTCCACGCCCGGGAACGGTCGCGCCGATCTCGGTGAGCACCGGCCGCAGGGTGAGCTCCGCGGCCAGGTGATGCTGCGGTGCAGCGCCGACCAGCAGCGGGACGGCGAGCCCGCGCAGCCCGGTCCCGCCAGCGAACCGGTCGAGGAAGAGCTTGAGCAGACCCGTGTAGGTGCCCTTGTACGTCGGGCTCGCCACCACCACAAGGTCGGCCGCACCAACCTCGGCCACCAGGGCGGCCACGCCCGGATCGTCCCAGTCCAGCAGGGCCGGACCCAGGGTGGCGAGATCGACGGTCAGATCCGGCTCGCGGCCGGCGAGCTGCCGAGCGACGTACCCCGCTGCGGCGAGGGTACGGCTGGCCGGTCGAGGGTTACCGACCACGACCGCGACCCGGGCGCTCACCGCGCCACCGGCTTCGCCGCGACCGGCGCCGCGCCGAAGGGTACTGCCGGTGCCGCCTGCCGGACGGGCACCGGGTGCTGCCAGAGACCACGGCGGGACAACTCGGGCAGCACGCCCTCGCCGAACCGGTACGCCTCCTCCAGATGCGGGTAGCCGGAGAGCACGAACTCGCTGATTCCCGCCTCGACGTACTGCTCGATGAGGTCGGCTACCTGCTGATGGTCTCCGACGAGCGCGGTGCCGGCGCCGCCACGTACCAGCCCGACACCGGCCCACAGGTTCGGATGGATCTCCAGCCCGTCCTTGGTGCCGCCGTTGAGGGCGAGCATCCGGCGCTGACCCTCGGACTCGCTGCGGCGCAGGCCCGCCTGGACCTGGCGGATCTGATCCTCGGAGATGCCGGACAGCAGCCGGTCGGCCTCCGCCCAGGCCTCCTCGGCGGTGTCGCGGGCGATGGTGTGCACCCGCAGACCGAACGCGAGGGTCCGCCCCTGTCGCTCGGCGAGCTCGCGGACCCGGCGCACCTTCTCGGCCACGGCGGCCGGAGGTTCACCCCAGGTCAGGTAGACATCGACGTGCCGGGCCGCCACGTCCAGAGCCGCCGGTGACGAGCCGCCGAAGTAGACGCGTGGCACCGGGTCGGGGATCTGGGTCAGGACCGCGTCGGCGAGCTGGAAGTGCGTGCCCTCGACGTCGACGGGCTTGCCCGACCACAGCGCCCGGACGATCTCCAGGAATTCTCCGGTGCGCTGATAGCGGGCGTCCTTGTCAAGAAAGTCGCCGTACATCCGCTGCTCGTGGCTCTCGCCCCCGGTGACCACGTTGAGCAGCAGTCGGCCGCCGGAGAGGTTCTGGAAGGTGCCGGCCATCTGCGCGGCGAGGTACGGCGACGTGAGGCCGGGCCGGAACGCGACGAGGAACTTCAGCCGCGCCGACACGCTGCTCAGCATCGCGGTGGTGATCCAGGCGTCCTCGCACCAGGCGCCGGTGGGGGTCAGCGCGGCCTCGAAGCCCAACTGCTCCGCCGAGCGGGCGATCTGCCCGAGGTAGGCGACAGATGCTGCCCGGGCGCCCACGTCGGCCGGGGTGCCGTGTCCGCCGCCGACAATCTGCCGGCCGTCGCCGCCGTTGGTCGGTAGGAACCAATGGAACTTCAGATCGGTCATGAGCTCACACCTGTCCGTGGTTGAGGGTGGGGTGCGGTCGACGGCCCGGGCCGTCTCGGCCAGCAGCGCCTCGCTGCCGTGCACGGCCAGTTCGACCTCCCCCGAAGGCGCGTACCATCAGGGGGTCGTCGGCCGCCCGGTCGACGTGCGCGTCCGGGTAGGGTCGGCTCTTCTGGCCGATGTTGGGGTCGCCGGCCGACAGCAGCCGGAACACCTCCACGGCCGTCTCCACCGGCAGGTCCGCTCCGCCGTGCCGGGCGGGGACGGTGATAGCCAGCAGCCCGGACCCGCTGAGTCCGTCGACCTCCGCCAGCGGAAGGATGCGTCGCGCGTCGCGGTCGGCCGCGTCCCGGGAGAAGTCGGCGGCGAGCGCGATCGCCTGCGCCGAGGACAGGACGGGAACATTCGTCATGCCGGCTCCCATGGCACCGCGATGCACAGCCACTGCGGGTACTCATGCCGAGGTGCGATGACGTCCTCGCTGGTTGCGTGCTCGACGATCCGGCAGTCCTTCGTGACCGTGACGCGGTCGCCCATGGGGATGGATCACTCCTTGGTCGTCAGGCTGCGGCTGGTACGCCGAGACGGTCGAGCAGGTGCCGGCGCAGCGCGCCGAAACCAGGGTCATCCGGCGCACGCGGATGAGTCAGCGGCACCGGTGTGTCGTCAACGACCCGACCCCCGGCCAGGACCAGCGTGCGGTCCGCGAGCAGCAGCGCCTCCTCGACGTCGTGGGTGACCAGCAGCGCGGCGAACCCGTGCTCGGCGCGCAACCGGCCGAACAGTGCCTGCATCCGCAGCCGGGTCAGCGCGTCCAGCGCACCGAACGGCTCGTCGAGCAGCAACAGGTCCGGCTCGCGGACCAGGGCCCGGGCCACCGCGACACGCTGGGACTGGCCGCCCGACAGCTCGGCCGGCCAGGCCCGCTCCCGGCCAGCCAGGCCGACCTCGGTCAACGCCGCAGCCGTGCGGCGCTGGACGTCGGGGCCGGGCACGCCGAGCGCCACGTTGTCGGCGACCCGCTTCCAGGGCAGCAGCCGGTGCTCCTGGAAGACCACCGCCAGGTTGCCGCGTACCTGCCAGTCGCCGGTCGCGTCCTGGTCGAGGCCGGCGAGTATCCGCAGCAGGGTGGTCTTGCCCGACCCGCTGCCACCGAGTAGTGCGACCACCTCGCCGGAACCGATCGTCAGGTCGATGCCGTCGAGGACCACCGTGTCCCCGAAGACACGTCGTACGCCGGTGGCGGTGACTACGTCGCCTGTAGGCCGCGTCGCCACGTCAGAGTCCTCCTCTCGACCGCCCGCAAGATCAGATCCGACAGCAGCCCGAGCAGGGCATAGATGAACAGGCCGACGAGGACGACGTTGGTCTGGCTGAACTCGCGGGCCTCCATCATCAGGAAGCCGATGCCGCTCTGGGTAGCGACCGTCTCGCCTACCACCAGGCTCAGCCATGCGGCCCCGGTCGCCAGGCGCAGTCCGAGGAACAGTGCCGGCAGTGTGCCGGGCAACACGACGTGTCGGATGCGGGCCACCGCGCCGAGGCCACAGGTGCGTGCCGCCTCGACCAGCCGCTCGTCGATGTCACGGATGCCGGCGTAGAGGTTGAAGTACATCGGATAGAACACACCCAGGGCCACCAAGGTGACCTTCAGCGACTCGCCGATACCGACCCAGATGATCAGTAGTGGCACCAGCGCGAGGTGTGGCAGCATCCGGGCCATCTGCACCGGCGGATCGACCAGATCATCGCCGAGCCGCAGCAGACCCGCGATCGATCCGAGCACCAGCGCAAGACCGACGCCGATAGCCAGGCCGGCACCGGCCCGGGCCAGTGAGTCGAGCAGATGGGTGGCGAGCGTGCCATCCTCGGCAAGCCGCCATCCGGCGCGTACCACCTCACTGATCGGAGGGAGCTTCTCCTCCGGTAGCACACCCACGCGCGAGGACGTCTCCCAGAGCACGACGAGCACGACTGGGGTGGTCAGGCGCCGCCATCGCCTACGGTTGGGCCGTGCGGCCGGTCGCGCGGTCTTTTGCGCGGTGGCCGACGGTCGGGTGGCCAGCTCCGTCATGTGAAGACCCCGGTGAACTGGGGTTCGATGCGGGCCTTGATGTCGATGGGCTCGGGGATCAGCTCCAGTTCGGCAAAGCCGTCGGCGATCGCCTGCAACTCGTCGCCGATCGCCGCCGAGACCGGGGCCAGCGACTTGGCGCTGCGGTCCAGCGAGCGTTTCGCCACGTCTTCGGCAATCTTGAGCTCGGGGGCGAGCAGCCGAGCCCGTTCCTCGGGGTTGTCGATGCCCCATTGGGTGGTGGTGTTGAGTTGGGTCAGCAGGTCGCGTACCTGGTCTGTCTTCTTCTCGACGGCGTCTGGAGCGGCCAGAATGTACTGCCGGTTACTCGCCAGCCCGGTCGCGTCGGCCAGCACCTTGACGCCGGGCTGCTCGGCGAGGGCGAAGTAGGGATCCCAGATGATCCACGCGTCGACCTGCCCGGCGTCGAAAGCGGGCCGCCCTTCGGCGGGTTTGAGGTACTGGACCGTGATGTCCTGCAAGGTCATGTTGTTGGCTTCGAGCAACTTGACCAGCAGCCAGTGCACGTTGGAGCCCTTGTTCAGCGCGACCGTCCTACCCTTGAGATCGGCGAACGTCCGGAACCCGCTGCTCTCCTTGACCAGCACGGCCTCGCCCTGCGGCACCTCGTCCGAGGTCGCCACGATCTTGAAGGGAATCTTTCCGGCCGCCGCGAAGATGGGCGGAGCCTCCCCGGTCTCACCGATGTCGATCGACCCAGCTTTGAGCGCCTCGGTGAGGGCCGGTCCGCTCTCGAACAACGACCAGGTCACGCCAGGTGCCTCGTTGCGGGCCTTGAGCAAGCTCAGGCTGCCGTAGCGCTGGTAACCCACTCGCAGCTGCCCATCACCGCCCCCACTGTCCTCCGCATCGCCGCAGGCAGTGAGCGCCGCGGCAGCGACCAAGATTGCTCCGAACGTGGCGAGCGCGCGGCGGCGCCATAGGGACCTGTGCATACCGCAAAGTCTACTGAACCTATGGGAAAGATGGGAAGTGCGTTCGCCTCGCAGCGCTTCACCAGTTCAGCGCCGAGCGGATCCGACTCGGCCCGAGTCCAAACAGTTGGAGGTTGTCGGCCACGCTGACGGTGGGGGCGGCGCTCGCTGAAGTCCTGCCCCCCACACCCAACCCGGACGACATTCTCGGCGTCGACGGCCAAGGCGCACTCCGCTTCCCATGACCGCCGTCACCCCACGCTTCGACGCGCGGTGTTACCTGCCGCTGCCATCGACAGCTGAGCGGAGGCGTCGGTGCATCAAGGCTGAACGCCCGCATGGCCGGTCGGTCGCAGGGCCAATGGTCGGATCGACCCGAGCGACCCGGTCAACGGGTCTGGGGCGTTGGGCTGATCCCTTCGATCGCCAGGCTCAGCAGCCGGCTCGTCTCGGCGGCCGGGTCCGAATGGTGTTCGGTCGCCAGCGCGAGACCGGTGACCAGTGTGAGCAGGTCCGTGATGGTCACGCCGGCCGCCACCGCGCCGTCCTGGGCGGCGCGCCGCACCAGGGGGTCACCGGCCTCGGTGAGTTGCGCGGAGGCGCAGTGCACGTGCGCCGCGCCGGGTTCGGTCGCGCAGCTGTGGGCCAGCGCGACCGCCAGTCCCCGGATGGTCGCGGTGGAAGCGGTGACGGCGCCCAGCCAGGTGAGCAGCGCCGTTCGGGCGTCGGACGAGTCGGCGAGATCGCGGGCGTGGTCACGGAGGGTCTCGATGCGGGCGCGGAAGACCGCCTCCAGCAGTGCATGCCGGTTAGGAAAGTGCCGACGTACGGTGCCAGATCCCACCCCTGCCCTGCGGCCGATCTGCTCCATGGACGCGTCAGCTCCGTACCGGGCGATCTCCTCTTCGGCAACGGCGAGTAGGAGCGCGTAGTTGCGCCGAGCGTCCGCTCGCTGACCGGGCATGGGGCACCTCACGATTGCTAAGTGGCGGGGCCCGCCGTATCGTACCAGGAGTAAGCGGCGGCCCCCGCCGTTTAACTTGACCTGTCACGAGGAGACCACGTGTCCATCGATTCCGCACCGGTCCTGGTCGTCGGCGCCACCGGACAGCAGGGTGGAGCCACCGCCCGCGCCCTGCTCGCCGCGGGCGTACCCGTCCGGGCGCTGGTCCGCGACCCCGCCACCGAACGGGCCAGGACCATCGAGGCGTTCGGCGCCGAACTGCGTGCCGGTGACCTGGACGATCGCGACTCCCTGACCAGCGCGGCCCAGGGCGCCCGAGCGGTCTTCTCGGTCCAGCGGCCCCCGATGAAGGACGGCGGACTCGACTTCCCCGGCGAGCAGCGCCAGGGCGTCAACCTGATCGAGGCCGCAATCGCCGCGGGCGTACCGCAGTTCGTGCAGACCACGGTCTCCGGCGCCGGGCAGCACACCGAGTTCCCCGGCTGGGCGGAAGGCCGCTGGGCGCCCATGGAGCCCTACTACACCGCCAAGGCGGGGATCCAGGACCGGGTACGCGAGGCCGGTTTCACCCACTGGACGCTCCTCAAGCCGGGCTTCTTCATGGAGAACCTGCTGCCCGCGGCGGCGTACCTGTTCCCGCGCGGCGTCGAGGGCGGCCTGGTAACCGTGCTGAAGCCGCAGACCCGACTCTCCCTCGTCGCGGTCGAGGACATCGGCCGGGCCGCCGCCGCGGCGATCGCCGAACCACAACGGTTCCACCGGATCGAGTTGGAACTGGCCAGCGACTACCTGGCGATGAGCGAGATCGCCGAGATCCTCTCCCGCGCCCTGGGCATCGAACTGACCGCGCCCGACATGACGGCCGAGGAGGCTGTCGCCGCGGGCATGCCGGACTGGGCAGTCATCGGGCACGAACTCACGGAGGCTGTGGGACAGCCGGCCCGTCCCGAGTACGCTCGCGCACTCGGCATCCCGCTCACGACCTTCGAGGAATGGACGAACCGACACCTACGGTCCGCGGCCTGACCGACAAGACCCAGGGCTGCCGCCACGACCGCAGGTCGCGGACCGCTGGAACTGTGGGACAACCTCGCCGAGGCTGGCGCTCCGGTTGATCTATCCACTCGGCGATCCCCGCGGATGACGCGGCTCGTGGACCAGGGTCTGACCAGGTGGTGCTGTCCCACCGCTACATCACCGACCGGTTCCTGCCGGACAAGGCCATCGACCTGCTCGACCAGGCGGGGGCACGGGTCCGGCTGCGTTCCCGAACCCCAGCTCCGGACAAAAAGGAGATCGAGAAGCGGCTGTCCCAGGTGCGCCGGGAGAAGGACAGCGCGGTCGCTGAAGGCCGAGATCGGTGCGGCCGAGCGAGACCTGGCGGCAGCGCAGGAGGGCACGCTTCCGGTGCCCGAGGTGCACAGCCTCCGGTGCCCGGCCACTGCGGCGCAGCATCCAGCGTGAGCTGGAAGACCGGCTGTCGACCCTGCTGGGCGAGGACGGGGCGAATCCCAGCGACACCATCGAGGTTGAGCATCCGCTCGTCCCAGGGTCGGATCAGAAAGGTTGGTCAGCTTCATCTCCTCGCCGCGCCCACAGCCCGTGGGGTCCCGCGCCGGGGTACGCGCGGATCCGTCCCAGCAGCGGGCGCATGCCATGCCACGTGGATCACGACTGGCCCAGGTTGGTGACCAGGTTGACGGCGACGGCCAGGATGCCAGTTCCGAAGGTGTACGAGAGCAGCGCGTGCGCGAGCGCGATCCGGCGCATATGGTTACTCGTCGGTTCGTTCTCGCCCGGGGCGTAGGACATGCCGACCGTGAAAGCGACGTATGCGAAGTCGGCGTACGCCGGTGGATCATCCCGCTTGAAGTCGATGCCACCGCCGTTGTCGCGGTAGTACAGCCGGGCGTACTTCAACGCGAAGACCGTGTTCACCAGCACCCACGCCAAGACCACCCCGACGACGCTAAGGATCACCAGCGTGACAGCCACCATGTCCTGCTGGTTCGAGGCGCGCACGAGCGCCTCGCCCACGGCGGCGAGACTGACAACGGACGCGATCAGGATCGCCGAGTCGGTGGAACGGGAGTGCTGCTCCGCCTCAGCAAGCTGCTCGGTACGCTTCGGGCTCGCCGACCAGCAGGCCCGCCACACCCAGACAAGGATCGTGCCCGCCGCGATCGTCCAGATCACCAGCGGCGTCAACTCCGGCGCCCCGACCAGCGCGGCGGCCGCCCCGGCTACGACACCGGCGGCCAACGACCACAACGCACGCCTGACCGACAGCAGGCGTCCCAGCGCCGGTCGTCCCGATCGCTGCTCCACCCATTCAGCGTTCCGGATCAACCGGGTCGAGCAGCGGAAACCCGGAGCCATCACCGGATCGGGCTGCGCGACCGTAGCGAGTCGACGGCGATGCACGCGCCGCGCCTCGCGGCCTGCTGCCGCGCCTCGCCGAGGGCAACCAGGCCGTGGCCCACGTGCTGGAGGAAAAGGTTGACCGCACGCCGGCGCGCGGATTCATCCTGTTCTTCGTGGCGCTGGTCGGCTTTTTCACGTTCTACGTGCTGGAACGCGCCACCCATCGCTCAAACGGCCACCAGCAGGAACCCACCCGGGCAGTCTTCGCGTTCCAACCCGGTTTCTTCGCTCTCTACAGCGGGTTGATCACGTACACCCTGGCGACCAAGCTGCACGCCGGGCTCGGGCCGGCGGTGCTGTTCGCCGTCGCCATGGGGCTGCACGTGCTGGCCACCGACGGCGTGCTGGCCCAGCACTTTCCGGTCAGCCTCACCACCCGGTGGCGCCTCGTCCTCGTCGCCGAGGCCGGCACCGGCTGGCTGACCGATGTCGTCGCCCAGCCCACCGGCATACCGGTAAACCTGCTCACCGCGTTCATGGGCGGCGGGAGCCTGCTCAACGTCTTCGTCGACGAACACACCTTCCGCAGGCTCACACCATGGTGGCCGACGCCGCAGTGCTGGTGCCGGTGACCTCGACGTGGCTCCTACCGAGCGGCAGCCGGAGATCATATAAGCGATGGACCTGGTCCGCAGCTACCGGCAACGCCCCGGGACTGTTCCGCGGGAGTCCCGGGAGCTGACCGACGAGCGCGCAGAAGAGAGGTCACCGCGGGTCAGGCCGTACCCTGGCGGTTGACCCGCCCCTGCCCCGCCGCCTTCGACCGGCCATGGTCGCGCTCGGTGCCGGCCGATCCGGTTGCGGTGCGTTCGTGCCGCTGGTCCGGCGAGTGCTCCACGGTGGCCCCTTGCCGGCCGCGCGCTCCGCTGCCCGGGTGCCGACGGCCCCGCGCCGACTCACCGCCGCTGTCATGCTTGTTGCGCTTGTGGCTACCCATGCCCGGTGGGTACCCGGCACTCGGGCCGCCCATGCTTTCGAGCGGACGGCTCCGACGACGGATGCCGAACTTGCTCGGTTTGCCAAGCTCTTCAAGACGGACACGGACGGCGGCCTTCCATCATCTGCACCGTTATCGGGCCTGCGGGCGCCGCCGGAGTCGATGAACCCTGACCACACCCGCACTCGGACAAGCCCTCCCTGATCCAGAATAGGGTGAATCACCCTAAAACCGACACACCGGAAAGACCTAACAAAGTGCTACTACGCACCACGACAAATTTCGATCGGCTTTGCTGCAGTTGCCCCTGTGGCCCCTACCAGCCGCTCCGTGACCTGCCTCAGCGGCGGGCTGCTGTGGACAATCTCTTCATCCTTTGCCAGGCCGCTCGGGCCGGAGATCCGCCCAGACCCCACCGCCACCAGCCGCCGCCACCCGGTTCTACGGCCGAGATGCCGACCCGCGTCCAGTCCGTCACGCTCACGGAAGACGAATCCGAAAGAGCGGCACCCGTGTTCGACAGCCCCAGCCCGCCGCCGAACTCGCAGCAGCACTGCGGTAGATCACCATACGAACGCCTCCCCATCTCGGCTACGTCCGGACGCTGTGGTGGCCGCGGGAGCAGTCACCGTCCGTGGCACGCGGCGGCACTTCCGGGCGCGGGCTCGCCCGCGTACGCCGCCAGTGCCACCTCGCCTGCCCCGGCCAGCCAGCGCTCGGCCGCGCAGCCCTCGGAGGAGGACACCGCACCTCAGGGGTCCGGCACGCCCCGGAGCAGCTGATAGCACTGCATGAGCCGCCGTGGCAGGTCGGTTCACGCATCCTGCGCCGGCTCGTAGGAAGCCTGCGGGCAGGCCGATCAATCGGCAGCTGCCGGACGTCGATGACGGCCGTCTGGCATTCCCGATATCCGCCGCTTTGCTGCCAAGTCTGATGACACCCTGAACGCGGGGGGCGCGGTCGCGAGTCAGGAGAGGCGGCATCAAGATCACGGTGAACGGCTTTTGATGCGTACCGCGCTGATCGTGTTGGCCGCGCTGGCGGCGGCCGTGGTCGCGGACCTGGTCTCCGCCGTGCTGATCCGTTGGGGTGCCCTTGGCCGCTACAAGTGGCTGCTGGAGCCGCTGCGGCAGGCCTGCCGCAGCCCGGCGGCCGCGGTACTGCTGGTCGGGGCGCTGTACTACGCGCTGCCGCCCGGGCCGGCCGAGTGGCAGCGTTATCTGCGGCACGCCATCCTGCTGGTCCTGATCAGCGTCAGTGCGTGGCTGGTGATCAAGGCATTGAATGTTGCCGAAGCGGTCGCGTTCAGCCGGCTGCCGAGCGATCTGGTCACGAGCCGGCGGGTCCGGCGGGCCCGGACCCAGATTCGCCCGATGCGGCGGCTCACGGTGGCCGTTGTCACGGTCCTCGCAGTCGGCCTGATCCTGATGACCTTCCGGCCGGTACGCCTCGTCGGCATCTCCATTCTGACCTCGGCCGGGGTGGTCGGCGCGGTGATCGGTCTCTCCGCTCGAACCGCGCTCGGCAACGCGTTCGCCGGCATCCAGGTCGCCTTCGCCGACGGGCTACACGTCGGCGACGTGCTGGTGGTGGACGGCGAATGGGGTCGGGTCGAGGAGGTGAAGCTGACCAACGTGGTGATCCGGCTCTGGGACGAACGGATGCTCATCCTGCCGACCACGTACTTCACCGAGCGGCCGTTTCAGAACTGGACTCGGAACGAGTCGCGGGTGATCGGCAAGATCCAGATCCATGTCGACCACACCGCCGACCTGGACGACCTGCGCCGGGAGGCACGCCGACTGGTCGAGTCCTCACCGCTGTGGGATCGAGACCGGTGGGTGCTCCAGATGGTCGACGCCACCCCGCAGACCGTGGTCATCCAGGTGCGGGCCTCGGCCGCGGACGGCGCCAGCGCCTGGGACCTGCGCTGCGACCTACGCGAGGGACTGATCCGCTACCTGCGCGACCAGCACCCCCAGTGGCTACCCCGCACCCGCAGCCAGTACCAGCCCTGACCGGCGGGTCGGGCGTGCTCGTTCCGGACGCCGATGGATGAGTTGGTGCCGCCATCCTCGACCGCCTTCTGCACCACTGCGACGTCGTCGCGATCAACTGACCCAGCTACCGGCTCAAGAACCGCCTCACCGCCGTCGATGGCCAAGCCAACGTCGCCTGACGTCGACCACTGCTTCGCCGGATAGGCAGCTACCCGGCCACACGCAGGCCACGCGCTTCAAGATGCTCCTCGATCCCTGCAGTCATTCGCGCGAACTCCGCAGCTAAGTCGACGCCATACCGATCCGCAAGAACCAAGACCGACCAGAGACAGTCAGCCAGCTCATGACCGAGCCGCTCACGAGCATCGGTGATTTCACGACGCCCGTCGACGGCCATCACGAGCTTCGCTAGATCCCCGACGTCACCGACGAACCCCAACGCCAGGTCACCAGTGCTCCAAGCCGCGCGACCCGCGGCGACGTTGTGCCGGTCATACAACTCAGCGATCGCAACTGCCCTCAGCCCCAAGCTCTCAAGATCCATAGCCGCAACCTACAGCGGCAGCAGCACCTGGTCCCGTTGATTCGTACCTAGCCGGACACCTTCATCCGTACGCCGACAAAAGTGGCCGGGTGGCCGCGGCTGGCGAGGTAACCGACGATATGGACCGTCATCGCGCTGGTGGCAGCGCCGTGGGCCGTGAACGTACCCGCGAGGATCCAAAACCTGGCGTCACGCAATGGCGGCGCGAGCGACAGATGCCCGCTGCATGATGTCCTGCCGCTCGGGCGGCGCCGACAGCTCGGCCGACGGGGCCGGAGGTTTGCGGATGGTGAGGGCGTGCAGAGGCACGGTCACTACGCCGTAGATAGCGGCGAGGATCAGCAGAGTGCCGCGCCAGCCGAGATGTGCGTCGAGGAAGCTGGTGAGCGGTATGAAGATGGTGCTGCCGAACCCGGCGACGATGGTCACGGCGAGCAGCGCGGTGGCGCGCCGCTCGGGGGTGAACCAGGTGACGATCACGGCGAAGGCCGGTTCGTAAAGGACCATCGCGCCGGTGACGCCGATGCCGATCATGACGGCGTAGAGCTGCCCGACGGTCTGGACCTGGGACCAGGCGATCAGCAGGACAGTGGCGGTGATGGAGCCGGTGGTCATGAGGGCGCGTCCGCCGTGGTGGTCGAGCCACCGGCCGACGGGGATCGCCATCGAAGCACCGGCGAGGACAGAGGCGGTGAGAGCGCCGGTGACAGCGGTGGCGGAAACGCCGAGCGTGGCCGCCATCGGGCGAAGCAGAACCGCATAGGCGTAGTAGAGAGTGCCGTAGCCGATGGTGGTCGTGATGGGCCGCGACGATGCGCCGGCCATGGGCGTGGTGCCCGCCGACCTGTCGGCCGGCGGGCACCGTGGTGAGATTGGTGGCCATCAGCTGCCGCAGCAGCCGCCGGTCTGGCCGTCGACGGGTGCGACGTCGAGGCTGATGAGGTTCAGCGGCACGGACAGCAGCCCGCCGGAGATGCCGGTCGCCAACCCCTTACCGGCGGGCTGGGCTGCGGGGGCGGGTCCGCAGCAGCTGTCGGTGCCGGTGGAATCGGCGGGGTTGCTGTTGCAGACGCCAGTTTCGGGCAGGTCGAGCTGGACCTCGCGGGCTGCCTGCCAGTCGCCGGCGAGGGCGGCGACGACGGATCGGACCTGTTCGTAGCCGGTGGCCATGAGGAAGGTCGGCGCGCAGCCGTAGCTCTTCATGCCGACGGCGTAGTAGCCGGTCTCGGGGTGGGCGAGTTCGTCGACGCCGTGCGGTGGGACGGTGCCGCAGGAGTGCTCGTTGGGGTCGATCAGCGGGGCGAGTGCGCGGGTGGCGCCCATGACCGGGTCCAGGTCGAGCCGCAGTTCGGCGGCGATCGTGTGGTCGGGGCGGAAGCCGGTAGCGGCGACGATCCGGTCCACGGTCATTTGCTCCTCGCTACCGTCGGCGTGGCGGACGACCACGGCGACTCGGCCATCGGTCGGGGTGAGTGCGTGCACGGAGAAGCCGGTGAGCAGCCGGATCCGGCCGGCTTCCACGTGTTCGCGTAGCCGGGAACCGAGGGCGCCGCGGGCGGGCAGCGCATCAGCGTCGCCGCCTCCGTAGGTGCGGGCCGGGCTCGCCGAGCGGATTGCCCACGTCACCTGGGTGCTCGGTTCCGCGGCGGCAAGCTCGGCTAGGGAGAGCAGGGTGTTGGCGGCGGAGTGGCCGGCGCCGACAACCAGGGTGCGTCGGCCGGCGAACCGGTCACGATCCGCGCCGAGCACGTCGGGCAGGGCGTGCTCGAGGAACGCTGCGGCGTTCTTTTCGCCGTGGGCTGGCAGGCCGGAAGCGCCGAGGACGTTGGGGGTGCCCCAGGTGCCGGATGCGTCGATGACGGCCCGGGCAAGCAGCTCGTCGCCGTCGTCGAGGCGGATCAGGAACGGCGTCTGCTCGCGGCCGGCGGTGCGCAGCCTGTCCAGGCCGAGGCGGCTGATCGCCTCCACCCGCGCACCGTAGCGCAGGTGCGGCTTGAGCTGCGGCAGCTCTGCAAGAGGCTGCAGGTAGTCGGCGACGAGGTCCGCGCCGGTGGGCAGGGCGTCTTCGGCCGGGGCGACCCAGCCGGCGTCGTCGAGCAGCCGGCGGGCGGCGGGGTCGATGTTGTACCGCCACGGGGAGAACACCCGCACGTGCCCCCACTGCCGCACCGCCGCGCCGGCGGTGTCACCAGCCTCCAGAACAAGGAAGGGCAGGCCACGCTCGTGCAGGTGGGCGGCAGCGGCCAGACCGACCGGGCCGGCGCCGATCACCACGACGGGCAGCTCGTCCAGGACACTCATCGGAAAACTCCTCTGTGTTCGAAAACTGTCGAATCAGAAAGGTGCAGTGGTGCAGGGTTAGGCAGAGTTCGAGGGGCTCAGATAAGGGGGCTGCGACGCTCGAGCAGGACGACGTCGCGCCACCGGCCGTGGTGCCGGCCGACCCGCTCGCGGGTGCCGATGATGCGGAAGCCGGCCCGCTGGTGCAGGGTGAGACTGGCGGTGTTCTCGGGGAAGACGCCCGACTGGATGGTCCAGATGCCGGCGGCCTCGGTGGAGGCGATCAGTAAGTCCAGCAGCAGCCGGGCCACACCCCGCCCTTGGGCGGCCGGGTCGACGTAGACGGAGTGCTCGACCACCCCGGCGTAGACCGGCCGGCTGGACGTCGGCGCGACCGCCACCCACCCGAGGACGATGTCGTCCGCGTCGACGGCCACGAGGCGGTGGTCAGGCAGCTTGGCCGCGTCGAATGCTGTCCAGGTCGGGGCGGTGGTCTCGAAGCTGGCGTTGCCGGCGTCGAGGCCAGCCTGGTAGATGGCGAGGACACGACCGGCGTCGTGCGAGGTCATCGGGCGGACGGTGATGTCGGCCATCAGCAGGCCCGCATCGGCTGCGGGGCGGGGTGGTTGCCGAACATGCTGCTTCCCTTCCGCCTGTCTCGACGTCCGTCTAGCCAGACAGTTGCACGCTGATTAGAGAGATGTCAATCTAGAGGAATGTCAAAGCAAGGTCCACCCCTCGCTGTCATCGACCTCAACGCCGACGCGCCGTGCTGCCCCCCGCTGACTCAGCGTCGGGTCCCGGCCGAGGCGGCCGTGGTGCTCGCGCCCGCGTTCAAGGCCCTCGGCGACCCGGTACGGCTGCAGCTGATGTCGATGATCGCCTCCGCCGAGGACGGCGAGGTGTGCGTGTGCGACCTGACGCCAGCGTTCGACCTGACCGGGCCGACGATCTCCCACCACCTCAAGACGCTGCGCGAAGCGGGCCTGGTGGACGCCGAACGGCGCGGCACGTGGGTCTACTACCGGGCCCGCCCGGGCATCCTGCGCCAGCTCGCCGCCCTGCTGTCGATCGAGCCGGCCCTCTCGTCGCAGGCGTAAACCGCCGAGCAACTCCCGTACCCACCAGCGCCGAACGCCGAACGCGAATCAGCGCCGATCGCCGTGTCCCGTGCGCGAGGCGGCGTCCCTCCGCTGCCGGTCTTGGCGAGGCCGTCCGGACAGGTGAGCCGCCAGGGCAGTCATGACATGGGTGGCGTCGCGACCGACGCCGCGCAGGGTGTTCGAGGCGAAGGATCGCTGAAATTCCAACCCGAGATAGACCAGCCCTGGGTGGGTGGTGGAGATCCCGCCCACCTGCCGGGGCACACCTTGGTCAAGGACGCCCAAGGGCTTGAGGTACGCCAGGTCCGGGCGGTAGCCAGTGGCGAAGATGACCGCGTCGACCGACTCGGGCGTGCCATCGGCCCAGATGACGCCCTCAGGGGTGAAGGCGGTGAACATGTCCCGCCGGGAGAGCAGCCCACAGGCCAGGGCGTCACGGTAGACGCCGGTGTCGAGCACAGCCACGTGCCGGACCAGGCGGGTGAGGACGCGGCGGGGCAGGCAGTCCGCGCCGGTGACCCGCAGCCAGTAATGCAGGTCCCGCCCGCCGAGGCGTTGGGGCAGGAAGCGCACGGGTTCCCGGGTGGCGAGCGTGACCCGGGCGTGGACCGCGACCTCGTATGCGACCTGGACGGCGGAGTTGCCGGCGCCCACGACGATGACACGCTTGCCCGCGTACACCTGCGGCCGGCGATAGTGGGCGACGTGCCGGAGATCGCCGGCGTAGTCATCCTGGCCGGGCAGAGTCGGCAGGTAGGGGTTGCCGAAGGATCCGCTGGCGGCGACGACGCCGGCCGCGGCGATCTCGTCGCCGGTGTCGGTGTGGACGAGATATCCCCCGTCGCGGCGAGGGTGCACGGTCGTGACGCGGGTGCGGGTGCGAATGTCGACGTCCACGGTCTGCGCGTACCGGCGCAGATAGGCCGTGACCTCGTCACGGCGAGGGTAGCGGTCCGGATCACCGTCAAAGGGCATGCCGGGCAAGGCGCTGTAGCGGGCGGGCGAGAAGAGGGTCAGGCTGTCGTAGTAGTCAGGCCATGAGCCGACCGGTCCGGCGCCGGCGTGCAGGACGACGGGTCGGAAGCCAGTGTCCAGGGCGGCTCGGGCGGCGGCGAGGCCGGACTGGCCGGCGCCAATGATGATCACGGGATCGACTTGATCGGTCACGCCACGATCATATCGTCGTTTTGTTGAATGACAATATGATGATGGCGAGGAAAGGTGTGACCATGAGCCAGACCGCCGCCGACCAGCCGACCGGACCAACGAGCAACGTCCCGGGTCTTGCGCCGCAGACGCAGGAGTTCCTCAAGGCCCTCGGCAGCCCTACCCGTCAGCGGATCATGATGCTGTTCGCCCGCGGCGCCGAGATGTCCGTGGGTGAGGTGGCGGAGCGGGTTGGCATCAGCCAGGCCACGGCGTCGCAGCAGTTGACGCTGCTGCGACGTGGCGGAGCGGTCACCTCGCGACGCGAGGGCAAGACGGTGTTCTACCGGGCCGATCGTGATGGCGCCCTGGCCGCGCTGTCGGATCTGCAGTCCTACCTGGCGACCTGCTGCTGACCAGCCGGCACCAATCCCGACGCCCTCGAAGCCAAAGCCACTGCGAGACCGGCTTGACTCCGCAGGATTGCTCAGCAATAGTTGAGTCAATGGACGTTGAACTTTCTTCCCTCGTCGGACGAGCCCGGATCCACGCTGCCCTCGGCGACCCGGCACGCCTGGCGATCGTGGATGCGCTCACTCTGGGCGACGCCTCCCCCGGGGAGATCGCCCACACCCTCGACATGCCGACGAACCTGGTCGCCCACCACGTCAAGGTCCTCACCGACGCCGGCCTGGTCGCCAAGGGCCGCTCCGAGGGAGACCGCCGTCGCACCTACCTGCGACTGCTGCCGGAGTCTCTCGCCGCGCTCGCCACCCCACGCCTGGCCGGCGTCGGCCGGGTGGTCTTCGTATGCACCCACAACTCGGCCCGCTCCCAGCTGGCTGCCGCCCTGTGGAAGCAGCGCACCCACAGCGACGTCGCCTCGGCCGGCACGAAGCCCGCCACCCGGGTGCACCCCCGCGCGGTGGCTGTGGCCCACCGCCACCACCTCGACCTCAACCCGACCGGCACCGCCCACGTCACCGACATCGTCCGCGCCGACGACCTGGTCATCGCCGTGTGCGACAACGCTCACGAGGACCTGACCGGCCCTGTCCGCCCCCGGCTGCACTGGTCCGTACCGGACCCGGTCCGGGTCGACACCGACGAGGCGTTCGAAGCCGCCTACGCCGACCTCGCCGACCGGGTCGGCCGGCTCGCCCCCGCCGTCCTGCCCGGAGAGCCCCGATGACCGGCATCAGCATCGAACGCCGGATCCGCCGCTCCTCGACGAGTTGAACGTCACCACCAACTGGTAACCACCATCGCGGCGGTGCCGGGGCCTGCTCAGATCATGGGAGAGAAACAACTGATGACCATCGCACTTCGGCGTCGCCTGCTGGCCGAGTTCGTCGGCACCGCCCTGCTGGTCACCGCCGTGGTCGGCTCCGGCATCATGGCCACCACCCTCTCCCCCGGCGACGTCGGCCTCCAGCTTTTGGAGAACTCCACCGCCACCGTCTTCGCACTCGCCGCGCTGATCCTGATCTTCGGCCCCGTCTCCGGGGCCCACTTCAGCCCGGTCGTGTCCGCGGCCGACTGGTTCCTCGGCCGCCGTACCGGCACCGGCCTCACCGCCCGCGGCCTCGGCGCCTACGTCGTGGCACAGGTGTTGGGCGGGATCGCTGGAGCGGTGCTGGCGAACCTGATGTTCGACCTGGCCGCCGTTGACTTCTCCGGCAAGGACCGCGCTGGAGGCCACTTGTGGCTGGGTGAGGTCGTCGCCACGGCTGGGCTGATCCTGCTGATCTTCGCTCTCGCCCGCTCCGGCCGCGCCGCCGTTGCACCCGCCGCTGTCGGCGCCTACATCGGCGCGGCGTACTGGTTCACCTCGTCCACCTCGTTCGCGAACCCGGCGGTCACCATCGGCCGCGCGTTCACCGACACCTTCGCCGGCATCTCCCCCACCTCGGTGCCTGGGTTCGTCCTGGCCCAGATCGTCGGCCTCGCCGTCGGTGTCGGCCTGCTCGCCGCTCTCTACCCCGACCCGGGCGCCGCCGCGGACCAGGTTGTCGTCCCCACCGACGAGGACGCCGCCGTCGGCCGCCGCTCATGACAGCACGCGATACCAGCACGGCTCGGCCTGATCACGTCTTCGCCAACCGCCGCTACAACACCGGCCGCTACCACACCCCGTCGACCGCAACAGCAGCCCGGACCACCACCTGGCCCTCGACCCCGACGACGCACCGGTCAACCACCCCCACGACTCGTACTGCAGGCAAGGCACCCATGAGCGACAAGCCCAGCGTCCTGTTCGTCTGCATCCACAACGCCGGCCGCTCCCAGATGGCCGCTGGCTGGCTGCGCCACCTCGGCGGCGACGCCGTTGAGGTCCGCTCCGCTGGCTCCGCCCCCGCCGACCAGATCAACCCTGTGGCGGTAGAGGCCATGCGCGAGGTCGGCATCGACATCAAGGCCAACAAGCCGAAGATCCTCGACTACGCCACTGCCGAAGCCTCTGACGTCATCATCACGATGGGCTGCGGCGACGTCTGCCCGGCCTTCCCGGGCAAGCGGTACGAGGACTGGAAGCTCGAGGACCCCGCCGGCCAGGGGCTGAGAACGGTCCGTCTTATCCGTGACGAGATCCGCACCCGGGTGGAGAACCTCCTCGCCGATCTCACCCCCGCCGGCTGACCTACAGCGGCGGAGGAACAAACGCGAACTGGCAGCGGCGGCCTGCTGTAGGAGGATCGTCCGGCAGCGGGCGGCGAGCCAAGCCCACTGGCGCCGCCCGCTCTGCGTTCTGAGCGTCCGCCGAACATCGACCAGACAGAGCGACGAGTTGTCGCGTGATGCCTTCCGCCCCTGAACTACCTCAGCGGTACCGCCTTTGTGGAGTAGACCCGGCGACCGTCACCCAGGTCGGCCCACGGGCGCATCTTGCGGAAGGGTATGCCGCGGTCCTGGTGATCCCGTTCAGCTCTGCGACCGGGACCAGCAGCCGGGCTGACTCGCCACCGGGCTCGACAGCTGCGGGCAGTCTGGTGGCCCAGTCGGGTGGGTTCGTGACGAAGAGGTTCCGCTTGGAGCCCTTGCCTCCCATGGCCACTCCGTAGTTGATCACCGTGACGGGTGAGGTCCCATCCCGCTGCCAACGCCGAAACAGCGCGTACACCGCCGCCCAGGATCCGTAGCACTCCGGAACGTCCCGCCACGGGCGCCGACCCGTGTCCGCCACCGAATCCCATCAATAAGCTGCCGTTTCGTCCATGTCGACGGCCGACCTGGCCTACGCTCCACAGGCAGCAACGGCTCCAGCGCCACCCACTGTGCGTCGGTCAAGTCGTGCCGCCTCGCCACCGCTAGGGTGTTCACGAGGTCTCCGATGTTCGAGTTCTGCTTGGTCGCTGAACCAGATACCGGAGACCTCGCTACATCTCGAACACCGACACGCCAAGATCCTCAAGCCGGCAGCTCAAGCCCTGGCACCGACTTCGACACCCGAAGTCGACACCGATGCAACTCCGTACGGAACCTCGCGAGATCCCCACCGCGCCTGCGCGCCCGACTTCATGCACACTGATCATCCCGCAGCCCTTGGTCCTGATCTTCCTCCCTCGACATGAAGAATGATCAACCATGGGCTGCGGCCGTGATCAGCCAGGGTCGATACAAACCGACCACAGGTTAAAGATCAAGCTAGGGGGCGCTGCAGCCTGCCGGTGTTCGGCCGCTGGGGCGACCTTGGTCGATCAGGCCCGCAGGTGTAGGCGGCGGCGCCATGTGACGAGCACCAGCGCGAGGCCGACCGCGACGGCGGCGGTAGCCGCGCCGACGAGCAGCATGGTGTTGTCGCCGGTGACCGGCAGGCCCGGGCCGGCGCTCGCTGACACTGACGGCAACGCCGACGCCGACGCTGATGCCGATGGCGAGGTGCTCGGCGAGCTCACGGCGACCTTCTTCGCCGGCACGAAGATCTGCGGCTCGTCGCTGTCGTCGACGCGGACCTGCGCCAGCGTGTGGTTCTCCTCGCCGTTCTCGCCGGCCAGGATCTTCCAGCCCGCCGGTGCGGTGAAGGTCAGCAGGACGTCGCCGGCGGGGAGGCGGGCGAAACGGAACAGGCCCTTGGCGTCCGTGATGGCCTCAGCGTACTTCGTCTTGCCGTCGGCACTGGTGGCGACGACCTTGACACCCGGGACACCAGGTGTCCGGGGCGTCCACTCGGCGCCAGAGGACTCACCCTGGAAGACGTAGCCGCCGAGATCGTCGAAGGCGCCCCCCACCAGCAGCCGCACGCTGGTGACGTTGTCGGCGTCGTTGGCCTCACCGTTGTCGGCGGCAAGCGAGAAGGCGACGAATCCGTAGCCGGCCTGCCACGCCATGCGGTTGGTCTTGCCGGTGAGCTGAACGGTCTTGGTGGCGCCGGCAGCGAGATCGAAGTCAGTCGATAGCACACCGTAGGCGACATCCTCGACGCCCTCGCTGTCCCCGCCGGTGTAGTGCACACGCTTAGCGTCGACGGAGCTCTTGTTCTTCACCGTGACCGTGATGGTGAAGGTCTCGCCCTCGGCGTAGTTGGCCTTGTCGGCGGCGGAGCTCACCGCGATATCCGGCTTGGGGTCGGCGGCCAGGGCACCCGTTACCGGGAGGACGGACACGATCATGCCCACAAGGGCGGCGGCGGCAAGTTTGCGCATGGAGGTCTCCGTGATGGGAGTGGGAATCAGCGCGATG
>NZ_BOPB01000035.1 GCF_016863535.1 Micromonospora lutea
CACCACGCTGACCAACGTGCCGTGCTTGATCAACACGTCCTTCAACGTGGCCGGCGAACCGATCGTGTGCAGCCCGGCCGACGCGCTGAACTGCTTCCTGAGCACCGAGATCGACCATCTCGTGCTCGGCAACCGCCTGGTCAGCAAGCGTGTCGCGGGTGCCTGAGCGCCATGAGCGTCGCAGCCGGTAGGCGAGCGGCGGGTCCGGAATACCTTAGCCTCAGGAAGGGTCCGCTTTGGGCGGTCCCAGCGGTACGTAGACGCATGGTCTGACACGGTCAGTCACCGGGACTGCGGGCAGCCACCTCGACCCACCATCAGGTGGCTGCCTCGGTCACTCTCCGCCACACGGCAGCCCCGAAAGGCTGGACCTCGGCGTGCAGGAGGCCCTGACCCACGCCTTCGCCGCGCACCACCGTCGACCTGAGCCTGGCGGCCGACTCCCACCCGGTCCCCATCGTCGTACACGACAGCGGCCCGCCCGACGACGAACCAGCGCGGTCGCCAACCGGCCGATGCGCCGTTAACAGTCGTCTCAGGTTCGCTCGGTACGAAGTAGGCATCGCCGGGCGATGCGGATCTCGGCCTCGCCGGCATGGCCGAACGCGCCGCGCTCTACGGCGGCACGGTCAGCGCCGGCCCCGCACCGAACGGCGGCTGGAGCGTCCACGCGACCCTGAGAGGCAGCCGTTCATGATCACTGTGCTCGTGGTGGACGACCGGCCGTTGCAACGCTTCGGGTTTCGCATGCTGCTGGAGAGCACCCCCGACACCGAGATCGTCGGCGAGGCCGAGAACGGCGCCGAGGCCGTTCGTCGGACCACCGAGTTGCATCCCGACGTGGTGCTGATGGACCTCCACATGCCGGGCGTCGACGGGATCGAGGCCACCCGGCGCATCGTCGCCGCCGGTGGGCGTTCGCGGATCCTGGTGCTGACGACGTTCGACGTGGACCGGTACGCGCTCGCCGCGCTGCGGGCCGGGGCAAGTGGTCTCCTGCTCAAGGACACCCGCCCGGAGGAGTTGCTCGCCGGCATCCGGGCCGTCGCCGCCGGAGACGCTGTGCTCGCGCCGGCGCTGACTCGGCGGCTGCTCGACGCGTTCGCCGACCGGCTCGACGACGACCCCGGCGGGCCCGTGCGGGAGGATCCCCGGCTGGGCTCCCTGACCGACCGCGAGCGCGAAATCCTCGTCGCCATCGGCCGTGGCCTGACCAACGGCGAGATAGCGCAACGGTTCACGCTGTCGCAGTCGACGGTGAAGACCCACGTCGGGCGGGTCCTCGCCAAGATCGGCGCCCGGGACCGGATCCAGGCCGTCATCCTCGCCTACGACCTGAGACTCACCCGGCCGGTTGAGAGCGACCGGCAGTAGGGCGGTGGAGGCGAGGCGGGTCTTGGCCGAGGGTGGCAAGGCGGAGGAGGAGGCCATGCCGGTGTTGCATGGCCGACGACGACAACGCCGCCAGCCGAAGTGCCAGGGCGCGCCGCAGCCCCGCCAGCCCGATTGCCGGTCGCTCTTAGTGCCTCATCTCGCGCGTCCGTCAGTGCGGACGTGTGTGAGCTCAGAGGTGTTTCTCGACTTGTTGACCTCGGTAGCTCACACACGTCCGACGCTTCGTCAGGACTTGCGGGGAGAGACCGTCATGATGCCAATGCACATCTCGTCGCTGGTGCCGTCGCCCCACACCACATAGCGCGGCGGCAGCTTGCTCAGCTGCGGCAGGCGTTTGCGCAGTCCCGCGTCGTGCGTGCAGGTCACCCGCAGCGTGTCCCCCGGGCCGATCTCCACCGGCGACGCCAGCTTCATCAGCCGCTGGTTGTCGAAGTCGAACTGCGGCACGTCCAGCACGACCTTGGCCTTTGGCGTGCCCGGGTTGAGTTCGACCTTCATGGCCCGCCCGAGCATGTGCATGTGACCGAAGCCGGCGAACAGCGTCATCGGCGCCTCCACCTTGTGGTCGCAGCTCTGGGTGTCACCGGGCTTCGGCGCGCCGCCCTCGTTGCACTCCTCCACCTGGCGGTCCGCCATCTCGCCGACCTCCGGCCCGAACCGCTTCGTCACGTCCGCGATCGAGGTCGCCCGATCACAGAGCGGACCCGACTCGTCGGCGGCGCAGGGCAGGTCGGTCGGCGCGTCGAGCGACCACGTCTCGAGCTCCCGGGTCTGCGGCGTGCCGTCCGTCAGCCGCAGCCGCACCGCCGAGCGGTCCGACCCGGCCGGCTTGCCGTCGGTCGCGAGCAGGTTGTAGTGGATCTGGAGGATGAGCAGGCTGCCCGGCTCCAGCTTGTGGCCGGCGTCCTCGGTGAGCAGCGTCTCCGTGGCACCCGGCGCCCAGGTGTCCACCCACGCTGCGTCCCCCTCTTCCACCTCGGCGCCGGCCACGCCGGTCCCGCCGAAACACTGCCAGCCGGGTCCGGGGGTCTTCGCATCCTGTTCACGCACCGCGTCAGCGCCACCCGGCGGCACCGCGTACACGATGGCGTGGTGTGCGATGGCGACGTTCTCCGGCGTGAACTGGGCCCCGGTCAGGAACGCCGCCCTGGTCAGGCCCAGATCGATCATCTGGCACCGGTACTCGTCGGTGCCGCCCTCCGGCGGCGCGGGCGTGTATGCCTCGGCCATCTTCAGGTCGACGAACCGCTCGCCGGCCCGCAGCGGCTGCGGTGCCGCCGAGGAGCCGCTCGCGTGCGCGCCGTGCGATCCGGTCGTGGCCGGCGCCGAACTGTTCTCGGCATCCGACCCGCAGGCGGCGACTGCGAGCATTGCCGCCAGCGCGATGCTGCCCGCCCTGAACCTCCACAGTGGGCTCTCAGGTTTCTTCATGGCCTGAACGCTAGGCACGATTCTGTCCCGTTTCGTCGTACTGCGGCCTCATCCTCAGGCGTGGGGCGGCACCCCGGTACTACCTCCGTGGAACGCCGTTGAACGGCCGCACGAGAATCATGCCCGTCGCAACGGGCGGCCCGGCCGCGCCGCCCGTTGGTCCTGCCGGGGCGGGGTGCGGGTCAGCGTACCCCGCTGTCCTCCCCGGCGACGCGGCGCGCGATCGGGGCGGGCGGGGTCGCGGCCGGAAGGTCGACCCGGAGCAGCGCGCCACCGCGTGCGGAGCGGGCGACGGTGGCCCGGCCGTCGTGGGCGTCGACGACCCGCTGCACGATCGACAGCCCGAGACCGGATCCGGGCAACGCCCGGGCGCTGTCGGCACGGTAGAACCGGTCGAACACCCGAGGTACGTCGACGGCGTCGATGCCCGGCCCGGCGTCGTCGACCTCGAGCACCGCCGATGCGTCCTCGGCACGAAGCCGGATCTGGACCGGCTGATCCGTGGGGGACCACTTGCCGGCGTTGTCGATGAGGTTGAGCACCGCCCGCTGGAGCGCCGCGGGACGGCCGCTCACCCACACCGAGGTGAGGTCGAGCGCGATCTCGATGTCGGGTACGCGGGAACGCGCCCGGGTCGCGGCGGCCACCACCACGTCGGCGAGGTCGAGCAGCTCGGTGTTCTCGTCGCTGACGTCACCTCGGGCCAGGTCGGTCAGCTCGGCGGCAAGGGTGCTCAACTCGGTCACCTGGGCACCGAGATCGTTGAGCAGCCGGGTCCGGCTCTCCACCGGCAGTGCGCTGTCCAGGTTGCCGCGCCGATCGAGCCGGATCAGCAGCTCGACGTTGAGGCGCAGGCTGGTGAGCGGGGTCTTGAGCTCGTGGGCGGCGTCCTCGGCGAGCAGCCGCTGGGCCTGCCGGGAGTCCCGGAGCGCGGCGAGCATGTCGTTGATCGACCGGATCAGCCGCCGAATCTCCCCACCGCCCTCATCCGGGATGTCGGCGTCGAGATCCCGGGTCTGCGCGACACGTTCCGCAGCGACGGTCAGCCGGTCGATCGGTGCCAGCCCGGTCCGCGCCACGGTCCGCCCGACCAGAGCGCCGCCGACCACGCAGAACAGCCCGATCAGCAGCATCCCGAACCCGAACTGGTTGACCGGACTGTCGTCGACGACCCGGGCCACCTGGACCGCGCCGTCACCCGCCCGGAGCGTGTAGATGAGGTAACCGTCCTCGTCGCTGTCGTTCGACTCCATCAGGTCGGTCGAGCCGCCCTGTGCCACGCGCCCGGCGGGCTCGCTGACCGGGGGCAGTGCGGGTTGACCGGCCGCCGTCCGCGTCGAGCCGTCGGGCAGGATGACCCGCACCAGCGGACCGGAGCCGGGATACGGCGGCAGCGGGACCTGCGCCAGACCCGCGCGCTCCGCGTTCGTCGCCAAGAGACGGGAGTCGGCGCGCAGCTGATTCTCGGCGGTGTCCCGCAGCTGCCAGTCCAGCAGTTCGCTGGCTACCTGAAAGGCCATGAACACGCTGACGGCGATGGCCGTCGCCGCGATCACCGTCAGCCTGGTCCGCAGGGACCGCCGGCGCCACCATCGGGTCAGCCGGCGCGGCTCCCGGCCGGCGGTCCTGCTCACGGAGGAGTCTCCCGCAACGTGTATCCCAGACCGCGCAGCGTGTAGATCAATCGTGGCTCCCCCTCGGCCTCCAACTTGCGGCGCAGATAGCTGACATACACCTGGAGGTTGTTGGCGGTGGCGCTCATGTCGAAGCCCCAGATCGCCTCGAACAGCGCGTCGCGGGTCAACACCCGGGTCGCGTTGCGCATGAGGACCTCCAGGAGGGAGAACTCGGTCCGGGTCAGGCGGAGCGGCCGCCCGCCCCGCCACGCCTCGAACCTGTCGGGATCGAGCCGGAGATCGGCGAACGCCAGGATCTGCGTCTCGCCGTCGCCCGGCGTGCGCCGGCGCAGCAGAGCCCGCACCCGGGCCAGCAGCTCCTCGGTGGCGAACGGCTTGGGCAGGTAGTCGTCGGCGCCCGCGTCCAGCCCCGCGACCCGGTCGGAAACCTGGTCCCGAGCGGTCAGCATCAGCACCGGCAGATCCCGACCCGCGGCCCGCAACCGCCGGCAGGTCTCCAACCCGCCGAGGCGGGGCATCATCACGTCGAGGATCAGCAGATCCAGCGTGTCACCACCGGCCCCGCCGAGCCCGTCGAGCACGGCGAGACCGTTGGCGACGGTGCTGGTGTCGTAACCCTCGACCTGGAGCACCCGCTCCAACGACTCACGGATGGCCGCGTCATCATCCGCAATCATGATCCGCACGCCGGCCCCCTTCCAGCCGATGGTTCTGCCGTTCATTCTCCGCCGGGAGGTTCCTGCACCGGGAGCGTTCGTCGGGCCGCCCGGTGCAGACGCAGGACCTGCGCATCAGCGGTCCCGGCCGGCCAGCTCGAGCACGGGCACCCGGGAGACCCGGAACGCGGGCCACGCCGCAGCGACGACGCCGGCTGCGACCGCGACGACGAGCGTCACTGCGAGGCGGGACCACGGTACGACGACGGATGGGATCTCCGCGCCACCGGTGACGTCGATCAGCGCCCAGCCGAAGCCGAACGCGACGGCGATACCGATCGATGCTGCCACGAACGACAGGAGTGCCACCTCGAGCCGCACGATTCGACGCAGCTCTCGGCGAGTCGCGCCGACCGCCCGCAGCAGCCCGAGTTCGCCGGAGCGTTCATTGATCGCGAGCGCCGTGGTGTTGGCGACTCCGAGGAGCGCGATGAAACCCGCGAGGAGGAGCATCCCGTCGATGAAGTTCCGGAACGCGGCGATTTCGCTTCCGCTGTTGGCGACGTGTTCCGTCCGGGTCTCGAAGAATGACCCGGGCGTGGCTCGGACCAGCGCCCGCACGTCTTCGTCGGCTGCGACCGCTCCGTCGGCGAGGTTGACGAACAACAGAGCGTCGAGCAGGCGACCGACCGAGGCGTCGAGCGTCGCCCGGTCGACGAAGTACAGCGGGGCTTCGAAACCGCCGGTGCTCCTGGCGACCACGGCGACGATCGGCGCCTCGAGTGTCGAGCCTTCGAACTCGATCGCGAGGGTGCCGCCGAGCAGCGTCGGGTCGTCACCGACCACGGCCACGCCCCCCTCGCTCAGGTCGGCGAGGTCGCCGGCGATCGGGTCGAGGTCGAACAGGGTCGGCAGTGCCGTCGGGTCGATGCCGCCGATCGCCTCGGCCTTCCCTGCCACGATTCCTTCGGCGATCGACAGCGCAGCGACTGCGTCGACCTCGGGCAGCGCTGCGATGCGGCCGGCCAGGGTCGGGTCGATCGTCGGGAAGTCGGCGGTCGCCGACGTGACCACCAGGTCCGCCTGCAGTCCGTCACGAACATCCGTCCCGACCGCGCTCGTCAGTGAGGTCGCGAAGATCCCGAACATCGTCACCATCGCGGTGCCGAGCATGAGCGCGAGCGCCGTCGACGCCGATCGGCGTGGGCTCGCAGCCAGGTTGCCCGCCGCGATCGAGCCACCCACACCGGCGACGCGGCGGGCCACCCGAGCGCTCCCCCGCGCTGCGGCGGTCACGATCGCCGGGCCGCACAGCACGAGCGCCGGGACGATGGCGACGACGAGTACGACCCACGCCGCGCTCGAACGCAGCACAGCCACAGCTCCTCCGGCGATCGCCACCGCGGCGAGCACGAGCCCGCTCGCAGTTCGCGCCGGGCTCACGACCCTGGCTTCCGCCGCGCTCTCGCGCAGCGCCTCGATCGGCGGTGTCGCCGCCGCGCGGCGAGCCGGGATCCATGCCGACAGGATCGTTGCGCCGATACCGACGGTCGCGGCGACCGCGATCGAGGTCGTGCTCACGATCGTCGGCCCGGTGAGCAACGTGATCCCGGCGAGTCCGACGAGCCAGCGCAGCGCGCCCACTCCCGCGACCCCGCACACGAGGCCGACGAGCGTGGCGATCGTCCCGACGAGCGCCGCCTCGATCACCACTCCGCCGAGCAGTTGGCGTCGTTCCGCACCGATCGCACGCAGCAGCGCCGACTCCCGCCGGCGGCGGGCGACGGTGAGGGCGAACGTGTTGAAGATGATCGTCACACCGATCAACACCGCGACCACGGCGAAGGCCAGGAGAAACACGGTCAGGAACTGCAGCGGTGACGTCGCGACGTCCTGCATCGTCCGGATGTGGTCGGGCCCGTCGATGACCTCGGCCTCAGTCAGCTCCGACAAGCGGTCGAGTACCTCGGCGCGGTCAGCGCCCTCCGCGACGTCGACGAGCACCTCCGTCGGCGCCGCAGTGTCGAGCCAGGCGGACACCGCGCCGTCGGGCAACAGCACCGTTCGCTGCAGCGGCGCCGCGTCCGCCGACGCGAACGTCGCGACACCGGTGATGGTCGCGTCGTGTATCCCCGTCGTGGTCAGGACCTGCACGACGTCACCCGGAGCCAAGCCCGCGTCACCGGCGAGAGACCGGTCGATCACGATCTCGCCGACCTCGGCCGGTGGTCGCCCCCTCGCGAGCCGGAACGGATTGAGCGCCGGGTCGGCAACCCAGTTGCGACCGACGTCGCTCGCCGTGCCGGTTCCGACTGACGATCCGTCGACGACCAGCTTCGCGAAGCCGACCCATTGCGAGGCGGCCCCGTCGACGCCATCGACCGTAGCCACGCGCTCGGTGATGTCGGAATCCAGTGATCGCCGAACCGACCTTTCCGGATCTCCCGGCCCTCCGCCGGGCTCACCGAGGACGACGCCCTGCACTACGGCGTCCGTCCCGGCCAACGCTTCGGCGATGTCACCAGCCGCTCGGCCACGCATCGAGTCGGACAGCACCAGCGTCGCCACGAGGAATGCCACCGACAGCGTGATCGCCGCGCCCGTCAGCACGAACCGACCCCGACTCGCGAGCACGCTTCGAGCCGCGCTCCGCATCATCTGCCTCATCGCCCCAGGCCCTTCATCACGTCGATCACCGAATCGGCCGACGGGTGATCGATCACGTCGTGCACTCGCCCGTCGACGACGAACACGACGTGGTCCGCCCAGGCGGCGGCGTTGGGATCGTGCGTGACCATCACGATCGACTGGTGATGCCGATCGACTGCTGAGCGCAGGAATCCGAGGATTTCCTGTCCGGACCGGGTGTCGAGGTTGCCGGTGGGCTCGTCGGCGAAAACCACCTGCGGCTGGGCGACCAGCGCCCGGGCGACGGCGACCCGCTGTTGCTGGCCACCCGAGAGCTCCGTCGGCCGATGATGCATGCGATCACCGAGGCGCAGCAGCGACACGACCTCATCGAGCACTGCGGCGTTCGGCCGGCGCCCCGACAACGTCAACGGCAGGCAGATGTTCTCCTCGGCCGTGAGCGTCGCCACGAGATTGAACGCCTGGAACACGAACCCGATCCGCTCTCGGCGCAGCCTGGTCAACTCGCGGTCGTCGAGGGCCGACAGATCGGTGTTGCCAACGAATGCGCGGCCCGACGTCAGTTGATCCAGCCCGGCGGCGCAGTGCATCATCGTCGACTTTCCCGAACCCGACGGGCCCATCACCGCCGTGAACTTCCCCGCCGGGAACCCGATGGTGACGTCGTCGAGCGCGACGACGGCCGACTGGCCGAAACCGTACCGCTTGACGGCGCCGACGAGCATGGCCGCAGCGTCATCAGCGTTGCCTGACAGCGCGCTCCCGTACTGCCGATCGACGACCGTGGAATCTGGACGTGAGGACACGAGACCTCCGATAAATGGTTGATCAGGGTTTTGTAAGGGATTTTCAACAAGTGATTGTTCAGAGTCCTGCCATCACTCCGTAGCCTCCTATGAACGGGTTACATCACTCATCTGATGCCGACTTTCATACCGAGCGAACCTGAGACGACCGTTAAAGCGGCGCTCAGGCCGCCCCGCCGAACCAGATGCCCAGCGCACGCACCAGCGTGGTGGCGTTCTGCCCGTACAAGGCACGAGGACACAGACGTGGGGCCGGATGAAAAATGCGTCGACATCGACCTGGTTCCGGGGCCTGAACAGCGGATCTGGCTCCGCTTACAGTTCGTTTTCCCAGTTCACGGCTCAGCTGTGCCCGTCACGGCAGTACGCCGACGGGCACGGTCGTGGCAATTGCGCAAACGGTGTGGCAGGACGACGACCTCAGCGCAGCGTCGACTGCCTCTGGATCAGTTCGAAGTCGACGACCAACCTCCGGGGCGCCGGCTGTTCCTCTCGCGGCACACCGTCGAACTGGAACTGGATCCGCTCGTCCAACAGGGCGACCGCCTGGTGTGCGATCACGTCGCGTCCGGGGTCGATGGTGCTCAGCGGAGGCCGGGAGTAGTTCGTCTCGTCGATGTTGTCGAAGCCGATCAGCAGGACATCCTCGGGAACCCGTAGGCCGCGGTCCTGAAAGGCGGCGAGCGCACCCAGCGCGAGGGTGTCGGCGAACGCCACAACCGCGTCGGGTTTCACCCCGCTGTCCAGGATGCGAGCGACCGTCGTGGCGCCGGTGGAGTGGAAATAGTCGGGTACACCGATGATCGCGCGTGGGTCGACGTCGAACCCTCGTGACTGGAGGGCGTCCCGGAAGCCCTGGAACCGCAGCGTTCCGCTACTCGGCGATGGATCGTCCTTGACTCCCAGGGGAACTACCGTGGTCGCACCCCGGTCCAGGACGTGCTCGGTCGCCGCACGTGCTCCCTCGACGTTGCTCATCGTGACGTGGTCGAGGCCGCCATCAAACACCCGCTCACCCAGGAGCACGAGGGGGAAGTCGACGTCGAACAGCGGAAGGTCTTTCTGGCCCAGCGCGAGCGGGGAGTACAGCACGCCGTCGAAGCGGGACCGGTAGCTGCCGTCCAGTACCCGCAACTCGCGGTCGCGCTCAGCGCTGGTCTGCTCGATGAAGACGGTCAGGCCTCGCCTGGATGCCTCTCGCATGACGGCGTCCGCAAGTTCGGCGAAGTACACGACGCGCAGCGACGGCACCACCAAGGCGATCGCCCCGGTCCGGCCTCGGCTCAGGTTCCGCGCCGACACATTCACGTGGTAGCCCAGCTCACGGATCGCGTCGTCCACCCGCTCGCGGGTTTCCGGACGCACGTACTGATAGCCGTTGACGATGTTGGACACCGTCTTGATCGACACCCCGGCGAGTCGGGCGACGTCGCGCATCGTCGCCGACCTGTTGGTCTTGCGGGCCACAGCCCCTCCCGCCGCTCGTCGATTCGTCGGCCAGCGTATAAGACTGCACCATTCACCGACCCAGGACGCAGCGGCCGGCCCGCCCGATCCGGGGCGTGCCGGCCGCGTGACGCGAGGTCAGTTGACGGTCAGGACGATGGTGTGAACGGAGCCGCGCACCGGGTCGATCTGCAACTCGTAGGTACCGCGCGCGAGCCCGGTGGTGTCCCAGTCGAAGACGTACTGGCCTCTCGCGGCGTTGTAGCGTGCCGTGTTGTCCGCCCTGTTCCGGACAGGTGTGGCCGCCACGCGGATGCCGGGCACGCCGTCGGTCTTCTTCACCAGGTAGAGCCGCGGCCGCGCGTCGGTGACCGGCTCGCCGTCCGTACCGGTCAGGGTGAACTTGACCGGTACGGCGCGCCCGGCTTTGACGACGTCGGAGCCGTCGCCGGCCAGCGGTGGCCGCACCGCGCCGACCCGGTATTCGGGCGCGAAGAGCCGCGGTACGAAGTCGATCAGGTTCGCCATCCAGATGTCGAAGCCGTGTGGCCCGATCCAGGTGCCGGCGTACTCGTAGTCGATGCCCTGGGAGGTCAGCCACCGCATCGAGTCCTGCGTGAACGAGTACGTGAAGTCGACGTCACCGGAGTACAACCGGGCCAGCTTGGTGCTTTCGTTGACCGCCTGGACATCGACGGTGGGATAGGAGAGCAGGCCCCCCGAGAAGGCACCGATGTAGGCGAACTCGCCCGGATGGTTGAGCCACGAGCTGAGGGTGTTCATGGCACCCCAGGACAGGCCGGCGAGCGCCTGCTCATCCGACTCGGTCGAGATGTTGTACTTCTCCGCCGCGGTCGGCATCACGTGCTGGCTGAGGTCGGTCCAGAAGTCGACGCCGTTCTGGTCCGGCATGACCACGACCATCGGCTCCATCGTTCCGTTGCGGGAGTGGTTGTCGAGGATCTGCCGGGCCCGCCCGGTCTCGAGCCAGCTGCCGTAGTTCTGGCCCCCACCGTGGTACAGGTACAACACCGGGTAGGCGGCTTCGCGATCCGGATCGTAGCCGGGCGGCGTCCAGACGTACGCGTAGCGCTCTGCGCCCTGGGCTCCGTCGTAGGTCATCAGCGAGACCGTGCCGCCCTTGCCTTCGGGGACATCGGCGAGCATCGCGTCGGTCTTGCCCGGTACGAAGAGCGGCGACTCCATCGTGTGCTTGTTGACGGTGTCGGCCGGGTCCTTCTTGTCGACCCCGTCGACCACGTACCGGTAGTAGTAGTAGCCGTCGAGCGGTCCAACACTGATTCGCCAGCGGCCGTCGGGCTGCTTGGCCATCGGGATCCGGAACCACTGCCCGTTCGGGGCCCAGTTGCCCCAGACCGTGACGTCCTTGGCGTCAGCCCACTGGGTGCCGGTCTCGAACGTGACGACGCCGTACGGGTCGATGTGCGGGGTCGTGATCGATCCGGCCGCAGGCGGCTGGTACGGCCGGGTCAGCGGGCGGTGTCCCTTGCTGACGCCGTGGCCGGCACCCTTCTGCCCGAAAAGCCGAGCGGCGAAGTCTCGCAGGTTCTCCCGCCACGCGTCCCAGGTGCCGCCGTCGTCGGGGTTGACACCGTCGAACTCGAACTTCACTCCGGACTTCTTCAGATCCACCAGCAGGTCGTAGGTGTCGTTGTAGGACGGGTCGAGCGTGTTGCCGACGTACACCCGGAGCAGTTTGGTGCCCTTGTTGATCGCCTTGGCCTGCGTCTTGGTGATCGAGCCGTCGGCGGAGCCGGAGAAGGCGCCGACGTAGCCGAATGCACCGGGATGGCTGCGGAGGATGCTGATTGCCTGCTCGGCACCGGTGGCGACACCGGCCAGCGCCTGACCGCCGGGCCGGGACGAGATGTGGTAGCCGGCCCGCGCTGCGGGGACGATGGCGTTGAGCAGCTCGGCGCGGGGGTCGGCGGAATTGGCGTCAGCCATCACGACCACCATCGGCCTGGCGTCCCTGCCTGCGACCAGGTTGTCCAGGATCTGCTTCGCCCGGCCGAGTTCCAGCCACTCACGAGCGGTCTGACCCTCGCTGCTCAGCAGGTACAGGACCGGGTACGCCTCGGTCCGGGCGGGGTCGTAGCCGGGCGGCGTCCACACCACGGCGGTACGGCTCTCCCCCGCCGCTGCGCTTCGGTAGGACAGCTCCTCCACCGTGCCGCCCGCAGCGGTGTCGTCCATCCACGCGACCGACTCACCCGGCACGAAGAAGGTGTTCCAGTTCGGCTTCGACGTCACCGCCACCGGGCTGCCAGGCTGGCGGAAGGAGACCTTCGACCGGTCCGGCATGGTCGCGGTGTACTGGTAGTGGTACAGCCCGGGCTCGAGCGGACCGACGTTCGCGGCGTAGTCCGAGCCACTCGGGTCCATCGCGAGCGCCGACCAGGTGCCGCTCGGGCCGATGTTCGCCTCCAGTTCCAGCGTTGCCGGCGTGCCGCCGACGATGCTGCTGGCCTGCGACTGCGGCACCTTGAAGTAGTGATAGACGTCGTCGTTCGAATGCCACGTGTCGGTCGCGGCAGCCGCCGGGGCGGTCGCGATGACTGAAACCACCAAAGCCGCGGCTGCGACAAGGCTGGTCATTCGAGGGCCACTGCTGTGTGACATCGCGTTGCTGCTCCCCTCAGAGCGTCAAGGCCTCACGCATCGCAGGCACGCGCCTCACCATCGAGATCGGCCATCGAAACCTTCCCGACAGCCGCGATAGTCCACATTCACACCAGCGCACTACATTTCCTACACCGGTGTAGAGCGGATGGCAAGAGACCTCTTCATGCCTATGATCTCCGGAGCGCCTGCGTGAATACGGCCCACACCAAGCCCCCTGGACTATGGCAACGGCACTCCAGCAGGTCAGCACCTCATCCATTGAGGACTCGATCTCTGTAACCACCCACTGAACGGACTGACGAGCGAGGGTAGGGCAGAGGATTCCGAGGACCGTGAAGAGCCAACGGTTGTAGGTGATGGCGAAGCGGGCGATGACCTCGGCGCCGGCAATTGTCGGCTTCCTCGAGTGATTCGTCCCGCAGGCAGGTGATGTCAAGGTTAGCCTTACCGCACGCAACGAGTTGGCCGTAGTTGATGCGTTTTCAACGCTCGGACTCCACCGGCTCCGCGCGATCCTGCCCGCGCAGGTACGAGCACCAACGACACGCCGTGTCACGGCTCGACCACGCAAACCCGCAGGTCATTCCAACATCCGGGCCCTCAGCGCTCACCTCGGCTGCGGGATCCGGGCTATGGTCGCAGAACTGCCAGCACCCAGTCAGAGGAGTTCTCATGATTGTGACCGCTGCCGTCTCCCGCGAGAAGGGAGCTCCGCTCGTCGTCGAGGAGCTGGAGTTGGACGCCCCGCGCTCCACCGAGGTGCGCGTACGGATGGTGGGCTCCGGGATCTGCCACACCGACGCCGTCGCCCGGGACCGCATCTACCCCGTGCCGGAGCCGTCCGTCTTCGGCCACGAGGGCTCTGGCGTCGTCGAGGAGGTCGGCTCCGATGTGCGTGGCGTCCAGGTAGGTGACCACGTCGTGCTGGGGCCGTCGTACTGCGGCAAGTGCGCCTTCTGCCGGAGCGGTCAGCCGATGTACTGCGAGAACGGCTTCACCGAGCTGTTCGGTTGTCGCCGGCACGATGGGACCACGGCCTTCAGCAAGAACGGAGAGATGGTCGGCTCCCACTTCTTCGGGCAGTCGTCCTTCGCCACCCACGCCAACGTCAACGAGAACAGCGTCATCGTCGTCGACAAGGACGCTCCGCTGGAGCTACTCGGCCCGCTGGGGTGCGGGCTCAACACCGGCGCCGGTGCCGTGCTCAACGAGATGCGGCCGGAGCCCGGGACATCGATCGTCGTCTTCGGGACTGGGGCAGTCGGCTTCGCCGCGCTGATGGCGGCGGCGGCCGTATCGTGCTCCACGATCATCGGCGTCGACGTCCACGACTCCCGTCTGGAGCTGGCCCGGGAACTGGGCGCGACGCACACGATCAACTCCTCGACCCAGGACCTGCACGCCGAGCTGAAGAAAATCACCGGCGGGCGGGGCGTGAACTACGCGCTGGACACCACCGCCATTTCAAGCGTCGTCCGGGACGCTGCGGACGCGCTCGGCACGCGGGGTGTGCTCGTCGCCGTCGGCGCGGCCGCGCCCGGCGAAGAGGTCAGCTTCGAGGTCGGCAGCTCGCTGACCAAGGGCTGGACCTTCAAGACGGTTATCGAGGGGTCGGCGGTGCCGCAGGTGTTCATCCCGCGACTGGTCGACCTCTGGAAGCAGGGCAAGTTCCCCTTCGAGAAGCTCGTGAAGACCTACTCCCTGAAGGACATCAACACCGGCTTCGAGGACTCCGCCTCCGGCGCCGTCATCAAGCCCGTCATCGCCTACTGACGACGACGGTCATGATCGGGATGGCCCAGCAGGACTGATGTGGTGAGTTCAGGCGTTCCCCGCACGGTCAAGGCGGTGGATACGTCGGAGTTGATTCGGCTCGACGCGGAGGCGATCGAGTGCGGGCTGAACCGCCAGCACGGTGCCGGGTGGCTGGCGGCGTTCGCCGATCCCGAAGCGGTGCACTATCTATGGCCGGTGCTGGTGCACCGGACCGCGCACCGGCCTGCGGTCTCGCCGCATTGGCGGTGCATGCTGTTGCTGACGGTGCGAGACGGCCAGCAGGTCTTTTCGCTGCTGGATGTCTTGCCGGCATCGTTCGAGGACCTGCCCGAGACGCTCGACGCGGCCACGAAGACCGAGATCGCTCACCGGCTGGAGCACGGGGGTCTGCTGACGCAGGCGCAGTGGGTCGACCTCAACCCCTGACCCGGGTACTGGTTGGCGACGGCGTGCCGATCGCGCGGATACTCGACAGGTGATCTATGCGGCTGCGGGCGCCTCGAAGGGCGATGACGTGGAGTCCGTCGCTCCTGACTGGGAGCAGGGTGACAATCTCAACCGCTGTCGGGAACCCCGGGAGGTCGACGCGGCCTTCGACCGCGGGGAAGGGCACGTCGGGTCGCGCTGACCGCCCTGGTGCACAACAACTCCGATGCGCTCGGCGAATCCGGAGACCCGCCGGCAGAGTCTGCTCGCCTTGATGCCCACGGCCCTTGCTGAGAGGCGTGTGGGGTGGCATCATCGCGGCCATGATCGAGAGAATCGAGTCCTCCGTCCGCCGGTGAGCGTGACGACCGAGCCTGGACTGCTCGGAGCCCGAATCACTCTGTACGAACACGCGCTGCGTCTCCACCAGCAACATCCCGATGGTGTCCTGCCTCGCGACGGTGAGCCGTATCCGGACGCAGAACGTCACCGCTCGCGGCCGTCAACTCGTCGTGCGAAGGATCAGCGGCTCCACGGCGCGGATGTCGCCGCCATCCTCGACAAGCACTTCAGTCAACCTGACACGCGGGCGAGTGAGCTTGTCGACGCCCTCGGCGATGCTTACGTTCCGATCCATCGCAATGACCACATCGTTGCCGCGGCGCTGCGCGCGAATCGGCAGCGAGTGCGAGAAACCGGCCGATGGTTGGTGCGGCACGGCACCGACCGCAATGTCGTCACGGTCGGACTCACGCTGCTGACCACCGATACAGCCGAAGACGACATCCCACTGATCCAAACCATCGGTCTGCTGTCGAACTGGTTCGGGCCCTTGGCCGCAGAGGCGTTGCAACGCCGCCGGGAAGGCACCGAAGCGCTGCTGTGGCTCGCCGAGCGCGTCTCCGGCTGGGGCCGGGTCTACGTCGTCGAGGCGCTGTGCCGACAAGGCCCTGCCCGTTCCCGGGCCTGGCTGCTACGCCATGCCTGCGACGGCGACTATCTCAACGGCTACTTCGCCGGCCAGGTCGCCACCACAGCACACCTACACGAAGCGATCACCAGCGCCGATGTCGACGACGAACTGATCGATCACACCGGCCGACTCCTGAGGGTCATGGCCGACTGCGGTGGCATGGGCATGACCCTTGAGCACTACCCGCCGGCACCTGTCGTGCTGGCCGCGCATGCCGCTCACCTCGCCCAGCAGCCGCCGACAGCGAACCGGTACGTCGATGCCGCGATCATCGCCGACTATCTGACGGCCAAGGCTCCGAACCGGTGCGGTTGCACTGCCGAGCAGCGGGACCACATCGTGCAGAAGTACCTTGCCGTACTCGACCGGCCGGATTGGCGCGACGCCGTCCGCACGGACCTCGACCCGACCAGCGACTTCTTCGCCTGGTTCACCCGCCACGTAGCGGCCCGGCTGCGTCTCGGCGCGTTTTCCGACGCGGCGGACGGTGACGGACGATGAGCCAAGAAACTCGTTACCGAACCTTCCGGCACGAGCTTCCGAACTGCACGTACCGATGGAGGGCGATCCTTGGATCGAACCTGTGACCTCTTCGGTGTGAACTCTCGGCGAGCCGCTCGGATCCGATGTCGTAAGAGGTCATCCGGGCTGGTGGCGTTCGTCCCGGTCGGGTGCGGCTGGCACGGTTGCTGTACTTCGCTGCTGTACTTCCGTCGGGTGCCTGGTCCAGCCGATGAAGCGGCGGTGCAGCGCGCCGGCCGGCGCCCAGGGCAGATCCTCGGCGGCCTGGACAAGGTAGGCACCGAGGTACAGCGCCAGCGATACCGGCGCATCCGCGTACTCCGCGCGTAGCTCCCGCCTCCGCGTCGGGCACGGCCACGGCAGGTCGCAACCGCCGCAGCTCCAAATTGGCAGCAGGGGCCCGTGAGTCGTCACCGCACACCACCCAGGAACCGGGCCACGCTCACGCGGGCCTGCCGGCTGGTCGCCGAGTCCACCTGCCAGCACAGGTACGGCGACAGCCGCGACCACCACGCCCGACAGCCGACGCACATGACGTCGAGCCCTCGAAGGTGGACCGCGAGGATGGCTTGCTCCGCGCCATTGGTCATTGCCCCTCCTCGGTCGGCCAGTGCCCGCGGTTGATCGGGATGCGGTGTCGGTTCCGGCAGGGCAGGTCGGCCCCGCACCGGCACAGCCACCTCCACTTGCGCCACGACCATGCCGGTCGGTGTCGCCGCGCCAGAGTCATCGCTACGGCGATCAGGTACTGGTCGTAGGACACTCGTCGCCCCGGTGGCGTCCTGTCCCGCATTACTGGCCCCCTCCGCCGGGCAGCGCCCCATGGCCGACCCCCAAGCCACGGGACCGGATCTATAACTTTCGGTAACTGCGACGCTACGATCACAACGGCGGCGGAGGGACTCACCCGCAGTACGAGTGAGCAGCCCGCATGTCAGCCACAGCGGTTGTTTCGGGGCGGGAACGTCGACCAACGGTCAACGTAGGGATGACGCATGGCAGGTCGCGGACGATCAATACCACAGCGAGGCGAGGTGACCGGCTACCTGCTCAAGCTGATCCGGGAGTCCATTCCGCTGACGCAGGAGCAACTCGCCGCCGACCTCGGCGTCGACCGCGTGACCGTGCAGAGCTGGGAGTCCGGGCGTCGACCATTCACGGCGGTGCCACTCGGGCAGGCGTTCGCCGTCCGGCGCAGGCTCGGTCGGCTCGGAGCGAACGTGACCCTGCTCGCCGCACTAGGCGACGCCGCCGAGGCAGACTTCATCCTCGCCGCAGTCCTGGACGGCCAGATGGATCGGTGCGACATCGCCGAACAGCCGCTCGGCTGGTGCGTACTCACCCGCCGCCTGACCGATCTGATCCTCTGGGCTGTTCTCGGGCAGACACCAACCTTCGCCAAAGGCATACCCGTCGCTCCTGCCCGGCGAGGCCCGGTGGCGTCGGGACCGGCCCTGCCCGCCGACGAGCAACGCGCGTTCTTCACCCGGCTTCACATACTCGCCGAACGGGCAGCCGCCGGACGTGACCCGAGCGTTCTGCTTCATCGACAAGCCTGCTTTCTCGCGGGCATGGACCCCACCAGGACAGCCGCAGGATGGCTCTCCCAGACCACCACCCGTACCCGCAGGGCGATCACGTTCCGAACGTGGTCACCGCTGTGGCCTGACGCCCGCTCCGTAGTCACATCCCTTGCGAACCAGGGCGACCCGGAACCCCTACGAGACTTCCTCGCCCGCGCGCATCCGGACGACACCTGCGAGCGAGCAGCCCTCAACTACTCGGCCTACTGGGTCGGCGAGATCCCGTACCGCCAGCACGACGACTCATTCATGCCTGCACCGCTCGCAGACTGGCACGGCTCGGTTCTCTTTCGGCACCTGGTCCAGCGCCTCGACCCAACGCACCCCTTCGTCGACCTCAACGTCCACAACATCTGGGCTCTGCTCGCCGTACGCCGCAGACTCACCCTCGACAACCCCACCGAGAGCCGAGCGCTCCTCAAACGCAGCACCCGGATCCTGGACAGCGACCACATCTCTGCACAATCCCGGCAGGAACTAACCTCTATCGTCTACAGCCTGCGAGCAGACGGAGTCACCGGCACAGGGACGGGCAGATGAACGACGACCATGACGCCGCCGGAGCCATGCGCTTCATCTTCGAGGCCGGCGTACTCAAGCGCGCCGACCGCACCGGCTGGTGGTTCGCCGGCGTCAAGCACCCCGAATCCATCGCCGAACACTCGTTCCGAACCGCGCTCATCGGGATGATGCTCGCCGCCATGGAAGGGGCCGACCCGGCCCGGGTATCGATGCTGTGCGTTCTGCACGACACCCAGGAAACTCGGATCACCGACATCCCCCACATCGCCAAGCGCTACCTCACCGCCGCACCCAACACCACCGTCACCGCCGACCAGGTCGCCGCCTGCCCACCTGTCGTCGCTGACCTCATCAACGCCGCCGTTGCCGAATACGAAGCGGGCGAGACACCAGAGGCCATCGTCGCCCGCGACGCTGACAAACTGGAATGCCTCGTCCAAGCAGTCGAGTACCGCCACCAGGGGATAGAGAACGTACAGCGCTGGATCGACAGCTCACGCGCGGCACTCAAAACCACCAGCGCCCACCGCCTCGCCGACGCCGCCCTCACCGGACAACCCCTCGCCTGGCTCACCCCTCCCCCACCACCGGCATAACCGCCAGGCACACACCTACCCACGGGGCCGATCCCTCCAAGCAGGTTGACCCCTCGCTTGTAAGTTCTGGGCGCTTCATCCGGGCGCGTCCGCGCATGTCTCTGACGTCGGGCGCTGATCCGCAGCTCTCCGCCCCTGACTCTCCGCGTCCGGCCCTGTTGCTGTCACCGTTGCTGTCGACAGCAACAGGGCCGTTCCGTGCACGAGGGTCTTCACCCAGTTGCGTGCAAGCCGTCAGTGGCCGCTACGCTCTCCCGCCGTGACCACCAGATTAGCCATCGTCGCAATTCTGATCAGCCTTGCCGCGCTGATCGTCGCCATGCGCACTGCCGCGTTCAATCGGCGTTCCGCCGACGCCGCCGAAGGGTCTCAGCATGCTGCTGACCGTTCGGCAGATGCAGCCAAGCGGTCAGCCGAGGCCGCCGCCCTGGTCGCTGAAGTTGAGCTCAAACGCGACCATCGAGACCTCGCGCCACAGCGGGAGTGGGTCAGGTTCGTCAAGGTCCAGAACCAGCGAACGGGCAAAGACAACATCTTCCTTACCCTGACACCGGCGCGGACCTACCTAACCCACACCGACTTGCTGCTCGACAGCGGTGGCCGGGCCCCTGCGAGTCCTGTGCGCAGCAACGTCATCCCCGGTGGCGTTGAAGGCCGCATTTACGTCGGGGAGCTGTCCGGCATCAAACTGCCCGAAGAGGTGGAGATCCGCTTTTCCCCCCACCCGAAGGCTCCGAGGGTGAGCCATGGACATGCGGGTGCGGCGAACCACTGATCGGTGATCACCATGATCGTGGGCACTGGGTTCTGCGAATAAAGATCGGTTCGGACTGGGCGGCTGCTTAATCTGGCGAGAGGAGCAATCCTCTGTCCCGCTGAGCGCGCGTCTGAAGCCCTCTCGGCCGCAAAGCTGCGCAGCCCGTCCGTGGGCGTTGCCCGCGCTTGCCCCCGACATCGAGGCTGGTCCTTGCTGACCTTCCAACCCTCCGCGTCTGGCGCCGTCGCTGTCGACAGCGACAGGGCACCCTTGTGCTGAGAGTTGCCCGGACTGTCAGCTTGGGAATCGGGTTGATCCAAGGCTGCCCGGCGTGGTGTCGGCTGGTTATGGAAGTAGGAGCGGCCCAACCGAGGTCTACGACAGGCGCTTGCTGACCTATGTTGACCACTGCGCCGGGGCACGGATCGGGCATGGACCTGACCCTAACCCGGGCAGTGCCGGCAAAGACGGCCAAGATGGACACATTGGCGCTAGCTAGCGTCAGAAATTTGACCGTCGCTGAGCCTGTTCTGTCGAATGCGGGCATCTAGGCTCGGTGGCTGACCCAGCCCTCCTGGTGCACGAGAGGGGTCCTATGACCATTACAGGCCCTATATGCTTCTGGAGTTACACTCACCGCGACGACAGTTTGGAAAACGGCAGAATTAGGCGGCTTGCCACTTCAATCAGTAACGAGTACGAGATCCTCACAGGTGAGACTCTCGAACTGTTCGTCGACAATACTGCCATCGCATGGGGAGACAGGTGGAGGAGTGTCATAAATGACGCTCTCACACGAACTGCTTTTTTCATACCCGTAATTACACCCTTATACCTGCGCAGCATCGAATGCCGGCGAGAGTTCTTGGAATTCTCGGGCAGGGCCAAGAGTGTAGGGTCGATGGAACTTCTCCTGCCGATCCTCTACTCGCCCACTCCAGCCGTGGAAGACTCCGGCAGCGAAGACGAAATTGTGCGGCTCGTGAGAGAGACACAGCGCGAGGATTGGACATCGCTTCGCCTCGCGGACGAGGCATCAGAAAAATATCGCACTGCTGTCCATCAATTGGCGGCGCGGCTGGTCGAGGTAATGGCAGCCGAGACAGCGAAGCCGCTTCCCGAGTTGCGTAACGACGAAGGAGAGGAAGGGGAATCCGGCTTCCTTGATGACGTGGCCGAGGCAGAAGAAAACGTCGAATCCTGGCAGGCAATCCTCAGTGACCTATCCGAGGAGTTGCAAAAGATTCAGGTTACGACGGTTAACTCTACCGAGAGGTTGCACCAAAGCGACAAACGAGGAGGGGGCGCGCGGGGAAGGTTGGCTGTTCTAAAACATTTCGCAGACAGCATCGCAACACCAAGTCAACGAATAAGCGAGCTGGGGCATGAATTCGCGAGGTCTGTTATAGCTAGCGACCCTGGAGTGCGTCAGCTTGTCTTACGCAGCAAGGCGGAGGCCCTGACACCAAAGAGCAAGGAGCAGGCAGAATCCCTAGCGGCCACCATCACGAAACTTGCGTCAATGAGTCAGCGCATGGCGGATGGCGTGGAGGAATTTCTGCGCCAACTAAGTAAGGGTGATGGCCTATCTCGGGTTACTCGAACTCCCCTTGGCCAACTGAGGATGGGCATGTCCGCGCTGACTGATGCAAACGCGGTAATTTCGGAATGGGGCCGCCTCGCTCGTCAGACCCCGTAATCGGGACACACCCGCTGATGGATATCATCCCGTCTGCCGTCGACCCGCCCTCCGGGGGAGCGGGCCGCCGCCCGGCCCGCCACGTCAAGACGGCCTTGACGCCCGTACGGACGCTGGCGGGCCGGGCGGTGGTCTGCTCGGCTTGCCCGGGTCGATGGCAGGCGGGATGGCCTACCGCAACCACCCACGGACCGTGACCCGCCGACGGAGCCCCGGCCATCCTGGAGCCGGAGCGCCCCTGCCGGAGGCGCAGTAACCGCAACCCCGCGACCGCCGCCAACTCGCCGACATGGCCGGCATCCGCTTCCCTACGCCGGGCGGGCTCGTGGCCGCGCGGCCCGGCCGGCTGCCGGCCCACCACAACCCCGGTCAACGCTGCTGTCGTGCTGCGGCGGCCCACCGGGCTTTCCGCTCTCCGCGCCAGCCGCCGGGCGTGTTGCGTGGCCGGAGCGGAGCGACAGCGGAGTGACGGACGCGCGCCCTGGCGGCGGCGCGTGCGGCCCGCTTGTCGGGCCGCCTTGATAGATGTACAGAAAGTCCTCCCACCCCGGCCGGTAGCCGGTAGCCGCTCCGGACCCGTTCGGCACCGAGGTTCACGACGGGTTGACGAGTCGGTACCCGGTGCTACTCTGGCGGTCGTCGAGCACGCCAGTGCGGCCTTCCTGCCGGATCGCTGGGCTCGACCACGGAGATGCTGAGCGGCCTTCCTGCCGCTGATGCGGGCCACGTCCCGCCGGTTCTCGATCACGTGGGCCGCGATGTCGGCCCCGGAATCCGCTGAGTGGCCCAGCACGGCCTTCCCGCCGTCACGATGGCCCGGATTCGCTCTCTTCGACGGGTGGGGCTTGCCTGCGGCAACCCGCCGGACGCCGACCGTCAGGCACCCCACCCGTCCCGGCATGACCAGCACGGCAACCGGAAGGACCACACCTCAACGGCGGTCAGCCTCATCCGCCCTCCGGCGTCAGCCGCCCTCCACGGCGGTGCCAGGAGACACCACGAACACCACCGACGGACAGCGTTCCGACGACCGGTGGCGGTTCGTCGCCCGTCCCTGCCACCTGCCCTGAGGAGAGATCGTGTCCACCCTGCACCGTCCCGGCGTCGCCGCCGGTCGTGCCGCCCAGGCCCTGCACCGGGCCGCCACCCCCGACTATTTCGGCTGGTTGGAGCACACCCGTACCGCCGGGGTTGTGCCCGGCCGGTCCGGCTGACCGGCACCATGACCGCCGTCGAGCGGGACACCGGGCGGGTCCTGGCCGAGCAGCACACCGACGAGTTGCCCGATCGGGTGCTCTACAAGGCGTGCGGCAATCGGCGTGCCGCCCAGTGTCCGGACTGCTCCTGGGTCTACGCCGGTGACGCCTTCCAGGTCGTCCGCTGCGGTCTGACCGGCGGCAAGACCGTCCCCGCGTCGGTGGCCCGGCATCCGGTCGTCTTCGCCACCTTCACCGCGCCGTCGTTCGGCGCGGTCCACCACGGGCACGTACCCCGGCACACCTGTGCCGACCGGCGGCGCTGCGACTGCCGACCGGCCCCCTGCCATGCCCGCCGTGATGCTGTCACCTGCCCGCACGGGCGGCCCGGGGCGTGCTTCGCCCGTCACGACTCCGCCGATCCGCAGCTCGGGCAGCCGGTGTGCCGGACTGTTACGACCACGATCACCAGGTCGTCTGGAACGCCTTCTCCGGTGAGCTGTGGCGACGCACCAAGCAGGCCGTCGAGCGGTACCTTGCCGCCCTCTGCCGCCGTCGCGGTATCCCGAGGGTTGAGGTCGTCACCGACTCCGGCCGGGTTCGGCGGGTGCCGCCAATACGGGTGTCACACGGGAAGGTCGCCGAGATGCAGCGCCGGGGCGCGGTGCACTTCCACGTCCTGCTGCGCCTCGACGGGGTCGATCCCGGTGACCGGCACGCCCTGGTCCCGCCACCGGCCGGGATCACCGTGGACGACCTCGTTGCTGCCGTGCACGCCGCTGCCGGGCAGATCACCTTCGCTACCCCGCCGCATCCCGACCGGCCGCAGGGTTGGTCGATCGCCTGGGGCGAGCAGGTCGACGTGCGCCGCATCGGCACCGGCGACGGGGACGTGACCGACGCCAGGGTGGCCGCCTACCTGGCCAAGTACGCCACCAAGGCCACCGAGGTCACCGGCCACTGCTCCACCCGGCTCACCCCGGACACCGTCGACGCCTACGCCGACCCGGAGGGCGACCACCTGGCCCGGCTCATCGACGCCTGCTGGCGGCTCGGCCGCCCCACCCGGCACCGCACCAGCGACACCGCCGCCCAGGCCGAGAGCCGTCAAGGCGGCCTTGACACCACACCCCATGCCTACGCCGGGCTGCGGCGGTGGGCGCACATGCTCGGCTACGGCGGTCACTTCCTCACCAAGGCCCGCCGGTACTCGGTCACCTTCGGGCTGCTCCGCGACACCCGCGCCACCTACCGCCGCGCCGATGACAGCTCCGTCACCGTCGGCACCCTGGCCTTCGTCGGCTCCGGGTGGCTGACCGACGGGGACGCCCTGCTCGCCAACAGCGCCGCCGCCCAGCACCGGGAACGCAGCCGCGTCGGCCGGGAGGAACTCGCCCACGAGCTGTGGTCGGGGGTGGCGGCGTGACCCGATCCCTCACCCCGCGCTGGTACTCCCCCGCCGAGGTCGCCGTCCTGCTCGGCTTCGGCATCTCCAAGGTCAAGATGAAGATCGCCACCGGTGAACTGCGCTCCATCAAGGACGGCAAGTACCGCCGCATCCTCCCCGAATGGGTCGACGACTACATCCGCGAGCAGGTCGAACGGCAGGAGGCCGCCTGATGCCCGCCCGTTCCCGCGCCAACGGCGAAGGCTCGATCTTCCCGTACCGCAACGGCTTTGCCGCGTACGTCTGGGTCACCAAGCCGGACGGCAAGCGGACCCGCAAGTACGTCTACGGCAAGACCCGCGACGCCGTGCACGACAAGTGGATCAAACTGCACCAGCAGGCTAAGGCGGGACCGGTGGCAACCAGCGTGCCGACTGTGGGCAGCTTCCTCGCCTACTGGCTGACCGAGATCATCGAGCCGAACCGGGCGCCGCTCACCTACGCCACCTACGAGACGTTCGTCCGCCGCTACCTCGTCCCCGGCCTCGGGTCCAAGCGGCTCGACCGGCTCCAGGCGCGCGATGTGCAGACCTGGCTGAACCAGGTGGCCCGCACCTGCCAGTGCTGCGCCCAGGGCAAGGACGCCGCCCGCCGCAAGGAGAAGCGGCGCTGCTGCGCGGTCGGCCGGTGCTGCCAGGCCGTCCCTTCGACGCGCACGGTCAGCGACATCCGGTCCGCGCTACGGGCCGCCCTCACCCACGCCCAGGCCGAAGACCTCATCACTCGCAACCCCGCCGTGCCGGTCACCCTCGCCACCGTCCGCCGTCGACGTGGCAAGTCCTGGTCCAGCGACGAAGCACGAAGGTTCCTCGAATCCGCCCGCGCCGACGCCGATGCGCTCTACGCCGCGTACGCCCTGGTCCTCGTCACCGGCCTGCGCAAAGGTGAAGCCCTCGGTCTCACCTGGGCCGACGTCGACCTCAATGCTGGAGAGCTGACCATCGGCCGCCAACTGCAACGCGTACGCGGAAAGCTCCTGCACCGCGAGACCAAGACCCAGGCGTCCGACGCCACCCTGCCGCTGCCCGACATCTGTCTGACCGTGCTGAAGCTCAGAAACGAGCAGCGCGACGAGGCACGAGCAGCCGCCGGCAAGGCGTGGCACGACAACGACCTGGTGTTCACCACCCGCTACGGCACGCCCATCGAGCCGCGCAACTTTCAACGCTCCTGGCAGGCCCGCTGCGACAAGGCGGCAACGAAGCCGATCACGGTCCACGGCGCGCGGCGGACCTGCGCCACCCTCCTGGCCGACCTCGACGTGCATCCGCGAGTGGCCATGCAGATCCTCCGGCACGCCCGCTTCTCCGTGACGATGGAGATCTACACGCAGGTGTCCTCGCAGGCGACGCGGGACGCCCTCAAGCGGCTCGGCGAATCCCTGACGCGATGACGAACTGCTGTACTTCGCTGCTGTACGGGCAGCAGAAAGGCCACCTCCCGGAGCTGGGAAGTGGCCTGAGCTGCGTGGGCGATACTGGGATCGAACCAGTGACCTCTTCGGTGTGAACGAAGCGCTCTCCCGCTGAGCTAATCGCCCTCAGCGCGCATGACTCTACCCGATCAGGCGCGCGGACTGCGAACCCGGGGTCAGTGCGTCGCGAGGTAGCGCAGCACCTGGGCGATCACGTCGATGCCGAGGCTGTATTTGATCGACAGTAGGGCGACGGTGGCGACGAAGACCAGGCCGACCGAGCCGATCACCAGGCGTACGAAGAGCGACTGCCGCTTCACCCACGCCGTCCAGCCATGGACGTGGCGGCGGGTGAAGGCGAGCAGGCGCTTGGCCCAGTGGAACTCCACTGCCCAGATGCCGAGGCCGGCGATCACCAGCAGCCAGCCGGGGCCGGGCAGTGGGATAAGTGCGATGCCGATGGTGACCACGAGGGCACCGAGCACTCCGAAGATAATCTTGAGTGCGATTCGGCCGGTGGGATTGCTCCGGATCAGTGCGAGGGTGGTGGATATTCGTTGCCGCCAGGAAGGTGGCGAGCGTCGCTCGGCCACGGCGACACCCCCCTCACGCTTCACGCCCCTGGTCATCTCTCCACGATGCCCCTTCCCGGGCGAGCTATCCCGACTTCCCCCCAGGGAGCCACGTCCGTTGAGCACTCGGACCGTCGCAACGCCGTGCCGATCTACCCGACCGTGATCGATCACTGACCGACCGTGCCGGTTCCTCCGCCTCTTCGCCACCCCGTACCCCCGCTGTTCGGCTCTGCGGACCGCGACATTCGACGGGTGTCTGGTGGTCGCCGCATCCACTGAGGAACACGTCCGCGACCATTTCACGCCCGAGTGTGGCGTGGGCCCGTCACTGCAACCGCCGACTGGACGTTACCGGAGTAAGTCGACGACTCAACAAACCCGATGCCGGGCAGGTTGAACCCACTGGGCAGAATCGGAAATCCTACATGACTTTTCACATTCATGAGGCCCTTCCGAACCCCTTCCCACCACTGGGTGAAGTCAGCGCATGGCGGAGCGTAGCCAGGAGTAGCGGCTGAGTATGGGAAAAGCGGGACACGCGCGTTCCGCAGCGGTGCCGGGGGGAGAACGTTCATGAGTGTCATCCGACCGACGACCGTAGAGGTCGAGACGTCGCTAAGGCTCGTCGCACCTGACGCCACCGCCTTGCCGGTGCGCGCCAGTCTGCGCTACGACCCTGCTGATCCGTATGCGGTCCATGTCCTGTTCCATGCCGAATCGGCTGGCGGCGAGGCGGTGAGCTGGTCCTTCGCTCGCGAGCTGCTGGTCACGGGACTGGACGAACCGGCGGGCATCGGGGACGTACGGGTCTGGCCCTGGGCCACCCCGCGCGGCGACTTCGTCGCGCTGGCGCTGTCGTCGCCGGACGGCAACGCCCTGTTCGAGGTCCCACGCAGCGTGCTGGTGCGCTTCCTGCGGCGGACCTACGTCGTCGTTCCGCGCGGCCGGGAGGCCGAGCACCTGGACGTCGACACCGCGGTGAACCGGCTGCTCGCCGGTCGCTGACTCACGAAAACCGGGGCCGCGCGGATCTGCCGAGTTCGCGCGGCCCCCACCGATCCCCACCCCACTCCCCACTCCCCACTCCCCAAACCCCCACCACTCACCGCCCACCCACCCACCCACCGCCAAGCACTCGCCGATCATGCAGTTGTGGCGCCTACCATAACGGGCTAATGCACACAGAACGGGTGCCACAACTGCATGATCGACGGAGCGGGGGCGGGACGGGGGCGGGACGGAGCGGGGGCGGGGACGGGGGGGGTAACGGGGTTAGCCGTGGGTGGTTAGGCCGCCGTCTACGGGGATGATCGCGCCGGTCAGGTAGGCGCCGGCCCGGGAGGCGAGGTAGATCGCCGTGCCGGCCATGTCCTCGGGGCGACCGATGCGGCCCAGCGGCACCTGCGCCTCGATGGCGGACCGGGAATTGGGGTCGTCGAGCGCGAACGCCATCATCTTGCTCTCGAACGGCCCGGGGGCGATCGCGTTGACGGTGATCTGCTCGCCGGCCAGTTGGTGGGCCAGGCTGCGGGTCAGCATGTGCACCGCCGCCTTGGTGGCCGAGTACGCGTACACCTCCATGGACGGCACCCGGAGGCCATCGATGGAGCCGATGTTGATCACGCGCGCCGGGTCGTCGGGGGCGGCAGCGGCGCGCAGGGTCGGCAGCAGCGCGGTGGTCAGCCGGAAGACGGCCTTCACGTTCACCGCCCACAGCTTGTCGAAAGCGCTCTCCGGGTAGCTCTCCAGTGGCGCACCCCAGGTGGCACCGGCGTTGTTGACCAGTACGTCCAGTTTGTCGACCCGGTCCTGGACGGCGGCGGCCAACTGTTGGGCACCCTCGTCCCGACCCAGGTCGGCGGGGATCGCCTCGCAGCGTCCGTGGGCGGCCAACTCCTTGGCCACCGCCTCGCAGACCTCGGCCTTGCGGGACGAGATGATGACGTGCGCACCGGCGGCGACGAAACCCCGGGCGATCATCAGGCCGATGCCCCGTGAGCCACCGGTGACCAGGACGGTCTTGCCGTCGACGGAGAACAGATCCTTCATGCCATCCCCTTGCGGTGTCCGGCCTGGGGCAGCCGGTGTCGGAGCCGCCGCCACGGACCGCTCGGGACGCTACGACGACCAGGTCACTACCGATCAGTAACCTAATCGTCCTGCGGCATCCGGAACAACCCCACCCGTCCGGGTGTCCGCCGGCGCTGCCAACGGCCCACGATATCCGGGTGGCGAGAGATGCGTTCGGGCCGGGCTCGGGCTAACGTCGCAGGTGATGGTCCCTTCCGGTCACCGCGCCACGGCACTGCCCGACGCTGCCGCCAACGCGATCGAGATCGACACGACCACGCTCGGTGATCTCGCGACCGACGCAGGGTGGCGACGACCGGTGCTGCTCACCCGCGAGCTGATCGTCCTGACCACCGGTGGTCACGGGCTCGCCGAGGTGGATTTCCGTGCCCTGCCGTGCCGGCCCGGCACGCTGCTGCGCATCCGCCCCGGTCAGGTGCTGCGCTGTGCCCTGCCCCAGTTGGACGCCACCGTGGTCCGTTGGCACCCGGAGGCACTGCACGGGCTCGACCTCGACACCGACCACGTACCCACGTGGGTCCAGCTGGCCGGCGAGGACGAGGACGCGATCATCAACGAGGTCAGCCAGTTGACCGTGGACGCCAGTCGGCACCGGGACACCAAGGCCGCCCGCAGCCTGCTGCGCCATCAACTGAGCGTGCTGCTGCTGCGATTGAGCATGCTGCCGTCCGGCGCGCAGCGGTCGTCACGCCCGGAGGAGGAGACCTTCCGGCGGCTGTGCCGCGAGGTGGAGCGGGGGTACCAGGCCACCCGCCGGGTCGAGGATTACGCCGATCGGCTGGGCTGCTCGGTGCGTACCCTCACCCGGGCCTGCCTGGCGATCACCGGGCGCAGCGCCAAGCAGGTGGTGGACGAGCGGGTCGCGCTCCAGGCCAGCCGACTGCTGGCGGCCACCGACGAGCCGATCGCCCGGATCGGTCGACAGCTCGGTTTCACCGAGCCGACGAACTTCGGCCGGTTCTTCACCCGCGAGGTTGGCATGAGCCCGGGCGCGTTCCGGGCCGCCCGCGAACGGCCCGTACCGGCGCCGGTAGTGCGCCCGCGTACACCCGTTGACGGGCGGTTCGACGCCCATCGGGCGTGACGGCATCGCGCGGTTGTGCGGTACGGCAGGGTGGTTGCGGCGACGCGTGCGGCCCCGGCCGCCCTGCATTGGGCATGATGACGGGGTGCAGATCTCCGCGCGCGGCGACTACGCGGTACGGGCGGCGCTGAGCCTCGGCGCCGCGTACCCGTCGCTGCTGTCCACCCAGGCCATCTCCGCTGAGCAGGAGATGCCCCGCAAGTTCCTGGAAGCGGTCCTGGCCGACCTGCGTCGGGCCGGCATAGTCCGGGCCCAGCGTGGCGCGGAGGGCGGCTACGCCCTGGCCCGACCGCCCCGGGAGGTGACCGTCGGCGCGGTGCTGCGAGCGGCGGACGGTCCGTTGGCCGGCGTCCGCGGCCTGCGTCCGGAGGAGACAGAGTACGAAGGAGTCGCCGCGCACCTGCCGCAGTTCTGGGTCGCGGTACGCGCCGCACTGCGCCGGGTGGTCGACGAGGTGAGCCTGGCCGACCTGGTCGACGGCCGGCTGCCCGCCCATGTCCGTCGCCTGACCTCCCTGCCGGACGCCTGGGAACCCCGCTGAGCCGATGACCGTGCCGGCCGTCGGGGAGGAACTCACGCCGCACACCGTCGGTGTCGAACCCGGCCATCGGGCCGGCGGCCAACCCGGCGGCGCGGACCCCGACCAGCAGGTAGCCGATCTGGAGGGTGGCGTTCAACCGCGCCCGGTCCGCCGGTCCGCGAGCCACTCCCGGGCCTGCGGGCGGTGGGAACAGCTCCGGCAGCCGCTGGTGGAAGTCCACGTCGGCGGCGAGCACCGCAGTCAGTGGCGCGGCGACGGTCTTGGCGTCCTGGCCGGCCCGGTCCAGCGTGAACAGGTCGACTGCGATGGTCAAGCGGTCACCGTACCCACCGTGGTGGTGTAGCCACCACGGTGGTGGATCAGCGGAGCACCGTCCGCTCCCCCACCGAGGGCAAGCGGCTCGGCGATCACCACACTGTGGTCGCCAGCCGGCACCCGGTGCGTCACCCGGCAGAGCAGCCGGGCCAGCACCCCGTTGAGCAGCGGCACGCCGAACGGGCCGGAGGTCCACCCGGGATACGCGGCGAACCGGTCGATGCCGCTGGTGGCGAAGACCCGGGCGGCCTCGGTCTGGTTGGCCGCGAGCAGGTGCACCGCGACGTGCTCGGCGCGGGCCAGCACCGGCCAGCTCGACGAGGAGACGTCGAGGCAGAACGACACCAGCGGCGGGTCGAGCGACACCGACGTGAACGACGTGGCGGTGAATCCGGCCCGCAGCGGCTTACCGAGGTCGCCGAGGCAGGCCGGGCGGGTACCCCGGGCCACGGCGGTCACCACGGTGACGGTGCTGGCCTGTTGGCGCAGCAGCGTACGGAACAGGTCCGGGTCCACCGGCCGCAACTCCTCGGCGCGGGGCTGTGCGACGGTGGTCATGCCGTCACCAGCTCACGTTCGGCGTACCGGCTGGCCGGCCGGGGGCGATGTTGAACGGCTCGTTGTAGGTGGTGGACACGGTCGCGATCAGGCCGATGTGCTCGGTCGCGGTCGCCAGCGCGGCGAGCAGGGTCAGCGGCTCGAAGACGGCTTGGATGTTGTGCCGCGCGTTCGGTCCGACGGCGAGACCGTCGGCGAGGAAGACGGAGTCGAGGGTGCCGCGCTCGGCGGTCCGGGCCAGTTCGACGAAGTGCCGTACGTCGGCCACCCGCTGCGGTTCGGTGCGGGGGTGCCGCCAGGCGGCCTCGTGGTGGCCGACACCCATCCGAAAGGCGTTGAGGTGCAGGGTTCGGGGCATGGGGTTCCTTTCCGACGTGAGGTCGGCTCAGGCCGTGACGTCGACCCGCCAGGTGGAGAAGCGACGTTCCCCGGCGACGAGGAGTTGGTTGACCAGCAGGCCGTTGGCGGAGATCGTGATGATCCCGGAGTACATGTCGGTGATGGCGAAGTTGTACTGAGAAGCGGTGCGACTCGGCGTCAGCTCAACAGAGCGCGCTTGCGTGCCGGACGAGGTCAACGTGCACACGAGCGGTGAGGAGAAGCTCAGCCCGCTGTGACATGAAGCCATGCTGCCCGCCGCCGATCAGCTCGGTCAATGGCCTTCCATTAGGTGGGATCTACTCGCGTTGTGAGCTCAGAGGCCGACCTGCAGCAGGGATGTTTCTATAACAAGACCCACCTGTTAGATGGGATATGTAACCCATCTCTCGGCCCGGGCTTCCACAGTGCAGCGATCGGGTTTCACGAATCGACGTTCCGGGCATGTTCCTGCCGCACGGGAAGTCTCGAAGGGAGCCCACAATGGGTGTGATGTTGCGCAAGCGCAAGAAGTTCGGGCCGCTGATCCTGCACTTCACGCAGAACGGCTTCTCGTCCTGGAGCATCAAGCTCGGTCGCTGGTCCTGGAACTCTCGGGCCAGGGCACACCGCGTCGATCTGCCGGGACCGCTGCACTGGAAGCAGGACAAGTCCTGAGATCCGCCACCCTCAACGGGGCGTCGGCACTCCCGGCGCCCCGTCACTGTCTCTCGGGGTGGGCACCACGGCCTTCCCGCTGGAGGTCATGCGCCTGACCGGACGGCGGTGACCAGCACGTCCCCGCCGAGCCGACCTTCCTGCGGCGTCCGGGTCACCTGCCCGGAGTCGAGCAGGTCGGACAGCACCCGCACCGCGTCCACCGCTCGGTACGCGGTGTGCGTCACCGCGTACCGGCGCAGCTCGGTGACCGTACGCGGGCCGTACCGGGACAGTTCCTCCAGCAGGGCCCGACCCAACGGTGCCGGATCCGTCCGCTCGGCGGGTGACAGCGGATCACCGTACGGGTCACGGAACCGCGACCCGCTCGCCCACAGGCTTTCCTTCAGCTCCTCCAGGCTGCGGTCCGATCCGGTGCCGAAGCCGATCCGCCGGTCGGCGTCGATCAGCTCGACCTCGGTGGCCAGCGCGAACCCGGCGTCGATCAGCGCCGTGCGCAGGGGTGCCGCTGCCCCGGCGACGACGAGTGCCTCGGCGGCCCGGCCGGCCGCGGCGGCGGTCAGCGCCACCGGATCGTCCGACTCCAGGTAGGACAGCACCGGCGCGCCCACCGCACCGGCCGCGCGCAGGGCCACCGGCAGTCGGGTCGGCGGACCGGGCATCAGGTGCACGGCGACCTCGGCTGGCAGTCCGGCCTCGGCCGCACCGAGCCGGGCCGGCAGTTCCGCGGTGCCCTCGGCGAGCACCAGGACGGTGAGCCGGCAGCCGCGCAGCCGGGCGGCGTGTCCGCCGGCCAGGCGTACGGTCTGCTCGGCCAGGTGCGGGTCGCTGCCGTCGTACCCGAGGACGACGGTGGCCCGGCGGGCGCGGCGCAGCGCGGCCGGCGCCCACCTGTCCAGGTGTCGGAGAAACGCGGCGTGCCCTACGGCTTCGGTCGACATGTTGCCGTTCTACCGCAGCCGGTCACGCCGGCCCGCCGGGACCGCCGTTTCACACCGGGACCGAGACACCGACGCCACCTCGGGTGTCCCCGCCGTAACGCTCGATCTCGGCGGCCAGGTTGAGCCGACTGATCCTGGTCCGGGCGTCGAAGGCGGCGTCGTCGAGCCGGTCGGCGGGGACCAGCCAGACCACCTCGAACTCCAGCCCGTCCGGGTCCTGACCGTAAAGGCTCTTGGTGGTGCCGTGGTCGGAGGTGCCGACCAGCGCGCCGGCCTCGGTCAGCCGCCGGGCGACGGCGGCGAGTTCGTCGAGGGTGTCCACCTCCCAGGCCAGGTGATAGAGGCCGACGGTCTCCCGCCCGGCGGTCGACCGGCCGGCGGCCGCACCGACCTCGAACAGGCCGAGGTCATGGTCGTTGGTGGAGCCCGGTGCCTGCAGGAAGGCGGCGCCCCGGAACCCCTCCGGAGTCATCGGCACCTGACGGAAACCGAGCACGTCGCGGTAGAACGTGATGCTGCGGTTGAGGTCGCTGACGTACAGGACGGCGTGGTTAAGACGATGAATTCCCATGCCCCGAGGGTAGCCCGATTTAGTTGAGAGTTCAATTACTGCGCTATGATGCTGGTCATGACCCGCTGGCTGACCCCGGACGAACAGCGCACCTGGCGGTCGTTCCTGACCGCCTCCCGAGCGCTGATGGACACGCTCGACCGCGAGCTGCAACGCGACGCAGGCATGCCGCACGCCTACTACGAGATCCTGGTCCGCCTCTCCGAGGCACCCGAACGTCGCCTGCGGATGAGCGAGCTGGCCGACGTGAGCGGCTCCTCGCGCAGCCGGCTCTCCCATGCGGTGAGTCGGCTGGAGGCGGCCGGCTGGGTACGCCGCGAGGACTGTCCCACCGACCGGCGCGGACAGATCGCCCACCTCACCGACGACGGATTCGCGAAGCTGGCCGCCGCCGCGCCTGGCCACGTCGAGGGGGTACGCGAGCACCTGTTCGACGCTCTCAGCCCGGCGCAGGTCGAGCAGTTACGCCACATCAGCGAGGTACTGACCGAACGCCTGAAGCGAGCCTGACCGGATCCTGACCGAACCACTCCGGCGCGGGTCTTGTACTAAACGTCGTCGAATGAGCACGATGGGGCGTGCCCTCCGGCTTCGGTGAACTGACTGATCAGGCGCACGACCTGGTCTCCGCTGGCGATCTCGCCGGCGCTCAACGGCTGCTCGCCGACGCGCTGACCGGCGCCGACCCGCGCCCGGCCAACGCCACGTCCGAGTTGGCCGAGGCGGCCAGCCTGCACGCGCGGGTGCTGTTCGCGCTCGGCGAGCCGCACTCGGCGCGGGGCTGGGCCGCCTACGCGTACGCCGCCAGCTCCCAGCTGTACGGCCGCTCCGATCCGCGTACGGTGGCCACCGCGGCCACCCTGGCGGCGGTGCTGCACCGGGTCGGCAGTTGGTCACGGGCGGCGCGGCTGTACCAGGAAGTGATTATCGAGCTGACCGCTTCGGACGGACCGGAGTCGCTGCGGGTGCTCGCCGTCCACGCCGATCTGGCCACCGTGGAATACGCCCGGGGCCAGTGCCAGGTCGCCCGCGACCGGCTTCAGGACACCTGGGAGTTGCACCGCGAGGTCTACGGTGACGGGCACCCGAGCGGGATCAAGATGCTGGCCCGGCTCGGCTCGATGCAGCGCGACTGCGGTCAGTTCGCCGAGGCGCAGGACAATCTGGCTCTGGCCCGCGAACTGGCCCGCCAGCACCTTCCCGCGGACGATCCGCTGGCCGCCCAGGTGACGGCCCTGGCCCGGGCGGCGGCCAACCCCGACCACGTCTGCGCCGACAACCCGCCGGTCAGCGTGCAGGAGCCGGTCGTACCGGCCGCCCGTACCTCGTCGAGCGACGACACCCCACCCGCGCCCACCTGGCCGCACCCGCGTCTGCCCGACGAGGGCCCCGCGACAGCACCCCCACCGACCCCGACGAACCTGGGCGGTACGCCGGCCGGGACGGGCACGGCCGACGGGACGCAGACGAGCGCCGCCTGGCCCGACGGAGCCGCGACCGGCGCGGGAGCTGCGGGCGGCTGGCCCGACGATGAGACCGGTTCGGCCACACCGCCGCAGGAGGGTTGGCCTCCGGCGTGGGCCGCAGCAGCGGCGGACTTCCCACCCGACGAGCCGACGCCTGCCGTCGAGTCGCCGTCAGGGTGGGCGACAGCGCCGGACGACGAGCGGTGGGCGACGACGCCGGACGACGAGCCGTCCCGAGCATCCTGGCCGGTGGACCCGGAGCAGGGCGAACAGCCGTGGCGGTCAGCTCAGCACGTCGACCGCGAGGAGCATCCGGCCGAGGGCTACCACCCCAGCACCGGGTATCCGCCGGCCGGTCCATCGGCGGCCGGGGCCACGTCACCGGTGCCCACGCCCCGGCAACCGGTCGACGGCCCGGCCGGACCACCCGAGGACTGGTGGGCCGGTTCGGCGGCCGAGCAGCCCGATCCGGACCCGCATCCCGAGGTACCACCACCGACCGGCGGTGCCGTACCGCCGAGCGTGGTCGGGCTGACCGGCACGCCGCAGGCTCCCGGGGTGTACCGGCTGCGCCGGGTCGAGCCGGAACGTCCCGGTCCACCCTCGCCCCTGCTGCCGGTGCCGGTGCGCCGGACCGGCGTACCGACACCGGCCGGCCGGCCGAACCGGCTGGTGCTGATCGTCGCGGCTGGCGTCGCCGTGGTGCTGCTCGGCGCCGCAGCGGTCATCGCCGGGGTTTCCCGGGTCGGCGGCGACGATCCGGCACCACCGACGGCGAGCGGCGGCCCGAGCGACGCGGCACCACCGACAGCCACCGCCACGGCCGGCGACGCTCCCCCCGCATCCCCCGGTACCGCGCCGACCGGGCTGTCACTACGCGACAACCGGGACAGTGTGACGTTGCGGTGGACGTACCCGGCCGGGGCGGAGGGACCGGTGATCGTCTCAGGGGGCCGGGACGGCCAGCCGCAGAACCCCTTCGCGGATCTGCCCGCCGGCAGCGACAGCTTCGTCGTCTACGGTCTCAACCGCAGCCTCGACTACTGCTTCACGGTCGCGGTCGCCTGGTCCACCGACACGATCGCCCGCTCCGACGAGGTCTGCACCGAGCGCCGTTGACCGTCGAGGACGCGCTATCTTTGGCAGTTCAGGCACAAAAAAGAACGGCTTGAAAAGCCGTCCTGAACGCAGATTCTAGCTGATCGGGAGACGGATTGTCAAAGCACTCCGGCGGTTCGCCGTCCGACGACGAGATCGGCCGCGAGCAGGAGTACGTCTCGATGCTCTACCAGCGCCTCGACGACCTGCGTGACCAGGCACAGACCCGGTTGACCGAGCAGCTACGGTCGACCGGCGGCACATTGCAGGCCCGCTCACAGCGCGACAGCTCGGTACGCATGTACGCCGACCAGGTCGAGCAGTTCTCCGCAGTGGAGAATGGCCTTTGCTTCGGCCGACTGGACACCGACAGCGACCAGCGCCACTACATCGGGCGAATTGGCATCTTCGACACCGAGGGCGACTACGAGCCGCTGCTGATGGACTGGCGCGCTCCGGCCGCCCGCGCCTTCTACCTCGCCACCGCCGCCAACCCGCAGGGCATCCGGCGACGCCGGCACCTGCGTACCCGGCAACGGAAGGTGGTCGGCCTCAACGACGAGGTGCTCGACCTGGCGACCGCCTCCCCCACCGCCCACGAAGAGCTGACCGGTGAGGCGTCGCTGCTGGCCGCGCTCGACGCCGGGCGGACCGGCCGGATGCGCGACATCGTGGAGACCATCCAGGCCGAGCAGGACCGCATCATCCGGGCCGACCTGCCGGGCGTGATGGTGGTGCAGGGTGGGCCGGGCACCGGTAAGACCGCGGTGGCGCTGCATCGCGCCGCGTACCTGCTCTACACCCACCGACGGGAGTTGTCGACCCGGGGTGTGCTGCTGGTCGGGCCGAACGTGACGTTCCTGCGCTACATCTCGCAGGTGCTGCCCGCGCTGGCCGAGACCGGCGTGCTGCTGCGTACCCAGGGTGATCTCTTTCCGGGGGTCAGTGCCCACCGGGCCGAGCCGGCCACCACCGCCGCCCTGAAGGGCCGCCTGACGATGGTCGAGGTGCTGACCAACGCCGTCCGCGATCGGCAGCGGGTCCCCGACGAGCCCGTGGAGATCGAGCTGCCGCAGCGGGAGGTTCTGGTCCTCGACCCGGCCACCGTGCACTCGGCGCGCGACCGGGCCCGGCGCAGCGGCCGGCCGCACAACCTGGCCCGCGCCGTCTTCGACATCGAGGTCATCCACGCGCTGGCCGACCAGGTGGCCGAACGCATCGGCACCGACCCGCTGGGCGGGGAGAACCTGCTCGACGAGGCCGACCGCGCCGAGATCCGCCGCGAGCTGCGCGAGGAGCCGCAGGTCCGGGCCGTCCTGGACGAGCTGTGGCCGGTACTCACACCGCAGCGGCTGCTCGCTGACCTGTACGCCGCACCCGAACGCATCGACGCCGCCGCGCCGATGCTCAGTGACGCGGAGCGGGCCGCGTTGCACCGCGAGCCAGGCGGCTGGACACCGGCGGACGTGCCCCTGCTGGACGAGGCGGCGGAGCTGCTCGGTGAGGACGACCGGGCCGCCGCCGCCCGCCGGAACCGGATTCGCGCCCTGCAACGTGAGTACGCGGAGGGCGTGCTGGAGATCGCCCGGGGTTCGCGGTCGATCGACGTGGAGGACGAGGCCGAGGGCGGTGAGATTCTCGGCGTGACCGACCTGCTCGACGCCGACCGGCTGCTGGAACGGCAGGAGGAGGCGGACCGGCTCACCACCGCCCAGCGTGCGGCGGCCGACCGTGGGTGGGCGTTCGGGCATGTGATCGTCGATGAGGCGCAGGAGTTGTCGCCGATGGCCTGGCGGCTGCTGATGCGCCGCTGCCCGAGCCGCTCGATGACGATCGTGGGTGACGTGGCGCAGACCGGGGCGTTGGCCGGCACACCGTCGTGGGCGGAGGCGCTGGCGCCGTACGTGGCGGATCGGTGGCGGCTGACCGAGCTGACCGTCAGCTACCGCACCCCCGCCGAGATCATGGAGGTCGCCGCCGGCGTACTGGCCGAGATCGATCCGGCGCTCCGGCCGCCGCGCGCCGTACGCTCCAGTGGTTTCCCGCCGCAGCGGCGGACGGTGCCGGCCGGGTCGCTCGCCGCGGAGCTGGTGGCGGTGGCTACCGCCGAGGCGGCAGGGTTGACCGACGGGCGGCTCGGGGTGATCGTCCCGGCCGGTCGGGTCGACGACCTCGGTGCCGCGCTGACGGCGGCACTGCCCGAGGCGGCCGTCGGTGAGCAGCCGGAGTTGGAGAGCCGGGTGGTGGTGCTGACCGTCGCCGAGGCCAAGGGCCTGGAATTCGACTCGGTCCTGGTGGTCGACCCCGACCGCATCATCGCGGAGTCTCCCCGAGGTCGCAGCGACCTCTACGTAGCCCTCACCAGAGCCACCCAACGCCTCACCACCCTCACCCCCACCCCTCACCCTCTCGGTTGATCATGAGGTTGTTGCCTGCCGCCGTCGGCGTGTCGGGCAACAACCTCATGATCATCGGGGTGGGGGCTGAGTGGCGGGGGTGGACTGGTCGCTGGTGCTGCCGCCGGTCGGGGTGCTCATGCCGCCGGTGGTGGCGTCACCGGTCGTTGTCGGGGCGGCTTCGTCCCGGTGCCGCGCCACCCGGCGGGCGCTCGCCGGACCGGCGGTGCCGCCGGTCGTGGTGATCGCGCCCTGACCACCCGTCGGTCCGCCGTCACGCAGCACGGTCGGGTCGATCGGCACGTCGGCCGGGTCGTCCGGGTCCTCGCGCTGCAGTTCACTCTCCACATCGGTCGGCGGCACGGTCACCTCGTCGAGGGCGCCTTCGCCGTACACACCGCCGGCGATCCGCTCCTCGGCCCGGCGAGCGGCGTCCTGTCGCATCTCGTCCTCACGCACGATCCATCACCTCGCAGAAGGGTCGGTCACTCTGCGTGCCCGGTGGCCGGCGGGGCAAACCCGCGCCGCCGGTCACCGGGAAGCGGACAGCGGGCACACCGGGCGCCGTACCGCCATTACCGATCGGGACGCGACCATCGTGACGTCAGCGCCGCCCGCGAAAACCGAGAATCGCGGCCCGGCCTGGCGTTACTGCCCCCGACACGAGGGGTAGACCCGGGGTGCCCGCGCCAAGTACGCGAACCGTGCCGTGGCCGACACGCGGTAGCGGGGCGAGGGTCGCAGGTTACGACTCATCAATCCTGAGGAGGACAGATGAGCACGCAGGCTGCATCTACCAGGCCGATGAACCGCCCGGCGCAGGACGCGCAGCACCGCGCGAGCATGCAGGACACCCGTCAGATGCCGATGATGCACGACGGGCACCGGGAACAGATGCCGGCGCCGGGTACCGAGACGAAGCAGTCGTTTCTGACGACGGAGTTCTGGATCTACGCGGCTGCCGTCACCGCTGTGGTCATCGCCGCCTTCTGGCGTGGCACCACCGCGAACGGTCTGAACCTGAACAACCCGGGCCAGGCGTGGTTCTTCATCACCCTGCTGACCCTCGGTTACCTGGGTAGCCGTGGTCTGGCCAAGGCCGGCAGCCCGAAGCGTTCCGGCGAGGAGCGTAAGCGGGGGCGGTGACCCCGCTCAGGCGGAGCCGCAACCGGCCCGCATACCGCACGGTGGCCCTTCGGGATCCTCTCCCGAAGGGCCACCGTCCCGTCGTGCCTAGAACTCCTCGAAGCCGCCGAAGTCACCGCCGCCGAAGTCGCCACCGAAGTCACCGGCGGCGTCGGCCACCTCGTCCTCGGCGCCCTCGAACGCGTTACCGATCATGTGACCGGCGAGCATGCCACCGGCGGCGCCCAGCGCGGCACCGGCCACCACCCCGCCCATGCCGACCCCGCCCCGGCGCTGGTGCGGGTGGCCGAACTTCTGCGCGCCGCCGTAACCCTGCGGACCGAACGCCTGGGCACGCAGGGCTCCGAAGCGGCCGATCGTCTCCTGCAACCAGCCGTCGACCACCTGCGCCCAGTCGGTGCGCTCCGCGTCGGTGTGCGCGATCTGGTAACGCCCGAAGACGTCGTGGCCGGGCGTCAGAAAGCCGCCACGCTTGTCGCACTCCAGCACCACGTCGACACCGTGCGGGTTGGCCACGAAAGTCAGTTCGAGTTCGTTGATGGTCTGCGCGTACTGCGGTGCGGCGAAGAACTCGATCTCCTGGTAGAACGGCAACGTCTGCTGTACGCCGTAGATCATGCCGCGCTCCAGGTCGGCCTTCTTGAACCGGAAGCCGAGTTGCAGGAACGCCTCCAGGATGCGCTCCTGCACCGGAAGCGGATGCACGTTGATCTCGTCCAGGTCGCCCTTGTCGACCGCACGAGCGATCGCCAGCTCGGTACGCAACCCGAGCGACATGCCGTGCAGACGCTGGCCGTACACCGCGGTGATCGGGGTCTCCCACGGCAGCGGCAGCTGGAACGGAATGGAGAGCGCCTGCTTCGGGGCGAGCTGGAGTGGCCCGCTGACGACCTGGCGGTGGAACTCCATCACGCCGGCCTGCTCACCGATCTCGACCCGGGTCACCAGACCGATGGCGATGTGTTCGATGTTCGCCTGGGCGTCCCCGCCGAGCAGGTTGACCTGGCCGTCGAGTGCCAGTCCCGGTCTGGTGTTCGGGTTGGCCAGGACGGTGTCCACACTGGGACCGCCCACGCCCAACGCGCTCAACATCTTCTTGAAGACCATTGGTACTCCTGCGGGATCTGGTGCCCGAACTCCATTGTGGGAGCGGACGCGGACCACCGCACCCTATCGAGCGGGCCTGTGAGATGGCTGAAAAACCAACCGGGTGGGCCGCCGCGTGTCAGGCGGGATCACCGCCGTCGGTGGCCGGACCGGCACGGACCCGGCCACCGACGAGTGCCGGTTCAGCTCGCGGTGCAGGTCACCGCGGGAGCCGAGTTGGTGCCGTTCCAACTGCCGAGGAAGCCGAAGGTGGTGCTGGCCCCGGCACCGAGGCGGCCGTTGTAGTCGACGTTGCGGGCCGTCACGCTGGATCCGCTGCTGGTGATCGTGACGCTCCAGGACTGGGTCACCGTCTGGCCGTTGGCGTACGTCCAGCGCACCGTCCAGCCGTTGATGGCGCTGGAGCCGGCGGTCACCCGGACGTCACCCTGGAAACCGCCCTGCCACTGTCCGCTGATCGAGTAGGTCGCGGTGCAGCCGGCGCTCGGCGGCGGCGGCGTGGAGGGAGGCGGCGTCGACGGCGGCGGGGTGGAGGGAGGCGGAGTGGACGGCGGTGGAGTGGACGGCGGCGGGGACGACGGCGGCGGAGTGGTCGGCGGGATCGAGTCGTAGACGCTGGCCTGCCGCGAGGTCTGCCGGATGCCGTTGGTGCCGTTGAACAGCCGCTGGCCCCAACTGGTCAGCTGGTTCGGGTTGAAGTTGGTGGCCATGTCGAGGTACTCCACGCCACCGCTGTTGCCGCTCCACGACCAGCCCAGCCAGCCGATGCCGTTGGCCTGGGTGTAGGAGAGGATGGCGTCCTCGTCCGGGTTGCCGTCGGAGTGGTTGTGCCCGAACTCGCCGACCACGATGGGCAGGCTACGGCTGCGGAAGCGACCCAGGTAGTCGCTGATCTCCGCAGCGGTGTCGAAGACGCCGTACATGTGGATCGAGAAGACCGTGTTGCGGGCCGGGTCGGCATCGAACACCGTGGGCGCGTTGTCCCGCATGGTGAAGGACCAGTCCTGACCCCAGTTCGGGGCGTCCACCATGATGGTGTGCGTGATGCCACCGTTGCGCAGCCGACGGATCGCGTTGGAGGTGTCGGTGGCCCACGACGAGTAGTTCTGGTTGCCGTACGGCTCGTTGCCGATGTTGACGATCGCGTACGCTTCCTGGCCGTTGAGCGCGCTGGCGATGCTGAGCCAGTAGTCCACCGCGCGGTCCAGGGTGATCGCCCCGCTCTGCTCGCCGTACCCGGTGGTGTCGTGCACCTCCAGCACGCAGATCAGCCGGTTGGCCTTGCAGAGCTGGATCACGTTGGACACGTCGGCGGCGCTGTTACGCGTCCACCGGTCGCCGCTGGAGAGCACCACCCGCACGGAGTTGGCGCCCAGGGCCTTGATGTCGGCGAAGGAACTGGTCTGGTTCGGGTACCAGGTGTGCGCGTGGTTGACCCCGCGCATGATGAACTCGTTACCCTTGGCGTCGTAGAGCCGCCCGTTGCTGACCGTGAAGCCGGCGGCGGCGTGGGCCGATGGTCCGAAGGCGAAAACCGCGGCGACGGTCGCCAGCAGGACGGCACCGACGGCCGCGAACAGTTTTCTCATGCATTCCTCGCAGGAGGTGTCTCCCCCGTGCCCAGGGGGTGCGGTGAGTGGCAGGTGAGCGGCTGCAGCCCGACAGCCGCGCGCAGACCCGGCGAGGCATCAGCGTATGCCGATGGCTTGACGAAAGCAACCGGTTCAGTAGACCGGCTACCCGTGACGACCCAGGAGACGCCGAGCCGTCACGGGAGCGGACATCCCCACCACAGGATGCACACCACGTCGGTCCCTGAACCGGTTCAGACAAACGGTAGGCAGGGGGCGGGCACACCGTCAAGCGTCCAGCAGGGTTGACCGATCCGGGCCGGGGTATCCGGAGTTGATCCGCCCTGGACCGGTGAGGAGAGGTCAATGGTCAGCATCGGCTACACCCTGTTGTGCGAGCAGGCAGGTCCGAAGGAACTCGTCGACTACGCCGTGCGGGCCGAGGCGGCCGGCTTCGACCAACTCGTCATGTCTGACCACTACTACCCCTGGTTGGAGTCCCAGGGCCACTCACCGTACGCCTGGTCGGTCTTGGGTGCGGTCGCGCACGCCACCTCCCGCGCGGCGCTGATGTCCTTCGTGACCTGCCCGATCCGCCGTTACCACCCGGCGGTGGTGGCGCAGAAGGCGTCAACGTTGGGTGTGCTCTCCGACGGCCGGTTCACCCTCGGCCTCGGTGCCGGGGAGAACCTGAACGAGCACGTCGTGGGCGGGTGGCCGCACGTTCAGCAGCGTCACGAGATGTTCGAGGAGGCACTGCAGATCATCCGCCCGCTGCTGAACGGGGAGACACTGACCTTCTCCGGCAACCACTTCGACGTGCCGGACGCCTATGTCTGGGACCGACCCGAGCGGCCTGTGCCGATGGCGGTGGCCGGCTCCGGTCGGCAGTCGGTGACCCTGGCCGCCGAATACGCCGACGGCCTGATCGCCACCGAACCGGAGCCACATCTGGTCGAGATGTACGAACAGGTCGGTGGCGCCGGACGTCCCCGGTACGGGCAGGTGGCCATCTGCTACGGACCGGACGAGGCCGAGTGCCGGAAGATCGCACACGACCAGTTCCGCTGGTTCGGGATGGGCTGGAAGGTCAACACCGACCTGCCCGACACCGACTCCTTCAAGGCGGCCACCCAGAGCGTGCGCGAGGAGGACGTGGCGGCCGGGATCTCTTGCGGCCCCGACGTGGAGAAGCATGTGGCGGCGTTCAAGAAGTTCGTCGACGCCGGCTTCACCGACGTGGCGCTGATTCAGGTCGGTGGCGACAGCCAGCCGATGTTCCTGGACTGGGCGCAGGAGGAGTTGCTGCCCCGACTGCGCGAACTGTGATCCGCCGCCGCTCGCCGAGACCATCCGCGGCAGGTCGCCGAGACCATCCGCGCCCTGCTCGCCCTGAACATCCCGACGAACTGACAGGAAGACCAGCGCATGCGCATCGGTAACACGGAGATCCGGCCCGCTGGTGGCGGCGTCGGCTGCCTTCTGATGATCCTTTTCTCGATCGTCGCCTCGATCGTCCTGACCGTCCTGCTCAACCTGCTCATCTGACGCCGCACCCGACCCGATCACGGCGGGGTGAGGACGAACTCCGCGAGCAGTGGGTAGTGGTCGGAGGCGTGCTCGGTGTCCGGGTCGCGTACCACGTGCAGGTCGGTGAGCCGGTCGGCCAGCGCGGGAGTGGCGAGCAGGTAGTCCAGGCGCAGGTCGGCGAACTCGGCGCCACCGTGGGCGGTGGGCACTGTCGGCCCGGCGTCCACTCCGAGATCCGTCAGCCCGGCGGCGAGCAGCCGAGCCACCGCGCGGGTCTCCACCGTCCGCCCGTCCCGGCGCAGGTGCCGACGACGGTACGCCGGCGGTAGCCGACCCAACTGGTCGGCGTGCCCGGCGTACGGGTCGAGGGTGTTCAGATCACCGGCGAGCAGCGCCAGGCCGTCCCGGGCCGGGCGCAGGGCGGCGGCCGCCCACCCTGCCTCGACCAACCGGCGGGTCCCCCAGTACGGATCGAGGTGGGTGCCGAGCACCGTCAGCGGCCCCGCACCGGTGCCCACCACCACGCGTTGGGCCGCGTGGTGGAACGGCCGGCGTACCGGCGCGGCAGCCAGCACCGGCCACGACGGACGCACCAGCAGCGCGACCGGTTGCCCCAGCCAGGAACGAGCCAGGTACGGCCGGAGTCCGACATCGGTGGCGAAGCCCGCGACGTCGAGACCACCCAGTTCCTGCACGGCGAGCACGTCCGGCCGCTGCCGCGCGATGACCCCGGCCACCAGCTCGCGCCGGTCCGGGCCACCACGGTCCCTACCGCCGGTGCGGATGTTCCAGGTCATCACCCTCAGCACGGCTCAGCCCGGCCGACCGGCCCGTGCCAGTTCGTCGTCGAGGGTGTCCACGTCCTCCGACTCGATGGCCGGCTGGTTGCCCTGCCGCACGTCCTCGTTGGGGCGCACCACCCAATACAACAGCCCGATCCACAGCGTGGTGAGCAGAATCGCGCCCATGAAGTCCGTCGGGTGGTGCATGCCCCGGTACATCCGGGAGATCGCCACCCCGACCGGCATCACCACGGCGAGCGCCACGAAAACCCACCGCCACCACCGGTCGGTGCGGACGAAGACGATGACGGCGATCGCCACCCAGAGGCAGAGGGTGGCGGCGATGTGCCCGGACGGGAACGACGACGTCGGCATCGGGCCGTCCAGGTTCTCCACCGGCGGACGCGGCCGGTCCACCGCCGCCGCGCTGGCGAGGAAGAGGGTCAGCTCACCGAACATCGTCAACGCCACGAAGAGCACCGGTCGCCAACGCCGCCAGATCGCCAGCACCAGCGGGCAGAAGACCAGCGAGATCAGCAGGATGGCGTGGGTGTCCCCGACCTTGCTCCACCACCAGCTCAACTCGTCGAGGAAGTCGGTGCGGCGTTCGGCGAACCAGGTGGGCACGACCTCGTCGAGGCGGGCGAGGAAGGTGTTGTCGGCGTGGTAGCTGACGAACATGCCGAACCCGTACAGGGCACCGAACACCAGCACCCAGCCGACGATGATCTCGGCGACGCCGGCCCGGGCGTGCGGCAGCAGCTTCTCCTCGTCCGGCGCGGGCGCCACGTCGTGCCCGGCCTCCGGTTCCAGCCCATCGGTCAGCGGCACCGCGGGTCGCCCCCGCTCCAAGCGCCACAACCGGAAGGCGTACGCGGTGAGGCCCAGCCAGGCCGCGCCGAGCAGCCAGGCGCCGATCACGTCGGAGAGGAAGTGCACGCCGAGCGCGACCCTGGTGAACCCGATCAGGAAGACGACCGCGGCGACCAGGGCCATCGCCGGCCGACGCCAGCGGGGCGCCATCGCCGGCAGGAACACCAGCAGCAACGCGCCGTAGGCCACCATCGACCCGAGGGCGTGCCCGCTGGGGAAGCTCTGTCCCGCGTACGCGCCGATCGGCACGTCCACCTCGGGACGCAACCGGTCAACCAGGGTCTTGAGCGAGGGGTCGAGGATCAGCGCGCCCGCGCCGGTGACGATCAGGAACACCGCGAGGCGACCCTGCCGGCGGATCAGCAGCCCGACCACGGCGACGGTCACCAGCCAGACGATGACCGCACGGCCACCGAGGTCGGTGATGGCGTTGAGCACCGTCACCAGCGGACCGATCGGGGCCACCTGGTCGTTGAGCCACTGCGCCACTCCGTGGTCCACGTCGTACAGCGGTGGCCATCGCACCCGTACCAACGTCAGCAGCAACCCGAAGCCGACCCCCGCACCGAGCACGAGCGCCAGGCCGGCGAGCGTACGTTCGGTGAAATGCCCGAGGGGTCGTCGCAGTACGTCCCTGACCGCGCCCACGGCAGCCTCCTTCGCCTCTGGCGTGGCGCAGTACCCGGTACGCCGCTCCGGTACACCCGGTGCGGTGGCAGTGACGCGGTGGGTCAGAGTGCGGTCATCTCGCCGGTGTCGTGCACGGGAACCCGCTGCGCGTTCGGCTCCCACAGGTCGGGCTTGGCCGGTTCCTGCACGCCGATGCGGACCGCCTCCAGTTGCGCCGCGAAGGCGAGCCCGCCGAAGAGCGCGATGCCGGTGAGATTGGCCCACAGCAGCAACGCCATGATCCCCGCCAACGCGCCGTAGGTCTGTCCGAAATCCTCGCTGAAGCGCACGTAGCCGGCGAGCAGCAGGCTGGCCACCCACCACAGCGCGGTGGCGATGCCGGCGCCGAACAGTAGCCAGGACAGGCCGGGCTGATGGCGGCGAGGCGCGTGGCGGAACAGCACCGCGACGGCGAGCACCGTCAGGCCGAGGCTGAGCGGCCAACGCACCAGGTCCCACACCGTGCTGGCGGCCTCTCCCCAGGCGTAGTGGCGTTCCACGGAGTCACCCATCGGTCCGCCGCCGACCAGGATGAGGAACCCGGCGAGGGCCGGGAGGCCGGCGGTCACGGCGAGCACGGCCGCCCGCAGGTACTTCCAACCGGCCGGGCGGTCCCGTTCGACGCCGTAGATGCGATTCGCACCCCGCTCGATCTGGGCCATGGTGCTGGTCAGTGCCACCAGACCGGTGATCAGGCCGAGGGTGAGCGCCACCTCGCCGGTCTCCTCGACCCGCTCCGCGCCCGGGTCGTCACCGTCACCGAGCAGTTCGGCGACGACCTGTTCACTCGTGCCGGGGGTCAACGCCAGCACGGTGTCGGCGACCACCTCGCCACCCTCGGCCGCGCCCAGTTCGGAGATCAGCCCGGTGAGAGCGATCAGGAACGGCACCACGGCGAGGCAGAGCTGGAACGCGAAGGCCCGGGAGTGGCTGAACCCGTCGCCGTACCGGAACCGGGTGAAGGCGTCACGCAACAGATGCCAGCCGCCCTCCCGCCGCAGCGTCCGCCACGCGTGGTCGGCGCAGAGTTGCTCGTCGGACATCAGCCGGGTCTCCGGCACCATCCTGGTGCTGCTCACGACGCGGCTCCTTCGCTCGCGACCACCGGGCCCGCCGGTCCACTCCGCACGCTCACCCGACCAGCCCTTCGTTCACGGCAACGGGGCGTGACGACTCACTTCTCGTGCTCACCTCGGCCCTCCTCGACCAGGTGTTCACCCCGCTCGGCGGCGGCTGCGGCGTCGTCGGCCAGGTCGGGCGCCTGGGCCGGTCGCGGCACGCACAGCCACAGCGCCCGGCGTCGAATCTGCACCCGCAGCTCGCGGCCGGGTGCGATCAGGTCGCCGTCCAGCTCCCTGGGCTGGTTCCGGTTACTGGTTATCTCCACTCGACGGGCGCGGTACACCTCCATCCGGGGCACCCGGTCACGTCGGCGCAGCACCGCCCAACCGAGCGAGAGCCAGTGCCGCAGCGTGCGCGGAGTGAGCACGGCGACGTCGAGGTAACCGTCGTCGGGTTCTGCCTCGGTCAGCAGGATCACCCCGCCCTGGAGCCGGCCGACGTTGGCGACCAGCACCGAGCGGGCGCGACGGCGCAGCGGCGGTTGGTCGTCCAACCGGATCGACACCCGCATCGGTCGGTCCCGCAGGTGTCGTGCGGCCCCCACCACGTACGCCGGCCAGCCGATCCGCCGCTTGGTCGTCTCACTGGTGGCGTCGAGCATCTGGGCGTCGAAGCCCATGCCGGCCATCACCGCGAAGTGTTGCCCGTCCACCGCACCGACGTCGAGCAGCCGCCGGCCACCCTCCACGGCCACCGCCAGTCCGGCGGCCAGGTCGTCGGAGAGACCCAGGTTGGCCGCGAGCAGGTTGCCGGTGCCCTGTGGCAGCACGGCGAGCGCCACCTCGGTGCCGACCAGCGCGTCGACGCAGGCCATCACCGTGCCGTCTCCGCCGCAGGCGAAGACGATGTCCACCCCGGCGGCGAGGGCCTTCTCGGTCTGGCCCCGACCCGGATCGTCGACGGTGGTCTCGAACCACAGCGGCTCCGGCCAGCCGGCCGCGTCGAGCACGTCATTGACGGTGCGGCGCAGCGCGTCGAGATCGGTCACCTTGACCGGGTTGACCACCACCGCGCTCCGCAGCGACTCTTCGTGCTGTCCAGCTTCCACGGCGTCAGTGTGCAGCACCCTGCCGGGTTGGGCGACCCGACGCCGGTGTGCCTCGATTCACCACACCGACGCGGGTCGCCGACGTTTCGGCCGACGGACCGTGGGGGACGCGATCACGCGCGCAGGAGGCCGACCGGCTGGGCCGGGTGCCACCACGCGGCTTGTCGGTGCCGGGCAGCCGTCACGCACTGGCACGCAGGGCGAGCTCGACCCGGTGGCGCACGTCCGCCAGGTCGACCCCGGCCTCGGTGAGCGTCAACGCGGCCAGCCCACGGCCTTCCCGCAGCAGGCCGAGCAGGATGTGCTCGGTGCCGATGTGGCGGTGACGCAGCCGAATCGCCTCGCGCAGCGACAGCTCCAGCACCTTCTTGGCACGAGCGGAGAACGGGCCGCCAGCCGGTCGCCGTCGGCCCCATCGGCGTCTGGGGGCCGGCGCCGCCTCACGGAGGGCGTCCGGGCCGAACGACTCCTCGATCCGGGCGACGATGGCGGCCAGATCGATGCCGATCTCGCGTAACGCCGCCGCGTCGGCCTCGCCGAGGCCGCTGTCGCCGGTCTCAGCGTGGCGACGGATCCGCTCGCGCAGGTCGTCGGCGGTGACGCCCGCGTCGCGCAGCACCCGTACGGCCAGGCCGTCACCGTCGGCGAGGACGGCGAGCAGGAGGTGTTCGGTGCCGACGGGTCGCTGGCCCTCGGCGCGGGCCTCGTCTCGTGCCCGCCGGACGGCCGTGCGGGCACGGTCGGTGAATCGTTCGAACATCACGCCTCCCGAGAGGATTCGACCGCCGGTCGCCCGGCGTGTTTCTTGTGCACCGCCTGCCGGCTGACCTCGAGGGCGTCGGCGATCTCCTGCCAGGACCAGCCCTGTCGTCGGGCGTTGTCGACCTGGACCACCTCAAGCCGTTCGAGCAGCCGGCGAAGGGCGCGGACGGCGCGCAGACCGACCCGGGGGTCGGTGCTGCCGGCCGCGGCCGCGAGTTCCGTCGCGTGACTCATGCTGTCAACCTACATTGACACCACCCGCGCGTCAACCCTGGTTGACATCCGAGCGCCCGCCTCCCCGCCCACGGCGGCGCACGCACGAACGGATCAGCTCGACAGCGCGCCCACGCCACTCACCGCCCGCTGGCCTGCTCCGATCCGGCCCCCTGGAGGCACCACCGCGACTAGCCTCAGACCCAGGCCGGGTGCCACAGCTGCGGGGGTGATGTCGGATGGCCGCCGCCAACGAGGCGCCGGTGCTCGTCGGCATCGGTCCGCAGGACGCCCTGCCGGTGGCCCGCCTCGCCGCCCGGGAGGCTGCGGCGCACGGACGCCGGTTGCACCTGCTGCACGCGTTCAACTGGGCCACCTTCGACGATCCGGGGGTTTCCCACTCCCGTGCCCAGGCCGAACAACTGATCGCTGCGGCGACCGCGGCGATCAACGAGAACGAGCCGGGCGTGCCGGTGACCGCCGAGATCACCGAAGGCTCGGCGGTGTCGAACATCCTCAGCAGGTCGGAGACCGCCTTCCTGGTGGTGGTCGGCGACGGCGGCATGGCCCACTGTGACCGCTGCATCCCGGCCGACAGCCACGCCGTGCAGGTGGCCGCCCGTGCCGACTGTCCGGTGCTGGTCGCCCGGCGGGAACCGCCACCCGCCGGCCCGATCCTGGTCGGGATCGACGGCTCGGCCTCCGCAGAGGTCGCACTGCAATGGGCGCTCAGCTGCGCCACCCAGCACCGGGCGCGGTTGCTGGCGCTCTGGGTGGTCGACTCCGACGGAAGCGTCGGGTACGCCACCGAACGACTCAGCGAGACGCTGTCCCGCCACCGGAGCGACCATCCCGACATCGCCGTCGAGAGCCACGTCGTTGAGGGCGAACCCGACGACGTGCTGGTCAACCAGTCACGCTCGGCGCAACTGGTGGTGGTCGCCGCCCGTGGTGAGGAGCCGTTGCGGGGGATGCTCGGCGCGGTCAGCCAGACGCTGCTCTACCACGCTCCGTCCCCGGTGATCGTGATCCGCGGCGTGACGGCGCACCGGACCGTGACGGGCCGTGACACCCGAATCGGCGGGACCAACGGCCCTGATCCAGGATCGCCGATTCAGCGAAGCTGACAGAGGAAACCGCGCGTTGCGGATGCAGGATTCACCGACCCGCGAGAGGCTCAGGCAGTATGGACACCGCCGTAGACCTGCGAAGCCCCCTGACCGATGACGAACTGCGCCGGCTGGACGCCTACTGGCGGGCGGCGAACTACCTCACCGTCGGGCAGATCTACCTGCTGGACAATCCCCTGTTGCGTGAACCGCTGGCCGCCGAGCACGTCAAGCCCCGCCTGCTCGGGCACTGGGGCACCTCCCCCGGGCTGAACCTGATCTACGCCCACCTGAACCGGGTCATCGTGGCGCGGGACCTCAGCGCCATCTACATCACCGGGCCCGGTCACGGTGGACCAGCGCTGGTGGCGAACACCTGGCTCGAAGGCACCTACAGCGAGCTCAACCACGACATCGGCCGCGACGAGGCCGGGATGGCCCGGCTGTTCCGCCAGTTCTCCTTCCCCGGCGGCATCCCGAGCCATGTCGCGGCCGAGGTGCCGGGTTCGATCCACGAGGGCGGCGAGCTGGGGTACGCGCTCAGTCACGCCTACGGCGCCGCCTTCGACAACCCGGATCTGCTGGTCGCCTGCGTGATCGGAGACGGTGAGGCGGAGACCGGCCCACTCGCCGGTAGCTGGCTGTCCAACGTATTCCTCAACCCCGCCCGCGACGGCGCGGTGTTGCCCATCCTGCACCTCAACGGATACAAGATCGCCAACCCGACGGTGCTGGACCGCATCCCCGAGTCCGACCTGCTCGACCTGATGCGGGGCCAGGGCTACCAGCCGTACGTGGTGGCCGGCGACGATCCGGCAGTGGTGCACCAGAACCTGGCCGCCACCCTGGACCGGGCCCTGGACGAGATCGCCGAGATCCAGCACCGCGCCCGCTCCGGCGTGCGCGTCGAACGCCCACGTTGGCCGATGATCGTCCTGCGTACCCCGAAGGGCTGGACCGGGCCTCGCGACGTCGACGGCAAGCGGGTCGAAGGCACCTACCGGGCGCACCAGGTGCCGCTGTCCCAGGTCCGGAGCAACCCGGACCACCTGGCCGAGCTGGAGCGGTGGCTCCGCAGCTACCGTCCACAGGAGCTGTTCGACGCCACCGGCGCGCCGGTGGCCGAGCTGGCCGACCTGCCGCCCAGGGGAACCCGGCGGATGAGCGCCAACCCGGTCGCCAACGGCGGCGCCCTGCTGCGCGACCTGTCCCTGCCCGACTTCCGTGACTACGCCGTCGAGGTGCCCCGACCCGGTGCGACGGTCACCAGCGCCACCGGCGAACTCGGCAAGTGGGTCCGGGACGTGATCAGCGCCAACCCGCAGACGTTCCGGCTGTTCGGACCGGACGAGGTCGCCTCCAACCGGCTCCAGGCCGCCTTCGAGGTCACCGGACGGGCCTGGGTGGCCGGCACGGTCGACGACGACGACCACCTCTCCCCCGACGGGCGGGTCATGGAGGTCCTCTCCGAGCACCTGTGCCAGGGCTGGCTGGAGGGCTACCTGCTGACCGGTCGGCACGGCATCTTCACCAGCTACGAGGCGTTCATCCACATCGTCGACTCGATGGTCAACCAGCACGCCAAGTGGCTGAAGGTGACTCGGGAGATCCCGTGGCGGCAGCCGGTCGCCTCGCTGAACTACCTGCTCTCCAGCCACGTCTGGCGGCAGGACCACAACGGCTTCTCCCACCAGGACCCAGGCTTCATCGACCACGTGATGAACAAGAAGGCCGAGGTGGTACGGGTCTACCTGCCACCGGACGCCAACACGCTGCTCTCCACCATGGACCACTGCCTGCGCAGCCGGCACTACATCAACGTCGTGGTGGCCGGCAAGCAGCCCGCACCGAGCTGGCTGACCATGGACGAGGCCGTCGCGCACTGCCGGCGCGGCGTGGGCATCTGGGACTGGGCCAGCACCGATCAGGGCAGCGAGCCGGACGTGGTGCTCGCCTGCGCCGGCGACGTGCCGACGCTGGAGACGCTCGCCGCGGCGGACCTGCTCCACCAGCACCTGCCCGAGCTGAAGGTGCGGGTGATCAACGTCGTCGACCTGATGCGCCTCCAGCCGGACTCCGAGCACCCGCACGGCCTGCCCGACTCGGAGTTCGACACGCTGTTCACCCGTGACAAGCCGATCATCTTCGCGTACCACGGCTATCCGTGGCTGATCCACCGGCTCACCTACCGCCGTACCAACCACGACAACCTGCACGTACGCGGATACAAGGAGGAGGGCACCACCACCACGCCGTTCGACATGGTGATGCTCAACGACCTGGACCGCTTCCACCTCGTGATCGACGTGATCGACCGGGTACCGGGGTTGGCCGCCCGCGCCGCGCACCTGCGGCAGGAGATGACCGACGCACGCCAGTCCGCCCGCGACTACACCCGCCGGTTCGGCGAGGACGATCCCCGGGTGGCCGAGTGGCGCTGGGTCCGCGATACCGACCCGACCAACCGGTGAGGAGGCATCCGTCATGAGCGAACGCAGCAGCACCGCGCCGTCGAACGACGCGGAGATCCTGGTGGGTTACGACGGCTCGCCCGACGCCGCGGCGGCGCTGGAATGGGCGCTGGAGCAGGCCCACCGCGACGGTCGACCGGTCCGGCTGGCGTACGTCTTCGAATGGCTGACCGTGGCCGGCTGGGTCGGGCCGGGCGTGACGCCGGGGATGTGGCCCGACGAGCAGGCCCGCCGCCAGGTCGAGGAGTTGGTCGGCAAGGCCGCGGCGGACGCCGCCACCACCCACCCCGGCCTGGACGTGCGCGGCGAGGTGCTGGACGGACCACCCGCGCTGATCCTGGAGGAGGCGTCGACGCAGGCTGGCCTGCTGGTGCTGGGCAGCCGTGGGCATGGCGGCTTCGCCGGCCTGCTCGCCGGCTCGACCGCCGTCGCCGTCACCGCGCACGCGCACTGCCCGGTGGTGGTGGTCCGTCGTCGACCGACCGAGGGCGACCGGGTCGGACACATCGCGGTCGGCGTGGACGGCTCGGAGCATTCCCTGCTGGCCCTCGGCTTCGCCTTCGAACAGGCGGCCCTGCGGCGGGTACCGCTGCACGTGGTGCGGGCCTGGCAACCCCGACGCGACCAGTGGGGTCTGCGTGGCGAGCAGGCCCGGGACGCGGCGCTGGCGGAGCACCGCGCCGAACTGGACGAGGCGCTACGCCGCTGGCGGGACACCTTCCCCGACGTCGCGGTGACCGTCGAGACGGCCGCCGCCGCGCCGGCCGGTCTGCTCATCGATGCCAGTCGCAACGCGCAACTGATCGTTGTCGGCACCCGGGGACACGGTGGGCTGCGGGGCATGCTGCTCGGCTCGGTCAGCCAGCAACTCCTCCAGCACGCCCACTGCCCGGTGGCGGTGGTCCGGGAACGCTGAGACACCACGCGGGTCGGCCGAGTCAGGCCGGCCCGCGTGGTCCGCCCCCGAGCGCCCGCAGCGCGTTGAGGATCACCAGCACGTCGATGCCCTCCTGGAGGAACGCGCCCGCCACGGGTGGCAGCCGCCCGGCCGCCGCACAGCCCATCGCGATCAGCGCCAACCCCATACCCACGGTGGCGCTCTGCACCGCGATCCGGCGGGCGTAGCGGGCCACCTCGACCGCGTCGGCGAGCGGATCGAGCCGGTCCACGCTCAGCACGGCGTCGGCGACGTCGGCCGAGGCGGTCACCCCGGTAGCGCCCATCGCCACGCCGACACTCGCCTCCGCCAGCGCCGGAGCGTCGTTCACCCCGTCGCCGACCATCACCGTCACCGCGCGCTGCGCCTCGGCCCGGACCCGATTCACCTTCTCCTGCGGGGTGCAGGGTCCGCGCGCGCCCCAGGACCTCCAGCGAGCCGCCGTCGCGCACCAGCACGCCACGCCGGGCCACCCGGGACAGCCCGGAGACGATGGCGATCGGGGTGGCCAGCAGCAACGGGCACGGTGTCGCCACCACCAGCACCGCCACCGCCCGCAGGAACTCGCCGGAGAGCAGCCAGCCCAACCCGGCCAGCACCAGGGTGAACGGCACGAAGGCCACGGCGTACCGATCGGCCAGCCGCACCATCGGCGCCTTGCGGGCGGTCGCCTCCTCGGCCAACCGGACGATCCCGGCGTACGTGCTGCGCTCGGCGCTCTCGACCGCCCGCAGCCCGAACGCGGCACCGGCGTTGACCACACCGCTGCTCACCCGTTCCCCGGACGCCCGCTCGACGAGCCGGGACTCCCCGGTGACCACCGACTCGTCGAGCGTCGCGGCGGTCTCGGTGACACCGTCGACGGCGACCACGTCACCCGGGCCGACCAGCAGCCGGTCACCGACCGCCACCCGGTCCACCGGCACCACCTCGACGTCACCGTCGGGGGTGGGCCGTCGTGCGGTCCGTGGCGCCCGCTCCAGCAGCGCTCTCAGGTCTCGGGTCGCCCGGCGCTGTGCGTACGCCTCCAGGGTCCGACCGGTGGCCAGCATCACGGCGACCACCGCGCCCGCCAGGTACTCGCCGACCACCAACGCTCCACCCAGCGCCAGCACGGCGATCACGTCCACGCCGAACTGCCGCCGCCACAGCTCGCGCAGCATCGACACGGCGGCCGGCAGCAGCGCGACGAGGCTCGCCAATGCCCACCCGATGTCGGCGACGCCCGGCTGCCCGACCAGCCGTGCCACCGCACCGGCCAACACCAGCAGCGTGAGCCCGGTCAGCGGGGTCCACAGCCACCAGCTCCGACGCCGCGAACCGGCCCCGTCGGCCTCGGGCCGAACCGGCTGCTCCGGCAGGCATTCGTCCACGCCGTGGTCCGCTGCCGATCTCCGCTTTCGCACCCACGGATCGTCCCAACCCGTGCGGTCGCGCGTCGGTCGGTCTGGGCAGAACGTGGCGCGCAGGTCCCGCCGGGTCGGACGAGCCGGGTCGTGCGGGTCGGCGGTCGATGCAGCAGGATGAACCGGACCGCACCCACGGCCGTACCGGAGTGCGGCACCATGGCAGAGACGGAAAGGTCGTGAGGATGAGCCACCAGACGCCGGCTACCCACCGCCCGCTGACCACCGCCCTCGCGGAGGCCGCCGCGATGGCCGGTTACGCGCCGTCGGTGCACAACAGCCAGCCCTGGCGCTGGCGCGTGCTGCCCGACGCGTTGGAGTTGCGGGTGGTCCGGGACAGTCGACTGGCCGCCACCGACCCGCACGGTGAGCTGGTCACCCTGAGCTGCGGTGCGGCACTGCACCACGCCCGGCTGGCGCTGGCCGCGGAGGGTTGGGCGACCAGCGTGCAGCGAATGCCCGACCCGAGCGACCCTGACCTGCTCGCCCGGCTCACCGAGCCACGGGCCACCGGGGCCGACCCGGACGCGATGCGGTCGGTGCAGTGCATGCAGGTGCGCCACACCGACCGGCGTCCGGTCAGTGACGAGCAGGTCTCCGCTGACTCGTTGGGCAGCATCGCGTCGGCTGCCGGGCAGGAGGGTGCTCGGCTGGAGATTCTCGACCGCGATCAGATGCTGCGTCTGGCGGCGTCCGCCTCGCGCGCCGGCGCGATCGAGGCGGAGGACTCCCGGCTGCGGGAGGAACTGGAGTACTGGACCAGCCGCTCGGGCGGCACCGGACTGACCCCGGAGGTGCTGCCGGAGCAGCCCGCGCAGACCACTGTTCCGGGTCGGGACTTCGGCCGTCCCGGCACGCTGCCGGTCGGTTCGGGGCACGACCAGGCAGCGTCGTACGGGGTGCTCTACGGCGACGAGGACGAGCCGGTCGACTGGCTCCGCGCCGGTGAGGCGCTGTCGGCAGCCTGGCTGGCCGCCACCCGCCTGGGGGTTTCGGTGGTGCCGCTCAGCGGCGTGGTGGAAGTGGCGGCCACCCGGCAGACCCTGCGCGAGGTGCTCTCCGGGCTCGGCCACCCCTACCTCGTCCTGCGCCTCGGGATCGCCGACCCGGCCCACGCCGGCCCGCCGCACACCCCGCGGCTGCCCCGCGAGCAGGTGGTGGACATCTCGGCGGTCACCGGCGACGCCGGGTGACCGTCCCGGGGCGTTTCCGTATCGCCGGACCCCGGCTAGCATCGCCGGGTGACCGTCGGCGTACCCAACCCCGGGCACGAGCCTCCGTCGCTCGGCCTCAGTCCGCTGTCCCGAGTCCACCTTGACGAGTTGCTCCAGGAGATGCTGGACCGCGTCGGCGAGGTGGTGACCAGCCGGGAACGGTTGCGGGCGCTGCTCGACGCGGTGGTCGGCATCGGCACCGACCTGGATCTGCACAGCACCCTGCTGCGCATCGTGCAGGCGGCCTGCGACCTGGCCGGGGCCCGTTACGGCGCGCTCGGGGTGATCGGTCCCGACCGGATGCTGCACGACTTCATCACCCACGGCATCTCCCCCGAGCTGCATGCGAAGATCGGTGATCTGCCGCACGGCCGAGGAGTACTCGGCCTGCTCATCGACGATCCGAAGCCGCTGCGGATGCCGGACATCACCCAGCATCCGGACTCGTACGGCTTTCCGCCGCACCATCCGCCGATGCACACCTTCCTCGGCGTGCCGGTCCGCATCCGCGACCAGGTCTTCGGCAACCTGTACCTCGCCGAGAAGCAGGGCGGTGCCGAGTTCACCGACGACGACGAGGAGATCGTCGTGGCGCTCGCCGGGGCCGCCGGCGTGGCGATCGAGAACGCCCGGCTGTACGCGCTGGCCCACCGTCGGGAACGCTGGCTCTCCGCCACCGCCGAGATCACCTCGCTACTGCTCGGTGAGGTACGCCGTACCGACGCACTGACCCTGGTGGCGCGCCGTGCCCGGGAGGTGGCCGAGGCCGAGCTGGCCCTCGTGCTGCTCTACGACGAGGAGGCGGATCACTTCACCGTCGAGGTCGTCGACGGGCTCGGCACCCAGGCCCGCGCGCTGGTCGGCACGGTGCTGCCGGCCGCCGACACCAGCTTCGCCGGTCCGGTCGCGCAGGGGCGACACGACTCGGTGGAGGATCTGGCCCACGCCGCACCCTGGCCGGCGGTGCTGCACACCGGGCCGGCGGTGGTCTCTCCGCTGGCCACCGCCGACACCCTGCACGGGGTGCTGGTCATCGCGCACAGCGTCGAGCACAGCGGTGTCACCGACGACGACATGACCCTGTTGGGCAGCTTCGCCGGTCAGGCCGCACTGGCCATGGAGCGCGCCCGTGGCCAGGAGGAACGCGAGCAGTTGGTCGTCCTTGAGGACCGCGAGCGGATCGCCCGGGACCTGCACGACGTGGTGATCCAGCGGTTGTTCGCCACCGGCCTGCAGCTGCAGAGCACGGTGCCGCTGGCGGCGCGCTCGGACGTGGCCAAGCGGATCAACGCCGCGGTCGACGACCTGGACGCCACCATCAAGGACATCCGCCGCACGATCTTCGAGCTGCGAACTCCGATGAGCGCGGCGCTACGCACCGAGATCCGCGAGGCGGTGGAAGCCGCCGCCGAGTTGCTGGGTTTCCGGCCCAGGCTGGAGCTGACCGGGCCGATCGACAGCGCGGTGCCGGACGAGATCCACCCCGAACTCGCCGCAGTACTCCGCGAGGCGCTGTCCAACGCGGTACGCCACGCCGAGGCCACGGCGGTGTCGGTGGCGGTATGCGTCAACGCCACCCAGGTCACCGTCACCGTCACCGACAACGGGGTGGGCTGCGACCCGGCCGCCGCCCGGGGCGGGCTGGTGAACCTGCGCGAGCGCGCCGAGCGGCACGGGGGCACCTTCGAGGTACGCCGCGCCGAGCCACACGGCACCGAGCTGCTCTGGTCGATCCCGCTGCGGGCCTGAGCCGGGCTGGAGCCCGGCCGGCGGTCAGTGGTTCTTGCCGAGCAGCCGGGTGGCCAGCACCGCGGCCTGGGTACGCCGTTCCAGGCCGAGCTTGGCCAGCACACTGGAGACGTAGTTCTTGACCGTCTTCTCGGCCAGGAACATCTTGCTGGCGATCTCCCGGTTGGTCAGCCCCTCGGCGACGTACTCCAGGATCCGCCGCTCCTGCTCGGTGAGGGACTGCAACTCGCGGGGCTGCTCCACCCCGCTGCGAATGCGATCGAGCACCCGGGTGGTGATCGCCGGGTCGAGCAGCGACTGACCGGCCGCCACCCGACGTACCGCGTCGACGAGGTCGGTGCCGCGGATCTGCTTGAGCACGTACCCGGAGGCACCGGCCATGATCGCCGCGAACAGCGCCTCGTCGTCCTCGTACGAGGTGAGGATCAGCCCCTTGATCGCGGAGTCCACGGCCCGTACGTCCCGGCACACGTCGATGCCGTTGCCGTCGGGGAGCCGGGCGTCGAGGATCGCCACGTCGGGCCGCAGTGCCGGAATCCGGCGGGCCGCCTCCTGGGCCGAACCGGACTCGCCGACCACTTCTATGTCGCCGCTGGCGTGCAGCAGGTCGGCGAGGCCACGACGCACGACCTCGTGGTCGTCAAGCAAGAACACCCGGATCATCCCCCCTTTCTACCCGCCCCCGCCCACCCCCCGCACGGGCCAAAAGTCCCAACCCACCCCCACCCACTCCGTTGATCATGAGGTTATTGCCCGATTTCCAATGCCAGGGAGGCAACAACCTCATGATCAACGGGAACTTGGGGGTGGAGGGGCGGGGTGTCCTGGGGGTTCGGGACGTGTGGCCCTGCTGGACGAGGGTGGGTGGGGTGGACCGTGGGTGTAGACGAACGGAGGGGGCACGACCATGGAAACCGGCTACACCGTCGAACAACTGCGGGCCGCCGCGACCGACGCGGTCCGCGCACCGTCCCTGCACAACGTCCAGCCGTGGCGGTTCCGGCTGCGCGACGGTGGGATCGAGGTCCTCGTCGACCCGTCCCGGCGGCTGCCCGCCACCGACCCGAGCGGCTGGGGCGCCCGGGTGGCCGGTGGGGCCGCGCTGTTCAATCTGCGCCTCGCCCTGGCGGTGACCGGTGCTCCGGCGAGGGTACGGCTGCGTCCGTACCCGTCTGAACCGGATGTCCTGGCCCGGCTGGTGCCGGACCTGCCGCGTCGTCCCAGTCCCGCCGAGCAGAACCTCTACGCGGCCATCCCGCGCCGGTTCAGCAACCGCGCCCCGTTCTGGCCCGAACCGATTCCGGCTGACTCCCGCTGGCGGCTCGGTGAGGCAGCCCGTACCGAGCACTGCTGGCTGGAACTGCTGATCGGGGTGAGCGCCGTCAACGCGTTCGCCGAGATCGCTCGTGGCGCGCACCGGGTCCTCGAACGCGATCCCGCCTACCGGGCGGAGCGCGAGACGTGGATACGTGCCAGCCCCGATTCGGACGGCGTCCCGGTCTCCGCCAGCGGCCCCCGGGCCGAGTCGCAGGACCTGCTCCCGTCGCGTGACTTCGGCGGCAGCCAGCGGGCAGCTGGCCGCGACTTCGAGCCGGAGCCACTCGTGGCGGTGCTCGGCTCCGCCGGCAACACCGCAGTCGACCAGGTGGTCGCGGGCCAGGCGTTGCAGCGGGTGCTGCTGACCGCCACCGATGCCAGGCTGTCCGTGTCGATGCTGTCCCAACCGATCGAGGTGCCCTCGGCCCGCGAGCAGCTTCGGCTGTCACTGGGACGGTTCGGCACGCCACAGATGGTGATGCGGATCGGGTACGGCCAGCCGGGTCGACCCACCCCCCGTCGCCCGGTGGACGAGGTGCTGGACCTGCCGGTGCGCCTCGCCTGAGGCGGCCGGCATGAGGAGTTTCAGGCGACCCACCTTGGCCCCTCGCAGCGGCTTCGGGTCGGCTCGTTCATCGTCGGCGGATCTGCCGACGGCAGAAGCCGGCGACGAACTGCGGCTGGGCTGGTCGAGAGTAGGTGCCGTGTCCGGCGGACGGCGTGGGCATCCGCCGGACACGGCAGGGCGGTGCCGCGGGCACGGCGGGCACCACCAGCCATTTCCTTGGTGAAAGGACGGCGAGTCCCATCGTCGGTCGCGACCGGATGCCGCGTCAACAACTTCCGGAAAAATATCGGTACCTTGACGCGACCGGCGGTCGTTCTTGTTCAGGCCGCGGCGGCGCTGTCCCGGATCACGAGTTCCGTCGCCAGTTCCACCCGAGGGCTCTCCACCTGCTCGCCCCGGGCCAGCCGCAGCACCGTCCGCGCCGCCAACATG
>NZ_BOPB01000036.1 GCF_016863535.1 Micromonospora lutea
CCTCGTGGAAGTTCCAGATGCTGATGGTGCAGCCTTCGCACTGCTCCTCGAACGGCTTGCCGAGGTGCCACATGTGCTTGTAGACCACGAGCTGGTCACGCCCGTCGAAGAGGTCGAGCAACGATACCGGGCCCTGCTCGCCGACCAGCTTGACCGGGTTGACCTCGGTCATCGGAAGGCGACGGCGGGCGGCGGCGATGGCATCACCCGCCCGGGTGTGCTCCTTCTCCCGGACGAGCAGTGCGTTTCGCTCCCGGAGCCAGGTGTCGCGGTCGACCACCGGAGGCGCTGGCGGTGTATCCATACTCTGCATACCGCTACTATAAACATAGCGCCCACTCGTGTGAAAGAAGTTGATCGGGATTGCCTGCCAAGTTGACCTACGCGCACCACGGCGACGCCTGCCGGGCTGCCAACGCCCTCGACCTGGTGGGCGACAGGTGGACGCTCATCGTCGTCCGCGAACTGCTCCTCGGCCCCAAACGCTTCGCCGACCTTCAGGAGTCCGTCCGTGGCATCACGCCGGCCGTCCTCAGTGACCGGCTCAGATCCCTCCGCCAGGCCGGCATCATCGACCAGGTGACGCTTACCGATCTCGCGCGTACCCGCGCGTACGCCGTCACCGAGTGGGGCCGTGGCCTGGAGTCGGTCCTCGCGTCCCTGGGCCGCTGGTACACCTCCGGACCGGACCCCCGCACCAGCGGTGGCATGACCCCCGACGCCATGGTCCTCGCCATGCGCACCATGGCACCCCCGGTCGCCGAGGGACTGCCGTCGACCGCCCTGCGCCTCTACGACGCCCGCCAGCCCGACCCTCCCGTACGCGAATATCGGCTGACCACCGTCGACGGGCTGCTGGACGTCCGGCCCGGCGCCGCAGTCGACCCGGTGGCGACCGTGACCGCCGACTCGACGGCCTGGAGCGACGTGCTCTTCGGCGGCGTGCCGCTCACCGACGCCGAGCGCGCCGGCATCGTACGCGTCGAGGGCGACCGCGACATCGTCACCGACGTTGTGCGGCGCTACCTCGCTGTCGCAGTCTGATCGTGAGACGCTACGGCGACCTGCTCGTTGCAACACGTCGGATGGATGCGGGGACGGCACTTGAAGCCTCACGAAATGATCTTCATGTGAACGTGCTTGACTATTCAAGCTGGACGGTTATGGCGGTCCTTATGCCGGCATTCAAAAGAGCATCACGTAGCGGTCGATTTTCCGTCGGATCCGGTGACTTGCTGCTTGATTTCTGTCGGAGGTTGGGCGGTAGTTTGCCCCTACTCAGGTCCATTCTGAGGTCGAACAGTTCGGCGTTTGTGGGCGCGAGTTTCGACAACGAGGGGAAGGGTGGCACCGTAGAGCTGCTCTCTTCGTATGTGGCTCGTGCCCTCCTTCGCGAGGTTTCTCGCGAGGGGTCTGACTTCCTCATTGGTGAGCAGCCTGCGGTGTTGCCCGGCTGGACGGCAGGGGCCGTGCAGGTCCTGGCCGATGCGCGATCGAGGTCTGCAGAGCGGGGACTTCCATGGGTCGGCGACCGTGAAGTGCTGCTCGCGCTTCTCGCGAACGAGGGGACGACGGCAAGTGCCCTCGTGACGCGTAGCGGCGTCGATCGGGGTGAGCTGTTGTCGGAGGCCGGCCGGCTGAAACCATTCCAGGGTCAGCACCCGTGGGCACCTGCGGTCGATTCGCTGGAACGGACAGGTTTCCTGCGGGTGAACGTGGTGAGCCGCTTGCTGATGTGGCCCATCACCGTGCTTCCGAGGAAGGTCGACGGGCCGAGTTCCGGCCTGCTGACGACGCTGGAGGATGAGGCAGTTCGGCAGGCCGTCCGTGAGGGGTCTGCCGATGTTCAGTTCGAGCACATCGTGCTCGCCGCAGCCTCGATCCTTCATCAGTTGGCGCTGAGTGAGATTCCTGAGCCGGAGGAGTTGCGCAGTTCCCGGCCCATACTTGACGGGTACGGCCTCTCCTACGCGGACCTGATAGGCCGACTCGTCGCTCGTGCCGGCTCTGCGCTGTCTGCGTCCGCTGGGGAGTCGCTCACCATCCCGGCCCGCCCACCGGTCGCCTCACCCGAAGTTGAGACGGCCTTTGAACAATCGCGTGGCCGGGTCGCGCAAGGTGCCAGTTATCCCGAGGTCCTGGAGCAACTGTTCGCGATGCCGCAGGCGAGATCTGCGATCTCTACGCTCACTGCCGACCAACCCTGAGGCTCGATCAGCTCGGCTCGGCGACTACGAGGTGTTCGAGCAGGCTGCTGCCAGCCCGAGCGCTGCGGTTGTACCTGCACGCCTCGCAGGAACACTGACCTGTCCAGCCCACATCGGGCGACCCGGAGCAGTTGAGGTCGACCGTCATTGTGGTGCCGGAGAGCGTAGCGCCAGTTGGGAGGCCACGATGTCTATCGTCATGGGTGGAGGCGTCTACTCGGTGCTGCGCCGAGCTGCGCGCGAGGCGGTGCGCCTGAAGAAGACGACAATCGGCGTCGACGATGTGCTCTTCGGCATGCTGGGGCGTCATCCGCTGCTGCGGTCGGTGATCCCGGTCCGGCCGCAGCAGCCGCCGCGGCGGCGGCGTAGCGAGGCGTCAAACGTCTTGACCGGTGATGTGGAGTTGTCGGGGGAACTGACCCTTGAGGTCGTTCGGGCGATGCGGGAGGCGTACTGGCGGAGTTTCGGTTGGCCCGGCCCGGCGCGGGACCGGTTTGCCGAGGCGCTCGGCTGGGAGGCACCTGCGGTGGCGGTGCTACGGCTCGCCGCTCACCTTGCGGTGCGGCGTCGGGCACCGTACGTGGGCAGCCCCCATGTACTCGAGGCGCTGTTAGAGGATCCGGGCCGGCACGCCCACGAGTACCTCGTGTCGGACCAGATCGTGCCCGGCCGGTTGGATGCCGTGGTCGCTCGGCTGTGGCCACAGGGTGACCGGGAGCCGCCACGGCCGGGGCTCGCCGGGCCGTTGCAGGAGGTCGGGGTCATCGCCCGGGAGCCGGGCAGGAAGACCGGCCGGTTGAAGAGAGGCCTCGTGCTCTCGGTCGCTCGGCTGTTCGCGGAGACCACGCCGGCACTGAACTGGTTGGAGTTGGAGGCGGTCGCCGAGACGGTCCGTCTCGGGCACGACCGTACGTCACCGGCCCACCTGATGATGGGAGTTCTCGTGCTCGAGGAGGAGATGCAGGCCGGGGATCTGCGGCCCGTCTCGCCGTCCGATGCCGCGAACGAGATGCTGCTCGGCCGGCTCGGAGTGACCCGGCAGGACGCCGCTCTGCGGGTGGCGAAGGCGAGCTACGGCACGGAACTCGCCGAATCACGCCCTAAGCGGTCCTGGCAGACCGAACGGAACAACCCGCCGTGGACGGCGGCGGCTGCCCGGATCGCCGAGCGGGCTCGGGAACTGGCCAACCTCGGCGCGCGGATGCCGGCGGGAAGCGCTCACCTGGTGTACGCCGCTGTTTCCGACTCCGACGACACCGGCCGAGAACTCCTCGCTGATCTGGGCGTCGATCCCCGCGCCGTTCGCGACCTGGCCGCCGCCCGCCTCGGACTGAACTGACCTCGACGACAACTGCGAGACGCCCCTGTCAGGGCCGGTGGCTAACGGGCCGGACAACGCACGCCGTCGGCCGGCACGGTGAGGTCGATGAGGTACGCGTTGACGGCCTCGGTGATGCAGGCCGTCTGCGGGTAGGCGGTGTGGCCCTCGCCTTCCCAGGTGAGCACCCGTCCGACGCCGAGCATCTCCGCCAACGCCGGGGTCTGCTCGTAGGGGGTGGCCGGGTCGCCGGTGGTGCCGATGACCAGGATCGGCGGGGCGCCGTCGGCGCGTCCCTTGGGGTAGGGGTCGCTGCCGCCGGGCCATTCGGTGCAGGAGACCAGGCCGGCTGCCAGGGCCGGGCCGAAGAGCGGGTACTGCGTGCTCCACACGGATTGGAGTTGGCGGATCCGTTCCAGGCTGGGGCGTTCCTCCTCGTCGGCGCAGTTGATGGCGAGGTTGGCATCGAAGAGGTTGCTGTACTGGCCGTCGGAGTCGCGGTCGGCGTAGTTGTCGGCCAACCGGAAGACGTCGGTGGGGTTGCTCTCGTTCAGCCGGTCGATGGCCTCGGCGAGCTGCTGCCAGCCGGATTCCGAGTACAACGAGGCGACGATCGCGTAGAAGATCCAGCCGGCGGTGGCTTCCCGACCGTCGGTGTTGCGGACGGGGGAGACCCGGGCCTTCTCCAATGCCGAGTTGACCGCCATCCGGGGGTACGGGCCGATGGGGCAGCGGCCGGCGTTGAGCTCGCACCACCGGGTGAAGTTGTCGAAGGCGCGTTCGAAGCCCTTCGCCTGACTCTCCGAGCCTTCGATGAGCCCCTGTCGGGGGTCGACGGCGCCGTCGAGGACCAGCGCCCGTACCCGCTGCGGGAAGAGTTGGGCGTACGTGGCGCCGAGCAGGGTGCCGTAGGAGTAGCCGAGGTAGGTCATCTTCTCGTCACCCACGGCTGCCCGGATCGCGTCCATGTCGCGGGCGGCCTGCTCGGTGCTGTACAGCGGTAGCTGGTCGCCGTACTTGTTGCCGCAGCCCTGGCCGATACGCCGGTTGGCCATGACGAACACGTCGAACATCTCCTGGCTCGCCGGGTTGGGGTCGAAGCCGAAGAGGGCGTCGAGGTCGCCGTCCGGAATGCACTCGACCGGGCTGGACCGGGCCACTCCACGGGGGTCGAAGCCGACGATGTCGAAGCGTTCCATGATGCTGTCGGGCAGCCCGCCGAACCGCTCGCCGAAGGAGAGGTAGACGGCGGTGTCGACACCCGAACCGCCCGGACCACCCGGGTTGATCAGCAGGGAGCCGATCCGGTCGCGCTGGTTGGTGGAGCGGACCCGGATCAGCGCGATCTCGAAGGTCTCACCGGCACCGGGGCCGGTCGTGGCGGCGGTGCCACCCGCCCAGTCCCGGGGGACCTCGATGCGGGCGCACTCGTAACGGATGTCCGGGGCGCGCCGCCCGACCACCTCGTCGGCCACCTCGGGGCAGGGGCGCCAGGTCGCCGTGGCTCCCGGCGCCGCGGCCTCGCCGTCGACGTCGGTACGCGGCGCGAACGCCGGCAGCGTGCAGCCGGCGGTGACCACGGCGGCGGCGGTCAGGCCGGCCACGGTGAGCCGGAAGCTGCGGATCCGGTCGGGCGTACGGGTCACGAACGAGCCTCCGTGATCAGGTCGACGGCCAAGCTATGCGGACCCGGCCGACACCGTCGGGTCGCCCCGCAGCACCTGGTCCACGTCGAACCGGACCGGCCGGTCGAGTTGATCGTATCGGCAGGAGAGCGGATCCCGGTCGGGCCGCCAGCGGACGAAGCGCGCGGTGTGCCGGAACCGGTCACCCTCCATCGCGTCGTACGCCACCTCAACCACCAGTTGCGGGCGCAGCGGCTCCCACTCCAGGTTCTTCGTGCCGGTCCACCGGCTGACTCCGCCCGGGATGCGCTGCCCGCGTTCGTGGTCGCCGTGCACCCACGGGTGCTCGGGCCCGGCGTCGCGGTAGGGGGCCAGCTCCTCCAGCAGCTCGGCGCGGCGGGCCATGGTGAACGAGGCGCTGACCCCGACGTGGTGCAGCACCCCGGCGTCGTCGTAGAGGCCGAGCAGCAGCGAACCCACCACCGGACCGGACTTGTGCCAGCGGAACCCGGCGACCACCACGTCGGCGGTGCGGGCGTGCTTGACCTTCGACATGAGCCGTTTGCCCGGCTCGTACGGCAGGTCGGCGGGCTTGGCGATCAGCCCGTCCAGGCCGGCGCCCTCGAAGACGTCGAACCAGCGCCGCGCCACGTCGGCGTCGGTGGTGATCTGGGTGACGTGCACCGGGGGACGTACCCCGGCCAACGCCTGCTCCAGCCGGGCCCGGCGGGTCGGGTAGGGGGCGTCGAGCAGGCTCTCGTCGTCGAGCGCGAGCAGGTCGAAGGCGACGAAGTCGGCCGGCGTCGTCTCGGCGAGCAGCTTCACCCGGGATGCCGCCGGATGGATGCGCTGGGCCAGCAGCTCGAAGTCGAGCCGGGGCTGCCCGTCCGGGCCGTCGCGGCGGATCACGATCAGCTCGCCGTCGACCGCACAGCGCGGCGGTAGTTGCCGGCGGGCCTGCTCGACCACCTCGGGAAAGTAGCGCGTCATCATCTTGCCGCCCCGGCTGGCCAGCTCCACCTCGTCACCCTCGCGGAAGACGATGCAGCGGAAACCGTCCCACTTGGGTTCGTAGGTCATCCCCGGGCCGGTGGGGATCGACGCGACGCTGCGGGCCAGCATCGGCTCCACCGGCGGGTTGATCGGCAGGTCCACGGCGATCAGTCAACCAGATGGTACCGACAGGGGTGAGCCGGATCACCGCCGTCCGCTGGGCGGCGTGTCCGTCTCCGACCCGTCGCGTCCCGCTCGGGCGAATCGGAAAACCGCAGGTCAGAGCTACTTTCGCGAGGTGGTGGAGTGGGCGTGCGGGTGCTGTGGGCGGTGGCGGGTCAGCGTCGAGCTGATCCACGGCCGGTACGTGTACCGGGTGGTGCACCGCTATCCCCGGCGCTTCGGCGGCGGCAAGAACGTGCTCGGCGAGGTCGGCTCGGTCGACGAGTTGGCGGAGCTGCTGCGTCGGCGTACCCCGGTCGACCTGGCCGACCTGCGTGAGGCCGCCTGAGACCGCCCGAGCCCGGCGCTCAGAAGTGGGCGAAGGAGCGGATCGGCGCGCGGGGGCCGAACTTCGGGGCCTGCACGGCGGCGGCCTCCAGCAGCCGGCAGACCCGGCCCCGGTGTCCCCGGAACGGCTCCAGCAGCTCCAGCATCCGGGTGTCGTCGCCGCGCGGTTCTCCGGCCAGGGCCCAGGCGACCGTGTTGGGTACGTGGTAGTCGCCGACGCTCACCGCGTCCGCGTCGCCGTAGGCGACCCGGACCACCTCGGCGGCGGTCCACGGCCCGATGCCCGGGATCGATCGCAGCAGCCGGGTGGCCTGAGCCGAATCGGCGCACCGTTGCAGCCGGTCGGCGGCCCGTGCGGCCCGCGTCAACGTCTCGGCGCGGCGCTGCTCCACCCCGAACGGATGGAAGACCCAGTACGGTGCGGCCGCGATCGCCGCCGGATCGGGTGGCAGCAGCAGCCGCACCGGCCCCGGCGCCGGCTCGGCGAAGTGGCGCACCGTCGCCGCGTACCCCCGGTAGGCCTCCTTGCCGGTGACCTTCTGCTCCAGCACGGCCCGCAGCACCGACGGAAAGATCAGCCCGGTGGCCGGCATCCGAAGCCCGGCCTGCTGATGGGCCAGCCGGGCCACCACGGGGTGGTTCGCGGCGAGCTCCGCGAAGCCGGTCAGGTCGTCGCGGAGCCCGGCCACCGAGTCGGCGTGCTCGACCACCCAGCCGGCGCCCGGACCGTGACCCTCGGCGACCAGACCGTCGCCCTCGGGCCGCAGGGCGAGGGTGGCCGGTCCGTCGGGCGTGCGCGCCGCCCACCAGAGGACGCCCTCGACCATCCGCGCACACGGGTCGTACGGGCTGAAGGTGAGCGGGCGCACCGAAGCGGCGAAGCGATAGCCGGACGGTGCGTGCAGCACCCGGCGCAGGTTCGGTTCCTTCCCGGTCACCACGTCACTGTGTCACCTCGCCCGCAGTCGGACGATCCCGGCCACGGGACGGGCCGGCCGTCACCATGCCCGGCCCGGTCGTCGCGCAGGCATCCCGGATGCGATGGATAGACGTTGCTCGGTCAGTTCTGGCAGCCGTCCGTTTGGTTTTCGGGCCACCTGATCGGCCAGGATTCTTCGGGGCAAATCCCACATGAGTGGACCTATCCGGCTTTCGTCTGTCGACACGATAGCCATCGGTCGTAACGCAGCTGTCCCACAGGTGAACGCGCTGCTATGGTCCGACCTGCGCGGGGCCAGATCCGTTCGGAAACGGCGCGATGAGCCGAATAGATCCTCGGCCGGAGCCTCGCTTGCCACGGGGAGCTGTGAGAAGGGTAACGGGGATGGCTGCCGGAGCGGTTGTTCACACAGAGTGCTTGGCGCACGGTGTTCGTTTCGGCGTACGTCGGCGCTGATCGTGCCGTGACCGTCCATACTGAACGGCTCGTTCGATGATCGCGCTGCGCGCCTACCGTCTCTTACCGCCTGCTCTCCGGCGGCGGCTGCTGCACCTGCTTCCCGAGCATCGACGGCTCGGCCTCGTGCGTAGCTTCACCCGACCGCGTGGCAGTGATGTCCTGCACCCGGTCGGCACGCGGGTGACGGTGACTGACGACGGTTCCCGTACCGAAGCCGAGGTGGTGGCCGCGGCGACGCCACTGGAGATGTGGCACCGGAACCTGGCTGCGGTCACCGCGGCCCTGGAGACCGCCGGCATTGAGTACCACTGCCTGCGTAACGACGACTACCTGCGCAGCTCGGTGGCGATCCTGGTGGACCAGCGCGACGCGGTTCGCCGACTGGTCCAGTCGGCGCCGGCGCTGTCCGGGGCGCACGTGCGCAGCGTCGAGGTACGCCCCGGGCGCAACCAGCCGGACCTGGCGCCGACCGAGGTGATCCAGGTGTGGTTCCCGGTGACCGACGTACGGGCCGGGGTGGTGCTCGGTGCCCAGTTCGCCTGCGAGATCGAGTTCTGGAGCCGGGTGGGCGACGTCGTCCGTGCGCCCCGGCACAACGCGGTGATCGACGAGGCGCCGGCCCGGGCCGAGCCGGTGCGGGTTGCCGCGGCGCTGCTCAGCCACTTCGTACCGGAGGCGGACGACCACACGTACGGCACCCGGCGCGACCTCACGGTCCGCGCCCCGGACCGGGTCGGTTTCCCGATCGACGCGGTGTACACCTGGGTGGACGGTTCGGATCCAGAGTGGCTGGAGCGCAAGCGGGCCGCGTTGGGTGCCCCGGGCGGTGCGCTGCACGCGATCGCGGCCAACTCGTCGCGCTACCACAACCGGGACGAGTTGCGTTACTCGATGCGTTCGCTGCACAGCTTCGCCCCCTGGCTGCGCAAGATCTTCCTGGTCACCGACGGTCAGTTGCCCAGCTGGCTCGATCCGAGCCATCCGATGATCACCGTCGTGTCGCACGCCGAACTCTTCGCCGACCTCGGCGGCCTGTCGTCGTTCAACTCGCACGCCATCGAGTCCCGGCTGCACCGCATCGAAGGGCTCGCGGAGCACTTCCTCTATCTGAACGACGACGTCTTCCTGGGGCGCCCGTTGCTGCCGACCCACTTCTTCCACGCCAACGGGATCGCGAAGTTCTTCCTCTCGCCCGCTCAGTTCGGGCTCGGTGAGGCGAAACCCAGCGATCCGCCGGTGAACGCCGCCGGGAAGAACAACCGCCGACACATCCAGCGTCAGTTCGGCGTGACCATCACGCAGAAGATGAAGCACACGCCGTTCGCCCTGCGTCGCAGCATCATGCATCAGATCGAGGCCGTGTTGCAGGCTGACGTGACGGCCACCGCGCAGCACCGCTTCCGCCATCACGAGGACCTGTCGATCCCCTCGTCATTGCACCAGTACTGGGCGTACATGACCGCGCAGGCGGTTCCAGCCGACATCGAGTACGAGTACGCAGACCTCGGTCACCCCTCGACGCCGGCCCGCCTCGCCGAGTTGCTGGCGAAACGGCACCGCGACGTCTTCTGTCTCAACGACACCGACTCCGACCCTCGCGCCCTGGAGGAGCAGGAGCGGATGCTGGCCGACTTCCTGCCCCGCTACCTGCCCTTCCCAGCACCGTTCGAACTACCCGAGGAGACGGTGGCTGAGCGACGCAAGCAGGGTGCCAGCGTCCTGTGGCGCCGCTCCCGGCAGGCCGCCCCGGTCAGGCGGCAGTCCAACCAGGTCGACGCACCGACCCTGCCCAACACCAGATTCAGGGCAGCCGGCGGCCACAACATCCTCACCAGGCCGGACGGCTGACCCCGGCACGCGTAGATGCACCTGTCAACGCGTATTCCCCGCACACCATCCTCACTGGAGCTTCGAGTGGTAGGCCCTGTCCCCCAGGTCACGATCATCGTCCCGGTCTACAACGTCGAGGACTTCCTGCCCGAGACCCTTGAGTCGATCGCGGCGCAGACCGTCTTCACACAATGCCGCGTGATTCTGGTCGATGACGGCAGCACCGACGGGTCCGATCTGCTCGCCAAGCAGTTCGCCGCGGAGCATCCCAACGTCACAGCGGTCCGGCAGAACAACAGCGGGCCGGGTGCCGCGCGGAACCTGGCCCTGGACATGGCGGACACGCCGTACGTCGCGTTCGTGGACTCGGACGACATCCTGCCGCCACGTGCCATCGAGGTGCTGCTCAAGGCGATCGTGACGCATCAGGCGAGCATCGCGATCGGTGACATGGACACCTTCCCGAAGCCCACGGCCTTCCTGTGGAAGAAGCCGTTCGGCAAGGGAGATCGCCTTCTGCAGTCCGTCGTCGACGCACCGGAGTTGGTCTTCGATGCCGGACCGTGTCACAAGCTCTACGACCTGAACCAACTGCGGCAGCAAGGCTTCCGCTTCCGGGAAGGGGTGCACTTCGAGGACGCCTTCCTCGCCATTCCCATGCTGCTGAAGGCGGAGCGGATCGCCCTCGTTGACGAAGTGGTCTACCAGTACCGCCGTCGGGTCAGCGGCAACTCCATCATGGACAACCTGTTCACGCGGGAGCAGAACTACTGGGATCACCTCGAACTTTGTGAGACCCTCGCGGAGTTGCGCCCCGAACTCGACGTTTTTCGCCGAGAGGTGCTTGAGCGCTTCCTCGTCCGCAGTTACCAGGGCTTCGCCATGCGGGCACACACACTTTTCGAAGACAAGGACCTGTGGCGGATCTTCGAGAAGTGCAGCAAGATCTACCAGGACATCGAGCCGTCCTTCATTGCCCGATGGACCGCCGACACTCGTCACCGAGTCGCATACCTAGCCTTCAAGTCGTACGATTTTGACTTGTTCGCCCGCCCCTGGGAACGGGTGCAGGGCGTGGTGGCGTGCGGGGGAGAGCTGTTCCTGGACTATCCGATTCCGCCGGCGTTCCTTCCACTCACCAAGGTGAGTACCGTATCCGCGCGGCTTGAGCAGGTGCGCCTGAGTGACTCGGGCGAGAAGCTCAAGGTGTCGGGGCATGTGCAGATCAGCGGGCTTCCGATGAACCGTCCGATCAAGACCCCTCTCGGGTTGCGGGTGCGAGGTAGCAGCCTGACGGTCCCGGCGACACTGGAGCGTCGTGCCGACCTGAAGTCGCCGGACAACAACCGTGAGTGGGCCGGCTTCACGGCGGAGATTCCGGTCGCCGAGCTGCGCAACGGCCGCCACAGCCTGCGGTTGGTTTTCATGACCGACACCGGCCAGGCATCCCGGCAGTGTCTGATCTCCGCCGCCTTCCTGCGCGATGCGCCGCTGAAGGTCGCTGGCGACACACGAATTCTGCCCGGCTTCAGCGGGCGGGAAGACGCCACGCTGCAGGTTCTCAAAGCGAGCGGCGCCGCAGGCCGGCGTCGATGGCAGCGCATGCTGCTACGCAAGGATCTGCGACACGCCGCCTCGCGACAACCGTTCTGGAAGCAGCGCCTGCTGCGGGCGCTCACCGAACCGTTCATGCGGCGACGGGACATCTGGCTGATCGGGGAGCGTAAGGACACCGCACAGGACAACTCCTGGCACCTGTTCCGCTACCTGCGGAACACCGAACGCAGGCGGAACGCCTATTACGTCATCGAGAAGGACAGCCCCGACCGGGAGCGGCTGCGCGGGCTCGGCAATGTCGTCACGTACGACTCGTTCCGACACAAGTTCTTGTTGCTGCACGCTGCGAAGCTGATCAACTCTTATGACATCGACTCGTACATGCTTCCGTCCCGATGGGAGCGCACCGCCTTCCTGAAACACCTGAACTGGCGCATCGGTTCGGCGCGCGTCTTCCTTCAGCACGGGGTCACGGACAAGGACGTCAGCGGCGGGCTGCACCGCGCCAAGACCGGGGTCGATCTGTTCGTGGCCGCCGCAGGGAAGGAAGCCGAGTTTGTGGCGAACCAGTTCGACTACGGCAGCGCCGCGCAACGGCTCGGTTTCCCACGCTTCGACGCGTTGCTCCCGGATCGCGGACACCGACGGATCCTGCTGATGCCAACCTGGCGCAGCTATCTGGTGAGCCCGTCCTACAACCCGTCGCTGCGTCCCCGGTTTCCGTTTGAGTCATCCCGATACGCGGAGTTTCTCCGAGAGCTCTTCGGTAGCGACGAGTTGAAGCAGAGCCTTCAGCGCCACGGGTACGTGCTCGAATTCCTTCCGCATTACGAGATGCGAACCATGTCGACGAGCATGGTCCCTGCGGAATCCTGCTTCGCCGTCGTGGATCAGACTCAGCGCAGTGTGCAGGACGCCCTTCGGCAGTGCGATCTGTTCATCACCGACTACTCCTCCACCGCCTTCGATGTGGCCTATCTGGGCACCCCGCTGATCTACGCCCACTTCGACAGCGACGAGTACTTCGCCATCGGCGGCTACCGTCGTGGTTACTTCGAGCACCGAGACCATGGGTTCGGCCCGGTCTGCGAGTCGGCTGCTGAGACGGTCAAGGCCATCGTCGCCTATCTGGAGAACGGGTGCGCCCGCGAGGAGAAGTATTCGAGGCGCGCAGCTGAGTTCTTCGAGGTGCAGGATCAGCAGAACTGCCGGCGGGTAACCGCCGCCATCGCCGCGCTGCCGGGACCCCAGCGGTGAACAGCGGAGGGTCTCACCTCTCGCGGCGGGCAGCCGGGGTAGGGCGGTGGCGCAGATGACTGACGGCAGTAGCAGCGACTCGGATACTCCGCGAGCTTTGGCGGAGCCGACCGGGCTGGTGGACGTCTACCGGCGGGTGCTGAGCCCGCAGACCCGGCGGGCCATCGCCAGGAAGGTGAGCCCGCGGGCCCGGCACCAGTTGAAGCAGTGGGTCGCCAAGGCATCCCGGGACACTCAGCTCGCGGGCCGTCGGGGTGAGTGGTTGGCGCGGCGGCAGCCGGAACTGCTCGTCGGCGGCGACCGCGCGGTCGTCGTCGCGGACCAGTCGCCCCGGGTGGCCCGGGTCACGGGGGACAGCACGCCGTTGCACGCCCGGACGGAGAACCTGGCGGCGGTGACCACCGCGCTCGACGCGGCCGGGGTGGAGTACTTCCGGGTTCGCGGTCGATCGCAGCTGTCGTCGGTGGTCGCGGTGGACGCTGCGGACCGGGAGCGGGCGTACGCCGCTCTCGCGGCTGCCTGCGCCCGGGTGCCGGGCTACGTGGCGGCGGTGCGCGACGGCAGCGAACAGGCGCCGCTGCCGGGCTTCGAGGCGAAGTCGTGGAAGCGTCTCGTCGGCGCCACGGTGATCCGGCTGACCTGGTACTGGACCGACCCCCGGCAACGCCTCGTCCTGGGCCAGGCGTACGGATGTGAGGTCGAGTTCTGGAATCGGCAGGGTGCGGCGTTGGTGGCGCCCCGTCGTAATCCGGTGGCTGAGGAGATCGCGGCGGACACGTCGGCGGTCGCCGCGTCCGAATCGTTGTTTACCGCACTGGTGCCCGCGTCAGCTCCCGCGACGGCTCGGACGAGGCCGGAGTTCGCGGGCCGACGTCCGGACGACGTCGCGTTCCCGATCGATGTCGTCTACACCTGGGTCGACGGTACGGATCCCGAGTGGCTGCGGCGTCGTGCCGCGGCGACCGGTAGCCCGTACCACAGCGAGGCAGCCAGTGCGGCCAGGTTCCTCAGCCGGGACGAGCTGCGCTACTCGCTGCGGTCCTTGCACCTGTTCGCACCTTGGGTGCGCAATGTGTACCTGGTCACCGACGACCAGGTACCGGGCTGGCTGGATCAATCGGCGCCCGGAATCCAGGTGGTCAGCCATCGGGAGATCTTCGCCGACCGGTCGGTGTTGCCCACCTACAACTCACACGCCATCGAGAGCCAGCTGCACCACATCGACGGGCTCTCTGAGCACTTCCTCTACTTCAACGACGATGTCTTCCTCGGCTGTGAGGTGCTGCCCCGCGACTTCTTCCTCGCCAACGGGATCTCCCGGTTCTTCCCGTCGCCGGCCCTGGTGCCGCCCGGTGCACCGTCCGGCGAGGATATTCCCTCCTCGGCCGCGGGGAAGAACAACCGAGGGTTGATCACTGAGCGGTTCGGCACCGTGCTGACCCAGAAGATGAAGCACATGCCCCACGCCCTGCGACGTAGCGTGCTGTACGAGATCGAGGAGACCTTCGCCGCCGAGCACAGCCGTACCGCCGCGAGCCGATTCCGGAGCCTGACCGATATTTCGATCGCCTCGTCACTGCACCACTACTACGCGTTCCACACCGGGCGGGCGATACCGGGGGAGCTGGAGTACACCATCGCGGAGCTGTCCCACCCCGACACTCCGGCCCGCCTCGCGCACCTGCTGGCCAAGCGTGACCGGCACGTGTTCTGCCTGAACGACGCGTTCTCGACCGAGGAGGACCTGGCCGCGCAACTCAAGGTCGTCACGCCGTTCCTCGACACCTACTTCCCGGTGCCCAGTCCTTGGGAGCGTGTCTGACAGACGGCGGTGGCCGGCCGTGCCATTGCTGGCTGCGGCCGGCCACTCGCCGTGCTGACGGGGTCAGTAGTCGTAGTCGGAGCCGGAGTCGTTCGACTCGCTCTTCGACGGCGGGGCGACCGCCTTCGGCTTGCCCTTGGGCAGGCACTCCAGGTTCTTGCTGCCGTCCGGGTTGGTCACGAACCAGGTGCCACCGACGCCCTGGCCCTTCCACTGGCCGGGCTTCTTGTCACCGATGTAGGTGTAGAGCGGCCAGCCGTCGAGGGTGATCTGGCGGGTGCCGTCCTCCCGGGTGATGGTGCCGACCGCGTCGTCGGATACACCCTTGAGCTTGGGGCTGCCATTGGTCAGGGCCGGCGGCCACACCTCGGCGCACTGACCGTCGCAGTTGGACGACGGCGGGTCGTTGCTGTCGCGGTCGAAGCGGTACAGGATGAATCCGTCCTGGTTGACCACGGCGCTGCCCATCCGGGGGAACTTCTTGCCGGTCAGGCTCTCGGTGAGTTCGACGCCGTCGGGCAGGGGAGCGTCGTCCTCGGCCTCCGCGCCCGGTGACGCCGAGGCGCCCGGCTCCGCGCTGGCCTCGGGGTCGGCGGTCGCGCTGGGGTCGGCCGCGGCGACGGCGACCGGCTCGGCCGCGCCCGCGTCCGCCCCGCCGTAACCCGCGGGAGCGCAGGCCGTAAGTGCGAACATGGCGCCCACGGCGATGACGGTCCGCTTCATCTGTGCCACGTGCCCTCCTCATACTTGACTAGTTCACCGGGAAATACGGGGTGAGCGCTGTCAAGGTTGAATGCGAAAGGGTGGGCAAGTTCACAAGAACCTATTGAACCGTCTGGCCGGTCTGTGCGTGTGAGTCCATATCCCCAGGTCGGCGTCGGCGTGCGCCTGATACGACGATGGCCCGCCTCGGTACCGAGGCGGGCCATCGTGGACGTGGATCAGGCCGTGGGGATGGTCACCAGAGTGTCCGTGTCCCCCCGCGAGTCGATCTCCTGCACCTCGAAGCGCTTGATGTTGTCCAGCTTCGTCGAGGTGGCCGCCGACAGGGCGAGCAACTGCGGGTTGGTGTTGGTGCCGTACCCGCCGTCCGGCACCGACCAAGTGGAGACGACCTCGGTGGAGCCGTCGTTGCGTACCACCACCAGCCGGCAGGTGCGCGGCCCGGGCAACCTGCTGAGGCTGAAGTCCATCTTGGTGCCGAAGTCCTTCGAGATGAGGAAGAACGTCGCCCGTACGCCGGTCGCCGAGTCGGTGACGTCGATCTGGTCGCCCTCCTGCTCGTTGCCACCGACGTTGGGACCGCCGGGGTTGCCGGGGCGGTCGGTCGGTGGGCCGACCGGAGCGGTGGTCGGCCCGGCGATGGGTGATGGGGTGCTGCTGTCGGTCAGGTTGCTGAAGACGACGCCGGTCAGCCCACCGAATACCACGACGGCCGCCGCGGTCGCGAGGACCTGCCGGAACCGGGCCCGCCGACGGTGCGTACGCAGCGCCACGAGTGTCCGATCCAACAGCACCGGATCCGAGTGGGTCTGCTCCAGCGCGGTGATCGACTCCTCGTCGATGTCGGAGAGCAGCCCGACCACCGGCACCATCGTCTCCAACTCGGCGGCGCAGGCCCAGCAGGTCGCGAGGTGTTCCTCGAACCGCTCCATGTCCTGTTCGTCCAGCACGCCGAGCGCGTACGCGGCGACGTCCATGTGGTCAACCCGGCTCATTCCGTCACCCCCCTCTCCTGCAGAGCTGTGCGCAGCGCGCGCAGCGCGTAGTAGACCCGCGACTTCGCGGTGCCCAATGGCAGACCGAGCTCCTCGGCCGCCTCCGGCACCGTGCGGCCCCGGAAGTACGTCGCCACCAGGATTTCCCGGTGCGATTGACTCAACGTCCGCAGCGCGTCCGCCACCGTCATCGTGCGTAGCACCCGGTCGGTGCTGTCGGCCTCGGCGAAGGCGGTCAGGTCCCGGTCGTACGTCTCGGCCGGGCGAGCCTGCTCGCTGCGGTGCTCGTCGATGGCGATTCGTCGCGCCACCGTCACCAGCCAGGGTCGGAGCGACCCCTGGCCCTGCGTGCCCAGCCGATGAGCGTTGCGCCAGGCCCGCAGCAGCGTCTCCTGGACGATGTCCTCGGCGCGTTGCCGGTCGCCGCCGGTCAGCCGCATCACGAACATCAGCAGCGGTCCGGCGTGTTCCGCGTAGAGCGTGCGGACCAACTGGTCGGAATGGGCGGCCTCGGTGGTGGAAGCCTGGTGGCGGCCAGGGGTGGGTCGCGGCGTCACCGGGCTATTCTGGCGAGCCGCCGCCCGAGAGTCGACCCCGCGGGTGGACGTGGTCGGCCGCGACTGGGACCGGGCGGACATCCAGTCCACCCGCACCCGGTCGCCCTGCCAACCGACCGCCAGTGCGTGCATGCAGACCTCCGACGTCCATGGACAGAAAGCCGTCCCCCCACGGGCATGGCTGCTGACTGGTACGGAGGGCGGCACCGAACGGATCAACGTCGGGTGGAAAAAATCCCCGGCGGAGGCGGCGTCGAGTCGACGGCGGCGTCATCGTGCACCACTGCGGCGCCTCCGGTGAAGCGGTCGAGTTCCGCGTCGGCCAGCACCCGACCAGGAAACCAGTCACCGGCGGCGCGGCGAGCCAGCGGGGCAACCGGCGGGTCCTGACGGCCGGCCACGAGCACCAGATTGCCGTAGCGCCGGCCGCGCAACACCGCGGCATCGGCGACCAGACACGCCCGGGGCAGCACCGTCCGCACGGTGGCCACCTGACCCCGGGCGTGGCGCAACGGTGGACCGTCGGCGACGTTGGCGAGGTACCAGCCCGCCGGATTCAGCACCCGGGCCGCGTCGGCGGCGTACTCCGCCGAGGTCAGCCGGGCCGGTGTCCGAGCGCCCGCGAAGACGTCGGCGACCACCACGTCGTAGCTGGCCTCCCGGCACGAGGCGAGCACCGCCCGAGCGTCACCCACGCGGACCTTCAGGCGCGGATCGGCCCGCCACGGCAACGTCCGTCGCACCAGATCGACAAGTGCCTTGTCCACCTCGACCACCCGCTGCGTCGAACCCGGGCGGGTGGCGGCGACATACCGGGGCAGCGTCAGCGCGCCGCCGCCCAGATGCAGCACCCGCAGCGGTGCACCTGCGGGGGCCACCAGATCGATCGCGGCGGCCAGCCGTCGGACGTACTCGAACTCCAGATGCGTCGGGTCGGTCAGGTCCACATGCGACTGCGGTGCGCCGTCGAGCAGCAGCGTCCACGAACCGGGCCGGTCCGGATCCGGCAGCAACTCGGCGACCCCCGTGTCGACCTGCTCGGTGATCCGGTCGGCGTCGCGCCGCCGGCCCATCAGCGACCCGCCCGAGCGGCAGCGTTGCGGGCGGCGCCGGTCAGCGCACGATGCAGCAGCCGCGCGTCGCCCAGCCGGGAGCGCAGCAACCGCTCCAGCCCGGCGATCGGGATCAGGTTCTGCGGGGCCCGAGGGTCCTTGTACGGGCTGGAGGCGAACCGGGGCAGGGTGACCAGCGACAGGTCGGCCAACCGCACCGCCTCGGCGATCTCCAGGTCGGCGGAGCACTCCAACCGCACGATCCCCGCCCACGGCGCACCCGTGGCCACCGGCAGCCGCAGATACCACGACCAGCCGCCCCAGGCGGTGCCGAGCCGGAACACCGGCGAGCGGTGGCCCGGCGCGAGACCGGTGACCACGGCGGTGAGTCGGGCGTCGAGGTACTGGCTGTGCTGGGTCTTGATGTAGCCGAGCGTGCGGGGCAGCTGCCGCCGGTTACGCAACGGCCCGTCCACCACCAGCAGGTCGTCGTCGGTACGCGCGGCCTCCGAGACCTGCACCTCCAGGGCCGTCAACGGCCCCTGCACCGCCGCCGGAAGCTTGGCCAGCTCGCCGGTCCCGCTGACCCGGTGTACGGCGTAGCGCACGTTGCCGGCCACCACGTCGGTGGCCGACGGGCTGGCGGTGAACAGGCCCCGCCCCACCGTGGCACCGGCCAGCTGGGCGGCACCGCGGTCCAGGTCGCACCGCACCACCCCGGCGGCGTACGAGGCGGCCAGCCCGGGAAAGGAACCGCCGTCCTCCTCGGCCGTCCAGATGCTGGCGTCGATCCGGCGTACCCCGTCGACCAGCAGCACCATGTCGGGCGCCCGCACCCCCGGGCGGGGAGCGATCGCCCGCCAGTCCACCACCGGCAGTTCGTGCTCCGCCTCGACCTGGGCGCTGCTCGGTGCGGCCGGACCGGCCGGGGACGCCTCGAACGACGCCCCGTAGCCCGGATCCCAGGCGTCGACGAAAAAGCGGTTCACGACCCCATCACCGGCCGGTCCGTTCCACCCGGGCCGAGCGGGCGTCCTTGTGCACCTCGAAGCGGACCGGGATGCGCTCGGCCAGCGCCGACACATGGGTGACCACGCCGACCATGCGGTCGCCCCGGGCGGCGAGGTTCTCCAGAGTAGCGGCGACGGTGTCGAGGGTGGCCGCGTCGAGAGTGCCGAAACCCTCGTCCAACACGATCGACTCCAGGCTGGCCGCGGTGGTGGACATCCCGGCCAACTGCTCCGACAGCGCCAGCGCCAACGCCAGCGACGCCTGGAACGTCTCACCGCCGGACAACGTCCGCACCCCGCGCCGCAGCCCGGCGTCGTGGTGGTCGACCACGAAGAACTCGCCCTTGTCGTGGACCAGGTCGTACTGGCCGCCGGAGAGCTCCCGCAGGATCCCCGACGCACCGTCGACCAGCAGGTCCAGCGCCTCGGCCAGCAGCCACCGTTCGAAGTTGTTGGCCCGCAGGTGCCCCGCCAGCGCCCGAGCCACCTGCGCCTCGCGGTCGTGCCCGGCCCGCTGCTCCCGCAGTGCCCCGGCCTGCTCGCGTCGTTCGGTCAGCCGGCGCAGGTCAGCCTCGGCCCGCTCCACGGCGACGGTGGCGGCACGTACCGGATCGTCGGGGGCGGGCAGCCCGGCGTCGGCGAAGATGCCGGCGATGCGGTCCGCCGCCGCCCCGGCTGCCGTCTCGGCTTCGACCACGGCAGCGACCAGCCCGGCCCGCTCCGACCGGCGGCGCTGCGCCTGATCCCGCGCCCACTCGGCCAACGTGGCCCAGGCGACGGCGACATCCTCGCGATCGGTGGCCGGCGGCCCGAACCGGGCCACCGCGTCGCGGGAGCCGTCGAACCGTCGCCACGCTCCCCGAAGCCGATCCTGCGCCGCCTCCACCGCGCCCCGGGCCTTGCGGGCCGCGTCCCGGCCGGTGCGGACGGCGGTGGTGGCCGCGTCCAACCCCTGCCGCAGGCCGGCCAACTCCGCCAGCCGCGACCGCAGCGCCTCGACGCTTGCCGCACCCGCGAGTTGTTCGTCCAACTCGGCCAGGCGGGCTCGGAGGCCGTCATGTTCGGTGCGGGCACGCAGCAGCACCCGCTCCAGGTCCCGCGCGGCGGCGTCCCGCGCGGCGACGACCTTTCGGGCCGCCTCGCTCGCCACCCGGGCCGCCTTGCCGGCCGTCACCGCCCTCGTCACCGCCGAGCCGGCGGGAATCGCCGGCACCTGCGCCACCGTCTGCTCGCAGACCGGGCAGGCGTCCCCGCCGGTCAGGTGGGCCCGCAACGCCATCGCCTGGTCGGCGGTCTTCGCCTCCTCGTGCGCCTGGAAGGCCGCCGCCAGCTCCGCTTCGGCGCGCTCGGCCGCCGCCTGCGCTTCGGTCAGCGACCGTACCGCCGCGTCGTGTTCGACGCCGGCCGCCTCCATCCCGGCCCGCACCCGCTCCGCCTGATCGGAGAGCTGCTCCCGGTCGGCGTACGCCCGCAGCAGCATCCGCAAAGCGCTCTCGTCGCCGGCAGCGGTCAACTCGCCGCGCAGCTTCTCCTCACGCTCCTCGGCCAGTGACACCGCAGCCGTCGCCGCGTCGGACTCGGCCCGCGCCTCGGTCACTGCCCGGGCCACCTCGGCGACCCCGTCCGGCGCCCGGACCTCGTCCAGTGCGGCCAGGTCGGCGTCGAGCATGGCCAGCGCCGCATTGGCCTCCCGCACCGTCGTGCGGGCCACCTCCAGCTCCGGTACGGCGGCGGTCACCGCCCCGGCCAGCTCCCGCATCCGGTCGACCTGGCCGGCGGCCTGTTCCAGCGCCTCGTCGTCGATGTCGGTCAACCCGGCGAGCAACTGGTCGACAGCCTCCAGTTTCGCCTCCGCCTGCCCGGCCCGGGCGGTGGCCCGCTGCTGCACCTGCTCGTACACGCCGAGACCGAGCAGGTTGACCAGGATCTGTTGACGGGTGGCCGGGCGGGCGTGCAGGAAGTCGGCGAACTGGCCCTGCGGCAGCACCACGCAACTGGTGAACTGCTCGTACGGCAGGCCGACCGCCGCCAGCACCGCGGCGTCCATTTCCGCCGGTGTGCCGGCCACCACCTCGCCGAGGTCGTCCGGGCTGAGCCCGGTGTCCAGCTTGGTGACGTCGAAACCCTCCGGCATCAGCTGCAGCCCGGCGCCGGCGGTCTTGACGTTGCCCCGACCGTCCCGACGCACCACCCGGGTGGCGACGTATCGGGCACCGCCGGACTCGAAGACCAGCCGGACCCGCGCCTCGGTGGCCGACGGGGCGAGCGCGTTGCCCAGCCCGCGGGTGCCGCCCCACCGGGGCACCGTGCCGTACAGCGCGAAGCAGATCGCGTCGAGCACTGTGGACTTGCCGGAACCGGTCGGCCCGACCAGGGCGAAGAAATCGGCGTCGGTGAAGTCGATGGTGGTGGCGTCGCGGAAGACGGTGAAACCGGCCAGATCCAGCCGCATCGGCCGCATCAGTGATCGACCTCCTCGAGCAGCTCGTCGAAGAGTTCCCGGACGCCCTCGTCGGCATGCCCCCGGTTGTCCAGGTAGTCGGCGAACAACTGCCGGGGTGAGCGGCCGGACCGTTGGGCCACCCGGGTGCCGGTGCCGGGGGCCGGCACCAGCTCCGGGTCGATCCGGATCTCCAGGGCCCGGGGCAGCAACTGCTGCACCTCCTCCCGCAGGCCGGCGCGGGGCTGCTCGCGCACGTACACCCGCAGCCAGCCCTCCGGCGGGGTGATCTCGGCGAGCTGGGCGAGGGTGCCGCGTACGGTGCGCAGCGCGGTCGCCACGGTCACCGGTTCCTCGCGGATCCGTGCCGCCGTCGTCGCGGTGACCTCGACCAGCGTCACCGCCGGGACGTTCTCCTGCTCCCCGAAGTCCACCGCGAGCGGGGCGCCGCTGTAGCGGATCGGACACGGCCCCTGCACCCGCTGGGCACGGTGCAGGTGCCCCAACGCCACGTAGTGCGCGGTGCCGGGGAAGACCGAGGCGGGCACCGCGTACCCCATGATGGTGTGCGCGTCCCGCTCGCCGCCGCCGGTGGCCGCGCCCACCACCGTGAGATGGGCGGTGACCAGGTGCACCCGGTCCGGCTCGTCGAAACCCTCGGTCAGCCGGGCGAGGATGCGGCCCAGATGGTCGGCGTACGTCTGGGTGCTCTCGGCGGCGGTCAGCTCGTACATCTCCACCGCGCGTACCGCGTACCGCTGGGACAGGAACGGCAACGCGGCCAGCCGCCAGCGCTCCCCGGCGGCGGTGGTGCCGTCGATGACGTGCTCGGCCGGGTCCTCCCGTACCCCGCCGCGCAGGGTGATGCCGGCGGCCTCGGCCCACGGGCGCAGCGCGTCCAGCGCCGGCCCGTTGTCGTGGTTGCCGCCGATCGCCACCACGTCCGCGCCGGTACGACGCAGCGCGGTCAACGCCCGGGTGACCAGGCGGGTCGCCTCCGGGGTCGGTGCCGCGGTGTCGTAGAGGTCACCGGCGATGACGACCAGGTCGGGCCGCTCCCGCCGGGCGATTTCGATGACCTCGGCCAGCACCTGCTTGTGCTCCTCGGCCCGTGACTGCCCCTTGAGGACCTTGCCCACGTGCCAGTCGGAGGTGTGCAGGATCTTCATGCTGTCATCCCACCCCGGGGCTAGAAGGGAATGTCGTCGTCGGCGCCGCCGCCCGACCCGACCACCACGAACGGGTCGGCGGACTGGGTGATCGAACGCAGGGTCTGCGACGGCGCGGCTCCCGCCTCGGACACCCGCGTCGCCCAGGCGGGGAACGGGAACTCCAGACAGAGCGGCACCGGAATGTCCGGCTGGTTGACGAACATCGTGCCCGGCTTGGCCAGCAGCGCGCGTTGCCGCTGGGCCGGGGGGAGGAAACCGTACTCCGGGCGGGACGCCTCGGCCGGGTCCAGCCGGCCCACCACCCGGATGGCGGAGTTGGTGACGATGCGTCGCTCCACCTCGCTGGCGGTCTGCTGCGCGCCGATCAGGATCACCCCGAGGGAGCGGCCCCGCTCGGCGATGTCGAGCAGCACCTCCTTGATCGGGGAGGACCCCTCCCGAGGGGCGTACTTGTTCAACTCGTCGAGCACGACGAAGAGCAGCGGCCGGGCGGTGCCGGACTTCTCCTTGCGGTCGAACTCGCTCTTGAGCGTCACACCGACCACGAAGCGCTGCGCCCGATCCGGCAGGTTGTGCAGGTCGACGACGGTGACCTGGGCACTCTCGGAGGTGTTGATGCTGTGCGGGCGGCGGGTGGCCAGGTCGCCGCGAATGAGCCGGGACAGGTCCTTCTTGCTGCCGATCAACCGGCGGGCGAACGCGTTCACCGTGCCCAGACCCACCGCGCTGCCCGCCCAGTCGCCTCGGGTCTCGTCGTCGCTGAGCTGCTCCACGATGTGGTCGACCAGGTCGCCGTAGCTGCCCAGGCGGACCCCGTCGATGCTGACCCCGCCGTCGGCGGGCTGGGCGTACCGGGCCAGGTGGGCGGCGACGGAGTGGACCACCATCGTGTACTGCTGACGTTCGTCGTCGGCGTCGGCGAAGACGTACGGCAGGAGACGGTCGGCGCAGAACTCGGTGAGCGTCCAGTAGAAGCTGTCCACCCCGGTGAGCCGACTGCTCACGTCCGGGGTGCCGGACGAGTCACCGACCCGGGGCGGCGCGTACACCCGCACGTCGGGGAAGGCGTCGGCGACCAGGCCGAGTCGGGCGTACGCGGCCCGGGTCGGATCGTCGAGCCGGGCGTTCGGATGGTCGAGGAAGAGCAGATCCTCGCCCTTCACGTTGAAGATGAGCGCCTTGGCGTTGACCGCGTCGCCGCCGAGCTGACCGGAGCGGAACACCGAGTAGAGAAGGAAGGTGGCGAAGCTGGTCTTGGTGGCGACCCCGGAGATGCCGGAGATCGACACGTGCGCGCCCCGGCTGCCGTCGAGGAAGTCGGCGTTCAGATAGACCGGCACACCGTCCCGGCCGGTGCCCATCGGGATCCGTCGTTCCATCCGGTCGAAGTGCAGCGCGCGGGCCCGGGCATCGCCTTCCGCCCGGTGCACCACGGCACCCGGCTGCGGCGGCACGTAGAACTCGGGATCGACCCGGGTGGTGGTGATCTCGGCGGCCTCCTGCACCTGCGCGGGCAGCGTGCCGTCGGCGATGGCGAAGACGTCGGAGTCGAACTGTGCGCCCTCGTGTCGTGCCCGGACCTGGGTGACCACCCCGGCGATGGTCACCGGCTCGCGGTCGGGCAGCTCCCGCCGGGTCACCACCACGTCATCGAGCTGGAGATAGCTGCCGGGGGAGACCGCCGTCCAGAACTGCAGGGGAGTGGCGTCGGCGGTGCCGAGCACCCGGCCCACCCCCTCGCCCGGGCCGTCGAACCCCTGGTCAGTCATCGGGCAACTCCGCTCGGCTGATCGTCGTGGTCGGCACACACGCCCTGCATCCTGCCGGAGGAGTACGACAGGCCGCCACGCGACGCGGCGCAGACCACGTAACGACACCGCGCCGAACGCGCACGGCGATCGAGTTCTGACGCCGGGTGTGCGCCGGCCAGGGAAATCTTCGGGCAACTCGCGGCGGCGGCCCAACGGGTGTGGCGGGCGGCCGGTCAGTGTCGGGCGTGGCGGAGCAGCAGGGTGCCGTCGTCGGCGAGCAGCACGTGCCGCAGCGGCAGGCCACGCGCCGGACTCGGTTCCCCGGCGGTGATCCGACCGGGCCCGGCCCCGGCGAGCAGGGGAGCGACCGAGAGGCACACCTCGTCGACCAGGTCGGCCGCGGTGAGGGCACCGAAGAGTTGCGGACCGCCCTCGCAGAGCACCTGACCGAGTCCGCGACGGCGCAGTTCGGCCAGCCCGGCGACCAGGTCGACGCGGCCGTCACCGCAGCGGACCAGGTCGGCCACCGCGGACAGGCCGGGGGGTGCCGTAGCGTCCCGGCGAGTGAGCACCACGGGACGTACGGGTGCGTCCGCGAAGGCGGCCTGGGCCGGATCGAGGTTCAGGGTGCCGGAGACCACGACCAGGGTCGGGTACTCGGTCAGCCCGTGCGCGCGTCGCCAGGCCCGGCGACGCTCGTCCAGCCGGATTGCTCCGTAACCCTCGTGGCGCAGCGTGCCAGCGGCCACCAGCAGCGCGTCGCAGAGCATCCGGAGCAGCCCGAAGACCCGCTTGTCCGGCCCGCCGGACAACCCGGCCGAGTAGCCGTCGAGACTGACCGCGCCATCGACACTGGTCACGAAGTTCATCCGTAGGTGCGGTCGGTCCGCGCGGCCGTACCTGGCGATGAGCGTGTCGTCGTCCACCGGCTCGGATGACGGATCCGGCCAGAGGACGGAAATCGCCGCTCCGGCGCTCATTCGCCGGCCGGACCGGTGACAGGAGGGGTGGGTCGAGGGGTACGGTGCTGGCAGTCGCACCAGTTTCGGCCCGGGCAGTCGTCGTGCCGCCGCGCCCGGCACGCTCGGCAGATCATGCTCGCAGCCTATGCCGCGGGAGGATGGGACACCCATGCCGCGTCAGATCTTCCAGCTGAGGATGTCCCTGGCCGGGGTCCGCCCGGCGATCTGGCGCCGGGTGCTGGTACCCGGCGGCTACACCCTGGATCGGGTACACCGGGTGGTGCAGCACGCGATGGGCTGGCGCGACTGTCACCTGCACTCGTTCGAGATCGACGGCGTGCAGTACGGCGAACCCGACCCGGACGGCGAGCTCGCCCTGCACGACGAGCTGGACGTCCGGCTGGACGCGGTGGTCGGCAAGGGCAGCAGGTTCCACTACACGTACGACTTCGGTGACTGGTGGGAGCATGACCTGCTGGTGGAGGACGTGTTCGCCGCCGAAGCTGACGAACGCTATCCGAGTTGCCTGGACGGGGAGCGGGCCTGCCCACCGGAGGACCTCGGCGGGCCGCAGGGTTACCTGGTCCTGCTCGCCGCGCTGGCCGAGTCGAGTCATCCGGAGCATCAGACGATGCGCGAGTGGGTGGGTGCCGGGTTCGACCCGGAGGCTTTTGACCCCGGTCGTGTCGACACGCTGCTGCGGCGTCTCTGCTGACTGCCGTGTCTCTCCGCTGGCCGGCCGGGTGGTCAAGGCCGCAACTCATCAGTACTTCCCGATTGTCTGTTCGGTCAAACGAGCTGCGTGGTAACGATCTGGGATCGCTCCCACTGGACTATTGACACTCCCGACACCTGCCGGCAATCTCATGGGAGCGTTCCCAAGAGGCGTGGATCACATACCCGCTCCTGGGCGTCGACGCTGGCTTATCCAGTCGGCGTCGGCAGGCGCTGCGGCACCCCCCACCACGAATAATCCAGCAGCCTCACCACTGAAAGAGGGGTCAGGATGAGCCTCACCACGCGGCGTTCCCGCATGGCGGCAACCGCCCTGGCGGCGGTCCTCGTCGCCAGCGGTCTCGCGGCCTGCGGCAACGACGACGACGCGCCGGCCGAGGGCGAGAAGCCCGCGAAGCTGGTTGTCGACACCTTTGGCGAGATGGGTTACGACGAACTCGTCAAGCAGTACGAGCAGCAGACCGGCATCAAGGTCGAGCTGCGCAAGACCGCTCAGCTCGGCGAGTACCGGCCCAAGCTGGTCCGTTACCTCGCCACCGGCAAGGGCGCGGCCGACGTGACCGCCCTGGAAGAGGGCATCCTCAACGAGTTCAAGGCCAACCCGCGTAACTGGGCTGACCTGAACCCGCTGGTGTCGTCCGAGATCGCCGACGACTACCTGCCCTGGAAGTGGGAGCTGGGCAAGGCGCCGGACGGTCGGCTGATCGGCCTGCCGACCGACGTCGGTAGCCTCGCGGTCTGCTACCGCAAGGATCTGTTCGAGGCGGCCGGCCTGCCCACCGAGCGGGACGCCGTCGCGGCGCTCTGGCCCGACTGGAACGGCTTCCACCAGACCGGCCAGAAGTACAAGCAGGCCACTGGCAAGGCGTTCGTCGACTCGATCACCGCCGTCTCCAACGGCGTGCTCTTCCAGCAGGGCACCGACCTGTTCTACGACAAGGAAAACAACATCATCGCGGACTCCAGCCCCGGGGTGAAGGCCGCCTGGGACACCGCGACCTCGATGGTCGACATCTCCGCCAAGGCGTCCACCTGGTCGCCGGAGTGGTCCGGTGGCTTCAAGCAGGGCACCTTCGCGACCACCTTCTGCCCGTCCTGGATGCTCGGCATCGTCGCGGACAACTCCGGCGAGGCCAACAAGGGTAAGTGGGACGTCGCGGCCGTGCCGGGCGGCGGCGGTAACTGGGGCGGCTCGTGGCTGGCCGTGCCGGAGCAGAGCAAGTACCAGAAGGAAGCGGCGAAGCTCGCCGAGTTCCTGACCAACGCCACCAGCCAGGTTGAGGCATTCAAGGCCAAGGGCCCGCTGCCCACCAACCTGGAGGCGCTGAAGAACGAGGCCTTCCTCAGCTACACCAACGAGTACTTCAGCAACGCGCCGACCGGCAAGATCTTCGGTGAGAGCGTCGCCCAGATCCAGCCGGTGCACCTGGGCCCGAAGCACCAGGCGGTCAAGGAGAACGCGTTCGAGCCGGCGATGCGGGCGTTTGAGAACGGGCAGGCCAGCAAGGACAAGGCCTGGGAGCAGTTCACGAAGGATGCACAGACTCAGGGTGCCTTCTGAGTGATTCCCCTCCGGTGGCGTTCGGGACTACCCGGACGCCACCGGTCGGTCCCCACCGCGCAGCGTTCTGCGCGAGGGCCCTCGGGCCTCGCTGAAAAAGGAAACCCGTCATGAGCCTTTCGGCCACCACGGCGCCGCCGTCGCCTGCAGCACCACCCCCTGACGCCTCCTCCCGACGCCGCCGGGGATATCTCCTCAACCGCCTGGATCTCAAGTACTCGCCGTACCTCTACATCGCGCCGTTCTTCCTGATCTTCGGGACCTTCGGGCTGTACCCGATGCTGCGCACCGCCTGGATGTCGCTGCACGACTGGGACATGATCGGCGACCACACCTTCATCGGGCTCGACAACTACACCGAGCTGGTCTCCGATGAGTACTTCTGGAACGCGCTGATCAACACGTTCGGCATCTTCGCCCTGTCGACCATCCCGCAGCTGCTGATGGCGCTGTTCCTGGCGAACCTGCTCAACCAGACCCTGCTGCGCGCCAAGACCTTCTTCCGGATGGCCATCTTCGTACCGAACGTGGTCTCGGTGGCTGCGGTCGCGATCGTCTTCGGCATGCTGTTCCAGCGCGACTTCGGCCTGTTCAACTGGCTGCTCAGCCTGGTCGGGGTGGACCAGATCGACTGGCGCGCCCAGGAGTGGAGCTCCTGGACCGCGATCGCCACCATGGTCAACTGGCGGTGGACCGGCTACAACACCCTGATCCTGCTCGCCGGCATGCAGGCCATCCCGAAGGACCTGTACGAGGCGGCCGCGATCGACGGCGCCAGCCAGTGGCGGCAGTTCTGGCAAATTACCCTGCCGATGCTCAAGCCCACCTTCATCTTCGTGGTCATCCTCTCCACGATCGGCGGCATGCAGCTCTTCACCGAGCCACTGCTCTTCGCCAACGGCAGCATCATCGGCGGCAACCAGCGCGAGTACCAGACGCTGGCCATGTACATGTATGAGAAGGGCATCTACAACCTGAGTACCGCAGGTTACGGAGCCGCGGTCGCCTGGGCGATCTTCATGATCATCGTCTTCGTGTCGCTGATCAACTTCGTACTCGTCCGCCGCGCGGCCAAGTGAGGAGAGATCGATGATCTCGGCTTCAAAGCGCCTGTGGCGCACCAGTCCCCTGACCTACATGGCGCTCGTCCTGGCGGCGCTGCTGTCGATCTACCCCTTCTACTACATGGTGGTGATCGGCACCCGCAGCCTGGAGTCGATCAACGACGTGCCGCCGCCGATGACCCCGGGTGGCGCGTTCGGTGACAACTTCGAACGGGTGCTCGACAACGACGCGGCCAACTTCCTCAAGGGCATGATGAACTCGATCATCGTCTCCTCGGTGGTCACCGTGTCGGTGGTGCTCACCGGCTCCCTGGCCGGCTTCGCCTTCGCGAAGCTGCGCTTCCGCGGTCGCAACGTGCTGCTGCTGGCGATCATCGTGACCATGATGATCCCGACCCAGATGGGCCTGATCCCGCTCTGGAGCATGATGCAGTCGCTCGGGTGGTACGACACCCTCTACGCGGTGACCGTGCCGTTCCTGGTCAGCGCCTTCGGCGTGTTCATGATGCGGCAGTACGCCAGCCAGGCGATCTCCGACGAGCTGATCGAGGCGGGTCGCGTCGACGGCGCGAGCACGTTCCGGATCTACTGGAACGTCGTGCTGCCCGCGCTGCGTCCGGCCGCCGGTGTGCTGGGTCTGCTGACCTTCATGGAGACCTGGAACTCGTTCCTCTGGCCGTACGCGATCCTCACCCCGGAGAACCCGACCCTGCAGGTCTCGCTCTCCTTCCTCTCGTACGCCTACTACACGGACTACTCGCAGGTCTTCGCCGCCACGGCGGTCGGCACCCTCCCGCTGGTGCTCGTCTTCATCCTGTTCGGCCGCCAGATCATCGGCGGGATCATGGAAGGTGCAGTCAAGTCGTGAGCAACCCCGCCACCCCGCCCGCTGTCGGCGTCCTCGACGAGCGTGCGCCGCTGACCTTTCCGCCCGGCTTCCTCTGGGGCGCGGCGACCGCCGCGTACCAGATCGAGGGCGCGGCGAACGAGGGCGGTCGGACCGCGTCGATCTGGGACACCTTCAGCCACACCGAGGGTCGGACGGTTGCCGGGCACACCGGCGACGTCGCCTGCGACCACTACCACCGGCTCGGCGACGACGTCCGGCTGATGGCCGAGCTGGGGTTGAAGTCGTACCGTTTCTCGGTGTCCTGGCCCCGGGTGCAGCCCGGCGGGTCGGGTCCGGCGAACGCCGAAGGGCTCGATTTCTACCAGCGGATGGTCGACGAGCTGCTGGCCAACGGGATCGAGCCCTGGCTGACCCTCTACCACTGGGACCTCCCGCAGGAGTTGGAGGACGCCGGCGGCTGGCCGGCCCGGGACACCGCCGCCCGGTTCGCCGACTACGCCCTGCTGATGGCCGACGCGCTGGGTGACCGGGTGAAGTACTGGACGACCCTCAACGAGCCGTGGTGCTCGGCCTTCCTCGGCTACGGCTCCGGGGTGCACGCCCCGGGTCGCTCCGACGGGGCCGACGCGGTCCGTGCCGGACACCACCTGATGCTCGGGCACGGTCTCGCCGTGCAGGCCCTGCGTACGGCGGTGCCGGGAGCGCAGCTCGGGGTGACCGTCAACCTGTACCCGGTCACCCCGGTCAGCGACTCGCCGGGCGACGTCGACGCGGCCCGGCGGATCGACGCGTTGGCCAACCGTTTCTTCCTCGACCCGATCCTGCGTGGCGCGTACCCGGACGACCTGGTCGCCGACCTGGCCAAGGTGACCGACTTCGACCACGTTCACGAGGGTGACCTGGCGGTCATCTCCTCGCCGCTGGACGTGGTGGGGATCAACTACTACAGCCGGCACGTGGTGGCTGCGCCGATCCCCGGCGAGCAGCCGGAGGCCTACTGGCGGGACCAGGCCTGCTGGCCCGGCAGCGAGGACGTCCGGTTCGTCAACCGAGGGGTGCCGGTCACCGACATGGGGTGGGAGATCGACGCTCCCGGTTTGGTGGAGACGCTGCGTCGGGTGCACGAGGAGTACACCGACCTGCCGCTCTACGTGACCGAGAACGGGTCCGCCTTCGTCGACGAGGTGGTCGACGGCCAGGTCGACGACGTCGACCGGCTGGCCTACTTCGACGCCCACCTGCGCGCCTCGCACGAGGCGATCAGCGCGGGCGTCCCCCTGCGTGGATACTTCGCCTGGTCGCTGATGGATAATTTCGAGTGGGCCTGGGGCTACACGAAGCGGTTTGGCATGATCTACGTCGACTATGACAAGCAGACGCGTATCCCCAAGTCCAGTGCCAGGTGGTACGCGGAGGTGATCCGACGCAACGGTCTGGCCGCACAATAGGGCGATGGCCAGCCAGTAACAGGCGGCCCGGCACCGACGCTGGTGAAGGTGCCGGGGCCGCCTGATGTCGGAGGAGCACACGATGACAACGCAGCGCACCCGGTCGCTCGGGCGGCCGACGCTCGACGCGGTCGCCGCCCGCGCCGGAGTCGGCCGTGGCACAGTCTCCCGCGTGGTCAACGGCTCTCCGCAGGTGAGTCCGGAGGCCCGGGCCGCCGTGCAACAGGCCATCGCCGAACTGGGCTACGTACCGAACCGTGCCGCTCGCGCGCTGGTCACCCAGCGGACCGATTCGGTGGCCCTGGTGGTCAGTGAGTCCGGTGAGCGGATCTTTGCCGAGCCGTTCTTCGCCGGCATCGTCCGGGGGATCAGTTCCGCCCTGCTGGAGACGCCATTGCAACTGTGGCTGGCCATGGCGCAGTCGCCGCTGGAGCGGGAACGGGTCGAGCACCATCTGACCAACCAGCACGTCGACGGGGTACTGCTGCTGTCGCTGCACGACGACGATCCGCTGCCCACCCTGTTGGAGGAGCGTGAGTTGCCCACTGTGCTCGGCGGGCGGCCCGCGCGGATGCTGCACCCCGAGGCGCAGCCGGTCTCGTTCGTCGACGTCGACAATGCCGGCGGTGCCCGGCATGCCGTCGAATATCTTGCCGCCCGGGGACGGCGGCGGATCGCCACCATCGCCGGCCCGCAGGACATGGGCGCCGGCCTGGCCCGGTTGTCCGGCTATCGGGACGCGGTCCGCACCGCCGGGTTCGGCGTCGACCCCGACCTGATCGCGTACGGGGACTTCAGCGAGGAGAGCGGGGCGACGGCGATGCGGCAGCTGCTGGAGCGCTGCCCTGACCTGGACGCCGTGTTCGTGGCCGCCGACCTGATGGCCTTCGGTGCCCTGCGGACGCTGCGTGAGGCCGGCTGCCGGGTACCGCAGGACGTGGCCATGGTCGGCTTCGGTGACGAGCCGATCGCCCGGCAGGCTCAGCCACCCCTGACGTCGGTGTTCCAGCCCGTGGAGGAGATGGGCCGGCAGATGGCGCGGCTGCTGGTCGCCCGCATCCGCGGTGACGAGGTTCCCGCACCACACGTCGTCCTGGACACCCAGTTCGTGGAGCGCGCTTCGGCCTGAAGTACGCGCCGCCGTCCGCAGCCCCGCCGCGCTGTGTGACCCCGCCGCGCTGTGTGACTCCGCCGCGCTGTGTGACTCCGCCGCGCTGTGTGACTCCGCCGAGATCGGCTTGCGCGCCGATCTCGGCCCTCGACGGTCGATAACTCTCCGTGCGCTTGACGCTGTGTGACCGTTCGCGAAGGTGCCGACCTACCACCTCCCATCCTTTGCTCTGCTTCAACCCACGCACAGGCCGTTGAGCAGCGGTAACGGGAAGGTGAAACACGACGATTGGCTTGACCCGGACACCGAGCGTGACCGTTGCGTCCGTTGAAGCAGAGCAAAGGTCTGTCCGCGACATCCGGGGGGAGGCTCGGTGGACACGGTGGGTGACGTTCTGCGATTCGCGGGGATTGGTGGTGGTCCTACCGGCAACGCTCCCTCGTCCGGTGGCGGCCACGGCGGTGCGGCAGACCAGCCGGGGATGGCCGGGCAGCAGTCAGGTGGGGTTGGACCAGCGGCGTAGCTCGCGCTTGGCGAGGCTGTTGCGGTGCACCTCGTCGGGACCGTCGGCCAGCCGGAGGGTGCGGGCCGAGGCCCAGAGTGCGGCGAGGGGGGTGTCCTGGCTGACCCCGGCCGCGCCGTACGCCTGGATGGCCTTGTCGATGACCCACTCGGCCATCGCCGGGGTGGCGATCTTGATGGCCTGAATCTCGGTGTGCGCGCCCTTGTTGCCGACGGTGTCCATCAGCCAGGCGGTCTTGAGCACCAGCAGCCGGGCCTGCTCGATGCGGACCCGGGCCTCGGCGATCCACTCGCGTACCACGCCCTGCTCGGCGAGGGGGCGGCCGAAGGCGACCCGTTCGATGGCTCGGCGGCAGAGCAGCTCCAAGGCTCGCTCGGCCATCCCGATCAGGCGCATGCAGTGGTGGATCCGGCCGGGGCCGAGCCGGGCCTGGGCGATGGCGAAACCGCTGCCCTCGGCGCCGACCAGGTTCTCCGCCGGCACCCGTACGCCCTCGAAGTCGATCTCGGCGTGACCGCCGTGGGAGGCGTCGCTGTAGCCGAACACCCGCATGCCGCGGCGGATCGTGACGCCCGGAGTGTCCCGGGGGACCAGGATCATGCTCTGCTGCCGGTGGCGGTCGGCGTGCGGGTCCGTCTTGCCCATCACGATGAGGATCTGGCAGGCCGGGTCCATCGCGCCGGAAGACCACCACTTGCGTCCGTCGATGACGTAGTGGTCACCGTCGCGACGGATCGACGTGGCGATGTTCGTCGCGTCGGAGGAGGCCACGTCTGGTTCGGTCATGCAGAACGCGGAGCGGATCTCGCCCGCCAGCAGGGGGGTGAGCCAGCGCTCCTGCTGGGCCGGGGAGCCGAACTCGGCGAGCAGTTCCATGTTGCCGGTGTCGGGTGCGGCGCAGTTGAGCGCCTCCGGAGCGAGGTGCGGGCTGCGCCCGGTCAGCTCCGCCAGCGGAGCGTACTGGAGGTTGGTCAGCCCGGCACCGTGGCGCGGATCGGGCAGGAAGAGGTTCCACAGGCCGCGTCGGCGGGCCTCAGCCTTCAGTTCGGCCAGCACGGCAGGCCGGGCCCACGGGTCACCGGCGGCGGCCACCTGGGCGGCGTGCACCTCCTCGGCCGGGTAGACGTGCTGCTCCAGGAAATCGGTCAGCTCCGCCTGCAGCTGCTCGGTCCGGGCGTCGTACGCGAAGTCCATCAAGCCTCCCTCACCGAGGTCAGTCCGTGTGCGACCAGCGGGGCAACGAGGCCGCCGATGGTGTCGAAGCCCTCGCCGAGGGTCTGGCCGAGGGTGTGCCGGTAGTGGATCCCCTCGCAGATGACGGCGAGCTTGAAGCAGCCCAGCGCGACGTGCCAGTGCAGGGGACCGACGTCGACGTCGCTGCGACCGGCGTACCTGTCGATCAGCTCGGCACCGCTGGGAAAACCGGCCCGCGGACCGAGGCCGTCGGCGACCGGATTGCCGTCGGACGCCTCGCTGCCACCGAGCACGTCCCAGTACGTCAGCAGCAGCCCGAGGTCGGCCAGCGGGTCGCCGAGGGTGGCCATCTCCCAGTCCAGCACCGCCGTCACCGTCACCGGTTCCACGGTGGCGAGGAGGTTGTCCAGCCGGAAGTCCCCGTGCACGATCCGGCCGGCGTTGGCCCCCTCGGGTGCGGTGGCGGCGAGCCGGTCGCGCAGTTCGTCGATGCCTGGCAGCGGCCGGCTGCGGGAGCGGTCGAGCTGCCCTGACCAGCGCCGGACCTGGCGGGCGAGGAAGCCCTCCGGGCGGCCGAAGTCGGCCAGGTCGACCGCTGCGGGCTCGACCGTGTGCAGCGCAGCCAGGGTGTCCATCATCGCCATGGCCAGCCCGTGTCGCTGCTCGCCGGTGAGTCGGTCGGTCCGGGAACGGCTGCGGAAGACCTCGCCCGGCACCCGTTCCATCAGGTAAAACGGCGCACCCAGCACGTCCGGATCCGAGCAGAGCAGCAGGGCCTCGGGCACCGGGACGTCGGTCGGGGCGAGTGCCGAGATGACCCGGAACTCCCGGGCCATGTCGTGTGCGGTGGCCAGCACGTGCCCGAGCGGTGGGCGGCGCAGCACCACCTCCCGCCCACCGGCGTGCACCAGGTAGGTCAGGTTGGACCGACCTCCGGCGATCAGCTCGGCGCGGAACGCGCCAGCGGCCAGGTCGGGGCGGTGGGCCGCCAGGTAACCGCCCAGCCGGTCCAGATCCAGACCAGCGGGCGAGCCGGCGGTCGGCTCGGTCATCCGGACAGTCCATGGCAGGTGCGGCGGGTTGTCAAGGTCAGGATTGACGCTCGGGACATGGCACCGCAACAGGGACGAAATGGTCAACTGCCAGGCTGAGACCAGCCTGCCGGCCAGTGTGCCGGCCCGCCAAGCGGAGGGGTTTGACATGTTGCTGCGCGTTCGGGTCACCCTGCCGGATCGTCCCGGCACGCTCGGTCAGGTGGCACGCACCCTTGGTGTGTCAGGGGCGGACATCGTCCAGGTGGTGGTGCTCGAACGCCTCGGCGGGCGGGCGGTCGACGACTTCACGGTGGTGTGGCCGGGCGCCGCGCGGGTGGAGCGGCTGCTGGCCGGCCTGGCGGTGATCCCCGGCGTACGGGTGGACGGGGTCTGGCGGGCGATCGGCGCGCCCACCACCACCGGCCAGGACGCCGAGTTGCTGGCCCAGGTCGCCGCCAACCCGGTCGAGGGGCTGGCCACCCTGGTCGACGCGGTACCCGGGCTGCTCGCCGCCGACTGGGCGGTCGTCGCGATGGTGCCGGTCGACTGGGCGTCCCGCACCGGGGGTGGTGGTGCGACGGTGGGGCACGCCAGCTGGCGTACGCCGGTGCCGCCGAAGCTGCCGGAGGTGACCCCGCTGCGTGCCCGGGCGATGACCGCGACCGACAACGATCATTTCGCGGTCGCGCCGTTCGGCCGGGCCGGGCTGGTCCTGGTGGTCTCCCGCGAGCACAGCGAGACGCTGACGCCGGCCGCCTTCCACGCCACCGAAGTGGACCGGCTCGCGCAACTGGTCCGCGCCAGCGCGGTGATCCTGGGGGACCGGCTCGACCTGGTGGGCGCTCCGCCGGTCAGCGCCAACCCCTGACCGGCAACTGTCACGTGGTGGCGATGGCCGCGTAGCCGGCCGATACGACCGGGTCGGTCTTCACAAAGCGGTGACCGGAGCATTACATTGCTGACTATCCATGGGAGCGCTCCCGGTCCTGTTTGGAGCTACCTCGCCACCACCGTCGGCAGCCCGTTCCGCCCGACCTGGCCCCGCCTCCGTCGACGCTGCCGGCCACGCATCGACAGGAGTCGTCCATGCACGAACCGACCCGGCTGGGCCGTTCCGACGGCCATCGACACCGACCGGATCAGCCCTGGCCGCACCGCCGTCCCGATCAGCCCTGGCCCCGCCGGATGCTCGCCACGGTCACCGCGCTCGCCGCCGGTCTCGCACTCGCCATCGGCGTACCTGGGGCTGCCGCCTCCGCCGCGCCGACCGACGGAGGCGTGTCCGCCGCGGCGCCGGCCTTCAACTACGCCGAGGCGCTCCAGAAGTCACTGCTGTTCTACGAGGCGCAGCAGTCCGGGAAACTGCCGGACTGGAACCGGGTCTCGTGGCGCGGTGATTCGGCACTTCGCGACGGCTCGGATGTCGGAATCGACCTCACCGGTGGCTGGTACGACGCCGGTGACCACGTGAAGTTCGGCTTCCCGATGGCGTTCACCACCACCATGCTGGCCTGGGGCGCGGTCGAGTACCGGGCCGGGTACGCCGCCTCCGGCCAACTCACCCACCTGCTGAACAATCTGCGCTTCGTCAACGACTACTTCGTCAAGGCACACCCGTCGCCGAACGTCCTCTACGGGCAGGTGGGCAAGGGCGACGACGACCACAAGTGGTGGGGGCCGGCCGAGGTGATGCCGATGGCGCGGCCCGCGTACAAGATCGACGCCAGCTGTGGCGGCGCGGACCTGGCGGGGGAGACCGCCGCCGCGATGGCCGCCTCGTCCATGGTCTTCCGGCCCACGGACGCCGCCTACGCCGACAAACTGCTCACCCACGCGCGGCAGCTCTACACCTTCGCCGACACCGTGCGGAAGAACTACCACGAGTGCATCACCGACGCCACCAGCTTCTACCGCTCCTGGAGCGGCTACCAGGACGAACTGGTCTGGGGCGCGATCTGGTTGTACCGGGCCACCGGCGACGCCACGTACCTGGCCAAGGCGGAGAGCGAGTACGACAAGCTCGGCACCGAGCCGCAGACCACCACCCGCTCCTACAAGTGGACCGTCGCCTGGGACAACAAGCAGTTCGGGGCGTACGTGCTGCTGGCCAACCTGACCGGCAAGCAGAAGTACATCGACGACGCCAACCGGTGGCTGGACTTCTGGACCGTCGGCGTCAACGGCGAGCGGATCCGGTACTCGCCCGGCGGGATGGCGGTGCTCGACTCGTGGGGTGCGCTGCGCTACGCCGCCAACACCGCGTTCGCCGCGCTGGTCTACAGCGACAAGACCACCGACGCGACCCGCAAGGCGCGCTACCACGATTTCGCCGTCCGGCAGATCAACTACGCGCTCGGCGACAACCCGCGCAACTCCAGCTACCTGATCGGGTTCGGCACCAACTCGCCGAAGAACCCGCACCACCGCACCGCGCACGGCTCCTGGTGGGACAGCATGACCGTACCCACTGAGACCCGGCACACCCTCTACGGCGCGTTGGTCGGAGGCCCGTCCTCGCCGAACGACGCGTACACCGACAACCGGTCGGACTACGTGATGAACGAGGTGGCTACCGACTACAACGCCGGCTTCACCTCCGCGCTGGCCCGGCTGTCCCAGGAGTACGGCGGCACCCCGCTGGCCAATTTCCCGGTCGCCGAGCGGCCCGACATCGACGAGCTGACCGTGGAAACCACGGTCATGCAGAACGAGACCCGGGCCACCGGGCTCAAGGTCATGATCTACAACAAGTCGGCGTTCCCGGCACGGGCACTGACCGACGCCAAGTTCCGCTACTACTTCCGCCCCGACGGCACCGGCCCGGTCACCGTCACCCCCGGCTACACCCAGGGCTGCCCAGCGCCGTCCACCGCCCGACAGGCCAGCGGTGACCTCTGGTACGTGGAGGTCGACTGCACCGGGCACACCATCGCACCGGCCGGCCAGTCACAGCACCGGATGGAGGTGCAGTTCAAGGTAGGGGTGCCCGAGGGTGGCACCTGGAACACCGCCAACGACCCGTCGTTCCAGGCCACCGCCGGGCCGAACCGCAACGTGCCGCTCTACGCCGGCGGGGTGCGGGTGTGGGGTGAAGAGCCGACGTCCAGCGCGGACACCACCCCGCCCACCACCCCCGGTACGCCGGTCGCCTCCGGGCTCACCTCCCGCTCGGTGAACCTGACCTGGACGCCATCCACCGACACCGGCAGCGGGATCGACAACTACAGCGTCAGCATCCGCATGGTCGGCAGTGATGCGATCGAGCTCCGCAACACCGCCACGAACTCGTTGACGTTGAACGACCTGACGCCCGCCCGGACGTACGTGTTCGGCGTCTACGCCCGGGACAAGGCCGGCAACCTCTCGTCCATGTCGCCGACGTTGACGGTGACCACCCCCGCCGTCGACGACGGGGACACCACGCCGCCGACCGCGCCGAGCAGCCTGGCGGCATCGAGGATCACCACCGACGGCGCGACCCTGACCTGGTCCCCGTCGACCGACAACGTGGGCGTGACCGGTTATCGGATCTACCGCACCCTGCTGGGCGAGGTCCTGGTCGCCACCGTCACCGGCACCACGTACACGGTGACCGGGCTGGACCCGGAGACGAGATACCACTTCTACGTGGTGGCGATCGACGCGGCCGGCAACGCCTCACCGCCGTCGGAGATGGTGACGGTGACCACGTCGGTGCCGTTGCCGACCTCGCCCTGCCGGATCAGCTACGGCGTCAACGACTGGGGTAGCGGCTTCACCGCCAGCATCACGATCACCAACACCGGTACCTCGGCGATCAACGGCTGGACGCTGGCGTTCACCTTCCCGCACGCCGGACAGCGAGTGGGCCAGAGCTGGTCGGCCACCTTCCAGCAGAGCGGCACGGCGGTGACCGCGACGAGCCTGTCCTACAACGGCAACCTGGCACCGGGCGGCTCGACGAGCATCGGTTTCAACGGTACGCACACCGGCAGCAACCCGCCGCCGACGAGCTTCACGCTCAACGGCGCCACCTGCACCATCGCCTGACATTCGACCGACCGAGTCGCACCGCCAGGCCGGGAACCACTCCCGGCCTGGCGGTGTCCGGGTGGCGGGAGCGGTCAGTCGCGCAGGTCGTCGGCGAGGAGATCCATCAGCAGGCCGTCGTGCCAGCGGCCGTCCGCGCCCCGCTCGTAGCGGCGCATCACCCCTACCGTCCGGAAACCCACCTTCGCGTACGCCCGGATGGCGGCGGTGTTCGACGCCGCCGGGTCGATGGTGAAGCGGTGGTGGCCGTGGACGTCGATCAGGTGCCGGATCAGGATGCGGATGGCGTCCCCGGCGAGCCCGGCACCGCGTACCGAGGGGTCGAGGAAGATGTCGATGCCGGCGTGCCGGTAGTCCGGGTCGTCCTCGGCGTGCCAGTGGATCGCACCGATCACCCGGTCGCCGTGCTCGATGGCGTACACCGAGAGGCCCTCGTCGGCGAGGTCCTCCTCGACGGCGGTGACCAGGTCGTCGCCGCCGCGCCACCAGCGGCGTACCTCGGGAGTGGCGCGGATCGTCGCCAGCGTGGGTACGTCCGCGGTCGTCGCCGGCCGCAGCGTCACGGTCTGTCCGCGCAGCTCCATGCTCAACCCCGTGCTTCTCCGTGCTCGACGCAGGTCGCCGTCCAGCCGACGGGCAGCACCTGCACCTTCATCCGGCGTCGACAGTGGATGCAGAAGCGCGGCGGCTCCAGTGACCGGGCGGCCGCGCACCTGTCGTGCTCACCGGTGACGGCAGCTCCGCCGCACCGGTCGCACCACGGTGCCTGCGGCTCGCGATCGCCCATCACCGTCACAGGGTTGCCGACAGCGCCTTGACCGGCATCTTCAGCTCGTCGAGCAGCTTGAGGTCGTCGGTTGCCGAACGGCCGAGGGTGGTCAGGTAGTTCCCGACGATCACGGCGTTGATGCCGCCGAGCAGTCCGTCGCGGGTGCCGAGATCACCCAGGGTGATCTCCCGGCCGCCCGCGTACCGGAGGATGGTGCGCGGCATGGCCAGCCGGAAGGCGGCGATGGCCCGCAACGCGTCCTTGCCCTCGATCACCGGCCGGTCGCCCAGCGGCGTGCCGGGCCGGGGGTTGAGGAAGTTCAGCGGCACCTCGTGCGGGTCGAGCTCGGCGAGCTGGGCGGCGAACTCGGCCCGCTGCGCCAGGGTTTCGCCGAGGCCGAGGATGCCACCGCAGCAGACCTCCATGCCGGATTCGCGGACCATCCGCAGGGTCTCCCAGCGCTCCTCCCAGGAGTGCGTGGTGACCACGTTCGGGAAGTACGACCGGCAGGTTTCCAGGTTGTGGTTGTAGCGGTGCACACCCATGTCGACCAGCTCGTCGACCTGCTCCTGGGTGAGCATGCCGAGCGAGGCGGCGACCTGGATGTCGACCTCGGACCTGATCGCGGCGACGCCCTCACGCATCTGCTTCATCAGCCGGGTATCCGGACCGCGTACGGCGGCCACGATGCAGAACTCCGTCGCCCCGGTGGCGGCGGTCTGCTTCGCCGCCTGCACCAGCGAGGGGATGTCCAGCCACACCGACCGCACCGGCGAGGTGAACAGGCCGGACTGGGAACAGAAGTGGCAGTCCTCCGGGCAGCCGCCGGTCTTCAGCGACACGATGCCCTCGACCTCGACCTCCGGGCCGCACCAGCGCATCCGGACCTCGTGGGCGAGCTGGAGCGTGGCGGACAGGTGCTCGTCGGGCAGGTTCAGCACGGCGAGGACACCGGCCTCGTCGAGACCGACGCCGTTGTTCAGCACCTGGTCCCGGGCCTGGTCGAGGATCTCTGGCATGGCACGTACCCTACAAGGCCCTTTCGCGGACGGTAAACGAGCGCGCACGGCGGCGTGCGGACCCGCGTCCGCGTGGTGCGGCGAGCCGCACCACGCCACGCCGGGGCAGCCACGGCGGGTGGTAACTTCGCCCGGCGGAAGCGCCTGACGGGCGGGAACCGGCGGGGAAGGGACGTGGCGGTGGCGGACTGGCTGGCGGCACTGGACCGCCGCGCCGAGCTGCGGGCGAAGGCGGGGCTGACGCGCCGGCTGCATTCGCGCGCCGCCACCGACGGCATGGTCGACCTGGCCGGCAACGATTATCTCGGTCTGGCCACGCACCCCGAGGTGATCGCCGCCGCGGCCCGCTCTCTCGCCGCGTACGGGCTGGGTGCGACCGGTTCGCGGCTGGTCCGCGGCTCCACCGAAGTCCACCACACGCTGGAGACGACGCTCGCCGACTGGCTCGGCACCGACCGGTCCCTGGTCTTCTCCTCCGGGTACCTGGCCAACCTCGGCGCGATCCGCGCGCTGGTGCGTCCCCGCACGCTGCTGGTCTCCGACGCGCACAACCATGCCTCCCTGATCGACGGCTGTCGGATCTCCGGTGCCGAGACGGTGGTGACCCCGCACGCCGACGTGACGGCGGTTGCCGCCGCCCTCCAGGGCGCGCCGGGCCGACCGGCGGTGGTGATCACCGAGTCGGTCTTCTCGGTCGACGGTGATCTGGCACCGTTGGCGCGGCTGCACGCCGTCGCCCGCGAACATGGGGCGGTACTGCTGGTCGACGACGCGCACGCGCTGGGCGTGGTCGGCCCGGACGGTGCCGGCGCGGTGGCCGGAGCGGGGTTGGCCGGTGAGCCTGACGTGGTGATCACCGCGACCCTGTCCAAGGCGCTCGGTGGGGCCGGTGGCGTGGTGGCGGGCCCGGCCGAGTTCGTCCGGCACCTGGTGGAGACCGCCCGAACCTTCATCTACGACACCGCCCTGCCGCCCGTGGTGGCGGCCGGGGTGCAGGCCGCCGTCGGTCTGGCCCGCTCCGGCGCTGGTCTGCGCGCCGAGCTGGCCGAGCGGGCCGCCCTCGCAGTGGACCGGCTGCGCGCCGCCGGTCTGGACGTCTCCGCAGCCGACGCCGCCGTCGTTTCGATCACCGCTGCGGGTCCGGAGGCGGCGGCGGCGTGGGCCGCCGCCTGCCGGGACCGGGGCGTGGCCGTCGGCTGTTTCCGCCCGCCATCCACCCCCGACAGCCGATCGAGGCTACGGCTGACCGTCAGCGCCGGCGCGCCGCGGGCGGACTTCGAACACGCCCTGGAGGTCATCGTGAAGTGTGCGCCATGACGGATCAGTGGCGTGGACCGGTGCTGGTCACCGGCACCGACACCGAGGTCGGCAAGACGGTGGTGACCGCGGCGATCACGGCTGCCGCGCAGGCGGCGGGATTACGGGTCGCGGTGGTCAAACCGGGCCAGACCGGTACGGCCACCGGCGATCCCGGCGATGTCGAGGTGGTCACCCGACTGGCCGCCCCGATGACCGGGCGTACGTTGGCCAGCTTCCCGGACCCGCTCGCTCCGCTGGCCGCCGCCCGGGTGGCCGAACTGCCGCCGTTGGAGCTGTACAACGCGGTCGACGCGGTGCGGGAAGAGGCGGACAAGCACGACCTGGTGCTGGTCGAGGGGGCCGGCGGGCTGCTCGTACCGATGGGGCTGCGGCCCTCGGGGGAGCCGTGGACGGTCGCCGACCTGGCCGTGTCGCTGGGTGCTCCGGCGGTGGTGGTGGCCCGCGCCGGTCTGGGCACCCTCAACCACACCGCGCTCACCCTGGAGGCACTTGACCGGCGGGCCGTGCCGGCCGGCGTGGTGATCGGCGCCTGGCCGGCCGAACCTGAGCTGGTGCACTGGGCCAATGTCAGTGATCTGTTGCCGGATCTGCTCGGCGCGCTGCCGGCCGGGGCCGGAACGATGGACCCGGGAGTCTTCCGGCGGTCCGCGCCGGGCTGGCTCACTCCGGCGCTGTACGGGGTCCTCGACGACTGGCGGGCCTGGGCCGACGAGATCAACTGAGGCTGGGCGACGCTCAGCGCCGCACGACGAAGGTGTCGGGCATCCGGAAGGTGAGATTGTCCGGGTAGCGCGGCGGGCGGACCACGCGTACCCCGGCCAGCAGCGGCGCGGCCTCGGCCACCAGTGTGGTGGCTTCCATCCGGGCGAGTTGGTCGCCGACGCAGCGGTGCACGCCCGCCCCGAAGGCCAGATGTCGGCGCGAGCCGCGTTGCCCGGGGCGGAAGTCGTTCGGCGACTGCACGACAGCCGGATCCCGGCCGGCTCTGGCGAGCCACAGCACCACACTGCTGCCCGCCGGCACCACCGTCCCGCCCAGCGTGGTGTTCCGGGCGGCGACCCGCCGCCAGGTGACGATCGGCGGTTCGAGACGCAGCCCCTCCTCGACCACGTCGGCGACCGCGACGGTGCCGTCGCGCAGGCCGGCGAGCACCGCCGGCTCACCGGTGAGCCGGTGCAGCAGCAGGGTGAGGAACTGCGAGGTGGTCTCCTGGCCGGCGACCAGCAGGAAGAACAGCGCGCCGACGACCGCGTCGGGCGGGTGCCCGGCGGCGCGCAGGGACGCGGCCAACCCGTCGCCGGTGGCCGCGAACTCCCGCAGCAGCCGGTGGAAGCGGCCCACCTCGGCGGCGAGCACCTGCTGCCGGGCGGCGTCCAGCGGCGCCCAGAAGAGTTCCAGCGCCGCGCGGGCGAACTCCTTGACCGCCGTGACCGGCGCGTCGGGCAGGTCGATCAGCCGGGCCAGGACCAGCAACGGCAGGTCGGCGGCGAGGCCCGCGTGCAGGTCGACAGGTGCGCCGGTGTCCAGGGTGGTGGTCAGCTCGGCGATCCGCTGGCGGACCAGCGCGGCCAGCCAGTCCCGCTGGGCGGCCACCCGGGTCGGGTGCAGGGCGTCGGCGACCAGGGCGCGGATCTCCGGATGACTGGTACCGCCGTTGTTGGCCAGCGTCGGTGGCAGCCGAAACCGGTGCGCGGCGAGCACCCGCAGCGCGGCCACCGGCATCGGGGTGACCGCGTCCAGCGCGTTGTCGGGTCGGAACCCGTCGGGGTCGGTGAGCACCTGCCGGACCAGAGCGTGCCGGGTCACCAGCAGGTGCTCGACGCCCACGTGGTCGGCGACCCGGGCCACCTCGGGCCAGTGGACGTCGCCACCGGTCCCGGCACCTGCGGTCGTCGTCGGGACCTGCTCCCAGCTGCGGAACAGCACGGCGCCACGCTAGTCGGCGGTTCCCGGCCGTCCGGCGCGCAACCGCCACACCGTGGTGCGCTTCACCCGTACGCTTTCCAGCGCCTCGCTGACCGGCACGTCGTAGTGGGCGATGTCGTCGAAGCGTTCCCGTGGCAGGAAGGCCCGGTCCGGATCGCCGACCAGCACCGACGCCCCCGACCGGGCGGCGCGCAGCAGGAACCGCAGCACCCGGTTGGCCATCGCCTCGCTGTAGAAGACGTCGCCGGCGAGGACCACCTCGGCGGCGCCCGAGTCACCGTCGAGGATGTCGCCGAGTTCGGCGTCGACGCGTACCCCGTTGGCCTCGGCGTTGAGCGCGACAGCCGCGACGGCCAGCTCGTCGACCTCCACGGCGCGGACGGCCGCCGCGCCGGCCCGAGCGGCGGCGATGGCCACCAGGCCGGAGCCGGAGGCCAGGTCGAGCACCCGACGGCCGGCGACTGTCTCCGGGTGGTCGGTGACGTAGCGCGCGAGGCTCTGACCGCCGGCCCAGGCGAAGGCCCAGAACGGCGGCGGCCGGTCGCTGCGGAACTCGCCCTCGGTCAGCTCCCACAACCCGATCGGCTCGTCCGCCTGGTGCAGCCGCACCTCGGGTACGAAGGCGACGGGCGTGAGCCGGGCGTGCAGCCGGACGAAGGCGGTGGAGAGCGCGGACATCTGGTGATTGTCCACCGTCACCGTTCACGGCGTGTCGCGGATGATCCGTTACCGGTTCAATACCGTACGTGAAAACGGGCATCTTGCTTCACGGTCCATGCGAACACGCCCGTCTACCGGGTGCCTTCCCGCGCTCCTAGCGTTGCGACTGGAGGCAACCGACGGGAGGACGGATCGTGAAGAGGCTGTGGCGTTACACGCTACGGATCGGGGTGGCACTGGTATGTCTCACCGGGGTGGACGTGACCATGGCCGCGCCGGCGCACGCGGCGTTCGCCACCGAACTCGGCGGTCTGCCGGAGCGGTTCACCGCCGGTGGGCGGGCGGCGACGGTCTCCGCTGTGGTGTCCCGCAACGACCAGGGGAACTGCATCAAGGTGCGCTGGTCGCTGGTGCTGGGCGTGCAGGGGCTGCGCCTGGACCAGGTGCGGGTGGACCGGATCGAGGAGACCGGCTCGTTCCCGGTGGAGGTGCGGATCGAGGGTGACGCGGCACGGCTGACCGACCGTCAGCTCGACCCGGGCACGCTGTGTCCGGGGCGTACCGTCACCGCGCAGTACCGGATCGCGTTCGACCGGGACGTCGACCGGGGCCGGGTGAGCCTCGCCGCCGAGGCGTACGACCGGAACCTGCGGTTGCTGTCGCGCCAGACGGCGACCCGCGAGGTGGTGGGCCGGGACGTCCAGGTTCGGCCCACGACCGCCTCACCGACCCCGTCGCAGGTACCGACGGTGGACCCGACGGAGGAGCCGGTCGAGGTACCGACGGTCGATCCGACCGAGGAGGAGAGCGAGGCCGCCGATGACGCGGGGTACGCCGGTGGGGCGGCCGACCCGCCGGCCGCCGATACGGCCGGTAACCGGCTGTCGCAGACCGGCAGCGGGCTCGGCCTGACCGAGGTGGCGTTCCTCCTCGGCGGTCTGTTGCTCTTCCTCGGGGTGGGTCTGCTGCTGCGGCTGCGGCACCTGACCCGGGAGCCGGAGGCCGCGACGGACGCGGTCGGGCCGGGGCCCGAACGTTGGGAACGGCGGTCGGGCTCGCGCAGCCGGTGGCGGACCGTACCTCGCGACGAGGGTTACCTGAGTTGATCCGGGCCACGGTGGGGGTGGGCGGACCCGCCCTCACCGTGGCGACGGGTCACGGTGCCCAGTCGGGGTCGCGGCCGAACGCGGCGAGGAGCCGGTCCTGTTCGCTGGCCCCGGCGGGCAGCTCGACCTCGGGTCCGACGAGTCCGTTGCGCCGGTAGTCCTCGGCGTGGTGGAGGTACCAGCGGGCCGCCTCGGCGATCGTGTCGGCGTCCATCGTGGGGTCCTCGCCGATCGCCACCGCCAGGTCCCAGCCGTGTACGAGGTGTTCGGCCAGCAGTTGGTGCAGGTACTCCTCGGCGGGGGTGGCGCCGGCCGACAGGTGCACTGTCCGGTCCAGGGCGCCCGGGCTGGTGGCGGCGACCTCGGCCTGCGCTGCGGCCTCGCGGGCGGCCTCGACCGGGTCACCGCCGAGTTGGTCGCCGCCGTAACGGTCACCGACCTGTTCGACGGTGCGCCCGGCAAGCAGCGGGACGCTCCAGCGTTCCTCGCTGACCACGTGGTTGACCAGGGTGCGGACGTCCCAGCCCGGGCAGGGGGTGGTGGCCGACCACTGCCCGGGGTGCACCTGTTCCACCCGCTCGGTGAACTCGGCCAAACTGCGCCGGTATGTCTTCAGCAGCTCCATGCCGCCCTTGTTCCCGCCGAGGACGGGGGTAACCCGCCGGATTTGGCGGGCGCGGATGACTCCTGCGGGGCGTTGCGCCGGGTCATTCGAGCTGGGTCGGGTCCAGCCCCAGCTCGCGGGCGGTCACCAGGCGCACCCACTCGCCGAACTGCCGGCGTGAGATCACCCGGTCGTGGACCGCGAGTTGCACCGCGAGGCCGTCCATCACGGCGCTGATCCGCCAGGCGGCGCCAGCCGGGTCGGTGCAGACGAAGATCCCCTCATCGACCCCGTCGGAGATCACCGTGGCGAGGTCCTGCCGCCAGCGCAGGTCCAGCTTGCGGGAGACCTTCTCCAGTTCGGGGGTACGCAGTGACTCCGCCCAACCGTCGATCCACATGGACCAGGAGGTGGCCCGCCCGGTGGGGGTGTAGAGGCGCAGGATCCGGCGGAGCTTGGTCAGCGGCGGGGAGTTGGAACGGGTCACCGCGTCGAGCCGGGCCAGATCCTGCTCGACGGCGTACGCGAAGGCCTGGGCGAGCAGCCGTTCCTTCGTGGCAAAGTGGTAGAAGACCAGCGCCTGGCTGACCCCGGCGGCCTGCGCCACATCCGCCGTACGGGTGTTCGCCAACCCGCGTTGCCCGATCACGTCACATGCGGTGCGCAGCAGGGCATCCAGGCGGATTTCGGCCGCACGTCTCGTCACGTCCGTCACCGTATCCGATTGGACCGGATACGGCCGGTCACCAAACCCCTTCTGATCTGGCTTGCGACAGTCAGAAGCCGGACAGTTTCGGACTCGCCGGGGCGGGAGCCCGATTTGGCATCCGTTCCACCGCTCGGCTAGAGTTCTCATCCGTCACCGGGAATGCCCGGGGCGTGCGGACGTAGCGCAGTTGGTAGCGCATCACCTTGCCAAGGTGAGGGTCGCGGGTTCGAGTCCCGTCGTCCGCTCGGAGCTGCCGCCACGCGTGACGGGGGCAACCTCGGTGGGGTGGCCGAGAGGCGAGGCAACGGCCTGCAAAGCCGTGTACGCGGGTTCAAATCCCGTCCCCACCTCGGAAAGAGCAAGGGCGATTGGCGCAGTGGGAGCGCGCTTCCTTGACACGGAAGAGGTCACTGGTTCAAACCCAGTATCGCCCACCATAAAGATCCAACAGACAAGGCCCGTTACCGGAATTCCGGTGACGGGCCTTTCTCGTGTCCCCTTGTCGCATCGAACCGGGTTGACGCCTCCCTAGTCAGTCCTGGATAGTCGATCCTGACTAAAGGAGCTGTGGTGGAGCGACGTCGGAGAGTGCCCAACCCGCTGGCCCTGGCCGTGCTGGCCTGGCTGCTGTGTGAGCCGATGCACCCCTACGAGTTGGGTCGACGCCTCAAGCAGACCGGCAAGGACCGGCACATCCGGTACACCCGCAGTTCGCTCTACATGGTCATCGAACAACTCGCTCGGGCCGGTTTCGTCACCGAGCAGGAGACGGTCCGGGACAGCGCCCGTCCCGAGCGCACGGTGTACGCGATCACCGACGAGGGCCGGCACGAGGTGCATGACTGGCTGCGCTCCCTGCTCGCCCAGCCCCGCGCGGAGTATCCGCACTTCGCCGTCGCGCTGTCGCTGCTCAGCCTGCTCCCGCCCGAGGAGGCGGTCGAGGTGCTGCGCCGCCGGTCCGCGGCGCTGGCCGGCCGGATCGAGGAGACCCGCACGACCATGGAGGAGGCCCGCGTCGACGGCGTCGCGTGGATCTTCCTGGTCGAGGAGCAGTACGCGCTGGCGCTGCTGGAGGCCGAACGCCGGTTCGTCACCGAGTTGGTGGAGTCACTCAAGCAGCCGGACTATGCGAAGTCCTGGCAGGAGACCATGGGGGGTCGCGCATGACAGCAGTCCGAACCGCGCTGGTGATCGGTGGCGGGATCGCCGGCCCGGTGACCGCGATGGCGCTACGTCGTGCCGGGATCGAAGCCACCGTCCACGAGGCGTACCCGTCGGCGGCCGAGGGGAGCGGGGTCACCCTGACCCTGGCGCCCAACGGCCTGGCCGCGTTGCGTCTGGTCGATGCCGAGCAGTCCGTCGAGAGCGTCGGGCTGCCGATGCGACGGACCGTGGTCACCGATGGCGGCGGAGGACGCATCGGTGCCTTCCCGCACGTGGCGGTCGAACCGACCACGCTCGGACTCTGGCGCGACGACCTGGCCCGGGCGCTGCGCGAACGAGCCGAGGCGCAGGGCGTGCCCATCGTGTACGACAAGCGGCTGGTCGACGCCGAGCAGAGCGGGGACGGCGTGCTCGCCCGGTTCGCCGACGGCTCCACCGCCAGCGCCGACGTGCTGGTCGGCGCGGACGGCATCCGCTCCCGGGTCCGTACGCTGATCGACCCGCAGGCACCCGGACCGCAGGTGCGGCCGCTGCTGAACCTCGGCGGCGCGGCCCGGTACGCGGTGCCCGACGCCGAACCGGATGCGATGTACTTCGTCTTCGGCTCCCGGGCCTTCTTCGGCTACTGGGTGCAGCCCGACGGCCGCACCGCCTGGTTCGCCAACGTTCCGGACCGCCGGCCGACCAGTTACGCCGAGGCGAGCCGGATCCCGAGGCAGCAGTGGTTGCACCGGCTACGTGAGGTGTTCGCCGACGACGTGCCGGCCCGACAGGTGCTGGCGCACACCGAGCCGGACGACCTGGTGGCCATCGGATCGATCGAGAGCATGCCGTCGGTGCCACGTTGGTACGACAGCCGGATGGTGCTGGTGGGTGACGCGGTGCACGCCCCCTCACCCAGTTCCGGTCAGGGCGCGTCCCTCGCGGTGGAGAGCGCCGTGCAGCTCGCCCGCTGCCTGCGGGACCACTCCGACGTGCCGACCGCGTTCGAGGCGTACGAGCGGCTGCGCCGCAGGCGCGTCGAGAAGGTCATCCGGCGGGGCCGGCAGACGACCTCCACCAAGACGGTCGGCCCGATCGCGAAGCGGATGATGCGGCTCATGATGCCGCTGGCGTTGCGTACCTTCCTCGACCCGGAGCGGACGCTCGGCCCGGAGCAGCGGTACCGGATCGACTGGGATGCGCCGGTCGCCACGGACCTGGCTGCCGGCCGCTCCTGAGCCGGCACCCGGCGGTCGGCGGACGGTTCCCGCCGACCGCCCTGCCGGTCACAGCGGCGGCGTGACGTCCCGGCGCTCCTCGACCCGGCGGTACTCCACCGGCTCGTCGGTGGTGGTGGCGACCGTCTGGCGACGGCGGCCCCAGACGAGTGTCGTCATGATCAGACCGAGTACGCCGGCGGCCATCAGGATCCAGCCGACCACGTCCAGGTCGAGGCCACCGATGCTGGCGTTGACCGCGAAGGTGAGGATGGCGCCGAGCGCCAACAGAAAGATGCTGGTGCCGATACCCACGACAGCCTCCTTTGTCCAGGGGATGCGGTGTGCTGTCGAGGAAGGTCTGTACCCGGGGGATGAGCGGCGCAATCACCCGTACCGGGGCCGGCGTCCCCAGCGATCTTGTCATCGGGTAGAGTTGGCCCGTCGCCGGCACCGCCGGGGGCACGCGGACGTAGCGCAGCTGGTAGCGCATCACCTTGCCAAGGTGAGGGTCGCGGGTTCGAATCCCGTCGTCCGCTCGCGGCCTGACCGCACCTGTGGGTGCGCGGGTCATCACGGGCGATTGGCGCAGTGGGAGCGCGCTTCCTTGACACGGAAGAGGTCACTGGTTCAAACCCAGTATCGCCCACCATGCTGGATTCAGGCCCCTCGGCTCTGCAATGGTCAACGGTAGAGGTCGGCGATCAGCCGATGGGCGCTGTCGCTCGGGTGCACGCCCAGCTCGGCGCTGAGCATGGTGGCCAGCCGGTCGAACTGGGCGCGTGCCTCGGCCCGCTGACCGCTGCGGATCAACGCCTCGATGAGAACCTCCCAGGTGGTCTCCCGCAGTGGGTCCTGCTGGAGCAGGGCATGCGCGCAGATCAGGGTCTGGTGGTAGCGACCGGCGACGAGCAGGCTGCCGGCGAGCTGCTCCAGGGTCTCCCGGCGCAGCACGTCCCAGCGTGACTGCACCGGTTGTAGCCAGCCGTCGTCCCAACTCCAGTCCGCCAGCAGCGGCTGGCTCAGAGCTGGCACCAACCAGTTCGGCACCCTACGCACGGCGGTGTCGGTGAACCTCTGTTCCAGCAGCAGTTGGCACCACTCCTGCGCCGCGTGGTGGTCGACCCGGCAGGCGGGCAGGATGCCGATCCGATGACGGTCCCCGACGATCGGGTTGAAGCCGAGCCGCGACCGCAGCAGCCAGCAGACCTGGCGCAACCGGGCCCGCGGATCACCCGCCCCGTTGAGCTGACATGCCTCGATCACCGCGTCCCGGGAAACCCAGGTGGGATACGCCACCGCCAGGTAGGACAGGATCCGTTCGGGCAGCGGCGGCACCATCCGGCGTACCCCGTCGTGCTCGACGGAGAAGACAGGTAGCAGCCGTAACAGCTTTGCCGCGTGCGCCGGATCGTCGTCGCGTGGCATGACCGGCTCTGTCCCCACCAATTGAATCCCCCCGATCCGAAACTCTCCATGAGGAAGACGGTTGGGAGACGGTGGTCGGTTGCATTCGGCACTCGGGTGATACGGCGAATCGGCATCCTCGGCTCCGCCACCTTTCGCGAAGGAGACTCCATGGACGCAAGAACCCGACAGCTGTGCCGGCTGCCCGCGTTTGCGGCGCTGGTCGCTGGCGCGTTGGTGCTGGGCACCGGGGCCGGTACCGCCGCTCCGGTGGCGACCCCGCAGGCGCAGGCGCGGTTCACCGCGGCCAGCACCTCGGTCACCGTCGAACGATGGGGTGAGGAGGGTGTGTATCTCGAACTGGGCACTCACCTGGTTGCCGGCAAGGATCCGCTGGAGTTCCGAGCGAAGCGAAGCGCGTACAGCAAGCCGATCGACGCCTTTCAGGTGATCCGGTCGGCGGGGGGCAAGCAGCGTGCGGTGCCGTTGCCCGCTGGCATGGTCAAGGACTTCACCGGCCTGTCCGACTTCACACACCTCGAACTGACCGACTCAGCCGGGCGTACGGTGTTGGAGCGGGACGAGAACTTCTGCCCGAACGACTGGGACTCCACCCGGACCCGGGTCGACGCGCCGGACTCGACGCCGTATCCCACCGGGTGCGAGCGGAATCCGTTCGTCCTCGGCGGGGTCTGGGGCATCCAAGCCGGATGGAGCGCCTCGACCTCCAACTGGTGGTCCTCCGGACCGGTGGATCTGGCAGACGGTTCGTACACGGCCACGGTGAGCATCAACCCGCCCTACCGCAAGCTGCTGAACATTCCGGACTCGGCAGCGACGCTGACGTTGGCGGTCACCGTCACGTCGGTCGACGACGAAGGCCGGGGCCGCGCCAACGCGAAGCAGGGTGTGCTCGGGGCTCCGGGCAACGACGAGCACGCAGCGCACGCGGAGAAGGCGGTCGGCGACAGCGCTCCCGGTCTCAAGCCGGGTACTCGGCCCACGGCCCGGATGCAGGCCGCTCCGTCGGGCCCGCGGCCGGACCTGCGTTCGCTGCCCGCCTGGGAGATCGGTGTCGAGCACGACGAGGGGACCGGCCAGGACCAGGTCACCTTCAACGCCACCGTGTGGAATGGCGGCACGTCGCCATTGGTGGTGGACGGGTTCCGGCGTACCGACAGCGACCTGATGGACGCGTACCAGTACTTCTACGACGCCAACGGTAACCAGGTGGGGTACACGCAGGCCGGGACGATGGAGTGGGACCCGCGCACGGGACACCACCACTGGCACTTCACCGACTTCGCCGAGTATCGACTGTTGGACGCGGCCCGGACGGTGGCGGTGCGCAGCGGCAAGGAGGCGTTCTGCCTGGCCAACACGGACGCGGTCGACCTGACGCTGCCGAACGCCAAGTGGCGCCCCACCAACACCGACCTGAGCACCTCCTGCGGCCGGCAGACCTCGCTGGCGGTCCGGCAGGTGCTGGACATCGGCGGGGGTGACACCTACGCCCAGTACCTGCCGGGCCAGTCGTTCGACATCACCGACCTGCCCAACGGCACGTACTACATCGAGGTGGCCGCGAACCCGGCCAAGCGGCTTCAGGAGTCAAACCTGACCAACAACAACTCGTACCGCCGGATCATCCTCGGCGGCACCCCCGGCACCCGCACTGTGACGGTGCCACCGCACGAGGGCATCGAGGGCTGATTCTCATCGAACGGCCCTGCGCCCTCGTGGCCGGGAACACCCTTGGTCGGTGGTCTTCCGCTACCAGGAAGACCACCGACCAAGGGTGTTCTGTCGATGCGCGATCAGCTGCGAGGGCACGGCAGGCCGGACGCCGACCTGGTGGGACACCTCACCGGTCAGCAGGAAGGTTGAAGCGCCAACCGTCGGCGTGCAGGGCGGGAATGGCCCGGTCGACGGCGTCGACGGTCTGGCTGCGGTCGCCGCCGCCATCGTGCAGCAGCACCACCGCGCCCGGTGCGACGCCCTCGATGAGCCGCCGCAGCAGTTCGTCCGTGCCGGGTGGTTCCCAGTCCGTCACAGCCAGCCGCCAGCCCATCGGTCGCATCCCGAGCGCCGTCGCCACGCCGGGCGTCTGGCCCCACGCGCCGTACGGTGCCCGGAAGTAGCGGACCCGGATGTGCGGGACGGCGTGCCGGATGACCGCGTTGGTCTCCAACAGGTCCGAGGCGATCCGGCCGGCGGTCCAGGAGCCCATGTCGTCGTGGTGCATGCTGTGGTTGCCCAGCGCGTGTCCGGCCGCGACGATCCGACGGACCAGCTCGGGGTGCTCGATGACGCGATCACCCTGCACGAAGAAGATCGCCCGGACGTGGTGGGCGGCCAGGATGTCGAGCAGGTGCGGGGTGTGTTCCGGGTGTGGTCCGTCGTCGAAGGTGAGGCACATGGCCCGCTCGGTGCCGATCACCTCGGTCGGTTGTACCGGCGGCGGCCCGACGCCCGGCCCGGACGCGGCACGCGGGAGACCCAGGGATCGCGTAGTGGGCGTCATCGGTCGGACCTCCCGCTGTGGGTGGGCCGTGTGGGGCGGCGACGCCCCACACGGCCCGCTGGTGGTGGATGGCTGGTCCGCCCGCCGTGAGCAGCGTCAGCGGCGGGGCTTGGGTGCGGTGCGGGGCAGTACGTACGGCGGGCCGGCCAGGATCAGGTCAGACTTGATCTCGTGGTAGGCCAGCTTGGGCTGGTAGTTCTCGTCCATGATGGTGGCCAGGCCCTCGGGCGGGTCGCTGAACCAGCCCGGCACCCAGGAGTGCTTGTCGCTGAAGCCCCAGACGGTGTAGGACAGGCAGCTACGGACGGCCAGGCAGGCCTTCATCAGCACGCTGTGGTTGGCGGCCGACGCCTGCAACCGGGGGTTGATCTCCTCGGAGTTGCCGGCCTGGACGGCCTCGGTCATCTGGCTGCGGACGTCGACCTCGGTGAACGCGGTCGCCACCCCGAGCGAGGTGAACTTCTTCAACGCCTCGGTCACCTGGAAGGTGCTGAAGTTGCCGTACTGGGTGCCGAGGTGGCCCTGCGCGCCGACACCGTCGATCGGTACGCCCTGGGCGCGCAGCCGCTTGACCATGTCGTAGACGAACTGGGTCTTGTCGTCGGCCGGGTTGCCGGAGCCGAACGCCTCGATGTTGTAGTCGTTGTAGAAGAGCAGGGCCTTGGGATCGGCGGCGCGGGCCCACCGGAACGCGTCAGCAAGGTAGCCGGGGCCGAGGTTCTCAGCCCAGAAGCCCTTGTAGTGCAGGGTGGGCGGGTTGTCCCAGGGGTCGCTGACCGCCTCGTTGACGACGTCCCACTGCCAGACCTTGCCCTTGTAGCGCTTGACCACCGTGGTGATGTGCTTGCGCAGCAGCTCGCGCAGCTCCTGCTTGCTGATGGAGCCGTCGGCGACCCCTTCGGTCAGCCACTGCGGCAGTTGGTTGTGCCAGACGAGCACGTGCCCGCGTACGCTCTGCCGGTTGCGCTTGGCGAACGCGACGAGCTCGTCGGCCGGGCCCCAGTTGTAGTTGCCGCGGGTGGGTTCGAGGCTCTCCCACTTCATCGCGTTCTCCGCGGTGACCGAGACGAACTCGGATGCGGTGATCTTGCGGTACTGCGGGTCGGCGCTGTCGTTGAGGGCGTCCATACTGACCGCGGTGCCGATCTGCAGGCCGTGGCGCAGGCCGAGGGCGCCCAGGGTCTGTGCGGTCGGGTCGTACGGCCGGCCGGCGGTGGCCGGCACCATGTTCAACGTCGCCGCGGTCACCACGGCGACCGTGCCGACGGTCATCCACCGTCTCAACTTCATCTGCATTCCTCTCGATCTACGATCGACAGACATCGATCATGAAGTGCAGGGGTTCGGGCCGGTGCCGAGCAGGTTGGAGGTGGTACGCGGCGCCGTGACCGGGTGTGAACGTGGTCGCGGAGGGCACCGATATTTTTCCGGATGTCGATCGGTAACTTGGTCGAAACGTTAGGGCCATCAATGGGCGTCGTCAACCACGAAAACTTCCGGAAGTAGGCCGTGTGCACTGCTGGAACGGGCGGTTTCCAACCGGAAACTTCCGGATCCACTCCGCTGCGTGGCGCTCGGTCAAGCTCCCGACACACCTCGTGAAGAGGGCCGGGCCGGCTCGCTCCCGCGGGTTCCGTGACGGGATCGAGCCGGCCCGGGTCCAGGGGCCCGCCGGCAGCGGGGTGGTCGGCGGACGGCCGCAGGCCGCCGGTCGACCGGATCAGTGTTCGAGATAGGTGGCGTGGTCGAAGTCGGCGTAGCGACCGTCGCCGCCCAGGTCCTGCACCCACAGACCGAGCAGGGCACCGGTGAAACCCCAGGCCGCCGGCTCGCCGTCGATGATCCGGGCAGCGTGCTCGTCGGAGAGGATGGTGGCATCCAACTCCACCGGCAGTTGCTGCCAGCCGTCACCCAGGTCGTACGCGAAGCGCAGCACCGGGCCGTCGAAGGTGACCCGCAGGCCCACCCGTAGCCGGCCCTCGGTGTCGACGGTCAGCTGCGGGTACGCGGTGCGGTGACCGCCGTCGCAACTGAGCAGCTCCAGCACGGATCGTCCGTCGTCGGCCCGGGTCAGGTAGAGGTGGTGCCAGTTCTCGGTGTTGTAGTAACCGGCGATGCCCGCCAGGTGCCGGTGGTCGCCCGGGTCGAACTCGACGACGGTCTCCAACGAGCAGCGGACGGCCCCCACCGGCCGCGCCACCAGGCTCGGCGTCTGCTTGCCGACCGGGGACTGACCGCCGTACACGCGTAGGTGCGACGGGCGGGAGCGCAGATCGATCCAATCGTCCGTCGCTGGCCGGCGCAGGGTCGACCAGCCGGCACCCAGCTGTGCGGCGTCGAAGTGGTCGGTGGCCGGCTCGTCGGGCCAGGGATGGGCCGGCAGGTCCGGAGCGGGGATCTCGTCGGCCGGAACCCGGCCGGGAACGGACGGCCATTCGCCCGGCGACCAGTCGACCTTCTGCAGCGCGGTCTCCCGTCCGAGGACGCAGTTGCCGAGCGGACTGTAGGGGCGGGCCACCAGGTGGGCCAGGTACCACTCGCCACGCTGGGTGCGGACCAGACTGCCGTGGCCGGCCTTCTGCAACGTCAGGTCCGGCCGGCCGACCGAGGTGAGCAGCGGTCCGGCCGGGTCCACCTCGTACGGTCCGAACAGATCCCGTGACCGGGCGACCGTGACCTGGTGCTCCCAACTCGTGCCACCCTCGGCGGTGACCAGCCAGTACCAGCCGTCGTGCCGGTAGATGTGTGGTCCCTCGGTCAGACCTGCCTCGGTACCGGTGAAGATGATCCGGGGTCGGCCGACCAGTTGCCGGCGGGCCGGGTCATACTGCTGAATCTCGATGCCGCCGAAGCGGTCGCGACCCGGCCGCCAGTCAGCACTCATCGCCAACAGCCAGGAGGTGCCGTCGTCGTCGTGGAACAGCGCGGCATCGAAGCCGTGCGAGTGCAGCCGTACCGGGTCCGACCACGGTCCCGTGATGGTCGGCGCGGTGGTGAGGAAGTTCTGTGCATCCCAGTACCCGCTGGCGAAGCTGGCGACATCGCTGTAGACGAGGTGGAACAGCCCGTCGTGGTACGTCAGGTCGGGTGCCCAGATCCCGTTGGAGTCGCCGCAACCCCGCAGGTCGAGCAGACGCCGTTCGGTGATGATCCCGCCCAGTTCCCGCCAGTGGACGAGGTCTCTCGAGTGGTGCACCCGTACGCCCGGGTACCACTCGAAGGTGGAGGTTGCCAGATAGTAGTCGTCGTCGACCCGCAGGATGGACGGGTCCGGATGGAAGCCGGACAGGACGGGGTTGCGGATCGACCGGCCGATAGCCACGTCTGCGATGTCGGTCGACATGTTCGACTCCTTCAGGTCACGATCCCGGTTTCTTCCCGGAAATACTCCGGAAGTGCCAAGATTGCGCTCACGGTATCGGCTGGCGTCGGCTCTCGTCACCCCCTTGACCGGCGACGCAGAGCCGTCGTAACGTGCCGGCCATCACCTCGAAAATATCGGTATCAAAGCGAAACTTGCGCGATCCCGTTTTCATGGCCGCCGCTGAACGCGGTGGTGCTCCCTCCGTGCATCTCGCCTCCCGAAGGGATGAACCATGACATCGCACCTCTCCCGCCGGTCGCTGCTGGGGCTGGCCGGCGCAGGCGCCGGCGCGCTCCTGCTCAGCGCCTGCGGGGATGGGGACGGCGGCGCTTCCGCGAGCCCGCAGAAGATCAGATGGTGGCACGTCCAGGACGCGGAGCCGATGCTCAGCGTCTGGGCTGACATGGCACGGCAGTACGAGAACACCCACGAGAACGTCACGATCGAGGTTCAGCCGCTGGAGGTCGAGGCGTTCAAGACCAAGCTGAACGGCGCGGTCGAGGCGGCGATGCCGCCGGACCTGTTCCAGTCGTGGGGCGGCGGCGCTCTGCAACAGCAGGTCGAGGCCGGCCTGGTCAAGGACATCACCAGCGAGGTCCAAGGGTGGATCGGGCAGCTGCTGCCCGCCTCGTTGCAGCCGTACACGGTGAACGACAAGATCTACGGCATCCCGTTCGACATCGGGATGGTCGGCTTCTGGTACAACCGGGACCACTTCGCCAAGGCCGGCATCGAGACGCCGCCGAAGACCTGGAGCGAGCTGCTCCAGGCGGTCACCAAGCTCAAGGCCGTCAACATCGCCCCGATTGCGCTCGGCGGCAAGGACAAGTGGCCCGGGCACTACTACTGGGCGTACCTGGCGATGCGGATCGGCGGTCTGGAGGCGCTGCAACGCGCGGCCGAGGACCGCAACTTCAACACCCCGGTCTTCACCGCCGCCGGTGAGCGCCTCCGGGAACTGGTCGAGATGGAACCCTTCCAGAAGGGCTTCCTGCGCGCGGAGTACGGCTCCGAGACCGGGCAGGCCGCGACGATGGGCAACGAGGACGCCGCGATGGAGCTGATGGGCCAGTGGGCGCCGTCGGTGCAGGCCTCCTCGTCGCGCAGCAAGCGTGGCCTCGGTGACCGGCTCGCCTTCTTCCCCTTCCCGGCTGTCGAGGGCGGCGAGGGTTCGGTCAACGACGCGTTCGGCGGCGGCAACGGCTTCGTGGTCGGCCGCGACGCACCGGCCTCCACGGTCGACTTCCTGCGGACGCTGCTCCAGGCGAGGAACCAGCGCCGGGCCGCCCAGACCGGTGCGGTGCTGCCCACCAACCAGGCCGCGGCCGGTGGAATCAGGGACCTGAACAACCAGGTCGTGGCGGCCAACCTGGGCATCGCGACCGGCTTCCAGCTCTATCTCGACCAGGCGTACCCGCCAGCGGTGGGTCAGCAGGTCAACGAGAGCGTGGCACAGCTGATCGCCGGCTCGAAGCGACCGGACCAGATCGTCCGGGACATCACCAGGGTCGCGAAGAAGCAGAAGTAACGGGTGTCGCCGGGGCTCGGGCGCCATGGCCGTCACTGACCGTCTGCTCCTCGGCGCTCCGGCCGCGTCAAAGATGAGCGAGATAGGGAGGGCGCATGGCTGCCAACGACAACCGGACAGTGACCATCGCGGCCATCGCCCG
>NZ_BOPB01000037.1 GCF_016863535.1 Micromonospora lutea
GGTCAGCCCGGCTCCGTCCCCGGTCCGGTACGACGGGCCAGCGCGGTTCGCCGAGGCCCGTCGGCCGATCGAGGAGCACTACTGATGGGCGTCCGGCCGGGACCAGCCCGGCCGGGACGCGGCACGTTAGATCCGGGACAGTATCGGCCGAGCAGAGCACTGCGCCGAGCCGATGTTCTTCAACGTCAGCACCAGCTCCCGCTCCGTTGAGCCATTGGAGTTGATGACCTGCCGGTAGTAGTGGCGAGTGACCTGCATCGTGCAGCCAAGCTCCACCGGTTCGACGTTGATGACGTGCGTGGCAGTTGTCGGGTTGGCGTTGTTCCAGACGATGCCGGTCGACGAACCAGCGCCCAGCGTACGCAGGCTGAGTCGGCTTTCGGTCGGCGCGATGCCCTTCACAACGTCGGCTGAGCAGGCGATGCTTCCGATGTTCTGCACCTCGGCGTGCAGGTAGACGGGCTGCGCCACGTCGCCTTGGGGGACCCGCTGGTACCAGGTGCGCAGCACCTTGAATCGGCAGGTGTTGGAGCTTGTGGCTCCGGCGGGAAGCAGGCCGATCAATCCCATGTCAGCAATCTGCCCGTACTGGGTGAGCTGGGTGGAGAAAGCCTTGATCTCGGAAGGTTCCATACCGCCGGTGGAAGCGATGGTGCTCCCATTGAGCGAGGAGAGGATGACGTTGGTGCCGCAGGCGATCGAGCCGACGTTCTTGATCGTGAAATGGAACTTGCGTTCTCCCGTGTTCAGCCGCTCGTACCACTCGTTGGTGACCTCGAACGCACACGCGGCCGAGGTGCTGGCCCCGGTCGGGGACAGACCGACCTTGTAGACGGCGGTGTGCGGGTTGGCGTTGTTCCAGACCCAACTCGCCGAGGCGCCGGCCGATATGGTGCCGCTGAAGAAGTTGGTCTCGGTGGCGGCGTGGGCGGGAGCCGACATGACGATCACGCTCACGGGCACGGCGAGCAGCGTGACCGCGAGCAAGCGCAGCAGCGTCGATGCTCTACGCCGGCTGGAACGTTCTGAGCCGTCAGGCATTCAGAAACCTCCGAACTACTTGATGAAAATGACACAGATCGATCTGTGTTCGGAGGGTATCGGGTGCCCGTCGGACAGCGGCAATCAGTTATCCGACATCCTCTGATGCCGGTAAATGCGCCGGTGGATCTGTCGGGCCCAGTCACGTGAGAACGATCGAATGTCGATGGACCGGTGACGATCGTTGAGCACACGACAAAACGTCAATGGCTATCCAGGTGATCGCGGCACAGTCGGCGAACCGCTGCGGCCAACTCCTGGTTGCCGCGTCCCCAGCCCTGATCCCATTCGTCCACGATGACGTGCAGGTCGGTGAACGGGCTGCGCCAGATTTCATCAAGGTCCAGGTGCCAGGAGACGAAGGCCGAGACGTGCTCGCTGACGGCTCGTTCGTCGACCTCCCCCGCGAGCAGTCGTTGCGTCAGGGTGGCGAGCCAGGCGTCCGCCGCGTCCGCCGGGGAGGGGACAGCTACGCCCACCTCGGTGAGGGCGTCGGGCAGCAGTTCGCCGATCAGTCCGGTGTCGGTGCCGTCGAGTCCGGCGAGTTCACGCAGTGCCGGCCCGTCGTGTCCGTTGGCGAGCCAGTCGGCCGCGTACCAGGGCACTCGCTCGGCGTCGACGCTGCCCAGCGCGTATTCGGCGGCAACCAGGTCCGGTGGCTTACTCATCGGTCGGCTCCTGCTCGCACAGGATCGTGCGGGTTTGCATGAGCGCGAAGCCGAGCAGGTTCAGCCCGCGCCAGCGTGCAGGGTCAGCAGCGTGCGGGTGGTCGGCGGCCAGGCCGATGCCCCAGACCCGGTCGAGCGGGCTGGCCTCCACCAGCACTCGCTCACCGGTGCCGAGCAGGTAGGTGCGCAGCGCGGAAGGCTGGCCGAACTTCGCCACACTGCCGGTCACCACGATGTCGTAGCGGTGACCTTCCCACGTCTGCTGGTCGAAGCCGGTGACCTGCCGGCCCAGCAACTTCGCTGCGTGCGGATGCGCTGCGGTCAGGATCTGGGCGGCCGTGGCGTGGTCGTCGAAGAGGGTGGCCTTACGCCACATCATGTAATGCTCGGCCGTGGCGAAGAGCTGCCCGTCGACGGTGAACGGTGCCGGCCACCACTGGCTCAGGCATCCGGGCCCGATACTGCCGTCACGCTGCGGCTGGTGGCCCCAGAAGAACAGGAACTTCACCCGGTTTCCGGTACGCATCGCGCCAGTCAGGTCGGCGACGCTGTTCACTGACGTGACCATGCGTGTGAGTGTCCGGCAGCAGTGGGTTGCGCCGCATCACCGTTACGGTGCCAATCTCGGTCACGTCAGGCGGCACTGTGGAACCGTACCGCTGGTAGCGCATTCGTACGTGGCTTCCGTGTACCCCAGGTCCAGGCCCTCGCCGGCGGACGGCGCTCGCCGCCCACCGCCGACCGGCAGTGGATCCCGCCCGGCGAGCCTGCGGTTCAGGGTCCGGACCGAGTTCGCGGCGCGGCGCAGCCGCCCGCCTGCGTAGCGGACCCCACCGCATGCGGCCTGACCGACCGCGAGCCAGCCACACACGCCGCGTTCGAGCAACCACAACGGCGCCATCCAGGCCGTGGCCGGGGGGAAGACCCGGGCACCGCCGGCCTGACGGCGACCAATCTCGGCCACCGCCACGATCCCCGCCGCAGCGGCGACCAGCAGTCCGGGCCGGCGGGCGACAAGGGCCACGGCCACCCCGGGCAGTACGTGCAGCGCCGCCAGCAACCGCATCGGCTGCGCCAACTCGTCGTAGGCCTGCCGGACCCGCTGCGAGCGGAAATGCCGGGTGGTCGGCGGCAACCGCCGCACGTACAGCCCTGCCGCTGTGACGATGGTGCCGCCAAAGGCGCGCACGGTCCGGATCAGTTCGAGGTTCTCGAAGAGCACGTCCGGGTCGTAGCCGCCCATTGCGACGAAGACGCTGCGCCGCACCGCCAGGGTTCCCGGGAAGTCCGCGCCGGTCGCCCGGTTGAGCAGGATCCGCCCGGTGTCCCAGTACGCGTGCCAGGGCAGCGGGTCGAAGTAGTTCTGCGGCCGTACCAGGTCCGCCCGACCGAGCAGGCGCTGCACAGCGCGCAGCCCGTGCTCGTCGTAGCGGACGTCGTCGTCGGCGATCACCACGTTCTCGTGCGTGGCTGCCGGCACGCCGGTCAGCACACCCCGCACCTTGCCGTTGCGCCCGCGCAACCTCGGATCCGGTGGCAGGTGCCGGACCAGCGAGCCCCAGAGCCGACGGTGGTCGGCGAAGACCTGTGGCGGCGAGCCGTCCACCACGACGACCTCCACCCGGCTGGCCAGCCACCGCAGGTAGTCGACGAGTTCCCCGGCCGGCGCCGACCGGCGAATCGGCAGCACGTACGTCATCGGCAGCGCCGGCGGCGCGGGTGATCCGGCGGCGGTCATCGCTGTTCCTGCCGGCGGTGAGTGAGAGTCCGCCACCTGGCGTCCGTAGGCGCCTGCGTCGAATGACACGCTGCCTCCTGCACGGGTGTGGGGGCTGCGTCCGTTCCCGTTGTGTCGTACCTCAAACAGGTTTGCGCAGGTCACGACCGGGGAAGGACGTCTGCGGCCCGAAAGGAGACCCGACGTGTCTGACCCCTACGGTCGCGCGGCCCTGCCCGAGCCACGTGGCCCGGTGTCGGCGATGCTCCGGGAGGCTCTCCGGCGGGCTCCGCACGACCTGCCCGCCGGCCCACCGGTGGATTTCACCGGCACCGATCCGCTGACCGACGAGGATCTGCAGCTCACCCTCTTCCTCTGCTACGAGCTGCACTACCGCGGCTGGCAGGGCGTCGAGGACGCCTGGGAATGGCAGCCGTCCCTGCTCGCCGTCCGCGCCATCGCCGAACGCCGTTTCGAGGAGGCGATCCGCCGCCTTGCCGGTTCGCAACCCACCGTTTCGCCCGACGACCTACCGGCGGCGCTGCACCGGCTCACGACGGATGACGAAGGCCCGTCGCTCGGTGAGTTCCTGCGGCGACGCGGCACGTTGCCGCAGTTCCGGGAGTTCCTCGTCCACCGGTCGGTCTACCACCTGCGGGAGGCCGACCCGCACAGCTGGGGCATACCCCGCCTCGGCGGCCCGCCGAAGGCCGCCCTCGTCGAGATCCAGATGGACGAGTACGGCAACGGTCAACCGCACCGCATGCACGCGGAGTTGTTCCGCACCACGATCGACCGGCTCGGGCTGGACAGCCGCTACGGCGCGCACCTGGACGCCGTCCCGGCGATCACCCTGGCGACGAACAACGCGATGTCGCTGTTCGGGCTGCACCGGCGGCTGCGCGGGGCGCTGGTGGGGCACCTCGCCGCCTTCGAGATGACTTCCTCGCTGCCCAACCGGCGCTACGGCGACGCGTTGCGGCGCCTCGGCGGCGACGCGGCGGCGACCCGATTCTTCGACGAACACGTCGAGGCGGATGCCGTCCACGAGCAGATCGCCGTACACGATCTCTGCGCCGGACTCGTCCGCCAGGAACCGGCCCTGACCGCCGACGTGCTGTTCGGCGCGGCGACCGTGCTCGCCCTCGACGACCTGTTCGCCCGTCATCTCCTGGGCGCCTGGGCCGCCGGCCGCAGCTCTTTGCGATCCACGGCCAGCGAATTGGTGCACCTTTCCGCCGTCGTCTCGAGCGTGCCGCGGGCCCCGGTGACCGCCAGGTCATCCTGATCCCGCGCCAGCGTCCGCGTACCGACCCGCATCCGCGTCAGCGAGGAGTCGTCCCATGACCCCATCCGATTGCCCGGAACCCGCAGCGGCGACCATCACCCCGTACCCGGACGGCCCGCTCATCGTGCGGGGTGACTTCGCCGTGATCGCGCCCGACGGCCGGCAGATCGACGCGAAGCGGCGCACCATCGCCCTGTGCCGCTGCGGCAAGTCCGCGCTGATCCCGTTCTGCGACGGCACGCACAAGGCTCTCGGCTTCCGGGTCGACACTCATCCCACGCCGGTCGAGTCCGCCGGCTAGGTTCCCGTGGTTGTCGGCCGACCACGCCGCGTCGGCCGACTTCTGGCCCGCCCTGACCAGGAACGGGCGACGGGTCAGCAGCCCAGGCTGTCCTTGTACGACTTGGGGACATCACCGTCGGCCACCTTGTCGGCGATCTCCCAAACGACCTCGGGATAGTCGCCCTCGTCGTTCATGTCGTGCAGCACTTTCCACTGGTGGCTGCTGCGCAACGCGGCTGCTGCCTGCTTGACCGCCTGTTCGTCGCCGGCGGAGTCGGCCCGGATCCACTCGGCGATCCAGTCGCAGGTGACCCTGCCGGCCACTGTGGCGCCGAACTGGTATGGGTCGTTGGCCCCGGCGTTGTCCAGTGCCGACACGTCGAAGCCCGGCGGGGACGGTATGTCGGCGAGAATCTTGGCGGCTTCCGCACGGACATCGCCCGGCGTGACGATCTCCGGCGGCAGCGCCTTGAGGAATGACTTGGCATCCACCTGAATCACGCGGGTGAGGATTGCGTCGAAGGTGGCCCGTGTCCAGTTGCCGCCGGTGCGCACCTCGACGAAGGTGCCGTCCTGCGGCTTGAGCATGGCCGCCATGTCGTTATCGCTGTAGGTGAAGATGCTGGCCGGCTGGTTCGCCACGGTGGTGACCTCCGGTTCGCTGACCTGCAGCCGGTCGTCGTAGTAGTGCTGGTACTGCTCGTCCGGGTACCAGTGCATCTGCAGGCTGCGGTCGCCGTTGGAGAACTCGATGCTGCCACTTTCCTCGGCGAACCCGTAGACGCTGGTCGCTTTCCAGCCCGGCTCATCGATCAGCAGTCGCGGATGCTCCTGAGCGGCCTTCAGGTCGAGTTCCCACCCGCCGAGCGCGGCCGTGCCCGCGCTGGGTAGGCCGGTCGGTCCGACGTACGCGTCGTCGGGTTGGGCGGACCAGAACGACGAGGCGGCCATGATTCCGGCGACGGCCGCCGCAGCGGCCGCGGCGCCGGCGAGTTGACGGACGAGGGTACGGCGCAGCGGTCTTGCCGGAACCGGGTCGAGTTTCGGGGTGGACATGATCTCCTCCAGGAGATGCTGATCCGCCCCGTCGAGGCGCTGGATGATCGCAGGTCGATAGGGATCGGCGTCCCGAACCAGGCGGTCGAGGTGCTCGTGGGTCATCTGCCCTCCTCCGGGACGGGTACGGCCAGGACACCAAGTACATGTCCGGGTGCGTCAGGGTCGTCACCGATGAGTCCGCGCAGCCGGGCCCGCGCTCGCGACAGGCGGGTCCGGGCCGCGCTCGGGCTCACCCCGACCACCTTCGCCGCCTCCCGAGGATGCAGGCCCTCCCAGACGGTGAGCAGCAACATCTCCCGGTCCGTGTCGTTCAGCCGGCGCAGCGCGGCCTGTACGGCGAGCCGTTGCGGCACCTCACTGCCCGGATCGCACGTGGAGACCGCAGTCAGGCATTGTCGAAGCCGTTCACCCAACCGCTCTCGACGGATCCCGCTGCGGTGGTGGTTCGCCAGCAGTCTGCGGGCCACCCCGTACAGCCACAGCCGGATCTCATCGTCGGCGGGCAGATCGGCGCTGCGTCGCCACGCCACCAGAAAGGTCTCCGCGACCACGTCGGCAGCGTCGTCCGGTTGCTCGACACGACGTGTCGCGTACGCGAGAAGCGCTTCGAAGTTGCCGGCGTAGACGCGCCGAAACCGGTCCTCAGGGCTCACGTCTTTGCATGTCCGGCACCGGGCTCATCGTGACACCACGGGTGACCGACGCACCTGATCATGGTCAGCTGGCCGCCCCGGCACCGGCGTCGGGCGGCAGGCCCAGCAACGTCGCGATGGCCTCGGCGGTGTCCGGGTGGGCGTGCACGAGGGCGGCGATGCTGGTTGCCGTCGCGCGATCGTCGCCGTGCTGCCAGCCACCCTCGACGCCGAGGAGCGCGGCGACCGCGTCCACCGGCTCCCGGTGGTCGGCCAACAGGGCATGGACCTGCCCGACGGGCCGGTCGGGGACGGCCGGCGCGCCAGCGGGGGCGGTACCCGACCAGGGGGGCACCCAGGAGTCCAGGGCGGCCAGCGTGCCCGGGAAGGTCCGCCCGGCCTCCCGGACCAGCAACGGCACCAACTCCGGCCCGTGCTCGCGCAGGGTGGTGACCAGGGTGGGCAGCCAGGGCAGCAGCACCGGGTCGGGGAGCTGGGCGAACGCGGTGGACATCGTCTCCACCACGAACGGCGCGAGCCCTGGCACCGGCTCCAGCGCGTGCACGAAGCCGGAAAGGTACTGCGGGAAGGCGGGCACCACCAGCGGGTTGGTCAGCAGTTCCCGGCAGCGGGTCCGCAACTCGGCCAGGGGCAGCATCCCGAGCTGGTGGTGGGCCGCCCAGAGCAGGGCGACCTTGGGCGGTGCCTGGGGATGGGACTGGGCCAACGCGAGTTCGAGCTGGGACCGGTCGCAACCCAATGACAGCGCCAGGCTCTCCATGCTGAACAGGAAGCCGAGCATCGCCCCGACCTGTCGTACGCCGGTGTCCTCGTCGACGACCGCGGTCGGCAGCAGCGTGCAGTAGTGGGCGTACCCGGTGGTCACGAACGCCCCGCACCAGGCCGGCAGCCGCGACGCCGTGGCCTGGTGGTGGGCGAGCAGCCGGCGGATGCGGCGCAGCACCTCGGGAGCGTCGTCGACGGTGCGTTCGCTGGCGAGCAGTTCGACCGCTCGGGAGCCCAACTCGTCGACCAGCCGGGGGCTGTTCAGCAACGTGATGGCGTCCTCGACCGCCGTGAGGGCGCTGACGGCGGTCGCGTCGGGACCGTGCGCCGCTCGACGTAGGCGCTGCTCCAGCACCTGTTCGATGGTCACGCCCTCATAGCCGAGTTCGATCAGCGCGCGTTGGTGGCGGCCCAACGCCAGGTCCCAGCTCTCCTGAAGGGACCGGTGGCCGAGGCGACGCTCGCCCATGATCGGACGAACCGCGCCCGGTGGCAGCAGGTGTCGCAACATCCAGAGCAGATCCGAGCAGCCGGCCAGCTCCGGGTTGCTCTGCAGGTCGAGCAGCGCTCGCTGCACGGTGCGTTTCTCCAGGTCCAGGCCGAGCGGCTGGAGCCGGTGCAGGACGTCACGGGCCAGCGGTGGCAGGGCGTCGTAGCCGACCTGGCCGACCCGGTCGCCGCCGAGCAGGATCTCGCAGAGTCGTCGCACATCCCGCCGACCCGGTACGACGTCCTTCTCGATGCAGGTCACCGCCGCGTCGGCGAAGTCGTACGGGGTCGGGCGGGCCCGGTTACGCAGCCCGGCCAACAGGATCGACGTCTCGAACACCGCGATCGCGTCGGCGGTGCTGGCCAGGTACCCGTTGCGGCGGGCCAACCGGACGATGTCCACGCACCAGCCACGCAGCTCCGCCTCGTCGAGCCCGTCGGGGGTGGGCGCCGTGGCGAGGAAGCCGGAAAGTCGATCGGCGACCGGCCCGGCCGCCCCCGTGGCCGCCTTGATACGTCCGCGTCGGATGGTCGAGCCCCGCTGACCGCTCAGCCGGTACGGTTTCAGGCCCGACGCGCTCACCGCCTTGCTCCACGCGGCAGCGGCGATCGACACCGACCCGGGCGCGAGGCCGAACTGGGCCTCGATCGCGGAGTGGCTGGACGGGATGAGTCCGTACTGCCACGCCGTCGCGGTGCGGGGGGTGATGTCGAAGTCGGGGGCGGAGGAGTCGAGGCCGAACTGTTCGACCCGGCTGGCGGCGTGGAAGGCCCCGCAGATGTAGAGACATTCCTCCGGGTCCGCGCCGGTGGCCGCCAGGTGCTGCCGGATCCTGGTCCACATGTAGCGCTCGCGGTCCTCGTCGCGGTCGTTGCGCTGCGAAGCGGAGGGACGCAGCCGCCGGAACAGACTCCCGATGAGCACCATCACCTGGCGGTAGGTGTCGTGGTCGGCGGTGGCGAGCGGACGTTCGACGTAGCTGTCCCACCACTCCGACCAGTGCCGCACCTTGCCGTGGTGCAGCAGGTACGCCTCCAGCTCGGCGAAGCCCGGCCGGAGCGCACCGATCTCCACACCGACCGCGTCACCGTGCAGCGCGGCCTGGCCCTCCGAGTCGTCGCCGGTCGGCTCGGGCGCGGACTCGTCGGCTGCTGGAGTCTCGTCGCGCGGCGACCACTGGAAGACGTGGTCGGTGGAGCGGTCCACCAGCACCAGCTCCACGCCCGGCGTCTCCAGCGCGTACGCGATCGCCTGGTATTCCGCCGACGCCTCGGTGACCGGGGCGATCACGCTCAGCGGAGCCCACGCGGCGGGAAAGCCGTCGAGTTGCGAGGCGAACGCCTGCACCGCCACCGGGAGCCGACAGTTGCGCAGTTCCGTCAGGACCGGTTGGAGATCCTCGCAGAGCTCCAGGTAGATGACCCGGGGCTGCTTCTGTCGCAGTCGGCGCACCATGGCCAGCGCGGAGGCCGGCGAGTGATGGCACACCGGGAAAATCTCCAGCCGTTCGCCCAGGGCCCGGTCGACGTCGTCGACCAGGCCGGTGAGGATGTCGGCGAGCGCGTCGGGACCGTCGGCGAACGCGGCGGCCGCGTCGGTGAGCTGCTCACGCAGCGCGCCGAACGCGCCGACGGTGGCAGGGGCGGTCATGACAGGGCGGCGATCGTCTCGCGGCCGCCATCGAGGAACTCGTTCCACTCGCCGCCGTCCTGCTTGGCCCTCGGCTCCACCACCGCGTGCAGGTACTTGTTGAGGATCGCCAGGTCCTCCGGGCTGCGCCGGGCCAGCGAGCCCACCAGCGAACCGGCCAGCGTCCCGGCCCGCAGGGTACGGTCGCCGAAGAACTGGCTGTGCAGGATGGCGTCCTCCAGGACACCGATCTGCTCGGCGGTGGACAGCGCCGACTCCAGCTTCTCGTCGTCGCTGGTGGCCGAGGCGGCAGCGGCCCGCAGGTCGGCGAAGCTCTGCAACAGGATGTCCAGCAGGGTGGGCGGCACGTCCAGCTCGACGTGGTGACGGCGGAGCAGCTCCTCGGTACGGAACCGGACGATCTCCGCCTCGCTGCGCTTGTTGGTGACCACCGGGATCCGGACGAAGTTGAACCGTCGCTTCAGTGCCGAGGACAAATCGTTGACGCCCCGGTCCCGGCTGTTGGCGGTGGCGATGATGGAGAACCCGGGCTTGGCGAAGACGATGTTGTCGTCGTTGAGTTCGGGGATGGAGACGTACTTCTCCGACAGGATGGAGATCAACGCGTCCTGCACGTCGCTGGTGGAGCGGGTCAGCTCCTCGAAGCGGCCGAGCACACCCTGCTCCATAGCCGTCATGATCGGTGAGGGGATCATCGACTCGCGGGACTGCCCCTTGGCGATGACCATGGAGACGTTCCACGAGTACTTGATGTGGTCCTCGGTGGTGCCGGCGGTGCCCTGCACGACGAGGGTGGAGTTGCGGCAGATCGCCGCGGCCAGCAGCTCGGCGAGCCAGCTCTTGCCGGTGCCCGGGTCACCGATGAGCAGCAGACCCCGATCCGAGGCCAGCGTGACGATGCTGCGCTCGACGAAGCTGCGGTCACCGAACCACTTCTGCGGGATGTCCCGATCGAGGCCGTCGGCGCGTTCCGAGCCCAGGACGAAGAGCCGGACCATACGCGGGCTCAGCCGCCACGAGTACGGCTTGACGCCGGTGTCGACCGACTCGAGGTAGTCGAGTTCGTCGGCGTACTTGACCTCTGCGGGGGCACGCAGCATGTCGGACATGAGGGGTGTCTCTCCTAGGTGAGGAAGCTCTTGAGCTCGAAGACGAGTTTGCGGATGTGGCCGGAGATGACCGGGGTGCCCAGGTCCTTGAGGCGCTGCCGGAACCACGGATTGACGCTCTGCTGGCCGGAGCTGCTGACCGAGCCGACCGGGATGAAGCGCACCCCCGACCGGTGCACCGCCTCGATGCCGTCGAAGAGCGGCTGTGACCGGTCGAACTCGTAGAAATCCGAGATCCACACCAGCACGGTGTTCCTCGGTTCGACGATCTTCGGGCGGGCCATCGCCATTGCCAGCGGCCCGTCGTTGCCGCCGCCGAGATTGGTACGCAGCAGCACCTCGAACGGGTCGTGCACCCACGGGGTCAGGTCCAGCGCCCGGGTGTCGTAGGCGATCAGGTGCACGTCGACCTTGGGCAGGCCGGCGAAGATCGACGCCAGAATGGTGCAGTTGACCATGGAGTCGACCATCGACCCGGACTGGTCCACCACCACGATCAGCCGCGACGGGGTCGTCTTGCGGGCCGTCTGCCGGTAGTAGAGCCGGTCGACGTAGAGCCGCTCGTCCTCCGGGCTCCAGTTGGTCAGGTTCTGCCAGATGGTGCGGTCCAAGTCGAGGTTGCGGAAGACCCGCTTCGGCGGCACGGACCGGTCGATCGCGCCGACAGTGGTCTGCTCCACCTGAGTACGCAGCACCTCCGCGACCTCGTCGACGAAGCGACGGATCAGGGACTTGGCGTTGGCCAGCGCCACCCCGGACAGGTTGGCCTTGTCCCGCAGCAGTTGCTCGATCAGCGACATGCTGGGGGTGAGCTGCCGGGCCAGCGCCGGATCCGCCAGCACCTCCCGCAGGTGCATCCGGTTGACCAGGTCACCTTCGATGCCGGCGAGGGTGGGGCCCAGCCCGCTGCCCGACCGGCGCAGCTCGCCGGGTGCGTGCCCGAGCGCCTGCTCGAACCAGCCCGCGTCGGACTGCCATCGGGCCAACTGGCCGGCGCTGACCGACCCCGAGCCGGTGGCGAAGACGTTGAGCAGCAGCTTCGACACCAGCGCCGCCCGGCGTACCTCGGCCTCGCCGGGCCGGTGCGGGCCGGCGTCCTCGCCGCCCTCTGCGGCCCCGGCGGTGTCGGCGAGCAGGCCGCGCAGCTCGTCGGCGAGCTGCGGGAAACGCTGGACCACGGTGTCCACCGACACCGTCGGGTCCAGCAGGATGGCGGGCAGGCCCAGGTCGTCGACCACGGCCATGCTCGCTGATTCCAGGGTGGGCTGCTCGTCCGGGTCGAAGATCCGGCCCAACAGTCGCCAGTAGAGGACCTGTCGGCGGTTGGCGGCGGCCAGGTCGCCGGGGGAGATGGAGTCGGTCATCGGCGCAGCAACCGTCCCGCCCGCTCGCGCAGCACCGCCACCGCGTCGCCCGCCTTGGCCTCGACCTTCGCCACCTTCGGGTCGGTGACACCTTCGGCCCAGTCACCGTTGTGCGCCTCGACGGGCTTGCGTTTGACGGTGGCGCGTACCGCCAGCGGCTGCACCAGCCAGCGACCGCCGTCCCAACGGAGCAGGCCGAGACAGCACGACGAGGCGGCGACCAGCGCGGGGGTGAGGGGTCCGGCTGCCGGCAGCCGGTCGACGGCGACCGGGAGCTGCTGGTCGTCCCACTCGACGGTGAGCCCGTCGTCGTCCTGCCGCGTCGTGTAGCCCTCCAACAGCACCGGTTCGGCGATCGCCGTCGGGTGCCGGTCCAGCGGCGCGGTGGCCGCCGCGATCGCCGGAGCGAGCAGCAGCCGGGCGGTGGCGAACGGGTCGGCCTGCTCACCGGCCCGAGCCTGCGCATCGAGCCACCGCAGGTCGCCGCCGTGCAGCGGCAGGTCGGTGACCGTCAACACCCGTCGTTGCGCCAGCGCGGCGAGCAGGTTCGGGTGTGCCTGCAACAGCCGCCACACCGCCGGCCCGGTGATCGTCTCGACCTTCGCGGCCGCCACCGCCGTACGGACCAGGCGGGCGGGTTGCCCGTCGGCTGGTTCGAGGACGCCGTGCACCTGCACCTGGACGGTGGTGCCGTGCTCGTGGAGGTCCACACCCAGCGGCAGCAGGCGGCCGGTGATCGTCTCGCTCTCGTCGCCCGGGACCGACCAGTTCTGGGCGAGCAGCACGGCCCGGGACCACAGATCGGCCCAGCGGCGGGCCGGGACCTGCGACATCATGGCCACCGGGAGGCTGGCCTGAAGTTCGGCGGCGAGACCGTCGAGCAGCACCGCCAGTCGGCGTAGCGCCGGCTCGGCCAGGGCCGCCTCGACCGGTGCCCCGGCGGCGGAGAGCAACTCATGGTCGACACCGCGCCAGCCGGCCACGGCCGTCTCGTGCAACCAGGCCCGGGCCGCGCCGCGCGCCGCGGACCCCTCTGCCGGTACGCCGACCGGCGCCGTCCACGATGCCCGCTCCCTCCCGAGCGCGGCGTCGAACTGGCCGAGCAGCGCGTCGTGGGCCGCGCCGAGCAGGGCCAACCGGGCACCGGCCAGGGCGGCGAGGTCCTCCTGGCTGAACGACCCGGCGGTCACCTTGCCCACCGCCTCGGCCACCCGGTCGCGCAGCGGGGTGCCGGCCACGGCGTCGGCCAGCGCCGCCAGCGCGGTGGCGGCCTCGTCACCGACCCGTGCGAAGCCACCGACCAGGGCGTCGTCGAAACCGGCGACCACCGCGTCGGCGTCGGCCAGCCCCGCCGGTACGCCCTGCCGCAACTGCGCCACCTGTGTGCTCAGCATCAGCGAACCGCCCCGGTGGCCGGGAACCAGTGCAGCTCAGGCAGCGCGGTGGTGCTGTCCGGCAGTTCGAGGTACGCCAGGTGGCGCAGGAACCGGCTGAACACCACCGCCGCCGAAGTCGGCTCGTGTCGGGTGTCCATCCGGGCCAGTAGATCGCTGCCGCTGCGCACCCCGTCAGCGACGTCGACCCGCAGGTAGCGGGCGACCCGGTCCACGCCGTACTGCAGGACGGCCTCCTCGGCGAGGGCTTCGAGATGCTTGCAGGGTGCGCCGCGCAGCCCGCCGCAGGGCCGGTTGTTGTTGGTGGAGCAGTGGTAGGCGTGGGTGCTGGCGGTCAGCGACGAGACGTAGACCCGCTCGACGTCCGAGCCGCTGGAGACCACACCCTGCAGCCGTCCGTCGGCCAACTCGACGAAGGGCACCTTCGCCAGCTTGCGCGGCCGAGCGGGCGGTGCCACCGCCAGCACGCTACGCCGCCGCCAGGCGGACCCGTCAGCGTCCGTCACCTGTGTCCTCCCCGCCCCCGTCGCGGTTTTGCCCGCGCGTGGTGAAGCCGCGCCGACCGGTGTCGGCGTCGCCATGACGGGAGGATCATGGCGGATGGCTACGACACTTCTGCGTCGCGGTCCGCGTTTCGGGACGCCCCGATCCGGGACTGCCGGCAGATGCGACGGAAGGGTCTGGCGTAGCGGGCGTGCATTGCGCCACCGGTAGCGCCCCGGATCAGCAGGTGAGGCCGAGGATGGTGGCGAGTCGCGCGACGTCGGCCGCTGCCGGGCCGCTGCGGATGATGTCGGTGAGCAGGGTACGGGCGGCCGGTCGGTGGCGGACTTCGGCGGGTGCGGTGCGGTCGGCGTCGAGCAGCACCTGTCCGGCTCGATCGTGCTGGCCGGTGTCGAGGTAGGCGCGGGCGGCGTCGATGAGGTGGGCGGCGCGGTGCTCCGGCGGGAGGCGCCGCCAGCTGTCGCTGCGGATGGTGTGAACGTGGCGGTGAAGGGCTTCGGTGGTGTCGCCGAGGTGGTGGGCGGCGAGGGCGCGGGCCACCTGGACGGCGGCCGGCCCGAAGCCGGTGTGGTGGGGGTCGGCGTCGCCGGTGTGCCGGTCGGCGAGGGCGGCGGCGTGGTCGAGCAGGTCGTGGGCGGTGGGGCGGTCGCCGTTGCCGGCGGCGGCGAGCCCGGCCTGGAGGTAGAGGGTCCCGCGTACGGTGTCGTCGTCGGCGTGATCCGCTGTCGCAAGGGCGGCGGTGTGAGCGAGGTGGTGGTGGCCGAGGGCGCGCAGGGCTTCGGCGACGGCGATGGTCGCGGTGGCGATGAGGATGGGGCCACCGGCGGCGGTCACGGCTCGGTCGGCGGCGAGCCAGCCGAGGTCGGCGTGGTCGAGTTTGACCAACACGCTGGCGGTGAGCCGGTGGGCGGAGGTGCGTAGGCCCCGGGTGCCGCTGGTCGCGTCGAGCAGGTCGGGCAGGGTGTCGAGCAGTTGCGGGTAACGGGCGTGGTGGTAGGCCATCCAGGCGTATGCGACCTGGGCGCTGACCTGCTGCGCGGTCTCGGTGCGCTCAGGGCGGTGGTGGTAGCGGGCGAGCGCGGCACGCACCCCGTCGATCCCGTCGAGGTGGGGTGTTGTCCCGGGTGGTTGGTGGGGGCCGAGCAGCATCTCCGGGTCGAGGCGGAGTACGTTGGCGATCTCGCGGATGACCGAGTAACGGTCGAGTCGGCGTACGCCGCGCTCGATCTTGTCGACCCAGCTTTTCGACTTGCCGAGCCGGTCGGCGAAGGTCTGCTGGCTCATTCCCCGATGGGCCCGAAACTCGGCCACCCGCCGCCCGAGCGGTACGGAGTTGTGGTCGCGTCGGTGGGTCATTGGCTGCCCCCTGATGGAGGCATGGTGTGGGTGGACCCGCCGCAGCGCGGACACCACCGCGACTTCACCCGGAACGCGAACAGCCCGGCCGTGCACCCCAACAGCACTCCACCGAGCGCCGTCATCACCAACTCGACACCCACACACCTCTCACCTTTCAGCGAGTCCTGCGACACCACCCCGGGATGCGGAGCGGCCATTGCGGAAACGACGCTCCGAACCCAAGCGGCTGCGTGTGGTAATCACAGTTGCGCATCACATGATGCAAAGCAAGAACCTAGGCAGGATCGGTTTGCTGGGAACGTGAGTCGGAGCAGGGGAGCGGGCGGAGACTGGGGCAGAATCAAGACATGCCTCGATTCGCGCCCGCGACGCCGCGATCTCGCCGACTCGGCCGGGAACTGCGTAAGCTCCGCGAAGCCAAGGGACTGACCGGTGAGGAGACTGCGAAGCTCGTTCGCTGCTCGACGTCGCGAATCAGCCGGATCGAATCCGGCGAGATCAAGCCTCGCGCCGGTGACGTGATGGAGCTGCTGGTCACCTACGGCGTCCGGATTGACGAAGAACCCGGCACATCGCTGCTTGAGCTCGCCCGAGACCTGCGTGAAGAGGGGTGGTGGCAGCGCCTCGGCGGCAGGTACGCCACGTACATCGCGTACGAGACCGAGGCCGCCGAGCTGAAGAACTTCGAGCCGATGCTCGTGCCCGGTCTACTCCAGACTGAGCGGTACGCCCGCGAGGTCAACATCATCGGCCGTGAGACCGACCCGGCGACCGTTGAGCAGCGGGTCGCCGCTCGGATGACCCGCCAGGAGGTGCTGCACCGGCAGCCGACCCCGCTGCGGTTGCACGCCATCCTGTCCGAGGCGTCTCTGCGGACTGAGGTGGGTGGCCCGGACGTGCTGCGCGAGCAGCTTCACCACCTGGTCAAGGTGAGCCAACTGCCCAATGTCACCATCCAGGTGCTCCGCTTCGAAGCCGGCGCGCACCTGGCGGACAGCTCCGGCTTCGCTCTGCTCACCTTCGCGCACGACGACCCGCCGCTGGGCTACATCGAAACCCTGGCTGGTGAGCTGTTCCTCGAATCGAGTCGCGACCTGGCGCGGTTGTCGGCGGCGTACGACAATTTGAGGATGCTGGCCCGATCGCCGGCCGAGTCGATGAGGTTCGTCAAGGAGTTGAGCGAGCATGGAGCGTAACGTCTGGCGCACGTCGAGCCGTTCCGGCAGCAACGGCCAGTGCGTCGAGGTCCGCGACCGAGGCACCGCCATCGACGTACGCGACTCGAAGGCCCCCACCGCCGGGACGCTGAGCTTCGACTCGGTCACCTGGGCCACCTTCATCACCGGCATCAAAGCCGGGCGGTAGCTGTTCCGGGCTGTGGCCATGTCCACCTGGCGCGGCGCTGAGCCATGACCACCAGGGAACCGCTGAACCATCAGCACATCATGCGTCGTGCTCACTCCCGGGACATGCGCAAGCGCCTCGGGAGCACATCGCCATTCGCGCGAGACAGCGAGGCGGCCGGGAGACAGCCGACCTGGGATTCGGAGAGCGAGAGAATCCCCTCGCCGCCGCACATCGCGGGACGCCTCGGCATCGAGCCGGGCGATCCAGTGATGCACACCAGATACCGTTACCTTGCGGACGGCGACCCCATCCAACTCGCAGACTCGTACGAGCCGATCGCCGTCACCGGCAGCACGCCGGTCGAGTATCCCGAGCGTGGCCCGATCATCGGCGTCGTCGCCCGCATGGACTTCATCGGCGTGCAGATTGATCGGTTCGTGGAGGAGGTTACGACCCGGCCGGCGATGCCCGTCGAGGTCGCCGCCCTCGACCTCGATCCGCGTGGCGGCAGGTGGGTGATCGCGATCCAGCGCACCTACTACGCCGGGCAGACGGCGGTCGAGACGGCCGACATCGTCTTTCCCGCCGACCGGTACCGCCTCGTCTACGAGGTGCCGATCGACCCCTGGTCGCCATCTGACGAGACCGCGTCTTCCTGAGATGTCGCCCTGGTTGGTCATGGCTGGGCCAGTTATCGTGACGGCATCAAAGCCGGACGGTAGCCGTTCCCAGGCTGTGGCGGGTGGTTGGGCCTTCTGTGCCCATCCGTGACAATGGATGTCATGGGTGACGGAATCATGTCCGGCAAGACCGTCGTGATCACCGGTGCCAGCGCGGGCATCGGCGCTGAGGCCGCGCGCCGGTTGGTCCGCCTCGGCGCGACCGTGGCGGTGGTCGGCCGGTCACCGGAGAAGACCGCCGCCGTCGCCCGCCAGGTCGGCGCCGAGCCGCTGGTGGCCGACTTCGCCCGGCTGTCGGAGGTACGCAGGCTCGCCGACACGCTGCTGGGCCGCTACCCGCGGATCGACGTGCTGGCCAACAACGCCGGGGTCGTGCTGACCCGGCGGAGCCGCACCGAGGACGGCCACGACCTGATGTTCCAGGTCAACTACCTGGCCCCGTTCCTGCTCACCAACCTGCTGTTGGATCGGTTGACCACCGTCGGGCCGGCGCGGGTCATCACCACCTCCAGCAACGGCCACCGGTTCGGCCGTGTCGATCTCGACGATCTCGAAGGTGCCGGCAACCGATCCGAGCTGCTGCGGTACGGGACGACGAAACTGCAGAACATCCTGTTCACCCGCGAGCTGGCCCGTCGTACGCGGGGCAGTGGTCTGACCGCGACAGCGTTCCATCCCGGAGTGATCGCCACCACCGACATCAACCGGGAAGCCCCGTTGGTCGCCGCGCTGGTCCGGTATCGCCTTCTTGGCGGCCTGTCCACCCTCGAAGAGGGTGCTGAGCCGCTGGTTCACCTGGCGACGATGCCTGATCCGCAGACAACCAACGGTGGTTATTACCACCGCCTCACGCCGAACGGTCCAGTCCACCGGCAGGCCAAGGACGATCATCTGGCGACCTGCTTGTGGGAGCGAACAGCCGAGTTGCTCGGTGCGCCGGTGGCGTGACATGGGTGAAGCTGGCCGTTGTCGGAGGCGCGGCGATGCGTCGACCCCGCACCGCCGGCTCGCCTGGTTGGCCTGGTGTTCATAGACTCCCGGCGTGCGAGTTCCTCTTGCGATAGCCGGGGCGGTTCTCATCCTGGGTGCGGCGGCGGTGGCCGGGGTGCGCTGGACGAAGGCCGGTGAGCCGGTTTCCGTCGCGGCGCCGACGGGGGCGTCGACGGTGCTGCCCGCAGGCGATTACACGATGGTCGTCGACAACCGGACGGCCGAGGTCTTCACCGATCTGCGTAACGATCGAGGTGTTCCAACGGTCGAAACCTACGCCATGCCGTCCGCTACCTCGTGGGATCAGGTGCGGTCGGGAGTCGCCGGTCAGCTCGACGGATGGAAGCAGGTTGGGGACTGCGCCGACCTGGGTGAGCGGCAGGTCCAGTGCGCCTGGTCCGAGTCGACCCGCTTGTGGCCCCGCCTCGTGCGGATCATCTTCCTCCGGCCGGCGGAGACGCATGATGCCAACTCCTACGTGTGGCCCGAGAACACCTTCCTGATAATCGGCTCCGCCCACGGCGTCAACCGTTGACGTCGGTCATGTCAGAACATCCTCGGCGGACCGGGGCAGCGCCGGTCGCAGTAGACGTCGCACCGGCGCGGGTCTGGTCGCGGATCAGGTCCACCTGCTGATCACGTGCAGAACGATCTGGCCGGCGGTCAGCTCGGCAGCTCGGGGAGAGGGCCGACGGTGACCAGTGCGGCGAGCGTGAGGGGTTGGTCGCCGTCGCTGTGCCCGAGGACGACGGCCAGGCGCCGGTCCGGCGCCTGGCCTGGCGTCCAGACATGCAGGTCGCCGTAGAGGTCCTGGCGTAGCAGTGCGTCGTAGACCGGTGGACGGTCCGCCTGCGGGTTCCGGATGAGGTGATCGATGGTGAGCAGACGGTGCGGGCCCCACTGTTCGTCCAATGCCCCGGCCAGTGTGGCCAGGTGCCGGTCGCCGGCTTCCAGGTGCTCGGTCCACTCCGGGTCCCTCAGGCCGGTCAGGTCCGGCCCCTCCCACAGTGGCGCGAGAACGAAGTTGCCGGCACGGGTAGCCGACCACTCGCCGGTGTGCGGGTCGGAGTCGACCAGGGCGGGGTGGTCCGCAGACGAAATCGGCGCGGCCAGGAGCGCCGCGATGGCCCCGAGGGCCTGGGAAACATCAAAGGCAAGGCCACGGAGAACGGTCACGGCACCCATCTTTCACCGCGCACCGCCGCAAAACACCAAACGGTTACCGGCTGCGGCTGGCACTCCGCTTCACCACCGCAGGAGCGCCCCGATGCCTGATGCGTCGCGCAGGATCCCGTCAGCGGCCCCCTCGATCGGGCTGACCCGTGCTCCGGTGACCAACGCGCGTTCCACCAGTCGCTCGGTCAGCCTCGGTTCCGGGGTGTGCGGGTGGCCGGCGGAAACGACCTCGTCATCGGCGTACAACGCGCCATCGGCGTCCACCGAACCGGTGTAGCGAACCTGCGGGTCGTACACCAGATGGGCGACCCGGCCCTCCCGCAGCGCGCCGGCCACCTGGGACAGGCCGAGCGCGCCCACCTGGCCGAGACCGCCGTCGCGGACCCGTTCGAGCAGGCGGCGCTCGCGGTGGGCGTGGTCGTCGTGCAGTCGCTCGGACACCGCTGTGAGCAGCCCGGCGTCGTCAAGCCCGGCGAGCACCCGCGTGTCCTGGATCACCGGCTCCTGCAGCGATCCGGGGAGCTTCGCGGTGAGCACATCGGTCCACCGGTCACCGCCGCTGACGAGGATCCGCTCCCACCCACGCTCGGCGGCCATGCCTGCGGCAGCCTCGGCCACCCGGTCCAGGAACCGCCGCGCCCGCTCCCGCTCGCGGGCCTGCCGGTGCTCCAGCATCGGCGTGTTGTACTGGCCTCGAGGGCCGCCGCCGATCTGACCGGCTCGCTCGTGCGGCGCCTCGACTTCTTCCTGTTCCAGGCGAGTTACCGGCTGCAGCTGACCGAGCCGCCATTCCAGCACCCGGGCGTCGTCGGCGGAGACCAGCACGACCCCGGCGGCTCGGCCTTCGTCGAGCAGTTCCAGCAACGGGTGGATGAACGGTCCGTCGTCGAGCACGACGCGGTTGGGTACGGGCATCTGGCTGTTCAGGCGCAGCACCCAGTCGCCGCCGAGCGCGGCGTACACGATCCGGCCCCGGCCGGGCTCGGTCGGCGCGGTGAGTCGCTCCACCTCGGCTGCGAGCCGGTCCAGCGCGGCGGTCATCTCCCGGCGACGCTCCGCCGGCCCTTCCTCGGCGATGCGGCGTTGCAGTTCCCGGTAGCGGTTCTTCAGGTCGATCATCGTGGCGTTCCGGTCGGCTGCCGGATCGGCGTTCACGTACACCGACAACACGCCGAGCGTGTCGGTGCGGCGGGCCAGGTCCAGCAGTGCCTTGTCATCCAGCTCATGGATGCTCGCCAAGATTGCTCACCCCTTCTCGTGGCAACGGTTACTCAACCACCGTAGCCCGGTTGAGCAGGGGCGGCAGGGTTCGTGGGCCGGTCCTGCTGCGGGCCGAGTTGATTGATGTCGTACCCGTCGGGGTAGGTCTTGGTGGTGATGCCGTCGGCGAACAGCGGCGTGGTGCGGGGTGCGCCGAACCAGCGTTGGAGCCGGGCGCGCGCCTTCAGCGCCAGGTGCAGGCCCGCTCGGATCGGCCAGGCCGGTGTCTCGACCTGTGTCGCGCGGCGCAGTGGTGCGTCGTACATGGCGCTGACCAGTGCGTTGCCGAGCGGAGCGAGGGGTTTGGGGATGCGGGTGAGCATCAGGTCGCGGGTGCCGCGCTCGATGGTGGCCGCGTCGTCGTTGGGCTTCAGATGGGCCGCGTCGTGCGCGTCGAACCAGGCCGAGAACGCCTCGTAGGAGTCGGGGATGTCGGTGACGCCCATCCGACGGCCCAGCTCCCGGTAGAAGAGGTAGGTCGCTTGGCGCTCGTGGCAGCAGGGTCGACGCCAGCCGTACTGCTGCAGCCAGCGGGTGGGGACGACCACCAGGCAGCCGAGGACGTAGCGAAAGTCGTCGTCGGGGATGTCGTACGGGCGGTGGATCTGGTTGACCCGCCGCAGGGCGTCCCGGCCGCGGGGCTGGTCGAAGCCGTTGAGCACCATTTCGTACATGAGCAGGCCGGTGTCGTCGATGCGTTTCTGGGTGCGTTCGGTCAGTTCTCCGGTGGCGGTGTGCACGGCGGCGATGGCAGGGATGGAGAAGGACCTGTTGAAGGCGAGGTTGAGGCCCAGCTTCATGTCCCACGGGAACTCGTAGCGCAGCATCGTCTGGTAGATCGCCAGGTAGTCGTGCTCGGGATCGAGGGCACGGGTACGAGCGAGATTGGCGTAGCGGGTCCTCATCGGCTGCGGTCTCCAAGCGCGGACTTCTGGACGGGGAGGCGTCGGGAAGCGGCGAGCGACTGGGCGACCACGAGCGAACTGGCGTAGGTGTCGGATACGAGCGTCAGCCAGGCGATCTCCCCGGCGTAGCCGCCGGCGGGGCGGTGCAGGTCGTCGGGGGGCAGGGGAAGCGCGGCGATGAGCCCCCGTTGGTGCGCGCGGAGCGCGCAGGCCAGGTGTGCCGCCTCGATCGTGGCTCGCCGCTCGTCGCCGGTCAGGCCAGCCCGCTCGGCATGCTGCCCGGCCAGCGCGGTCACCCTGCTGTCCATGTACGGGCGCAGGGCGAGACAGCCATCGCGGATCTCTGCGGCGCGGCGGGTCAGGGCGTAGTCGATGTCACGGACGGCTCCGAGTCGTTGGCGCAGACTCGCGTCGAGTTCGAGTTCGGGCAGGGCGTTGACGAGGTCGCGCCAAAGCGGTTCGAGGCGTCGGTAGGAACGGAAGTCGTCCCAGCGCCGGGTGATGGTGAGGATCGGACCCCAGGCCGGCATGGTCAGGCCGATCATCATGAGCAGGGCGCTGATCGTGACCAGGACCGCGGCGATCTCCCGTTCGCCGGTGGGTTGATAGCCGCTCCAGTGGGCGATCAGATATGCGATCTTGTTGGTGCTGTAGAGCAGGGCGAAGACGGCGCCGACGGCGGTGATGCGAAGACCCCGGCGCAGCCATGGGCGCCCGCAGATGCGGGCGAAGCGCCAGCACAGCCGGGCGATGTCCGTGCAGTAGGCGAAGAAGCCGACGACCATGAAGATCAGCAGGTACGCGGTGACGGCGGAGTCTCGGGCGTACTCGACCGTCAGCAGCACCGGGGTGTCGTAGGTGAGCGTGTAGGCGAACAGACCGACCATGGAGAGGAAGGCTCCGCTGGCGATCCAGACCCAGAGTCGGCTACGGGCCGCCGCTCTGGCCGGTGGGAGCGCGAGGTGGAGCAGCATGTGTTGGGCGCTCGCGGCGATCGTCATGGCGCACCCGTGGGAGATGACTTTGGCGAGGTTGGGTAGGCCGGACGCCTGGTCGATGCCGGCGGCGAGGGGCGGGATGGCGAGCGTGATCCCGGTGGCGAAGGCGCCGAGTGCCACACAGATCGCGCCCCGGACCTGGCTGGGTTGCCGATGCTGGAGCCGGAGCATGTAGCTGAAGGCGAACCAGCCGGCCACCGCACATACGCCGTACAGAATGGTGTCCATGTCGGCCTACCAGTCGGGGTGTTCCAGCGAGTGCCGCAGCCGGCCATACAGCTCGGCCTGGCGGCTGTCCAATGGTGACTCGCTCACCGTGTCGCGGCCGCTGCGAGCCCGCCGCAGAATCAACGAGCCGATCATTTCGGCTTCGCGTTCCTCAGCGGCGGCATAGTTGCTGCGGCCAAGGCTGCGCTGGACCAGCGCCGGGTCGAGGTCGGGAAGGAGCAGACGCGACGCCGCCGGGTCCAGGGCCTCGGTGGCCCGATGCCCGGCGATCAGATGGCCCAACTCGTGACTGATGATCAGCAGTTGGTGCAGCGGCGAAGTGTCCTGCTCGAAGAAGATGGCGTCGAATTCTCCGGTGGGGACGCACATCCCGCACACCACCGAGTGAGCCGGGAGCTTGATCGGCAGAAGGTGGATGGGGCGGCCACGCCGTTCGCCGAGTACGTCGCAGAGTTTCCGGATCTCGAATGGCTCCGGTATCTCCAGCTCAGCGACGATCTTTTCGCAGTTCTTGCGCAGTCGGTGCAAACTCACGTCAGCGATCCCCTGCTCGTCAGCATACTGCCACTGAAGGATTTGCACGGCTAAGAGCGACCGTCTGGTGCGGCGTCGGCGTCGCCCAGGCCGGTGCCGGCGGCGACGGCCCGCAGCCGGGCCACCATCTGCTCGATGAGCTGCGTGTCCGTCGCCGACAGTCCATTGTCGGCGAGGACCTGGCGCAGCGCGACCTGCTTGACGTCCATCCGGCGCAGCTCGCTGAGCAGCGTGAGTTGTTCCTGTATGCGTCGTGCCGCGACGTCGTCCACGAAGTAGCCGCTGTTCACCCCGAACACGTCGGCCAGGGCGCGTACGTGTGAGGTGCGGGGGTCGCTGGCCACGCCGCGGCGTAACTCTCCGATGTAGGCGGCGCTGATGCTGACTCCGGTTTCGCTCGCCATGGCGTTGATCTTGTCAGCGATCTCCTTGTTGGTGTACTTGCGGCCGGGCTCGTTGGAGTCGCCGAGCTCCTCAGGGGTGGGGCGGATTTTTTCGAACAGGTACTCCAGCCGGGCAGCGAGAGTGTCGAGAGGCGGTAGCTCCTGCTCAACGTGTTGATCGTCGGCCATCACTCTCAACCCTTCAACGACTAAACGCCAGTGTCGCAGATGCGCGCCTTAGTAAACAGGCGTTGACACGCGTACGCAAAGTAAGCGTATGCTCGCTCCTGTTTGGAGCAACACCTGTTGAGTGCGTACGGGAAACCGCTCAACATGCGTTGTGCGGTCGGTGTTTTGCCTGGTCCGGCCACCCGAACGGGCGGAGCCGTCAGTGAGAGGGATCAGCTCTGTGAGGAGCGAAACGGGGGATGCCTATCGCAGGCGTCCGCTGGCGCACCCGGTCGTCGGCGCGGGGCAACGCCATCGGCGCCCCTGCCCGGCCGCCGCTGACAACGGGGGCTGGACCGCTCGGTGGAGGACCCTCCTCTGCCAGCGGTCCAGCGACGGCGGCCCTGGGCGACCCGAGGAGGTCCCACGTTGATCATCACCGCTGATGCGGCAGCGCCGTTCGACATCGACGAGTTGTCGGTGGTCACGTCATGACCACGTCGGCGAACAAGGACACCGATGCCTCCGCGCCGGTGACAGCGCCGCACGCCCTTCCTCGGGTCGGCCAGCAACGTCGGTGGCGGCCGGTGTCGGTCTGGCTTGCGGTGGCGTTGGTCTCCACCAGCGGGCTGATCGCGGTTTCGGTGCTGCGCATGGTCGGCACCGAGGAGTACCTGGCGGTGGGGACCAGGGTCGAGGTCGGCACCGTCATCGACCGGTCGGACCTCACCACGGTGCGGATCACTGTCGACCCGGCACTCAAACCGATCAGGGCCAGCGCGGCCGACGACGTCGTGGGCAAGTTCGCAACGGTCACCCTGGTGCCGGGCACCCTGCTGACGCAGGCTCAGCTCACCGACGCGGTGGTACCAAGCCGGGACATCGCGCTGACCACGGGCAGTTGACGTTGGCGATCCTGATCGGCGGCCTGGTCGGCCTCGGTGACCTGGCGTGGGCTCAGGGCCCGATCCGGATGCTCAACTGAGCGCCAAGCTGGCGAAACCCCAACGCCTGCGCCACTCGGCGCGACGGCTCCGGCCGAGCCCGCCACTGCGGCAGCAGATGGTTGGCGAGACCATCTGCGACTGCTGCGGAGGCAACGGCACGTGCCAGCCCGCGCCCACGTCGAGCCGGCTCGGTGAGTACGCACATGTGCGCCACCGACCCCGGCCAGTGCCGATAGCCAGCCGCCGCGACAACATCGTCGCCGTGGCGCGCCACGAACGCGGGGGAGGTGATGTCGGCCAACCCACATTCGTCGGCGTCGTCCACCGGGACAGAGGCCAGGAGTCTGGCGAGATCGGGATGGTCTCCGGGGACCACATCCACGGTGTGGAACCCGGCCGCCCGGAAGTCGCCGTCGTCGAGGTAAGCCAGGCTCGCCGGACCCAGCACCTCGGCGACCGGCAGCAGGGCGCGTAGCCGGTCGGGGTCGGTCAGTACCTCGACGGGCAGGCCGAGCAGCGCCGTGCGTACGCTTCCGGCCCACCTGTCTGCCGACACGGTGACGATGGCGGCGTTGCCCAACGTGACGATCCCGACCCAACCCGGTGGACAGAGCTGCGATCTGTCCGAGATGGCCACGTCCACGCCGCCGTCAGCGGGAAAGGCCATCGGAACGCCTGCCATCTCACGCCAGACCTCCCGAGCCCGGGCGAGCAGCGCATCGTCGACCATTAACGCATCCTCACACCGGGCCTGATGTCCATGCCACCGGTATCCAGGAGTTGCCGGCTGGTCTCCGGCCCCGGTCGACATCCTGATCTGCGCCGTCCGCCTTTGTCGGCAATCACGGGTACGGTTTCGGTGCTCGACACGCAGCGGCTTCGGCGGGCGGTCGTCGGGTGAACTGGGCGGCCCGGTGGCGACGGGCCGGGGGAGAAGGGAGCGAGGGTGGCGCAGCGGAGAGCATTGGTGGTCCGGGGCGGCTGGGAGGGGCACCGGCCGGTCGAGGCAACGGAGTTGTTCATTCCCTTCCTCGAAGGTAACGGCTACGCCGTCCGGGTCGAGGGCTCGACGGAGATCTACGCCGATGCCACCGAAATGGCCGACCTCGACCTCATCGTGCAGTGCGTGACGATGTCGGAGATCACCTCGGAGCAGGTGGCGGGCCTCAACGCGGCGGTCGTCGCCGGCACCGGCTTCACCGGCTGGCACGGCGGAATCGTGGACTCGTTCCGCGCGTCAGCCGAGTACCTGCATCTGGTGGGCGGCCAGTTCGCGACCCATCCGGGGGTCGAGCCGTGTGCGCGTCGCGGTGGTGAGGAGGACAGCTTCCTGCCGTACCGGGTGCGCCTCACCGACCTCGGCCGGGCGCACCCGATCACGGCGGGACTCGACGACTTCGACCTGCTCACCGAGCAGTACTGGGTGCTGCACGACGACCTGATCGACGTGTTGGCCGTCACCACCCATCCGACGCAGGCGTGGCATCCCTGGCATCGGCCGGTCACCTCACCGGCGATCTGGACCCGAAACTGGGGCGCCGGCCGCATTGTCGTGACGACCCCTGGCCACAGCCTCGACGTGCTGGAGCACGCAGCCGTCCGTACCGTCATCGAGAGGGGGATGATGTGGGCGACCCGCACCGCGTCGGCATCGTAGGTCTCGGGGTCATCTCGAAGGCGTACCTGGACACACTCGCCGGTCACCCGGCGGTGCGGATCACCGCTCTGGCCGACCTCGACCCGTCCCGGTCGGCCGCGGTCGCCGCCGCGATTCCCGGTGCCGAGGCGGTGAGCGTCGAGCGTCTGCTCGCCCACCCGGACGTGCAGACGGTCCTCAACCTCACGATCCCCGCGGCACACGCCGATCTCTCGCTCGCCGCGATCGACGCGGGCAAGAACGTGTACGTCGAGAAGCCGCTCGCCGTGACGTTCGCGGAGGGCCGTTCGATCATCGAACGGGCCGCGACGGCTGGCGTCCGCGTGGGATGCGCGCCGGACACCGTCCTGGGCACGGGGACGCAGACGGCCCGTGCGGCGATCGACGGTGGTCTCATCGGGCGTCCACTGTCCGCGTCGGCGGTCATGGTGACGCCCGGGCACGAGCGTTGGCATCCCAACCCCGACTTCTACTACGCGCCGGGTGGCGGCCCGTTGTTCGATATGGGGCCGTACTACATCGCGGCGCTCGTGCACCTGCTCGGGCCGGTTCGCGCGGTCAGCGGAGCCGGCAGCCGATTGCGTCCCGAGCGGGTCATCGGCTCGGGGGCGCGGCTGGGCCAGCGGATCCCGGTGCAGGTGGACACCCATGTGACAGGTGTGCTTGAGCATGCCAACGGTGCTCTGTCGACCATCACCACAACCTTCGACGGCGTCGCGACCACGGCCGCACCGATCGAGGTCCACGGGGAGACCGGCACCCTCGCCGTACCCGATCCGAACAACTTCGATGGCGAAGTCCGCCGCTTCGCACTCGGCGACACCGAGTGGCGCGTTGTCGAACCGCGTTCCGGCTACGCCGGGGGCTCCCGAGGCCTCGGCCTGATCGACCTGGTCCGGGCCGACGTTCAGCGTCCGCCGCGCGCCGGAGGCGAGGTCGCGCTGCACATCCTCGAAACGATGATCAGTCTGCTGCGGGCGGCGACGGAAGGGCGGCGGATCGAGCTGACAACGACGGTGGACCGGCCCGCGCCAGTGCCACTGACGGCGGCCGAGGACTGGCAGGTGTAGCCCGTCGTCGCCGCCACGTCGGTCGACGACTCGCCGTCCGGCATCAGCTGCCCGGGGCGTCGTCGGCGTACCCGGTGTGGTCCGGGCTCAGGCGTCGGCGTCCCGGATCGCGAGTGCGGCCTGAATGAGCGCGGCGTGGGTCAGCGTCTGGGGGAAGTTGCCGAGGTGGGCGCCGGTCGCCGGGTCGAGTTCTTCGGCGTAGAGACCGAGGGGGTTGGCGTACCTCCGCAGCGTCTGGAACAGGTCGATCGCCTCCGCGCGGCGTCCGGTCCGGGCCAGGGCCTGGACCAGCCAGAAGGAACAGGGCAGGAAGGCGCCCTCGACGCCCGGGAAGCCGTCCCGTCCGGGTGGGTAGCGGTAGAGCAGGCCGTCACCGGCGCGGAGCCGGTCACGAATCGCGTCGATGGTGCCGCGTACCCGCGACGATCCGGCGCTGTCCAGGTCGAGCAGGGGCAGGACGAGCAGGGCCGCGTCGAGGTCCGAGGAGCCGTAGCTGCGGACGTAGCTGCCCACCGCCGGGTCGAAGCCACGCGTCCGGACCTCGGCGGCGATGGCGGCTCGGGCCTGCTGCCACCGGTGGCGGTGGCGGTCGGGTAGCGGATGGGTGTCGGCGATACGCAGGGCCCGGTCCAGGGCGAGCCAACCCATCAGCTTGGAGTGGACGTGCTGGTCGGGCTCGCGTACCTCCCAGATGCCGGCGTCGGGCTCCTGCCAGCGCCGGGCGACCACGTCGGCGAAGCCACGCACCGCCCGCCACGTCTCGCTGTAGAGACGGTGCCCTGCCTGGACGGACCCCCACGCGGCGTCGATCACCCAGCCGTAGACGTCGAGTTGGTGTTGGCCGGCGGCCCCGTTGCCGACCCGTACCGGGACGCTGTCGAGGTAGCCGGGCCAGCCCGGCAGGTCCTGTTCTGACGGCACGTGACGGCCGTGCAGGGTGAGCAGGGCCGGCAGGCGTGGCCGCTGCAACCGGCTGGCGTGCAACAGCCACGCGAGGAACCCTTGCGCCTCGTCGGGTTTGCCGACGCTGAGGAAGGCGCTGACACCGATGCTGGCGTCTCGGGGCCAGACGTAGCGGTAGTCCCAGTTCCGTATCCCGCCGGGGGCCTCGGGCAGCGACGTGGTGGGCGCGGCCACCGGGGCCCGGGAGGGCGAATAGGTCAACAACCGCAGGGTCAGCAGACTGCGTACCACCTCCTCCCGGAAGGGCAGCGATGCGTCGATGTCCGCGCTCCAGGCCCGCCACCGATTCTCGTCCTCGACGAGCAGGTCCCAGGCCGTCAGCGGCTCGACGTGAATCAGCGGCTCGTGGTGGGCCACGGCCAGCACCAGGTCGACCGGGTGGCCGGGGCTGACCGTGATCCGAACCGGTCGACCCGGTTCGATGGTGAGTCCGGGTGCGACGCCCAGAGCCACCGCAACTGACCCCCACTCACACACCAGGCCCTGGTGCCGCTGCCGCACTCGGGGTCGGCGGTGCGATACGCCGAGGCGGGGGTCGAACTCGACGACGGCATCGACCGCTGCCGCCTCGGCGGACAGACGCCGTACGATCAGCGTCGTGGGTAGGAGGCGATGGTTGGCCTCGGCGACCATCCCCTCGGTGAGGGTGAGTCGACCCCCGCCCACCACCCAGGTCGTCTCCAGCGTGGCCGTGTGCTGTCGGTAGCGCCGTTGCACGACCGTGGCCGGCCCAACCGGCCCGACCCGGAAGGTGCCCGCAGCCCGGCCGCCGACCAGCCGGCCGAACAGCGGCTCGCCGTCGAAGCGGGGCACGCAGAGCCAGTCGATGCCGCCGTCACCGGCGACGAGCGCGGCGGTGCGCGTGTCGCCGAGCAACCCGTAGTCGCTGATCGGTGTCGCGGGACCAGGGCGCGTCCCATCCGGTTCGCCCGTCATGGCGACCGCTCCCACCCGAGCGGTGCCGCGCCGGTCAGCCGGTCCGCAGGAGCAGTCCGAGGACGATCCCGTAGATGACGTGGACGACCACCGCGACCACCGGAGTCTGGAAACCGTAGTTGAGAGCGAACATGCCGGGCGGCTCCAGCACGGCCATGCTGGACGGGCCCGCCCGCGGCGACGCCATGCGCGGGTGGACACCCGGCAGGAGCGGGAGGATCACCGTCAGCGCGATCCCGACGTGCAGCAGCCCGAACACCGCCCCGAGCCACCAGGTCGCCCGGTGCAGCAGGGCGAACGCCGTCGCGTAACCGAGGGCGAAACCCTGGCCGACACAGAGGTGGATGAAGAAGCCGACGACCCGGGCCCGGTCCGGATCCGCCGTGACGACGGTCCCGAGCACCAGGGGAAGGTCGAGGCGGGTGAGGCCGGCAAGCTGGGCAGAGATGAGCGTCGCGGTGAGCGCCACCGTGGCCACCAACCCGAACAACGCCCATCCGGCCCAGTCCATCTCAACAGCGGTCGGCGTCGCGGGCGTCCGCATCCGGTACGGCCGTACGGGTGACGTGAGCGCTGCCGACTCCAGCGGTCATCGTCCACCTCCGCCTGAACAACGCGGCGCTCCTGGCTGTCGGTCCGTGCCGATCATGGTTGTGAGTTCTGCCGCGACACCACCCCCGACGGTGTCGCCCGGGTGCCAATAGTAGGTCGGTCCCGGGCGACGACCATCGTGTTCGGGCAGGTCCGACCCGATCGGGAGGCCCCTGAGAACAGGTCAGTTCGCGCGCCGACCGGCGCTCACTCCTTCACGCCGATGCCGGTGACCGGCGGCGTACGCAGCAGTGCGCCGATGGGGAGCACGGTGGTGACCAGCGCCAGCAGCGCGGTACCGCCGATGATCGAGACCCAGCCGAGGGCCGGAACGTAGGGCACCGCCTGCCCGGTGAACGCCCTGACCACCGAGACCAACGTGATGGCGGCGATAGCGCCGCCGATGAGCAGTGAGGTGCCGAGCAGACCGAACTGTTCGGCGTGCACCATCCGCTTGACCTGCCGCCGGGTCACGCCGACCAGGCGCAGCAGGGCCAGCTCGCGGCCCCTGGCCAACGCCGCCATGACCATCGTGTTCGCGGCCGCCAGGGCGGCGTAACCGACCATGACGCCGATGAGCAGCTTGTTCAGCCAGGCGCTGAGCGCCAGATCCTTTCCCAACTCGCGGTCGATCACCCCGGTGTCGGTCAGGCCGCTGCCGGGATAGCGGTCGACAAGGTCGGTGAGGGCGACGGCACTGCCCGCCTCGGTGCGGATCAGGACCTGATCGTCGAGGTTGGTGGCGGTGTGGCCGCTGACGGTCTCCCGGTTGAGGGTGACGTCGCCGAAGCCGAGCCCGCGTTCGTAAACGGCGACGAGTCGTAACGTCACCGGCGTGCCGTCACCCAGCCACAGCTCGACCTGGTCGCCGAGTTTCGCCCGCTGCGACGACGCCTGCAGGGTGGACAACGCGACCGTCGCGCCGCGCAGCTCGGTGAGGTCACCCTCGGTGACCTTGAGGTCGAGAGTCTGGTCGGCTCCGTCGGGGTCGATGCCCTGCGCGGCGACCGGCTCGGCGGCACCCATCATCCGTACGATCACCGAAGTGCGACGGACACCTGTCGCGGCGACGACCCCGGGCATTTCGCGGGCGTCCGCCACTGCTGTCTCCGGCAGCCCGGCTGCCGACACCAGGGCGTGCTGGGCCAGCATCCCGCTACGGGTCTGGGCGAGGGTTTCCCGCTGCAGGTTGTCCTGGAAGAACCAGACCGAGCCGCCGAAGCCCACCGACAACACCAGGGCGGTCAGTACGGTCGCCATGCCCTGCGCGTTCGCCCGCAGGTTGGCTGCGGCCAGGTACCCGCTGTCGCCCCAGACGGCCCGCAGCACCGGGCCGAGTGTCCGCGCGGCGTACCGGTTGATCCACGGTGCGAGCAGCGCGGCGGCGAGGACGAAGACGTAGAGCATCCCGATCGCCGCGCCGAGGGCGGCCGATCCGCGCGCGGCCGTGGTGAACATGGTCAGCGCCACGCCGCCGCCAAGCGCGACCAGACCGGCGACAAACCGGACCCTGCTACTCCGGGCCGGCTCCATCGACACCTCGCCGAGCGCCTCGGTAGGCCGGATCTTCACCGTACGACGGGCCGCGAGCAATGCCGCCGCCACCGCCACCAGGACCGTCGCCGCGCCAACCGCCACTGCGGCGAACACCCCGTCGCTGAGCGGGAAGCCCTCGGGGATGAAGTTCCGCGACACCAGTTGTCCGCGCAGCCAGCCGGTGACGACCAGCCCGGCCGGTATGCCGATCAGCAGCGAGACGATGCTCAACTGGGCGACCTCGGCGATGATCAGCAGTCGCACCTGTCCCGGCGTCGCCGCGATCGCGCGCAGCAGGGCCAGGTCGCGGCGGCGGTGGCGGACCGCCAGTCCGATGGTGCCGGCGACGACGACCATCACCAGGCCCGCCACGTAACCACCGAAGATGGCGCCGAGCTGGATCAGCAGGTTGCTCGCGGCCAGCGCCTCGGACTCTTCCAGCTTTCCGATGTCGGTGCCGGTGTAGACCTCCGCTCCGGACTCGGCGGCGACCTGCTGGACGTCGGCCGCCACGGCGGATCGGTCAGCGTCGGGTGCCAGGACGATCCCGATCAGCGCGGCCCGGTCGGGGTGCGGGCTCAGCGCCGCGGCGTGACCGTCGGTGAAGAACAGCGTGGACGGTCCGCCGCCACCGCTGTCGCGGTCCACGACGCCGCTGACCCGGTACTCGCGCAGGGCGCCACCGACGAGGACCGGAAGCCGACTGCCCGGACGCATCTCGGTCCCGTCGACCGTGGCGAGTCCGACATCGACGGCGACTTCGTCGTCGCTGCCCGGCTGGTCGCCGGCGACGAGCTCGTACGGCGTCAGGGTGGCGCTGCGCCAGCCGTGGGCGACCGCCTCCTGCCCCGCCTGCTGACCCGGCACGACCGCCCGGATCGGGTGGTCGGCAACGGCGGTCGCCACGCCGGGCAGTTGCCCGATGCGCTCGGCGAGCGTGACCGGAACCGTCCCACCCTCGGGCAGGTCGACCGTGGCCGTGGTGGTCTCCCCGAATTCCTGGAAGGTGACGCTGAGTTCGCGTTGCGCGACCAGCATGTCCGCGGCGGTGTACCGCTGTGGCGTGGGCGCCCAGCGCAGGCCCGACTCGACCAGCAGGCCCATCGACATGAGAATCGTGACGCCGCAGGTGAGGGCGACGAGGGTGGCGACCGCGCTTCCGATCCGGTGGCGCAGCATTCGGACGGCCAGCTTGACCATGCCTCAGCTCCCCTGGGCGGCAAGCGGGCGACGCCCGAGCAGCGCCAGTTGCTCGGCGATCTGTTCGGCGCCCGGCTGCGGCATGTCCCGCACGATGCGACCGTCGGCGAGGACCATCACCCGGTCGGCGTACGAGGCCGCCACCGGATCGTGGGTCACCATGATCACCGTCTGTCGTGACTCGTCGACCACCGACCGCAGCAGGGCCAGCACCTGAGAGGCGGTCTGCGTGTCCAACGCGCCCGTCGGCTCGTCACAGAAGATCACCTCGGGTCGCATCGCGAGCGCCCGGGCGATCGCCACCCGCTGCTGCTGCCCACCGGACAACTCCGCCGGACGGTGGTGCAGCCGGTCGCCGAGTCCGACCCGCTCGACCACCTCGCGCAGCCAGACGGGATCCGGTCGAACCCCGGACAGCCGCAGCGGCAGGTGGATGTTCTCCTCGACGGTCAAGGCCCCGATCAGGTTGAAGGCCTGGAAGACGAAGCCGATCCGGCTGCGCCGGAGCCTGGTCAGCTTGGTTTCCGTCAGCCGCGACAGTTCTTCGCCGCCAATCCACACCTGCCCGGAGGAGGGTCGGTCCAGGCCGGCCGCGGTCTGCAGCAGGGTGCTCTTGCCGGAGCCGGACGGCCCCATCACCGCCGTGAAGGTGCCGCGGTGGAACTCCGCGTCCACGCCGGCGAGCGCGGTGACCGCCTGCGGTCCGGAGCCATACGTACGAGCGAGCTGCACCACGCGCACCGCGATGCCGGCCGTAGGTTCTGTGTGGATGGACATCCTGACTGACCTCTCCGTGTCGTCGGAGGACGAATACACGGAAAACCTATGGTCGAGGCGGCTGTCAGACGATCTAGCGCACGGGCCAACCGGGGTGCAGCAGGCTGTACTAACCGCGCCGCTGGGCGTCCTCGAGGTACCGCAGGACCGCCGTGACCCGCCGGTCCGCGCGGTCGTCCGGCGCGAGACCGAGCTTGGCGAAGATGCTGCGGATGTGCTTGTGCACGGCACCGTCGGTGACGAAGAGCCGCTGCGCGATCGCCGTGTTGCCGAGGCCCTCCGCCATCAACGAGAGCACGTCACGTTCCCTTGCGCTGAGTCGGCTGAGAGTGCTGTCGGGGCGGCTGCGCGCGAACAGTTGGGCGACCACCTCCGGATCGATCGCCGTACCGCCGTCCGCGACGCGGTGCAGCGCGGCGAGGAACTCCTCGACCCGACCGACCCGTTCCTTCAACAGGTAGCCGAGCCGAGCCGTACCGTCGGCGAGCAGGTCGGTGGCGAACGTCTGCTCGACGTACGCCGACAGGACCAGCACCGCGAGGGCGGGGTGCCGACGCCGGGCCTCGACGGCGGCCACGATGCCCTCGTCGGTGTGGGTCGGCGGCATCCGGACGTCGACGATTGCCACGTCCGGTGCGAAGGTGTCGACAGCGGACAGGAAGGTCGTCGGTGAGTCGGTGGCGGCGACCACGTCGAGACCCTCGGCCCGCAGCAGCAGTGCCAGGCCCTCCCGCAGCAGGGCGTCGTCCTCGGCGATCACGATCCGCACGGCAGCTCCACGAGTAGTGTCGTCGGCCCACCAGGTGGGCTGGTCAGGGTGAAACGGCCGTCGTGGGCGTCCACCCGCCGACGGATGCCGCCGATCCCCGAGCCGTTGCCCTCGTCGGCGCCGCCGCGGCCGTCGTCGACGACCGACACGTGCAGCCGGTCGGCGTTGCGGTGGACGGTGACCGCCGCCGTGCCGGCGCCGCTGTGCCGGGCGACGTTCGTCAACGCCTCCGCCACCACGAAGTACGCCGTCGCCTCGACCGACGCCGCGCATCGGCCCCGGACGTCGACATCCACGGTGCACGGCACGCCGCAGCCAGCGGCCAGACCATCGAGGGCAGCGGTGAGCCCCCGATCGTCGAGCACCGGCGGCAGGATGCCGCGCACCACGGTACGCAGCTCCGCCAGCGCCAGTTCGGCCGATTCGTGGGCCCGGTCCAGGATCTCCTCCGCCCGCGCCGGATCCCGGGCCAGCGCCCGCCGCGCCGCGCCGAGCAGCACGGTGACCGCGACCAGCCGATTCTGCGCTCCATCGTGCAGTGAGCGCTCGATACGGCGCAGCTCGACCGCATGCGCGTCCAGCGCGGCCGCCCGGGTCGCGGTCAGCTCGGCGATCCGCAGCGAGGTGTCGACGTCGCGCGGCGATGTCAGCAGACGCCGCCCCGGCAGCGACTGGAGGTGGGCCATCGTCGGACCGAGCGCCACGGTGGCGGCGAGCCAGCCGACCCCCATCAACCCCACCACCAGGGCGTCGGGCAGCCCGTCGATCCGCCAGTTGACGAAGCCTGGTCCGCCCAGCTCCGGCGGCAGGAACCAGAAGTACAACGGGAAGAGGAGGTTCTGCACGGCGGAGATCGGCATCGTCAACCCGAGCACGCCCAGGCCGAACCCGATCGTGGCATGGACGGCCACGAACGCACACTCGCGCCGGATCCACCGGTCACGCAGGACACCGGGTAGATCAGCCGGAACGGGCGGCGGTACGGGCAGGTCCCGCGCCCACGACGACAGTCGGGTTCGTTCCCGGTTGGCGGTCGATCGCACCGCCTTCGCCGCGGACGGGACCACCCGCAGGCCGACACCGACCAGGCAGGCGAGTCCCACCAGGAGCAGCATCAGGACCGCCGCCAAGGCCAGGATCGACGTGCCGAGGCCGCCGAAGAGATGCTCCACAGCGTCGACAGACATCCGTACCCGGTCCCGGAGGTACTGCCGCACCGCGCGTCCACGGTCCGAACTCACCGGTTCTACAGCGACCGGATTCCCGACGGAGTCTCTGCGCGGCATCCGTACCTCCCCGGCAGAGACCATAGGCGACCGCAGGCACAACCGGTGCCTCCCGGCCCAGAAGGTACAGCCTGCGGTACCAACCGGTTCCCGAGGCGGCCCACCTCTCGCCACTCCCACACCGGGATGCGCGAAGGAACCGGGTCAGGCCCTGGAGCGACCTGCCCAGGGCTGACGGACGGCAGGGCGGCTACGGCACCGCCACCACCGCATCGTTGCCCGGCATCCGGGTCACGCTCGGCAACTGCGGCAGGGTCGCTGCCGAGCGGCTGGTCACCTCACCGGTCGGGCACATCGCGGTGAGCAGCAACGTGCTCCAGGCGATGTCGATCGGGTGCGGATCGGGCAGGCCGACCTGATAGTGGCTGATGTTGATCCCGGTCGACACCTGACGTGCGCCGCCGCGGCTGTGCATGGAGATCGTCAGGTGCCCGAAGACCGCGCCGTCGTGGCCCCAGAACTCTCCACAGGGAGTGGGCAGCGAGTAGATGCCGAGACCGTAGCGGCCGGCTTCGGGCAGTTCCGGCAGCATCGGAACCCCGGTGAGCATCTCGTCGAGGGTGGCCGGGCTGAGCAGGTCACCGGCGAGCAACGCTCGGAAGAAGGTGTTCAGGTCCGCCGTGGTGGCGATCATCTCGCCCGCCGTCCACCCCCAGCTCATGTTGAACTCGCTGAGGTCGCGTACTCCGAACGGGGCGAAGTAGGCGCCGCTGTGCGGGCCACGGATCCTCGGGTCGGTGCCGGGGAAGGATGTTCCGTTGAGCTTCAGCGGCCGCAGGATACGTCGCTGCACCGCGGCTGCCGCGTCGTTGCCGGTGATCTTCTCGATCAGCAGCCCGGCCAGGACGTAGTTGGTGTTGGAGTAGCTGAACCGGGCGCCGGGAGCGTTTGTCGGTGGCATGGCCAGGCCCGTGGCGACCAGCTCCGCCGGGGCGTACGTGGTGACCCGCATCCGGTCGATCGACGCGTACGAGTCGATCATCGCGTTGGTGTAGTTGCCGATGCCGCTGGTGTGGTTCAGCAGCATCCGGACGGTGACCTGGGCGCCGAGCTCACCCGGCACGGTGTTGGGGAGCCACCGCCCGATCGGGTCGTCGAGGCCCAGCCGGCCCTCGTCGACGAGCTGCAGCACGGTGGTGGCGACGAACGTCTTGGTGATGCTGCCGATCCGATGCCGCATCTGCGGCTGCATCGGTCGGGGCTTGGTCAGGAACGCCTGGCCTGCGGCGTCGCGCCAGTCACGTCGGCCGTCACGCACCGCGACCAGCACGCCCGGGACGCCGGCCTCGGGCACGGCGGCGAGAGCGGCGCGTAGCTCGGCGCGATCCAGCCCACCGGCGGCTGGCCCGGCTGCCGGACCCGGCTGCGCGGTGGCGGATGCGGGTACGACAGCGAGTGTGGTCACCAGCGCGACGCTGGTGACCATGATCTTGATTGTCCGAAGTGTACGTGACATACGTGTATGTTCGTTGACGCGTGGGTCGCCCGCATCCTGCTCAAGCGGGAGATTCGATTCCCACTGCGGTATGAACGCATCGCGGGCTGAACACCTGAGAGCGCGGGCGCCCAGTGAGTTCACGGGCACCACGATCACCGTGGAGCTGACACGCTCGGGACCGACCCGTGGGGACCGCCGGAGCCGGGAAAGGACCATCATGGGCAGCGCATTGGCCGACATCCTCAAGGCGGCAGCCCAGGGGCATTTCCCGGCACCGGACGGCGGCATCACCGTGGTGCCACAGCCAAGCAGCCGCGATGCCGGAGTTGTCGCATTCACCGCCCATTCCGTGATCTTCACCGACGAGGACCCGCTGTGGGTGCGCCGCACGCTTGCTGCTCTCGACTGCGACGCCCTGGCGGCTGCGATGAATCCGGCCTTCCTGAGCGCGCTGCTCGACCGCACCCGGCGCTCGATGGACACGATCGACCTCTTGACGGTGGCGAGCCCTCTCGCCGGTGAGCCCCAACTGAAGCTCGAAGAGACTGCGGACGCGGATCATCCACGTCAGATCAGGGCACGGAAGCGCCGTGACGACCTCCGGGTCTGGACGGCCGACGGCGGAGTGGTCATCCTCGGCCGCGGTGTGGCAGGCCGCTGGGAAACGGCGATCGAGGTCGACGAGGGGCATCGCCACCGGGGCCTCGGGCGGGCACTGGCGACGGCCGCCCGCCATCTGGTGCCCGAGCGCCAGCCCGTCTGGGCGCAGCAGGCCGCCGGCAACGCCCGCAGCGTCCGCGCTTTCCAGGCGGCTGGCTTCCGGCCGGTGGGAGCCGAAGCGCTTCTGCTCGACCCGTAGGCGTCACTGAGAGCGGGCGGGGCGGGTCGCGGCGGACACGCCCGCCCGCCCGGTGCCAGCAGGGCAACGGGCGGCCGGGAGCGCGTGTGGGCGGCTCCTTCGTGGTCAGCTCAACGTGAAGGTCACGTCGTCGACGTCGAAGGTCGTGACGCCGTTGCCGGCCATCTCGCTGGCGAGGAAGACGGCCGTCGCGGTGCGCTCGATCGTCGCGGTGCCGCTCGACATGGTGTACTCCCGCCACTGCGAGCCGCTGTTGAAGGCCAGCGAGTGCCTCGTCTTCGGAGGGATCCCGGTGACTGCCAGTCCGACGTTCAGGTAATCGCCGCGGATGGTCTCGGTGGTGGTGGTCCGGACCCAGAAGCGGACCGTCAGGTCGCAGTTGGCCGGCACCGTGACGGTGGCGCGCAGCAGATCGGTACGCGACACGTCCAGCCCGGCGAAGGTGGCGTACGCGCGGCCGGTACGCGCGGGTCGGTTCGCGTCACCGAGCACGACGATGCGGGGGCCGGCCTCCCAGCCGGTGGTGCCCCGCTCGAAGCTGGGGTTCGGGTGGATCTGCCGAGCGCAGGGTGCGTCGGAGGTCGGCTGGCTCTGGGGCGCGCTGCCCGGAGTGAGCAGCAGCAGGGCCGCGGCGACGGCGGTGGTGACGATGGCTTTCATTGATCCTCCCCGTGTCATGACACCGGAAACGGAGCTTTGAATCGACCTTTCTCGATCGGCATCGGCGCGTCAAGCGCTTCTCGCCTGCCGGCACCCTGGACCCGTGCGTCACCGTCGGCCCCGTCTCGTACCTCGGACACCGGCGACCGGTCGGGCGGTGCGGGCCGTACGATGGCCGGTGGTGCTGGTTCGTCCCGTCCGCGAGGGTGGGGCGTCGTAAGAGGGAACCCGGTGTGAAACCGGGACTGCCCCGCAGCGGTGAGTGGGAACGACCGCCGTCAACGAAGCACTGGACCGTGAGGTCTGGGAAGCGACGGCCAGTAGGCGACCTGGTGTCATGCCCGCGAGTCCGAAGACCTGCCAGTGCTGCGCACGCCGCCGGTGTGCGCCGCCGACGGCCTCTCGGGAGGGTCAGGGCGAATGCCGGTACCTCAGGTGTACCCGCCTTCCCCTCCCGTGTCCGCCGGACACTTCGAGGGAAGGACCCCCTTGGTGAGTACCGCATTCGGGCAGAGCACCGTGCTCGGCTACCCACGCATCGGTGCCAATCGTGAGCTGAAGAGGGCCGTCGAGGCGTACTGGGCCGGCACCATCGACGCCGACGCCCTGGAGCATGTCGCGGCAGGGTTGCGGGCCGAGGTGTGGCGGACGCTGCGGGACGCCCGGCTCGACGCGATCCCGTCGAACACGTTCTCCTACTACGACCACATGCTCGACACCGCGGTCGCGGTCGGCGCGGTCCCGACCCGGTTCGCTCGGCTGGGCCTGTCCGCGCTGGACACCTACTTCGCCATGGCGCGCGGTGTCGACGCCGAGCCGGCGCTGGAGCTGACGAAGTGGTTCGACACCAACTACCACTACCTGGTGCCGGAAATCGACGCCGACACCGTCTTCACCGCCAACCCGGCGAAGGCGCTGGGCGAGTACGCCGAGGCCCGCGACCTGGGCGTCACCACCCGGCCGGTGCTCGTCGGACCGGCCACGTTCCTGCTGCTGGCCAAGGGCGACGATCCGTTCGCCCGCCTCGACGACCTGGTCGAGACGTACGCCGAGATCCTCGCCGCCCTGGCCGACGCGGGAGTCGACTGGGTGCAACTGGACGAGCCCGCCTACGTCGCCGACCGTAGCCCGGCCGAGATCGACGCCCTCCGCCGGGCCTACACCCGGCTCGGTGAACTCGCCCACCGACCACAGATCTTCGTGGCGACCTACTTCGGTGACCTCGGCGACGCACTGCCGGCTCTGCTGGACACCCCGGTCGACGCGGTCGGCCTGGACCTGGTCGCCGGACCGGGCAACCTCCACCGCCTCGCCGCCGCCGGGCCGCTGGGCGGCAAGACGATCGTCGCCGGGCTGGTGGACGGCCGGAACATCTGGCGTACCGACCTGCGGGCCGCCGTGGCCGCGGGCGCGACGGTCACCGCACTGGCCGACCACGTCGCCGTCTCCTCGTCCTGTTCGCTGCTGCACGTCCCGGTCGACGTGTCCGCCGAGACACGCCTCGACCCCCGGCTGTCGGAGCGGCTGGCGTTCGCCCGGCAGAAGGTCGACGAGATCGTCCTGCTCGGCCGCGCGTTGCGCGACGGCACCACCGCGCTACCGGCGCCACTACCGGCCGCCCCGACCGCCTGGCGTCACGACGAGGTCCGTGGCCGCCTCGCCGCGCTGCGCCCGGCCGACCGACAGCGCGGCGACTATCCCACCCGGGCCGCCCGCCAGCAGGAACGGCTGGCCATGCCGGAGCTGCCGACCACCACGATCGGGTCGTTCCCGCAGACCGCCGGGCTGCGCAAGGCCCGCGCCGCGCACCGGGCGGGCGGCCTCGACGACGCCGGTTACGTCCAACGGATGCGCGCGGAGGTGGCGCAGGTCATCCGGTTGCAGGAAGAGTTGGGCCTGGACGTGCTGGTGCACGGCGAACCGGAACGCAACGACATGGTGCAGTACTTCGCCGAACAGCTCGACGGGTTCGCCGCCACCGAACACGGCTGGGTCCAGTCCTACGGCTCCCGCTGCGTACGCCCGCCGATCATCCACGGCGACGTGTCCCGCACGGCGCCGATGACGGTTGACTGGTCCACCTACGCGCAGTCGCTGACGAGCAAACCGGTCAAGGGCATGCTCACCGGCCCGGTCACCATCCTGGCCTGGTCGTTCGTCCGCACCGACCAACCTTTGGCCGACACCGCCGACCAGGTCGCGTTGGCGCTGCGCGACGAGTGCCGGGACCTGGAGGCCGCCGGAATCCGGGTCATCCAGGTCGACGAGCCGGCGCTGCGCGAGACGTTGCCGCTGCGCAGGGCCGACCAGAAGGCGTACCTGGACTGGGCCGTCGGTGCGTTCCGGCTGGCCACCAGCGGCGTCGCCGACGACACCCAGATCCACACCCACCTGTGCTACTCCGAATTCGGTGAGGTGATCACCGCCATCGACGCCCTCGACGCCGACGTCACCAGCATCGAAGCGTCCCGTTCCAAGATGGAGGTCCTCGACGACCTCGCCGCGATCGGCTACGGCCGGGGCGTCGGCCCGGGGGTGTGGGACATCCACTCGCCCCGGGTGCCACCGCGTGCCGAGGTCGTCGAGGCGTTGCGCCGGGCCGTGGCGGCCGTGCCGGCCCGCAGGTTGTGGGTGAACCCGGACTGCGGCCTGAAAACCCGCGCCTACCCCGAGGTCGAGGCCGCTCTGCGGCACCTGGTCGGGGCCGCCGCCGAGGTACGCCGCAACGGCTGATCGGCGCGTGGCCGCACGCCGCGTGACCGCTGGTCGCCCACGCGGCGCACCGCCCTCAGGCACCGCCGACCCGGCGCGCCGATCGGGGCGCCGGTCGGTTGGGCCGACCCACTCTGGCGACATGCAGCAGCCGGTCCGGTGCGACGTCGAGCAGCGCGCCGAGGGCCGTGCGGGTGGCGGCGACGTCGATGAGCTGGCTCAGCGGATGAGCGGCCAGCCCGGCGGTGTGCAGGGTCAACCAGATCCGCATCAGCACCCGGCCGACCTCGACCTGCCCGGTCCGGTCGAGGTCGGCCGGGGCGATGAGGACCAGCACGGCGCCACCGCGCGCGAGCGGGTCGTCGGCGGCGGCGAGCAACCTCGGCAAGCCCAACGGCCGCAGCAGCGGATAGGCGGCCAGTGCCGCGCGCAACCCGGTCGCGGCGGGACGCGACAACGCCAGGCACCGGTCGCTGAGCCCGTCCACGTCATAGCTCGGATGCGTCGGGTCCAGCCGCAGCCAGCGACGCAGCTCCGCGACGACCGCCGGGTCGGCGTACTGCTGCCGGTCGGCGGTGCGCAGCAGCGCAGCGAGGCGGGCGGGCTCCGGCACGGCGCGGACGCCGCCACCGGCCTGCCGGGCGACCGCGTCGAGCGCCGCGAGCGTGTCCTGTTCCGGCCCGTCGGCGAGGCGACCCCGGTCGGTACGACGCTCCCACACGTCGGTGGTGCGAAACGGCGTCTGGTAGGGGTGCCGGGCCGGCCGCAGCCACCCCACCCGGCGGTGCCGCTCGTCGTGGTCGGCGGCGTACTCCAGTCGCAACCCGGCGTCGGCCGCGACGATCAGACACGTCTCGACGAACGCCCCGAGGGACAGGCGCAGGTCCCGGCCGGTGGGGTCGGCCACCGGCAGCGTGTCGGCCGCGTCCCACCCGAGGTGAATCGCCCCGGGCTCGTAGCGCAACCGCCACGGCTGGGTGTTGTGCGCGCTCGGGGCCCGCCAGCACAGCGGCTCGAGCGCACGGAACGCGGCGATGTCCACCTACAGCTCCTTGGCGTAGAAGGTGTACCCGTGCAACGGGCGTCCACCGAGCCGCCGATACTGCGCGGCCGAAGCCGGGTTGTCCCGCCCGACGTAGGTGCTGCGCAGCGTGGTGTAGCCGGCGGTGTGCAGGTTGTGGTGCAGGTGCGCGGAGAGCAACCGCTGGTAGCCGCGCCCCTGATGCTGCGGCAGCACGCCCTTGATGATGAGCACCGCCTCCCGCCGGTAGCGGCGGCGCGCGGCCAGCAGGCGCAGCTGGTTGACCGGGTGCAGGTCGCCGCGGACCCGGACCAGGAACTCGCTGATGTCCGGTACGCAGAGCACGAAGGCCACCGGCAGCCCGTCGCGGGTCAGATAGAGCAGCAGCGACTCGTCGAGCAGGTACGCCAGCCCGTCGGTCTGCCGCCGCAGTTGCGCTGCGGAGATCGGGGTGTAGTAGCCGAGCTGGGCGAAGGAGGCGTTGAGCATGCCGCGCAGCAGGTCGAGCTGCTCGTCGAGCCGCCGGACGTCACCGTGGTGCAGTTCGAGCCGGGCACCGTCCGGCTCGATGTGTGAGGAGGCCGGCGCCGGTCGGGTCGGGGCGGTCACCGGGCAGATCCAGGTGTCCGACTCGAACCTACGGTGAAACCCGTACGCCTCGTAGGCGGCCACGTGGCGCGGCGGGTTCCAGGCGCTGTCGACGAAGCCCCGCTCGGCGTACCCGGAGGTGATCACCCCGCCGGCCTGGTTCGGCAGCAGCGCCACCGGACCGAACAACAGCTCCCGGTCGGCGTCGGCGTGCGCGGTGATCGCGTCGAACAGCGGTCCGGCCGCCGATTCGGTGAACTCGGTCAGCCCGAACAGTTGGCACCGTCGGCCGAGCTTGGCGTCGAAGTCCGCGTCGGTGTGCAGTGTGGTGCGCCCGACCACCGCACCGGCGGCGTCGCGCAGCAGATACAGCGGCACTCCGTCGCGCCACCACCGTCGGATCTGCTGCCGGGGGACAGGCACGTGACGCGGTTCGGCGGCGTACAGCCGGTCGGTGAAGGCCAGGAACTGCCGCAGCTCGCGGCGGCTGGTGACCCGTTCGAACCGGTGGGAACTCACCGCCGGACCGCCGGCCCGGTCGTCTCCGCGCCCAGCGGGGTGAAGGTGCTGATGTGTCCCATCTCCGGGCCTTCGGCGCGCCACGCGCCGTTGGAGTATCCGTCCGGTGCGGCGCTGTAGAGCCGGATGAAGCCGGCGGTCGCGTTCCGGGTGCCGTCGGTCAGCCAGACCATCAACCGCCGGTGGTGGCGGGTACGGGCGAACCGCAGCATCGCGTCGCGGTCGGTGAAGAACGCGATCGTGCCGAGGGTCAACGGGAACTGCCAGTAGACGGTGTGCCAGCAGTAGCCGGACATCCGCCGCATGTCACGGACCATCCGGAACCAGGCCGGCGCCAGCCGCAGCAGCACCAGGGGATTGGTGTAGCGGGTCCCGCCGATGAACATGGCGCCGGCGCGGGCCTGGGCGGGAGCGCGGGAGAAGTCACGGGTACGCATGGGTCACCTCACCAGGTAGACGTTTTTGATCTTCTGTGGGCCGGCGAACGGGCCACTGCCCGGTTCATGCAGCTCCACCCGCAGGTCACCGGCGGTCGGGTCCTCCACGAGCGACTGGGCGAAATCCCGCGAGACCGAGGTGAGGTGCCGGCGTACCCCGCTGCGGCAGGCGGCGGCGAGCGCGTCGCGCTGGCCGGCGCTCAACGGGCGGCGCAGTTCGAGGTGGATCACCGGCCGGGTCTCCAGCGCCGCATCCTCGGCCAGCGCCAGACAGAACGCGTTGATCTCGGCGGCGTGCGGGTTGCCGGTGTAGAGGCCGTACTCGACGTCCTGCGGATAGAGGTTCGCCCCCAGGTAGGAGACCGTGGAATCACGCCGGCCGAAGAGCAGCAGCACCGGCAGGGTCATCCGCTCGACCGAGAGGACGGTACGCAGTTCGGCTCGGCGTACCGGGTCGGCCTGCGCCAGCTCGACGACCCGCCGGTACGGCAGCAGCAGCGCCTCGTCCCCGACGTTGTAGCGCAGCCGGGGTTGCAACACGTCACCGGTGACCGTGCAGATCAGCTCCTGTCGCTCGTTCGTCTCCAGGAAGGTGGTGAACGGGTTGTACTGGAACACCATCGGGAGTCGCTGCTCGTCGGCGCCGAGCAGCGCGGTCCGCAGTCCACGATCGGTCTGCAACCGTCGCCGCAGCCACACCGTGAACCGGGTCTCCGCGCCGATACCGATGGTCAGGTCCGAGGCCCCGTACGCCGAACGCACCAGGGCGAACCGCTGCTCCAGGTAGTCGCGCAGCGCCTCGGTCATCGGCTCGCCACCGCAGTTGGCGAAGATGCGGTAGCGCGACCAGGGGAAGCCCTCGGCGTCGAGTTGGTCGCGCAGATGCTTGAGAAACGGCGGGTAGGCGGTCACCAGGTAGTCGAAGTCGGGACCGAACTCGCGCAGCGTGTCGGCGATCTTCCCGAGGTCCGGGCCGGTGTTCTTGACCACGGCGATGCGGGCCATCGCGGCGCCGGTCGTCGTCCCGGTCGCCCAGGCGCCCATCGAGTAGGCGTTGATGACGAACGGACGGCGCGTCGGAAACACCAGCCCGGTGTAGCCGGCGATGTCGCGGTGCACCGCGCGCAGCTCCCGTTCCCCGCGAGGCCAGTTGAACGGCTGCCCCGAGGAGCCGGCCGACTCGTCGACCACCACCCCACGACGGGGCAACCGCCCGTTCCAGCAGCGTGCGGCGGTGTCGTGAGCCGTCACGTAGCTGAACTTGTCGGTTTCCGGATAGTCACTCAACCGTCGACGGACACCGGGGCGGGCACGCAGGAAGGCCCGGTACGCGGGCACCTGCCGGGCTGCTCGTACGCAGGTCGCCTGGGCGTTCGCGGCAGCCAGCCGGTCCAGGACCGGATGATGCCGTCGTGCCGACCACCGCCATCCGGCGGGGTGACGACAGACGAGCCGGCTCAGCGCGGCGACCAGGCGGCCGAGCGTCCCCAGCACGGCCTGGCGGATGCGCGCGGCCACGGCCGGCAAGGGCGAATCGGCGGTACGCAGAGCGATGTGTCGGTGGGGCAGTTCGGCCATGACGACAGCCTGTCGGTGCGGCGGCGTCCACACCTGAGCCCCGCACACGGTTTTCGGCTGAGTACCCCTACCCAGCCGCCCTTCCGTTTGCTGCGGGATGCCGATCTCCGCGCGCGAGCGATCCGTGACGGCTTCGCCGAGACCGGGTTCGGCGATGAAAGTCAGATTGTGTGGATCGTGATGAGGTCTTCGAGGCCTGCAAGGTCCTCGGCGTTACGGGTGTACACGGCGGCGTCGTGGGCGTGGATGGGAAGCGGATCGAATCGACGTTGGATGGCGCTCAATCGCGCCAGACGCAGCGCCCTCGCGGGTGTCACGCGTCCGCGATCGTGACACGGTTGGGGTGTCGCGGCTCGGGCTGAAACATGGTCAGCAGGCTTTCGCCCTCAGCGACGACGGCATCCCGCTCCACCGCCGTGAGCGGGCGCAGCGCCGCGATCCGCAAGGCGGCCGCGCCACCGTCGACGGTGACCGCCCAGGTGCCCGAGACCCGGCCGTCGACCAGCAGGAAGCGTGCACCGGTGACGCTCAACCCGCGATGCTCGGCGTCGATGACGCGGCTGCGGTCGTCGTAGCCGAGCACCGCGTTGTCGAACGCCGGCAGGAAGCGTGGCGGCGCCGGGGTCTGCGGGTCGGGCAGCGCGCCGTCGGGCACGTCGAGCAGTTCACGGCCGCGTTCGTCGCGGAACGTCCGCAACGACGGTCGCAGTCGTTGGACGGACTCGCGTAGCCCGGTCAACCCGGACCAGGCGCGGATGTCAGCGGTGGCCGCCGGGCCGTACGCGGCGAGGTAGCGCAGGACCAGCGCGTCGACGGTGGCGGGGGACGCCGGCGGCAACGGCCGGCCCAGCCACGCCTCGATCGTGGTGTTGTACGCACCGGCGCGCTCGCCCCAGACCCCACGGGGTGGCACCTGCACGAGCGGCACGAGCGTGCTGAGCGCGTCGCCCAACGTACGCGCCGGCACACCCGGCCAACGGTCGGCGATGACGCGGGCCGCCTCGGTCAGCTGTCGCGGCCGCTCCTCGAACAGCGGCCTGCCCAGTTTCGCCAGCTCGTCGAGGTCGACGCCGGACAACTCCCGACGCCACGTCGACCATGCGCGTGACACCAGCATCGTCTGGTGGGCCGGTCGCAACGTGACGCAGTCGTCCGCGGTCACCAGGTGCAGGGTGCGGCGCATCAACAGGGTGCGCACCGCCCGGCGGCTCAGCAGCAGTTCGGCCAGTGCCGACGGCTGGAAACCGACCAGCCGGCTCCACAGCCCGACGTACGGCTCCAAGGGCTCCTGTGCCTGCAACCCGACCAGGTGCTCAAGGGCGTCGGTGACCGGCATGTCGTGCCGCCGCAACAGGAGCTGACGGGCGAGCAGCGCCCGGTTGAGGGCACGGCGGTCGAGCAGGCTCATGGCGATGACGCTATCGCCCACCCCGGACATCGTCCCCGCACGACGGTTCAGGCTACGAGCAGGCGGAGGCCGAGTTCGGCAGTGTCGAGGGCGACGAGGTCGCGGTTGCGCTCGGCCCACCGGCCCGAGGACAGGTCTTCACGGAGTCTGCTGACCGCCCGCTGCTCGGCCTGTGGGCCGACTCTGGTCCACACCGACACCGCGCGGCGTACGTGTTCATCCAGATACGCCTCGGGCCGACGCCAGTACGCCTCGAAGAACCCGTCCGCGCAGTCCCACGGCACGAGCACCGGCTCGGCGCTTCCGCCTATCGCGCTGGTCAGGTCGGCCAGGGACGGCCACCCGACGAGAAGGTCCGCGAACTCGGGCAGGTAGTCACGGGTGAGCCAGAAACGCTGACGCCAACCGGTGTCGTCGGCGTCGTAGGTGAACACCACCACGCGGCGGGCCACCCGACGCATCTCACGCAGCCCGGCGACCGGGTCCGGCCAGTGGTGGACGGTGCTGACCGCCATCGCGGCGTCGAAGGACTGGTCCTCGAACGGCAGACGTTCCGCGGCTGCGGCCACGCAGGGGGCCGCACCGGGGGGTCGTTGCGCCCGCATGACCGCCGACGGTTCCACCGCCGTGACATCACGGTCGGGCGGTTCGTACGATCCGGTTCCCGCACCGACGTTCAGCACCGTCCGTGCGTCACCCAGGGCATCCCAGATGCGCGCGGCGATCCGCGGCTCGGTGCGTCGGGTGGCGGGGTAGGCGGATCCGATGGCGTCGTACAACTGCGGTCCGAACATTCTCAGTTGCTCCTCCGGCGTCGTCCTGATTCCCATCGCTCGGGCGCCCAGTTCCCGGTCGATGGCCGTCACCATGGCGGCCGCACGGTCGCGTTGATCGGTCAGCAGGTCACGCAACCGGCACAGGTGCGCGACCGCGTCGGTGGTCGGATCGTCGACCAGATCAGCGATCTCCCGCAGCCCGAAGCCGAGCCGACGGTAGGCGAGCACCTCCCGGAGGCGCTGCACGTCGTCGGGGGAGTAGGCCCGATGCCCGGCAGTGGTCCGCGCGGAGGGCTTGAGGAGGTCGATCTCGTCGTAGTGGTGCAGGGTTCGGACGGTGATGCCGGCCAACTCCGCCACCCGTCCCACGGTCAGGTGCTCCGCCATGGCACCGACTATCGGACATGACGCCGCGTGAGGAGCAAGGTGGAAGCGGACTCACCGCGTCAGGAGGACGTCGTGGCCCGCGCGCGGGTGCGGCCGTAGTCGGCCAGGGCGTGGAAGGCGGCCTTCGGCGTCCACGAGCCGTCCGGCAGAACCCGCACGATTCCATGCTCGACCGCGCGGTCGCGCGCGGCGAGGCACCGCCGACCGCCGTGCACCCGCGCGTCGCGGCCGCGGAGGGTTACCCTGACCGGGTGCGGTTGGTCATCATGGCAGACACCCACCTGCCCAAACGCGCCCGTGACCTGCCGCCCGGGCTGTGGGCTGCCGTCGACGCCGCAGACCTCGTCATCCATGCCGGCGACTGGGTCAGCGCCACACTTCTCGACGAGTTGGAGCAGCGCAGCGCCCGGCTGGTCGGCGTCCACGGCAACAACGACGGTCCGGACCTGCGCGCCCGGCTGCCGGAGGTCGCCCGGGTGGAGGTCGCCGGCCTGCGGATCGCGGTGGTGCACGAGACCGGGCCGGCCAGCGGCCGGGAGCGGCGGTGCGCGGCTCGCTTCCCTGGCTGCGACCTGCTGATCTTCGGCCACTCCCACATCCCCTGGGACAGCGAGGCCCCCGGTGGTCTGCGGTTGCTCAATCCCGGTTCACCGACCGACCGGCGTCGCCAGCCGTGCGCGACGTACCTCACCGCCGAGGTGACCGACGGTCGGCTCACCGCCGTCACCCTGCACGAGGTACCGCGCTAGCGTGGACGCGGCCTGGTCAGGTGGTCGCTGGTCATCAGCCTTACCGACGACCGCAGGTCAGCCGGTGGTCGACTCCGGTGCCCCGCGCCGTGCCGCCTCGGGTCCTGGTACCGCTGCGTCCGGTCGCTGGTGCGGCGGGGCGACCGGTGCGGTGTCCGCTGGTGCGCTCGGGGTGCCACCGGCTCCGGGAACCAGCCGGTCGGCCGCTCCGGTGACCTGCTGCAACGCGACGCGGGCCAGCACCTGCTGCAAGGTGACCGTCCGTTCGGAGCGGCCCCGTCCGATGAAGCTGACGAACCAGTGCAGCACGGCGGTGACCCGGTTCTTGAAGCCGACCAGGTACAGCAGGTGCACGGCGAGCCAGAGCAGCCACCCGGTGAAGCCGGAGAGCCGCAGTCGGCCGATGGTGGCCACGGCGGAGAAACGCGAGATGGTGGCCATGCTTCCCTTGTCGCGGTACCGGAACGGCTGTCGCGCCGGCTCTCCGCGTACCTGCCGGATGATCTGCCGCGCCGCGTGCTGCCCACCCTGGATCGCCACCTGGGCGACGCCCGGCAGCCGGTCCAGCGCCATCAGGTCACCGACGACGAACACCTCCGGGTACCCGGGCAGGGTGCAGTCCGGCTCGACCTTGACCCGTCCGGCCCGGTCGGTCTCGGTGCCGGCGGCAGCCGCCAGCCGCGCTCCGAGCGGCGATCCCGACACCCCGGCCGCCCAGATCTTCGTCATGCAGCCGATCCTGCTCCGCTGACCGTTGCCGTCGACCAGATCGATGCCGGCGTCGTCCACACCCACCACGGTGGTGCCCAACGACACCTCGACGCCGAGTCGGCGCAGCTGCCGCAGTGCCTTGGCGGACAACTGCTCGCCGAACGTGCCGAGAACCGAGTCGGCCGCGTCCAGCAGCACGATCCGTGCCTTGCGTGGGTCGATCCGCCGGAACTCGCCCGGCAGGGTCCGGTGCGCCAGCTCGGCGATCTGCCCGGCCATCTCCACGCCGGTCGGTCCGGCGCCGACCACCACGAAGGTCATCCACCGCTCGACCGCCGCCGGGTCGGTCTCCAGTTCCGCCAGCTCGAACGCCCCGAAGATCCGCCCGCGCAGCTCGAGCGCGTCGTCGATGCTCTTCATCCCGGGAGCGTGCTCGGCGAACTCGTCGTGGCCGAAGTACGACTGGGCTGCGCCGGCCGCGACGATGAGGCTGTCGTACTCCGTGGTGAACGTGGTCAGGGGCGCGTTCGCGGTGATCGTGCGGCGCTCCAGGTCGATGTCGGTGACCTCGCCGAGCAGGACCTCGACGTTGCGCTGGCGGCGCAGGATCTCGCGAGTCGCCGGTGCCACCTCGCCGGGGGAGAGGATGCCGGTGGCGACCTGGTACAGCAGCGGTTGGAACAGGTGGTGGGTGGTCCGCGCGACGATCGTCACGTCCACCGGCGCGCGGCGCAGTGCCTTCGCCGCGAAGAGACCGCCGAAGCCGGAGCCGACGATCACCACCCGATGTCGTCGTCCACCGGTCTGAGTGCCGTTCACCTGTCCTCCGTCTCGGTCGAGGGGCATGCTCGCGTGATTGTCCGCCGCGCTGGCGCCGGGTGATTCGCGGGAGTCCGGCGTAGACCAGCGACCGTAGCGTGCTCTCGGCGGTGTCCACCCGGTCCGCGATTCACCATCGACTCGCCTCCTGGACCAGATCTGGCGGATCCCACGCGCCTCGATCCGCCCTCGTGAACCCGTACCCGGACGTCTGACCGACAAACTGCCTGGCGAGTCAGCACGTGGCCGAGCGCAGGAAAGCAACACCTTCGTCCTAGGACGGCTCCGGTGCCTGCTGCCTGGCCTCCGCATCCGGGCCGGCTGACGGCCCCGTCCCGACCAGCGCGGGACGTCCGCAGGCCAGGGAGACCTTTCACAATTCTGTCAGGACGCGGTCCAGCACCGCCACGTCCGGCAGAGTGGCGGCGACAGGTGCAGACACAGGCCTGTCGCCCGAACGGTTGCCGTGCCCGGCCGCTGGCATGAGAAGGGTAGGCGTTGACCGTGACGCGTCACCGCACCAGCCGTTCGAGCACGAGCCCACGGACGGACGAGCCGGTCATCCAGGTGCGTGGCGTGGCGAAGACGTATCCCGTTCCAGGTGGTGAGTTTCCCGCGCTCGGCGGGGTGGACATCTCGGTGGACGCCGGCGAACTCACGGCCGTGGTGGGCCGGTCGGGCAGCGGCAAGACGACACTGTTGAACCTGCTCGCGGGGATCGACCGGCCGACCGCCGGGGAGATCTGGGTGGCCGGGACCGCCGTGCACGAGGTACCCGAGACCAAGCTGGCGGCCTGGCGGGGTCGCGCGGTCGGACTGGTGTTCCAGTTCTTCCAGTTGCTGCCGACGCTGACCGTCGCCGAGAACGTGATGCTGCCGATGGACTTCTGCGGCACGGTCGCGGCGCGCCGTCGCCGGCCACTCGCGTTGGAGTTGTTGGACCGCGTGGGGATCGCCGAACACGCTGACAAGGTGCCCGCCGAGCTGTCCGGCGGACAGCAGCAGCGGGCGGCGATCGCCCGGGCACTGGCCAACGACCCGCCGGTTCTCCTGGCGGACGAACCAACCGGCAATCTCGACAGTGCCACCGCCGGGTCGGTGCTGGAACTGTTCCGGGAGTTGGCCCACGGTGGCAAGGCCGTCGTGATGGTCACCCATGAGCGGGACCTTTCCGGGTACGCCGACCGGCTGGTCACGTTGGCCGACGGTCGGGTGGTGGAGGACGTGGTGGTTTCGACGTGATGCGCCCCCGGACGGTGAAGATGTGGCGGGACCTGTCCGCCGCCCGGGGCCGGGTCGCGCTCATGATCCTGGCGATCGCGGTGGCCATGTCCGGTGTCGGCGCGCTCCTCATCGCCCGTACCGTGATCGTCCGGGAGGCCGCGGCGGCCTATGCCGGCACCAATCCGGCGAGCGCGACCCTGGAGGTACAGGGCGGCGTCGACGCGGCCCTGCTCGCCCAGGTCCGCACCCGACCCGGTGTGACGGACGCCGCGGCGCGGCAGACCGTGCTGACCCGGGTCCGGGTCGGTGACCAGTGGCGTCGCATGCTGCTGTTCGTCATCGCGCCGGATGACCCGATGCGGGTGGCGAAGCTGCGGCTGAAGTCCGGCGCCTGGCCGCCCGCCGACGGTGAGCTGCTCATCGAACGCACCGCAGAGCCGGTCCTCGACGCGGCAGCCGGCGATCGTCTGGCGGTCGCCGGCCCTTCCGGCGCGACCACCGAGGTACGGGTCTCCGGCACCGTCTACGACGCCGCGTTGGCCCCGGCCGCACAGGAGAGCACCGGCTACGGCTATCTCACCCCGGCCGGGCTGGCTCGGCTCGGCTTCACCGCGTCGGCCGACGAGTTACGCATCGTCACGCCCGAGCGGGACGAGGCAAGTGTGGAGGCGACCGCGACCGCCGTCGCGGCATGGCTGACCGCCCAGGGCCGCCAGGTGCGGCTGATCCAGGCACCTCCGTACCAGCATCCACACCACAGCCAGTCCGAAACGATCACAGGCATGTTCCTGGCGTTCGCCGTGGCAGCCCTGATTCTCGCCGGGGTTCTGGTGGCGGCGACCCTCGGTGGGATGTTGGCGGCACAGACCCGTCAGATCGGCATCATGAAGACCGTCGGTGCGACGACCGGCCAGTTGCTGCGGGTGTACCTGGGAGCGGTTGCCGTGATCGCCGCGACCGCCACCGTGCTGGCCGTCGGTCCGGCGCTGCTGGCCGGGTACGGGCTGACCGGGCTGGTGGCCGAGATGCTCAACGTCGAGATCGCCAACCGGGTGACGCCGTGGTGGGTGCCTGCGAGTTATCTCGCCGCCGGGCTCGCGATTCCACTGGCGGTGGCGCTCGTACCGCTGGTACGCGCGGCTCGGATCACCGTACGGACCGCGCTCGACGAGCACGGGGCCGGCACCGGGGTGGGCAGTCGGCGCAGCGATCGGTGGCTGACCCGGCTGCGCGGTGGCCGACTCAGCACCCTCGCCCTGCGCAATCTGCTGCGCAACCGGGGTCGGCTGGTGCTGACGCTGGCCCTGCTCGCCGCCGGTGGTGCCATGTTCACCAGCGGGCTCAACAGCTCCGCTGCCTGGCGAAGCTGGGTCGACGACGGCATGGCCCGGCGCGCCTACGACGCGCAGCTGCGGCTCGCCTCATCGGCACCGGTCGACACCATCACCGGGGCCGTGAACGCCGTCGACGGCGTGGTCGCGGCGGAACCGTTCGTCTCGCTGGTGGCCACGCCCGCGACCGCGGACGGACGCATCGAGGTGCAGCGCACCTACCCCGACGACGGGCACGGCCGATTCCTGCTCGCCGCGCTACCCGTGCCCACTCGCATGGTCGACTTCGACGTCACCGCCGGCCGCTGGTTGGGGGCCGGGGACATCGACGGTGTCGTGCTGAACCAGAGCGCCGTGTCGCGGCTCGGCGATCCGCGCGTCGGCGACGACGTCTATCTGGCCGTCGACGGGGTGGTGGGGAGGTGGCGGCTCGTCGGCACCGTCGCGGAGGCCGGGGGACCGGCCACCGCGTACACGAGCCCGCAGAGCGTGAGCCGGTTCGTGGAGCCGGGGACCGCCAACATGCTCCACATCATCACCGTCGGCGACACCGCGACCGTGGCCGGTCAGGTGGAGGCGGCACTCGACTCGGCTGGGGTGGTGGTCGGTGAGTCAATGCTCACCGAGGACCTTCGTACGGCGATCGACGAACACGTGGCCATCTTCATCGGCACCCTGCTCGCGCTCGCCACGCTGATGGCGGCTGTCGGCGTCCTCGGGTTGGCGGCCACGATGAGCATCACCGTGACCCAACGCACCCGCGAGTACGGCGTCATGCAGGCCATCGGTGCCCGTCCCGCCACCATCCGCCGCATGGTCGTGCTCGAAGGCACCCTGACCGGCCTGCTCGGCTCACTTGTGGCGATCGCTCTCGGAGTGCCGCTGTCCGCCCTGGTCGGCGAACTGCTCGGCAGGATCTCCTTCGGCCTGCCACTGCCGCTGCACCTCGCACCTGGTGGCCTCGTCGCCTGGCTGGTGCTCTCGGTCGCCGCAGCGGCCGTGGCGACGCTGGTCGCGGCCCGCCGAGCCGCCCGGCTGACCGTCCGGGAGACCCTCAGCTATCAGTGAGCCGTTGCGGGCGGGCGGAGGCACTATCGTGGCGGCGTGCACATCCGTTTCGACGTACCAGCCGATCCCGCCTATCCGGGCCGCGTGGCCGCCGCGCTCAGCAGTGCTCAGCAGCGCAGGTACAGCTACATCGGCGCGGTGCTGGTGACGGTCGGTGCGATCGGTCTCGTCGTCTCGCAGGGGTTCGGGTGGGGTGACCAGACCCGGCCCCTCTGGATGGCGATGGTCGTGGGCGGCCTGCTGGCGTTGCTGTACTGGCCGTGGCTGCGGCTGCGCGCACGACGCCGTTCCAGTGGCTACGCCGTCGAGGGTGGCTACGACATCACCGAGGACAACATCATGATGCGGAGCGGCTCGGAGTCCGGTGGCATCGCCTGGGACGGGGTGTCCCAGGTGAGGTCCACCCCTGAGTTCTGGATCGTGTACGTGGGGCGGATGCCGGCGACGGTGATCCCACGCCGCCTGATGTCCGCCGAGGACGCTGAGACGTTGCGTGCGTACCTGGTTGCTCGTGGGCTGCTCACGTCGTGAGTTCCGCTGTCGTGGGGCCAGGTGGTGGCTGCCGGGGTGTGCGGGTGCGACCACATCCGCACACCCCGGTGGAGCTGAGACTCGTCAGGGGGTGAGCACGACTGTGGAGATGCTGCGTGCCCCGACGTTGACGGAGACCTGGCCGCCGTTCACGCTGACCGACTGACTGGCCGCGTTCGCGTTCTGCGAGGTGAGGTAGTGCTCGGCCCGGGTGATGTTCTGCGGCACCTGGATCACGGCATTGTTGACCGCGTTGGTCGAGCGGTTCAGGATCACCAGCGTGGTCTTGCCGCCGCCGGTGTAGGCGGTCACCTCCAACGGTGACGCCTTGGTGCTCTTCGTCAGGGCGACCCGCTGGTAGCCGGGACGGACGTACTTGGCGTACTGCGAGAAGGCGTAACCGCGCTTGAGCGGGGCACCGGCCGTGGTGCCGAAGGCCGCCTCGCCGTCACCGATGAAGGAGTAGTAACGCTTGCCGTACCACCAGACGTAGGCGGTCCAGTTGGCCTCCATCGACCGGTGCACCGTGCGCATGATGTCGTCGAGCGTCTCGTTCCAGACCGTCTGGTTGCCGGGGTTGCCCCAGATGTTGGAGCCGTTGCCGTCGGCGGCGTGCAGGTTCCACTCGGTCATCCACACCGGCTTGTTGTGCTGGTCGGCCAGGGGATAGGACCGCAGCCGGCCGGACTGCTCGGTGCCGTACAGGTGGCCGCCGATGTAGCCGATGTTGTTGCGGGCGGTCGTGTCGTTCAGGGTCGGGTCGGTGTAGGTGTAGTTCAGGTTCACCGCCTCGGCGACCATCAGCTTGGTGTTCTGCACGCGGGTGCCGTGGTCGCGTACGAAGTTGCGTAGCTCGGTGCCGCTCCAGTCCATCGAGTCGTAGTCCGGGTGCCAGTCCGGTTCGTTCTGCACCGAGGTGACGTCGATGGTCACGCCCTGGTTGCGCATGTACTGGACGTAGCTGTTCAGGTGGTTCGCGTAGTCGGCGTAGCGGTCGGTGCGCAGCTTGCCGCCGTTGACTCGGCTGTTGTTGGTCTTCCATTCCGCCGGTGCGGTCCACGGCGAGGCGAGGATCTTCACGTCGGATCCCGCGGACTTCGCCGTACGCAGGGCGTTGACCTGGGTGGACCACTCACCGGAGACCGGCGAGATGCCGGTACGCACGATGGACAGACCGAGCTGGTTGGCACCGAGCCCGACCAGGGTCTGCGTCTCGGCCGCCGACCAGGTGCCGCCCCAGATCGGGGTGGCCGCGCCGAATCCGTCGACGGTCTGGTATCTGGTGGCGGTGTTGACCGTGATGTCCGCCGGGCCGGTCGGGGGAGGCGGAGTGGTCGGGGGAGGCGGAGTGGTCGTCGGCGGGGTGGTGGGTGTGGTGCCGCCGGTGCAGGTCACGCCGTTGAGGGCGAAGCTGGTCGGCGCCGGATTACTGCCGGACCACGACCCGTTGAAGCCGAACGAGGTCGTGCCGTTGGTGGGGATGCTGCCGTTGTAGCTGACGTTGCGGGCGGTGACCGCCGCGCCATTCTGGGTCACCGTGCTGTTCCACGCCTCGGTGACGCGCTGCCCGGCGGCGTAGTCCCAGGTCAGCGTCCAACTGGTCACCGGATCACCGAGATTGGTGATGCCGACGTTGGCGCCGAAGCCGCCCTGCCACTGTGAGGAGACCGCGTAGGTCACCGAACAGCCCGCCGCCGCCGCGCCGGCCGGCAGGGCCACGGCGACCGCGGTCGATGCCAGGAGCACGGCGCCGACCGATGCCCGGGCGGCGTTGACTCTGAGTCTTCTCGTCACACGTTTCATCGCTGATGTGCCCTTCAGGAGATGTGTGGTTGAGCCTGGGTGACGCCATCCGTCGCAACCTGCTGAGAACGCTCACTTTCCAGGGCGGGCCCGGGTTGCGCCGCCTCCCATGTGCGTCCGCCAACCTGGGTGGCCGTGGCTGCCAGCCGAATCGCGGTTGGTTGATCGACGATCTCCGATCGGTGTCTTGAGGGTGTGGGAGCGCTCCCGTAATATACACGACACGACTGTTAACGCTCACCTAACACTGATCAGCGTCAAAGTCGAATGGTTACCTCGGCCGGGAGGATGTCTCATGTCCAGAACCAGACGCGTCAATGCCTGTCTGGCCTCATTAAGTGCCGCGCTGCTGGCCTCGACGGCGCTGGCCGTGGCGATGCCGGCGAGTGCCGCGGCGGCGGGTTGCTCGGTGAGCTACGCGGTGCCCTCG
>NZ_BOPB01000038.1 GCF_016863535.1 Micromonospora lutea
AACCGCGCCCACAACGGGACGCGCCAGCCGGCGCCCACAACGATGAGGCGGCCCGGAGATCACTGATCTCCGGACCGCTTCCGATGTGATGGTCCGTTACTGCTTGAGCATGTTGTCCAGCAGCAGCGCGCAGCGGATCACCCCGAGGTGGCTGTACGCCTGCGGGTGGTTGCCCAGGCCGCGCTCCGCGAGCGGGTCGTACTGCTCGGGCAGCAGCCCGGTCGGGCCCGCCGTGTCGATCATCTGCATGAACAGTTCCTCGGCGTCGGTTCGCCGGCCGGTGCGCAGGTACGCCTCGATCAGCCACGCCGTGCAGATGTGGAAGCCGCCCTCGCGACCGGGCAGGCCATCGTCCCAGTGGTAGCGGTAGACGACCGGCCCGCTGCGCAGATCCGCCTCGATCTTCAATACGGTGGAGAGGAAGCGGGGGTCGTCACCGGCCAGCAGGCCGGAGATGCCGATCCACAGCGACGAGGCGTCCATGTCCTCGTCGCCGTACGCCACGCTGTACGCCTCGGCGTGCTCGTGCCAGCCGAACTCCAGCACGTTGGCGCCGATCCGGTCACGCAACTCGACCCATTCCGACCGGTCCTCGCCGCCGTGCTGGCGTACCACGTGCAGCGCCCGGTCGACGGTCATCCAGCACATCACCTTGGAGAAGACGTGGTGCCGGGGTGGCAGACGGGCTTCCCAGATGCCGTGATCCGGCTCGTGCCAGCGGCGGCGGACCGCCTCGACCATGTTCTCCAGCACCCGCCATTCCTCGGCGCGTACCGAGCCGCGTACGTCGGCGGTGGCGGCGATCAGGTCGGCGATCGGGCCGAAGACGTCAAGCTGAAGCTGGTGGTTGGCGAGGTTGCCGACGCGTACCGGGCGGGATCCGGCGTAGCCGGGCAGGGTGTCGATGACCGCTTCGGCACCGAGTTCGTAACCGTCGACGGTGTAGAGCGGGTGCAGTCGTTCGGGGTGCCCGCCGGTGCGCTCCACACAGCCGTCCACCCAGCGCAGGAAGGCTTCGGCCTCGGTGATCGAGCCGAGGTCGACCAGGGCCCGGGCGGTCATCGCGGCATCACGCAGCCAGCAGTAGCGGTAGTCCCAGTTGCGGACTCCGCCCAGTTCCTCCGGCAGTGAGGTGGTCGCCGCCGCCAGGATGGAGCCGGTCGCCTCGTGGCAGAGGCCGCGCAGCGTCAGTGCGCTGCGGGCGACCAGGTCCCGGGCGGTGGTGGGCAGGCGCAGCGAGGCCACCCACTCCTTCCAGGGACGCTCGGCCGCGGCCTGCCGCTCGTGAATGGGCAGCCGGTGGTGTTCGAGGCTGTGCGTACCGAACCGCAGCTCCAGCACCACCTGACCGCCGAGCGCGGCGAGGTCCACCACCGCCTTCGCCGTCTCGTACCCGCCGTCGTTGTCGACCTCCCACTGCACGCCGGGGGAGTAGAGCGCGACCGGCTCGTTGGAGCCGAGCACCAACAGGCCGTCGACGAGCGGCTGCAGCTGCACGGCGACCTGCGCGAACTCCGGTCGGGGCGCGAACTCCAGGCGTACCCGACCGGTGCCGGTCAGTACCCGGATCAGGGTCGAGTCCCCGGAGATGATCGCCGGGCCGTCGGGCGTGGTCTTGGGGTCCGGCTTGTCCAGCCAGTCGGTGACGGTGAGACCGGACCAGCGGGTCTCCACGGTCATCGTGCCCGACCGGTAGCGCTGGCCCAGCGGAATGCCGCCACGTTCCGGGGCGACGCTGAAGTGCCCGGCCGGGCTGCCACCGACCAGGTCTGCGAAGATCGCCGCCGAGTCGGGCTTCGGGTTGCACAGCCAGCTCACCTTGGCGTCCGGGGTGAGCAGCGCGACCGTCCGGCCGTTGGCCAGCATCGAGTGGCGCTCGATCGGCACCGCCCGTTCACCGAAGAGCCAGTGCCGCCGGGTCTCCAGCAGCAGCCCGAGCGCTCGGGCGGCCTCGATCGGCTCCGCGACCCGGTAACCGGCCTTGGTCTCGCCCGGCCCGATCTTGATGCCGACGTCGGGGCCGTGCAGGTTGCCGAAGGCGTTCTCGTCGGTGACGTCGTCGCCGATGAAGAGCACCGCACTGGCCGAGAGCTGGGTACGCAGCTGGTCGACGGCGGTGCCCTTGTGGGTGGCCACGACGGAGAGTTCGATGACCTCCTTGCCCTGCGTGACGGTGACGTCCGGCCAGGTCGCGGGACCGTTGCGCACCGCGTCGATGGTGGCGGCGGCGACCTGGGGATCCACCCCCCGGGTGTGCACGGCGACACTGGCCGGCTTGCGTTCCAGCCGGATGCCGGGGTGCTCCGCGGCGATCTCCCGCAGTGCGTCCCGCAGCCGGGTGCGTACGGCGATCAGTTCCGGGGAGAGCCGCTCAACGAAGCCGATGTCGAACTCGGAGCCGTGGCTGCCGACCAGGTGCACCTCGCTCGGCAGCCGGGAGAGCGCGGCCAGGTCGCGCAGCGCGCGGCCGGAGACTACCGCCACGGTGGTCTGCGGCAGCGCCGCCAGGGCCCGCACCGCCGCTACCGACTCCGGCAGCGGTACGGCCTTGCTCGGGTCCTCCACGATCGGGGCGAGCGTGCCGTCGTAGTCGCAGGCGACCAGGAGCTGGGGCACCCGGGCGATGCGCCCGATGGCGGCGCGCAGCTCCGGATCCATCGGGCTCGCGACGGACGTGACGGTGCCGTTGGACGCTGCGTTCACGCCGCCTCCATGTCGGGCACACCGAGTTCGGTGAGGAACGACTTCGCCCAGTGCCCCACGTCATGGGTGCGCAGATGGCGTTGCATTGTCCGCATACGGCGACGAGCCTCCGGCTTCTCCACATGCACGGCCCTCAGCAGAGCGTCCTTGACCGCGTCGGGGTCGTGCGGGTTGCACAGGAACGCCTGACGCAGCTCGGTGGCGGCGCCGGCGAACTCACTGAGTACGAGTGCGCCCCCGTGGTCCGCCCTCGATGCGACGTACTCCTTGGCCACCAGGTTCATGCCGTCCCGCAGCGGAGTAACCATCATCACGTCGGCAGCGGCGTACATCGCAGCCAGTTCGGTCCGACTGTACGACTGATGCAGATAATGCACCGCCGGCACGCCAACCCGACCAAATTCGCCATTAATCCGACCAACCTCGCGCTCGACCTTGACGCGAAGTGCCTGGTAGTGCTCCACGCGCTCGCGGCTCGGCGTCGCGACCTGCACCATAACCGCGTCGGGCACTGTCAACTTTCCGTCAGCGAGCAGCTCGCGGAACGCCTTGAGGCGGAGTTCGATGCCCTTGGTGTAGTCGAGGCGGTCGACGCCGAGGATGATCGTCCGGGGGTTGCCCAGCTCCTCGCGGATCTCCTTGGCCCGCGCCTGGATCGCCGGGTCGGCGGCCAACCGCTCCATCTCCTTGGTGTCGATGGAGATGGGGAAGGCGCCGGCCTTGACCTGGCGACCGTCCACCTGGATCATCTGGCCCTCGTATCGCAGCCCCAGCAGGTGCCGGGCCAGTCGGACGAAGTTCTGCGCGGCGAGCCGCTGCTGGAAGCCGACCAGGTCGGCGCCGAGCAGGCCACGCAGGAGCTCGGTGCGGAACGGCATCTGCATGAACAACTCGATCGGCGGGAACGGGATGTGCAGAAAGAAGCCGATCCGCAGGTCGGGGCGCAACTCCCGGAGCATCGCCGGCACCAACTGGAGCTGGTAGTCCTGGACCCAGACGGTGGCGCCTTCGGCGGCGACCTCCGCAGCAGCCTCCGCGAAGCGGGCATTGACCAGGCGGTACGCCTCCCGCCAGCGGCGCTTGTAGGCGGGCGTCTCGACGGCGTCGTGGTAGAGCGGCCAGATCGTCGCGTTGGACTGCCCCTCGTAGTAGCGCTCCAGTTCCTCCGCGCTCAACGGCACCGGATGGAGCCGGATGCCCTCCAGGTCGAACGGGTCGGGGGCAGCGCCGGTGCCGCCGGCCCAACCGACCCAGGTGCCCTGATGCTCGGCGAGGACGGGGTGCAGCGCGGTGACCAGCCCGCCGGGGCTGCGCCGCCACTGCCGCCCCTCGGGTGTGCTCACCTCGTCGACCGGCAGTCGGTTCGCCACTACGACAAAGGAGCTACGGACGGTCACGATCGGCCACCTCCGGGTGCTGACGGGTCCACCGCGATGAGCGTACTGAGCGTAGCTGCGGCGTCTGTTCCCCTGTGCCGGACTCACCTACCCGTCCCGAACTCGGCGAACCCTGACGTGATCATGTTGACAGGTGAGCCGGCCCGGCGGGCCGCTGGGGCGCGGACTTCGGGATGGGCGTACACCCGCTGGCGGGGCGATGTGGGCGCGGCGCGGCATACCTGTCAGGATTGACGCTGGCGTGCGCGCGGCCGGCTCCCGGCCGACGGCAGCGGACGGCGGCCCTGACCCGCGCCCGCACCACGCGAATCGGCGATCGAAGCGACGGAGGAGCCCGCACCGTGGCCCAGTACATCTACGTCCTGGAGAAGGCGCGCAAGGCGCACGGCGACAAGGTCGTGCTCGACAACGTGACGCTGAGCTTCCTGCCGGGGGCCAAGATCGGTGTGGTCGGTCCCAACGGCGCCGGTAAGTCCAGCCTTCTCAAGATCATGGCAGGGGTGGACCGGCCGAGCAACGGTGAGGCTCGGCTGATGCCCGGCTACACCGTGGGGATGCTCGCCCAGGAGCCCCCGCTCAACGACGCCAAGACCGTGCTCGGCAACGTCGAGGAAGCGGTCGCGGAGACCAAGGCGAAGCTGGAGCGGTTCAACAAGATCGCCGAGCAGATGGCCACCGACTACTCCGACGAGCTGATGGAGGAGATGGGCCGGCTCCAGGAGGAGCTGGACCACGCCGACGCGTGGGACATCGACTCCAAGCTCGAACTCGCCATGGACGCGTTGCGCTGCCCGCCGCCGGACGCCGACGTCACCCAGCTCTCCGGTGGTGAGCGTCGTCGGGTCGCGCTGTGCAAGCTGCTGCTGGAGGCACCCGACCTGCTGCTGCTCGACGAGCCCACCAACCACCTGGACGCGGAGAGCGTGCAGTGGCTGGAGCAGCACCTGGCCAAGTACGCCGGCACCGTCATCGCCATCACCCACGACCGGTACTTTTTGGACAACGTGGCCGGCTGGATCCTGGAGCTGGACCGGGGCCGTGCCGTCGGGTACGAGGGCAACTACTCCACCTACCTGGAGAAGAAGGCCGCCCGGCTGGCCGTGGAGGGCCGCCGCGACGCCAAGATGAAGAAGCGCCTCTCCGAGGAACTGGAGTGGGTCCGCTCCAACGCCAAGGCCCGGCAGACCAAGTCCAAGGCCCGCCTCGACCGGTACGACGAGATGGCTACCGAGGCGGAGAAGACCCGCAAGCTGGACTTCGAGGAGATCCAGATCCCGCCGGGCCCCCGGCTGGGCAACACCGTCATCGAGGCGAAGAACCTGAGTAAGGGCTTCGGCGACCGCCTGCTGATCGACAACCTCTCCTTCTCGCTGCCGCGCAACGGCATCGTCGGCATCATCGGTCCGAACGGCGTCGGCAAGACCACCCTGTTCAAGACGATCGTGGGGCTGGAGGAGCCGACCGCCGGCTCGGTCCGGGTCGGCGAGACGGTGTCGCTGTCCTACGTCGACCAGAACCGACAGGGCCTCGACGGCGACAAGACCGTCTGGGAGGTCGTCTCCGACGGCCTGGACCACCTCATGGTGGGCAAGGTCGAGATGCCGTCGCGGGCGTACATCGCGGCGTTCGGTTTCAAGGGCCCCGACCAGCAGAAGCCGACCAAGGTGCTCTCCGGTGGCGAGCGCAACCGGCTCAACCTGGCGTTGACGCTGAAGATCGGCGGCAACGTGATCCTGCTCGACGAGCCGACCAACGACCTGGACGTGGAAACCCTCTCCAGCCTGGAGAACGCGTTGCTGGAGTTCCCCGGCTGCGCCGTGGTGATCTCCCACGACCGGATGTTCCTGGACCGGGTCGCCACGCACATCCTGGCCTGGGAGGGCGACGAGGAGAACCCGGCGAAGTGGTTCTGGTTCGAGGGCAACTTCGAGGCGTACGAGAAGAACAAGGTCGACCGGCTCGGCGCTGAAGCGGCCCGTCCACACCGGGTGACGTACCGCAAGCTGACCCGCGACTGACCAGGAGGTCTGTCGTGGCTGACCGGTTCGTCTACCACTGCACCCTGCGGTGGTCCGATCTCGACGCGTACGGGCACGTCAACAACGCCCGCTTCCTCACTCTCTACGAGGAGGCCCGGGTGGCGTTGATGTTCGTCGGCGCCCGGGCGCACGGGGTGGAGTCGTTCGCCGACGGCGTGGTGATCCGTCGGCACGAGGTGGACTACCTGCACCCGGTGGACTACTCCCTCGACCGGGCCACCACCGAGACGGCACCCACGGTGCGGATCGAGCTGTGGGTGGAGCAGATGCGCGCCGCATCCTTCACCGTCGGTTACGAGATGTACGACGGCGAACTGCTCATCAGTCGGGCACGTTCGGTGCTGGTGCCGTTCGATCTGGCCCGACAGGTGCCTCGGCGGCTCAGCGAGCCGGAGCGGGCCTTCCTGGTCGGCTACGCCTTGCCGGTCGGTACGCCGTGAGCGCCGGGCACGGCGTCGTCGACGTCGCCGACGCGGGGGCGTTCCTGGCCCGGCTCGTCCGGTTGGAGCGCGCCGCCCTGGTCCGGCTCCGGCCGGCCGTCGTTGACGCGCGTACCGCCCTCTGGGCGCGGTTGCCGTGGGGCGTGCTGGCCGTGCGGACGGTGGCCGGCGCGGGTGCCGGTGATGTCACCGTCGCCGCCGGGGAGTTGCTCGCCGCGTTCGCGGCCGGTCGGGCGGACCTGCCGGCCCGCCGCGACGCGCAGTGGCGGTGGGCCCTGCCGCCTGCCGCCAGTCGCCCGGTCGAGACACTGCCGGGCGGGGAACTGCGTCGGCTGGCCGAGGCGGCGGCGGGGACCCTGCGCGAGGCAGCCGAGCATGGCGTCGGCGGCCGGGCGGTGGGGCAGCGGATGCTGCGTGACGCCCTGCTGGACCACGTGGCGGTAGTGGTCACCCCCGACGACGATCCTGACCGTCCGGTGGAGGTGACCCAGCGAATGGTGCAGGGTCTGGTTCGAATGGGCTTCCTCGGTCCGTCCGGGGATTCGTCAGCCGGTGACGGCGTGCAGGTACGTGCGAGTGGCCGATGGGTCGGGCTGGTGGGACCGTACGGAGCCGTCTGGTCGCAGAAGGCCACGGATCTTGTCGTACGGCCGTCCATGGCTCATGCGAACGGATGACCTCTAGTCATCCTTCCGGCTTGGTGCTGGCGTTGGGGGGGTGCTTCGTTCCGGCTGTCCGGGTACCGTCCATCCTCGGATCCACCCACTGTAGGCGACCGGATCCGCTGGGGAGTGAGGTGCGCGAGCGATGCCGTGGTGGTCATGGCGTCCAGGTCCCGCCAGTGGCGGCGGTGACCCGGAAACTCGAAGCAGGATCATGGTGGAAGGCACCGTTCGGGTCAGCCCGCCGGCGCCACGTCAACCGGGAGACGACTGCCCGGCGGCGGAGCGCCCGTTGATCGCCGACATGCCAGCCACCGTCGAACAGGTCACCCTGCGCCGCATCTGCGACGCGCTCGACCTGCTCGACGTGCGTTACCTGGCTGACGGAGACGGCAACCTGCTGGCCATGTGGGAGCGGCACGCGGTGCTGGTCACCCTGGAGGGGCCGGAGGACGAGATCCTCGTGCTGCGGGCCCGGCCACACGCGACGGTGCCGCCGGACTGGGCGGACCGCGCCTATCGGGTGGTCAACGAGTGGAACCACACCCGACGCTTCTGCAAGGCGTACGTGGGTGACCCCACCGAGCGCGGTCAGTTGCCGATCTACGCCGAGTTGCAGGTACCGCTCGCGGCGGGTGCGCACGACGCGCTCCTGGTCGAGCTGCTGGACTGCGGCGCCGCGGTGGCCACCAGCTTCGTCGACTGGCTGCACGACGAGGGTGCCCTGCTCTGACCGGTGACCGCCCCGTGCTGTGGCGGGGCGTGGACGTCAACCGTGTGCTGCCGGGTCCTCCATGTCGTTCACCATGAAGTACGCCGCCCGTTCCAGGTAGTTCCACAGTTCCGTGGCGAGCGCCGGGGGCAGGTCGATGCTGTCGACCGCCCGGCGCATGTGACGCAGCCAGGCGTCGCGTTCGGCGGCGCCGATCCGGAACGGGGCGTGGCGCATCCGCAGCCGGGGATGGCCGCGCTGCGCCGAGTAGGTGTTCGGGCCACCCCAGTACTGCATGAGAAAGAGCCGCATCCGGTCGCTGGCGGGGCCCAGGTCCTCCTCCGGGTACATCGGGCGCAGCAGCGGGTCGGCGGCGATGCCGGCGTAGAACTCCTCGACCAGCTTGCGGAACGTGGGCTCGCCGCCGACGGCGTCGAAGAACGTGACCGCCTTGCCGTGGCCTTCGGACTCAGCTGCTGGATTCACCGTTCCATCCTGCCAGGCTCGGACCGGCCTTCGCCCGGTCGGCACCGGGGCAACGGGGTGGTTCAGGTCACCGCCTGCCGGGGTCGCCCGGGGCCCACGTGCCCAGGGCCCGGGTCATCGGGGGAGGCGCTCTCGGACGGCGCATCCGGGGCGGGCGCACCATCCGCCCTGCCGGACGCGGCGCGGGCGGCTTCGATGGAAGCGGTCACGGTCTGCTGGTCGGGCCAGCGCAGCGCGACGACCGACATCAGCACCACCCCGGCGGCGCTCCACACCCCCACCACGACCGGAAGCGGGAAACGCTCGGCGAGCAACCCGGTAACCAGGACGGCCGCGCCCTGGATGACCTGCACGCCGGTCGCCATGACACCGAACGCACGGGCCCGGAAGCCGTCCGGCAGGGCCTGGACGAAGAGCCCGTTGGCCATCGGGAGCAGCCCGGCGACCGCGAAGCCGCAGACCGCGGCGAGCAGCGCCACCACCACCGGCGGCGGGTCCAGCAACGCGGGCACCAGCGCCAGTGGGGCGGCCACGGCCAACGGTCGGAGTAGCCGCAGCCGGCGAGCCGGCGCGATGGCACGACCGATGATCAACCCGCCGAGGATGAAGCCGACCGGGGTGGCTGCCATGATCACCGCTTGCGCCAGCCCCGGGTTCATGCTCTCGCCGGCATGTTCATTGGCCCAGGCAGCGGCCAACCCTTCGGGCACGATGGAGAAGAGCATGGCACTGAAGACCAGGACGGCGATCGCCCGCAGCACCGGCGTTCGAAAGACCATCTGAAAGCCCGCGGCGGTCTCCCGGAGCAGATGACTGCGGTGTGCACCGGTCATCGCCGGTGGCCGGTCCTGCACGCCGAGCCGGACGATCACGGCCGACAGGCCGAAGGCGCCAGCGTTCATCAGCAGCGCGGCGGTGGGGTTGACCGTTGCTACGGCGGCGCCGAGCAGATAGCCGACCACCTGGGCGGCCTGCCCCACGCTGGCGTTGACGGAGAGTCCGACCACGAGCCGGTCCCCGGGCAGGATCAGTGGCAGCAACGCCGATCGGGCGGCCTGACTCGGCGGATTCGCCAGCGTGGTGGCGAACAGTAGCGCCAGGATCACCGGTGCCGGCGTCCCGGGGATGGCGACGAGCAGCATCAACGCCATCCGGATGAGGTCACAGACGACCATGACCTGTCGGTAGCGATGCCGTTCGGCGATCGTGGCCAGCAGCGGGCCGCCGACCAACCACGGCAGGTAGCTGACCGCGAAGGCGGCGGCCGACAGCGCAACCGACTCGGTTTCCCGGTAGACCAGGAGGGTGACGGCTGCCTTGGCGACGTAGTCACCGACCCAGGTCAGCGTGCTGGCTGCGAAGACGGCGCGGTACTCACGCTGGCCGAAGACCTCCCGGAAGGTGGCCGGCCCTTCCGGAGAAGGTCGCTCGTCGGACACCATCGCCTCCATCGTCCCGGCGTCTGGCCACTCGTGATGGCGGCCCGGGACCATCGTCAGGTCTGCGGATCAGCGAGGACGTGACACCGCTCGGTAAGCGCGTGCACCGGATTCTGCCCGATCGTCTGACAACTGGCTAGGGCGAACGGCTGGTCGGTCGCATCTCCGACTGAACGAACGGACGATACCCGAGGGGCCGCTCAGCCGCGACCCCTGCCGGTCGGCTCAGGTGGCACCGCCCTGACCGGTCTCGCTGTCCGATCGAGTAGGTACCCCCGAGTAGAGGCGGCCCGCCGCGATCCTCGCCGTGATGCCCGAGTTCTCCAGCGCCTCGGCCAGCCGACGGCGCAGTTCCCGGCCCACGCTGAACTGACCATCGGCGGTGGTCTTCACCACGGTCCGGATCACCGTGCCCTCCACCGTGACCTGCTCGACGCCGAGCACCTCCGGTGGCTCGACGATCGACGGGGCCAGGTCCGGATCCACCGCGATCGAGGCAGCGGCGGTACGCAGCACGGCCGTCGCCTCCTCGGTGCCGGCGAAACCGATCGGCAGGTCGACCACCACCAACGCCCACCCCTGGCTCTTGTTACCCACCCGGACGATCTCGCCGTTGCGGATGTACCAGAGCACTCCCCGTCCGTCCCGGACGGTGGTGACGCGCAGTCCGACCGCCTCCACCACGCCGGTCGCCTCGCCGAGATCGACGTTGTCACCCACCCCGTACTGATCCTCGATCAGCATGAACAACCCCGCGATCAGGTCCTTGACCAGGCTTTGCGCGCCGAAGCCGAGAGCCACACCGGCGATGCCGGCGCTGGCCAGCAACGGCGCCAGGTCGAAGCTGAACTCCTTGAGCACCATCAGCAGGGCGATGCCGAAGATGAACGCGGTGCTCAGGCTCCGGAGCACCGAACCGATCGCCTCGGCACGCTGCCGGCGACGCTCGGGGATGAACTCGCCGGGCTCGGTGGCGGCGCTCGGGATGCGCTCGCGCAGCGGACGGAGCATGGTCGGCACCCCGGCGTCGCTGGTGGTGCGCACCAGCCGGCGGATCGTACGGTGCACCAGCCACCGGGCCACCAACGCCAGCAGCAGGATCAGGATGATCCGCAGCGGCTTGACGAGGATCCAGAAGCTGCCCTCGGCGAACCACACCGAGTCCGTCCAGTTCCAGACGGCCTTGCACAGCAACTCGTCCAGGCATTCCGGGCTGGGCGTTTCGTCGGGTTCCGCGCCGGGCTGGGCGGGGGTGGGGCTGGGGCTGCTGACGGTCACCCTGTTTTCGTACCGCAACCGGCCGGCGGACCTGTCGGCGACCCACCCACCGGCGACCGTCGACTCGTGAGCGCGGCCCGCCGGAAAGCGCCGGGGTACCCCGGATTAGTACGTGCATTCGCGGGTCCGATCAGGGACGATTGGCGCAGCGGACGTCGGTGATCCGGCCGGCGTCGACGTGGTGTGGGGCTGTGCCCGGCGCCGGTCGGCGGTGGCGAGTGGTAAGCCGCTTGACCGGGAGGGTGACGCGATGCCTGACATACGACCCACGGTGGGCTCCGGCGCGCTGGTCCTCAACGCCACCTACGAGCCGCTGTGTGTCGTGTCGGTACGTCGTGCCGCGATTCTCGTGCTCTCCGCCAAAGCGGTCTGTGTCGCCGACGGTGACGGCATCCTGCACAGCGCCCGCAGCGCGCTGCCGGTGCCCTCGGTCGTCCGGCTCACCCGTTTCGTCCGGGTGCCGTACCGCACCCACGTAGGCTTGTCCCGCCGGGCCATCTTCGCCCGGGACGGTTGGCGTTGCGCTTACTGCCGGGGCCCGGCGGAGACCATCGATCACGTCTTCCCGCGCAGCCGGGGTGGCCGGCACGCCTGGGAGAACGTGGTCGCCGCCTGCGCCAGATGCAACCACACCAAAGGCGACAAGACCCCGGCCGAACTGGGCTGGCGACTGCACTGTCTGCCCACCGCCCCGAAAGGGATCGCCTGGCGGGTGCTCGGCCACCGCGCGCCCGACCCACGCTGGGCAGACTGGCTCGACCTCCGCGAACCCGAAGCCGCCTGACCGGGCCGACCGCTTGCCCTCCCAGATCTTCACCCGCCGGTAGCAGATCCCCGTCGGCCTGCGCGGCCAACACCCGCGCCACTCCAGCGGGGAGCGCGCCGACCAGGTTTTCGGGGGAGCCCGACCCGCGCAGGGATCAAGCCTGACCGCCCGGAGCGGGTCGGGCTCCCCCGAAAACCCCACCGCAACCCCTACCGAGCCTCGACCAGCGAAGCGAACACCACCACGTTGTCCGCGTACCCCGTCTCCCCACCAACCCAGCGCCCACCGCACGTGATCAGCCGCAGTTGCGGACGGCTGAAGTCCCCGAACACCTCGTCCGTCGGCAACTGTTCCTTGTCGTACCGGTCGACCCGGTCGACCTCGAAGACCGCCACCGAGCCGTCCGAGCGGGCGACCTCGACCCGGTCGCCGGCCCGCAACCTCGACAGCTGATGGAAGACCGCCGGGCCGGTGGTGGTGTCGACGTGCCCCACGATGACGGCCGGGCCGTACTGGCCGGGGGTCGGCCCCTGGTCGTACCAGCCGGCCTCCTGGGCCCGTTCGGCGGGCGGTGCGGCGATGCTGCCGTCGGGTGCGATGCCCACGTTGTGTACCGGGGCGGTCAGGTCGATCGTGTTGATCTCGATGCCGACCGGCTCGCTCGCCGCCAGCAACGGGAACTTCCTGGGTGGCTGCGCGAGCCCGGCGATGAAGCGGTCCGGTAGCAGACTCAGGCCGGTCAGTCGCTCGACGCCGAGCATCGCGATGATCAGCATCATCAGCGAGCCGATCACCACCACCGGCAGCCCCGGGCCGGAGTGACCGAGCCGCCTGGTCCCCACCGTCCGGGCGTTACGCCGCCTGGGCGGTAGCGGTGCCGCCGTGGGATCGGGTGTGGCGACGCTGGCCGAGCCCACCTGCGCGGCGACCCGGACCAGCCGGCTCGCCGCCGCGACCGCTCGCCGCCAGGCGCGGTGGCTCCGACGGGTGGCGCTCCGGCGTGGACCGGGGCCGGGTTCCGGCGTGGGTACGCGGAAGCCGGGCATGACGACGGTGGGTCAGGAACCGGCCCGGCGTCGGCTGCTCAGCAGCCCGAAGACCACCGCTGCGGTCACCGTGGCGACGCCGCCCAGCAGCAGCATCGAGCCGGTGCCCCGCTCGGCGGTACCCCCGCCACCGGTCGCCGGTCCCTTGGTGGGCTGGTCCATGTTCAGCACGGTCAGGGTGGTGCTGGCCGTCCGGTCGTTGTCACAGCGCAGGTGCACCGGATAGTCGCCGGCCGCCTTGTTGCCGGGCACGGTGACCGAACCGGTGAGGAAGCCGTTGTCCGGCCGGAGGAAGACCCGGTTGAACGCGTCCGAGGTCACCTCGGCCTGGCGGTCGTTGGCGTTGTCACAACTGGCCCGGATGTTCACCCGGGAGCCGGCCTGGACGCTGTTCGGCGTGACCTCGACGAAGGTGTTCTCACCCGCTCGGGCAGGTGCGGCACCGGGCAGGACGAACAGCCCTGCCAGCGCGAATGCCGCGACCAGGACGAACGCCCCGAACAGTCGGGCGATGAGCGACGGGGCGTGGTGGCCCCCGTACCGTCGTAGACCTCGCATGGGATCCTCCCTCCCGGCACCGGCGCACCGGTTCCTGCTGGGGCGACCCGCGTGCTTTCCCCCCGCTCCGGTGGCTAACCTCCCGTGCCGGGCAGCGGGGCGACGGCCTGCCAGCCGAGCGGGGTGGAGAGCACCATCGTGCTCGACGGCTGCCCATAGGGGGCGAGTCGGTCAATGACCGCCTCGAAGTCGCCGATCGAGCCGGCCGCGACCTTCAGCACGCTGCACGCGTCACCGGTGATCCGGTGGATCTCCAGGATCTCGGGCCACCGCGCGACCTCCGGGTCGTGCAGGATGCAGCGGGCGCCGTAACAGGACATCCGGATCAGCGCGACCACCCGGCGGCCGGCCCGGGCCAGATCGACGTGGGCGTGGTACCCACTGATCACGCCCGTCTCCTCCAGCCGACGCACCCGCTCGGCCACCGCGGGCGGCGACAGGTGTACCCGCCGGGACAGTTCGCTGAAGGACAACCGTGCGTCGGCCTGCAACTCGCGGAGCAGGGCCCAGTCCATCTCGTCCATGCCCGTGACCTTACGTGTGACAGGCCGTTCCCGGCGATCGGCTTCCGTTCCGCAGGTCGATCGCGGAAAGTGCCGTTGAACAGGCATTCCATCGGGCCAACCTGGCAGGAGATCATGACTGGACGGGCGACCCGGAAGGAGCGGACGCATGGAGCAGACGGATCTGCGCCCGGCGACCCGGACGGAGGTGCGTCCGGTCACCGCGCGACAGCGGATGGCCCGGGCCGCACGCAACGGCGGCGAGCCCACCCTCGACTTCGCCGAGCGGGTGCCGTACGACGCGTACGTGCAGGCCAGCACGTTGCATCGGCTGCAACAGCCGTTGAGCGGCGACCCGGGTGAGATGTCCTTCCTGATGGTCAGCCAGATCATGGAGTTGTACTTCGGCCTGACCTGTCACGAGCTGCGGGAGACGTCCCGGCTGCTGCGCGCCGACCGGGTGTGGGAGGCGCTGGCCCCGCTGCGCCGCGCGGCACTGCACCTGGAGGGACTCAACGCGGCCTGGCGGGGCCTGCGCTGGATGACCCCGGCCGACTTCAACCGCTTCCGCAACCTGCTCGGCGAGGGTTCGGGCTTCCAGTCGGCGATGTACCGCCACCTGGAGTTCCTGCTCGGGCTCCGTGACCCGGCGCTGATCCGCCCGTTCCGTCGGCAGACCGAGGTGTACGCCGAACTCACCGACGCCCTGGCCACCCCGAGCGTCTGGGACGAAGTGGTCGCGTTGCTCGCCCGGTACGGTCACGATTTGCCAACCGAACTGTTGGAGCGGGACGTGGCCACCGAACATGAGACGCATCCCGCCGTCGAGGCGGCCTGGGTGCAGATCTACGCCGACACCGGCCCGGACAACCACCTGCGGCTGCTCGGCGAGGCGCTGACCGAGGTGGCCGAGCAGTTCGGCGACTGGCGGCACCACCACATCAAGGCGGTGCAGCGGACCATGGGTGCCAAGGTCGGCAGCGGCGGCTCGGCCGGGTTGGCATGGCTGCAACGCAGTATGGCCCGGGTGGTCTTCCCAGAACTGTGGTCGGCCCGGACGGCGATGTGAGGCAGGCGTGACGGAGATGGCAAAGAGGAAGGCCGACGCGGTCGCTCCGCGCCTCGGCGAGGAGCAGCCGGGCCTCGGCGAGGCTGAGCAGCCGGGCCTCGGCGAGGCTGAGGCGCTCCGCCTGGACGCGGCCGAGCCGGGGCACCGGCACCTGTTTCACGTGCCGCCGGCCGACGGTGGACGCTATCCGGAGGCCGCGTACCTGGCGGGTAACTCGCTCGGCCTGCAACCGAGGGCCACCCGCGACGAACTCCTGGCCGACCTGGATGCCTGGCGCCGGCTCGGCGTGGAAGGGCACCTGGCGGGGGAACGGCCCTGGCTGCCGTACCACGAGCTGTTGACGGCGCCGGCCGCCCGACTGGTCGGCGCCCTGCCCACGGAGACCGTGGTGATGAACTCGCTGACGGTCGACCTGCATCTGCTGATGGTCAGCTTCTACCGGCCGGTGGGGGAGCGGACCCGGATCGTCATCGAGGACACCGCCTTCCCGTCGGACAGCTACGCGGTGCGCAGCCAGGCGCGGTTCCACGGCCTCGACCCCGACAGCACGGTCGTCCGGCTCGCGCCGCGTCCCGGTGAGGACACCCTGCGGACCGAGGACGTCACCGGTTACCTGGCGGCCGAGGGGCACACCGTGGCGCTGGTCCTGCTCGGTGGCGTCAACTACCTCACCGGCGAGCTGATGGACATCCCGGCGATCACCGCGGCCGGCCGGGCCGCCGGCGCGGTCGTCGGGTGGGACCTGGCGCACGCGGCCGGTAACGTGCCGCTGTCGCTGCACGATTGGGACGTCGACTTCGCTGCCTGGTGCTCCTACAAGTACCTGAACTCCGGCCCCGGGGCGTTGGCCGGGGTTTTCGTGCACGAACGGCACCACGGCGATCCGACGCTGCCCCGCTTCGAGGGGTGGTGGAGCACGGCGGCGGCCACCCGGTTCGAGATGGCACCGGTCAGCCGGCCACCGACCACCGTCGAGGCGTGGCAGATCTCCAACCCGCCGATCTTCGCGATGGGTCCGGTCCGCACGTCGCTGGAGCTGTTCGACTCGGTCGGCATGCCGGCGCTGCGGGAGCGCAGCCTTCGGCTCACCGGTTACCTGGAGCGGCTGCTGGACGAGGTCACCGCCAGCCGTCCACTCACCGTGATCACCCCCCGCGAGCCGCGGCGACGTGGTTGTCAGCTCTCGGTACGCATCGGTGAGGGCAGCGCCAACGAGCTGACCAAGCGACTGCGCCACGAACACGGGGTGATCGCTGACGCCCGGGAACCGGATGTGGTCCGGTTCGCCCCGGTGCCGCTGTACTCGACGTACCACGACTGCTGGCGGGTCGCCGACGCGCTGGCCGCGACGGTTGCGGAGGTGGCCCGTTGACCCAGGAACGCGACGAGATCGCGGTGGTGGGCGCCGGGCTGGCCGGTTGCCTGCTGGCCTGCTTCCTGGCCCACCGGGGCTATCCGGTGGCGCTCTACGAGCGACGTCCGGACCCGCGTAGCGGCACGCCCGAGCGAGGTCGCTCGATCAACCTGGCGCTCTCCGAGCGGGGGCTCGACGCGCTGCGTCGGATCGGACTCGTCGAGCAGGTGATGGCGGACGCGTTGCCGATGCGGGGCCGCATGGTCCATCCGGTGAACGGTGCCCCGGGACTCCAGCCGTACAGCAGCTCCGGTGATCTGGCGATCAACTCGATAGGCCGTGGCGCGTTGAACAATGCCCTGCTGGAGGCCGCCGCCAAGCTGCCGGGAGTGCGGATCGCCTTCGATCACCGGTTGGTCGGGCTCGATCCGGCGACCGGGACGATGACCTTCGAGACGCCGCAGGGCACGGCCACCGCGCGGGCGCGCGTGGTGCTCGGCGCCGACGGTGCCGGTTCGGCCGTACGCGGGCAGTTGCTCGCCCACGACCTGGTCACCGAGAGCGTCGACTTCCTCGACTACGGCTACAAGGAACTGACCATCCCGCCGCTCGGTGGCGACTTCGCCCTGGACCCGGGGGCCCTGCACATCTGGCCGCGCGGCACCTCGATGATGATCGCGCTGCCCAACCCGGACCGCTCGTTCACCTGCACCCTGTTCTGGCCCACCCACGGCACCGCCAGCTTCGCCTCGCTGGGCAGCGCGGCGGCGATCGAGCGGCACTTCGCGCAGCACTATCCGGACCTGCCGCCGATCGCCCCGAACCTGGTCGACGACTACCAGCACAACCCGGTCGGGGTGCTCGGCACGGTGCGGTGCGACCCGTGGCAGGTCGACGGGCGGGTCGCCCTGCTCGGTGATGCGGCGCACGCCATCGTGCCGTTCTACGGTCAGGGCGCGAACTGCGCCTTCGAAGACGTGGTGGAGCTGGACCGCTGTCTCGACGAGTGCGCCGGGGACTGGTCGGCGGCACTGCCGCTGTTCCAGCACCGCCGGCAGGACAATGCCGAGGCGATTGCCCGGATGGCGCTTGCCAACTTCGTGGAGATGCGCGACAAGGTCGGCTCGCCGGTCTTCCGGGCCCGCAAGCAGGTCGAGCACGCGTTGGAGCGTGCGCTGCCCGGCCGGTACGTCTCCCAGTACGAACTGGTGTCCTTCTCCACCGTCCCGTACGCGCAGGTGCGACGTCGCGTCCGCCGGCAGTACCAGGTGGTCGGCCTGGCGGCGGCCGGCCTGGTGGCGGTGGCCGGCGCGGTGGTGGCGTCCGCGCTCAGGAGGCGCGGATGACCCGCTGGGATCCACGACTGATGGCCGGCCGGGCACCGGACGGGCCGGGCTTGCTGCGCAACTTCGTCGGCGGCGAGTTCGTCGACGCCGGAACCCGGTTCACCAAACGCAGCCCGGTGACCGGCGAGCCGGTTTTCGAGGTCGTCGAGGCTGACCGATCTACTGTGGACGACGCGGTGGCGGCGGCGCGGACGGCGTTGCGGGGCCCGTGGGGCCGGGCAGGGGAGCGGGAGCGCGCCGAGGTGCTGCGCCGGGTCGCCGACGAGTTGGAGCGCCGCTTCGACGACCTGGTGGCCGCCGAGGTCGCCGACACCGGCAAGGCCATCTCGCAGGCTCGTACCCTGGACATCCCGCGTGGCGCGGCGAACTTCCGGGCCTTCGCGGAGATCGTGGCGACCACGCCGACCGAGTCGTTCACCACGGTCACGCCGACCGGTGGTCGGGCGCTCAACTACGCGGTGCGCAAGCCGGTGGGTGTGGTCGCGGTGATCGTCCCGTGGAACCTGCCGCTGCTGCTGCTCACCTGGAAGGTCGCCCCCGCCCTGGCCTGCGGTAACGCGGTGGTGGTCAAGCCGAGCGAGGAGACGCCGGCATCGGCCACGCTGCTCGCCGAGGTGATGGCGGCGGCCGGGGTGCCGGACGGCGTGTTCAACCTGGTGCACGGCTTCGGGCCCGGCTCGGCCGGCGAGTTCCTCACCCGCCACCCGGGCGTCGACGCGATCACCTTCACCGGTGAGTCGGCCACCGGCGGCGCCATCATGCGGGCTGCTGCCGACGGGGTGAAGGCGGTCAGCTTCGAGCTGGGTGGCAAGAACGCCGGGCTGGTCTTCGCCGACGCCGATCTGGACGCGGCGGTGGCCGGTTCGGTGCGGTCGAGTTTCACCAACGGTGGGCAGGTCTGCCTCTGCACCGAACGGATCTACGTGCAGCGACCGGTTTTCGAGGAGTTCACCGCGCGGCTGGCCGAGCGCGCTGGCGAGCTGGCGTACGGCTGGCCGGCCGATGCGGCGACGGTGAACATGCCGCTGATCTCGCACGGCCATCGGGACAAGGTGCTCGGGCACTACGACCTGGCGCGGGCCGAGGGCGCGCGGGTGCTCGTGGGCGGTGGAGTGCCACGGTTCGACGACGCCCGAGACGGTGGCGCGTACGTGCAGCCGACGGTGCTGACCGGGCTCGGACCGGAGGCGCGGACCAACCGCGAGGAGATCTTCGGTCCAGTGGTGCACGTAGCGCCGTTCGACGACGAGGACGAGGCGTACGCCCTGGCCAATGGCACCGAGTACGGCCTGGCGGCGACGGTCTGGACCCGTGATGTGGGTCGCGCGCACCGGGCCGGTGCCCGGTTGGACGCCGGCATCGTCTGGGTCAACACCTGGTTCCTGCGTGACCTGCGCACCCCGTTCGGTGGGGTGAAGGCCTCCGGTATCGGGCGGGAGGGCGGCGTGCACTCGTTGGATTTCTACTCCGAACTGACGAACGTCTGCGTGGATCTGTCATGAGCGAGCGTTGCGATGTTGAGGTGGCGGCCCGGGAACTTTCCGAGGCTCGGGCGAGCGGGAAGCCCTGTCCGCCGTTGCGTGGACGGTTGCTTCCGGAGGGGGACGTCGAGGCCGCGTACCGGGTGCAGCAGCGCCAGGTGGGCGAGTGGCTGGCGTCGGGGCAGCGCCGGGTGGGCGCGAAGATCGGGTTGACCTCCCGGGTGGTCCAGGAGAGCTTAGGGGTGTACGAGCCGGACTTCGGGGTGCTCACCGACGCGATGGCGGTGCCCGACGGCGTCGAGGTGCCGATCGGCCGCCTGCTGCAACCCCGGGTGGAGGCGGAGGTGGCCTTCGTGCTCGGTGTCGACCTGCCCGACGAGCGGGTCACCACCGCTGACCTGCTGCGCGCCGTCGACCATCTGCTGCCGGCCATCGAGATCGTCGACTCGCGGGTCGTTGGCTGGGACATTTCCATTGTGGACACGGTCGCGGACAACGCCTCCAGCGGCCTGTTCGTGCTCGGCACCACGCCCCGCCGGCCGACCGAGGTCGACCTGCGGCTGTGCGGGATGGTCCTCGAACACGCCGGTGAGCCGGTGTCGGTGGGTGCCGGGGCGGCCTGCCTGGGCAATCCGTTGCACGCGCTGGCCTGGCTGGCCGGCACCATGGCCCGCGCCGGTGAACCGCTGCGCGCCGGGGACGTGGTGCTGTCCGGCGCGCTCGGCCCGATGGTGGCGGTGACCCCGGGCGCGGCGTACGAGGCCCGGATCTCCGGCCTCGGCTCGGTGCGGACCTGCTTCACGAAGGAGGGATCAGCCGGATGACGACGGGCGTGGCGGTGATCGGGTCGGGCAACATCGGCACCGACCTGATGATCAAGGTACTGCGGCTGTCGGATTCGCTGCGGATGGTGGCGATGGCCGGTATCGACCCCGCCTCCGACGGGCTGGCGAGGGCGCGACGGCTCGGCGTGGCCACCACGGCCGACGGCGTGGCGGGCCTGGTCGCGATGCCTGAGTTCGCCGACGTGGAGCTGGTCTTCGACGCCACTTCGGCCGGCGCGCACCGGCACAACGACACGGTGCTGCGCGCGCACGGACGGACCGTGATCGACCTGACGCCGGCGGCGATCGGCCCGTACGTCGTGCCGCCGGTCAATCTGGAAGAGCACCTGGGCGAGACCAACCTCAACATGGTCACCTGCGGTGGGCAGGCGACGGTGCCGATCGTCGCCGCGGTACGGCGGGTGACGCCGGTGGCGTACGGGGAGATCGTCGCGTCGATCGCCTCGCGGTCGGCCGGTCCGGGCACCCGGGCCAACATCGACGAGTTCACCGAGACCACGGCCCGAGCGATCGAGGTGGTCGGCGGTGCCGACCGAGGCAAGGCGATCATCGTGCTCAATCCGGCCGATCCGCCGCTGCTGATGCGTGACACCGTCTACTGCCTCTGCCCCGACCTGGACGCCGACCGCGCGGCCATCGCCGCCTCCGTCGCCGACATGGTGACCACCGTGCAGGAGTACGTGCCCGGCTACCGGCTCAAGCAGGACGTGCAGTTCGACCCCGTCGACGCCTACGTGCCGTCGCTGGGGCGGCAACTCACCGGGTTGCAGGTCTCGGTCTTCCTGGAGGTCTCCGGCGCCGGGCACTACCTGCCCGCGTACGCCGGGAACCTGGACATCATGACCTCGGCCGCGCTGCGTACCGCGCAGCGGCTGGTCGCCCTGCGGAAGGTGGTTGCCGGGGTGGGCGCTCCGAGCGCAGCGGAGCCTGCGATCGCGGACGACGGGAGGCACCGGTGACGGAGCTGTACATCCAGGATGTGACGTTGCGTGACGGGATGCACGCCATCGCGCACCGCTACACCGTCGACCAGGTCCGCACCATCGCCGCCGCGCTCGACACCGCCGGGGTCGCCGCGATCGAGGTCGCCCACGGTGACGGGCTGGCCGGGTCGAGCGTCAACTACGGCCACGGCGCGGCCAGCGACGCCGACTGGATCGCGGCGGCGGCCGAGGTGATGACCAGGGCGAAGCTGACCACCCTGCTGCTGCCCGGCATCGGCACCATCGCCGACCTGAAGGCCGCCCGGGCGCTCGGGGTGAGCAGCGTCCGGATCGCCACCCACTGCACCGAGGCCGACATCTCCGCCCAGCACATCTCCTGGGCCCGGGAGAACGGCATGGACGTGGCCGGCTTCCTGATGATGTCGCACATGAACGACCCGGCCGGGCTGGCCGCGCAGGCCAAGCTGATGGAGTCCTACGGGGCGCACTGCGTCTACGTCACCGACTCCGGCGGCCGGCTGCTGATGTCCGACGTCGCGCAGCGCGTCGACGCGTACCGGCAGGTCCTCGAACCGACCACCCAGATCGGCATCCACGCCCACCACAACCTCTCCCTCGGGGTGGCCAACAGCGTGATCGCCGTCGAACACGGCCGGATCGCCGGTACCGGCCCGGTCGGGTCGCCGGCCGGCCGGACGGTCCGGGTGGACGCCTCCCTCGCCGGCATGGGGGCCGGCGCCGGCAACGCGCCCCTGGAGGTCTTCGTCGCGGTCGCCGAACTGCACGGCTGGCAACACGGCTGCGACGTCTTCGCGCTGATGGACGCCGCCGACGACCTCGTCCGTCCATTGCAGGACCGGCCCGTCCAGGTCGACCGGGAGACCCTCTCCCTGGGGTACGCGGGGGTCTACTCCAGCTTCCTGCGCCACGCCGAACGGGCCTCGGCGCGCTACGGCGTGGACGTCCGTTCGATCCTGGTGGAACTGGGCCGACGCCGGATGGTCGGCGGGCAGGAAGACATGATCGTCGACGTGGCGCTGGACCTGGCTGGCAAGGAGAACTCATGATCGGGCCGGACATCGCGGGGATCGCCGAGACGCTCGGCAGAGCCGCCGACACCGCGACCGCGATCGCTCAACTCGCCGCCGAGACCGGGTTGGACGTCGACGCCGCGTACGCGGTGCAGACGGCCCTGGTGCAGCGCCGGCTGGACCGGGGGGAGCGGCTCGTCGGGTTGAAGATGGGCCTGACCAGCAAGGCGAAGATGGCCCAGGTCGGGGTGGACGAGGTGATCTGGGGTCGGCTCACCGACGTGATGCGGATCCCCGACGGCGGCACGATCGACGTGGCCGACTTCATCCACCCCCGGGTCGAGCCGGAGGTGGCGTTTCTGCTGGACCGGCTTCCCGAGCCGGGTGAGCCGGTCGGTGACTTCACCGACGCGGTGCGGGCGGTCGCTCCGGCGATCGAGCTGATCGACTCCCGGTACGCGAACTTCACCTTCTCCCTGCCGGACGTCATCGCCGACAACACCTCGGCCGGTGCCTTCGTGATCGGGCCGTGGTCGCCGGTGCCGGACGGGCTGGACAACCTGGGCGTGCTGCTGGAGATCGACGGACGCCCGACGCAGGTGGGCTCGACGGCGGCCATCCTCGGTGACCCGCGCCGGGCGCTCGACGAGGGCATTCGGCTGGCGGGGCGGCACGGGGTGCGGCTGCGCGAGGGCTGGGTCTTCCTGGCCGGCGCGGCGACGGCTGCTGTTCCGTTGCGTGCTGGCGCTCATGTGCGTGCGGTTGTCGAGAAGCTCGGTACGGCTTCGTTGCGGAGTTCGTCGTGAGTTGGGGCGAGGGTTCCGGGCAGCCCAACCGGCTCCGGGCGGTCAGGCTTGATCCCTGCGCCGGTCGGGCTGCCCGGAACCCCGACGTGGTCGGGGTTCGTGCGCCGCTGCGAGGTGGGTGTCATGGGTGACGGGGCTCGGGTGGTGGCGGGGAAGGCGGTTCCTCGGGGGGCGTTTCCGCACGTCAAGGTGGCGGGTGGGTTCGTCTTCGTGTCCGGTACGTCGTCTCGGCGACCGGACAACACGTTCGCGGGCGTGTCGGTGGACGAGTTCGGCACGACCGATCTGGACATCCGGGCTCAGACGCGAGCGGTGATCGAGAACATCGCGGACCTGCTGCGGTCGGTCGGTGCCGAGCTGACCGACCTGGTCCAGGTGACCACCTACCTGGTCAACATGAATGACTTCGGTGGCTACAACGAGGTGTGGGCGGAGTTCTTCGACGCGACCGGGCCGACCCGGACGACCGTCGCCGTGCACCAGTTGCCGCATCCGCACCTGCTGATCGAGATGCAGGCCGTCGCCCTGCTCCCAGAAGGAGGCCAGTCATGAGTGAGATCGCCGAGCCGTTCAGCTTCCCCGGGTGGATTGCGGAGAACCAGCACCTGCTCAAGCCGCCGGTGGGCAACAAGGAGATGCTGCCCGGCTCCGAGGACTTCATCGTGATGGTGGTCGGTGGGCCGAACCAGCGGACCGACTTCCACGTCGACCCGTACGAGGAGTTCTTCTACCAGGTCAAGGGCAACATGCACATCAACCTGATGCTTCCGGACGGTCCGCGTACGGTGCACGTGCGCGAGGGGCAGATGTGGATGTTGCCACGGAACACGCCGCACTCGCCGCAGCGGCCGGAGGCCGGCTCCATCGGGATGGTGATCGAGCGGGTACGCGAGGAGGGGACGCTGGAGAAGTTCCAGTGGTACTGCCTCGAGTGCTCGCACAAGGTGCACGAGGTCGAGTTGCAGGTGCGCGACATCGCCGCCGACCTGCCCCCGGTCTTCGCGGCGTTCTACGCCGACGAGTCGGCGCGTACCTGCGACAACTGCGGCACCCTGCACCCGGGTAAGGGCTGATGGCCGGTCCAACGCCGTCGGTGTCGCCGGTGGTGGACGTGCACACGCACGTCGTACCGAAGGGATGGCCGGACCTGACCGTGGCGTGCGGCGGGTCCGGTTGGCCCTGGCTCCGGATCGACTCGGAACGCGCCGCCATGATCATGGTTGGGGAGACGGAGTTCCGCCCGGTCGGCGCGGAGTGCTGGGACGCCGACACCCGGCTGGCCGACATGGCGGCCGACGGGGTCGATGTGCAGGTGATCTCTCCCACGCCGGTCTTCTTCTGTTATGACCGTCCCGCCGAGCAGGCGGTGAAGGTGGCCCGGATCTTCAACGACCTGACTCTGGAGATCGCCGCCGCCGGTGGAGGCCGGCTGCTGCCGTTCTGCCAGGTGCCGTTGCAGGACCCGGACGCGGCCTGCGCCGAGGTGGACCGCTGCCTGAGGGCCGGTCACGTCGGCGTGGAGATCGGTAACCACGTCGGCGAGCGGGATCTTGACGACGCCGGCATCGTGACGTTCCTGACCCACTGCGCCGAGGTCGGCGCGCCGGTCTTCGTCCACCCCTGGGACATGGCCGGCGGTCCCCGGCTGGACCGCTGGATGGCCCGGTGGCTCACCGGGATGCCCGCCGAGACCCACCTGTCGGTGCTGGCGATGATCCTCGGCGGGGTGTTCGACCGGGTGCCGGAAACGTTGCGGATCTGCTTCGCCCACGGTGGCGGCAGCTTCCCCTTCTGGCTGGGGCGCGCCGACAACGCCTGGCACCGCCGGGGCGACCTGGTACGCGGTGCGTCCGCCGCCCCGCCCAGCTCCTACGTCGACCGGTTCTACGTCGACTCGGTGGTCTTCTCGGCTCCGGCGCTGCGCCTGCTCGTCGACACCATGGGCGCCGATCGGGTGCTGATGGGCAGCGACTACCCGTACCCCCTGGGTGAACGCCCGGCCGGCGCGGTGGTCCACCAGGCCGACTTCCTCACCGACGCCCAGCGCGCCAATCTGCTCTCCACCAACGCCCTCCGCTTCCTCGACCGAGCTGCTTGAGCGGGGGCCACCACCGAGCCGCCAGCCCGGTAGATCTCATGGTGGCCGCCTCGGCCGCTGAAAACGCGGCCACCGTTCTCCACTACGACCGGGGATTCGACCTGTTGGCGGAGGTGGGTGGACCACGCTCGGAGTGGGTCTCGCCGCCGGGAACTCTTTCCTGAGCCGGTGACACTCGTGTCGGGAGGCGGCGGGTGGCCGGAGCGGGCAGGATGGCGGCATGGCCGAGCCGCACGACCTGACCGCGCTGGAACAGGCTGCCGCGATCGCCAATGGCGAGTTGTCGAGCCTGGACCTGGTCGAGCATCACCTGCGGCGGGTCGACGCGCTCGGCGACACCGTCGGTGCCTTCGTCACCGTCACCGCGGAGCTGGCGCGTGACGCCGCCCGCGCCGCCGACGCGGTGCCGGCGGATCAGCGTGGGCCACTGCACGGGGTACCGACCGCGATCAAGGATCTGACGCTGACGGCCGGTGTCCGCACCACCTTCGGTTCGGCGGCCTTCGCTGACTTCGTGCCGCCCGTCGACGCCGACGTGGTGCGCTTCATGCGGGCTGCGGGCCTGGTCAGCCTCGGCAAGACCACCACCTCGGAGCTGGGCTGCTCGCTGTACTCGGAGACCCTGGTGGCACCGCCGGCCCGCAATCCGTGGGCGTTGGCCAACACCGCCGGTGGGTCGAGCGGCGGCGCGGCGGCGGCCGTGGCGGCGGGCCTGGTGCCGGTGGCGCAGGGCTCCGACGGCGGTGGTTCCCTGCGGATCCCCGCGTCGCTGTGCGGGCTGATCGGGTACAAGCCCAGCCGTGGCCTCGTCTCCGGTGGCCCGCTCGGCTTCGGCGCCTTCGGCCTGCCGACCAGCGGTCCGCTCGGGCGGACCGTCTCCGACGTGGCCGCGCTGCTGGACGTGCTGGCCGAACCGGTGCCGGGCGAGCCCTACCTGCCGCCGCCACCGCCGCCCGGCGGCTACCTTGCCGCCGCCCGCGCCGCCTCGCCCGGCCGGTTGCGGGTCGGCCGGTTCACCACTCCGATGCTCGCCGACGAACCGGTCCACCCGGACTGCGTCGCCGCGGTGGACCGGGCCGCCGCGCTGCTCGCCGCCGCCGGGCACGAGGTGGTCGAGGTGCCGTCGCCGCTCGGCCCGCAGGTCTGGCCGCTGTTCGAGATCGTCTGGTACGTCCTCGCGCTCGCCCCGGTGCCGCCGCAACGGGAGTCCGAGCTGCTGCCACTGACCCGTCACCTGCGGACTCAGGCCGCCGGCATCTCCGCCGGCACCCTCACCGCGACCCTCAGCGAGATCCAGGCACAGGTACGCCTCGGTGTCCGCCGGACCGCCGGCTGCGACCTGCTGCTCTGTCCGACCCTGGCGGCCCCGCAGGCACCGATCGGTTGGTTCACCCAGGGACGCACTCCGGCGGAGGACTTCGACCGGCAACGCCGCTTCTCGCCGTACTGCGCGGTGTTCAACGTCACCGGCCAGCCATCCGTTTCGTTGCCGGTCGGGGTGACCGCCGAAGGGCTGCCGGTCGGCGTACTGCTCACCGGTCACTACGGTGACGATGCGAGACTGATCGCGACCGCTGCGCAACTGGAAGCCTCCAGTGGCGGGTGGGATCGGCACCCCGCGGTCTGGCGGAGCGTCGGCTCCGCTAACGTGAATGACAGCGGGGTCGGGAGGTCACCGTCGTGATCCGCCACCCGATCCGATCGAAGGTCTCTCTTTCCGCCTGGGGGCGTTGGGATTGTCTGTAACCGACACGTTGCTGGTCTTCGTCGGCATCCCGGCAGCCATCGTGCTGGTGATCACCGGCCTCGTCTACGCGGGCAGCCAGGGTGGTGGTGGCGGTGCCAAGCGCTACCGGCCGGGCCGGCCGTTCAGCTTCACTCCGGTGTGGTTCCTCGGCCGCCCGGAGGAGCTGGCCGACTCCGCGGGCACCGCGCTGTCGGTGGGGGCACAGGCGCCCGCGCTGACCAGCCGCACGCAGGACCAGACCGGCGTCGAGGCGCCGGCCGGTGGAACCGGAGGCGCAAGTGACCGTTGGTGAGAAGCAGCACGAGGCCGGGACGGAAACCCCGCCCGACGTGCTCGACGGGCCGTTCTCGACCCGCCAGCTGTTGCGCATCGACGAGGCGCTGCGCCTCGCCGACCGCTCCACCGGCCTGGTCTTCTCCGTCTTCGTGGGTGGCCTCGACGAGCCGATCCGGGAGCACGCCGAGCGGCTGCACCGGCAGCTCGCCGAGCCCGACCGGTCGGTGCTCATCGCGATCTCGCCCAACCAGCGGCAGCTGGAGATCGTCACCGGTCGGTACGCCCGCAAGCGCGTCCCGGACACGTACGCCAAGATCGCCGCACTGTCGATGGTGGCGTCGTTCGGCGGCGGCGACCTTGCCGGCGGCATCATCCAGGGCCTCGACCAGCTCTCCCGCTACGCCGGCAAGGGCTGAAGCCCGACCCCTGCGACGTAAGAGCCCGGCGCGCGCCTCGCGCGGCCGGGCTTTTCCGTGACCGGGATCCTGCGCCCGGTCGCACCGTGTCCAGGTGGACGGATCGAGCCCCCGGCCATGGCTCCGTCACCTAACCGACGAAGCCGGCGCGGACTCCCACCCACGCCGGCTCCAGGTCCGCGTCGATCAGGCCGTCCGGGCGTCGCAGGCCTGCGCGGCGAGCGCGCGGACCACGCCGTCGCGGCCCTCGGCGACCAGTCGCCGCAGCGGCCCCGGGTGACCCTCCTGCGCCAGCCAGGCATCGGTGGCTTCGACGGTCTCCTCCGCCACCAGGTACGCCGGGTACATGAGCATGGCGAACTCCTGCGCCGGCTCGCTGTCCCGGGTTGCCCAGACCTGGCCCACCGCGGCGAAGTACCGGTCCCGGAACGGCGTGACCAGTTCCACCTGCGTGGGGTGGCTGAAGCCCTGCAACAGCGCCCGGTGTCGCCAGTTCGGCAGCGCCTCCGGGCCGGTCAACTGCGCCCAGACGGCGGCCTTGTTGGCCTCGGTCGGCACCAGCGCGTGCGCGAAGGCAGCCTCCCGCTCACCACTGGAGGTCTTGTCCCGGGCCAGCTCCGCCTCGATCTCCGCCGTCCCAGCCACGCCGTTGGCCACCAGGGCCTGCAGCACGCTCCACCGCAGCTCGGTGTCGATGGTCAAGCCCGGAGTCACCTGGGTGCCCTCCAGCCAGCCGCGCAGCACCGCCAGGTCCTCGCCGGACCGGGCCGCCGAGACGTACGCCCGGGCCCAGGCCAGCTGGAAACCGCTGCCCGGTTCGGCCGCGGCGAGCGCCGCCTTCGCGGAGCGGGCCAGGTCGGCCCAGCCGGTCGGCGCCCAGTCCGGGTCGGCGTAGAAGGTCAGCGCGCTGCTGACCTGGCGCAGCGTCGCGGTCACCACGTTGATGTCCGTCTCCGCCGGCAGCCCGGCCAGCACCAGGGCGACGTAGTCGCGGGTGGCCAGTTCGGCGTCCCGGGTCATGTCCCAGGCGGCGGTCCAGCACAGCGCCCGCGCCAGTGACGACTCGAAGCCGGCGATGTGCTGCACCACCGTCGCCATCGACCGCTCGTCCAACCGAAGCTTGGTGTAGCTGAGGTCGTCGTCGTTGAGCAGCAGCACGTCGGCGGCGGGCACACCGCTGAGCTCGGTGAGCTCGGTCAGTTCGCCGTCGACGTCGACCTCGTACCGCTCGCGGCGTACCAACCGACCGTCGCGAAGGTCGTAGAGACCCACCCCGATCCGGTGGGTACGCAGGGTCGGGTGACCCTGCGGTGCGTCCTGACGGACCAGCACCTGCTGGTAGTTGCCGTCCGCACCGACGGTCAGCTCGGGGCGCAGCGTGTTGACCTGTGCGGTCTCCAGCCACTGCGAGGCGAACGTGGTCAACTTGCGGCCGGAGGCGGTCTCCAACTCGGCCAGCAGGTCGTCGAAGGTGGCGTTGCCCCAGGCGTGCCGGGCGAAGTAGGCGCGCAGACCGGCCAGGAACGGCTCCTCGCCCACATAGGCGACCAACTGCTTGAGCACGCTGGCGCCCTTGGCGTACGTGATGCCGTCGAAGTTGACCTCGACCGCCTCCAGGTCGGGCATCTCGCAGTAGACCGGGTGGGTGGAGGAGAGCTGGTCCTGCCGGTAGCCCCAGTTCTTCCGGATGGACAGGAAGGTCGTCCACGCCTCGGTGAACCGGGTGGCGTGCGTGTTGCACCAGTGGCTGGCCCACTCGGCGAACGACTCGTTCAGCCACAGGTCGTTCCACCAGCGCATGGTGACCAGGTTGCCGAACCACATGTGTGCCAGCTCGTGCAGGATGGTGTTCGCGCGCTGCTCGTACTCGAAGTCGGTGACCTGCGAGCGGAACAGGTAGTGCGACTCGGCGTGGGTCACGCAGCCGAAGTTTTCCATCGCGCCGGCGTTGAAGTCCGGCACCCACAGTTGGTCGTACTTGGGGAGCGGGTAACGCACCCCGAACTGCTCGTGGAAGAAGTCGAAGCCCTGCGTGGTGACCAGGTTCAGGTCGTCGGAGTCGAGGTACTGCGCCATGCTCGCCCGGCAGAAGTAGCCCAGGTCGATGCCGTCGTGGGTGTACCTGACCTCGTGGTACGGCCCGGCGCACAGCGCGGTGATGTAGGTGCTCATCCGGGCCGAGGTGGCGAAGTGCACGGTCTTGTGGCCCTCGCCGGCAGCCTCCTCGCGCTCCACCGGCATGTTGGAGATCACCTTCCAGTGCTCCGGGACGGTGGCGTGCCAGGTGTAGACGCTCTTCAGGTCCGGCTGGTCGAAGCAGGCGAAGACCCGCTGCGCGTCGGCCGTCTCGAACTGGCTGTAGAGGTAGGTCTCACCGTCAACCGGGTCGACGGACCGGTGCAGCCCCTGCCCCGAGTTGGAGAACGCGAAGTCCGCGTCGACGATCAGCGTGTTCTCGCTGGCCAGCCCGGTCAGCGTGAGCCCCTTCTCGGCCGAGAAGCCGGTCAGGTCCACCGGGCTGCCGTTGAGTGTCGCCGAGCGTACCGAGTCGGCCGCCACCTCGATGAACGTGCTGACGCCCGGCTCGGTGCAGCGAAACCGCACCTCGGTGGTCGACCGGAAGGTACGACCGTCGGCGGCGTGAACGGCACTGGTCAGGTCAAGACTGATGTCGTACCCGGTCACGTCGAGCAGGCGGGCCCGCTCGGTCGCCTCGACCTGCGTCAGGTTGCGCACTCCCGGCACTGTTCGTCTCCATCCCACTATCGCCGTCCGTCACGGCCGCATGGTCCGTCGACCGCTCGTGACGGCCGGTCCGGGCCTGAGTCTTCCATGTACGGGTAGGTAGTGGTGGGCGAGGTCACGGGTCGATCCTCGGGTCGGGGGCAGTGGAACGAAGCAAGATCGGAAGTATGCCGGTGCACCCGGCGTCACCAGTGGGAAGGGATCTCGTCGTGAACGAGCGCGTCAACGTAGACATGTGGTTCGACCCGATCTGCCCGTGGGCGTGGCTGACGTCCAGATGGCTGCTGGAGGTGGAGCGGGTCCGCCCCGTCGACGTCCGCTTCCACGTGATGAGCCTGTCGGTGCTCAACGAGGGTCGGGAACTGTCCGACGACTACCGCGAACTGATGCGGAACGGGTGGGGTCCGGTGCGGGTCTGCGTCGCCGTGCAGCAGCGGCACGGCCCGGACGCCGTGCGGGCGCTCTACACGGCCCTGGGGACGCGGATCCATCTCGGCAAGGAGCCGCTCGGACCGGAGTTGTACGTCGCCGCCCTGGCCGACGCCGGCCTGGAACCGGCGCTGGCCGAGGCGGCCGGAGACAGTGAGCTCGACACGCCCCTGCGGGCCAGCCACGAGGCTGGTATGCGGCCGGTCGGCACCGACGTCGGCACCCCGGTCATCCACGCTCCCGGGCCCGACGGCCAGCAGGTCGCCTTCTTCGGTCCGGTGGTCACCCCGGTGCCCAAGGGCGAGGGCGCCGGTCGGCTCTGGGACGGCGTCCTGCTGGTCGCTGGCACTCCTGGCTTCTTCGAACTCAAGCGCTCCCGCGACCTCGACCCCATCTTCGACTGATTCGGAGTAAGAGCGACCGGCAGTAGGGCGGTGGAGGCGAGGCGGGTCTTGGCCGAGGGTGGCAAGGCGGAGGAGGAGGCCATGCCGGTGTTGCATGGCCGACGACGACAACGCCGCCAGCCGAAGTGCCAGGGCGTGCCGCAGCCCCGCCAGCCCTATTGCCGGTCGCTCTAAGGAAGGGCACCTTGTTAACGCCTGGGGTAGAGCAAGGGTCCCCTGTTAACACGCCATCGAACGCGTACCCGGCAGCGCCGTCGCTGCCGGGCACGGCGTTACCGGTGCCTTGACGGATTCGTTTGTCCGGATGTCCGCAGCTCACCGCTCGTGGAGGTGCCTGATGGCCAAGCATCGTGCCCCGGTCGAGGATCGCTGGAGTCGTGAGGAGCGCGTCCCGACTCCGGTGGGCGGGGCGCGACGCAACGGTGCGGTGGGTGTCGCTCCGGTGCCCGCCACCTCGCGGTTGACCCCTCCCGGTCGGGAGATCCGCCGTCAGGGGCCACGCCCGACGCTGGCACACCGGCCCACCGTGACACCTGCGTCCGTCGGCCGGCATCGGCGGTGCACCGAGCCGAAGGGTTAACAAGGGACCCTTGCTCTACCCCAGGCGTTAACAAGGTGCCCTTCCTTTCACCTGGTGGGCTCGGGGTGGGTCCGGCAGCGGCGCTCGACGTGCCGCCGGTAGCGTCAACGGTCATGACGGTCGTGCACCCGATCACCCGAGCCTGGATCACCACAGGTGGTACCGGCGCCCAGAACTACGACGAGTTCGCCGACGACGCGGAGATCACCGCGATCATCGAGGCGAATCCGCACAGCGCCCTCGGCATCGAGATGCCGCACAAGGCTCCGGAGAGCCTCGGCAAATCGTTCGTCGACGCCCTGCCGGACGCGGTGAGTCGGCTCGCGGAGGCGAAGGCCGACGGCAGCTACACCCCGGCCGAACAGGTGGTGGTGCTGTACCGGATCAGCGCGCCGGGCGAAGAGGCGGCCTACGGCCTGTTCGCCATGGTCGACACCGATCAGATCTCCACCCGGGCCGACGAGCCCGGCCTGGTCATCCGCAACGAGGACGTCTTCATCGCCAAGGTGCGTGAGCGGGTCGCGCTGGCCGAGGCGCTGGGACACCTGCTCTCGCCCGTACTGCTGCTGCAGACCGGGCGCGGCGACGAGCTGCACGCGGCGCTCGCGGCGGCGACCGACGCGGCCGGTGCTCCCGCCGCCACCGACACCGACCAGGCGGGACGTACCCACGCCATCTGGTTGCTCGGTCCCGGTCCGCAGCAGGACGAGCTGACCGCCCTGGCCGGTGGCGGTGAGCTGGTCGTCGCCGACGGAAACCACCGCAGCCTGGCCGCGCAGACCGGTGGCATGTCCCGGTTCCTGGCGGTCGTCACCACGCCGGCGTCGGTGGCCATCCAGCCCTACAACCGGCTGGTCAGCGAGCTGACCAGCACCCCCGAGGAACTGCTGGAGCGGCTGGGTGCGGCCGGTGCGCGGATCACCGCCGTCGACGGTCCGGCCGAGGTCCCGGCGACCGGCGGCACCGTCGTGCTCCAGCTTGCCGATCAGGCGTACGCGGTGACGCTGCCGCACACCGGTGCCAGCCGCCTGGAGAATCTCGACCACGCCCTGGTCGAGCGGATGCTGCTGCGGGACGCCCTCGGTCTGGATCCGGGTGACAAGCGGATCACCTACGTCGGCGGTGACTACCCGGCGAGTTGGCTCGTCGGCGAGGTCCAGGCGGGTCGGGCCGAACTGGCCATCCTCATCGCGCCGGTGACCGTCGACGACTTCGTCGCGGTGAACCTGGCCCGGGAGAAGATGCCCCGCAAGAGCACCTGGTTCACCCCGAAGGCGCGTGGCGGCCTGGTGGTCGCTGAGCTGCCCGACCGGCCCTGATCCGTCGGCCCGTCCCATCCGACCCCCGCCCCGGCGGTGCGCGGTGGGGCGGGCCTGACAGACTGCGCGGTATGCGCGTCTACCTGGGATCCGATCACGCCGGTTTCGAGTTGAAGGTGCACCTGGCCAACCACCTGGCCAAGCAGGGGTACGAGGTGGTCGACATCGGCCCGCACGCCTACGACCCGGAGGATGACTACCCGGCCTTCTGCCTGCACGCCGGCACCCGAGTGGTGGCCGATCCGGGCAGTCTGGGTGTGGTCATCGGCGGCTCGGGCAACGGCGAGCAGATCGCCTCGAACAAGGTCGCCGGGGTACGGGCGGCGCTGGCGTGGAACGTCGAGACCGCCCAGCTGGGCCGGCAGCACAACGACGCCAACGTGGTCGCCGTCGGTGCCCGTCAGCACACCCTCGACGAGGCCACCGCCATCGTCGAGGCGTTCCTGACCACCTCGTTCTCGGGCAGTGACCGGCACGCTCGCCGCATCGCCCAGGTCGCCGAGTACGAGCGCACCCAGCAGCTGCCCGACCTGCCCTGATGATCACGTCTGGTCCGGGGTCGGCGGCCGGGATGATGCCCTCGACCCCGGGTCAGGTGTGGAGACGGAAGTGGGACCGTCGCGCCCCGGACACTTGGTGTCGGGCGCGGGTCAACGCCGCGGCAGATCTTCGCGGGGGCTCCAGTTCCGACGGATGATGACGACCTTGTCCGCCGCCTCGGCGAGATCCTCGTCGGTGGGTCGGGCGGCGTCGCGGGCCCGCATCGCGGCGGTGACGCTCACCTGGGACGAGCCGGAACCGACCAGTCCGCGTAGCCCTCGCTCACCCTCGTCGGCACCGCCGTTGCGCCGCCCGCGAGGCGGCTCGCCCCCGTCGTGCACCCCGGTCGTGATCGCCGCCGCCGCGCCACTCTCAACCCCACCGGCCTGCCCACCGTGGTGCCGATGCCGCCGCCGTCGCCGTTCCCCGCCATCCCCCACCCCCCAACCCTACCCCCCACCCGCCCCCACCCCCGCCTCGTGGATCATGCAGTTGTGGCAGTGGCAGAAGGTGCGAAACACCTCATACCAACGACCATTTGTGCATGATCGGCGAGGCGGCGGTGGCTAGAAGATTTCCATGGCGGAGGGGGCGCGGTGCCACGTGAAGGCGGGACTGGCGGTCGCGAGAGCGCCGGGGCGTAGCTCGCGCAGCCGGCCGGCGTCGGCCAGCGCGACCGGCGCCACGCCACCGAGGAAGAGTTCGCCGAGGCAACGTACGTCGCAGGACAGGTCGGCCGGTCCGGTCGTCGGTGTGCAGGTGGCCTCGGCCGGCCCGCCGCGCAGCCGCCACCGGCCGGTGTTCTCCGGCAGCAGAGGGTCGGTCACCTCGACGACCACATCGATGTCGGCGGCGTAGCGCCGGGCGGCGAGAGCGGCCGGCACATCCACCACCCGTACCCACAGCGCGTCGATCAGCCGGAAGTCGAGCCGGCGCGGCTCGTTCACCAACCGCAGCAGCGGCTCGTCCACCGCGGCCCGCATCCAGGCCAGCCGCCGGGTCAGGTCGAGCGAGAGCAGCATTCGCCAGATCGCCCGGTAACCGGCCGGGGTGCTCGCCACCACTTCGTCGACAGTGGTGAGGCTGTTCGGGCCGGCATCGCTCCATTCGGCCTTGGTGCGGAACAGTCCGTAGCCGTCGACCCCGTCGGGCCCCTCGTGCAGCACCACCCGCCGCTCGGTGCCACCGCCACGGTGTGCCTCGGGGTCGACCAGCACGTACCGCCACCACCGCTCGTCGCGCGCGGACCAGCCGGGACGGTCGGTGCGGACCCGGTCGTAGACCCGGGCCAGGTCGGCCTGCCGGTCGGCCGGGTGGTCCAGCCGCAGCTGGCCCTCGTCCGGCGTCGGTGCCGGTAGCCGCAGTTCGGTCGTCTCGCCGGAGACGTGGAAGCGCTGCGAGGCCAGGCCGTAGCCGAAACGCGGATAGATGCGGCCCTCGCTGGCCCAGAGCACCGCGACCGGCTCCCGGCGATCGTCGTGAATCTGACGGAGTTGGCGGTGCATCATCGCGGTGAGCAGGCCCCGCCGACGGTGGGTGGGCGCGACCCCGACCAGCGTGACGTGCGCCGCCGGCACCGCGCCGCCCGGCACACCCAGGTCCCGGGTGTACGCCGCTGCGCTAGCGACCAGGTCCGATCCGTCGCGTACCAGCAGGGCCCGTTCCGGTTCGAAGATCGCACGCTCGGCCTCGTGGGCCTCGGGCTCGACATTGTGATGGAACATGGTGCCGAGGAAGCGACCGATCTCGTCGTAGTCCTCGGCGCGGGCTGCCTCGATGGGCAGGGTGGTGGTGGTCACTGCTCGTGTCTAACCGATCTGGTGCGGGTACGGCGACCGATTTGCGGGCTGGCTACTCTCGAAGTCTCCAGCGGCGTGCGGGGGTGCCGCCGGTGACAGGGGAGGGAACAAGATGGCCGAGCAGACGCAGCCGTGGGCGGAGCGGACCGTCGAGGTGCCGCCGCAGCCCGGTAACGGCGTGCCGCCGCAGCGCGACCCGTACCGCCGTGGGGTGGCCCAGGTCGGTGCCAAGACGCCGCGTACCGAGCCGCTTCCGACGGTGGAACACTCGCCGACCGGCACCGGCTGGCCAGGCGAGCCGGTGCCGCGTCAACCGTTGAGCTGGCACGTGGCCCGGCTGAAGCGCGGTGGCGAGTGGAGCTTCGCGGGTGCGCTGTTCGCGTTCGTGTGCTGGGGGATCTGGGCGATCTCCGGCGGCGGTGACCTTGTCGGACCGATTGTGATCTTCGTGCTGAGCCTGCTGGTCGCGGCTGGATTGTTCACCCTGGCCAGACTGCTCGGCCGGGTGGTACTGGAACGGCAGCTGGGCCGGATGCGGCGCACTGCCCGGGGTGCGCACCTGGTCACGGCGGTGTTCCTGACCGGCGTCGGCGTCGCCTACCTGCAACAGACGCAATGGGTCATGGACGCCTGGAACTGGCTGACGAACTAGGTTCCTTCCCAGCCGGGCGGGCCGCCGCGTGCGGTGCGCCGAGGTACTTGTCATGGTGCCGCCGGGCGGGCCGGCCCGTCGGCCGGCCCGCCCGGGAAATGGTCGCGTGGCACCGCGACCGAGGTCGTCACTCCACCAGGACAGCGGCCTGCTTACCCAGCCCGCCGCGGTTCATCCCCGCTGGCGGGGTGTGCGTGCCCCGGTGAAGGCATACGAGCGCCCATCTCGAGAGGTGATCCTGGCCAAGATATCTTGCCGGCCACTATATTGGGCTGATGAGTTCCGGGGCGATGACCGAACCGACCTTCTTCGTCCTCACCGCGCTGCTCGACGGCCCGCGTCACGGCTACGGCATCGTCGCCGACGTGGCGGACCTGTCGCAGGGTCGGGTGCGGCTGAAAATCGGGTCACTGTACGGAGCCCTGGACCGGCTCGTCGGTGGTGGCCTGATCGAGCTGGACCGCGAGGAGGCCTGGCAGGGTCGGCTGCGCCGGTACTACCGGCTGACCGAACGGGGACGCCACGCCCTCGACGCGGAGGCGCGACGGCTGGCCGCCAACGCCCGGCTCGCCTCGACCCGGCTGCGCCGACAGAGCCCGATCGAAGGGACGTCCGGATGAGCCGGCTGGAGGAGCGCTACCGCCGGGTCCTGCGGCTGCTGCCCGCCGGATACCGGCGGCAGTGGGAGGACGACATGGTCGCCGCCTTCCTGGAAACCATGCAGACCGGCGACGCCGAGACCGACGAGTACCTCGCAGACCACGGCCGCCCGAGCCTGGCGGAGGTGACGAGCATCCTGTCCCTCGCCGCCCGGTTGCGGATCGGCGGACCTGACGCACCACCGCGCACGTACGCCTGGGGACAGGGGGTCCGCCTGGCGGTGCTGGCCGGCGTGCTGACCCAGGCGGTCATGGCCACCGCCGGTCTCGGCATCACACTGTGGCTCTCCGGCGCGCTGAGCCGGCTGCCCGAGCCCGCCTCCGAATGGACTCTCGTCCCGCCCAGCAGCAGTTGGCAGGCCACCTTGAACGTCGCCGGGTACGCCTGGCTGCCGGCCTTCCTCGCCCTGGTCCTCGGGCACCGGCGGGTGGCCCAGGCCGTCGCCGCGATCGCCGTCGTGCCGCAGGGCATCGCGGTCGCCGTCGAGCAGGTCACCGGCCCGGTACCGCTGACCGTGACGCCGTGGGCGATGCTGCTGGTCGAGCTGCTGCTGCTCGTCGGGATGTCGGCCTTCCACCGCGACGCCGCCGCGGTGGCACGCCGTCCCTGGCTGCTGGCCCTGCCGGTCGGCATCCTCGCGGTTCCCGTGCCGCTGTTCGTCGCCCAGGCGACCACGTCCGCGTTTCGGCTGCTGGACTGGCCGGGCCTGTGCTGTGCGCTGGTCGTCGTCGCGATGACGGTTCACCTGGTCGTACGGGCATCCCGCCCGCCGGGGCGCACCCTGCCCTGGTCGCTGGCGCTGGTGCTGCTCGCCACGACCGCGCTCGCTCTGCGGACCGCGACCTTGCCCGACATCGGCGGCCAGGTGGAGCGCACGGCACTGCTGACGGTCGCCTCCGCGCAGGTCGTCGCCGTCCTGGCGGTCGAAGTTCCGCTTGCCGTCGTGGCGTTCCGGGCGCTGCGCCAACTACAGCCGGTGTCGGCCGCCGTGGAGCCGCATCACACCGATCCGTGACGTCGACCCACGGGAGCCGGGTCAGTCCGGCACGAAGGAGTGCGTGGTCCTCGGCGATGACAACGCGCACGGCAACTGCATGGTGACGACGGTGGGCCCACCAGGCGGGCTCGACAGCGCCATCGTGCCATCGAAGGCCGCGAGCCGGCGTTCGATACCGCGCAGGCCGGTACCGGCGGCGGATTCGGCACCGCCGACACCGTCGTCGGTCACCACGATCGTCAACCGTCCCTCGCCGTGCCGCAGCGACACCCACCCGTGGCGCGCGCGACTGTGCCGGACCACGTTCGTCAGGGTCTCGGCCACTGCGAAGTACGCCGCCGACTCCACAGGCGTGTCGAGCCGGCCGGGCAACTCGGCGTCGACCGTGATCGGCACGGGCAGGCTGAGCGCGAGTGCCCGCACCGCGCCCTCCAGACCACGTTCGGCGAGCACGGGCGGGTGGATGCCGCGCACCAGGTGCCGTAGCTCGACAAGCGCCGTACCGCTCGACTCCCGCGCCTCGGCGAGCATCCCGCGAGCTGCGGCCGGATTCCGGTCGATCAGTTCGTCCGCGAGACCGATCATCATGCCCAGCGAGACGAGCCGCGCCTGGATACCGTCGTGCAGGTCGCGCTCGATACGGCGCAGCTCGGCGGCCTGGGCGTCGACCGTGCCAGCCCGCGTCACCGTCAGTTGGGTGACGCGCAACCGGAGTTCGGCGGCCCTGGTCGGCGCGAGGAGAAGCCTGTCGAACAAGGCGTCGACGCGGCGCAGCCACGGTGCCGACCACAGGCCGATGGCGAGGATGGCGGCACCCTGCGGGACGCAGAGCAGGGCCTCACCCACCGTGTCGACGGACCAGACGGTGCCGTAGCCGTACCAGTCGGTGCCGAGCCAGATCCACAGCGGCGTCAGCGTCAGTCCCACCATCCCGTACAGCGGAATGGCCAGCGCGACCACGCCGAGGACGATTCCGACGATGGCGCCCGGCACCAGCCAGGCGAGGTCCCGCCAGGTGGCCGGGTCGGTGACGGTCCACCGGAAGCGGCGCCAACCGCCGGGCACGGCCCGCTCCGGCGGCGGATGGTACGGACGTGCCACCGGGACGCCGGCCTGGGCGGCGAGCCTCCGCTCAAGATCACTCCGCTTCCTGACCAGCGCCATCGTCCAGGGCGCCAGCGCCATGCCGACGAAGGGCACCGGCACCAGTGCCAACGCGACAATCGCCAGGACGAGGAGTGGAACGTTCGTGAGCGACAAACCGATAGCGGCTAAACCGGCCAGCACCGAGCGGGCCCCTCGGCGGACCCATGGGCCCATCCGTTCACCAGCTCCGGCCACCACCACAGGCTTATTGTGCGCACCCGGCCGCCGTTCGTCGGTGGTGCCAGCACCCCTTCGATAGAGGAGGCAAACCTCCTGACGAAGCGGTCCCGGGTGCGGTCTGCTGGAGGCATGACGACCACGACGACCGGCAGCGACTTCGCGGCCCTCTCCCGCCGGATCACCGGCGCCGGACTGATGCAGCGCCGGCCCGCCTACTACGCCGTCCGCCTGGGCGTTGTCACGCTGATGTACCTCGGCGGATGGACGGCGTTCTTCGTGATCGGCTCCTCCTGGTGGCAGATGCTCACGGCCGTGTTCCTCGCCGTCACCTTCGCCCAGGTGGCGCTCGTGGCCCACGACCTGGCGCACCGTCAGGTGTTCCGTACCAGACGCCCCAGTGAAATCGCCGGACTGCTCGCCGGGAACCTCGGCGTGGGGATGAGCTACGGCTGGTGGATGGACAAGCACACCCGCCACCACAACAATCCCAACCACGACGACCTCGACCCCGACGTGGCCCCCGAGGTGCTCATCTGGGCCGCCGAGGCAGCCGCCGGCCGGCGCGGACTCAAGGGCTTCATCACCCGGCACCAGGCCGTACTGTTCTTTCCCCTCCTCACGCTGCTCGCCGTCAGCCTCAAGGTGTCCAGCGTCAAGGCGCTGCGGGACGGCACGGTACGCCGACGCGGTGTCGAGAGCGCCCTACTGGTGCTGCATGCCGTCGGCTACCTCACGGCGCTGCTGGTGGTTCTCACGCCGCTTCAGGCCATCGCCTTCCTGCTGCTGCACCAGGCCATTTTCGGCGTCTACCTGGGCCTGACGTTCGCCCCCAACCACAAGGGCATGCCGCACCCGACCGGCGACGAGGACTTCCTGCGCAAGCAGGTACTGACCTCCCGAAACGTCCACGGCAACTGGTTGACCGACGTGGCGCTCGGCGGCCTGAACTACCAGATCGAACACCATCTGTTCCCCGGCATGCCGACGCCCAACCTGCGCAAGGCTCAACCCATCGTGCAGGCGTACTGCGCCGAGATCGGCGTGCCCTACGAACAGACCGGCCTCATCGACTCCTACCGCCAGGCACTGCGACACCTGCACGAGGTGGGCGCACCCGCCCGTGCCGAACACTCGGCACGCTGAGCCAGTCGAAGTCGTACGTGCCGGGTGGGCCCGCCCGGCACCGAACCCGGAAGCAGTGCCCGTCCACCGTCACCACGACCGTCACCCCTGCCCGTGGCCGGACCGTAGATACTCGTCGTGGAGCGGAACCGGGCCGAGGGGACCGAACCGGCAACCGATGGTCCAGGAGATTGACCCGATGGGTGTTATGCCATAACTTGTCCGGTTTCATGTCGTTCAGTCGTTGACGGGTTCCGCACGTCGAGCAGGCCCGTCAGTCGATCTGAACGGGGGAATCGGTGAGGCCTGTCCTGCGAAGAATCACAAGCGCGTCCACGGCGATGTTGGTCGCCGGCCTGGCAACCGTGGTGGTGGGGGGCACCGGCACGGGCGGCGCCGGGCGACGCGAACGCGCGCGGTGTCGTCGTCGACCTGGCCGCAGAGGTGGCCGGCGTAGCCGTGATCACCGCCGAGGCCACCATCGGTACGGCCACCGCGCCGGCCGCCGGCGGTACCGACAGCGAGACACTGCTGGCCGTCTCGATACCCGGGGCGCTCGGAGTGACCGCCAGCGGCACCGTTGAAGAGGTCACCGCCACCCGGGCGGCCGGGTCGTCGTCGGCGTCCGCCAGCGTCAACGACCTCGACCTGACCGTGCTCGGTGTAGACGTACTGGACGCTACCGAGGTCACCGCCACCGCGACCTGTCCGCAGGTCGGCGCGACCAGCGCGGACACCACGCTCGTCGGGCTGGAGCTGTTCGGCTCGGCGGTGACGCTGACGGCGAACACTCCCGCCGTCGTGGGCAGCACCGCCGTCGTGGTTCCGGGGCTGGTGGACGCGAGTCTGAACGCCGCGTTGAACCGCATCGAGACAACCACCGCCACCGGCGCCACGGCGATCGCCGTGCGGGCCACACTCACCCTGTCGGGCACCGTCCTCGGTGTCCCGACGACCATCCCGGTCGGAACCGTGATCGTGGCCGAGGCCACGTGCGAGCGTCCGCCCGCAGCACCCACCGCCGCGACGATCGCCCCCGACGAGGGCCCCCAGTCGGGTGGCCAGACGGTGACGATCACCGGTACGGGCTTCATTCCGGGCGGCACCACTGTCACCTTCGACGGCGTGCCAGCGCCCGGCGTCACGGTGGCGCCGGGCGGCAGCTCCCTGACGGCGGTCACCCCGCCCGGCGCGGTCGGTCCCGCGTCGGTCGTGGTCAGCACGGTGAACGGCACATCACCGCCGCTCGGCTACACGTACCTGGCCGACGGCAGCGCGGCCGTCATCACCGGTCTCACGCCTACCTCCGGGCCAACCTCCGGTGGTACGACGGTGACGATCACCGGGACCGGCTTCACCGGGGCGGCAGGGGTCGACTTCAACGGGATACCCGGCACCGGGTTCACGGTCAACCCGGCCGGCACCACGATCACCGTGGTGACGCCGCCGAACCCGGCGGGACCCGCCCTGGTCGAGCTCGTCTTCCCCGCCGGTCGGGTGACCGCGCCGACGTTCACCTACATCGCGCCGACGATTGCCTCGGTTGTGCCGGACAGCGGCCCGACCACCGGCGGCACGACGGTGACGATCACCGGGACCGGCCTCACCGGTGCCACCGGCGTGACCTTCGGCGACACGCCGGGGACCAGCCTCGTCGTGGACCCGAGCGGCACCTCGCTGACCGTGGACACCCCGCCGGGGCAGGTCGGCCCGGTGGACGTGACCGTGCTCATCCCCGGCGCGAACGCGACCGCACCGGACGGATTCACGTACGTGGCGGCACCGCCGACCGCCGGGTCGATCACGCCGAACGCGGGCCCGCAGTCGGGCGGCCAGGCGGTGACGATCACCGGCACCGGACTCGTCCCCGGCGACACGACCGTCACCTTCGACGGTGTGCCAGCCACCGACGTCACTGTCAACCCGGGCGGCACGTCGCTGACGGCGGTCACCCCACCCGGCGCAGTCGGCCCGGCCGTGGTCGTGGTGACCACCGGCGGCGGTACGGCGGCACCACTTGACTACACGTACCTCGCCGACGGCAGCGCCGCCAACGTGACCGGCCTGACCCCGACGAGCGGACCGACCTCCGGTGGCACCACGGTCACCATCACCGGGACCGGATTCACCGGGACGACCGGAGTGACCTTCGACGGGGTGCCCGGCACCGGGTTCACGGTCAACCCGGCCGGCACCACGATCACCGTGGTGACCCCGCCGAACACCGCCGGTCCCGCCGACGTGCGGCTGGTGTTCCCCGCGGGCACCGCCGCCGCGCCCCCGTTCACGTACCTCGCTCCAACGATCGCCTCGGTCGTGCCGGACAGCGGCCCGACCACCGGCGGCACCACGGTGACGATCACCGGGACCGGCCTCACCGGTGCCACCAGCGTGACCTTCGGAGGCACCCCGGGCACCAACCTCGTGGTGAACCCGGACGGCACCTCGCTGACCGTCGTCACCCCACCCGGCCTGCCCGGCCCGGTGGACGTCACCGTGCAACTGCCCGGTGACGACGTGACCGCAGCGGAAGGTTTCACTTATGAAACCGCCCCGCCCCGCATCGACATCGTCACCCCGGGGCAGGGGCCGACCGGCGGCGGCACGACCGTGACGATCAGTGGCTCCGGGTTCGTGCCGGGCGCGACCGAGGTCACCATCTGCGGTCGGACCATCCCGGCGAGCCAGATCACGGTGACGGCGGACGGCCGCTCGTTGACCTTCCGTACGCCGCCCTGCTCGGCCGGAAACACCACGGTCGTCGTGAGCACCGACGGTGGAGCCTCCAACGGGCTCGCCTTCCGCTACGTCACGCGGATCCTGCCGGTGACCGGTGACACCCTCGCCGCGCCCCTGACCATCGGCGCGACGCTCGCTCTCTTCGGCACCGTACTGCTGCTGCTGACCCGTCGCGGGCAGCGCACCGGTCGAATCGACTGACCGGATAGTCCCGGCCAGGACCCCGACCGGGTCCTGGCCGGGACGTGCGGACCGCCTGCTGTATCTCAAGTGGACACGATGGTGCCCGGTGCCTCAGTGATTCAAGCCTGTTCAGCAGGTACACCGTGGAGGAACCAGGCGGCGAGTGCTCGCAGGCGGTCGAGGCTGTCCCTGTAGTAGCTCTCAGGTTGCGGACGCGGGAAGCTGGGGTGCGCGGTATGCCCGGCGACCCAGTTCGGAATGGACCGACAGCTCTCCGTCAACCACTCGTCGGATGCCTCCCGGCGGTCGTACCTCTCGCAGACGACCCGCAGCGCCGCCTCCAGACGTGCAAATGCCGCCCGATCCCACTCCAGATCGATGCGCAGTTGCATCAGGAAGGACCCGTCATCGCACCCGAACTCGCCTCGCAAGACGGCGAGTGCCTCCTCGACTGTCTGCACCCGTCCCTCGCTCACCCGGCGCAGCCTAACCAACCAACGCTCATGTGCTCCCGGCCCGACGTGGCCAAGCGGGCAGGGACTGGGCAAGATCAAAGAAGACTGGAACGAAACGGCCCAGGTTCGGCGATCGCGCCGTTGACCTGGGCCGGTGTTGCTGGAGCGGGCGACGAGAATCGAACTCGCACCGTCAGTTTGGAAGACTGAAGCTCTGCCATTGAGCTACGCCCGCGTACACCCGGAGGACCGGGTGCGCCCGACAGCCTACCCAATACCCACGGCGGGCGCGCGGCCGTATCCCCGTGCTGCGCCGCATCGATCCGCGCAACATCCCGGATGTTGCGGCCGTGCGCCCCTGTGGAGGCCGCAACATCCGGGAAACTGCCGCCTGCCGCCTGCCGCCTGCCGCCTGCCGCCTGCCGCCTGCCGCCTGCCGCCTGGATGTCGGGTTCGTCCTCGTTCGGCGCGTTGGGTGACTCCCCGGCAACCTGGTGTCGGAGGGACGGCATAGACTGCTCGTCGCCACGGGGTGTGGCGCAGCTTGGTAGCGCACTCGCTTTGGGAGCGAGGGGCCGTGGGTTCAAATCCCGCCACCCCGACTGCCGCAAGCACCGGACGGCGGCGCCTGGAAGACCGGCACGCGGGGCAGGCCCGCCGCCGGCCCTGGGTGCTGCTGGTCCGCCGTGTCGGCTCGCCTACACTCGATGGGCCGAAAGTGCGCCCAGATTCAACCGAGATCCGTCAAGGAGTACGCCTGTGAAGAGCACCGTCGAGACTCTGAGCCCGACGCGCGTGCGGCTCGCCATCGAGGTGCCGTTCGTCGAGCTCGAGCCGAGCCTCAAGAAGGCGTACCGGGAGATCGGCCAGCAGATCCAGATCCCCGGCTTCCGTAAGGGGAAGGTGCCGCCGGCGATCATCGACCAGCGGGTCGGCCGGGGCACCGTGCTCAACGAGGCGGTGCAGGAGGCCATTCCGCAGAACATCCTCTCCGCCGTACGCGAGCACGACCTGAAGACGTTGGGTCGTCCCGAGGTCGAGATCACGGAGTTCAACGATGGTGACTCGCTGAACTTCACCGCCGAGGTGGACGTCCGGCCGGAGATCACCGTCCCCGACCTGAGCTCGATCGAGGTCACCGTCGACGAGCTGCAGATCGACGACAGCGAGATCGACGAGCAGGTGAACGGCCTGCGTGAGCGCTTCGCCACCCTGAAGACCGTCGAGCGTGCCGCGGCTGAGGGCGACTACGTCCAGATCGACCTGCGGGCGACCGTCGACGGCGAGGAGGTGCCGGGCGGCTCGGCCACCAACATCTCGCACGAGGTGGGCAGCAAGCAGCTTCTGCCGGGGCTGGACGAGGCGGTCGTGGGCCTGTCCGCCGGCGAGGAGACCACCTTCACCACCCAGCTCGTCGGCGGCGACTTCGCCGGTCGTGACGCTGAGGTGCTGGTGACCGTGCGTACGGTCAAGGAGAAGGAGCTGCCGGAGCTGAACGACGAGTTCGCCCAGCTCGCCAGCGAGTTCGACACGATCGAGGAGCTGCGGGGAGACCTGCGCGAGCGGGTCAGCCGGGGCAAGCGGGTCGAGCAGATCTACGCGGCCCGGGACAAGGCCCTGGAGCAGCTGGTCGAGGCCGCCTCCGTGCCGGCGCCGGAGGGCGTGATCCGCGACGAGGTGGAGAGCCGCAAGCAGGCGATGGTCGACCAGTTGGAGCGCATCGGCGCTTCGATGGAGGACTACCTCGCCGCCGAGGAGAAGACCGAGGAGCAGATCGACGCCGAGCTGAACGACGCCGCCACCCAGGGCGTCAAGGTTCAGCTGCTGCTGGACACCCTCGCCGACGCCGAGGACGTGCAGGTTTCCGACGACGAGTTCGGTCACGAGATCGTGCACCGCGCCCAGCGTGCCGGCATGGCCCCCCAGCAGTACTACGACCAGCTCGTCCGCTCCGGCACCGCCGGCGCGGTCTACGGTGACGTTCGGCGGGGCAAGGCGTTGGCCTCGGTGATGGAGCGCATCACGATCAAGGACTCGGCCGGCAACGCGGTGACCATGGACGCGCTGCGTGAGGCGAGCGAGCAGGAGCACTCCCACGAGCACTGATCGCCGGGTGGGGCCACCGTCCGCCGGTCGTGGTGGGTGGTGGCCCGATCCCTTTTCCGGGTACGCCTTCCACCTTGCTGCGCTGAGAGCGAACAGTGCCCGGACCGGGAGTCTGGTGCCCGGCCCAGCGGTTAGTGTCGGACACGACGGTACGGAGAGCGAAGGGCTGCCATGACCGACATGCACATCCCAGCGAAGCCACTTCGGGCGATTGACGCCCGCGGCGGTGACACCATTGGCAACCTCGACGACTCGGTCTACAACCGGCTGCTCAAGGAGCGGATCGTCTTCCTGGGCAGCGAGGTGACCGACCAGGTCGCCAACCGCATCTGCGCGCAGCTGCTGCTGCTCGCCGCGGAGGACCCGGACCGCGACATCAATCTCTGGATCAACTCGCCGGGTGGCTCGGTCTACTCCGGCATGGCCATCTACGACACGATGCAGTTCATCGACAACGATGTGTCGACCGTGGCGATGGGCATGGCCGCGTCCATGGGTCAGCTGCTGCTCTGCGCGGGTACGAAGGGCAAGCGCTACGCCCTCCCGCACGCTCGGATCATGATGCACCAGCCCTCCGGCGGAATGGGCGGCACCGCCGCCGACATCGCGATCCAGGCCGAGCAGATGCTGTACACCAAGCGGATGTTCCAGGAGCGCGTCGCCTTCCACACCGGTCAGCAGCCGGCGCAGATCGAGGCGGACTCGGACCGGGACCGTTGGTTCACCGCCCAGGAGGCCGTCGACTACGGCTTCATCGACAAGGTGATCACGGGGGCCGCTCAGGTTCCCGAGGGCGCCGGGACCCTGAGCTGATCGAGGAGCAGACGATGACCGACCTCAGCCTGCCGCCCCAGTTCGCGGCCGTGCACAACCGCTATGTCCTGCCGTCGTTCGTCGAGCGGACGTCGTACGGGGTCAAGGAGTCCAACCCGTACAACAAGCTCTTCGAGGACCGCATCATCTTCCTCGGCGTGCAGGTGGACGACGCGTCGGCCAACGACGTGATGGCCCAGTTGCTCACCCTGGAGGGGACGGACCCTGACCGGGACATCATCATGTACATCAACTCGCCGGGTGGCTCGTTCACCGCGATGACGGCGATCTACGACACGATGCAGTACGTCCGGCCGGACATCTCGACGGTCTGCCTCGGCCAGGCCGCATCGGCCGCCGCGGTGCTGCTCTCGGCCGGCACTCCCGGCAAGCGGATGGCCCTGCCGAACTCGCGCATCATCATCCACCAGCCGGCCACCGAGGGCGGCTACGGGCAGGGATCGGACATCGAGATCCAGGCCAAGGAGATCCTGCGGATGCGTACGCAGCTGGAGGAGATGCTCTCCCGGCACTGCAACCGCCCGGTCGACCTGGTGCGCAAGGACATCGACCGCGACAAGATCATGACGGCCGAAGAGGCCCGTGAGTACGGGCTGGTCGACACGATCCTCACCAGTCGTAAGAAGGGTCTGTTGGCCGCGAACGCGGCTAGCTGACCGCTACCGGGGCAGAGGTCGGCCGGGCTCGTTGCCGGCCGACCTCTGACACACCCGTTTTGGGGGTCGGAGAAACCTCCGGCAGCGGGTAACGTCGGGTCCGTACCGCGTCGCCGGGCGACCGGCGGGGTGAGAGGAAGACGGGCGGAGCGTCAGCGTCCGCAGGTCGTGGCCGGAGCTCCGGCCGATGAGTGCAGGGAGAACGTAGGTGGCACGGATCGGTGACGGCGGCGACCTACTGAAATGCTCCTTCTGCGGGAAGTCGCAGAAGCAGGTCAAGAAGCTCATCGCGGGCCCCGGGGTCTACATCTGCGACGAGTGCATCGATCTCTGCAACGAGATCATAGAAGAGGAGTTGGCCGAGTCCGGCGAGGTGAAGTGGGAAGAGCTTCCCAAGCCGATGGAGATCTGCCAGTTCCTCGACAACTACGTCGTGGGGCAGGAGCAGGCCAAGAAGGCGCTCGCCGTCGCCGTCTACAACCACTACAAGCGGATCCAGGCCGAGGCGGCCGGCGCGCCGGGTGCCGGCAACGACGGGGTGGAGCTGGCCAAGTCCAACATCCTGCTGCTGGGGCCGACCGGCTGTGGCAAGACCCACCTGGCCCAGACCCTGGCCCGGATGCTGAACGTGCCCTTCGCGATCGCCGATGCCACGGCGCTCACCGAGGCCGGCTACGTCGGCGAGGACGTGGAGAACATCCTCCTCAAGCTGATCCAGGCAGCGGACTACGACATCAAGCGGGCCGAGACCGGCATCATCTACATCGACGAGGTCGACAAGATCGCCCGCAAGTCGGAGAACCCGTCGATCACCCGGGACGTCTCTGGTGAGGGCGTCCAGCAGGCGCTGTTGAAGATGCTTGAGGGCACCGTCGCGAACGTGCCCCCGCAGGGCGGCCGCAAGCACCCCCACCAGGAGTTCATTCAGATCGACACCACAAATGTGCTGTTCATCTGCGGTGGGGCCTTCGCGGGTCTGGATCAGATCATCGAGGCGCGTACGGGGCACGGAGGCACAGGCTTCGGCGCTCGGCTCCGCGCGGTCTCCGATCGTTCCACCGACGACATCTTCAGTCAGGTCATGCCGGAGGACATGCTCAAGTTCGGGCTCATTCCTGAGTTCATCGGCCGACTGCCGGTGATCACGAGTGTCCGGAGCCTGGACCGCAGCGCGCTGGTACAGATCCTCACCGAGCCACGCAACGCGTTGGTCCGGCAGTACCAGCGCCTGTTCGAGCTGGACGGCGTCGAGCTGGAGTTCGAGCGGCCGGCCCTCGAAGCCATCGCCGACCAGGCCATGCTTCGTGGTACGGGTGCTCGTGGGCTGCGCGCCATCATGGAGGAGGTGCTGCTCTCCGTGATGTACGAGGTACCCAGCAACCCCGATGCCGCCCGCGTGCTGATCAGCCGTGAGGCGGTGTTGGAAAACGTGAACCCGACGATCGTTCCGCGGGAGTTTACGGGTCGCCGGGCCCGACGCGAGCGCGAGGAGAAGTCGGCCTGATCCGACCTGCGCGGCGTCCGCACGCTGCGGCCGGCAACCCTTCACCCGTACGCTGGCAGCCATGCGCGTCGCCGTCTGCCAACTGAACTCCCGCGACGACCGCGAGGCGAATCTGGCCGCCGCGGAAGCCTTGATCGATCGTGCCGCCGGGGCCGGCGCGGACCTGGTGCTGCTGCCGGAGTACGTCGACTATCTCGGTCCGAGTGCTGGAATGCCGGCGCCGGAGTCCGCAGAGGGCCAGGTGGGTCGGTTCTTCGCCGCTGTCGCTCGCCGATGTGGCGTCTGGCTGATCGTCGGTTCCTTCCACGAGGCGGGCCCCGACCCGGACCGCACCTGGAACACCACGCTGGTCTTCGACCGCTCCGGCACGCTTGCCGCCTCCTACCGCAAGATCCACCTGTACGACGTGGAGATTCCCGGCCGCGTCTCCTATCGGGAGTCCGCGACCGTCGCACCCGGTGACCAGCCGGTCGTGGTGGACGTCGAAGGGCTCCGGGTGGGCCTGTCCATCTGCTATGACCTGCGCTTTCCGGAGCTCTATCGGCAGCTGGCGACCGTCGGCGCGGCCCAACTGCTCGTGGTGCCGGCGGCCTTCATGATGCACACCGGGCGGGACCATTGGGAGGTGCTGCTGCGGGCCCGCGCCATCGAGAACCAGTGCTTCGTCGCGGCAGCTGGACAGACCGGTGATCACGAGCCGGGCCGCACCTGTTACGGACGAAGCATGGTGATCGACCCGTGGGGGACGGTCCTGTCGCAGGTCCCCGACGGCCCGGGGTTCGCGGTGAGTGACATCGATTTGAGCTGCCTGGACCGGATCCGTGCCGAGCTGCCGAGTCTGGCGAACCGTCGGCTCTGACGCTGCTATCCCTGAAGCAGTACGCCGACCAACGCGAAGCCGGCGATGGCGGCGGCGGTGATCAGTAGGGCGGTGCTCATTCGGGACGGGCCACGCTGGGCCAGGCGGCGGATAGAGACGAGGACCGCGAAGAGCACGAAAGCCCCGATGACCAGTTGCCAGATCGGTAACAGGAGGCCGAGCAGCGCGTCCTCGGCGAGGACCGAGCTTGCGGGCCGGGACACGTCATCCATGCCAGACACTCTGGCACGCCGGAACCCCTCGTGGTCGTCGACGCGAAGACACTCCGCCGCGACCCGCCTCCGCATCTGACCCCCGGCTTGGCCCGCCGAGCCGTCGGACGGGCCGACCACCTGGGGCGACGGCAGCACAACCAACGTCCTGACGAACCCGCATCGATTGCATCGATGAGCACTGATTTGCCTTATCCGAGGCGTCCGCGTAACTTTCTCTCTGCACGCGGGAGGCCGGGCAAACCGGCCGAGAACGGGCGCCAGCAACGCACCGACCACGTCGGCGCGAGGCTGAGGCCGGGCGGTGTGGAGCGACTCTGCAAGATGGAGTTGCGATCGCGAAGCCGACCGGGTAAGGTTCTGGAGCCGGCAGGAGCCGGGCGGGTTGCCTTGAGTGGCAATCGGCCGGTCTGCGGCTCTCCGCGACAGTTCTGACCGCCGAAAGGCGGTCGATGGCGTGGGTCCGAGCTAGCTACGAGATGCCTGATCATCAGGTTGACCTCGAAGCACGGTTCGGATAGTTTGGAGCGGTTGCCCCAAACGCAGTTTCTTTGTGAGGCTGGGTTT
>NZ_BOPB01000039.1 GCF_016863535.1 Micromonospora lutea
ACGGCGGAAGTACGCCACGACGTCTGCTGCTCCGGCGCAGAGTCGGACCACGGCTCGCCCGTCCGATCGAGCACCTGGTCGACGACTGGCGACTGCGGCGCGGATTCGTCGAATCTGTCACCATGCCCGCCGGCACCTTCCTCGACCACGGAATCGAGGTCTGGCGAAGCGTTCCCGTCCGGCACCTGGTGCTGACCGATGTCGCCGGGCACGTTCCCGACATCGTCGCGTCGCCCCTGCTGGGGCAGCTGGTCGGACTGGACCTCGGCGGAAACCCCATCGGTGACGTCGGCGTGCGGCACCTCGCTGGTTCCGGTCGTCTGGGCCGGCTGCGCTGGCTCGGGTTGTCCGGTTGCGACATCGGTGCCGAGGGCGCCGAGGCGTTTGCCGCCAGCCGCAACCTCCCCTGTGTGCGCTACGTCCAGTTCGACCGCAACCGGGTCGACATCCTGCCGTACGGCATCGGCCAGGACATCGACGGGCGACCGATCGGGGTCGAGATGCCCGCCCTCGGGCAGCGTCTGCTCGACCGGTACGGACCGCTGCCCTGGCTCGACGTCCGCTGGGCTCGGGAGGGTCCCCCGAGATACCACGATGTCTGAGGTGTCCGGACCGGACCGGGGACCGGGCAGGGTCGGGCCGTCACTCGTGGCAGCCGGCGGTCCCGGTCGGTTGGCCTCGGCGATCCGTTGCGCGTGGAACCGGATGCTGGGCGCGATGCCCCGAGAATCAGCCGGCAGGGCCGCAGCCTGGCGGCGTATTGCATCCTCCACCGTCTCGTCGGCCCTGCTGATGACCGGGCCGGCCACGCTCGCCGCCCCGAGAATGCGCAGCTGACCGCTGCCGTCTCGCAGTCCCAGCACGTCGGAGGGTCCTACCGACCCGGTGGCCGGCCCCTCGATGGGAGCAAGGTCCATGTCGGGAATCAGGTTGGCGACGCCGCCCGGGAACTCGGCCGCCTGGCCGATCGAGAGCACCACCCGGTCGTACGCCTGTCGGCTGCCGTCGGTGAACTCCACCAGGAAGCCGCCGTCGACGGTGTGGCGGAGGCTGACGATTTCGCGGAGCGACCGGTCCACCTGGCTCTGCACCGTGTCGGCGTAGGCACCGACATCAGGCAGCGTGTTGCGCCGGTTGTAGCCACCTCCGAAACTGTGCCGCAGACGGGCCTGCGCATCCTGGGCCGGATCACCGGTGAGCTGGTCCGGTGGCGGGTCCATCGCTCGGGCCGACCAGTCCACGCTCGCGGCCGGCGACGCCACGGCCTGTTCGATGTCCCACGCGCCGGAGGCACCAGCACCGAAGACGAGCACCCGGTCCCCCGGGCGGTAGGCGTCGGCGAGGTTCTGTCCACCGAAGTCGACAGGTGTCGCAGCGGGCCGGGGATCACGGAAGGAGCCGTCCGGCGTAAAGCCCAGCCGGACCCCGACCTCGGCCGGGACGGCAGCGGGATCCACCGGCGCGCCGTCGGGGTCGAGGACCTGGCCGGTGGTGACGTCCACGGCGTACCCGGAGGCAGGGTCGACCACCAGCGGATCGGTGGGCCGCCCGGTCGAATCCGCCAGCAACGGCAGATCCGACCGGCCGGTGCCAGGACCACCGAGGACCGCCCGTACGGCCGGCGGGACGTTCTCCGGTGCCACCGGATTGCCGTCCGGGTCCTGGAACAGCGCCGTGTCACCGGTCCGGTCGACGCGGTAGCCGGTGCTCGGGTCGACGTAACTGCCGGTGGTGTCGGCCGGAACGCTCGGCACCCGGGAGGGACCCGGACCGCTGGCGATGTCCACGGAGGTGGTGTAGAAGTCCCGGCCGTTGACCGTCACGCGGAAGTTGGCACCGTCGGGCCAGCCCGTGGCGTCGGCCGGCCGGGGTGTGATCGAGGTCGCGGTCCCCTGGTAGGTCGGCATCCCGGTGAGCGCCCGCGCCGCACCCACCGCCTCGGCGAAGACGTCGGAGGGGGTGAACTGGGTGCCCTCCTCGGCCAGGTCGCCGGGCTGGAACGGCAGGCCGGGGATCTCCAGCTCCGACGGGACCTGCCCCATCAGCAGCGCCTGCCGTTCCGCCCACGGATCGTGCCCCTGGGAGATGCAGAGCACCGGCGGCAGGCCGTGGCCGGCGTCGGCAGCGGCCCCCATGGTGACGAAGTCGGCGGTCGCGGCCCAGCCACCACCGATGACAAGTCGGTCGAAGACGTGGTCGGGCGCCACGCCCAGGGTGGCGTCCACCCTGGCGGTCAGCGCGAGATCGGCCTGGTCGCGCAGTTCGGTGGCCTGCTGGGCCCAGGCGCGAGCCTCGGCGCGGACAGCCGACTGGGCGGCGCGGATGTCCGCCAACAGCTGCTGTCCGTCGCTTCTCGAGAGCCCGAGGAGACTTTCGACCTCGGTGGCGAGAGGACCCAGATGCTGATGGATCAGGTCGAAACGGGCCCGGGCGGCCTCCGGCCCGACGACGGGCGTGTTGCTGCCGAGCCCGTGTACGACGTGCGTCGGTTCCTGTTCAAGGAGGCCGGAGGCGACGAGCAGGCTCAGTGCTTCGGCGCGTAGCTGGGCGGCGCTTCGCGGATCCGTGGCGCTGGAGCTGTCGGCGAGCACCACTCGCAGCTCGGCCAGCTTGCCGATGTCCTGCGCGGTCAGTACGCGGGTGCCGTCGCCCTCCGGGCGGGCGCCCTCGGCGAGCGCGGTGGTCGCGTCGAACCGCAGCCCCTCGGCCCGTTGCTGGGCGATGGTGTCCACCTCGGCGAGCGCTGCCGCCACCGCCCGCCGGACGTGGTCCGGGTGGGCGCTCGTCGACACCTGCACGACGGCCCCGTCGGTGGTGTAACCGATGGTGGCGACCGGAACGACCGACGCGCCCACCGCAGCCGGGGTCAACTCGATGCGTACCGGATAGGGGCCGTCGAGGGTGTTCAGGGTGACCGTGGCGGCGGTCGGGTCGGCACTGGCGCCGTCGGGTAGTGGCCCTGCGGTCAGGGCCGCCTCGACGGCGATGGAGGTACGCCCGGGGTTGGGGTCGAGCAGTGCGCCGCCGAAGGTCGTACCGGCCGCTGCCTGCCGCAGGTCGGGGCCGTCCGGGTCGGCCACCGGCCCGGAGTTGCCCGGCGGCGGGCCGTCCACGCCTGGTGGCGCGGCGTCCCCGACCGTTCCGACCGGCGGTGTCAGGCCGTCGTTTCCTCCGTCGGCCAGACCTGTCGACCCATGATCCGGCCCTCCCTGCGGGCCTGCGTGTACTCCGTGATCAGCAGGGGCACCGGCAGACTCATCTGCGTGGTGATCACTCCCGTCTGGTCGATGATGTAGCTCCCGTGTCCCAGTTGCCTGCCCTCCGCCCGTTCCTGTGGTGACAGCTGCTCCTTCGCCAGCCAGCCGAACTCGAACGGATGCAGCTCGATCTCGTTCGCCGTGCCCAGCAGGCGTCTGATCAGCGTCAGCGCCTCGTCCTCCGTCATTCGAATCCCTCTCCGCCATGATCTCCATCGACCACAGCGCGTACGTCTGCGACAGGTACGTGGCCGGGGGCTGCGGCCATGTCGTCCCTCGTTGTGGATCCCACCAGACCGGACCGTCGGCGCCGTCCGGATACACCAGGACCAGAGCGTGAGAGTCCTGAACCTGTACGTGTCCCCGGTCGAGGACGAGTTCACCGGTGCGGGGATCCGTCCTCACCCATTCGGCCACGACGAGGGCCGCCGAACCCGGACCGGCCTCCGCGACACGCTGATGAAGCTGTGCGTACTGCTCGGCGACGGCTGCCGCGTGCTCGGCCGGTGTCGTGGGCAAGCCCTCCGGCCCGCCGGACCATTCGACGCCGAGCCATTGCTCAGCTCGGTCGAGGCCACTCGCCTCGCCCGTCACCGTCTCGATCGTGCCGTCCGGGCGGACATCCGGCCAGCGGGGGAAGGACACCCTGGGGTCACCGAAGAAGCTGGACAGCGCCGAGAGCGAAGCGTCCAGACAGTTGTTGGCGCGCCCCGGCTGGTCCGGCCCGCCGTCGTTGACCAACTGTCCGTACGGGTGGGTGGAGGGATCCGCGAAGAGCAGATACCCGTCCGGCGTACGCAGGCTCTGCTCCACGTCCCACTGGTATGCCGGATCCTCCAACGGTGCCAGCTCACCCGGCCCGAGGCGCCGGGTCTGCGCCAATCCGTGATCCGTGTCGAGCGGCACCGACGCGGGCGGGCCGCTGGGCGGCTCGGCGGTCAGACCGCCGAGCGGCAGATCTCCGTCAGCTCGTCCTCCGTCGGCAACGGCACCGTCGCGAAGTGCGCCACCTGGCGCTCGGCCGTCGCCCGGTCGACCTGCTGAATCTTGTGGCGCTCCGGATTCGCCCACAGGATCGCCGCCGCCACGTCCGGACGGAACGTCCACGTCCGCGTCGGCCGGTCCCAGATCACCGCCTGCGTCGGCCCGGTGCTGTCCGCCTCCGCGATCAGGTTGACCGGCGGGCCGTCCGGATCGTCCGGTCTCCGGAGGAGGAAGTATCCGAACGTCAGCGGTGCCATGCACGCCCCCCATCAGGTCAGGGTCCAGACCCGGCAGGTCGGACGCGGCCAATCCTCGCGCGGCGAGCACGTCGGCGAACGTCAGGCCCTGCTGCCCGAGCCAGTCCAGGTACGACTCCCGAATACTCGCCTGCCGAGGCGACGACATCCACTTCGCGAAGCTGGTGTCCTTCGGTGTGCCGAACCGGTCGCTGGCCATGCCCCCCGGCATGTTCGCCGCGATGCCGTTGGCCTTGTTGATCGCCAGGATGTCGAGGAACGCGTGTACGCGGGCGGCCGGCGACTGCGCCGGGTCGCGCATCACCTCGTACTGTTCGTGGGTCTGTTTGCCGACGTTGTAGCTGGTGCCGGTCGGGAACTGCAACTCGAAGGTACGCCCGGACGGTGCCGTCAGCGTGCAGTTCAGACCGAAGAACCGGTTCCCGGGGTGCCAGAAGTTCTTCAGGTCGGTGACCTGGTAACCCTGAGCCTCCAACGAGGTCAGCAGCGCATCCACCGCCGGCCCGTACGCCTCGGACTCCGGTCCTCGCACCGAGAAGCGCACCACGTCGTTGACGGTGTCCAGCGCCGAGCCGATGTCGTATCCGAGTGGTTCCAGCTCGGTGCGGTACTTGCGGGCCAGCGATTCGGCGCCCTTGACGCGGTGCTGCTCGCCGAGCGTGCTGAGCGCGTCCGCTCCGGTCAGGCCGAGCTGCGCGTTCACCTCGGCGTTGAGGTCGTGCAGGTCGGCCAGGATCTGGTCGGCTTCCGTCCGCGCCCCGGTCAGGGCGTCGAGCAGGGTGGCCCGGTCGGCGTCCGGAAGCCCGTCCAGGTAGGGACTTGCGTCAGGATCACTCTCCGGCGCGGCACCGGAATCGTTCAGTCCGTCAGATCCGGGGTCGGCCAGACCTGCCGGCCGGTGATCCGACCCTCCCGGCGGGCCGCCGCGTACCGTTTCATGATCAACGGTGGTGGCAGGCTGGGATGTACGGTCACCACTCCCGTCTGGTCGATGATGAAGACCCCCTGGCCCAGTTGTCGGCCCTGGGTCCGCTGCTGCGGGGAGAGGGTCTCCTGGGCTGCCCAGCCGAACTCGAACGGGAACACCGCCACCGGGTTGTCCGTTCCCAGCAGCCTGGTCATCAGTTGCCGGGCTTCCTCCCTGCTCATCGACATGGCCGGGCTGCACCTCCATCGACCACAGGTTGTGCGTCAGTTCAACATAGTCGCCGGGCAGTGGGTCGGTGGTGGTGCTGCCGAACTGCGGATCCCACCACACCGGCCCGTCCGCGCCCTCCGGGAAGACGAGCAGGAAGACGTGCTCACCGGCCGGCTGCGTGTTGCCCTCGGCGTCGAGCAGCGGGGCCCCGGTGTTCTCGTCGAACTGGATCCAGTCGACGGCGACGACCGCGGCCGCGCCCGGGCCGGCGTCACGGACCCGCTGATACAGCTGCTCATACTGGTCAGCCAGCGCGGCCGACCGCTCCGCGGGCGTACCCGGGAGGGCGTCGTTGTCGCCGTTCCACTCGCCACCGATCCAGCCTTCGATCCGGCCGAAGCCGTTCAGTTCGCCGAGCGTCGTCTCGATGGTTCCGTCGTCGAGCCGGTCCGGCCAGCGCGGATGCGACACCTGCGGATCGCCGTAGAAGCTGGCCAACGCCGCGAGGACCGTGTCGACACAGTTGTTGGCACGACCGGGCTGATCCGGCCCGCCGTCGTTGATCAGCTGACCGTACGGGTGGGTCGATGGGTCGGCGAAGACCTCGTACCCGTCCGGGGTTCGCAGGCTCGCTTCGACGTCGTCCTGGTACTGCGGATCCTCCAACGGTGCCAACTGCTCCGGCCCGACCTGGCGCGTGTCCGGCATCGGCCAGCCCTGCATGTCCGGCCAGACCGCCGAATCGGGGGTTCCCTCGGCGTCCGGACCCGGGTCGTCGACGCGGCTCAGGTCAGGATCGCCCTCCGGGTTCGGACTGCCCGGCGTCGAGTCGCTCGGATCGGTCGGTGTCGCGTCGGAACCGGTCGGTTCGGCAGGCGGTGCTTCCGGGTTGCTCGGGTCGGTCGGTGTTCCGTCGGAACCGGTCGGTTCGCCGGGCGTACGGTCGGGGTTGTTCGGGTCGGCGCCTGCGCCGGGACGGCCGGTTGGCTGGTCCCGACTGCCCGCCGGCACGTCCGCGGTCGAGGCCGGCGGGACCGGAGCCGGTGTGCTGGACTCGGGCGCCGCCTGGCCGATCGGATCACCCTCGGCATCCAGCACGATCGACCAGACGCCACCTGCTCGGTCGGCGTGCAGCGGATCGCTTTCGGAGATCAACTGGTTCTGGCCGTCAAGCCAAATGATGGTGCCATCCTGGTTGACCGCATTCCAGGTATGTGCGCCGGGTCCGTCGCCCCAACTGGTGACAATCAAAGCCGCAGATCCCGGACCTGCCACACGAAGTGCCTCGGCGACTGCGTCCAGTCCAGTTGTCCCGCTGCCTTGGTGGGTGAAGGGGGCTCCGAGTGCCCGCTCCTGCCGCGCAGTACTGCCAGTCTCGACCGTGGTGGAAGGCGCCGTCGGTGCGGCCACCTCTGGTCGACCGAACCAGGTGAACAGGACAGAAAGTCCCACATCGGCACAGTTGGTGTTTCGGCCTGGCACAGTGGGGCCGCCGTCATTGATCAGCCCCATCCACGGGCCACGTGGATCCGGATGCAACTCTGGCCGCCCGGTCGCGCGATCGCTTGGAACGGCATCTTCCAGCGCCTGCTGGTCGCTCGGGTCAGGCGGAATCAAACCCTCGGGTTGGCCGTAAGGGCGGTTGTCACTCAACAGTGGGCCCGTACCCACCCGGCCCGGTACTGATGGTTGGTAAACGCTTACGTCCCGTTCTGAGTCTGCAACAGGCTCAACATTGAACTCAGGCAAAAAGTGCGCACACGATCGGCACGGCGGGCGGTAGTGCCCGAGTTCATAGAGGACGCCGTCTGATCTAGCCGGCTTGATCTGGTGGGTGACGATTTTGGCGCCTTGCAGGGCGTCCCGAGCGTACTGCTCGAACGCGCCGGGTTCCCCTGCGTTGCGCCATTGCTGCTCAAGCAGGTAGAGCTGGTCGGAAACCAGGGCAACCTCGGCGCACTTGCCGTGCCCGCCGCCCACGCCGTCCACAAGGTTCGCCGCGATCCGGTCCAGGGCGGCCTGCGCAAGGGGATGCACCCGGGGCTGGGTGGGCGGTTTGGTGCCCTTGTCAGCGGTCATGCTGGTGTGCGTCGTGATGACGCCGTTGGGCATCAGCAACGCACCGGCCATACCGGGCTGCTTGCCCTTCGAGACTGTCCCTGCCTTCACCTCGCGCCGGACAGTCTCGGCCAGCGTCCGCGATGCCTCGATCAGCGCGCGTTCGGCTTCGGGGCCGTTCGGGTCGCCGTCCACCGACGTCGGATCCATCTGCCAGCTGTGGGTGCCCCGGCCGGTGGGTCCTTCCGACCGCTTGAGGGTCTGCGGGTCGACCGGGCCTGTCGCTGTCCCGGGACCGGGGGGCGTCGGATCACCCTGAAGGGTCCCGCTACTGGTTGGCACCGGGATCACGACCGGCCCGTCGACGGTCCGCTGAGCCGGATCGGTCGGCTGGGAGTTTGGACTCGTCTCCGGGGCGACGGTGGGAGCGGCGTCAGAGGAGGGAGTCGTCGGCTCGATTCCCGCCGTCTCTGCCGGTGCCGTCGGGGTAAGCGGATTGGCCGGCGTAGGTGTCGTGTCCGGCCGAGCGGTGGACGGCGTCGGTTGAGCCGGGGCGACCTGTTGGGCCGGCGTACCGGGCGGCTGGGTGGGCGCGGCCTGCTGGGTTGGTCCGACGGGCTGGGCCGGGGTGGTGGTGGCCGGGCCAGTAGCCGGCGCGAGCGAAATCGAGCCTGCCGTGTTCGCCGCAGCCGGATTGACCACCGGTCCGACGGGCGTACCCCGGCCGGGCGTCGGTTGCGTGTTGCCGGCGGGCTGCTGGCTGCTCGTGGTCGGTGTACCAGGCGTGGTCGGCGTACCCGTCGAGGCGGTGGGCGTGGTCGCCACCGGCGGGCCGGCCGTGGCGGGCGTAGCGGTGGTGGGGGTCGGGTTCGTCGCGGTGGTCGGGCCGGTGGGGGTGGCCGTGGCCGGCGGTGTCCCTACCACCGGAGCGGTGGCAGGCGTCGACACCGGAGTTGCGGCCGGCGTGCCGGGTAGCACGGTGGGTGGCACGTCCGTGCTGACGGACGGGTCTGTGGCGACCGGGCCGACAGCGGTGACGTCACCTACCGGGGTGTCGGTCACTGTTCGACCGGAGCCGGCCGAGACGTCGCCAGGCGGAGTGGCAGTGACGTCCGCCGGGGGACTCCCGACCTGCCCGTCGTCGGTCCGAACCGGCGTCTCGCTGGCCCTCCGGTCGCCGACACTGGTGGTGTCGGAGTCGGTTTGTGTGTGGGTCCGGTCGGTGGCAGATGATTCGGTGACCGACGCACCTCGGCCTTCCGGTGCCCCCTTCTGGTCGTTGGTGGCGTTGCCGCCCTCCACGTTGTCGGGCACGGCGGGGGAGGGGGCCGGTGTCGTGGCCGCCATGTCGGCGGGGACACTCACCGGGTTTCCGGTGGAGCCGTCGACGCGCGAGGTGTCGGCAGCATCGGCCACGTCCCCGGTCGGTGCAGCGGTGCCGTCGCTCGTCGGCGCTGCGGAACCATCCGCCGACGGGGGCGCGAGGCTGATCGAACCCGCTCCGTCGGTGGGGACCGTGCCGGTGCCACTCTGGGTTGTGCCACCGCCCGGGTCGGTCGCCCCGGCACCCGCGGTGCCGCCCGCTCCGTTGGAACTGCCGGCACCACCCGAATCGGACCCACCCGCGCCGGTCCCGGAGTTGGCACCGGAGGCGACCGAGCCACCGTCTGATGCCGAGCCGGTGCCGCCGCCGGCGGCGCCGGCACCAGACGCGGAGCCACCGCCGGTCGAGCCGGCACCGTTGGTCCCACCTGCGGTCGAGCCGGCTCCGTTGGTCCCACCGCCGGTCGAGCCGGCGCCAGCGCCGTTGGTGCCGCCCCCGAGGTCACCGAGGCCGTTCGCGCCTCCGACTCCCTGGCCCGGGTTGAGCCCACCGGCAGCGGGTCCGGCGCCGGGAGCGAGGTCGATTCCCATCCTGCCAAGGCCCGAGTTGGTGATCCGCGCAGCGAGATTGCCGGTGGCGCCGCCGGTCAGCGTGGCTCCGGTACGACCGGCACCGCTGGCGAAGCCGCCCAGGAACGCGTCCGCACCGGGCATGGCCCACTGCCCGTTGATCGTGCCGTTGGCGAGCACACTGGCTGCCGGCGAGATGACGGCGTTCTGGGCACCGGAGGCGAGGCTCGTGGTGCCCCAGCGGACCATGCCGCTGCCCCGGAAGGAAAGCTGTGATGGGCTGAACGAGAACGGCATGCGCGGGGCCACCCGCCGACCCGCCCAGTTCATGCCGGTGCCGAGCACCGCGCCGTAGGCCCCACCCACGCCAGCGGTGAGGGTCCGGTTGCCGTCCCACTGCCGGCGCTGGCCGGTGTGCATCTGGTACGCCTGGGCACCGACGTCGATGATCAGCTCTTCGCCGATTTCCTCCAGCAACTCACGGCCGAGGCGATTCAGGCCCTGCCGGAAGCCCTGGCTGGTGACCGTCTGGCCGATCCGGGTGCCCGCCGCCCGCAGAGCAGCCCGCATCCCCGCCCGAGTCAACAGTTGCCGACCCATCTGAGCGATCAACCGTCGGAAGGCGATCGTCACGGCCTGCCGGCCGCCAGCCAGGATGCCGGGGATGGCACCGGCGGACACTCCACCCAACCAGGCCATCAGGAGCGCGACGAAGACCGCGATGACCGTGATGATGACCGCGATGAACACGGTCAACTTGGCGTACTCGATCTCCAGGGCGGCCTGGTCGCATCCGGAGGCGTACGCGGCGGAGATCTCCTGGATCAGCGGCAGGCCCTTGTTCGGGTCTACGCCGATCTGATTCCACAACCCGCCGAACGCCTCGCCGGCACCGCCGCCCCAGCTCTGCAGGATTCTCATGACGGCCGGATCGGCCTGCCCGAGTGTTTCGCTGACCGTGTCGGCCAACGCCTGCCATGCGTCGGCCAACTCCCGCATCCGGTCCTCGTCGCCGCTGGGCCACGCCTCTCCGGCACTCACCCAGCAAATGGCGTCCCAGACCCATGCGTACTCGCCGAGCGAGTTCCTGGGATTGGGTATCGCCACCCCGAAAGCCCCTCTGTCCGATGTCGACCCGTAGCGGGTGAACTGCTACTTGTCGTCGCCGCCGAACAGCGTCTTGACCATGTCGTCGGTGTCGACGGTGCCTTCAACCGCTCCCTTGACGGTGGGCCCCAGCACCTCGACCAGCGGCACGAGATCAGCAGCCATGTCGAGGACCTGCTGCGCCGGCTGATCGCCACCCAGGTAGTTCTTGTTGAACTCGTTGCCTGGCTCGTCGTCGCCCCAAGGCTTGGCGCCGTTGAGAGTGTTGATGGTGGCCGCGACATTGCTCCACGTCAAAGCCAACCGAGCGCCGGCCGCGCCGAGTTCGTTGGCACCCTCCAGGGCAGCGTCGGGCTTGACGAAGGTTTCGCGTAGCTCGCTCACCGTTTCTCCTCCCCGGGCAGATCGCTGTCCAACTGACGGAAGATGCCGTCGAGGTCATGATCAATGTAGGCCTGGAACTGACTGTCCGGCACGAATGGCCGGACCAGCTTCTCGACCTCGGCCATGGCCTGCTCGGTCGCCCGCTGGATCGTCTCGGTGACCGTGGCGGAAAGCTCCTTCGAGTTGGGCCGACGGTAGATGCGCGGGTCGAACTCGACCTTCGTCACCTGGCCACGAGGACCGACCGTCACGGTGACCAGGCCGTCTTCGGAGGTGACCGTGGCCTTCACCGTCTTGAGCTGCTGTTGCAGGTCGCCGACGCCGGAGCGCATCCGCTCGAACTGCGCCATCAGCTCGTCGGCACGGGCGCGCAGCGCCTGTACGTCCATGGCGTGTTCCTCCCCGCGCAGGTCCCATCCGCCGCCCACGCCCGGGCGTGACAACTCGACCATACTGAATGGGCACGACATCGGTGTGCCCGGTCTGGAGACCACCCGCCGCTAGGATTCAGCGGGGCCGGGTGACGGGGAGGCGTGCAGACATGTTCCGGGACCGTCCTGTCGCGACGTTCGTGCTGCTGGGAACGCTGATGGCCACGGCATTGGTGATTCCCGCCGCAGCTCAGGCAGCTGCCGCACCGGCGATTTGCACCAATCCGAGCGATCCGGGAGAGGTCAACACCGAGACGCCCTGGCATCAGCGGTGGCTCGCCCCGCAGCGGGTGTGGCCGTTCAGCACCGGCGCGGGCGTGCGGGTCGCGGTTGTCGACTCCGGCACCGACAGCAGCCACCCCCAGTTGACCGATCGGGTGACCACCGGCTTCGACGCCTTGCGCGGCACTCCCGGCGGCGACGTGGACTGCGTATCCCACGGCACCGCCGTGGCCAGCATCATCGCCGCCCGCCGGCAGGACGGAGTGGGCTTCCACGGCCTGGCACCGGATGTCACGATCGTGCCGATCCGGGTCAGTGAACGTAACGCCAACGACGGCCCGGGTGCTGGCGGTGACACCGTCACCGGAGCGGTCTTCGCCCAAGCCATCCGGCGCGCGGTCGACGATGGCGCAGACGTGATCAACTTGTCGGTGACGCTCTACTACCCGGACCAGGATGTGGAGCAGGCGGTCCGTTACGCGGTGGAGAAGGACGTCGTGCTGGTCGCCGCCGCCGGCAACCAGCATCAGGACGGTGCCCGCCCCGATCCGGTGCCCTATCCCGCAGCCTACGACGGTGTGATCGGCGTGGGCGCCATCGACCAGTACGGTGCCCGGATCCGGCAGTCCCAGATCGGGCCGTACGTGGACATCAGCGCCCCGGGCGGGGCGGTGGTCGCCGCGACTCGGCTGGTCGGGCACAACACCTACGACGGAACCAGTTTCGCCGCCCCGATGGTGAGTGCGACCGCCGCGCTGATCCGCGCGGCGGAGCCCAACCTGTCGGCCCGGGCGGTTGCCAAACGGATCCTGGCCACCGCCGATCCGGCCCGAGGCGACGCCGCCCGCGGCTACGGCAGCGGGGTGGTCAACCCGTATCGGGCGGTCACTGAGCGGCTGGCCAACGGGACTCCGGTGGCCCAGCCTCCGCTACCCGACAGGCCGTACGACGCAGCGGCACAGGCCCGCGCGGAGCGTTGGGCGCTGTTCGGCCGGTTGGCCCTCTGGATCGGCCTCGCGCTGGCTGCGGTCGCGGTCGCGGTCGCGGCGTTGGCCGCGCTGCTGCCGCGCGGCCGGCGCACCCGGTGGCGGCCCACCCGCCCATCGACGCCGCCGCCAATCGAGCCTGAGATCGACGAACCCGAGGAAATCTTCTTTCGGGTACCGAATTCGACGCCACGCGGTTGACGGCGGCGTCGACGCCAGTCGTCGAACGGCGACCGCTGCTCGCGGCACAGACAGTGATGGCCCGGCACAGGCCGGGCCATCGGTGCTGGGGCTGGGTTTCAGCCGCCGAACTTCGCGCGGTTGGCCGCCTCGCGGGCCTGCATCTTCCCGGCCGACTCGCGCAACGCCTTCTCGATCCGACCGAGCAGGTCACGAAGGTCGTTGGCAGCCGACTCCCACTCGCTCTGCCGCTGGAAGTACGCCTCCCGGGCGTCACCGTCCCAGGTGGCCAGCAGCGGTGCGATGCCGGACTTGAGCCCGTCCAGCTCTCCGGTCATGTTCCGGACCGCACCGCTGCAGCTGTCCGCTGCGGCGTTCAAGCCGGCGAAGTTGTACCGAATCTCCGTCATGAGTCTTCTCCCCCGTCAGAGCTTCAGCGCCGCGGTGATCTGGCCGGCGGTGGCACCCGCGCTGTCCATGTCGGCCCGAATCTCCTCGTCACTGACGTCGTAGTCCTTACCGGCGGACCCGACCGCCTCGGCGATCGCCCGCAGCGCGACGTTGAGTCGGGCCATGTCCTGGTCGAACCGCTCACGCACCTGGTGGAAGGAACCGGCACCAGCGCCCTTCCACTGGTCGTACAGCGGCGCGAGCTGGTCCATCAGCGAGTTGAGGTTGCCGGTGAGCCGATCGGCGACGGCATCGACGTCACCTTCGGTCTTCAGCATCAAGCCGGTGTCGGTGTTCATCGACATGGCGGAAGTCACCCCCGTCCTCAATTGATTGCCCCGATTCACCGGGGCGCTTGTCAGCGGTGCTCGCGCACCATCGTCGTACGAACGGTAACCGGTCGTGTCCAGCATGCGCTAGACCGTCACTGGTGCCGCATTTCCATTGTGGCTGGTCAGATTACTCCGGGTCGAGCGCGAGTTTCGCCGTCGTCGGATCGAGTACCGGGCCTGCGGGCAGGCGGACCACCAGACTGGCGGGCAACCGCACCGGTTGCACACCTGGGTAGCCGAGGATGGCGGGTACGCCCTCGGAAGCCAGCGGGTAGCGGTGGCCCAGATCGGTGACCAGGTTGAGGGTCCCCGCCTCTTGGTCGGGGGAGGAGACCGCAGCGACCAGGACGCCGTGACCCGGCTCGATGACGACCCGATCGGCCAACGGGATGCCGTCACCGGTCTGCTCGCCGGTGCGTACCGGTTCCCGCACCGGTTGGACCTGCGCGTCGAGCAGCAGTGTCGGCTCGTCCGCTCCGGGTTGGTAGGCCGCGCAGATCGCCGGCTGGTCACCGGTCAACCGCGCGATCTCCGGCCGCTGCTCCGGTGCGCGATGCCGCCCCTGGGCCGGCGCGGACGCCTTGGGCGCTGCGGCGGCGGCACCGGCGGCCAGTTCGATCGGGTAGGGCCTCGCCTCTCCCGGGTACGCCAACTGCGTCTCCCCGTCGGCCATCACCACATCCGCCTGAAGCGGGGTGATCGGCATCAACCTCGTCCGTTCGGCGAGGTAGTACTGGCGACTGCCACCCTGACTCTCCACGACGAAGACCTGACCGACGCGAGCGTCCGGCAACGCGGTCGAAGGCGTCCCCCGGTCGGCCACCCGTCGGGGCGCGATCGGCTCTCCGGCGGGCAGCGCGTTCAGCCACGCGCCACCGACCTCCACCACCGGCTCGGCGCTCATGGTGAGGCCCTCCAGCACGATCTTCTCACTGCGGATCTCGTACCGGTGGTCCCGCCAGATCAGGTGCAACCGGTCGGTCTTGCGGTCCCGAACCAGCAGCGCGCTGTCGCCCGGCTCCCGTCCGCCACCGGGCGGCCGCCCGACGGTGAGCACCGTGGTGGCGACGATCCCGCCGGCCGCGTTGCGCGCCGGCTGGGTGCAGAGAGTCCAGGGACCGTTCAGGATGCGGCCAACCGGCGGCAGCGCATCAGGAGCGAACGGAATGCCGATGCGAGGGCCGCGTGGGGTGCCGACCAGCGAGTTCCGGGAAACCGAGATGGTCGGCGCCGCTGTCTCCATGGCCAGCAGGGCGGAGGCGTAGTTGAGCACCGGGTGCAGTCGACCCTCCCGGTAGAGGTAGCGGGTGCCGGTCTCCTTTTCCAGAATGACCGCACCGCCCTCCTTCCACTTGGTGGCGCCGCCGGGGCGCAGCAGGCCGTACACCCCCACTGCGGCCAGGCAGAGCACGGCCACCATGACACTGGCGAAGCCGGCACCACCCAGCCTGCGAAACGGCGCAGCCTCCGGATCGGGCTCGCGCGCCACCAGTGCGGAGGTCATCCGCTGGACGAAGAACTGGTACGACTGGACCTGGTCCCGCCGCGACGGCATGGCACCCCTCCCCTGGCGTACGCCGGCACGGTCACGAACGCCGGACCGCGGTGCCTACCATAGGCACGGCGTCGAGCCGCCCGGTGCCCGCATCCGGCGTTGGCCGGCGAACCCGACGACCGTAGGCCGAGGAGTCCTTCGATGATCAGCCGTGACGAGGCCCTGGCCATCGCCCGCGAGTGGGCAGAAGAGCGCCGGACCACCCTCGACGTGACCCTGTTCGAATTCGACCTCGGCTACGTCGCCTGTCTCGTCGAACCGGTCGCCGCCGCGACCGACGGTCCACCCCTGCCGCCCCCGTCCACCGGCTATCCCCGGGCAGTCATCGACCGGGAGAGCGGCGAGGTCTCCCAGTGGCCCTCACTGCCGTGGCAGACCATCGCCGAGCGGTACGCGCAGCGCAGGGCCGCCGAGGGACGCTTCCCGCCCGACGTCAGATACGTCCTGGAGCAGGCCGGCTGGTTTCCCGGCCGCGATTTCAGCGCAGCCGTCGACCATTGGATGGTCCGCTTCGCCGACGAGCTGGCCGGGCTGGAATGCCCTCCGGTCGTACGCGCCGCGCTGGTGGAGTTCGGTAGTCTGCGGCTGCCGCAATTCGGTCGGAGCGGGCGCTTGGGCGGCGGCTTCATGAGCTTCATCCACCCCACTCGGGGTGGTGTGGTCACGGAGGCCGCCCGCGACTTCATCGAGGAGTTCGACAACCCGGTCTACCCGATCGGCAACAACGAGGACGGGCCCTCCGAACTGGTCGCCGATGCACAGGGACGTGTCTTCATGCTGCACTGGGCCGACGACTTCTACGTCGGACCGGACATCGACTCCGCCATCATCAAGTTGATTCGAGGAGGCCCGATGGCCGAGGCCAGCGATCGCGACTGGTGAGCCTGACCGCCGACATTGCAGTCACCCAGCCCGGCGTCGGCGAATGCGTACGGCCCGAGGAGCCCTTCGATGATCAGCCGTGACGAGGCCCTGGCCATCGCCCGCGAGTGGGCCAGTGCGGGCAGACCCGGGCCGGCACCCGACATTGAACTGTACGAGTTCGACCTCGGCTGCGTCGCCTGGCGCGTCCTTCCCAAGCCTGCCGTGGTCAACGGTGTACCCATGCCGCCACCATCGACGGGGTACCCCACGGCGGTCATCGACCGGGAGACCGGTGAGGTGTCCCAGTGGCCGTCACTGTCCGCAGCCATGGTGGCCGAAAAGTACGCAATGTATCGCGCAGCTGTGGGACGCTTTCCTCCTGACGTACGCCAGGTGCTGGACCGGGCCGGCTGGTTTCCCGGCCGCGATTTCAGCGCGGGCGTGAACCACTGGATGGTCCGCTTCGCCGACGAACTAACCGGGCTCGAGTGCCCTCCGGTCGTACGCGCCGCGCTGGTGGAGTTTGGTGGCCTTCAGCTGCCGCAATTCGGTCGGAGCGGGCGCTTAGGCGGCGGCTTCATGAGCTTCATCCACCCCACAGTGGGCGGCGTAGTCACGGAAGCCGCCCGCGAATTCATCGAAGAATTCGACAACCCGGTCTACCCGATCGGCAACAACGAGGACGGGCCGTCCGAACTGGTCGCCGACGCACAGGGACGTGTCTTCATGCTCCACTGGGCCGACGACTTCTACGTCGGACCGGACATCGACACCGCCATCGTCAACCTGATCCGGGGTAACGAGATGTCCGAGGCCAGCGACCGCGACTGGTGAGGGGATACCTCAGCCGTTGAGGGCGCGCATGAAGGCGTACAGGCCGAGCACGCTGCACGCGACCGGCACCACGGCCAGTTGCAGCAGGATGTCGAACATGTCGCCGAGCCGGGCCAGTCGGGGCGATGGCGGACGTCGACTGTAGGCGAGCCCGGCTGCGGCCGACAGTCCGGCCGCGACCAGCGCCACCGGCAGCACGGCCAGCAGCCGCGCTGCGGTCGACGCGTCGGTCGCGCCGACCAGGGGTAGCAGACCCAGGCCCACCAGACCGACGGCGAGCATCGGCACCCGGTGCCGGACCGTCGACACCAGTCGGGCCCGCAGCAGGTAGCCCAGTGAGATGATGCCGGCGAGCAGCAGCGCGGAAAGCGTGCCGGTCGCGGTGAGGACGATCAGGCCGGCAATGGTGACGACGAACGCCCCGAAGACCATGCCGGTGAAGACCTCGTCGGCTCGCGCGGTGGCCTGGTAGATCACTTCCCGCTTCGGCTGCGGTTCGTCGCGCAGCAGGTCGGCGGCGGTACGCGGCAGCGCCGGCATCGGCATCTTCCCGAGCCGTACGGAGAGCAGCGGCATCGCTGGCAGCAGCAACGCCACCGCACTGACCACGATCGCAGTGCCCTGTGCGGCGTCCATGGAGCCGAGGGCGATCAAGCCGCCGACCATGCCCCAGAAGCCGACGAAGACCGCGGCCACGAAGACCCTCGTCGCGTCGCCCACACCGAGCAGCCCGAGCAACCCGGAGAGCAGCAACACGGCGGAGCCGAGCAGCACGTGCGGGGCACCGAGCGCCCAGACCGATTCGCCGGTACCGATCACCAGCACGCCGCCGACGAAGGCGTAGGGCAGGCCGGCGGCGGCGACGACCGCACCGGCGAGGGAATCGGCCATCGCCCGGGAGAGCACGATCCCGCAGACCAACAGCAGGACGGCAGCGCCGAGGGCGGCCGCACCACCGAGCCAGCCGGGCTGCTCGGAAGTCACGATCACGACGAGACCGAGCAGGAGCAGCACGCCGGCCACGATCAGGCCGGTCAGGCGGGTCGCGAACGGGCTCCAGACCACCCCGCGGCGTCGGGCGCCGTCGGCGACGGCCTCCATCAGGTCGTCGTACGCCAACTCCGGCCACTCGGTACGCCGCGGCACCAGGTGCAGCGTCTCGCCGTCACGAACATTCTGTGCGGCCAGCGTACGGGTCAGGTCGACCGCGCTGCCGTCGCTGCGTCGCAGCATCCAGCCACCGTGACCGGTGCCGTCCGAGGGTTCCTCGTCGGCCTGCCGCAGCACGGCGGGGAGCAGCCCGACGAGGGGCAGGTGCTCGGGCAGGGCGAGGTCCAACCGTCGGTTGGGAGCGACGACGGCAATGCGCGCGAGTCCGGTTCCGGCCTGGGTGACCACTAACGACCCCTCGGTACGAGGAGCGGGCCGACGGCCCGCGGCTGTCCTGACGGGCAAAGGCTACCTACCATGTGCCGGTGACGCGGGGGGCGGTTCACCGCGGCGCACCAGACCCAGGAGAGACGACGGAGGTCTGTCACGTGAGCACGGTGGTCGTCAAGCGACCCGCCCGCCAGCCGGAGCCGGAGTATCCCTCCGGCGAGGTGCTGCTGGACGCGCCGCCCGAGGTGCCCGCACCGAGCGGCAAGGCGTGGGGGCAGATGCTGATGCTGCTGCCGATGCTCGCTGGCTCGTTCGCCATGGCCCTGATGTTCGCCGGTCGGGGTGGTTCGACCCTCGGCTACGTCACTGGCGGCCTGTTCGGACTCTCGGCCATCGGGATGCTCGGGTCTCAACTGGCCAACAATTCCGGTGGACCGGGCAAGCAGGAGATGCTGCAGAAGCGCCGGGAGTACATGACGCACCTGTCGCGCCAGCGACGTCGCGTACTCAAGACGATCCGCAAGCAGCGGGAGGCCGCCTTCTACCGGCATCCGGACCCTGACGTTCTCTGGTCCCTCCCGCTGGGGGCACGGCTGTGGGAGCGTCGCCGTGGCGACGTGGATTTCGCCACCGTACGCATCGGCCTGGGGCCGCAGGAACTGGCGACTCCGCTGGTGCCGCCGCCGGCCACGTCGCTGGAGAAGCTGGAGCCGATGTGCGCGCTCGCACTACGCCGGTTCCTCACCACCTACGGCGAGGTGCCGGACCTGCCGGTGACCATGGCCCTGAACGGGTTCGCCCGCGTGCACCTGCGCGGTGACACCGACACCGCCCGGGGCATGGTCCGGGCGGTGCTCGCCCAGGCCGCCGCGTTCCACGCCCCTGACGACATGCTCGTCGCGATCTGCGTGGCACCGGATCGGCGGGCCGACTGGGAATGGACGAAGTGGCTGCCGCACGCCCTGCACCCGTCACGCACCGACGCGCTCGGCCAGATGCGCCTGGTGGCACCCTCGGTGACCGGCCTCGAGGCGATGCTCGACGACGTGCTGGCCAGTCGGCCGCGTTTCAACGCCAGCGGCGGTACGCCGCAGGTCGCCGGGCCGCACGTGCTGGTGGTCATCGACGGTGGCGACACCGCCGGCTCGGACCACCTGATGACCGAGGGCGGAGTGGAGGGGGTCACCCTGCTCGACCTGTCCACGCCGGCGCCGCGCCTGCTCGATCGGGCGCGGCTGGTGCTGGAGGTAACGGCGGACCGTCAGTTGCACAGCATCACTGTGGATGGCCCGGCAGAGATCGGCCGGGCCGACGACTGCCGGGTGGTCGAGCTTGAGGCGTTGGCCATGCAGTTGGCCCCACTACGCCTGTCCGCCGCGTCGAGGGGCAGCGGCGACACTCCGCTGACCACCGAGTTGGGCCTGGCCGAGCTGCTCGACATCGGCGACCCGTACGAGTTCGACGTGGATCAGGCGTGGCAGCCGCGTCCCAACCGCGACAAGCTGCGGGTGCCGATCGGGGTGGGTGCCGACGGCGGGCCGGTGGAGCTGGACCTCAAGGAGTCCGCGCAGGACGGCATGGGGCCGCACGGGCTCCTCATCGGCGCGACCGGTTCCGGCAAGTCCGAGCTGCTACGCACCCTGGTGCTGGCGTTGGCGGCCACGCACTCGTCGGAGAGCCTCAACTTCGTGCTGGTCGACTTCAAGGGTGGTGCGACCTTCACCCGCCTGGACGGCCTGCCGCACACCAGTGCGGTGATCACCAACCTGGCCGACGAACTGCCCCTGGTGGACCGGATGACCGACTCCATCAACGGTGAGCTGGTCCGTCGACAGGAACTGCTCCGGGCGGCCGGCAACTACGCCTCGCAGCGTGACTACGAGAAGGCCCGGGCAGCGGGCGCACCCCTGTCTCCGCTGCCGAGTCTGCTCATCATCTGTGACGAGTTCTCCGAGCTGCTGACCGCGAAGCCCGACTTCATCGACATGTTCGTGCAGATCGGCCGGGTCGGTCGATCGCTCGGCGTGCATCTGTTGCTGGCCAGTCAGCGTTTGGAGGAGGGGCGGCTGCGGGGGCTGGACACCCATCTGTCGTACCGGATCGGTCTGCGGACCTTCTCCGCGATGGAGTCCCGGGTGGTGCTCGGAGCCACCGACGCGTACGAGTTGCCCCGGTCGCCGGGCCACGGATACCTGCGTTTCGGCACCGAGCCGTTGATCCGGTTCAAGGCCGCCTACGTTTCCGGCACCTATCGCAGCAAGACCGCGGCAGCGGTCGCGGCCGGCGACGGCGAGGACCGGGTCCGCGAGTACACCACCACCTACGTCGCCCCGCCGGTCACCCGTACGCCCAAGGAGGAGATCGCTCCGGAGCCAACCGACGGGGTGGGTGAGAGTGTGCTGGACATTCTGGTCGGTCGACTCACCGGTCGGGGCAAACCCGCGCATCAGGTGTGGCTTCCCCCGCTGGCCGAACCGCCGACGCTGGATCAGCTGCTGCCGCCGATGACCGCCGATCCAGCCCGTGGCGTCACCGTCGCGCACGCCGGACTGCTGGGCGAGTTGCAGGTGGCGGTCGGCATTGTCGACAAGCCTTTCGAGCAGCGCCGCGACGTACTCTGGTTCGACCTCGCCGGCTCGGCCGGCCACGCGGTCATTGTCGGCGGTCCGCAGAGCGGCAAGAGCACCCTGCTGCGGACGATGGTCACGTCGCTGGCGCTGACCCACACTCCACGCGAGGCCCAGGTCTACTGCCTTGACCTGGGCAGCAGCGCGCTGTCGTCGCTGCGCGACCTGCCGCACGTGGGTTCGGTGGCGACCCGTCTCGACGCCGGTCTGGTGCGGCGTACCGTCGCCGAGCTGCAGTTGCTGATGGGCGAGCGGGAGCGGCGGTTCGCCGAGCGCGGCGTGGACTCGATGGCCGAGTACCGGCGTGCCCGACGGCATGGTCAGCACGACGACGACCCGTTCGGTGACGTTTTTCTGATCATCGACGGGTGGGCGACGTTGCGGGCGGAGTTCGAGGATCTGGAACCGACGGTCAACGACATCGCCAACCGGGGGTTGTCCTTCGGCATCCACCTGATCGTGGCCGCGAGTCGCTGGATGGACCTGCGGCCGGCCGTACGGGATGTCTTCGGCACCCGGCTGGAGTTGCGACTGGCCGACGCCAGCGACTCCAACCTGGACCGACGGGCGGCGATGAACGTGCCGGAGAAGTCGCCGGGTCGGGGCATCACGCCGGACGGGCAGCAGTTCCTGGCGGCGCTTCCGCGAGCGGACAGTGCGCAGGAGACGGAGAGCCTCCCCGAGGGCGCCCGGAAGCTGGTCACCGACCTGGCCGCCGCCTGGCAGGGGCCGGGAGCACCGCCGATCCGGTTGCTGCCGCCCGTGGTGCCGTACGGCAGCCTGCCGGCCACCGGTCGTCCGGGCATCCCGATCGGTATCGCCGAGGTGGATCTTCAGCCGGTGCAGGTGGACTTCGCCGCCGACCCGCACTTCATCCTGTTCGGCGACGGCGAGTCGGGCAAGAGCACCTTCCTGCGCGCCCTGGCGCAGACGATCGTCGACCGTCACGAGCTGACCGAGGCCCGGCTGGTCCTCGTCGACTACCGGCGTAGCCTGCTCGGCGACATCGACACACCGCACCTGATCGGGTACGGCTCGACCGCACAGGTCACCGAGAGCATCATCTCCGAGGTGGCCACGGTGATGCGCGACCGGCTACCCCCGCCGGACATCAACGCCGAGCGGTTGCGGGCGCGCGACTGGTGGAAGGGTCCTGACCTGTACGTGCTGGTCGACGATTACGACCTGGTGGCCGGTGCCGGCAGCAACCCGCTGACGCCGCTGTTGGAGTTCCTGCCCCAGGCTCGGGACATCGGTTTGCACGTGGTCATCGCCCGGCGTACCGGCGGTGCCAGTCGGGCGCTCTACGAGCCGGTGCTGATGCGGCTTCGGGAGATCAGCACTCCGGGCATCGTGATGTCCGGCAACCGGGACGAAGGGGTGCTGCTCGGGACCGTCCGACCCGGGCCGCTGCCACCGGGCCGGGGCTGGCTGGTGTCGCGGCGTGGCGGTACCCGTTTGGTGCAGCTGGTGCATCTTCCGCCGCGCTCCTGAAGCCCGGTACGGGGTTGCCCGATCAGGCTAGTGTCGGCCAGAGTGGACTTACGGTGCGCGACTGCATGACCCCCGACAGGTCGGAGATGGAAGCAGCCGCGCCGGCATCGTGTGAGCGAACGGGGGAGGGACATGGGCGACGAGTGGCTCGTCGACGAACAGATCGACGTCGACATCCAGCAGTTGAAGGATTTCGCGCTGGCCATCCAAAAGGAAATGGAGACCAACTTCCAGCCCAGCTTCGACAACGGGCTGCGCCCCATGCTCACGGTGCAGGCACCGTTCGGCGGCGGCGGAATGAAGGAAGCGGCGTTCTTTCGGGGTCGGCACGACGAGAGCCGGGTGGCCATCTCCGCACTGATGGGTGACGTGATGAAGGGGCTCACCGCCTTGAGCATGGCCGCCATGTCCATCTCGGCCGAGTACCTGACCGGTGATGCGTTGGCCCAGGCCACCAATGAGGACGTCTACAATGCTTTCTCTGCCGTCGACGGCCAGGAAACTCTCAGCGGCAAATGGCAGGAGGGTTCGGAGGATCCAGCGGCCGCGGTGCCGCAGGAAGCTCTGAACCCGGCGCCGATGGATCCCTACCACGGCCTGAACGCCTGCCCGACCGATGAGCAGCGCGAGGAAACGCCGACGTGGGCGCGGCAGGACGTCGTCGGTGAAGGCCCCGGCAGCTATGTGATCCCGGGTGACGACGAGCGTATGCACGGCCAAGATCTCCGACTGGACCAGTCGGATCTCCGGTGACGGTGTCACAGGCGAAGCCTGAGGAGCGGGGATGAGCGACGACTACTACGGCTGGCAGCCGGTCAGCTACCCGTACGCCCATGTGTCGGATGACTACGCGGCCGAGCGAGCCGCCCAGGCCACGCCGTACGAGCCGACGGCGTGGGACTCGGTGAACATCGAGCAGATGTGGGAGTACGTCCGCAAGGAGAGTGACGAGCGGACGACGGCGCTCGCGGACATGTGGCGGCGGGCGGCTAGCCTGTTGCAGACCACGCGGGACAACCTCAAACGCCATGCCGACGCCTTGGACGCCCGCTGGCAGTCGCCCGCCGCGCGGGTCTTCATGTCCCGTGTGGGTGCCACACTGCACTCGCTCGACGAGTGGAAGAGCGTGGCCAGCAACAACGCCATCGGCTTGGACCAGCTCGCCGGCAAGATCGAGACTTCTCAGCGGGAGATGAGGACGCTCTGGCAGGAGTACCAGGCCGAGCAGACCCGGCAAGGGGAGCGCCGCACCGCCGACAAGGGCTTCCAGCCATCCGACATGATCGACTGGATTCCGGGTGTCACCGGCAATGACGCCAAGTCGTACGAGGACGTGCAGAACGAGTACCACCAGCGCGCCAAGAACATCGCCAAGCCGCTGGCGGATCTCTACATCGACGTTTACATCTCGAACATCTCGCGGGGCGGGAAGTTCAAGGGCCCGACGGACGCGGTCATCAACAACCCGGGGATGCCGGGCGGCGGCCCGGCAGCGCCGGGAGCGCCACCGGCAGCACCCGGAACGCCCGGGCCGGCGCCGAATCGGCCGGACATGCCCAACCGACCCGATCTGCCAGCTCGGCCCGGTGGGCCAGACGCGCCGACCAATTCGGCGCCACCACCGCCACCCGACCTTCCGGAGGGCGTTGGTCTGGCCGGCGGCGCCGCTGCGCCGGTCGCGCCACCGCCGACCGCCCCGCCGGTGACCACCGCGCCCAACGCCCCTGTGGCCCCGGGCCCGGTAGTGCCGCCGGTGGCGCCACCCGGACCGCGACCGGGCAACCCCGGGCTGACCCCACCGAATTCAGCGCGACCGAACGCACCCCGGACCACCCTGCCGGGTGCGGGCGGTCCCGGCGCGCCCGGCAGCCGTGGGCCGGGGCCGAACCGGCCGACACTGCCCGGGGCGGGTGGGCCCGGCAGTGGATCCGGTGCGCCGCCTGCCGGCAAGCGGGGTGCCGCTCCAAACCGCCCGACCCTGCCCGGCAACACCGGCGGCGGCGCTCCCGGTGGTGGCCGAGGTCGGCCGGGTCTGGGCAGCCGACCAGGCGCTTCGGCCACCCCGCCACCGTCGAGTCCGCGCCTGCCCGGCTCCACCGCCCGTCCCAGCCAGCGCGGTGCCGCCCCGGGTCGACCTGCCGCACCCCCGCCGAGCCTCGGCGGACAGCGGGGTGCCGCTCCGGGCACGCCACCCAGGGCCGGTTCACCCCTCACCGGCAAGCCCACGGCCGGCAAGCCCACGACCGGCGGGGGCACCGTCGGTCCCCGCCCCGACCTGGGCGGACGGGCCGGCGCGGGTGCCGCCCGACCAGCACCGACCACCGGACCGGCTCCCTCGCTGGGCGGCCGGCGGGGCGGACCGACCGCCCCGGCTGCTGCGCGTAAGGGTGCGTCACGCGACGCAGACCAGGAGACCTGGGAGTACGGCGACGGCGACGACGAGCTCTGGGCTACCGAATCGTCAGCCGTCGGCGTCGTGGAGGCGCCGACGGAGCACCGGCCCCGGGAGCAGGGCAAGGCCCTGGGCCAGGGCTGACGTGGTACGGGTCGGTCACCCAGCTCAGGGTGGCCGACCCGTACCATGCAGTGACCGTCCAGCCTGGCCAACCCTGCATGGCCTGACAGAGGAAGGTAGACGGGCATGCGTGTCCTCGCCCGACCGGCTGCCGTCTTGACGATCGCCGCCGCGAGTGTCCTGGCGACCGTGGGGCTGCCTGCGGCGCCCGCCCTGGCCGATTCCACAAGAGACAAATCGTGGCACCTGAAGGCCCTGGAGATACCTGAGCTGCACAAAATCACCCAGGGTGACGGTGTCGTGGTGGCGGTGATCGACACCGGGGTGGACGCGAAGCACCAGGACCTCAAGAACAACGTCCTGCCCGGGGTCGACTTCTACGACGACAAGGCCAAGGGCCGGGTCGACCGAGTTGGTCACGGCACCGCCATCGCTTCGTTGATCGCCGGTCACGGGCACGGGCCGGGCAAGCGCGACGGCGTGCTCGGCATCGCCCCGAAGGCCAAGATCCTCCCGGTGACCATCAAGAGCGAGCGGAGCCCGCTGATCCAGCCGACCGCCATCGCCGCGGGGATCAACTGGGCGGTCGACCACGGGGCCGACATCATCAACGTCTCGCTGTCGAGCAGTTTCAACGACGAGCTGAACCGAGCCGTCGAACGGGCCTACCAGCGAAACGTGATCGTCGTTGCGTCCGTCGGAAATCGTAAGGACTCGATCATTGGTAACCCGGCCTCACACCAGAGCGCCATGGCTGTCAACGGTACCGCCCGCAACGGCACGATCAGCAAGGAAGCCTCCCTACCGGCTGAACAGGTCGACATCGCCGCGCCGGGCGAAGACATCGTCCACGCCATTCCCGGCAACAGCTACGACACCGGGCTCGGCAGCAGCCTCAGCACAGCCCTCGTCTCCGGCGCGCTGGCGTTGGTGAGGGCCGAATATCCGGACCTGAACGGCTACCAGATGTTCGAGCGCCTGCTGGAGACCACTCGTGATGAGGGCGAGCCGGGCCATGACCTGCACTACGGGTGGGGCGCCCTCGACATCCGGCAGGCGTTGACAGGCGAGCCGGACGGCCGGAACAAACGGCCCACCGCCGCTGCGCCGGGCGATGATGGTCTACAGCAGTGGGCCCACCCCCGCGAACGCGAGGACGGCATCCTGGTCTTCGTGTGGGCGGTGATCATCGCCGTGCTGCTGCTCATTGTCGGCGGGATCGGGGGCACCGTCATGCTGCTGCGGGGCCGCGCACGCCGACGGCTGGCGGAGTCGGCCGACGCGGAGCCGCTGGAGGAGATGTCAGCAGCTTCCGGAGGTGTCCCGCCGGTGGCAGAAGGCCCCCCGACACCGGCCGGCAACACCGGCCAACCCGCGAACAGCAACGACGAAGCGGTCTGGCAACGCCCGCCCGGCTGACCCGATTGCCCCGAGGAGGCATCCATGTCGTACGCCGCGCCAGCCGGCGAGTCTCCCCACCTCGGCCCGGCCCCCGGTGCACCTCCCGGCGGACCCGTGCCGACGCCACCGCGGCGACCCCTCGTCGTCATCATCGCTGTCCTGCTGATGGTGCCTTCGATCGTCATCTGGCTGATCGCCGGGGTCGCCTTCTTCCGGGCGATGCTGCGTACCGAGGGTGACGGGCTGGGCAAGCTCCTGGTGGTGATCATCGGCGCAGGCATACTCGGGATCGCGTTGCTGGTGGTGCTGTTCGCGTCACTCGGGATCCTGATGGCCTGGACCGGCGACAACGCGGCAGGACTGGCCGTGCCGGCCGGATTCACCTTCGGACTCTTCGTCGTCGTCATCGTGACACTGCTGGCGCAGGGCAAGCTCAGCTATCACCCGACGATGGTCACGCCGTTGGTCGTGGGCGGGCTCGCCGGTGTGTCGCTCGCCCTGATCAAGAGCCCGCCGGCGCGGGCCTGGTTCGCTGGCCGCGGTCCCGGAAACCGTCCGAAGGCCGCGCGGCCGTAGCGCGCCACCCACGGCTACCTCCGGCCAACGGCTGATCAGGCCGGAGACCAGCGGCGGCCGGTGGCGTCGAAGCGGGCGAGCAGCTCGTCGCGGCCATCCGCGTGCAGGCAGTGCAGCTCGGTTCCGTCCGATACCACGAGGGACTCCATCCGAGGTTGCCCCTGACCCCACTCCTCGGGCGTCGCATCACCGGGTGGCCAGCGCAGCACGGCCACCCACTCGTCCGACTCCTCGAACGGAGAGCCCTCACCGAGCAGCCCCAACCGTCGGTACAGCCGGATCGGAGTGTCCCGCCCCGGTCCGTGCCAGGCGTGCACGAGCCCGGCCGCCCGGTCGTACCCGTCCTCCAGATAGGACGTCAGGTAGCGGTGCGGGATGACCATTTGCAGCAGTAGCGGCGCGGCGGGATCAGGCCCGTCGTCGTCGGCGGACTCCGGTGCCGGACGGGGCACCGGTACCCCCACCGTGGACGGCTCGGCGTACCTGGCCGAGTCACGGCGCAACTGCTCCTGCTCTGCCGCCTCGTTGATCACCTGCCGGAGTTCGCCGAGCCAGTCGCGCAAGGTCAGCAGCGCCTCGCCGGGAAGTGCCGCCGCGAGCGGCGTCTCCGGGTTCAGCAGCAGTTGCCAGGAGAGATCCGGCCAGTGATCGGTGAGCTGAAGACTGCTGACCACCACCAGATCATGGTCGCCGAGCGCCTGTCGCAGGCGGGCTTCCGAGCTGAACACGGGCAGGCTGGCCCGACCCTGCTCGTCGGAGACGACCAACCACGGAAAGTCCGGGTCGGACAGGTCACGCGTCGCCGCACCCTCCGGGTCCACCGGCAGCACCAGCTCGGTCCGGAGCAGGGCGGACATCAGGGCGTTGGGGTCCTGCTCTCGGATCGCCTCGCGAAGTGGTCGCTCGGCCTCCACGACCGGCGCGGTCAGGGCCCGAAGGTCGTCGGCGGTCAGTCGGATGCCGATCGGCAAGCCGGCGTCGATCGCCAATACCCATTCGTCGTCGGGCCAGTCGACGGCGATGTCGGCCAGCCCCATCGCCAGGTAACTGACCGAACGTCCGGGCATCCCGGCGGCGATCGCCGCCGGTGAGGTGTACGCGAGCACGTGCGTGACGCCTTCGTGGTGGGCGGTCGGCCACGCCATCGTCGCCCGTCCGGCCGCCGCCTCGGGCGACACGGGCAGCAGCAGCGGACCGGCGACGAGTTCGGTGAGGAAGCCTTCCCGGTCGTCGGCCTCGGCGGCGGCCAGCAGCGCGCGTTCGGCGACGGTGGTCGGCTGCCAGCCGGTCACCAGGTGCCGTCCGCGCGTACCCGGGCGGGGCGACGACCGAGCACCAGCGTGGTGAGCGCCTCGTCGAGATCCGCGCCGAGGAACCAGTCTCCGGTGTGGTCCAGCACGAACACCCGGCCGTGCTCGTCGATGGCCAGGATGCCGGTGCCGTCGCCCTCCTCGCCGAGCGGGCTCAGCCGCGCACCGATCGCCTCGGCCAGTTCGGCGAGGGTCTCCGCCGAGTGCCGCACCAGGAACGGATCCAGGTGGAAGCTGCTCGGCGCGACCTGCTCACCGTCTTCCTGAGGACGTACCCGCAGCCCGCCGAACTCGGCGTACGCCTCGATCGCCCGGGCCGTCACGATGTGCTGGCGGCCGCTGGGCGTGGCATGGGCCGCGATTCGCAGCCCCCACTCACGGCCTCGGCTCTCGTCGGAGCGGCCGGGCTGCCAGCCGGCGGCGGCGAGGGTCTGCGCCACCGGGAGCGGAAAGCGTTCACTCATGTCAGCGCCTCCACACCGAACCAGTCCAGCAGTGCGGCGCAGGAGCGGCAGGGCGGCTGAACCTCGCCGTGGCGCGGGTCACCCTCCTCCCGCACCCGGGTCACCCGGACTTTCGCACCCCACAGCAAGGCACGGGACCGGGCGGCGTCGAGCGGTGGTCCTCCGGCCTCGGCGGCGTAGAGCCGATCGGAGATCAGCACTGCCTCGGCACACAGGCCGGCGTAACGCTCACGCTGTTCGGTGGGCAGCCCGTGCAGGAACCGTCGGACCACCGGATGCAGGTCGGAAACCAGATCGCCGCGTACCGAGGTGTGCGTGTGGACGGTGCCGTCGGTCAGCAACGCACCGGCCGCCAGCGGCAGCGCCCGTGGCTGCGCCATCCGTCCTCCCGAGGGTCGAAAGGGGATCACCGGCGAGGTCTCGCCCGCCCCGCACGCGAGCCTAGCCGTCGTCGTCCGTCCGGCGGGTGGGACGTGTGGATGCCACTGGCATCGAGGGGCTCACATCACGTAGACCGCCTGGGATATCGTCGGTCCAGCCCCTTTCTTCGCCGTCCAGAGCCGGAGCCATGACGCGCACCCTTCTCGTCTCCCCGGATCAACCCGGCGCCTACCCGTCCATCGGGGAGGCGCTGGCGGTGGCCAGTGACGACACGGTCGTCTCGGTCAGCCCCGGCACCTATCACGAGGCACTGTTCGTCAACGACCGCGGCGTCAGCGTGGTCGCCGCGCAGGGCCCGGGCACCGTCACCATCGACGCGTCCTCCGGGCAGTACCCGACGGTGTCCTGCAATTCCGGTCGGTTGGAGTTGCGCGACCTCATCCTCAAGGCCGGTGACGCGCCAGTCGTGGTGGCCGACGGTGCGCGGCTCACCATGACCGGATGCGAGCTGAGCGCCGGCTTCGGCGCGGCGATCCAGGTGGCCGGCCGTTCGGAGTTCACGCTGACCCGCTGCCGGGTGACCGGCGGGCGGTACGGCCTGGTGGTGGAGGACTCCGACGGCAGCGTCGAAGGGTGCGAGTTCACCGACCTCAGCGAGGACGGCATCATCGTGCGGATCGGAGCGGCCCCGACCATCCGCACCAGCACGGTGACCCGCTGCGGCAACCGTGGCATCTACATCTACCAGTACGGTCGGCCCACCATCGAGACCTGCGACATCTCCCAGACCGGGCAGGCCGGCGTGGCGGTCGTCCACCAGAGCGCTCCGGTGCTGCGTCGTTGCCGTATCCGCGACACCCGTGGTCCGGCGGTCTCCTTCGCCAGGGGATGCCGCGGCAGCGTCGAGGAGTGCACCACGGAGAACACCGGCCTGCCGGCGATCGAGATCGCCGACGGAGCCGACCCGACCGTGGTCGAGGGCACGGGGAACCGGAAGGCCGCCTTCGGGGCCGACGCCGCCCGCGCCACCACCGGTCAGGACGACGCCCGGGTGGAGAAGCTGCTGGGCGAGTTGGCAGCGATGGTCGGCCTGGAATCGGTGAAGGAGGAGGTCCGCGCCCTCATCGACGAGATCCAGGTCAACGAGTGGCGGCGCAACGCGGGGCTGCCCGTCGGCGCGGTCAGCCATCACCTGATCTTCGCGGGTGCTCCCGGCACCGGTAAGACCACGGTGGCCCGCATCTACGGTGACCTGCTGGCGGCGCTGGGCGCACTGCCCGGCGGCGCCTTCCGTGAGGTCTCCCGGCGCGACCTGGTCGGCCAGTACATCGGCCACACCGCCGAGAAGACCGCTGCGGCGTTCGAGCTGGCGCGCGGCGGCGTGCTCTTCATCGATGAGGCGTACACCCTCTCCCGGTCGTCGGGCACCGGCGGCGACTTCGGGCAGGAGGCCATCGACACGCTGGTCAAGCTGATGGAGGATCACCGCGACGAGATCGCGGTGATCGCGGCCGGTTACACCGGTGAGATGCTGCAGTTCCTTGATGCCAACCCGGGTCTTGCCTCCCGCTTCGCCAAGACGGTGGAGTTCGGCAACTACTCCCCGGAGCAGTTGGTCGTCATCGTGGAGCGGATGGCCGGTGGCGACGAGTACCTGCTCGACGATGGCGTCTCCGAGGTGCTCCGCGAGCACTTCGGCACCATCGAGCGGGACCAGAATTTCGGCAATGCCCGGGAGGCACGCAAACTTTTCGAGGGTGTCCGCAAGGCGCAGGCGCAGCGGCTGCGGCAGTCCGGCCAACGCCCGAGCCTCGACGAGTTGCGGACCGTGACCGTGGCCGACGTGCGCGCCGCGATCGGGCGATGACGATGCCCCGTCGGTCAGGGAGGGACGTGCGGTGACGCATCCGGGTGCGGCACAGCCGGGCACGCCGGGTTGGCAGCATCACCCGGGGGCGGCGGCACCGCCGCCACAGCAGCGTCCGGCACAGCCTGAGCAGCCGGTCGCAGCACCGGCCCCGACGCTCGGCGGCACCGGGCCCGGCCACAACTGGGCGGCCCAGCGCGGGCAGGGACGGGCCACCGTCGGCACCGCGTACACCAGCCAGGCCGCCGCTGCGGCGTCGGCCGCCGTTTCCGCGCCGGCCCGGGCACCGGAGAGCCGGGTCGTGCCGCAGGCCGTGGCCGCCCCGGCGCGACAGCCCGTCGCCGAGGTCGCGGCCGGGGACACCGCGGCTGCTCCGGCGGTACGCCCACACCGGCGGCAGCCTCGCGTCGGTGGAATCCACGTGGCCCAGCTCGTGGCCTGGCAGGCCGGTGCGGCGGCGGTGCTCGCCGCCACCCCGCACGGCATGCCGCTGACCATCGTCGTCGCTACCGCCACGGTGCTGGTGCTCTCCCCCACGGTGGTGCGTCACCGCGGCCGTTGGCTGCACCAGTGGCTGGCGGTGTGGTGGGCGTACCGGGGACGAAGTCGAAAGCTGAGTGGCGTCGGGTCCGACGGCCCCTGGCAACTGCTCAGCCAACTGGAAAACACCGTTGAGCTGGATCAGGTCGAGATCGACGACCAGCCCGCCGTGCTGTTGACTCATCGGGGCGGGCTCAGCGCTGTGCTGGAGGTCGATCCGACCGAGGGGGCGCTGCTCGTGGGCGCGCCACAGGCCCTGCCGTCGCCGGTGGCGTTGCTGCCGGCGACCGATCCGAAGATGCCCGTCGTGACGGTGCAGGTGTTGATCCAGGTGACTCCGGCGCCGCGTGCCCGTGCGGCGGCGGTCGACCGGGCGTACCGCGAACTGACGAACGGAAGCGTTCCGGCCAGCCGGCAGGCGTGGCTGGTGCTGCATGCGCCGCGTACCCCCGATTTTCACGCCGACCGCGACCTGCGGCCGGCGCTCACCTCGGCGATCCGGCGGACCCGACGCCAGTTGCGGCAGGAACGGGCCACGGCCCGGCTGCTCAATCGCGACGAGGTGCTCGCCGCAGTCGCGCAACTGACCCACCTCACCGACGGCGCGGTGGGCACGGAGCAGCCGTTGGCCCGGGAAGGCTGGCGGAACTGGTCGGTCCAGGGCGTCCCGCAGAGCTGTTACCGACTGCTCGACTGGCCCAGTCGGTCATGGGAGCTGGACCCGCTGCTGCGCGGGTTGCCCGCCGCATCCGGCGTGGTCTCCATCTCGGTGGCTCGCGACAGTGGTCGGCCGGGTGACGACGACGCCGTGGTGGAGGTGGCGTTCCGGCTCATCGGCGCCGACCCGACCGCCCTGGCCGCCGCCGATCGCGCACTCGACCAGGCGATTCGTGAGCACGGTGGTCGGTTACAGAGGCTTGACGGCGAACACGCCCACGGTGTGGCCGCCACCCTGCCGTTGGGAGGTTTCCTGCGATGAACAGCGTCGCCTTTCCCGGCAGTCGGATGGGGTTGCACGTCGCAGACGGGGCGGCCGTGGCCGATCTACGGCTGGTCGCCGGTGGCGGCGGGCTGGTGGTCGGCCGCAACCGGCAGCAGGAGCCGGTGGGTTTGCGGGTGTTTCGCGCCGAGCCGACCCGACTGATGCTGACCGGCGGGGTACGCGCGGCCGAACTGCTCGCCTTCCGGTCACTGGCGCTCGGTGCCCGGTTGTTCATCCAGACCGCGCGGGAGCAGGAGTGGGACGCCTTCCTGCGACGCTGCGTCATCGGGCGGGAGATCGCCTCGTTCCTGCCGCCCGGGGTGGCTCCGCCGGTGCCGGCCACACCGACCGAACCGCAGCTCGTGGTGATCGACACTGGCCCGGTGACGGGGCCGGACACCAGCCTCAGCGCACCCTGGCGGGCCACCCTGGTGGTCCGCGACGACCTCGCCGGCTGGGACGTCGAGGTCCTGGTACGCAGCGACATCGTGGTCCTCCAGCGGCTCACCGAGGCCGAGGCGGTCACCGTCGCGAACGCCCTCGGTCTGGCCAGCGTGCAGAGTTGGTTCACCCAGTTGCACCCGGAGATGGTCGGCCTGATCACCAAGGGCAAGGTGCAGTGGGTGATGCTCAGCATGACCGGCACCGAACGTCAGTTGATCGGCCCGGTCGCCCGGGGCGGCTGACCGCGTTCTGGCCATTGGGTCGTGCCCGGTCAGGCCGCCATCGACCGAGGCGGGACGGCCGAGGTCACGGTCTTTGCCGCATTGGTACACCCGGTGTCTCCCACCTGGACACCGGTGCCGCTTATCCTCCGACGGTCTACTCCTTCGGAGGCCGCTTACATGCAGCGCACAAGAAGTACCCGACTACTTACAATCCCGGGCGTACTGGTCACCGCCACCACGCTCATCCTCTCCAGCGGCACCACCGCATTCGCCGACCCGGTGCCCACGACGCCGTTCATCAGTGAGATCCACTACGACAACGTCGGCGCGGACACCGGCGAGGCGATCGAGGTCGAGGCGCCGGTCGGCTACGACCTGACCGGCTGGCAGATCGTCCTCTACAACGGCGCCAACGGCGCGGCGTACGGCACCAGGACGTTGAGCGGCGTGGTGCCGGCGGCGGGTGTCGTCGTCGAGACGTACCCGACGGACGGCATCCAGAACGGGTCGCCCGACGGTGTCGCGCTCGTCGCGCCCGACGGTGACGTCGCCGAATTCCTGACCTACGAAGGCACCTTCACCGCGGTCGGTGGGCCGGCGAACGGCCGGACCGGTGTCGACATCGGGGTGCAGGAGACGTCGTCGACCCCGGTGGGCCACTCCCTCCAGAAGGTCGAGGGCAGCTGGCAGGCAGCGGCCCCGAACACCTTCGGGGTACGCAACGCCACCCCGGGTCCGGGTCCGGACCCGACCGGCTGCACCGTCACCGTCGACCACACCATCGCCGAGGTGCAGGGCAGCGGTACCGCCACACCGGTTGCCGGCAGCCGGGTGACCGTGGAGGGCATCGTCACCGCCGACCACCGCACCGGTGGCTACAACGGGGTGTACGTGCAGACGGCGGGCAGCGGTGGGGAGCGCCCGGTCGCCGCCGGAACCGCCTCGGACGGCATCTTCGTCTACCTCACCACCAACGCCGCGAACCACCCGTCGGTCGCGATCGGTGACCGGGTACGGGTCAGCGGAACAGCGAACGAGTTCAACGGTCTCACCCAGCTGACCATCGCGGCCCGCAGCGATGTCCAGGTGTGTGCGCAGGGTGCACCGCTGCCGACGCCGGTCCCGGTCGAACTGCCGCTGGACGAGGCCGCCCGCGAGTCGGTCGAGTCGATGCTGGTGGCGCCGGTCGGCGCGTACACCGTCTCCGAGGTGTACAACACCAACCGGTACGGCGAGGTGGTGCTCGCGGCCGGTGACCAGCCGGCCCGGACGCCCACCGACGTGGCCCGTCCCGGCTCGGACACCGCGCAGGCGCTGGCTGCCGAGAACAAGCTGCGTCGCCTGCTCGTGGATGACGGCCGGACGACGAACCTGGCCACCGCCGGGCTGCTGCCGCCGTACGTCTCGCCGACCAGCCCGCTGCGGGTGGGCGACTCGGTGGAGACGTTCGGCCCGTCGGTGCTGTCGTACGGCTTCAACGAGTGGCGTCTGCAGCCGACCCGCCCGGTCGACGCGGACACTTCCCCGACCGACCGGACCGCGTTCAAGGCCACCAACCCGCGTACCGCCGCTCCGGTCAACGTCGGCGGCGACCTGCGGGTGGCCAGCTTCAACGTGCTGAACTACTTCGTCCACTTCGGTGGCGACGCCCGGGGTGCCGCCGACGAGGCGGCGCTCGTCAAGCAGGAAGCGAAGATCGTTTCGGCGATCAGTGCGCTGAACGCCGACGTGGTGGCGCTGGAGGAGATCGAGAACTCGGTCCGGTTCAACACCGCGGATCCCCAGCAGGCGCTCAAGCGCCTGGTGGCCGCCCTGAACAGCGAGGACGGCGCGGGCACCTGGGACTACGTCCGCACCCCGGCCGACCTGCCCGGCGCGGCCGAGCAGGACGTCATCACCACGGCGATCATCTTCAAGCCGGCCAAGGCGCAGCCGAAGGGCCCGTCGCGGTCGGTGAACGACGAGACGGTGTGGTTCAACGCCCGCGAACCGATCGCGCAGACGTTCACCGCCGGCTCGGTGGACTTCATCGTGGTGGCCAACCATTTCAAGTCCAAGAGCGGTGCCGGCTCCGGTGACAACGCCGACGCCGGTGACGGCCAGGGCGGTTGGAACGGCGACCGGGTCCGACAGGCCACCGCGCTGGCCGCCTTCGTGGATCAGGTGAAGGCGGACAGTGGGACCGACAACGTACTGCTGCTGGGTGACTTCAACGCGTACACCCACGAGGACCCGATGCAGGTCCTCTACGGCAAGCAGTACCGCAACCTCAACGACACCGGGAAGGCCAGCTACGTCTTCAACGGTGAGTCCGGTTCGCTGGATCACGCGCTCGCCTCGCCGTCGCTGGCGGCGCGGGTCACCGGGGTCGACGTCTGGCAGATCAACGCCGTCGAGTCGTACGCCTTCCAGTACGACGGCCTGGCCGCCTTCTTCGCGCCCGACCCCTACCGGGCCAGCGACCACAACCCGCTGGTGGTGGGCATCAACACCGGGACCGGCACCGGCCCGGTGAACCTCCAGTTGCTCAGCATCAACGACTTCCACGGCCGGCTGGAGTCACCGGCCACCGTGGGCGGTCAGCCGGTCGGCGGGGCTGCCCAGCTCGCCGGGCTGGTGGGTCAGCTGCGGGCGGAGAACCCGAACACCGCGTTCGTGTCCGCCGGTGACAACATCGGTGCCTCCACCTTCATCTCGGCGATCGACGACGACAACCCGACGATCGACGCGTTGAACCAGGCCGGCCTGCTCGTCTCGGCGGTGGGCAACCACGAGTTCGACAAGGGCATGGCGGACCTGACCGGTCGGGTGACCGACCGGGCCGACTTCCCGCACCTGGGCGCCAACGTGTACCGGGGTGACACCCGGGCGCTGCCGGCGTACGCGGTGAACACCATCGGCGGTGTCCGCGTCGGTTTCATCGGCGTGGTCACCGAGCAGACCGCCTCGCTGGTCAGCCCGGACGGCATCGCCGGCATCACCTTCCGCGACCCGGTCGCCGAGGCCAACCGGGTCGCCGGACAGCTCAAGGACGGCAACCCGGACAACGGCGAGGCCGACGTGGTGGTGCTGCTCGCACACGAGGGAGCGGCGACCGAGAACATCGACTCCCCCGAGGCGTTGGCGAACGACCCGGTCTTCGGCGAGTTCACCCGGGTGGATGCCACCGTCGACGTCATCTTCAGCGGGCACACCCACCAGCCGTACGCCTTCGAGGTGCCGGTGCCCGGCACCGACAAGCTGCGACCGATCGTCCAGGCCGAGGACTACGGCAAGCGCCTGGGCAAGGTCACGCTGACCTTCGACCCGGAGGCGGGAGTGGTGACCTCCGCCGACGCGTCCCTGGTCGATGTCGTGGGTGCGCCGCAGGACCCGGCGGTGGCGGAGATCGTGGCCGCCGCGAAGGTCCGGGCCCAGGAGTTGGGCCAGCGGAAGCTCGGCGAGATCACCGCCGACATCCGGCGGGCCTACACCGACGGCAACGAGGATCGGGGCAAGGAGTCGACGCTGGGCAACTTCATCGCCGACGTGCAGCTCGCCGGCACCCGTGACGCCGGTCGGGGCGGGGCGCAGATCGCGTTCATGAACCCGGGCGGTCTACGGGCCGACCTGCTGTACGGAGACGACGGCACGGTGACCTACGCCGAGGCCTTCGCCGTCCAGCCGTTCGCCAACGACGTGGTCACCAAGACCTACACCGGTGCCGAGATCAAGCAGGTCTTGGAGCAGCAGTGGCAGCCGGCGGGTGCGTCCCGCCCGGTGCTGTGGCTCGGTGTGTCGGAGGGCTTCAGCTACACCTACGATCCCCAGGCCGCCCAGGGTTCACGGATCACCTCGATGAAGCTGAATGGCACGCCGATCGATCCGGCGGGCAGCTACCGGGTCACGGTGAACTCGTTCCTCGCCGCCGGCGGGGACAACTTCACCACTCTCGGCGGCGGCACGAACCCGGTGACCACCGGCGACAACGATCTCACCATGCTGGTGAGCTACCTCGCCGCCAACTCGCCGGTGAGCGCGGACACCGAGCCGCGCTCGTCGGTCGGGCAGGGCGGGCCGGAATGCACCACCACGATCACCGGCAAGCACTCCAAGCCGCTGATCGTGACCACCGGCCTGACCTGCGTGGAGAACGCGACGATCGCGGGCGCGGTGTCGATCGCCGCGGGTGCCTCGCTGCGGGTCACCGGCGGCACCATCAACGGCCCGGTGTCGGCCACCCGGCCGGCGCTGTTCGAGCTGTCGGGCACGAAGGTCTCCGGTCCGGTCACGGTGGCGGGCGCCACCGGCGACCTGAAGATCAGCAAGGCCCGGATCAGCGGGCCGTTGTCGCTGGTGGCCAACCTCGGTGGGGTACGGCTCGACGAGGCCACCGTCAGTGGCCCGGTGAGCGTGACGGGCAACTCCGGCAGCCAGCCGGTGGTCGTCGCGGCGAACACCATCAGCGGGCCGTTGGCCTGCTCGGGCAACACCCCGGCCCCGGTCAACGAGGGTCGGGCGAACACGGTGCGTGGTCCGGCCTCGGGTCAGTGCGCCCGGCTGTGACCGGTAGGTGACAACGCCGGTCCGCGGTTGGAGCAGTCCGACCGCGGGCCGGCCACCGGCACCCGATCGGGACGGCATTTGTGCACCCCGGCTGGGTACACCACGGTGGAGACCACCTATCGAGGAGCGCGGCATGGCGGTGCAGGTGTCGGTCATCACGACGTCGTCCCTCGGCGACCGCAGCTACCTGGTCGACGACGGTCGGGTCGCGGTCGTGGTGGATCCGCAGCGGGACATCGACCGGGTGCTGTACCTCGCCGGTGCCGCCGGCGTGCGGATCACCCACGTGGTCGAGACACACCTGCACAACGACTACGTCTCCGGCGGACTCGACCTGGCCCGGCTGACCGGGGCCCGTTACCTGATGGCCGCCGACGACGAGGTTGGCTTCGACCGGGTACCGGTCAGCGACGGCGACGTGATCGAGGTGTCGGAGGCGCTGCGGCTGCGGGCCGTGGCCACGCCAGGTCACACTTTCCACCACCTGTCGTACGTGGTCGACGAGGCCAGCGACGACGGTTGGAACCCGGTGGGCGCCTGCACCGGAGGATCGCTGCTCTTCGGCACCACCGGCCGCACCGACCTGCTCGGTGCGGAGCACACGCACGAGTTGGCCCGCCGTCAGCGCACGTCGGCGAGACGGCTCGCCGACCTGCTGCCCGACGGGGCACAGGTGTGGCCGACCCACGGCTTCGGCAGCTTCTGCTCGGCCAGCCAAGCCGACGCCCCAGACTCGACGATCGGTCGGGAGAAGCAGGTCAATCCGGTGTTCCGGCTGGCCGGGACCGAGTTCGTCACCGAAACCCTGGCCGGTCTGGACGCCTACCCGGCGTACTACGCGCACGCGGGGGCCACCAACATCGCCGGCCCGGTACCGGTGGATCTCACCCCGGTCACGCGTGCCGACGCCGCGCAGCTGCGCGACCGTATCGCCGCCGGGGAGTGGGTGGTCGACCTGCGACACCGCAAGGCGTACGCCGTCTCGCACCTGGCCGGCACGGTCAGTCTCGGCCTCGACGGCCCGATGTCGACCTGGCTCGGTTGGCTGGTCGACTGGGGCACCCCGGTCACGCTGCTGGCCGAGACCCCCGAGCAGATCGCCGACGCCCAACGTGAGCTGGTCCGGATCGGCATCGACCGCCCCGCCGCCCAGGCGACCGGCACGGCCCGACAGTGGGCCGACCACCCCTCCGCGCTGCGGGAGCTGCTCGTCGCTGACTTCCCGGCGCTGGCCGCCGCGCAGGCCGGGAGGCCACCGGCCGGGCTGCCCGCCCCGCAGGCCATCCTCGACGTACGGCTGGGCAACGAGTGGCGGGACGGTCACGTCGATGGTGCCGTGCACGTGCCGCTGCCTGAGCTGCCCCGCCGGATGACCGACGTGCCGGCCGGCGTTGTCTGGGTGCACTGCGCGTCCGGCTACCGGGCCACCCTCGCCGCGTCCCTGCTGGCCAACGCCGGCCGCCACGTGGTGCTCATCAACGACCTCTTCGAGCACGCCGAGCCTGCCGGCGTACGGCTGAACCGGATCCCCTGACCGTTCGCCGAGGCCGCCGATTTTTCCGTCATTCGGGAGGACGTCCATTTCCGACAGGAGCCGACCGGCCTCACCCGGCCACGGTGGATCCCGGCGCGGAGGCTGGCTAACCGCGTCGCGCCCGCTCCAGCAGCGCTCGCCGCTCAGCCGCGCCGTGCACCCGGTCCGCCGCCGCACGGAACAACGCCGCTGCCCGCTCCCGGTCGCCCTGGCGGGCGACGAGGTCCGCCTCCACCGCCAGGGTCAACGGATAGCCGTCGAGCCCGCCACCGGCACGCGCCTCGGCGAGCAGGGCCAGTCCGGCCGCCGGCCCGTACGCGTACCCGTAGGCGACGGCCCGGTTCAGCGCGACCACCGGGGTGGGCTGCACCTGGGCGAGATGGTCGTAGCAGTCGACGATCCGTCGCCAGTCGGTCACCTCGGCGCTGGAGGCGGTGGCGTGACACGCCGCGATCCGCGCCTGCCAAGCGTACGGGCCGGGTTGCGTCAGCCCGGCGAGCAGGCGGTCGGCCTCGACGATCGCCGCATGGTCCCAGCGGGTCCGGTCCTGGCGATCGAGCGGGATCAGGTTGCCGTCGAGGTCCCGGCGGGCGGCGCGGCGGGAGTGCTGCAACAGGCACAACGCCAGCAACGCCCTCGCCTCCTGTTGCTCGGGCATGAGCCGCACCAGCAGCCGGGCCAACCGGATCGCCTCCTCGGCGAAGGCCGGTTCCCCGTCCGCGTCGTACCCCTGGGTGAACAGCAGATAGAGCACGCCCAGCACCCCGGGCAGCCGCTCGGTCAGCGCCCGGCCGCGCGGCACCCGGTAGGGAATTCCCGCGTCGGCGATCTTCGCCTTGGCCCGGGTCAACCGCCGGGTCATGGTCGACTCGCTGACCAGGAACGCCCGGGCGATGTCGGCGGTCGGCACCGCGCAGATCGTGCGGAGGGTCAGCGCGATCCGCGCCTGTGGTGCGAGCGCCGGATGGCAGCAGGTGAAGATCAGCCGCAGCCGGTCGTCCACCACCTCCTCGTCCGGTACCGGTTCCGCGGTGGCGGCGGTGAGCGCCAGCACCGCCACGTCACGCAGCTTGCGCCGTTCGACCGACGCCCGCCGCAGCACGTCGAGCAGCCGGTTACGCGCCACCGCCATCAGCCAGCCTGCGGGGTTGGTCGGTACCCCGTCGACCGGCCACCGGTCCAGTGCCCGGGCCAGGGCCTCCTGCGTGCAGTCCTCGGCCAGCGTCCAGTCACCGGTGATCCGGATCAGCGCTGCCACGATCCGCGGGTACGCCTCAACGGCGGTGGCCGCGACAGCTTGCGCCGCCGCGGCCCGACCGGCCGCCGTACCACCGTTGTCGGCTCGCCGCTTCGCCGTCGCTCCATCAGCGTCGGTCGTCATTCGCGGCAGCGCGATCTCGGCGGCCGGATCCGTCACTGCTCGAAGTCGGCGAACGGGCGAAGCTCGATCCGCCCGGCCCAGGCCATCGGATGCGCTCGGGCGACCTCGATAGCCTCGTCCAGATCGGTGCACTCCAACAGGTCGAAGCCGACGATCATCTCCTTGACCTCGGCAAACGGCCCGTCGGAGACCAGCAGTTGGCCGTTGCGGACCCGTACCGTGGTGGCGGCCGACGCCGGTGCCAGTTGGGCGCCCTGGAGACGCCGCCCGGCTGCGTCGTTCTCCGCCACCCACACCTCGACATCGGGGTGGTTGCTCGGCTCCGGGTCCGGCTCCGGATCGGTGCAGACCAGCATCATGTACTTCACGTCAGTGTCCTTCCGTTGATCGTGGAACCGGCGGTTCCACCGACATGACGAATGGCGAACCGGGCGTCCGGACGACCGAAGGGTTTCATCTTTCGCACCGGTCTGCGGTGGGGCGACCCCGTGCGCGCCGGACGGCACCGGGGCGGGAGTGCAGCGTCCGTCGTTCGTCGACCAGGTCAGCCCTGACGACTCTTCCACTGCGGGTTGACCCGGTTCAGCACGACCACTCGGCCCCGTCGGCGCACCACCGTCGAACCCGGCTTCCGCTTCAGCGACCGGAGAGAACTGCGTACCTTCATGTCCGTTTCTCCTCGGCTCGGGTCTCACGTCGTACGCAGGAGAGAACACCAATCCACGAAGTGGGATTCCCGTGACCAGGGGTTACGGCGGCCGGGAGGGGGCGAAGCGCGCACCCCTTCCACAAAAATTGACATCAGTGGATATCATGCAGTCGCGGTTGGGAGCCGCCGAGCCGTCGCCGGCAGCGCAGTCACCTGCCTGCCACCTTGGGATCGCCATATCGATCGACGCATTCCTCCTGGGACTGGGCATCCCGGGGAGGGACACCGGCGTCGGCGGATCAACTGGAGCATCAATGAAACTCGCACGAACGGCACGTCGCCTGGGACTCGGCGCAGCCGCCGTCCTCGCCGCGGCCTTCACCATGGTCGTGGTCAACCAGCCTGGCTCAGCCTCGGCGCACGGGTCGGTGACGAACCCACCGTCCCGCAACTACGGCTGCTGGGAGCGCTGGGGCGGTGATCACCTCAACCCCGCCATGGCCCAGAGCGACCCGATGTGCTGGCAGGCATTCCAGGCCAACCCGAACACCATGTGGAACTGGAACGGCCTGTTCCGCGAGAACGTCGGCGGCAACCACCAGGCCGTCATCCCGGACGGGCAGCTGTGCAGCGGCGGCCGTACCCAGGGCGGGCTGTACGCCTCGCTCGACACAGTCGGCGCCTGGACCGCCAAGCCGATGCCCAACAACTTCACCCTGACGCTGACCGACGGTGCCCGCCACGGTGCCGACTACATGCTCATCTACATCACCAAGCAGGGCTTCGACCCGACCACGCAGCCCCTCACCTGGAACAGCCTGGACCTGGTGCTCCGCACCGGCAGCTACCCCACCACCGGAATCTACGAGGCTCAGGTCAATGCGGGCAACCGCACCGGGCGGCACGTCGTCTACACGATCTGGCAGGCGTCGCACCTCGACCAGCCGTACTACATCTGCAGTGACGTGACCTTCGGTGGGGGCAGCAACCCGCCGCCCACCACCCCGCCGCCCACGAACCCGCCGCCCACCACGCCCCCGCCCAGCACGCCCCCGCCCAGCACGCCGCCGCCGGCTGGTAACGGTGCCTGCACCGCCACCTACCGCAAGACCAACGAGTGGCCCGGTGGCTTCGGTGGCGAGGTCACCGTCCGCGCCGGCAACACCGCCATCTCCGGTTGGACGGTGAGCTGGACCTGGCCCAACGGTCAGACCATCACCAACTCCTGGAACGCGTCGATCACCTCGAACGGGTCCTCGGTCACCGCTTCGAACGTCGGCCACAACGGTTCCCTGAGCGCCAACGGCAGCGCCACCTTCGGCTTCAACGGTTCCTGGAACGGAACCAACGGCGCACCGACCCTTTCCTGTACCTCCCGGTAAGAGTCTTCTCGCAGGGGGTGGCGCCGCACCGGCGTCACCCCCTGCACCCTGTCCGCCGGAGCGGATCCGTCGGACGAGGGACCTGTCGCATTCCCTTCCGCAATCCGCCCTCACCGGGAACATCAGCCACGTACCGTCGAGGCAGGTCGGAAGTCCCGCAACGTCCCCTCGCCGCACCGCCCTGGCTGCAACTCCTTGAGAACACGCTGATCGAGGCGGTCCGGGCCACGGCGCCGCAGCTGCTCACTCGACGACGATCTGGTCGGCAACCACGCCACATTTTGGAGTGGCAACGATGGCCACCAGTCGTAGGAGCAGCCGGTCGAACACCACGGCGACAGACATGGGGATGAGGCATGACATCGGAACGTGATGTGCGGCATCAGCGGTGAGGCGAGGTTCGACGGCACCCGGCCCGACGCCGACGCGGTGACCCGGATGACCGAAGCGATGCGATCCCGGGGCCCGGACGGCGAGGGCATGTTCAGCGATCGCTGGGTGACCCTCGGGCACCGTCGGTTGACCGTGATCGACCTGTCCGACGCGGGCGGCCAGCCCATGGTGCGTGAGGATCTCGGGCTCGCTCTGGTCTTCAACGGTTGCGTGTACAACTACCCGGAACTGCGCGAAGAACTACGCGACGCGGGCCACACCTTCCACTCGACCAGTGACACCGAGGTGATCCTGGTGGCGTACGCGGAGTGGGGTGAGGACTTCGTCGACCATCTGGTCGGCATGTTCGCCGTGGGCCTGGTCGACCGCGCCCGTCGTCGGCTCGTACTGGCCCGGGACCGACTCGGCATCAAGCCCTTGTACCTCGCCGAGACGCCGGGCCGGCTACGGTTCGCCTCGACGCTTCCGGCGCTGCTCAAGGCGGGCGACGTGGACACCAGCGTCGACCCGGTGGCGCTGCATCACTACCTGTCATGGCACTCGATCGTGCCCGCGCCCCGCACCATCCTGCGGGGTGTCCAGAAGCTGCCGCCAGCGACCGTGCGGGTCATCGAGGCTGACGGGCACAGCCGCGAGCGCGTGTACTGGCGACCCGGCTACGTCCGGGATCCCGCCCACGCCGGGTGGGACGACCGGGACTGGCGAGCCGCGATCGGCGACGCCCTGCGCACCGCCGTACGACGACGGCTCGTCGCCGACGTACCGGTCGGTGTGCTGCTCTCCGGCGGCCTCGACTCCAGTCTCATCGTGGCACTGCTCGCCGAGGCCGGGCAGCAGCACCTCCGCACCTTCAGCATCGGCTTCGACAGTCGGCACGGCGAGGCCGGCGACGAGTTCCACTACTCGGATCTGGTCGCCCGTACGTACGACACCGACCACGTTCGTATCCAACTCGCCAACGACGACCTGGTACCAGCCGTAAGCCGGACGATCGAGGCCATGACCGAGCCGATGGGCAGCCACGATGTGGTCGCCTTTCATCTGCTCTCCGAGCAGGTGGCGGCGCATGTCAAGGTGGCGCAGTCCGGGCAGGGCGCCGACGAGGTGTTCGCCGGATACGGCTACCACCAGCCCCTGACCCAGGTGCCCCGAGCCGACGCGGCGCAGACCTTCGCCGCCGCCTTCTTCGACCGGGACCACGCCGAGTTGCCCCGGGTGATCGATCCGGCGTACCTCGTCGATGTCGACGCCAGCCGGGATCTCATCGTCGCGGAGTTGAACGCCCCGGGAGCCGACACCGCTCTCGACGCGGTGCTACGCCTGGACACCCACCTGATGCTGCCCGACGACCCGGTCAAGAGGGTGGACAGCATGAGCATGGCGTGGGGGCTGGAGGTCCGTACTCCGTTCCTCGACCAGGATCTGGTCGCCCTCGCCGCGGCCTGCCCGCCGCAGCACAAGGTCGCCCAGGGTGGCAAGGGCGTGCTGAAGGAGGTCGGCCGCGAGGTGCTGCCCGCCGAGGTGATCGACCGGCCGAAGGGCTACTTTCCGGTTCCCGCGCTGCGCAACGTCGACGGCCCGGTCCGTGACCTCGTCGTGGCGGCGCTGCGCGCGCCGGCCGCGCGGAAGCGGGGACTGTTCCAGCAGGCGTACGTCGACACGCTGCTCGCCGACCCCGAACAGGCGCAGGCCGCCGCGGGCAGCAACAAGTTGTGGCAGCTCGGCCTGCTCGAACTCTGGCTGCAGACCCACGACATCCGCTGAGGGGTGCTCGAAGTCGGTTCAGCCGGCGGTGGTCTCGGCGGCGAGGTGGTCGAGAACCGCGCGTACGTCGCCATCGGTGCGGGCGATGACCCGCCGCTGCCGGGCCGCACCGGTGCCGTCCCGGCGCAGCCGGGCCAACTGCTTCAGCACGTACGACAGGTCCCCGTGTCGGACCAGCGCGGGCGCCACCGTGGTGAACAACTCCTCCACGAGGTCCCACGCCGGACGGGCACCGCCGCCGCGCAGGTCGATCAGCCGGCCGTCCAGCCCTTCGTGAGCGGCTCGCCAGTGTGCCGCCGCGAGCAGACAGTTACGCAGCCGGGGTGCCGGTACGCCGGCACGCACCTGGTCGACCATGGTGGCGACCAGGGCTCGTACCAGGGCCGCGACCAGCACCGTGTCGTCCACCCCGGGGCAGACGTCTCCCACTCTGATCTCCACGGTGGGATAGCTGGCCGACGGCCGGGCGTACCAGTAGACCATCGCCGCGTCGAGCATGATTCCCGCGTCGACCAGTTCCGCCACCGTCGCGTCGTACTCGGCGGCGGAGGCGAAGTACGGAGTGGGCCCGATGCTCGGCCAACGCTCCAGTTGCATGGAGCGCCAGCTGGCGTGGCCAGTGTCCGCGCCGTCGTGCAGCGGCGAGTTGACGGTGAGCGCCTGCACCACCGGCAGCCACGGTCGCAGCTGGTTGCAGACCTGCACCGCCAGCTCCCGATCCGGTAGACCGACGTGCACGTGGCAGCCGCACACGGCTGGGTCGTGTGCGACCGGGCCAAACCGACGGGACATGGCGTGGTAGCGAGGTCTGTCCGGAACTGTCCGGTGCGACTCGTGCACCGGTGTGGCGCCCACCGCGACAAGCTGTGCTCCCGCCGACCGCGCTGCCTCCGCAGCCGCACGCCGCAAAGTGACCAGGTGTGACCGGAGATCGGCCAGGTCGGCACAGACGGGCGTGACCATCTCCACCATGCTGTGCCGAAACTCCTGTCTGCTCTGCTTTCGGGCCTTGCCGTGCAGGGCAGCCAGGACCCGGTCGGCGACCGGCAGGCTCTCTCCCGTTTCCGGGTCCAGCAGCAGGAACTCCTCCTCCACGCCGATTGTCAGGCGTGCCGACGCATCCACGGCACTCACGGGCGGTGCGGTGGACGGATGGTTCGTCATCGTCGGCATCCCTCCTGCCGGCGACGGTCACCGCCGCCACTCTGGGCGGGACTTCCCCACGGTGGCCGCGGCAAACGGCACCCACCGACTGATCGGGCGGGCTCGGTGTGTACCGAGCCCGCCCGTTCCGACTCCATCCGATCGATCGCGGGGCGTGCCAGCGCTCACCTGTCGGCGAGCGTCCTCATCCGCGAACGTCGGGCGTTTCCGAGCCGGATCTGTGTGATGTCG
>NZ_BOPB01000040.1 GCF_016863535.1 Micromonospora lutea
GGGCCGCTGGCCCTTGCTCTTGACGCCACTGATGAACGCCGTCCACGCCGAGGCATCCACCGCCAGGGCAGGACCGGCCGGGTCTTTGGAATCGCGGATGCCGACCGCATGCGGTGTCAGGGCAACCTCGACGCACTGGGCATTCGCGTTCAGGCTGCGGCTGCTCTTGCGCCACGTCGTGTGGTCCAGGAAGTCACGGCTCATGCGTTACCCCTTCCCTTCCAGAAGTTGATCCGGGATCAGACGGAGTCGCGCCTGCCCAGTGAGGATCGCATGGCCGGTGTGGCGGTTGCCGTTCACGGCGGAGGTCAGCGTCGTGAGGCGTACGCCAGTGGCGCGCGGACGTCGCCCCAGGCACCGGTGAGCGTGGCGGTGTTCGGCGCGGCGACGGAACCGGGGCGGCGGATCACGCCGAGTTCGACGGTGTCGGTGACGATGAGCGTGGGGTCGCCGTCGACCACCCGACGCACCAAGCCGACCGTGGGCACGTCGCCGGCGGGAGCGTCGCTGGCGATGTCCATGCTGGGGGCGCGCACCTCGCGCCGGCCGTCGACCTCAAAGTACTCCTCGGCCTGGCCGGTGCCGGCCAGGATGGCGTCGGCCAGCGCGGCCGCGTACACCGGGTCGCCGACCGCGTCGTAGACCCAGCGGCGGCCCAGCACCGAATGCTCGACGGTGCCCACCAGCCATTCGTCGGCACCGTCCAGCGGTGCCCCGCGGTAGGTCAGCGGCACCTGGTGCACCGGGCCGTCACCGCCCCGGACCAGCAGCGTCTCGATGCCCACCTGACCGGCCGGGTCGTCGAACCGGTACCCGGCCACGCGCGTCACGTCGCCGACGCCCGCGTACCAGTCGCGGCTCGGCAGCCAGGTCGCCAACAGTTCCAACTTGGTGGGACGTAGCTCCGCTCGATGCAACAACGCCATGCGCCGCATCGTACCCACCACCCACCCCACCAACCCGCCCCCCGCCAACCCCACCGACCCGCCCCGTGCCGTACCCCCACCGCTTCGCGATCATGCAGTTGTGGCACCGGTAATGGCAGGAAATGCGCAGATTGTGAGGTGCCGCAACTGCATGATCGACGAGCGGGGCGGGGCGGGGCGGGGCGGGGTGGGGTGGGGTGGGGGCGACGGGTGGGGTGGGGTGGGGTGGGGGTGTTTAGGCGGGGTGGGGGGTGGGGGTGGGGGGTTGGGCCCACATGGAGGCCATTTCGTCGAAGGCGTGCTCCATGATCTGCTTCATGGCCTGGCGGGCGCTGTCGCCGTCGCGGCGTTGGATTGACTGGGCGACGTCGGCGTGCAGTTGCAGCGCCTGCTCGTGCGGGTGGTGGGGCATGAGGTGGTAGTGATGGCGGCCGGTGAGCACCTCTGCCACCAGGTCCTGGAGCTTGACGAACATCTCGTTGCCCGAGGCGCGTAGCACCCGGCGGTGGAACTCGATGTCCAGGCTGAGGAAGCGTTCCTCGTCGCCGGCCTTGCCTGCGGCCCACATCTTGGCGGCCAGGCCGACCAGCTCACTCGCCTCGTCGTGGTCGACCCGGTGTGCGGCGAGCCAGGCGGCGTGCGGTTCCACCGCGGTGCGCAGCTCGGTTATCGAGCGGAGCTGGGCGATGCGCCCCGCGGAGGCGAGCCGCCAGCGGATCACCTGCGGGTCGAAGACGTTCCAGTCGCCGGCCGGGCGGATCATGACGCCGACCCGTCGTCGGGTCTCGATGAATCCCATCGACGCGAGCACCCGCAGCACCTCGCGGATCACCGACCGGGACACCGCGTAGCGGTCGACCAGGTCGTCGATGTTGAGCACCGCTCCGGGGGTGAGTTCCCCGCCGCAGATGGCGGTGCCGAGGTGATCGAGGACGCGTCCGTGCAGCCCGGCCTCGATGGGGGCGGACTGGGCGGGCGCGGGCCCCGGAGAGGTCAGATCCACGGCTTGGATCGTATCAGTTAGGTCTACCACTTGTTTAAGTCTGCTTTTTCGGCCTAGCATCCGGCGTTAAGCGGATGTAAAAGCCGAGGTCGCGCTCGTCCCCCCGAGCCGGCGGCCAGGACAGAAGGAGAGACGCGCGTGGGACGTCGATCGATAATTGGGACATCTGCGGCGGTGGTCGCCGCCATGGCGTTGTCCGCCTGCGGCGGCGGTGCGGACAGCGGTAGCTCGGACACGGTGCGGGTGACCCTGGTCAACCACGTCTGGACCGAGAACATTCGCAAGGCGCTGCCGGAGTTCGAGCAGCAGACCGGCCTGAAGGTCGAGGTCACCCAGCTCGGCGAGGACCAGCTCTCGGACCAGTACAACGTCAAGCTCAACGCCGGCGCCGACGACATCGACGTGATGATGTACCGGCCGCTGCAGGAGGGGCAGCTGTTCGCCAAGAACAAGTACCTCGCCGACCTGACCGAGCGGGCCAAGGAGAGCGCCGACTTCGACCTCGGTGACTTCCAGGCCGCGCCGCTCGGGGCCACCACGTACGAGGAGAAGGTGGTCGGTATCCCGATCATCACCGAGCAGCAGGTCCTCTACTACCGCAAGGACCTGCTGGAGAAGTCCGGCTTCAGCGCCCCGCCGAAGACCCTCGACGAGCTGAAGACCCAGGCCGCCAAGATCGAGGCGGACAACCCGGGCGTGGCCGGTTTCGTCGCGCGGACCGGCAAGGCCGCCGCCGTCACCCAGTTCTCCAGCTTCCTGTTCAGCTTCGGCGGCGACTTCGTCGACGAGGCGGGCAAGTCCGCCGTCAACAGCGAGGCGGCCAAGCAGGCGTACGCCTACTACGGCGGGCTGCTGCGTGAGCACGGGCCGGCCAACATCAGCACCGACATGAGCTGGTCCGAGGCGATGGCGATCTTCACCCAGGGTCAGGCAGCCTTCTACCCGGAGGCCAACTCGCTCTACAAGAACGCCACCGACCCGGCCAAGTCGAAGGTTTCCGAGACCGTCGGGTTCGCGCCGTTCCCGGCCGGTCCGGACGGCTCGAAGCCGTACAACGTCCCCTCCTGGGGCCTGGCCATCAACGACGCCTCGAAGAACCAGAGCAACGCCTGGAAGTTCATCGAGTGGGCGGCCGGCAAGGAGCAGACGCTGGAGCACCAGAAGGCCGGTACGCCCGGCGCCCGGACCTCGGTCTGGGAGAACCCGGAGGGCATCGCGACCTACCCGGCGGACATGGCCGACGCGATCACCGTGAGCCTCGCCAACGGCGTGGGCCACGACCGGCCGCTGGTCGAGCGGGTGGCGCAGGCCCGCGAGATCGTCGGGCAGCCGATCGTCGACGCCATCACCGGCAAGGACGCGGCGGCGTCAGCCGACGCCGCGCACGAGGCGTTCCAGAAGTTCCTGGACGACGAGGCCCGCTGAGTCCGCGTGCGGGGGTGACGAGCGTCAGCGCTCGTCACCCCCGCACAGCCTCCCCATCACGGAGATCTGATGCCAGCAGTCACCGCCCCCGAGAGGGCGCCCCGTGGCGCCTCCGTCATGCCCGACACGCCAGGCTGGGCGCGCTGGGCCAACGACCACCGTAAATGGCTCTTCGCGGCCCCGGCGATGGCCTTCGTCGCCGTCCTGATCATCTTCCCGCTCGCCTGGACGGTCTACCTCAGCCTCACCGATTCGGCGGGCTCCGTCCGCGCCGAGTCGGAGTTCATCGGCTTCCGCAACTATGTCGACGTGCTCAGCGACACCGACCGGTTCTGGCCGGCCGTGGCGCGCACCGGAGCGTTCACCGGGGTCGCGTTGTTCTTCGAGGTCGTCCTGGGCATGGCGATCGCCCTGTTGCTGTGGCGACCGTTCCGGGGTGAGAAGTGGGTCCGGGTCGCCATCCTGCTGCCGCTGGTCGCCACCCCGGTCGCGGTCGGCATGATGTGGCGGCTCATCTTCGACCCCAACATCGGCCTGGCCAACCAGGCGCTGGGCTGGATCGGCATCGGCCCGCAGCCCTGGCTCGCCGGCCAGCACACCGCGCTGCCGACCACCATCTTCATCGACATCTGGCAGTGGACGCCGATGGTCGTGCTGATCCTGCTCGCCGGATTGACCTCGCTCTCCGACGAGCCGCAGGAAGCGGCGATGATCGACGGTGCCAGCGCCTGGCAGCGCTTCCGGCACGTCACGCTGCCGCTGCTGATGCCCACCGTGATCGTGGCGATCCTGTTGCGCGGTATCGACGCGCTGAAGACCTTCGACATCCTCTACGCGACCAAGGGGCGGGGCGGTGGCTCCTTCCACGAGGTGGAGACGCTCAACGTGTACGCCTACGGCCTGAGCTTCGACTACAACGAGTACGGCCTCTCCTCGACGGTGCTGATCCTGTTCTTCCTGATCATCATCGGTTCGATGTGGGCGCTCACCGCACGCCGGAAGGGGGCCGACCGATGAGGCCGAGCACCGGATTCAAGGTCTTCCGCACCACCGCGCTGATCGTCGTGGTGACCTCACTGGTGGCACCCCTGGTCTGGATGGTCGCCGCCTCGCTCAAGACCAACGTCGACATCTACGACTCCGCCAAGGCGCTGGTCTTCACGCCGACCCTGGACAACTACGGCACGGTGCTCCAGCAGGCCAACTACGTGCAGTTCATCGTGAACAGCCTCTGGGTGGCGTTCGCCGCGACGGCCCTGTCGCTGGTGCTGGGCGTGCCGGCGGCGTACTCGATGAGCCGGTTCAACATGCGCAAGTCCGCGCTGGTGGTGCTGATGGCCCGGGTCATCCCCGGCGTCTCGCTGCTGGTGCCCTGGTACTACGTCTTCTCGAACCTGCGCATGGTCGGCGGCTTCGGCGTGCTGATCCTGAGCCACATGTTCGTCTCGCTGCCGCTGATCGTCTACATCATGATGGGCTTCTTCGACGGCCTGCCGGAGGAACTGGAGGAGGCGGCGCTCGTCGACGGCCTCACCCACATCGGCGCCTTCCGCCGGATCACGTTGCCGCTGTCCGTGCCGGGCATCGCCACCGCCGGCATCCTGTCCTTCATCTTCTCCTGGAACAACTTCATGTTCGCCCTGGTCCTCTCCGGCGCGGACACCAAGACCCTGCCCGTGGCGATCTTCGACTTCGTCGGCTACGCCAGCATCGACTGGGGCGGCCTGATGGCGGCCACCACCGTGGTCACCCTGCCGATCATGGTCATCGCGCTGTTCGTGCAGAAGTACATCGTCTCCGGACTCACCGCCGGCGCGACGAAGGGCTGAGCGATCATGACGACCATTGCCCGCGTCGAGACCTTCCTCGTCGCACCCCGCTGGCTCTTCGTCCGGGTGGAGACCACCGACGGAATCGTCGGCTGGGGCGAGGCGACCTGCGAAGGCCGATCCGAGACCGTACGCACCGCCGTCGAGCAGCTCAGCGAACTGCTGATCGGCCGGGACGCGCTGCGTATCGAGGACCACTGGCAGGTGTTGACCAAGGCCTCCTTCTACCGGGGCGGGCCGATCCTGGCCAGCGCGGTCTCCGGGCTGGACCAGGCGTTGTGGGACATCGCCGGCAAGCGGTACGGCGCACCCGTGCACCAACTGCTCGGCGGACCGGTCCGGGACCGCATCCGGGTCTACGGGTGGGTCGGCGGCGACGAACCCGACGAGGTCCGCGACCAGATCGCCGCCCGGGTGGAGGCCGGGCTCACCGCAGTGAAGATGAACGCGTCCGGCCGGATGAGTCCGCTCGCCTCCGTCGCCGAACTCGACGCGGTGGTGCGCCGGGTGGCCGCCGCCCGGGAGGTGCTCGGCGACGACCGGGACGTGGCCGTGGACTTCCACGGCCGGTTCACCCTGGCCAACGCCCGGCGCGTCGCGCCGCTGCTGGAGCCGTACCGGCCGATGTTCCTGGAGGAGCCGGTGGTGCCGGAGAACTCCCACCTGATCGGCGAGTTCGTCCGCTCCACCACCACCCCGGTCTCCACCGGGGAACGGCTCTACAGCCGGCAGGAGTTCCTGCCGGTGCTGCAGGCCGGCATCGCGGTGGCCCAGCCGGACCTGGCGCACGCCGGCGGCATCACCGAGGTACGCAAGATCGCCGCCGTGGCGGAGGTCTATGATGTACAACTCGCCCCACACTGCCCACTCGGGCCGATCGCGTTGGCGGCCTGCCTGCAGGTCGGCTTCGCCACCCCGAACTATCTGATCCAGGAACAGAGCATCGGCATTCACTACAACCTCGGCGCCGAGGTGCTCGACTACTGCGTCGACCAGCAGCCGCTGGCCTTCGTCGACGGGTACGTGCAGCGGCTCACCGCACCGGGGTTGGGCATCGAGATCGACGAGCAGGCGGTACGCGCGGCGGACAAGCGCGGGCACGCCTGGCGCAGCCCCACCTTCCGGCACCCCGACGGCTCGTACGCGGAGTGGTGACATGACCGTCGATCTCACCGCCGAACTCGCCGCGACCCGGCTGCTGGCCATCATCCGGGGCACCGACACCGCCGCCGCCATCGCGGCCGGCACCGCGCTGCTGGCCGAAGGGGTGTCGATCATCGAGGTGGCGCTGACCACGCCCGACGCGCTGCGGGCCATCGAGGCGCTGCGGGCGGCTGCTCCGCCCGGCGGCCTGGTCGGTGCCGGCACCGTGCTCACCGTCGCCGACGTCGCCGACGTGGCCGCCGCCGGTGCCCAGTTCGTGGTGACCCCGGCCGTGGTGGAGTCCATCGGCGAGGCGGCCCGACGTGGCCTGCCAGTCGCCGCCGGCGCGCTCACCCCCACCGAGGCGGTCACGGCGGTGCGACTCGGCGCCGACGCGGTCAAGCTGTTCCCGGCGTCGGTCGGCGGGCCGGCGTACCTGCGGGCGGTGCGTGACCCCTTCCCGGACATCCCGTTCGTCGCGGTCGGCGGGGTGGGACCGGCCGAACTGCCCGGCTACCTGGCGGCCGGCGCGATCGCCGTCGGTGTCGGCGGCCCGCTGGTGGGTGACGCCGCCTCCGGGGGCGACCTGGACGCGCTGCGGGAGCGGGCCCGCGCCCACCTCGCGGCGGTCGCCGCAGTGGCGGCGTCATGACCACGTCCACCGGCAGGACCGGCCCGGACGGGGTGGACCTGCTCACCGTGGGGGAGGCGCTGGTGTCGCTGCGCTCCCCGGGGCCGCTGGCCCAGGGTGGACCGTTGACCATGCACCTGGCCGGCGCGGAGTCCAACGTGGCCATCGGTCTGGCCCGGCTCGGCCACCGGGCCGCGTGGGTCGGGCGGGTCAGCGACGACGAACTGGGCGAGTTCGTGCTGCGCCAACTGCGCGCCGAGGGCGTCGACGTTGACGCCGTACGCCGCGACGCGGATCGGCCCACCGGGCTGATGTTCCTGGAACGCCGTACCGCCGACGTGTCCCGGGTCCGCTACCACCGGGCCGGTTCGGCCGGTTCGGCCCTCGATGTCGAGGATCTGCGTGCCCCGCTCGCCGCCGGCCCCCGGATGCTGCACCTGACCGGGATCACCCCCGCGCTGTCCGACAGCGCCCGCGACGCCGCCGCCTGGGCGGTGCGTACGGCGGCCGAGGCCGGCATTCCCGTCTGCCTCGACGTGAACTACCGGGCCGGACTGTGGACCCGTGAGGACGCCCGGTCGACGCTGACCCCGCTGGCCGGGTACGCCTCGGTCGTCGTGGCCTCCGCCGACGAGCTGGACCTGGTCGCCACAGCCGGTGCCGACGAGGCCGGCGCGGTGGCCGGACTGCTGGCTCGTGGTGTGCGGACGGTGCTGGTGAAGCTCGGTGCCGACGGTGCCCGCGCGCACACCGCCGACGGTGCCACGTACGTCGAGGCGGTGCCGGTGACCGCTGTGGACACGGTCGGCGCCGGCGACGCGTTCACCGCCGGCTACCTCTCCGGGCACCTTGACGGGCTGGACCTGGTCGACCGGCTCCGCCGCGCGGTGACCCTCGGGGCCTTCGCGGTCGCCGGTGACGGCGACTGGGAGGGCCTGCCCCGCCGCGACGAGTTGACCCTGATCACCGGCAGCGCCGCCGGTACCACCCTCCGCTGAGTACGTTCCCGCAGGAGAAAGGCACCCCTCGTGAAGATCGTGGCCGCCGACGTCATCGTCTCCAGCCCGGACCGCAACTTCGTCACATTGAAGATCACCACAGAGGACGGCATCACCGGCCTCGGCGACGGTACGCTCAACGGGCGTGAACTCTCCGTCGCCTCGTACCTGCGTGATCACGTGGTGCCGTTGCTGCTCGGGCGCGACGCGCACCGCATCGAGGACGCCTGGCAGTTCCTGTACCGCTCGGCGTACTGGCGGCGTGGGCCGGTCACCATGGCGGCCATCGCCGCGGTCGACGTCGCGCTCTGGGACATCAAGGCCAAGGCCGCCGGGATGCCGCTCTACCAGCTGCTCGGCGGAGCGTCCCGCACCGGCATCATGGCGTACGGCCACGCTTCCGGGCGGGACCTGCCGGAGCTGTTCGACTCCATCCGGGCACATCTCGACCTCGGTTTCCGGTCGATCCGGGTGCAGACCTCCGTACCCGGCATCAACGCGGTGTACGGCGTGGCCACCCAGCCCAGCGCCGACGGCAAGCGCTACGACTACGAGCCGGCCCAACGCACCCCGCTGCCGGCCGAGGAGGACTGGGACACCCGGGCGTACCTGCGTCACCTGCCCGGCGTCTTCGAGGCGGTCCGCAGCGAGTTCGGGCCGGAGCTGCCGCTGCTGCACGACGGGCACCACCGGATGACCCCGATCCAGGCCGCGAAGCTGGGCAAGGCCCTCGAACCGTACGACCTGTTCTGGCTGGAGGACTGCACCCCGGCGGAGAACCAGGAGGCGCTGCGGCTGGTCCGGCAGCACACCACCACGCCGCTGGCGATCGGCGAGGTCTTCAACACCGTCTGGGACTACCAGACGCTGATCCGGGAACAGTTGATCGACTACGTGCGGTCCGCGGTCACCCACACCGGCGGCATCACCGCGATGCGCAAACTGCTCGACTTCGCCGCGCAGTATCAGATCAAGTCCGGCATCCACGGTCCGACCGACATCTCGCCGGTCGGCATGGCCGCCGCCCTGCACCTGGACCTGGCCATCCACAACTTCGGCATCCAGGAGTACATGCGCCACGGTGACCTGACCAACGAGGTGTTCCGCCAGTCGTTCACCTTCACCGACGGTTACCTGCACCCGGGTGAGCAGCCGGGTCTCGGTGTCGAACTGGACGAGGAGGCGGCCGCGCGGTTCCCGTACCAGCCGGCGTACCTGCCGTTCAACCGGCTCCAGGACGGGACCGTCCATGACTGGTGACCGGTCGACCCGACACGTGGTGGTGATGGGTGTCTCCGGCGCCGGGAAGACGACGGTGGCGCAGGGGGTCGCGGCGCTGACCGGGCTGACCTTCGCCGAGGCCGACGAGTTCCACTCGGCGGCCAACGTGGCCCGGATGCGGGCCGGCGTGCCCCTGGACGACGCGGCCCGCTGGCCGTGGCTGCGCTCCCTGGCCGAGTGGATGACCGACCGGCACCGGGAGGGCGTGTCGACGGTGCTGGCCTGCTCGGCGCTGCGACGTTCCTACCGGGACGTGTTGCGGCAGGGGCCGCCGGAGGTGGACTTCGTGCACCTGGCCGGGCCGACCGAGGTCATCCGGGAGCGGCTGGCACTGCGCTCGGGGCACTACATGCCGGCGAGCCTGCTCGACTCCCAGACCGCCACGCTGGAGCCGCTGGGCCCCGACGAGCAGGGTTTCGTCCTCGATCTGCGACTCTCCACCGACGCGTTGATCACCGCAGCCGTGCACCAACTCGGCCTGCCCGTGACGCCCTCCCACACCTGAGTTCCCGCGCCGCCGATCCTGCGCCGCCGATCGTGCACATCGATCGGCGGCGCGGGATCGGGCGACACGACAGGACGGGTTTTGGGTGTTCGCCGGACGCGGCGGAGCGCCGGGGCCACCATCGGAAGCGGTGGGCAGCAACGGCGGTGACGCGACGGCAGGTGGACGGCGTGCGGGAGACAGCGGTCGAGCCGATCGTCGGTGGCGACGACGGCAGCCTGGCCGAGCAGGTGTGGCGTAACGCTGCCGAGGATCCGGACGCGGTGCAGTTCATCCGGCCCGACCCGGACCCCCGGTCGTGGCCGGTGCGTCGTTCCGGGCGAGGCGGCGCGCTGCCGGTGACCTGCCGACAGTTCCGCGACGACGTGCTGGCGCTGGCCCGAGGCTTCGTCGCCGCCGGCGTCGGGCACGGTGACCGGGTCGGGCTGCTCAGCCGCACCCGGTACGAGTGGACTCTCGTCGACTACGCCCTCTGGTCGATCGGCGCGGTGAGCGTGCCGGTCTACGACACCTCCAGCGTCGAACAGGTCCGCTGGATGCTCGGCGACTCCGGTGCGGTCTGCTGCGTGCTGGAGACCGCCGACCACGCCGCCAGCGTCACCGGCGTGCGGGCGGAGTTGCCCGAGCTGCGGCAGATCTGGCGCATCGACACCGGCGATCTCATCGAGCTGGTCGCGCGGGGCAACGCTGTCGACGCGGTCGAGGTGGACGCCCGTCGAGCCGCGGTGACCGGCGACGACATCGCCACCATCGTCTACACCAGCGGCACCACCGGGGCGCCGAAAGGCTGCGTACTGACGCACCGCAACCTCTCCGCCGACATCGGCAACGCCACCGAGGTGCTCCCTCAGCTGCTGCATCCGGGCGCGTCGACGGTGCTGTTCCTGCCGCTGGCGCACGCGTTCGCCCGCATGATCCAGGTCGGCGTGGTGCACACCCGGACGACGATGGTGCACAGCGCCGACATGTCCGGGGTGCTCGACCAGCTGCGCCGGTTCCGGCCCACATTCGTCCTGGCCGTGCCCCGGATGTTCGAGAAGATGCACGACCAGGCCCGCCACTCGGCCGAGGACGCGCGCCGGGAATGGCTCTTCGGCCTCGCCGAGCGGACCGCCGTGCGGTACAGCCGAGCGCTGGACACGCCGCACGGGCCTGGAAGACTGCTCCGCCTGGCACACCTGGTGTGCGAATTCGCCGCGTACCGTCGGCTGCGGGCCGCGCTCGGCGGGCGGTGCCGGATGGCGTTCGTGGGTGGCGCGCCGATGGCGGAGCGGCTGGGTCACTTCTTCCGGGGGGCGGGCATCACCATCCTGGAGGGGTACGGGTTGACCGAGGCATCTCCGGCGCTGACCGCGAACCTGCCGACGGCGATGCGGATCGGCACGGTCGGTCGACCGCTGCCCGGGGTCCGGCTCCGCATCGCCGACGACGGCGAGATCCACGCCCGGGGGGCGATGGTCTTCGGCGGCTACTGGGCCAACCCGGAGGCCACCCGGGAGACGTTGACCGACGACGGGTGGCTGCGCACCGGCGACCTCGGCCGGATCGACGATGACGGTTTCCTGCGGATCACCGGGCGGACGAAGGAGGTCATGGTCACCACCGCCGGCAAGAATCTCGTGCCCGGCCCGATCGAGCAGCGCATCCAGGCGCATCCGTTGGTCAGCCAGGTGATGCTCGTCGCCGACGGCCGCCCGTACCCCGCCGCACTGGTGACCGTGGACCCGCAGGCGTGGACGCGCTGGCGGGAGCAGCACGGGCATTCCGGGGCGTCGGTGTCGGCGTTGCGGGAGGACCCGACGCTGCGTGGGGAGATCCAGACCGCGATCGACCGGGCCAACCGGAGCGTCTCGCGCGCCGAGCAGGTCAAGACGTTCCGGATCCTGCCGCGGGATCTCACCGAGGCCGACGACGAGCTCACCCCCACGCTCAAGATCAAACGGGAGGTCGTGCAGGAGCACTTCGCCGATGAGGTCGAGGCGCTCTACCAGGGCCACTAGCCCGGGGCCGGGCCACCGCCCCGCTGCCGGGACGCCGCCCAGCCGGTGCTGATCATGAACAAGGCGGCGCTGTAGGTCGTCATCACCAGCACGCCGTGTCCGGGCATGCGGGTACCGCCCGCGTCGAGGCCGATCAACAGGTCCGAGAGGAGGAACAGCGCACCGCCGAGCGCGACCCGCCGACCGACCGCGGTGGCGGCCGCCGCCATCAGACTCAGGGCCAGGCTGTATCCGAGCACCGGCAGCCGCAGTTCGCCCAGCCGTGGCCACAGCATCGCGTTGGCCGTCGCCCACAACGCCAGATAGCCGATCACCGCCGCTGGTCGGGGGCGGCGGTGACCGACGAAGGCGACGATGAACGCCAGTTGCGTACCGAGGAAGCACCCCATCCCGATCAGGAACGCGGTGTCCGATCCGACCAGCAACGCGATGTCCCCGGCGGTGGCGAAGACCAGACCGGCAGCGATCGGGCCGCCGGCCACGCGGACCCGCCACAGCCAGGCCAGCAGCAGCGGCGCCAGCAGCGGCTTGGCCAGCCACTGCACCGCGGGTACGTCGGTGGCGACGGCGACGACCTCGACGGCCGCGACGGCGGCGAACGCCCAGAGCAGTGCCGCGTCGTGGTCCCGCCACCGTACGCCCGTCGCCGACCGTCCCCTCCGGCCGGAACCGATGGCGGGGCTCATCGCACCGGCTGCCAGCCCGGGCGGCGCAGCAGGTAACCGAGTCGCTCCCGCCAGGACCTGGCGGTGCGCAGGTCCTGCCAGATGGCCGCGTACTCGTGGGTCGCCACCCGCAACGGGTTGTAGGTGCCGATGTTCTTGGTCAGGCCGTACCGGACCGCGTCCCCCTCCGCCTGGAAGGTGCCGAAGAGCCGGTCCCAGATGATCAGGATGCCGCCGTAGTTGCGATCCAGGTACTCGGTGTTCGAGCCGTGGTGCACCCGGTGGTGGGAGGGGGTGTTGAACAGCAACTCGATCGGTCGGGGCAGCACGTTGACCCGCTCGGTGTGCAGGAAGAACTGGTAGAGCAGGCTGATCGACTGCTGCAGGAAGATCATCCACGGTGGCATGCCGAGCAGGGCCAGACCGAGCCAGAAGGGCAGTGAGGTCATCGGCGTCCAGCTCTGCCGCAGCGCCGTGGAGAAGTTGAAGAACACGCTGGAGTGGTGCACCACGTGCCCCGCCCACAGGAGTCGCACCTCGTGGTGCGCCCGGTGGAACCAGTAGTAGGCGAAGTCGTCGGCGAAGAACAACAGCACCCAGACCCACCAGTCGCCGGGGGAGAGGCTGAACGGCGAGATCGTGTACGCGGCGGCGTACAGACCGACCGTGAGCAGCTTCCACGGCACACCGATGACCTGGCTGCCGGCACCCATGGTCAGGCTGGTGGCGGTGTCCCGGGCCTCGTAGCCCCGTTCGGTGTCATCGGGCGCGAACCGGTACGACAACGCCTCGACGATGATGAGCAGGAGGAATGCGGGGATGGCGTAGAGCACGGCGGGGATCATGCCCGGCTGTCCTTTCTGGTCGGGGCGGTGAGCGCGGCGGTGAGCAGGGACCGGGCCTGATCGGCGGCCTCGACGTCCCGGCCGTCGGCGATGGCCGAGGCCAGCCGGCGGTGCCCGGAGATGTCGAGCAGTTCGGTGGCGCGCCGTTGCGGCGGCACCTCGGCCACCGCCAGGGCGCCGGCCACCAGGCTGTTGAAGGCCAGCAGGTACGCGGTGTTGCCGCAGCCGTCCAGGATGAGCCGCCACACGGCGATGTTGGCCTCGCCCATCGCGGTCAGGTCGGGGGCGAGGTCGGCGAACTCCTCGACCGCGCGCACGATCCGCCGTCGGGTGGCATCGTCGGCGCGGCGGGCGCAGAGCCGTGCCGCGTCCACGCCGATGCAGGCCCGCATGTCCATCATGTCGCGGACCAGGGTGGCGACCGGCAGGACGTCGCCGGAGCGTACGAGCGACAGCGCGAGGTCCAGACCGGCGTGCACCCGCCAGTCCAGCACCCGGGTGGCCCCGCCCTGACTGACCCGGACCAGGCCGAGCTGCTGCAACCGGCCGAGCGCCTCCCGTACCGCGTGTCGATTCACCTGGAAGGTCCCGGCCAACTCCCGTTCGCCGGGCAGGGTGTCGTCGGTGCGGTAGGTGCCGCTGACGATGGCGTCGCGCAACTGTCCGAAGACGAGGTCGGAGACGGAAGCCCGGGTGACGGGGACGAATGTCATGCCGGGCAGTGTGGCCCAGGGCACATCAACCCGTCAACTGGTTGGACCAGTTGCCGACCAGATCGACACGCCCGGCAGCCTGTGACCGGACTGTCGCCGTGAGTTAGGGTGCTCCGCGGCGAGTGGTGGTCGGGTGAGGGAGGCGCCGGTGCTGACACGACGGCGTGGCCTCGTCCGTGCAGTCCTCCGCTGCGGGTTTCTGACCGTGGTGGCCGGGGCGGCGTGGTGCGCCTACGACGTCGCTTCGGCCCTTCCCGCCCTCGCCGCCGAAGAGCCGCCGGCGGCCGCCCGGGACGCCACCGACTCCATCCTGGATCCGGGCGCGCTGGCCCTCGCGCCGGATCCGCCGGCCCCGGAGGACGTACCCCCGGGCCCTCCGCAGGCAACCGACCTCCCCGTGGCCGGTCCGATCCGACCGCCCTCGGCCGACGATCGTCCGGTGCGGCCCGAGCCTGCACCACCGACGGGCGACGCGCCCACTGAGCTGCCCGGGCCATCGGTGCCGACGGCGCCACCCCACCAGGCGCTGCCGGGGGATCATGCCGAGATTCCCGTCGACGCCGGGTCGGCGGAGCGGTCGGAGCTGACCCCGATCGTCGATCTGCTGGCACCGGTGCTCGACGTCCTGGAACCCGTCGTCGGTCTGCCGCAGCCCGTGCCGATACCGACGGAACCGGCCCCGCAGCCCGATCCGAATCCCGCCGCGCCGCCGCTACCGGGAGTCGGCCCCGTGCCGCCAGACCTGTCGGACCCGGCTGACCTTGACCCGGACACCGCGCGAACGGCCCGCTTCGCCGATCACGTCATCCGCCACCGGGCCAGCCGGCGCCCAGTCGCACCGCCGCAGGTCACCGGAGCGCTGGCCGACAGGGGGCAGCAGCACGAGCGGGACCGGCGGGTCGAGCGCGCACCGGACCAGCCGCCCCTGTCAACGGCACCTGGCAGCAGCGGCGTCGACAAGGTTCCGACCCCGCACCACGGCCCGGCCGACACGGATGCGGCCAGCTGGTCACCGCCTCCGGTCAGCGGTCGGGTGACCCGGCCGGTGCGTGACCGGCACCGGCCCTCCCGCTCGCCACGCCCACGTAGCCGACCTGCCTGACCGCCGCGTACGCCACTTTCGCGCCGCCGCCGATCGGGTGGGGCGCGCCGCAACACCCGACGTCGGCGGTACACCGCCGACCGTTACCGGCTGCCAGCGCAGGCCCGCGGTGCCGGCCCGCACCCATCCATCCGATCTCATGCCCCCGGGAGTGCCCATGCACGTCTCCCCGCCGGTCAAACGTGCCCGATGGTGCGACCTCGACTGGATCGTCGACCTGCTCACCGCCACGATCGTCCCGACCTCCCTCGGCGCGTGGCTGGTGCCCGACTCGCGACGACGCCCCGCCGTGATCGCTGCCGTTGCCCGCATCTGGACCGAGCACGCCCTGCTGTTCGGTGACGCCTTCCTGCTCAAGGACGGGACCGCCGCCACCGTCTGGTTCCACCGCTATCGCCCGATCCCACCGCCACCTCGCTACGACGAGCGACTCGACGACGCAAGTGGCGAACATGCCGTGCGCTTCCGTCGGGTCGATGACATCCTTGCCGCGCGGCGTCCCGTCGAGGCGCACAACCACCTCGCGTTCCTCGCCGCGCCGCCGGATGCCAACCGGGCCGGTCAGGCCGCCGCTGTCCTCGCAGGCAGTCACCGGTACATGGACAACCTCGGACTACCCAGCTACGCGGAGGTGCACGGCGACGACGATGCCCGCCTCTATCGCCGACTCGGCTACCGGGTCTGGCAACGTTTGTCGCGTCCCCACGGCACCGGGGTCAACCTGTTGTGGCGGCCGGTCCCGTCGGTCGGGATCGACCCGTCCATTTTCCCGCGCGACCGGCCGAGCAGCCGGCACCGCCCCGGGAGGTGGCGGTAGCCGCCGACGCCGGAAGAACATGCGGTGCCCGCGGCTGATCCGACCCTGAGGTGCGGTGGCGGGGACGCGCGGGTCGGCGATCGGCTGACCCGCGCGCCCGGCACCGCTGTCAGCGGTCGGTGTGGCCGCCCGGAGCCGCAGGCGTCAGCGCTGGGCGGTCCGTGACGGTGGAGCACTGCCGCCCTGCGGCGCCTCGGTGGACATCAGCTGCACCACCGCCTCGCGGTCGGCCGCCGACGGCAGACCCCAGCCAGGGCGGTACCCGTACACCTCGCGCAGCGGGGTGGCGGTGGTCCGCCCGCCGAGAATCTCCACGGCGTCGGTGTCGATCAGTCCTGGGTGCTCCACCCCGCACGCCTCGGCGACCTTCATCAGGTCTCGCCGCAGTGTCTTGATGTAGTGCGCCGCCCGGACCGACTTCGATGCCGGGTCCAGCCCTCGGGTCAGCCAGGCGTTCTGGGTGGCCACCCCGGTGGGGCAGGTGTCGGTGTGGCATTTCTGCGCCTGGATGCAGCCGATCGCCAGCATCGCCTCCCGGCCGACGGCCACCATGTCGCAGCCGAGCGCGAAGGCGACCACCGCGTTGTCGGGCAGACCGAGCTTGCCGGAGCCGATGAAGACGACCTGTTCGTGCAGGTCCCGTTCGGCGAAGATGGGGTAGATCCGGGCGAAGCCCTGCTGGAACGGCAGCGACACGGAGTCGGTGAAGATCAGTGGTGCGGCGCCGGTGCCGCCCTCACCGCCGTCGATGGTGACAAAGTCGACCCCTCGCCCGGTGTCGCGCATCAGATCGGCCAGCTCGGTCCAGAAGCCGAGGTCGCCCACGGCGGACTTGACACCGACCGGCAGGCCGGTCTCGGTGGCCAGGAGTTCCACCCAGTCGAGCAGACTGTCGCAGTCGGAGAACTCCGCGTGCCGCGAGGGGCTGACGCAGTCCCGCCCCACCGGGATGCCCCGGGTCGCGGCGATTTCCGCCGACACCTTCGCCGCCGGCAGCAGACCGCCCAGGCTGGGCTTGGCGCCCTGACTGAGCTTGATTTCCAGCGCGCGCACCGGAGCGCCGGCCACCACGTCCTTGAGTCGGGCCAGGTCGAAGCGGCCCCGGTCGTCGCGGCAGCCGAAGTACGCGGTACCGAGCTGCAGGATCAACTCTCCGCCGTGGCGGTGGTACGGGGACAGCCCGCCCTCACCGGTGTTGTGCAGACAGCCGGCGATCGCCGCGCCACGGTTCAATGCCTCGACAGCGGAGCCGGAGAGGGAGCCGAAGCTCATCCCCGAGATGGTCACCACCGACTCGGGGCGGAACGCGTGGGTGCGTCGCCGAGCGGCCCCGAGCACCTTCGCCGATGGCAGCCGCACCTCGTGGCCGATCGTCGGCGTCGACGGGGGCACCGCCCGACCGAAGGTACGGTGCATGATTATCGGATAGCCCGGGGTGTACTCGAGGTCGTTGTCGGTGCCGAACCCGAAGTAGTTGTTCTGCCGCTTGGCCGAGGCGTACACCCAGCGGCGTTGGTCGCGGGTGAACGGGCGTTCCTCGTTGTTGCCGGCCACGATGTACTGCCGCAGCTTCGGCCCGAGTGATTCGAGCAGGTAGCGGGCGCGGCCCAGCAGCGGGAAGTTGCGCTTCAGCGCGTGCTCGCGTTGCAGCAGGTCGCGGGCGGCGAGCGCGGCGAGGGCGGCGACGGCGGCGGGTACGGCGTGACGGGCCCATCTCATCCCGCCACACTTTCCGCCACCGGCTCCGACCAAACGTCCCGTTGGCGGGGCCGACGACGAGTTGGTGCGGCTGACGTCCGAAACGAGGCGGCCAGCGATGCGCACGTACGATGAACCATGGGCCGTCAACCGCCGAAAGTTTCGATCCGGGGCGTCGTTCGGATGATCGTGCGGAGGGCGGAGCGGGCCATTTCCGCAGATAGATGCGGCATTGGTGCCCTTCACGGCGACTCAGGCCGACTCGGGTCACAGTGGCATCAAATAAGATCATTGTTGACATTCATGTAACTCGATGCTTGTCTGTCGGTGGAAGCGCTCCCAAACACCAACACCACCGACGAACGGAGGACGCACATGCGTTCACGCAGGCCTGCTCAGACCGGCGAACGATCCCGGTCAGCCGCCCGCCAGCCCCTTCGGGTGTTTGCCGTGCTGCTGGCGATGATCGTCGGCGTGCTGCCCTGGGCCAGCCCGGTCCAGGCCCACGGCACGATCATCAACCCGGCCTCCCGCGCCTACCAGTGTTGGCAGAGCTGGGGTAGCCAGCACACGAACCCGGCCATGCAGCAGCAGGACCCGATGTGCTACCAGGCGTTCCAGGCCAATCCCGACACCATGTGGAACTGGATGAGCGCGTTGCGGGACGGGCTCGGCGGGCAGTTCCAGGCCCGTACGCCCGACGGGCAGCTGTGCAGCAACGGACTGTCCAGGAACAACAGCCTGAACCAGCCCGGTGCGTGGCGGGCGACCAACGTGAGCAGGAACTTCACGGTTCACCTGTACGACCAGGCCAGCCACGGCGCTGACTACTTCCGCGTCTACGTCAGCAAGCAGGGCTTCGACCCCACCACCCAGCGACTCGGATGGGGCAACCTCGACTTCATCACGCAGACCGGCAGGTACGCGCCCGCGCAGAACATCTCGTTCAACGTCTCGACCTCCGGCTACACCGGCCGCCACATCGTCTTCGTCATCTGGCAGGCATCGCACCTCGACCAGGCGTACATGTGGTGCAGTGACGTGAACTTCGTCTGATCGGCCAACTCGACAGCCGTCACACCGCTCCGACCCAGGACCTACCGTCCTGGGTCGGAGTCCGCTGTCAGCCGAAGCCGTACACGCATCGAGGTGTCGGTGTTTCTTGTCCTGAGCGACCGGGTAGGTCGGGCCGGACGAGCAACCACCCCCTGTGGAGGACCATCCGATGCGAGACAACTTCGGTGACGCGGTGGGGGACACCCTCCGTTCGATACTTCTCTTTCTGCCCAAGGCACTGGCCTTCGTGGCGATCCTGGTTGTCGGCTGGCTGGTCGCCAAGGCCGCACTGAAGATCGTCAACCGGCTGCTCGAACGGGTCGGCTTCGACCGTGCGGTCGAGCGCGGCGGCATTCGCCGCGCCCTCGCCCGATCCCGCTACGACGCCAGCGACATCGTCGCCCGGCTCGTCTACTACGGGCTCCTGCTGCTCACCCTCTACCTGGCCTTCGGGATCTGGGGGCCGAACCCGATCTCCGACCTGATCGGCGGGGTCATCGCCTGGCTGCCCCGCGCCTTCGTGGCGATCGTCATCGTGGTCGTCGCCGCCGCCATCGCGAGCGCCGTGAAGGACATCATCTCCGGCGCTCTCGGCGGGCTGTCCTACGGTCGGCTGCTGGCCACCGTCGCCTCGGCGTTCATTCTCGGCCTCGGCATCATCGCCGCGCTCAACCAGATCGGTGTCGCCACCGCGGTGACCACGCCGGTACTGATCGCGGTGCTGGCCACCATCGGCGGCATTCTCGTGGTCGGGGTCGGCGGTGGTCTGGTGCGTCCGATGCAGAGCCGGTGGGAATCCTGGCTCACCCGGGCCGAGCAGGAGTCTCGGACCATCGCCGAGCACGCGCGGGCCTACTCCGCCGGCCGCCGCGACACCGCTGAGCGCCACGCCGAGCCGTTCGCCGCGCCGGCTGCCGGAAACGCCTCCACGTATCCGCCGGCCACCGCCGCGCCCAGCACCTTCGAGTCGGTGAGTGGTGAGCCGGCCGATGCCCCCGTGCCGGGTCTCACCGGCTCGTCGACCGTGGACGACCCGGAGGCGACTCAGGTCGTCACCGGACCCGGTCCCGACGCGACCACGCCGCTGCCGCGTTACGAGCCGGGCACGACGCAGCCCTCGTCGTCGCTGCAGAGCGACCCGGAGGCCACCCAGGTGGTCAGCCCGGACGCGCCGCAGGTGCCGGCGCAGCCCGACTCCGCCGACAGCGACTCGACCATCGTGCTGCCGAAGACCGGGGAACAACGCTGATCATCCGGGCGGAACGGGGCCGATGCCGGTCCCGTTCCGCCCGATCGTCGGTCGCAACCGGGTAGCCCGTACGCCACCGTCGGGCGAGGCATTAGCATCAGCGCCATGACCTGGCGACATTGATCCGTCATCCGAGGCCGTGGGCCGCCACGGACACCGTGACACCGGCGTCCGTGACCCCTGCCCACCTGAAAGGCCCCGATGACCCCGACTCCGCCGCGTGCTCGCCGTCTGGCCGGCACGCTCTACGCGTACGCCTTCCTCACCGACCTGGTGCTGCTCTACCCGGTGTACGCGCTGCTCTTCGCCGACACCGGCCTGTCGGTGGGACAGATCTCCTCGCTGTTCGTCATCTGGTCGTTGGCCAGCATCGCGTTGGAGGTGCCCTCCGGTGCCTGGGCCGACGCGACCTCCCGACGGCGAATGCTCTGCCTCGCGCCGCTGTGCACCGCGGCCGGGTTCGCCCTCTGGACCTTCGCACCGTCCTATCCGGCCTTTGCCGCCGGGTTCGTCCTCTGGGGAGCCGGCGGTGCCCTGGCCTCCGGAGCGACGGAGGCCCTGGTCTTCGACGAACTCGACCGGCTCGGTGCCGCCGACCGGTACGCCCGCGTCATCGGCCGGGCGCGTACCGCCGGCACCGTCGGCGTGCTGGGGTCGATCGTGCTGGCGGCGCCGGTGCTCGGGATCGGCGGCTACCCGGCGGTCGGCGCGGCCAGCGTCGCGGCCTGCCTGCTCGCCTCGGTCGTCGCCGTCCGCTTCCCCGAACACGGTCGGGCCGGCGGACCGGACACCGGTCGGGCCGGCGTCGCCTCCCCGGCCAGGGACGGCGCGGCGTCGAGCGCCGCAAACGGGTCGGCGGACGCCGTCGCGCCGGCTGGCCCCGAGGACGGACTCGGCTGGTGGCAGGAGCTCCGGGCAGGAGTCGCCGAGGCACGCGGCGACCGGTCGGTGCGCCGGGCGGTGCTGCTCGTCGCGGGGGTCAGTGCCATCTGGGGGGCGTTGGACGAGTACACGCCGCTGCTGGCCCGCGACACCGGGGTCGCGCTGACGACCGTGCCGCTGCTGCTCCTGATCGTCACGGTCGGGCAGATCGTCGGCGGCCTGCTCGCCCCGGTCGGACAGCGCTTCGGCAACCGGGGTTACGCGCTACTGCTGGCCGGCTCGGCGCTGGCCCTGGCCGGGGGCGCGTTGGCCGGTCACCCGGCCGCCTTCGGGCTGGTGGCGGTGGCGTTCTGCGGCCTTCAACTGGCCTCGGTGCTGGCCGACGCGCGGCTACAGACCCGGATCGCCGGTCCGGGGCGGGCCACCGTCACCTCGCTCGCCGGCATGGGCACCGACCTCACGGTCATCGTCGTGTACGCCGGGTACGGGTTGGTCGCCACCGTGGCGGGTAACCCGGTGGCGTTCGCTGTCGTCGCCGTGCCGTACCTGTTGATCGCGGTGGTCCTGGCGGTCCGGCAGGCGGGCGACCGACGTTCGCCCGCGTCGGTGGGATGGCCCTCGGCCGGTCGCTCCTAGCCGGGATCGTCGTCCAGGTAGACCCATCGGCCGTCCTCGCGGGCAAAACGGCTGCGTTCGGTCAGCGTGCCCGGCTCGCGTCCCTCCCGGTAGTGGGCCCGGAACTGCACGGTGCCGGTGCTGTCGAAAAGACCACCACCGTCGGTGCCGAGCACCTCCAGCCGGGTCCAACGCTGGGTGGGATCGAGGTGCAGCCGTGCTGGTCGGGTACGGGAGTGCCAGCTACGGAGCAGGTAGTCCGGGTCGCCCACGGCGAAGGCCGTGTACCGGGACCGCATCAGCGCCTCGGCCGTGGGCGCATCGGCCTCGCCCCGATGCAGCCGACCGCAGCAGTCCGCGTACGGCAGGCCCTGCCCGCACGGGCACGTTCCGGTCACCTCGGCCCCGCCGGCCGTCCGTTTGTCTCGCTTGGCCACGTCGCCATCCTTCCGGTCGCGGCGACGGTCCGGGCCACCGGGGCGACCTCGCCGCCAGCCGTGGGCGTGACTGCCGACCGGCCTCGGCGTGCGGGTCAGCGAGAGCCGGTGCGCGCACCCCGACGATTACCGAACGACTCCATCGTGGTGCCTCGTTTCGCCGGTCCGGTACTGGCCGAACGGGACCGGGAAGCAACCGCCTGGGTAGCCGAGGTTTTCCTGGTCGGTGCCCGCTTCGTACTCGTGGCCTTCTGGGCCGGTCCCCTCGTGCCGGAGGACTTCGCCGGTGCCGTGGCCGTCGCCGCCTTCTTCGCGGGCGCCTTCTTGGCCGGAGCGGCCTTCTTCGCCGCGGTCGCCTTGGCGGTGGGCCGGCGGGCCGGGGTGGCGGTGGCGGACACCGCCTTCTTGCGGGCGACGCGGGTACTCGTCGAAGTGGGCTTCTTCTCGGGTGTTTTCGCGGCGGTGGCCCCGGTGGCCCGCTTCGCGGCCGTGGCCGCCTTCTTCGCCGCCACCTTCCGTGGCGGCGGGCCCCCCTTGCCCGTGCCGCCCCGCTTGGTGGCCCGTCCTGCCTGCGCCATCGTCGCTCCTCGGATATTGCCGTGGGCGACGGGTCTTCCCGAGGCCCCGACGGTCAAACACGGGTTCACGATGCCCGCGTGGCGAAGACGATGACGTTGTCGACGTACTCGCCCTCGTCGCGGTCGAACCGGCCGCCGCAGGTGATCAGGCGGAGCCCGGCCGCGCCGCCCGGGCCGTAGACCAGGTCGGTGGGGAAACGCTCCTTCGGGTACGCCTCGACGCCGTCCACAGCGAAGCGCACCACCCGGTCGTCGGTCCGGACGACCTCGATGGTGTCGCCCGGACGTAGCTGTCCCAGGTGGAAGAAGACGGCCGGCCCGTCGGGGGAGTCGACATGACCCACCAGCACCGCGTTGCCGGTTTCGCCGGGGCTGACTCCGGGCCGGTACCAGCCCGCCACCCTCGGACGATCCAGCGGCGGCACCTCCAGCGCCCCGGCGGCGTCGGCAGCGACGGCAACCAGCGGCGCGCGTACGTCGATGGCGGGAATCCGCACCTCGACGGGGGCGGCCCGGGGCAGCGGCGGCAGGCTCGGCGCGGGCACCGTCCGGTGCGGAACGGCCGCGCCGTTCGGTTGCGGTGGTCGTGCCGGCAGCCGCGTCACACCCGTGCCGACCAGCGCGAGGCCCGCTACCGCGAGCGCCGCGACCAGGAGCTCGCTCAGGTGGTACGTCCGCACGGGAGCCTCCGTTCGCCGGTGCCCGGTGAGTGGCGACTCCGTCTGTCGGTGCCACCTCGGGTGCCCGCACCGTCGAGCACGGTACGGGCACCCGCCGCAGGATGGATGGGGTGAGTCGTGGATCAGTGCGCCGCGGCGGCCACCGCGTGGCGACGACGCCGGGCCAGAATGACGGCCCCGCCGAGCGCGGAGGCCAGCAGAGTGATGCCGGTGGCCAGCGTCCCGGCACCGTCGTTGCCGTCACGGCCACCGGCCGCGGCGCCACCGAGCGGGGTGACCGTGAAGGTCGCGCTGCCGTCGGGCGTACCGTCACCGCAGGTGGCTGCCACCGTGTAGGTGCCCAGGGTGAACCCGGCGGTGAACAGCTCCGCGCTCAATCCGCCGCTGGCGGCGGCGGTGGTGGAGCGCACGTTCTGGTCGCGGTCGGGTCCGGTGACACGAAAGATCGCGTCGCCTGAACCCGGGTTGCAGGTCGTCGCGGTCAGTACGACGGTTCCGCCGACCGGCGTGGTGGCCGGCGACACGGTCGTGTCGGCCAGCGCGGCACCGGGCAGCAACAGGGCGCCGAGAACGATGCTGCCTGCCGCCGGTATGAGAACTTTCGTTGCCTTCATACGCGTCTTCCCTCACTTTTCGTCCGCTGACTGCGTGGGACGTCGTTCGGGTGGCCAACTCCGTGACTAGCACCGGTGTGCCCAACACTAGGTGGGCTTGGGAACCGATACGGCGAAAATGAGAAATCCTCGTTGCCGTCCTGTGTCCACCCGGACGCCGGAGGCGTCGCGGAACGGTCGGCTCGGGCGCTGTAGGGGTTGTGGCCTGCGGGTGTGGCTGCCGTGCGCGGTT
>NZ_BOPB01000041.1 GCF_016863535.1 Micromonospora lutea
CCGCCCGGCGAGGCGGGGGAGATCATCATCTCCGGGGCTGCGCTGAGCAGTGGCTACCTCGGCAGCCCGCGACTCAACCGTGCGCGTTTCGTGCGCCTGCCCGCGACGGGGGAGCGGGGCTACCGCTCGGGCGACCAGGCCGTGTTCGTGGAGCCAGGCGAGTACGAGTACCGGGGCCGACAGGACGACCAGGTCAAGATCCGTGGCTACCGGATCGAAATCGGGGAGGTGGAGAACGCCATCCGCAATCTCGGCGCGGTCTCCGGAGCGGCCGTTGTCGCCCGTGACCTGCCGCAGCACGGCAAGGCGCTGGTCGCCTACGTGGTGCCGAGCCAGCCCGGACTGACCGCCGTTGCCCTGCGTCGTGCGCTGGCCGCCTCGCTGCCGTCATACATGCTCCCGAGTCTCTTCGTCACCCTGGACGCCCTACCGCTCAGCCAGAACGGCAAGTTGGATCGCCAGGCGTTGCCGGATCCCACCCAGGCGGCGCACCTGCCCGATGCCGAGGACGGCCCTGCCCCGGTCACCGCGCCGGTCCCGACCGCGTCGAGCGGTGACGCCGACGAGGGCCGCATCGCCCAACTGGTGACCGATCTGCTCGGTGTCGAGCGGGTCGAACCGCAGACCAGCTTCTTCGAGCTCGGCGGTCACTCCATCCTCGCCACCCGACTGGTTGCCCGCGTCGGCAGCGAGTACGGTGTCGAGATCCCGTTGCGCCTGTTCCTGCGCGACCCGACCGTCCGCGGGCTCACGCAACTCGTCCGGCGCGGCGGTGCCGACGGGCGTACCACAGGCGGCGGCGGAATCCCGCTGTACCGCGTTCCGGAGAACGAGCCGGTGCCGGTGACCGATCCCCAGGGACGGCTGTACTACCTGGCCCACCTGCAGCGCGACAGCGCCGCGTACAACCTGCACCAGGCCGCCCTGCTCGACGGTGACCTGGACCTCGGCGCTCTGGAGCGGGCCTTCCGGGCCATCGTCGACCGGCACGCCACGCTCCGTACGGTGCTGCGCCTGACCGACACCGGCATCGTCCAGGTTGTCCGTCCCGCCGGCCAGTTCCGGTTGACGGTCGAGGCAGCCGAGGTGACCCCCGACTCCGACCTGAGGGCAACGGTGGCGCGGCTGTCCGAGCAGGAACTGCGCCGCCCGTTCGACATCGAGCACGACGACATGCTGCGGGTGCGGCTGATCAAGTTGACCGCCCGGACGCACGCCCTGCTGATCAGCATGCATCACGTAGCCTCCGACGGCTGGTCGATCGGTGTCCTCGCCCGCGAGGTCAATCACCTCTACCGGGCCTTTCACCGGCAGTCCGCGGCTGAACCGGCCGACCTGCCGCCGCTACCGATGACGTACGCCGACTACGCCTACAGCGTGGCGCGGTGGGTGGACAGCCCGCAGTCTGCCCGTGACCTCAGCTACTGGGAGGACCGTCTCCGGGACCTACCGCTCGTGCACTCCCTTCCACTCGACCGGCCTCGCCCGATCGAGCAGACCCACGCGGGTGAGAGCATCATCCAACGACTGGACCCGCAGGTCGCGGAGGAGGTCCGCGCGCTGGCCCTGACCACCGGCACCACCGTGTTCGTCCTCCTGCACGGTGTCTTCGCGATGCTGCTGGCGAGTCGCTCCGGTAGCGATGACGTGGTCGTCGGCACCCCGGTCGCCAACCGGCACGGTGCGGAACTCGACGGGCTCATCGGAATGTTCGTCAACACGCTGGTGCGCCGCACGCGGGTCGACGACACCGTCACCTTCGCCAGCTACCTCACCCACGTGCGGGAGGAGACACTGCTGGACCTTGAGCACCAGCACGTGCCGCTGGACATGGTCGTGAGCCGGCTCAATCCAGCCCGCTCGACCGGATACTCGCCGCTCTACCAGATCATGTTCGCGTACCAGAACGACCAGCGCGTCGGCATCGAGCTGGACGGACTCGCCGTCGACCTGCTTCCGTCACCCGCCCAGGACACCCAGGCGGAGCTGATGCTGGATGTGTTCGACATCGACCGGGACCTTGAGCTGCGGTGGCACTTCAACCCTGACCTGTTCCGCCGTTCGACCATCCAGTCCTATGCTGACGGCTTTCTCGACCTGCTGCGGCGCGCCTTGGCGCAACCGCACGCCAGGCTCGCCGCGCTGCTGGATCGGGAGCCCTCCGGCGGCCGACGGCTGCTGACGTTGCGGCACCGACCCGACGGCGTCGCTCCGGTCTACGCGCTTCCCGGGGTACTCGGTCTCGGTGCCTCCTTCGCCCAACTGAGTGCCACGTTCGACGACCGCTCGTTCCTCGCGGTCTCCACCCGGGAGCTGTACCAGGAGGGACGTGACGACACCGTCACCAGTCTCGCCCGCAGCTGCGCCGAGGTCATCGCCGTGACCGCGGAGGGCGGGCCGGTGAATCTCGTCGGCCACTCCTTCGGGGGAACCCTCGGCCTCTACGTCATGCACGAGTTGCGGGCCCGAGGCGTCCCGGTGACCAGCCTGGTGGCGCTCGACTCGGTGGGCCCGGAAGCGGTGCAGCGTCGTCTGGGGACGTCCCGTGCCGAGCAGCTCGTCTCGTTCCTGGCGATCCTGGCGGAGATGTTCCCGGCGGTTCGTGAGCACGCCCCCTCGCAGCTGCCGAGCCTGCTGCAGACCATGCCGGAGAAGCAGCTTCTCGCCCAGGTCCAGGACCTGATCGGGCCGGACGCGCCACAACTGCTCAATGGCGATCTCACCGAGGTTTTCGACGCGTTCAGCGGAATGTCGTCCCTGCGCTGGCCGCCGGTCACGGTCCCGCCGGAGGTGTCGATCATGCTGATCGAGGCGACTCACACCAAGCATGACCCCGGTGAACAGCCGAAACCCGAATGGCAGCGGATCACCGGAGGGAGGCTGGAGTACGGATCGGTCGCCGCCGGGCACGAGGCGATGCTCTCGCGGCCGTACGTCACCGAGGTGGCCGAGCTGATGCGTCGCTTCCTCCAACACCATGATCCGACCACCAAGGACGGGGCAGGGTCGGCAGCCCGATGACGACGACAACGCGCCCGGTGGCCCTGGCCCGGCTGCTGATCGCCGGGGCCGGGATCATGAGCCTGGCGAACTCGGTGGCGATTCCCTTCCTCGCGATCTTCCTTCATCGGGAGCTGGGCCTCACCCCGACCACCATCGGGTTCATCATCGGGTCGTCGGTCTTCTTCTCGATCCTCGCCGGCTTCGTCGGTGGTTCCCTCTCTGATGCGTTGGGCCGTACCAGGCTGCTGCTGCTCGCGTTGTGCGGGGTCATCGCCTCCTTCGTCGCCTTCTACTTCAGCAACGGGGTCGTGGCGGTCTTCTTCATCAACGCCGCCCTGGCCCTGAGTAGCAGCACCTTCAACCCGGTGGCCAAGGCCCTGCTCAGTGACCTGCTGCCGGCGGAGGACCGCCTCAGATGGTTCTCCTACCAGTACATGGCGGTCAACGTCGGATTCGCCGTCGGGCCGCTGCTGGGGGCGTACGCCGGCCTCTCCGGGGGTCGGGTGGCCTTCCTCGTCGCCGCTGCGGTCTACGTGGTCTACCTCTGCCTGTTCGGGCTGACGCTGCTGTTCCTGCCGCCGGTGACTCCAGCGGTGGTCGCACAGGAGCCCAGCACCGGATTCCGTAGCCACCTCAACGGTCTGCGGGACAGCTTCCGAGTGGTCGCCCGAGACTTCCGGCTGCTCTGCTTCATCGCTGCCGGTCTGCTCCTGGAAGCTGTGCACAGCAAGATATCCGCCCTGCTGGCGCAGCATCTCTCCGCCGGGTTCACCGACGGGACGAAGATTCTCGGCTACGTGTTGACCACCAACGCGATCACCGTGGTGGTCGTCCAGCTCTTCGTCTCGCGGTACACGCGCAAGCGTGATCCGGTGCGGTCGATCGTCATCGGCGGGGTTCTCCTCGTCGCGGGCATGGTGGGCTTCGCCTTCTCCGGTCCGGGCTGGCAGTTCGTGGTCGCGATGGTGGTCTTCACGGTCGGGGAGACCTTCATCATCCCGGCGGAGTTCGCCGTCATCGACCGGATCGCGCCGGCGGACCGGCGCGGCAGCTACTTCGGGGCGCAGACCTTCGCGCAGCTCGGCGGCTTCATCGGACCCTTCACCGGTGGGCTGATCCTGGCCCACTACGGGGGGACGGCGATGTTCCTGGGCGTCAGCGTCTTCGCGGTGATCAGCGTCCTGATCTATCTCCTGGTGGGGCGCAACATCCCCGGGCTGCAGGTGGGCAAGGCCGCTCCCGTCGCGGCGAAGGCGGTGGTCGGTGATGGTGCTACGTGACCGGCTACGCGACGCGGGACTACGGCTACTGCGCGAGCCGGCCGTGCGGGCACATCCTGGTCGTGGGTCGCTGAGGTTGCGCGGACTGACCGATCGGGCCACCGTGCGACGCGATGACCGGGGGGTTCCGTGGGTCGCCGCCGACGACGAGCGTGACCTCTACTTCGCGGTCGGGTTCGCCCAGGCGAGTGACCGGCTGTGGCAGATGGACGTGCTCCGGCGGCGGGCCCGGGGCCGGCTCGCGGAGGTGCTGGGCAAGCCGGTGCTGCCCGAGGACGTACGGGCCCGCCGGCTCGCTCTGGATCGGGTGGCGCGCCGCTCGCTGCACCTTCTGGACCCGGAGTCGTACGGCTGCCTGGTGGCCTTCAGCGACGGCGTGAACGCGGCGATCCGACGGCTGCGGCGCCGGGCCGGTCTTCCGGTGGAGTTCCTTCTGCTGCGCTACCGGCCCGACCCTTGGACGCCGCTCGACTCGGTGCTCATCGTCAAACACCTGGGGTTCGACCTCGGGACCAACCTTCGGCAGGAGATCTTCCGCACGCGACTCACCGAGGAGCGACCAGGCCACGCCGTCTCCTTCTTCGCCCCCCGCTATCCGGCCGACGGCGCGGTGACGATCCGACATCGCGGGCAGAGCGGTGTCCCGCGCCAGGATCACCGGGACGTGCTCGCCCCGGCCCCGTCCGCCGCGCTGTCCGAGGAGTCCCGTGCCTGGCTGCGGGGGCTGCTGGGCGGGGAAACGTTTCCCGGATCCAACGCCTGGGCGATCTCGGGGCGACTCACCCGCTCCGGCGCGCCCCTGTTGGCCAACGATCCGCACGTGCTGTTCACCCAGCCGAGCATCTGGTATCAGATGGGCCTTCGGCTGTCGGCCGGCACGACGGCGTACGGCATCACCGTTCCCGGACTGCCCGGACTCATCGCCGGAAGTAACACCCAGCTCGCCTGGGGCATAACGAACGCCACGGTCGACACCCAGGATCTCTGCCTGCTCGAAGGCCGGGCAGCGCGACCGACCTGGAGCCAGGAGAGCGTCATTTCGGTACGGGGTGGCGAGGACGTCCAGGTCAGCGCCGCAGGCGGAGATCGGCACGTCGAGTTCGACGTGCCAGGTCCGGGTGACAGCTCCCGGTTCGGCCTTTTCTGGAGCGGCTTCATCCCCTCTACCGAGATCACCAGTTGTCTGCGGATGTGGCGGGCGGAGAGCTATCCCCGTTTCCGCACGGCCCTACGCGACTTCGGGGTGCCGGTGCTCAACGTGGTGGTGGCCACCGCCGACGACGTCATAGCGCTCAAGACCGCCGGAAACGTGCCGCGGCGGAGGCCGGGCAGCGGGCTCTCGCCGGCACCGTTCGACGACGTCGCCGAATCGTGGCAGGAACTGCTGACCTTCGATGAGCTGCCGGAGACCGTCAACCCCACCGAGGGTTACGTCATCTCGGCCAACCACAAGCTGGTGCCGGACGACGCACGCGTGCAGGTCGGCGCCGACTGGGTTGCCCCGTACCGGGCGGAACGCATCGAGCGACTCATTCTCGGCAGTGGACTGATCACGGCCGAGCAGTGTGCGCGCTGGCAGAACGACGTGGCCGACGGACGAGCGGCCCGGGTGCTGCCGGCGCTGCTGGCTGCCCTGGACGCGCGCCCTCCGACAGACCCGCTCGCAAGAGCCGGACACCGCCTGCTGAGCGAGTGGGACGGCTACGCCCGAGCAGACCAACCGGCACCACTGATCTTTTTCCGTCTGGTGCAGGCCCTGGTGGAGCGATGGGTGAGTGAACCACTGGGTACGGATCTGGCCGCGAGCATGCCGGACCTGACCCTGCAACTTGATCATCTCATCCTGCACGAGGAGGCCAGACGGGAGCTCGGTGAGACCGAACCACTACCGGTCGTCGTCTCCGACGCATTGTGCAGAGCGATCGAGACGATCGCCACCGAACATGGTGCGGATCCGGAGGGTTGGCGTTACGACGCGGTACACCGCATCGACGATCGGCACCCGATCGGCAATGCACTGCCCGCGCTACGCGGACTCTTCGGCGGTGAGACGACTCCGGTGGCAGGTAGCGGTCATTCGGTCTGTCTCATGACACCGGATCGCAGCGGCGCCGCTATCGAAGGCGCGCCATGGCGCTTCGTCGCCGAGGTCGGTCCCGCCGAGCCGATACTGCGGGACGTCCTGCGGCACGGCAGCTCGGGGCTGCCCGGATCGGTGCACTACGACGACCAGACGCAGGACCATGCCACAGGTCAGATGTACCTGAATTCGCTCGCAGGACCGAGCGTTGACGCACGGACAGTTCTCACTCTTCTGAGATCACGCTGGTCACCTGGTTGAGTCGGACGACGCGGCGTCGCCAGCGGCGGAGTTGGCGCAGCGTGCCGCCCGAGGCGGGCGGACGCATGCGGCCGACCACCCGATCGCGTCCTGTGTCACCGGCAGGGGTTCAGACCGCCGGTGTTCATCACCTGCCATGCCGGCGGAGCATCGCCTCTGTCTCTGGATCGGGCATGATCTCCCGGACCTCTTGCGTGCAGCGGCATGCCTCGGCAATCTTGGCAGCCCACACCAGCGCCTCATCGCGGGAGGCTACGTCGACGACCACGAATCCGCCAATGACCTGCTTGGTCTCCGGATAAGGGCCATCGGTGACCGACCCGTTCGTGGCCACGAGCCTCGCCCGCTGGCGTTCAAGTCCAGCGCCCAACACGAACACGCCGGCGTTCACGGCCTCTTCAACCACCGCGTGCGAGGCTTTGCCCACGTCGGGCATCTCCTCGGCGGGGATGTGGTCCATCGCGCCGTCATCAAACGAGATCAAGTACCGCGCCATCCCACCACGCCCTCATCCCGGCAGCCTCGTCGGGCCGCCTCTCGCCTGTTCTCATGTCCTCGCCGAATACCTGACGTCCACAACATAGCCAGCTCGCGGCCGGTGTGCTGCCCTGCGACCACGCGGCGTTGGACCACGAGGGGACGCGCTTCGCAAGGTCACGGGGAGGTTGTCGGGACGTCCGGTCCTTCCGGGTCCGACCACGATCTGCCCGAGCTGCCTGTGTCCGAGGGATACCGCACGACCTGGACCGACCGTGTTGTTCTGGTCGGCGAGGATGAAGCGCGGTTGACGACCTGGATGCCCACGCACCTGCGCCTGACCTGGGCGCAGGACGTGGAACCGGCGACCGTCGAGGGCGCTGAGGTGTGTTCGGCACTGATCCGAAGCCTGTTCGGTGGCTGCGAACAGGGCGGTGGTTCCTACGGTGAGCCGTCCATGGCGGCGACCTGATCGTCGTCGAACCGATCCGGAAAGGCCTCTCCATGATCCGATCGATCGGCCCGCGCCACCCCACCGCCGGGCGGCGACTCCGTCGTCTGCTCAGCGTGATGCTCGCGGTCGTGCTCGCCAGCACCCTCCCGGCCCTCATCCGTTCCGCACCGGCCGCCGCCGCTTCCGGCAACCTCATCCTCAACGGTACGTTCGACAACGGCAGGACCGAGCCCTGGTGGACCCGGCTCGCCGCGACCCGCACGACGGTCAGCGCCGGCCAACTGATCGTCCACACCGCCAACACGGTCGGCAAGCCGGTCTGGGAGGACCTGGTCGGGCACTTCGAGTTCGGGGTGACAGCGGCCCAGCCGTACCGTTTGGAGTTCGACGCCTCCGCCGAGGTCAGCCGGAACGTGCGCGTCTCGGTTTCCCGAGTCGACACGCCCTTCACCTCTGCGGTCGACCAGACCGTCGCGCTCACCTCCACCATGCGCCGTTTCACCTTTGACTTCGTCTCCCCGTTCGGTGACCCGAAGGCGGTGCTCCTCTTCCATTTCGGCGGGCAGACGGCCTCGACCGTCCGGCTGGACAACATCTCGCTGACCCCGTTGGCCATCGACCCGGCCATCGACCCGATCCTGTACTGGAACGACGTTCTGCTGGCCAGTTACCGAAACCTGGCTCTGCCGCCCACCGCCGCCGCTCGGGACGCGGCGATCCTGCACGCGGCGATGCACGACGCCGCCGTCTCGGTCACCGGCGTCGGCAACTCCTACCGGGTGCGGGTGCCGGTCAGCTATCCGGGCAACATGGAGGACGTGGTGGCCCCGTCCCTGCATGCGGCCATCGACCAGGCGGCGTTCGACGTACTGGTTGCTCGTTATCCGCAGCGAAGGGCGAGCCTCGAGGTGGCTCTCGACACGGCCGTCGCCCGCCGGCCGTCCGGGGTGAACTCTGCCGAAGCCACGCGGGGTACGGCAGTCGGTGCTGCGGCAGCAGCCGCTAATCTTCAGGCTCGCGCAAACGACGGCTCCGTCGACGGCGGACAGTACCAGCCTGACGGCGTTGACGGGTCGTGGCGACCGACCGACCACAATGCGGCGGTCACCCCGAACTGGGGCCTGGTCACCCCGTTCGCGCTGGCCTCGGGCCGGCAGTTCCGCCCTGGTCTGCCGGCCGGCGCCGTCGACTATCGGGACCTGCTCGGCAAGCAGGAATACCGCAACCAGGTTCAGGAGGTGCGGGATTACGGCGGCCGGACGTCGTCGCTGCGTACCGCCGACCAGACGCAGCTCGCGCACTTCTGGGCCAACGACGTGGATGGCACCTACAAGCCGCCGGGGCAGCTCTTCGCACACACCCAGATCGTGGCGAAGCAACGGAAGCTCGGCATCCTGGCCAATGCCCGTCTCTTCGGTTTGGTCGGCCTGGCTCTCGCCGACGCGGCCATCGCCGCCTGGGACGCCAAATATCTGACCTCGATCGACCTGTGGCGACCGGAGACCGCGATCGGCAACGGTTGGCAGCCGTTGTCGCAGCATGAGAACGGTACCTCCTTCTCACCGGCCTTCCCGGCCTACATCTCCGGACACGCGACCTTCGCCGGGGCATGGGCCGCAGTGATGAAGAGCTTCTTCGGCACCAACGACATCGCCTTTGATGCCACCACCGACGATCCGTTCGCCAAGGGCGTCATTCGGCACATGACGGGCTTCGACCAGGCTGCCCGGGAGAACGCGTCCAGCCGGGTCTACCTGGGCGTGCACTACCGCTTCGACGCCGACGCCGGCCTTGCCACCGGCGGGTCCGTGGGTGCGTACGTCTACGCCAACCGCCTTCGACCGTGAGTCGAACGCCGGTGTGAGGGGGCTCCCCGCCTGGTCCGCGCGACCGGGCGGGGAGCGGTGTGTCTCACGGCGGCGTCAGCCGCTCCTGCGGCTCCGCATGGTCGGGCCGTACCAGCCCAGCCGCAGCACGAGCGGGCAACCGCCGGTCGTAGGAACGTCCGGGCCGTCGGCGTGCCCGCAGCACCCCGTACGCGCCGATGGCGAGCGCGCCCGCCAGCGTGATCGCCGCCAGCCGTAACTGGCGACCGTGCCGGCGGGCAGCGCGGTACGTCGTGGTCGCCGGCCGGCGCGGCGATAGCTGGTTGCCGGCCGGGAGCCTCATGCCGAACAGCGCCGGGTCGGGCGACGCCGGGTTTGGGAGCAGCGACTCGTTGACCCATCGCGTCTGCTCGCCGAGGCGTACGTTGATGTCATGGCGTAGCCCGACCCACTGGTCGATGGCCGCTGCCGGCGTACCGCAGGCGGCCAGCAGCGCCACGACGGTCCGTTCGCGGGGCAGGGTGGTCCGCCCCAGCATCGTGGCGAGAGTGCTCGGCGGCAGCCAGTGCCCGGCAGCCGAGGCGCGCCGGGAGATCTCCCGATAGGTCAGGCCGGATCGTCTCCGCAGGTCCCGGAGTAACCCGACGTACTCGATCGCCGTGGCGGCCTGCGGCACCGAATTTCGGGCAGCGTCGTGCATTCCTTCTCCCCGTGTCTTGAGGTGGTCGGGCTCGGACCGGTACCGGTCGCTCGGCCCTGCGCCGGTCGGCGGCGGCCACCGATGAAGACGCTAGGGAACCGGGTTACCCGGTGCAATGCCCTGCTCGGTGCGGTGCGGTGTCCGCGCAGCTCACGGCGGCTTGTCCGGGTCTTGTCCGACCACCTCGGACAGTCACTCGGCGGCGTCTTGCCTCGCCGTTTGCGGACTCAGGAGAATCAGGCGATGAACATGGGGGAGCTACGACCGGACGAGGCTGCCGACCCCGCCGGGCTCGTCGACCTGCTGCGCCGCCTCAAGGACCGGTCCGGCCTCACGTACCGGCAGCTGGAGCAGCGCGCGGCCGCGGCAGGCGACGTGTTGGCACGCAGCACCGCTGCCGACGTCCTTCGCCGGTCCACCCTTCCGCGACCGGAGGTGTTGGCCGCGTTCGTCCGCGCCTGTGGGGCGGAGGATCAGGTGGAGGCATGGATGCGGGCACGGGACCGGCTCGCGTCCGGCGCGTACGCCGCGTTCGGAGCGACGTCGGCCACGCCTCCGGCGGGCCTGCCGTCGACCGGGGTGGCTTCGGACGATGTCGACCCGTTGACGCGACAATCCGGCGCGGCGCGTCGGGGCCGGTTCGTAGGAGCTGCGCCGACGCTGCTGGTGGTGAGCGTGCTGCTGGCCGCGCTCGGCGCTGGTGCCTGGTTCTGGTGGCCCGAGGACGAGCAGCGGGTGGCGCCAGAGGGGAGCGGCGCGGCCACCTCGCCGGGTGCAAGTTCGTCGGCCATGCCGAGTGGCGGGCGAAGCCAGATCCGGCCCGTCCGCGCCCCGCAGCTCTGTATCACCGAGGGACGCGAACGCGCCGGCCGATATCCCAACGCGGTGGCGGTCCAGCGTCCGTGCACCGAGGCGACCCCACCGGACACCTACCTGCAGCCGGTGGCGGACGGCCTGTACTTCATCAAATGGGATCACCCGGTGCACGGGCCGGGCTGTCTCACCGTCCGCCGGGAGGATCCCGGCCGATACCTGGTTGAGCCATGGCAGCACTGCCGCACCGACTTCTGGCCGCAACTGTTCCGTTTCGAGCCGACCGGCTCGGTGCCGACCGGGTACCGCATCCGACCGGCGGACAGCGACCTGTGCCTGGGCATCCGGGACCCCGACACCGAGGTGCCGGCCGAGGCGGCGGCGGAACCGTGCACAGGTGGCGCGGACCAGGTTTTCCTGGTCGATTCACTGCCGGGAGGGTGATGGCGAGGCCACTCAACCAAAGGTGCAGTCCGGACGCTAACTGCCACGCCGTGCCGTCCAGGTCCACGCGTGGCTGACTGTGGCGTCACCATCCTGGGTCTCGGTCGTGGAATTAGTGGCGAGCATGAGTAGACCTGACGGATCTGTGCCGACGGCTTCCGATGGCCACGGCGATTCGAGCTTGAAGCCTCCCTCCGTGAGCACATCGTTCTTGTTCAAGTATCTCAGCGTCACTTTGCAGGCAATCTCGTCTGGCTGCTCGCCGGCCCAGCCGAGGGTGAGCTTTCCGTGGAGGAATTGCCCGCTGATCGGGCCGTGAATGGTCAGCATGGGTTGTGCCCAGGCCACTTCGACGCCGATGATCGTTTGAATGCTGACGTTGGGAATCAGGGCCGGCCACCCGAGGATACCGGCCGTCGAGCTTCCGACTGCCTTCGCGGCGTTGACCTTGGCGTTGAGTTGGGACACGTCGTGGGTGGGTCGGAAGACGACAACGGCGAAGCCGGTCACCGCGCCGTCGGCGTCGGCCTGGAACCAGAAGTCGCCGTCAGCCGTGTAGCCGGCGCTCATGTCGCTGTAGCTTCGGCTCTTCTGACTGTGTGTGACCCCGGTCCAGGTGGTACCCGCAGCGCCACTGGTTGTGGCGACGGGCGGTGTCCGGTCGGACGTGCAAGCGGCCAGAGTGGTCACCAGGGTAGCCACCAGAGCCACGGCCATAAATCTCGCGGATGCCTTCATGTGTTCATGTTCAACGGCGAAGTCAAGCATCCCGGTGACGATTTACGGTTCTCCGAAAGCCGAATATCCGAGCGGGAAAGATTGCCTGATCTGGATCTTCTACCGCCGGGCGGCGGCGGCCCGCTGGCGTGCCGACTCGTAGAGCACGACAGTCGCGGCGGTCGCCGCGTTCAGGGAGCTGGCGGACCCGACCATGGGGATCCGGACGAGCTGGTCGCATGCCTCGCGCCAGCCGGAGCTGAGACCGGTGGTCTCGTTGCCGATCAACGTCAGGGTGGGTTGGGTGAAGTCGTACTCGGCGGTGTCCACGGTGCCGCGCTCATCGGTTCCGATGATGCCCATGCCGATGCCGGCGGCACGGACGTCAGCGACCCAGGACAGAACGGCCTGGTGGGAGGGAACCCGGACCACGGGCACGGCGAACAGCGAGCCGGTGCTCGCCCGGACCGCCTTCGGGTCGTACACATCGGCGGCGTGGCCGGTGACGATCACGCCGCCGGCGCCGAAGGCATCCGCCGACCGCACGAGGGTCCCGATGTTGCCGGGGCTGGTGGGGCGATCGAACACGACGGTGAGCATGGTGGGACCGACCGGGATCCGGCCCAGGTCGTCCTCCGGCAGCGCGACCACGGCCAGCAGCTCGGGAACGGCGTCTGCCTTACCTCCCAGGTCGTGCATCAGTTCACGCGAGACTGCGAACTTCTCCGCCCGGACTGAGTCCAGGGTCTCGCGTGCCCAGCCGGACAGTTGGGCACCGGTGTCGTAGAGCAGCTCCCGGATCTGCCAGCCGTGCTCGATGGCCAGGGTGATCGGGCGTACGCCCTGCACGAGGAACTCGCCGCGTCGCTGCCGCTTGGTCCGATTGCCGAGAAGAGCTTCCCACTGCTGGAACCGCGCATTACGGCCACTCACTCGTAGCGCCATTGCCACCCCCGTCTCCGTCGTACGTAGCCCGCCCGCGCACTGCCCCTGCCGCAGGTCACCAGCCACGGGCAACTGTGCTGGACGCCGGCCGGGATTCGCCACCGTCGGTGCCGTTCCCGTCCGGACCGACAGCGTCCTGCCCGAGACCGCGACGGATCGCGATCTCCACGGGTGAGTATGCGCCGTCGGCCCGCTCAAGTTCATACGGCACGGCTGGCATAAGGAACAGCATCAGACCTGGAGACCCGCATCGTCGATCATCTTCGCTGAGCCGCTCACCCTTGGGTGAGGAGATTGCGGCGTTCGATGTCGATCATGGCGAGTCGAGCGCGTACCTGGGCTGCCCGTTGCTCCAGCCGGGCTTGCACATCGCGCACCAGCCGCATGGACTGGGCGATGTTCTGCTCGGCCTGCTTGATCCGATCTCGTACCGCGAGGTCGGTGAAGATGTTGTCGAACCAGACGTCGACGAACCGGGTCAGGCCGTTGACCGCCAGCTGCGGGGCCGTCAGTGCCATCCCAGGGACGTCGGTGAGTTCGGTCCGCAGCACCACGAGGCAACGATCGGCACGGGCTGCGGCGTGCGCCGCCTCATCCAGCCTGGAGTGTTTGATCGCGCTGCTGATCGCACCTCCACCGAAGAACGTGTCGTAGGTCGACCAGCCGGAGGCGCTACCGAGCTTGTCCCGTACCTGGGACAGGGCGTGTGACGCGGTCCGCGCGGCCTGCATGGCCTCGGTCACCTCGTGCAGCTCACCGTTGAGCCGTCCTCGCTCGTCGGCCAGCGCCAGCAGCGGCGCACGGCGCGGGTCGTCGGAGCCGTCCAGGTGTCGCTCCTTGTCGTCGAGTACAGCGGCGTAGGCGCTCGGCGCTGCGGCGAGCTGACGCAGTCGCGCCTGCGTGGCCGCGTCTTCCCGTCGTAGCGCCTCAAGCCGGCCCTCGGCCTCGGTCACCCGATAGCGTGCGGCGTCGGCCTCCGCGCGTTCACGCGCCAGCGTGTCATCACGGGCGCCGCGCAACGAGACCAGCACCCGGGTCAGGGAGAGACCCTCCAACTGCTCGACGTCCTTCTGCTCGCGGGCGTGCCGTGCGCGCAATGCGGCGAGCTGCGTGGTCATCTCGTCCATTCGCCGGCGCAGATCCGCACTACGCTGGGTGGTCGTCTCGTACTCACGGAGTGCTTCAGCGGCCGAAGTCAGCCGTTGTTCGATGTCGTCAGCCACGCCATCCATTTCACGAGGGCGGTGCAACTGTGAGGGGCCTGCGCGTCAGTAGATGGGGCTTGGCGATCCGGCCGGAGTTGGCTCGGCTCCCACGTGATCTTCAAGATCGGTGAAGGTGGCTCGCGCTGTTGGCGTCGGTGTCGAGCAGATCGTTGAGCGCCAGCGCTGAGTTGATCAGCGCGAGGTGGCTGAACGCCTGGGGGTAGTTGCCGATCTGCTCGCCGGTCGCCGCGATCTCCTCGGCGTAGAGGCCGAGGTGGTTGCTGAAGGTGAACATCTTCTCGAACGTGAGTCGTGCGTCGTCGAGGCGGCCGGACCGGGCCAGGGCCTCGACGTACCAGAACGTGCACATGTTGAACGTGCCTTCGTGGCCCGGCAGACCGTCGGGGGAGTGGTACGGGTCGTACCGGTGGACCAGGCTGTCGGAGACCAGTTCACGTTCGATCGCGTTCAGGGTGGACCGCCACAGTGGGTCGTTCGGCGTGACGAAGCCGACTGCCGGCATCGCGAGCAACGCCGCGTCCAGCATGTTCTCGCCGTACGCCTGCACGAAGGTGCCGCGATTCCGGTCGAATCCACGGTCCATGACCTGGTTGTAGATGCGGTTGCGTTGCTCGGACCAGGAGGCGATGGCGCCGGGGCGGCCGGTGCGGGTGGCGAGGCGGATGGCCCGGTCCAGCGCGACCCAGGACATCACCCGGCCGAAGGTGTAATTGCGGGGGTGGTGGCGGCTTTCCCAGATGCCGGCGTCGGCCTGGTCCCAATGATTGCAGAGCCAGTCGACGAGCCGGACGGTGCTCTGCCACACCTGGTGCGAGACGCGAATGCCCTGCTCGTCAGCGAGGTGCATGGCATAGAGGGCCTCGCCGTGGATGTCGAGCTGGAGCTGGTCGGCGGCGCCGTTGCCGATCCGCACCGGCCGCGAGCCGCGGTAGCCCTCCAGGTGGTCGAGAACTTCCTCGTGCAGGTCGGACGAGCCGTCCACCCGATACATGATCTTCAGCGGATCCCGATGGTCGCCGGCCTCACGGATCCGCTCGTCCAACCAGTCGATGTAGCGGCTCACCTCCTCGGTGAAACCGAGGCCGAGCAACGCGTGCACCGAGAACGAGGTGTCGCGTACCCAGGTGTAGCGGTAGTCCCAGTTGCGGGTGCCGCCGACCAACTCGGGCAGCGCGGCGGTGGGCGCGGCGATCATCGCACCGGTCGGCGCGTACGTCATGAGTTTCAGCGTGATCGCGGAGCGCTCGACCATCTCCCGCCAGCGACCGGTGTAGCGTGAGCGGTCAAGCCAGCGTCGCCAGTAGTCCCGGGTCCACTCGAACATCCCCTGGACTTCTTCCTGGGAGATGATCCGTGGCTGCGTGCCGGCGGTCTCCAGGACCACCCCGCCGGTGTCGCCCTCGTTGAGGGTGCCGTACGCGACCAGGTCGTTGCCCTCCAGGCGGATGTCGCCGCGTTCGGAGATCAACTGCCGCACCGGATCGACCGGGTTGAACGTCAACGTCGCCGACCGGCTGCGGAAGACGTAGCCGTGGCGGTGGGCTTCCAGCTGATGCCCCTCGCGGGCGTAGTCGAACCGCGGCCGGCACTCCACCCGGAAGCGCATGCTGCCGCGGACCATGGTGACGAGGCGGACCAGGCGGTGCGCGTCGATGGCCCGCTCGCCGGTGACCGGCATGAAGTCCGTCACCTCGGCCACACCGTCCGCGCTGATGAACCGGGTGATCAGGATGGGTGTGCCGGGGAGATAGAGCTGTTTGGTGACGTACCGCACGTCGTGCGGCGCGATCCGGAAAAAGCCGCCCTTCTCCTTGTCGAGCAGGGCGGCGAAGATACTCGGCGAGTCGAAGCGCGGCGCGCAGAACCAGTCGACCGTCCCGTCGCACGTCACCAGCGCGGCGGTCTGCAGGTCGCCGATGAGTCCGTGATCCTCGATCGCCGGATAGCTGTCCACGTCTCTCCCGGTTCGGCTGTGTCCTGCGCATCGAACCTATGGGAAGAAATGTCGAGTTGGGTGGGGATTCACCCTCAGCCACCCTGTCGTGGCGCTCCACGCCGTACCCGGGTCAGCCTCCCGCTGTGGGATCTGCTCGGTGGAGGCCGCGTTGTCCAGAACCACCAGCAGTCGCCGGCCGTCGGTCTCGGTACGCCAACGCGCGGCGCGTGACTGCGCGTCGGACGGGATGTCCTGGTCGGGTACGCCGACGGCGGTGAGCAGGCGGCCCAGCGCCTCCTGCGCCGGCAGGGCGTGTTCGACGTCCTCGCCACGCATGTCGAGGTAGATCCGGCCATCCGGGAAACGGTCTCGACGAAGGTGACCCCAGTGCACGACGAGCGCGGTCTTGCCCACCCCCGCCGTGCCACAGACCACCACGACTCCGGGCGGGCGGGTAGCGTGCGCGGCGTCGAGACGGGCAAGGTCGTCGACCCGACCCACGAAGTCTGGGACCGGTGCCGGAAGCTGGCGTGGAATTCCTACCGCGTGGCGGTTCACCGGTTCGCCGAGCAGTTGGTGGTGGGTCCGCGTCAGTTCCGGTCCGGGGGACACGCCCAGTTCGTCGGCGAGCGCGCGGCGGGTCGCCTCGTAGCGCTCGAACGCGGCCGTCCGTTGCCCGGTGGCCTGGTACGCCCGGATCAGCGTGGCCTGCACCGCCTCGTCGAGCGGATGCACGGCGCCCTCCACTGCCAGTGCGGCGAGGATCTCGGCCGCGTGGCCAGCCTGAAGCATCAGGTCCCAGTAGGACAGTTGGGCCCGGCGGCGCTCCGCCCGCAGACCCATGACCTGCGGATGGTTGTCGAGCATGGGTACGTCGCAGAGTGGGTCGTCCTCCCACAACCGCAGCGCTTCCCGGAGCATCGCCACCGCGCGGACCAGCTCACCGTCGCCTTCGGCTGTCTGCGCGGCGTGCACCGACTGACGGAAGCGCTGCAGGTCCAGGGCGTTGTCGGGCAGCCGTAACAGGTATCCGTCACCAACGGTGGCGAGCACGCCGCCCCGACCGCGAGGGCTGCGCTGCGGATCCAGCAGGCGGCGCAGGTGCTTGACGTGGGTGTGCAGCACGTTGACCGCGCTCGACGGCGGTCGCTCCTGCCAGAGTGATTCGATCAGCTCGCGACGCGTCGTCAACCGCCCGGCGTTCAGTAGCAGGACGCCCAGCACGAGGCGGCGAGTGGGCGGACCGGTGTCAACCTCGCGGTCACCGTGCCACACGCGCAAACGGCCGAGCACCTGGACCACCAACACTGACGCCAGTGTAGTGACGCTCATCAACGGATGGCCAGAGCTCGTCCAGCGGCGGCGCGGGCGACCATG
>NZ_BOPB01000042.1 GCF_016863535.1 Micromonospora lutea
GCCGAACGTGAAGTTGTTCTGCTGCGGTTCGGTCGCGTCGATCTTCATTTCGTTCTCGGGAGTGACGCTGTCGAACTCGCGGTTCAGGATCGTCGTGTACGCGCCGTCGCTGAGCTTGTTCGCCGCTACGGCAGCACCGAAGTACCGCCCGGACTGGGCCGCAGCCGCAGCGAGGGTGGATTCGGCGGCCTGGGCGAGACTAGGCAGCAGAGAGACGACGAGAACCGCAACTATCGCTGCGGTTCCGGAGGCAGAGAGCGTTCGAAGTCGACGCCCGGAGGGACGGTTCCGGGAGATCATGCTGATCCTCCACAGGTGGAATGGGAAACTTCTGTCACTGTTCGGATGGGAGGACCGCTCTGCTGGCGGGCAACCCACGATGTCGAGTCCGCCGACCGGGCCGGAACTCAGGTCGGGTGTCCGGAGACGAGTCGGCTCTGGCCACCTGACCAGTAGGTGAAGGTCGCGAGGAGTCCGTCGGAGGTGGTTGTGGACGCCGAGCTCCAGGTGGTGATGGTGGTGGTCACCTGGCAGGTGGTTAAGGGCCTGATGGTCGGGTGCGGCGCCTCCCAGGTCCGGAACACATTGTTAACGATCACATCGATCGATGCCTCTCAGGCTGGCAGAAGACTCCCCGGTTTTCAACCGGTAGTTTCGGGCCTCGACCGATAGTTTTTCGGCGAATGACCGGTGCGGGAGGAGGTGGCGCACCTGGTGGTGGGAGATGAAGGTCTGGTCGACGGGTCAGGCCGGAGCGATCAGGGAGCCATCGTCGTCGCGTACCGCGATCGCCTCGACCGGGCACGACTCTGCAGCGTCGATCACCGTCTCGGTCGGCTCGACGGCCGCCGCGATCGGGGTGGCCACCCCCGACTCCATCCGAAAGTGGGCCGGTGCCATGCCGGCGCAGCCGCCCGAGCCGATGCAGCGCCGTGCGTCGACCTCAATCCGCCAGTCGGCGCTCACCAGGTCACCGGCATCCGGGCCAGACCTCGGACGATCATCCCGCTCTTCCAGGTGAGTTCCGCCTCGGGCACGGCGATCCGCAGCTCGGGCAGCCGGGCGACAAGGGTGCCGATCCCGACCTGCAACTCCATCCGGGCGAGCTGGGCACCCAGGCAGTGGTGCACACCGTGTCCGAAGCCGATGTGCGGGTTGGTCTCGCGGCCAAGGTCGAGCCGGTCGGGATCGGCGAAGACGGACTCGTCCCGGTTCGCCGAGGAGAGCGAGGCGATCACGGGTTCGCCAGCTCGCACCAGCACCCCGCCGACCTCGATGTCCTCGGTGGCGTACCGAGCGAACGCGGACGCCACCCCGAGCGGGACGTAGCGCATCAGTTCCTCGATCGCGGTCGGAATCCGGTCCGGTTCGTTCCGCAGCCAGGCCAACTGGTCCGGATGGGTAAGCAGGACGTACGCGAAGTTGGGCAGCTGGGTGACTGTGGTTTCGTGGCCGGCGGCGAGCAGCCCGGCGGCGAGCTGCACGACCTCCTGTTCGGTGAACCGGTCCTGGTGCTCGTCGCGCGCCCGCACCATGGCGCAGATGAGGTCGTCGGTGGGCTCCCGGCGCCGCTGCTGGACGAGTTCGCCGATGTACCCGTACAGGTTGTCGAGGTACTCGTGGATCTGCTCGGGTGACAGCGAGGTGGTCGAGACGATCGCCTCCGACCAGACGTGGAAGAGATGCCGGTCGGCGAAGGGTACCCCGAGCAGCTCACAGATCACCTGGATCGGCAGCGGGGTGGCGAAATGCTCGACCAGGTCGGCCGGCGGCCCGGCCGTCGCCATGGCATCGATCAGTTCGTCGGCGATCTGCCGGGTCCGGGGCCGGAGTTGCTCGACCCGGCGGGCGGTGAACGCCTTGGCGACCAGCCGCCGCAGCCGGGTGTGCTCCGGCGGATCCATGGACAGGATGCCGCCCTCGATCTGCCTCGGGGTGAGCCGCGGCTCGTCCCGGCCGACGCTGGCGGCCCGACTGAATCTCGCGTCACCGAGAACGGTCCGCACGTCGGCGTATCGGGTGGCGAGCCACGCCTCCTCGCCGAACGGCAGCCGTACCCGGGTGAGTGGCTCGGTGCGCCGCAGCACGGCGTAGAGGGGGTCGAGGTTGAGTCGATCGGGAGGGCTGAACGGGTACGACCGCGTGGCGACCCTGGCGACGTCTGGCATTGGTCAACCCCTAAAGCAGACCGAATCACCCGCGAATCAGCGGAATGATCAACCCATCGTGACGTATCGATGGCCGATCGTAGTGGAGAACGTGGATCCGTACCAGTGCGCTGCCTCGTCGGGTCAGTCGACCCGGTGTCGCCCACCCAGCCTCGGTGACCTGCGGGATGCCGATTAGCCTGCCTGTTCATGGACGCCGACGAGCGCCTCGAACTGGCCGTCGATCCGGCCCGGTCGACCGGGCGTACGCTGCTCGCCGGCGGCGTCGAGCAGTCGTACGTGGATGTCGTCGATCCCACCTACCTGCATTTCGAGTACGTCCGCCGGATGGCCGCCGTAATCGATCTTGCGGCACCGGTCGGTGATCCGCTGAAGGTGCTGCATCTCGGCGGCGGGGCGCTGACGCTTCCGCGCTACGTCGCCGCGACGCGACCCGGGTCGCCGCAGGTGGTGGTGGAGCGGGATCGGGCCGTGGTCGAACTCGTGGAGCGCGCCTTCCCGCCTCGACCGGCCGGTGTCGAGATCCACGTCGCCGACGCCCGGGAAGCGGTCGTCGCCGCGCCCGCCGGGGCGTACGACCTGGTGCTCGCCGACATCTATCGCGCGGCCCGGATGCCACCCCACGTGGCCGCCGTGGCCTTCGTGGCCGAGGTCGCCCGGGTTCTGCGCCCGGACGGCATCTACCTGGTCAACGTCACCGACCTGCCGCCGCTGGTCTTCACCCGGGTGCAGGCCGCCACCCTGCGGGCGGTCTTCGCCGACGTGTGCGTCGTCGCCGACCGGCGGATGCTGCGCGGCCGGCGGTACGGCAACGTGGTGCTGGCCGCAGCACCACGCCCGCACCGGCTGCCCGTGGCGCGCCTGGTGGCACGGGCACTGCGCGATCCGCTGCCCGGCGGCGTGTTGCACGGGCCAGCCCTGGACACGTTCATCGCCGGCGCCCGGCCGAACACCGACGCCGCCGAGCCGTGAGCCGTGAGCCGTGCGTACCGTGCGCGACGGCGGGTACCCCACGCGCATGGCGCGGTACACGAAGCCGGAGCTGCGAGAACAGCTCAAAGAAGAGATCAAGGCGTCCGACCGGGGCGGCCGGGCGGGCCAGTGGTCGGCGCGCAAGTCGCAACTGCTCACCAAGGAGTACCAGAAGCGCGGCGGCGGCTACCAGGGCCCGAAGGACGAGCGGCAGAAGTCCCTGCAACAGTGGGGCGATCAGAAGTGGCGGACCAGGCAGGGCGGAACCCGGGCGCGACACGACGGTGAGACCGACCGCTACCTGCCCGATCAGGCGTGGAACCAGCTCTCCGCGGAGCAGCGGCAAGCGACCGACGTCAAGAAGCGGAAGGCGTCGAAGTCCGGCAGGCAGTACGTCGCCAACACCGGCCCGGCCAAGCGTGCGCGCCGGAACGCCGCGGCATCCGTGTCCCTCACGGAACTGCCGGTCGCCGAAGCCGCGCGACACGTCCGCGACCTCGACCCCGGTCAGCTCCGGGCGGCACTACGCGCGGAGCGCGCTGGCAAGGGCCGCAAGACGCTCATCCAACGCCTGGAGTCGGCACTTGGTCGCCGCTGATCAAGCCAGCGTGCGGGCGTAGGAGTCGCGATGGCGGGTAGGCGGAGGCGTGGCGGTGATCAGCGACTACGCGCTTCTCGGCGACTGTCAGGGTGCCGCGTTGGTGTCCTCGGACGGGTCCGTGGACTGGTGGTGTCCGCCCAGATTCGACGCGCCCAGCGTGTTCGCGCGGGTGCTGGGCAGCGCTGGCGGCCATTGGTCGATCCGGCCGCTCGGGCCGTACACGACCACCCGTCAGTACCTCGACGGAACGATGGTGCTTCGCACGGAGTTTCACACCCCGGGCGGCGTGCTGTGGCTGACCGACGCCCTCAGCCTCGGATTCGGGGAACGCGGTCACGGGATCGGTTTCACGTCTCCGCACGTCCTGCTACGGCAGATCGAGGTTGTCAGCGGCACGGTCGAGGTGGCGATCGAGGTCGCGGCCCGGCCGGAGTACGGCCTGATGACTCCCACGGTTGCCGAGACGCCGGTGGGAATCGAAATATTCGCAGGCGCCGACCGGCTGGTGCTGACCAGCGATCGCGGTCTCACCCTCGAGGGGCCACTGGTGACCGGACGACTCACTCTCGCCGAGGGCGACAGCGCAGCGTTCGCGCTGCACCATCGGAGGGCCGACGACCCGCAGATCGTACCGCTGGACGGGCGTTCCGCACTGCGCGAGACCGTCGCCGGGTGGCAGTCCTGGGATCAGATCCACCAGGGTTATCAGGGACCCTACCGGGAGCAGGTCCGGCGTAGCGCCCTGGTCCTGCAGGCGTTGACCTACCAGCCGACCGGCGCGGTGGTCGCCGCAGCCACCACCTCACTGCCGGAGGAGATCGGCGGCGCGGCGAACTGGGACTACCGGTTTGCCTGGCTCCGCGACGGCAGCTTCACCCTCAAGGCGCTCTGGGTGGCCGCCTGTCCCGACGAAGCGCGCAGATTCTTCGACTGGATCGCCGCATCGGTGGGATCGGTGGACGAGGCCGACCACGTGCCGATCATGTTCGGCGTTGTTGGTGAGCGTGACCTGACCGAGCACACCCTGGATCATCTGGAGGGTCACCGCGACAGCCGGCCGGTGCGCGTCGGTAACGACGCCTGGCGGCAGAAGCAACTCGACGTCCTCGGCGAGGTGCTGGAGTGCGCGTGGGTGCTACGGGACCAGGTGATGGACCTGTCGCCGGCCGCCGCGAATCTGCTGCGATCCCTGGCGAACCGGGCCGCTGACACCTGGCGGGAGCCCGATGCCGGTCCCTGGGAAGGGCGCGAAGGGGAGCGGCACTACCTCACCTCGAAGGTGATGTGCTGGGTTGCTCTGGATCGGGCCGTCAAGTTGGCCCGGGCGCTCGACGCCCAGGAGCAGGTCCCGCGGTGGTCGAAGGCCAGGGACGAGGTCCGCGCAGCGATCCTCAGCGAGGGCTGGAACACGTCCACCGCTGCGTTCACCGGAGCGTTCGGGTCCGATCACCTCGACGCTGGTGTCCTTGGTATGCCGATCCTCGGGTTCCTGCCCGGCGACGACGAGCGGGTGCTCTCCACCGTGCGGTCCATCGAACGTGATCTGACCAGGGACGGTCTCGTGCAGCGCTGGACCGGAGCGGGTGACGAGGGTGCCTTCGTCACCTGCTCGTACTGGCTGGTCGAGGCGTTGGCCCTGGCCGGGCAGATCGACGCAGCCCGACGAATCTTCGACAGCGTCACCGCCCGGGCGAACGATGTCGGCCTGCTGTCGGAAGAGATAGACCGCCGCGACGGCAGTCAGATCGGGAACTTCCCCCAGGCGTTGTCCCACATCGGTCTCATCAACGCGGCGTGGATCATCGATCAGGTCGAGGCCCGGACCGGTCCAGCGGACGCGCGGTGACCTTACGTCGGCCCGGGCACCGCTCCGCCGCTGCCGTGCCCAGGGCCCGATCGGGTTCGGTTATGACCCCGGCAGGCGGGTAAGCCGCAGCACCGGGTAACGACGGAGGGAGCCCTGATGACCGGACGGCTGGCGGGCAGGACCGCGATGATCACCGGCTCGGACTCGGGAATCGGACAAGCCACCGCGATCGAGTTCGCTCGCGAGGGCGCCGACGTGGTGGTGCACTACCTGCACGACCACGCAGGCGCGAACCATACGAAGGCCGAGGTGGAGAAGGCGGGCCAGCGAGCTGTCGTGGTGCAGGGCGACATCAGCGTCGAGCATCAGGTCGAGGCGATGTTCGACGAGGCGCTGGCGGAGTTCGACCGGCTGGACATCCTGATGAACGACGCGGGTGTGGACGCCTCCGGGATACCCGTGGCCGACCTGGACACCGACACCTGGGACCGGGCGATCCGGACCAACCTGTACGGGATGTTCTTCTGTTGCCGGCGGTTCATCCGGCACCGCCGTGACGAGGGCGGGCACGGCAAGATAATCAACATCACCTCGATCCACCAAGAGGTGGCTCGGGCCGGTGGCTCCGATTACGACGCCAGCAAGGGCGGCATGCTCGAACTGGCCAAGAGCATCGCCCTGGAGGTCGCTCCGATGCACATGAACGTGAACAACATCGGGCCGGGCATGGTGCTCACCCCCTTCAACCAGCAGGCGATCGACGACCCGAAGTTCCTCGAAGAGCAGGTGCAGTCGATCCCGTGGAAGCGTGCCGCACAGCCTGAGGAGATCGCCAAGCTGGCCGTCTTCCTGGCCAGCGACGACGCCGACTACGTCACCGGGTCGACGTACTTCATGGACGGCGGTCTGATGCAGAACCAGGGACAGGGCGCCTAGTGCGGTGATGTGGGCGCTGCGTCGGTTGCCGCGTCGTCCGGCGAATTCGTGTGCCGGGTGGTGATGCAGTCTGATGAGAACGCCCAGGAACCCGCCGACGACGTCCGAATTCCTCGGGCCCAGATCGATTCCAGTCCGCAACATCTGTTGACGACCCTGCTCGGCGAGCACCAATTTCGGGTTCCATGGGACCGGGAACGGCAGCGGGGCCACCGTCACCTGTGCGGGAGCCTGAACCCGGGTAGACCGTAGCCAAGCCGGGAAAGGCGACGGGCCGGTGCTCCGGCATCGGCCCGTCGTCTCTCGCCGTCACCTTCCCGCAGGTGCGCCTGATGCCGGGTCAGGGTAGCCATCCGGGGCGGACCAGGCCGGCCTCGTACGCGAACACCACCAGTTGGGCGCGGTCCCGGGCAGCAAGTTTGACCATGGCCCGGGACACGTGCGTCTTGGCGGTGGCCGGACTGACCACCAGCCGCGCGGCGATCTCGTCGTTGGACAGTCCGATGCCGACCAGGGTCACCACCTCCCGTTCCCGCTCGGTCAGCCCGGCCAACCGTTGAGGTGCTGCCGGCGTGGCGGTACCGGCGGCGAACTGTTCGATCACCCGCCGGGTCACACTCGGCGACAGCAGCCCGTCCCCGGCAGCCACCACCCGTACGCCCTGGATCAGCTCGGCCGGCTGGGTGTTCTTCACCAGGAACCCGGCGGCACCGGCGCGCAGCGCCTCGCCGACGTACTCGTCCAACTCGAAGGTGGTGAGCACGACGATCCGCACCCCGGACAGCTCCGGATCAACGGCTATCTGCCGGGTGGCGGCCAACCCGTCCATGCCGGGCATCCGGATGTCCATCAGGATCACGTCCGGAGCGGTCTGCCGGGCCAGCCGGACCGCCTGCGCACCGTCGCCGGCCTCGCCGACGACGGTGATGTCCGGCTCGGCGTCCAGCAGCGCTCGGAAGCCGGCCCGGACCAGCACCTGATCGTCGACGAGCAGTACCCGGATCACGATGTCGCCTCCCGCGTCTGGTCGCTCCCCAGCGGCAGGGTGGCACGTACCCGCCAGCCGCCGTTGCCGTCGGGTGCCGGGCCGGCGGTCAGCTCGCCGCCCAACGCGGCAGCCCGCTCCCGCATCCCCGTGATGCCGTTGCCCGCACAAGCGGGCTCCGGATGCCGCACGCCGCCGCCGTCGTCGTCGATCTCGACCACCAACGCGTCCTGCCGGTACCCGATGGTGACGGTGGCGGCGGCACCTGTCCCGGCGTGCCGGCGGATGTTGGTCAGCGCCTCCTGCACGATCCGGTACGCGGCCCGGTCCACGGCCGCGGGCAGCGCCCGGGCCGGACCGTCGAGCACGGTCCGGATCGGCAGCGCGGCCGCCTCGGTCAGCTCGGCGAGCCGGTCCAGTCCCGGCGTCGGGGCTCGCGGGGCGGCCTCGCCGGTCGGATAGAGCGTGTTGAGCACCGTCTGAACCTCGCGTAGCGCCTCCGCGCTGGACTGCGCAATCGCGTGGAGCGCGGCCCGTGCCTGTTCCGGGTCGCGGTCCATCAGGTGCAGACCGACGCCGGCCCTTACGTTGATCAGCGACAGATGATGACCGAGTACGTCATGCAACTCGGCGGCGATCAGCAGCCGTTGCTCGCTGGCCCGGCGGCGTTGCCGTTCCTCGGAGAGCCGGCGTCGTTCCGCCCCGGCGTCGTGAATTCTGCGGGAGACGAGCGTGCCGATCTCGGTGACCAGGCCGGCACCGACGATCAGGGCCAACGCCGCCAGCGCCGGGCGCGCGGCGACACCGCTGACCACCACCCAACTGGCGTACGCCCCAGCGGTCGTCACCGCCACCAGCCACCGGTGACCGGCGGTCACGACCGCCGCTGCGGCGATCATCGGGGCCAGCAACGTCACCCCGAACGGCCGGTTCAGCAGGTGGTACGCCAGGGTCGCGGCGACCACGATCAGGAAGTTCCGCCTCGGGGACCGGTGCCGGTCGGCCAGCGCGAGCCCACTGAACACGAGCAGCGCGTACCCGATGGTGCCGACGCTGGCGTGCTGCCAACCGGCGATGATCGCGGTTCCGGCCGGTTGGCCGAGCGCGGTGAGCACCGCCAGGCCGGGGCCGCGTCGGGACGTCGCCCGCCCGAGAGGCGGTGCCAGCTCGGCATCGGGGTTCGACCCGCTCATGCCCGCACTGTAGGCCGATCGACGGTCTTCACGGCAGCCCGGACGGGGGTGACTCGGCGTACCTCCGCCGGAGTAGCCGACCCTCCGTGCTGCCGCGCGGGGAGTAGGAGCGGTGTCGCCGCCGCGCCGACGCGTCGCCTGGTCCGTGCCGACAGGCTCTGTCACAGCGCATCCGATACGCGACGGCGAGGAGATTCCGATGAAGGCGATCGTGCAGCACCGATACGGCTCCCCCGAAGTGCTGCGGCTGTGTGAGGTCGACATCCCAACTCCCGGCGACGACGAGGTGCTGGTCCGGGTGCGGGCAAGCTCGATCAACGCGTACGACTGGCACGCCGTGCGCGGTGACCCGTACCTGGCCCGACTGTCGTTCGGGCTCCGCCGGCCCGTGGCGATGGTCCGGGGCCAGGATTTCGCCGGCCAGGTCGAGGCGGTCGGCCGCGCGGTGACCCGGTTCAGGCCCGGCGACGAGGTGTTCGGCGAGGCCGGCCCGGCCGGTGGTGCTTTCGCCGAGTACGTGTGCGTGACCGAGAAGCTGGTCGAGGCGAAACCGGCGAACCTGAGCTTCGAGCGGGCGGCGGCGATCCCGCTGGCCGCCACCACCGCCCTGGTCTGCCTGCGCGACGCCGCCGGACTCCGGGCCGGGCAGCACGTCCTGATCAACGGGGCGTCCGGCGGGGTGGGCACCTTCGCGGTGCAGTTGGCCAAGGCGTACGGCGCGCAGGTGACCGCGGTGTGCCGGACCCGCAACGTCGAGCTGGTCCGTTCACTCGGTGCGGATCATGTCGTCGACTACACCAGGGAGGACTTCACCCGCACCGAGGCGGTCCGCGCCGGCCGACGTTACGACGTGCTGCTGGACCTGGTGGGCAACCGGTCGCTGACCGGCTTTCGGCAGATTCTCACTCCGGACGGGGTGCTCGTACTCTCCGGGGGAGGCACGTTCAGCGGAGGGAGTCTCTTCGGGCCGATGAGCCTGTTGATCCGCGGGCCGATCGTGGGGCGCTTCGTCAGACACCGCATCGTCGCGCCATCGGTGACGGCGGGTCGGGGGCGCCTCGCCGAGCTGCGGGAGCTGGCTGAGTCCGGCAAGCTGACGCCGGTCATCGACCGGACCTACCGACTCAGCGAGGTGCCCGACGCGATCCGGTACGTCGAGACCGAGCACGCCCGCGCCAAGGTTGTCGTCACAGTGTGAGCCCGGCTCTTGTCGCTCCCGTCCGTACCTCCTCGTGACCAGCCGGTTTGACCCAGGGGTGGATTCGGTACAACTCACGGTGATACAGGCCTCGTTTCACCGCCGATTGGCGGTGATGCTGCAACGATGCAGGTGTGGGAACTGTGGAGACCAGGACGCCGGCCATCTCGCCCCTCGCCGGCGAACCGATCAAGCCTGCCGATGCCGAGCGGCTCGCGGGGGTGCTGAAGGCGTTCGCCGACCCGGCCCGACTGCGACTGCTCAGCCTGATCCAGTCGTCACCGGACGGGGAGGCGTCCGTGAGTGACCTCACCGCACCGCTCGGGCTTTCCCAGCCGACCGTGAGTCACCACCTTCGGATCCTCACCGAGGCGGGCCTGCTAGAGCGGGACAAGCGTGGGGTGTGGGCGTACTACCGGCTGGTGCCGTCGGCCATCGCCGCGATCGCCGACCTGTTGACGCCGCCCCGCAAGCGGGCAGCGAAGCGGAACCGCTGAACCGCACCGGCGAAGACCGGCGGGTTGCCGGCTGACCGGCACCCGTCCGGTGGTCTCGGGCCGAGCTGAGCCTCGGCCCGGCCCACTTCGTAGTTGATCACGTAGCCCGCCTGGCCGGCAGCCGTCCGGGCGACAGGCAAGCGTCACCGAGCCGATGGTCATCCTGATGGCCATCGGCTCGTCGCGTCTGCGGTCGGCACCTGGGAGGTGGCCACAGTGTGGGCGAATCACCCGAAGCTAATCGACATTCATCTATAGTGGCGAACGCGTGGATCCCGTCCCATCGATCCAAGTCAGGACAGAGCCATGAAACGCATCCCGCTGAGAGCCATTGTCCCCCTCGGGCTCGCGGTCGCACTGACCGTCGGTCCGCTGGGGGCACCGGCCACCGCGCAGGCGACCGTCCCCATCACGCTGACCGGCGCCAGTGCCACCAGCCCGAGCGCCGACGTCACCATCGCCGGGCGCGCCGTGACGATCACTGCTCCAGGCACCTACGAGATCAGCGGCACCCTCAACGACGGCTACCTCAACGTCGACACCGCCGCTTCGGGTGCCGTGAATCTGATCCTCAACGGTGCCGCCATCTCCAACTCCAGCAACGCGCCGTTGCAGGTCGCCGACGCCGATGAGGTCGTGATCACGCTCGCGGCCGGCACCACCAGCCGGCTCTCCGACGCGACCAGGTACGTCTATCCGGATCCGAACACCGACGAGCCGGACGCGGCGCTGTTCAGCAAGTCCGACCTGCGGATCAACGGATCCGGCGCGTTGATCGTGCAAGGCAACGCGTACGACGGCATCGTCAGCAAGGACGGCCTGATCATCGAGTCGGGCACGATCACCGTGAATGCTGTCGACGACGGCATCCGGGGCAAGGACTTCCTCGACATCAACGGCGGCACCATCGACGTGACCGCTGGTGGTGACGGCATCAAGTCCACCGACAGTGATGTCGACCGAGGGCGGCTCACCATCACCAACGGCTCCGTCCGGGTGAACGCGGGTGACGACGCGATCAAGGGTGAGAACACCGTCGCCATCTCCGGCGGCACCGTCACCGTGACCAACTCTTTCGAGGCGATCGAGAGCCGGCAGATCACCATCAGCGGCGGCACCGTCAACGTCACCGCCCGCGACGACGCGATCAACGCCGTCGAGGACGGGTACGGCGACTTCGACGTGGCACCGAACGCCTTCGTTCGCTTCACCGGCGGCACCACCCTGGTCAACTCCAGCATCGACGGCATCGACTCCAACGGGTCGGTGACCTTCGCCGCCGGCACGGTCGTGGTCAGTGGGCCGGCCACCGGCAGTCCCGGTGAGGGCGCTATCGACTCGAACGGCCCGGTCTACTTCAATGGCGGCACCGTGCTCGGGGCGGGATCGACCTCGATGGCGGTGCTCAGCCTGCCGCCGACCTCGGGTCAGGGTTGGGTCGCCCCGCAACTGTCCAGCAGCCAGCCGGCCGGCACCCTGCTCCATCTGGTCTCCGGCGGCCAGGTGCTCGTCTCCTACCGTGCCCCCAAGAACTTCCGGGAGGTGGTCTTCTCCTCCAACCGGATCCAGCACGGGCAGACCTACGAGGTCTACGTGGGTGGCAGCCTCACCGGTACGACCACCGGCGGCATGGCCACCACCGGCGGCAGCATCGCGGGAGCCAACCGGCTGATGACCGTCGTCGCCGGGCAGTACCGCGGCGGCCTGGTCGGTTGGCCGCCCGGCGGCCCGGGCTGGCCGCCGCCGCCCACCCCGACGCCCACCACCCCGCCGCCGCCGAACCCGACTACTCCGCCGCCGAACCCGACGACCCCGCCGCCGAGCACGCGTGGCTGCACGGCGACCTACAGCGTCACCAACCAGTGGCAGGGCGGCTTCCAGGGTGAGGTCCAGGTGACCGCCGGCTCGTCCCCGATCACCGGTTGGCGGGTGACCTGGACTTTCGCCAACGGCCAGACGATCACTCAGGCGTGGAACGCGACCATCAGCGCGAGCGGCTCGGCGGTGACGGCGACCAATGTCTCCTTCAACGGCTCGCTTGGCGCCGGGGGCCGCACCACCTTCGGATTCCTCGGCAGCTGGAACGGCAGCAATACGACCCCGACCCTGACCTGCACCGCGACCTGACCGGGTCTCCGGTTCACCGTCAGATCAGGGAGCCCGGCACCACCAGGTGCCGGGCTCCCTGGCAGCCGGCTGCCAGCTGCTCGCATGCTCCCCCCGTGCTGCCACGTCTGCCACCTCGAACCAGATCAGTCACCGTCCGACGGCGCTCGGAGCGATTTCGTCCTGGTGTACTTCGCCGACGCCGTCAACCCGCCACCCGGCTGGGTTGGGCATCCCGCAGGCGCGGTGTGGTTCTGCGGGGAGCACGCCCCACTCGGCGCGGACCGGAAGCACCTGACCAGCCACAGCGCACTGCGCGAGATCGACGCGGCGCTCGGCCGTCTGCCGAGACGACTGCGCCCCTGAGCGCCCCCGACCAGGCCGGATGCGGTACGGGCCGGTCAGCGGTGGGCCGACGGCGGAGGTCGCCGGCCCACCACGTTGCGTGTTACCGGACCCGTAGCTGCTGGTGGACCCCGTCCGCGGGCGCGTAGTTCCGGTCACCGGAGTAGGCGACGTGTACCGGATACACCCCTGCCGACAGCCCGGTGGTCGGCAGCTGCACGACGGCCTTGCCGCCGGCCAACGCGACCACCTGGGTGGTGCCACCGAAGGCGACGGTGATTTCGCCCGTCACCTTCGGCGCCTTCTTGTGCTGGGACTGTGCCCGTACCTCGACGTCCAGCTTGAAGGTGCCACCACGGACGATCGACGCGGGCGCGGCCTTCGCCTTGATCACGGTCGGCGCGGTGCCCACGGTCTCGACTTTCGACCACAGGTGGTCGCGGGCGAAGATCGTGAACAGTTGACTCGCCGTCATTCCGTCGTGCGCGCCGGGAACCTGGGCGGTCTCGGCGGCATACCCGCGGGCCCTGAAGTTGTCCGCGATGGCGTTCTGGGCGTTGAGGTTGCCTTCGAAGACACCGTTGCCGAGGAACACGAAGAGGTCGTCGTCGCCGACTGCGGCCGCGACGTTGTCGTAGTCCTGCGCGGACAGGGAAGGGTTACCGGAGAAGTGCCCGTAGTAGGCGAACGTGGTCGGGTAGCCCCTGATGACGTGGGCCCCCGTCATGCCGCCGTAGGAGAACCCGGCGTAGGCCCGGCCTTCCCGCTCGGTCGAGACGTTGTACTTCTCCTCGATGAGCGGAAGGATCGTCTGGACCAGGTTGTTGGCCGCGTTCGTCTGGTTGTAGGAACCGAAGCCGAGACTGGTGCCGGTGAAGTGGTTCCCCATGGTGACCACCACAGTGGGCTCGATCTCGCCCTTGGCCGTCATGTTGTCCAGGATGTTGGGCACGTTTGCCGGAACCATGAAGTCGGTCTCGTCACCGAAGATGCCGTGGGCGAGGTACGCCACCTTGTACGGCTCCGCCCGGTCGGCGTCGTAGTTGGCCGGCAGGTAGACGCCGAGGTAGTGGCCGCTGTCGCCGAGGATCGTGGTGTAGGGGATGTACGTCACCGTGCCGCGCTTCTTACGGTTCGCGATCGGGAGTTCGTACTCCGCACGTTCCTTCAGCACCGGGTCGTTCTGCTTCTTGGCGTACGGCACGTAGACGGCATCGAGTACGTCGTTGTTCCGGACGCGGAACGAGGATTCGCCCGGGGGACGGGGGTTGGTCGAGGTGGGGTCCCAGATGCGCTTGTTCTCCCAGCCCTGGGTCGGGTCCCAGACCCGGTACCAGTAGCTGATGCCGCCGGCGTGCAGCGGAAGTGAGACCGACCAGTACCCCTTCGAATCCCTGGTCATGTCCCTGGTGAACTCGGTGCCTCCGGCGTGGTACCGACCCGGCTGCCACTCCTCCGGCTGATACCGCGTGTTGCCGGTGCCGACGTCGAGCAGAGTCAGGTCCCCGGCGAGGCGGACCTGTGTCGCGTTCGGGTTGTGATAGACGAACGTGACGGTGTGTCCGGTGGGTGAACCGCGATCCGGCTTGACGGTCGCACCCTCCACGATCGTGCGCTTGCCGGCGAGGGCGGCTGGCGCGGAGACAGTGGCGCTGGCACCTGCGCCCAGTGACATGATCGCGAGCAATGAGATCGCACGGCTGAGCCTGCGTCTTCCGGTCACTTTTCTCATCTGGGATGACTCCTCCCGGTGTGCGCCTCTCGCTGTCCCTCGCCCCGATGACCCGTCTCGGAGGTGAACGTGGGCGCTAAATCGAATTAGCAGAGCGTAGTGTGGCCTGGCTCACTCGTAGTGTCAAGGGGGTGGGGCGGGCCGGCTGCGCGGGTGGTGGTGGTCGGTCGTCGGATGATCGCGTCAATTTCGATCACGAATGTCGCGACCCTGCGCGTTCGATGTGGCGATGACGTGCCGATCAAGAATGACGATCAAGGCCAAATGAAGGCGGCCGATATCAATAGACGATCGTTGATATGCAGTCCAATTGGTGTGATACTGCTGGAAGCGCTCCCACCCGTCCCGGCGAGCGCTTCAGAAATGGAGGATGCACCGTGCGTTCACACGATCTCCACCGATCCGGCCGGCGATCCCGGCCAGCTGTCCGGGCGCTGCTCCTGGCGCTGACCATGGTGCTCGGCATGCTGCCCTGGGCGGGTGCGGCCCAGGCCCACGGCACTGTCATCAACCCGGCCACGCGTGCTTACCAGTGTTGGCAGAACTGGGGTCACCGGCACATGGACCCGGCGCTGCAGACGCAGGACCCGATGTGCTACCGGGCATTCCAGGCCAACCCCGACACCATGTGGAACTGGATGAGCCAGCTGCGGGACGGCCTCGGTGGGCAGTACCAGGCCCGTACGCCCGACGGTCAACTCTGCAGCAACGCCCTCTCCCGGAACGACGCGCTGAACCAGCCGGGAGCCTGGAAGGCGAGGAACGTGAGCCGAAACTTCACGCTCCAGTTCTACGACCAGGCCAGCCACGGCGCTGACTTCTTCCGGGTCTACGTCACCCGCCAAGGATTCAACCCGAACACGCAGCGCGTCGGTTGGGGAAACATCGACCAGATCCTGCAGACCGGCCGGTACGCGCCGACGCAGAACATCTCGTTCAACGTCTCGATCCCGTCCGGGCGTAGCGGTCAGCACGTCCTGTTCGTGATCTGGAAGGCGTCACACATGGACCAGACCTACATGTGGTGCAGCGACATCAACATCACCTGATCCAGCCGCCAGGCACACTTCGGCTCCGGTCCGGGATCACCGCCCCCGGCCGGAGCCGAAGCGTCCGCGGGGGTGGCCTGCCCGCCAATGCCCGGGAGGACGTGCAACGACGGCCTCGTACGCTGCGTCGCGGGCACGAAGCGGGGTAGCCTCGGGTGGGTGCGGATCATCGCGTTCCTGGTCATTCTCATCGTCGTGCTGACCGCCGTCCTGCTGGTTTCGATGGCCATGACGGCTGGTGCCCGACGCCGACGCCATGCGTCGCAGGCGTCCGCCCGCTGGGTGGTGCGCCACTACGCCATACCCGGCCGTGGGCATACCGTCGTCGGGGTCACCCTGACCGACGCGGACGGGCGGATGCACGGTGAGCATGTGGTCGCGCGCATTCCGGACGAGGCCCAGGACTGGCAGCGTGACTTCCTCGTGGCCCGCCAGGAGGCCGAGGAGCGCGCATTCCACCTCAACAGCGACCGGCCGCCAATCGAGGGCTGACGAGCGCTCCAGCTCCAGTGTCTCGGGCGGAGTTCGGTCTTCCAGCCCGCTGGACCGGACCCGGCCCTTCGCCGATCGGCGGAACGGGGTGTCGGTCCTGAGGCGATCTCGGTCGCCTGTGCGCGTGCCCCGCATTCCCGCCCGCCCGTAGGGCACCCGGGCGCGCCCGCCCGGCAGGACGGCGAGCAGCAGCCCGGTGAAGGGCGACATGTGCGAGGCTCGATGTTAGCGCCACCATTGTTCCTTTCCTGATGGCTTGTCACGCAGGACCATCCGCAAGTGGTGGGGCACAGCAGGGTGGCTGGATAGCGGCGGTGGGACCGCGTCGGATCTCGCCCTGGGTCTGGTGGCTCCAGAGCGTCACGGCCTCGTGATTCCTGAACGTTACGTCTTGACGAACGACATGTTATCGCCCACAGTCGATGGTCAAGGACGGCGATGCCTACGGCTTACCGGGCAAGCCTGCTTCGTCGGGCCGGGTGGACCAGGCGTGTGCGGGGACATGCGGACATCCATGTTAGCGCTAACAACAGCAACGTGTGCGCTCAGCGGTTCGCCCGTCCTCGGGTGGGCTGGTTGAGTCTCGGTCATTGAAGGAGGAACATGTCTGCCTTTGGTAGCTCGCCATCTCTCACGCCGCCGCCGCGGCAACGTAGATGGTTGCTGCGAGTGGCCGCCGCCGGTGTGACGGCTGTGGTGGCCGGTAGTGCAGCCGCAGTGGCGGTGTCGACACCCGCAGCGGCGGCGACGATCGACACGAACGCGTGGTACGTGCTGGTCAACCGCAACAGCGGCAAGGCCTTGGACGTGTACAACCTCGCCACGAACGACGGTGCGCGGATCACTCAGTGGTCGCGGAACAACGGCAATCAGCAACAGTGGCAGTTCGTGGATTCCGGTGGTGGCTACTACCGGCTGAAGTCCCGGCTGTCCAACAAGGTGCTGGACGTCTACAACTGGTCGACCGCCAACGGTGCCAGCATCGTGCAGTGGTCGGACCACAACGGGGCGAACCAGCAGTTCCGGGTGGCCGACTCCGACGGTGGCTACATCCGGTTGATCAACCGGAACAGCAACAAGGTGATGGAGGTGCAGGGCGCCTCGACCGCCGACGGTGGCAACATCGTGCAGTACGACGACTGGAACGGTGCCAACCAGCAGTGGCAGATGGTCCGCGTCGACGGCGACACGAACCCGCCACCGCCGACGACGCC
>NZ_BOPB01000043.1 GCF_016863535.1 Micromonospora lutea
CTTGAGTTGAATCGGGCGCCCCAGTTGTGGATCCGTTCGAGCAGGGTGGTCGGGCAGACGAAGGGGCCAGGCGATCAGGCGTGCGCAGATGAATCGAACACCCAGTGACTGGTCTGGAAGATGCGCCCCGCGAAGACCGTCTCCTCTTCACCGACAAAGGAGAACCCGGCCGAGCGGCAGATAGCGTTCGATGCGGCGTTCGTGGTGGCCGGGAACGCGTGGATCAGGCCCCAACGCCCACACGCGCGGGCCAGGTCGAGAACCTGGCGGACGGCTTCGCCCGCCAGGCCTCTGCCCTGGAATTCCGGCAGAACCATCCAACCGATCTCGGAAATGCCCTCCTGGGAGTACAGCGTCACCGTCCCTGCCACCTGCGCGGAGTTACCGGCAACGATCATCTTGATCCAGGCGCTGTCCGCACGAACCGTCTCGAGGTCACGCCTGAGCTGATCGGCAATACGCTCGCGCGGCTGCGGTCCGCCGAGCTCCGACATCATGACCGGATCACAGCGCATACGGACATACGCATCGAGGTCGGCCGGCTCCACGTCGCGCAGAAGCATCCCCGGAGCCTACCCAGCCCAGCAGCCGGCCGCGTTGCAGAACCAATCGCGCATCTGCCGCAGATCGGTCGCCATCGGCGTTCTCACCGTGGCGGTCCGTCGTAGCAGTGGAACGAGACGCTCGACGACATGCTGCTCCGTCGTGCCGGGGTCCGGAAATTGGAAGGTGGCAGTGAGCTTCGTTGGTGATACTGGTGCGCATGAAGCTCGCTGAGGCTCTTGCGCTGCGCTCGGATGCGGCGCGTCGCGCCGAACAACTCCGCGCTCGCATCGTCGCCAGTGCTCGATACCAGGAGGGTGAGACGCCTGCTGAGGACGCTGCGGCACTTTTGGTGGAAGCGGGCGAAGTGCTCGGGGAACTGGAGACGCTGATCCGGCGGATCAACCGCACGAACGCCGCCACGCATGTCGAGGGTGGCACTCTCACCGACGCGCTGGCCCGCCGCGACGTGCTGCGCTTGCGCCACCGCGTGGTCACGTCTGCCGCCGACGCCGCGGCCGGGGAGGGCCAGCGCGGGTTTCGGCAGTTGCGGTCGGAGCTGAAGATGATCCCGGCGCTGCCGGTAGCGCAGCTGCGGAGTCAGGCCGACGACCTGGCCCGGCAACTTCGCGAGGTCGACACTGTGATCCAGCGGACGAACTGGGAGGTCGACCTGCTGGACTGAAAGGGTTGCGGAGCAGGTAGCCGACGTGGAGGCGTGCACGAACCCGAGAGCCGGCGGGTAATCCGGTTCACTCCTGGCGCGCCGAGGGCAGGCGCAGGGGTTCGACTCCCCAGCACACAACGCAGGCCCAGCACAGCACACAGGTGACGGCGCACAGGGCACGGCACACTACCGAGTGCAGATCCACGACGGCGAGGGTGGGACAGGGGCCTTCCGCAACCCATACCGATGCAGCTCGTTCCCTACAACGTTCGATGCCCGCACTGATCTGTCGCGGGCGGGTGCGCTGAGGAGACCGCCCCCTGAGGGAGTCCTGCCGTAGACGGTCGACGGGAGAGCCGGCTCCTAACGGCCCGCACTTCGTGTGGCGTGGCTTCGATCAGAGAGTGGTGAGCTTGGAGATCAGGCGTCCCATGTGGGGATCAAGGGTCTTGGGATCAGCGGCACGGACTTCCTGAGGAGTCCACCATCGGATCCCTCGGAATTCACTGGGGTCGGGGGTCAACACCTGATCGCGGCTGCTGGCCAGCACGAACCACAGGCTCACATCGGTGTGCCGTTCTTCCAACGTACCGACAGTCTCCGTGACGGTGAGGAAGAGGGGACGTTCACCAAGTTGGGGGAGGAACACGGCTGGGACACCGAGTTCCTCCACCACCTCGCGTCGCACGGTCCCTGCCGGGTGCTCGCCGGGTTCGACGTGACCGCCCGCGGGTAACCACAGGCCTGCTTTGATGTGGTCGACCAGGAGGACACTTCCATCCAGGTCGTCGTGAAGGAGAAAGTAAGCGACCAGGTGCGGCGAGGGGGTCCGCGGCTTCACGCGGCGGAACACGTCGTCGGTCTCGCGCAGCCAGGCAAGGGACTCTCGACGATGACGAGCTTCAAGGCTGTCGAAGGGTTGCAGCTTGTCGATGAGCGCATAGATCTCGTCGAGGAGTTCCCTGGTCGCCCGCATCAACTCAGTCTTCCAGTACTCGAGAACCGTACTCATCCGCCACCAGTTCATGACGGCCTGGACACCACTGCTCTGGAGCCCGAGCCGGCGCGCGGGCAGTGACCGCCTCGCTCAGGGGTGTGGCTGCCGAACCTGCTCGAAGTGGAACTCGCGGATGAAGCAGTCGCGTGGTTGACCGACAGCGAAGAGCACGCAGTCGACCACCGACCGCGCGGTGAGGTCGTGGCCTGCTTGCCGGGTTCCCTCCTGTACGAAGTCCGGGGGAAACAGTGAGATCACTCGGATACCTGCCGGGCGCAGCCGGTACGACAGGATCTGCGCAAAGCCGGCATGGGCGTGTTTGGCGGCGTAGAAGGCAGGATGCGCACCCGATCGGCGGTGACCCACCTCGCCGCAGGCAGAGATCATGTTGACGATGTCGGGTCGTGCCGATGCCCGCAGCAGCGGCAACAGATGTTTTGTCACCAGCATCGTGCCGGTCCCGCCAGCCGCCACCGCCCCTTCGATCTCGTCGTCCGAGACATCTCCCAGGTCGTCGCCGTCGAGATAGGGCGCGCCGTTGTTCACCAGTACGTCGAGGTGGTCCGTCCGCTCGGCCAGGGCTGCGGCGAACACCCGCACCGAATCCGGTACGGCAAGGTCGCACCTGAATGCCGCTGCCCGACCTGGCCCCTGTCGGCTGATCGCATCCGCCACCCGCTCGGCTGCGGACAGGTCACGGGCCGAGAGGAAGACCTGCGCACGGTGCTGCGCGAAGGCTTCGGCCAACAGCCGTCCCGTGTCACGTGCGGCACCGGTGATCGCGACTCGTAGGCCATCAAGACTCATGGCCGCCAGCAAAACACCTCAATCCTGGTTGAGGTCAAGCATTCGATAGGATCCGCTGGTCTGCTCAGCTCTCACCTCGACGTGTGTGTGGCCGGAGTCCGGCCTGCACCCACAGCTGCGCGGCCGGCACGTCGGAAGGCTTTGCATGAGTGAGAGGCATGCCGGAGCGGGTTCGCCTCAACCGGTGCCCGCGGTGCGCCATGACATCGCGCACCAGCTACGGCTCGCCGCCTCCGGCGACCAGCTCGCCTGGAACAACCTCGTGGACCGGTTCAGCCCGCTGCTCTGGTCCATCTGCCGGCACTTCGGTCTGAGTCCAGCCGACGCCGCTGACGCGTTCCAACTCACCTGGTTACGCCTGCTGGAGCACCTCGACACCATCCACGACCCCGCCCGCCTGCCCGGCTGGCTCGGCACGACCTGTCGCCGGGAGTGTCTGGGTCTCCTCCGACGCAACAAGCGGGTCCGTCCCACGGATGACGACCGGTTGCTGGACCACTTCGGGGGGCCGTCCGCGTCGGCCGACCAGCCGGCGCTGATCGCGGACCGGAACGCCCGGCTCTGGCGCGAGTTTGGCCGGCTCGACGTCCGCTGCCAGGAGATCCTGCGACTCCTGCTGATCGAACCGGACGGCGACCGGGTCTCCTACCAACTGGTCGCCGCGGCACTCGACATGCCGGTGGGCAGTCTCGGCCCGATCCGGGGGCGGTGCCTGGCAAAACTACGCGGCCTCCTTGACGCCGAGGGTATCAGCGACGGGTTGCCCGACTCGTAGGAGAAAGCGGGTAACGGCAACCCGAGGACTGAGGAGAATTCGTGGATGACGAGCACACGGGGCCGGAGACGCCAGCTGCGGGCGCGGACGATCCGCTGCTGGCCCCCCTCGGCGATCTGATCCGGGCAGCAGACGCGCCGCCGGCGGCGGCGGCGGAGCTGGCCAAGCAGAGCTTCGGTCTGCGCCAGGTCGACACCGAGTTGGCGGCACTGGTGGCCGACTCGGCGGTGGACGTGGTCGGCACCGCGGTACGCGCCGGCAAGGAGGCAACCGCCCCACGGCTGCTCACCTTCGAGGTCGCAGGCCCGACCGAGACCGATGAGCCGCAGGCGGTCGAGGTGGAGGTCAGCCCGTCCGGCCGGTACCGCCGGCTGCTCGGCCAACTGCAACCGCCAGCGGCGGCCAGGGTCGAGGTACGGCAGGCCGCGGGCGATGCCGTCCGTCAGGTGGACGCCGACGACCAGGGACGATTCGTGGTGGAGGCGGTCGGTGTCGGCCTGATGCGTCTGACCTGGCAACGCCCGGGACGGAACGCGATCACCACGGCCTGGGTCAGGCTGGACTGACGGGTGCCGGTCGGCGTGACGCCGGCCGACACCCGTGCTCCTCAGACCGGCGTACCAGGCAGTACCCGCAGTACCCGCCCGTAACCGGGGATCGTCCGCCGCCCTGCCAGCAACGCGTCCAGCGCGTCGCGGGGAGTCAGGCCGGGATCGTCCACGCAGGCCCTGGCGACCATGCCGCTGATCTGCGGGGCGGAGAACGACGTGCCGCTCCAGACCGCCCAGGAGTTCGCTGGAAACGAGTAGTCGGCTACCACCGGGTCCGGCACCGGCGGCAGCGTGCCGGTCACGAACGTGGCGACCACCCCGAGGCCGACACAGGAGCAGTCGACCCAGTCGCCGTGGCTGGAGAACGGGGCCGGTAGCAGGTCCTCGGTCAGCGCACCGACCGCGACCACACCGTCGAAGGCCGCCGGATACATCGGATCCGCACTGCCGTTGTTTCCGGCGCTCGCCACGATCAGGACCTCCGGGAACCGTTCCGCGATCTCCCGCACCGTGCTCTGCAAGGCCAGCGGTGGCACACCGTCGACGGCGGGAGTCCCGATCGAGGCGTTGATGATCAGCCGTACGCCGTCGGCGGCGGCCTCCTCCACGGCGCGCAGCATCGCCTCGGCGGCCTCCTTGTCGGTGCCCAGCCCATCGCTGCGGGTGAACCGGTACGCCCTCACCTCGCACCGGGGCGCCACCCGCTGCACGATGCCGGCGGCGAAGCTGCCGTGCCCGGCCGACCAGTCGAGCCGGCCGTCGCCCGCACGGCCGTCGGTGACCGGGAGTACGTCGAGGAACTCGGTGTTGTCCGCCCGCCGGACGATGGCGTCCAGCCAGTTGTCGGTCCGATCCTCCGGGGTGATGCCCGTGTCGATGACCGCCACGCGCACCGCCGGGACGCCCGACTTGCCCCCGGTCTCCGGTGAAAATTCGCCGAGGGCGGCGGTGGCGTACGGATAGTCGTCGCCCTTGATGATGTGCCCGAGCGGTACGACCAGATGTGGCGCGGCGGTGATCCCCATCTCGGCCAGCTTCCGGACGTCACCGGCCAACTCCTGCGGACGCTTGCGGCCTTCATATACCCCAATGCGCCGCTCCGGTACCCCAATACGCCGCCGTTCCGGGACCCCGGTGCGCCGTTCCGGCGACGGCACGTCCCGCTTCCACGGCCGGTAGCCCAACGCGCGCAGCACCTGCCGCGGGTCGGCTCCCGGCCCCGCCGAATCCATCTCGACCACCAACTGACCCCGCGCGACGAGGACGTAGGTCGACCGTCCGGCGAGGTCGGTCACCGGGTACCGGTCGAACGGCAGGGCGAACCGTGCTGGCGCCCGGTCCTGCCGGTCCCGCATCTGGTCGATGATTTCGCTGGTTCGCCCCTGTCTCGCGTCGACGGTCAACACCTGCAGTTGGCGGCGTACGCGGGCTGCGTCGATCTTCAGCTGCTTTCCGGACCGGTGCTCCGGAAACTCGTCCGGGACCGGAGCCGAAGGGGACGTGTTCTTCATGTTCACAGTGACGCTCCTGTCGAGGATCGTGGTGATTCCCGCTGCCGTGGCGGCAGCCAGAGTCGGCCACAGCTCACCGGGACCACCAGCGATAACCTGGGGCTGGGTGTGGATAGACTGCAGATATTGACGTACGGCGGCGAACGGTCCCACGATGACGGCTGATCGTGGTACGGACCTCGTGGCACAGGCGGATGCCGCGTACTCCAGAGTCGTCCTCGACCCCGCGAGATACACCACCGAAGCGGGGGAAATCGTCGAACTGGCCCGCCGGGCGGGTAACGACGAAGCACTGATCTCGGGTCTGCGTGCGCTGGCCTGGACCCGCCACGCGGTACTCGACAACGAGGCGGCCAAGCGCCTGCTGGATCAGGCGGCCCGGCTGGCCACCCGCAACAGCCTGCACCACCGGCTCGGGGAGGTACTGCTCACCCGCTCGGTGGCGCTGCAGGAACTCGGCCGGTATGCCGCGGCAACACGGGACCTGCGGCGGGCAGCGAACCTGGTGTCCGCGCACCAGCGTCCTGAGCTGCTCATGCAGCTTGCCATCCTGGACCACAACGCCGGTCGGGTGCTCGCGGCCGCGCGTCAGTACCGGCTCGTGCTCGCCGAGCCCGCCTGCCCGCCGGCGATCTGGGTGAAGGCGGCCAACAACCTCTCGTACGCGCAGACCCAGCTCGGTCGTCCGCAGGCGGCGCTGGCCTACCTGGACCGGGCCGCCCCGCTCGCCAGCGAACTGGGGCCGATGTTGTCGGCGGTCATCGAAAACAGCCGAGCCTGGTCCAGCTTCCATGCCGGCAGGTTCACCGAGAGCCTGCGCCGGTTCGAGGAGGCTGGCCGGCGCTACACCGCGGCCGGTCTACCGCTCGGCGAACACTATCTGGATTACACCGACGCGCTGGCCGAACTGCGCCTGCTGGACGAGGCGACCGCAGTCGCCCGGCTGGCGGCCACCGACCTCGAGCGACACGGTGCCCGGCTGATGGCCGCGGAGGCACGGGCGCGCTGTGCCCGGCTGGCGCTCGCGCTGGGCGATGTCGACACGGCCCGCGCAGACGCAAGCAACGCCGTCCGGGACTTCCGCCGGCAGCGCCGTGCCGCCTGGGCCGCGCGCGCCGTCGTCACCGCCGTGGAGGCCGACGCTGTCGCGGACGGTTTCACCCCCATGGCGGTACGCCGACTTGGTCACGCGGCAGCCACGCTGCATCGTCTCGGCCTGCGGGCCAACGCGGTGGAGGCTCATCTGGTGGCCGGGCGGGCGGCGTTGGCCACCGACGACCAGCGGCGGGCGCAGCGCCACCTGACCGCAGCCGGCGCACTGGCGTGCGGGCAGACGCTGCTGGTGCGGCTGCGCGGACGGTTGGCGTTGGCCCTGCTGGCGGACGCCGCGGAGCAGGCCGCCCAGCGCCAGGCTGCCACCGGGACCGCTCGACGCCATCGGGCAGCGGCCACCAGCTATGGCCAGGGTGCAGCGGCTCGGTTGGCCGCACCCGGCACAGGCGCCGGGTTGCGGCACTGCGCGACCGGACTGGCCGACCTCGCCCGCCACCGGGCGGCGCTGCCGTCGGTGGAACTGCGCGTACTGGCCGCCGGGCACGGCGCGGAACTCGGCGACCTCGGTCTGCGTCACCTGCTGCGCACGGCAGCGCCGCCGAGCCGGATTCTGCACTGGCTGGAACGCACCCGGGCGGCCGCCCTGCTGACCGTGGAACCCGCTGCCCACCACGACATCGACGACCTGGTGATCGCGCTGCGCACAGTCGAGCAGGAACTGCGGGCAGCGCGGCGCGACCATGGCACGCAACCGCGACACCTGCTGGCCCGCCAGGCCGCGCTGGAGGCCCGGATCAGGCGGCGCTCCTGGGGCCGCGACGGCAACACGACGCGGTCGGCCGAGATCGTGACCTCGGGTCAACTTCGTGATCTGCTCGACGGCGGATGGCTCGCCGAGTTCGCGACGGTGGACGACGCGGTCGTCGCGGTCGTGGTCGGGCCGCGCCGGACCCGCCGGATCCGGCTCGGCGCACTGTCCGTTGTACAACGGGAAACTGCCGCGCTGCACTTCGCCCTGCGGCGGCTGCTCCGCGGCGGTCGCTACCCCGACCAGGCCCTGTCGGCCGCCCGGGCATCCCTGGGCACCCTCGCCGACCTGCTCATCGCCCCGCTCGGGGTGCCGCCTGGGGCGCCGCTGGTGGTGGTCCCGCCCGCGAAGCTGCTGCGGGTTCCGTGGTCTCCGCTGCACCGGGGGCCGGTGTGCGGGGCACCGTCGGCCACCATGTGGGCGCGCAGCCGGCGGGCGGCGCAGTCCCGGCGACCGGGCCACCAGGTCGCGCTGGTGGCCGGGCCCAATCTGGTCGGCGCCGTGGCCGAGGTCCAGGCCCTCGAAGTCCGCCACCCCCGAGCGGCGGCGCTGCTGCCACCGCAGAGCACCGTCGAGGCCGTCGTCGCCGCACTCCGGCAGGCCGACCTCGCGCATCTGGCCTGCCACGGTCACCTGCGCTCGGACAGCCCGCTCTTCTCGGCGCTCGAGCTCAGCGACGGTCCACTCACCGTGTACGAGCTGCACAGCCGCGCCGTCGCCCCGCACCGGGTGGTGTTGGCCGCCTGTGACTCCGGAGTCGAGCGCGACTACGAGGGCGACGAGGTGCTGGGTTTTGTCAGCGCGTTGATGGCGGGCGGTGCGGCCGGGGTGATCGCCTCCGGCGTACCGCTGCCCGACGGCACGTCGCTGGCGCTGATGCCACGGCTGCACGACCGGATCGTGGGCGGCGCATCACTGGCCGACGCGTTGTGGGCGGTGCGGGCGACCGATCCGCCGGCCGCCCCGGCCGATTTCGTCACCTGGTGCGGTCTGACCGCCTACGGGGCGGCCTGAGTGACCGCGCCGGGGGCCGTGGGCAGTGCCCACGGCCCCCGGCGGCTCGGCCAATCAGGAGGTGCCGGAGATGTACCACCAGCCGGTCAACGACGACGCGGGCACGTCCGGGCCGACACTGCCCTTGCCCCAGAAGTAGTCGTCGAAGTTGACCAGACCGCCCGGCCCGACCGGACCCATGGTGGCCCATACCACCGACGCGGGCTGGTCGTCGATGGAGGCCTGCGCCCATGCCTTACGCACCGACATCGGCTTGTTCCACCAGAGGAACGGCGTACGCAACATGTAGTTGGCGAACGTTCCGCCGTGGCTGGCACTGTGGTACGACACGGTGTGGAAGCTGTTGATCTGGTGCAGGCCGTCGAAGGCGTCGCCCCAGCGCTGCCACCACCGCTGTCCGCCGGACTCGTTGGCGAGCACCAGGCAGGTGAAGAGGCTCATCCACTCGACGTCTCCGTTACCCCAGCGGGCCTCGGTGTTCGCCAGGAACGTGTCGTCATTGCTGCTGCACCCGGAGAAGCTGAACCCGGTGGGCGATCCGTGACCCTGCCAGTAGGTCATGTCGACGTGGTCGGTCCAGTTGCTGTCGTCGCCGCCGTACGTCGGGTCCTTGAAGTCCTGCTCCCAGGCGTTGGCATTCAACCAGCTGAACTCGACCGGGATGCCGCGGGAGGTGAACTGGCCGTTGAACGAGGCGAGGTTGGTGCCGGTCCACGGCAGACCGGAGCACGGGCCGGTTCCCTCGCTGCCCACGTCGACGACGCCGTAGGCCTGAATTCCCGGTGCCGAGAGCGCCGCCGTCTGCCGCCGCGGCGGCACCGGTGACGGAGTGACCTCGGGCAACTCGGCGTCCACGGCCGCCGGGACGAAGGTGATCTGAGCCGCTGAGCCGTCGACGTTGACCCCCGAGCAACGGAAGCTGGGCTCGATGCGGTCCAGCTTCGCGTCCAGAGCGGGTGCCGCGTAGGCGTAGTCGGCCTGCTGGATCCGTACGGCACCGCGCATGGCCTTGGCGCACCGTTCCCGGCCGGCCTCGGTGTCGAGGACTCGCACTGGCTCGCCCCGCACCAGCACGCGCGTGCTGTAGGACAGTTGGGTGACCGTGCCGTCCGGGCCGAAACCGACTCTGACCTTCGCGCCCGGTCCCTCGTACGGGACCCCGTTCAGGTTGAACGCGAACGACACGGTGGTGTCCAGCGCCGCCGAGACGGTCTGCTCACCCTTGGCGTCGACCATCTCCAGGGTGGTGTGACCGACGGTGGGCCGGGCCTGCTCCGGGTACAGACCGGCGCGGGTCAGCGCCTCGCGGGTCAGGCTCAGCGCCTTGTCGGCGTCGATCGGACGCAGGCGCGCCAACGCCTCCTCGTCCAGGACGCTGCCGACCGTCGGGTTGCCGTCCTCGTCCTTGCCCGTCTCGCCGACCGTGATCGACGGGATGTCGAGGAAGCCCTTCTCGTCCGCGAACCGTACGCTGCCGTCCTGAGAGCGGGAAAGCCGTTCGATGCCGAACGCCTTTGCCAGCGCGGCGGCCTGGGCGTCGCTGACGCCCGTGGCGCGGACCTGGTAGGACGGCAGTTCAGCGGTCGCGGCAGCGGCCACCGGGACGCCGGACGCAGCGAGGGTTGCGGCTCCGGTCGTGCCGGCTACGGCCAGGCCAAGGCCGAGCCGCCACCACCGGCTGCGGGAACGTTGATGTGACATGGAGACCTCCCGTTCGACGAGGGCGCGCGAGCCGCGCCACAAGCAAGACGACGGAGATCGCCACCGGATACACGGTCGGCGTGTCAGCTACCTGACTGCTGGTCCCCGCAGCCCGACCCCTGCCGTCCGCTGCCCGGCGTCACCTGAACAATCCAGAGGAACGATGAGGCAATCCGCGCTGTGGGCTCGCGTCGAGGAAGACGCGGTGTTCAGAGCTCGGTCGCTGGTGTGGCTGAGCGCTGCCGGCGCGAGCGTCGTTTGAGACCACGAGTAGCCCATGGCAGGCTCATGCCGCATGATCGACGAATTCGCGAAGGCCAACCTGCACGGGAGACTGCGGCGAGACCGCGAGGCGCTGCTCTGGAAGCTCGACGGCTTGTCCGAGTACGACGCCCGCCGACCTTTGACAGCGACCGGTACCAACCTCATCGGCCTGGTCAAGCACGTGGCCACCGTCGAAGCCAGGTACTTCGGCGAGGTCTTCGACCGCCCTTGTCCGGACCCGCTGCCCCGGTGGCAGGACTCCAACGGCAGCGACCTGTGGGCGACTGAGAACGAGACCCGCGATCAGATCATCGCGTTCTACCGGCGCACGTGGCAACACTCGGACGCGACGATCAACGAGCTTCCCCTCGACGCCCCCGGCCACGTGCCATGGTGGCCGGAGCCTTATGCCGACACGAACCTGTTCGCCATCATGGTCCATGTCCTCGGCGAGTCCATCCGGCATGCCGGGCACGCCGACATCCTGCGCGAGGGCCTCGACGGCCGGACCGGGTTGCGCGCCGAACACGAGCAGCAGATCGACGAGGAAGCCCGTGCAGCCTACCGCGCGAAGATCGAGCAGGCCGCCAGGTCGGCCGCACCAATCAAGGCTTGTTAGGGACACGAGCATGACCGATGAAGAGGCTCGCGAGGTCCCATTTGCCTTTCGCAGACGACGTTGACAAGCTCCGCGCCGACGAATAGGTAATTATCGGTGCGTGGAAGCACGAGACCGCATGGTCCGTGGGCTGCCGGCCCCTCACGCCGGCTGCCGTATGGCCCGCTGGCGTCCGCAAGTCGGGTCTGGCGCTTCATGGGGGCGCGGTGGCGCAGCTAGCCTCGGGCCCGTGGAGACGACGAAAAACCCGCCTATATGGTGGGCCGATGACATCGGTCAAGCAGATCCAAGTCACCTTCGACTGCGCAGATCCTGAGCGCGTCGCTCGTTTCTGGTGCGAGCTGCTGGGGTACGTCGCACCGCTGCCACCGGAGGGGTTTGCTTCGTGGGATGAGTTCAATCGCACGCTGCCGCCTGAGCGTCAGGGTTCATGGTTCGCATGCAGTGATCCCTCAGGTGTGGGCCCGCGGCTGTACTTCCAGCGCGTTCCCGAAGGCAAGGTCGTCAAGAATCGGCTGCATCTTGACGTGCGGGTCGGCACCGGGCTCGTGGGTGAGGAACGCCTGGCCGCACTTGAGGCCGAATGCGCGCGACTGGTCGCGCTCGGCGCGGTACGCGGGCGACTACTACCTGCCGATGACGAGAACGAGTCGTGCCTGGTGATGCAGGACATCGAGGGCAACGAGTTCTGTCTCGCCTGAGTGGCCGCGAAACTGGCACCTTCGCGAGTCGACTGGTGCAGGTCACCACCACGAGGGTCGCCGTCCCGCAGCGCGCCAACGGTCCTGATCCAGAACCACCCCTCGCCCCCGATACCCCCGCATCCGGTGACCTCTACTGGTGGACGCCCTTGACGATTGCAGGGCACTAGGTATGCCTAGGCGGCCCGCGCACTCCGCTAAACCCCGCTGAGCAGTGAAGATAGGTAAGCGCTGCCCGATGTGGCGGCACCCCTTGTCAACCGACGATTGATCCATCAGCGGTTGACAAGGAGACAAGCCATGTTGATAGACCCGGGCACGATGCTGGCTCTGGCGAACGATCGTCGCCGCGAGTTGATCGCCGAGGCCGACAGGGAGCGCCTACTCACCAGCGCCCGCCGGGCCCGCCTGGCCCGTAACGCCCTGGCCGTCCGTGGACAGCCCGACGGTACCCTCACGTCGTGCGAACCATCCGCGGCGGTGCCAGCCCAGTGATGATCGGGCGGGAAAGCGAGCTGCGCCGGTTGGCGCAGCTCGCTTCGGCGCGTGAGCCGGCGGTTGCGCTCATCGCGGGCGAGCCGGGCATCGGAAAGACCCGGCTGGTGCACGAGCTGCTGACAACCGTGTCGGCGGAGACCGTGGTGCTGGTCGGCCAGGCGGAACCCGGCTCGCTGTCCCGGCCGTACGAGGTGCTCCTGGACGCAATCGACGGCCGTCCAGAGAGCGACGAAGAGCAGCTTGCGGCCCTCGCGGACCCGCGGCGCAGCCCGGTCGAGCGCCTGCACACCGGCCTCGCCATCCTGGCCGACCTGATCGGCGATTCCCCCGCGGTCATCGTCTTCGAGGACCTACATTGGGCCGATTCGGAGAGCGCGGCGCTGTTCAAGCGGATCGCCGACCAGCGCGGGCCGCGGCTGCTCATCGGAACGTACCGGCCGGACGAGGTGACCCGCCGCCAACCGGTGGCTGGCCTGCTGGCCCGGATGGAACGCCGGCACACCGTCACCCACGTACGCCTGGATCGCCTCACCCCCTCGCAGACCGCGGCGTTGCTGGCGGCGGCCACCGGCGCTCCGGCGCCGCTGCGCGCCGTGGCGGCACTGCACCACCGCACTGGCGGCAACCCGTTCTTCCTGGAGGAGTTGCTGCGCGCGCTGCCCGGGTACGACGTGGAGGTGCTAGTCGAGCAGCCGCTGCCGTGGAGCCTCGCCGAGGTGTTACGCCGCCAGGTCGACGACCTCGACCCGGTCAGCCACCGCATCGTCGAGGCGGCCACCGTGCTCGGCCACCGCATCCCGTTCGACTTGCTCGCCGACGTGACCAGTATGGGCGAGGACGAGCTCATCGCCGTGTTGCGCGACCTGGTCACCCGGGGCGTGCTGGTCGAGTCCGGCGATGACGAGTTCGCGTTCCGGCACGCGCTGGTGCGCGAGGCGATTGCCGACCAGATGCTCGGCCGGCAGCGCCGCCGGCTGCACGAGACAGCACTGGACGTACTCCTGAAAGGTGGTGCCGCCGACCCGGCCATGGTGGCGCACCACGCCCGCGGCGCCGGCCGGTACGACGATATGATCGCCGCGGCCCGCCGGGGCACTGCGCTCTACCTCTCCATCGGCTCCGCCTACCAGGCTCTGCAGCTGGCGGAGATGGGCCTGGACGAGGTGCCCGACGACACCGACCTGCTCTCCGCCGCCGCGCGGGCGGCGTGGCTGGCCGGACTGCTGGACGACGCCCTACGGTACGGCCGGCGCTGGCGTGACCTCGCCAACACCACAACCGACCGGGCCGAGTCGCTGTACCTCCTGGTCCGCATCGCATGGGAGTCCCGCGAGACCGACGAGATGCGCGCCCTGACGCACGACATCGGGACCCTGATCGCGCAGCTCCCACCCGGTGCCGACCAGGCGCGGGCGATGACCGCGATCGCACAGTCGGCGTACCTGCGCGGCGACCCCGAAGCGGCGCTGCTCTGGTCCGACCGCGCGCTGGCGCTGGCGGACGAATTCGACCTGCCAGCCGTACGCCTGGCCGCGCTGCTGGAGAAGGGCTCGACACTCACTGAGCGCCCGCAGAGCGCCGCCGCCGGCCGCAAGATCCTGTCCAACCTCGTTGACGAGGCCGAAAAGGCGGGCGAGTGGGTGCTAGCCGCCCGTGCCCTCAACGACCTGGTACACGGCGAGCCACCCATTTCGCCGACCGAGCACGCCGAAACACTGGAACGGATGCGGGTCAACGCCGAGCGAGCCGGCTTCGAGTCACTCGCGGTGGCCACGTACTTCAAGGGCCGAGCCCGGCTCGCGGTGCGGGCCGGCGACCTGCGCGCCGCGATCGCGGCACTGAAGGAGGGTCGCGAACAGGACCGCAGCTACCGGCGCCCGGGCCGCTGGGCCGACTACCACGGGGTCTTCCTCGCCGGGCTCTATCTGGAGGCCGGCGAGCTGGACCAGGTCGAGCAGCTCATCACCGACCTGGCAGCGCTGCCCAACAACCCGTCGACCATGATTCCCGGCCTCGCGTTCCACCTCGCCTGCCGTCGCGCCGATCTCCCGCGCGCCGAAGCGAGCCTGGAGGAACTCATCACGGCCCTACCCGAGCAGACGTGGCGCAGCAATGAACAGGCCCACGACCTGATCTCCGCCGCGCTGGATATCGGCTTGCCGGCGCACCGGCTCGACCAGATGGCCGCCGCCCTACTCGACGCCAGCGTATGGGACGCCTACCGGACACTCGTCGACGCCCAGCTCGCAGAGGCGCGCAGCCAGCACGCCGAGGCGCTGGCCAGCTATCTGTCCATCGCCGAGGCCCACATCCTGGCGCCGGCAACCCGCGGCACCGTACGCGTCGGCGCCGCCCGCTGTCTGCTCGCAAACAACCGGCGCGAGGAGGCCACCGCGCAGGTGGAGGCGGCCGCGCCCCTCCTGGCCGAGTGGCGTGGCTGGCGGGTGGCCCAGCTCGCCCAGGTCCGCGCCCAGCTGGGCATGGCGCCGGTCGACGCGACACCCGCGTTCACAGGTCCGACCGCCCTAACCCCCCGAGAGCGGGAGGTGGCAGTACTGATCAGCGACGGGCTGACCAACACCGAACTGGCCCGACGCCTGTACATCTCACCGAAAACCGCCGCCGTTCACGTCTCGAACATCCTCCGGAAGCTGGGCGTCTCGTCCCGGACCGAGGTGGGCGACATCGTCGAACGGCACTGACCGCCACCGCCCACGCGGCCCTCCGCGAAGCTCAACCACCGCCGGCGGTGGCGTTTCCGACTCGGCGCCTCGGGTCGCCGGCCCTGCCCGGGTCCACCGCGCCGACGGCACCCACGATGGCTTTATCCCATGCCCTCATC
>NZ_BOPB01000044.1 GCF_016863535.1 Micromonospora lutea
GGCGGGCGTGGCCATGACGGCAGCGTATCGACGGACGGCCCGTTCACCGCCACCCCGTCGTTGCCGGAGAGCCGGCGGTTCGGCCCGGGTGAGCTGGCACCGCTGGAAGACCTACGCTTCCAGGCCGACCTCGCGGCGAGCCTCGCCACCCCGCAGGGGTACGCGGTCTTCGCGGATCCGTCGACCCACCCGTACGGGCAGTTGGTCAACGACGGGGGACCCGAGCGGCCCGGCCGCGGCAACAACTGCCTCGATTCGTCCCTGGCGGCACTGGCCAGCTTCCACGGCGATCCGCAGGTGTCCGTGCCGCGTTGGGCGGACCGGCTCGACGACGGCTCAATCGACCGCATCTCCGGCGAGCGGGGCGGGTTGGAGCGCGCCGAGGCGTGGGTCGGCGGAGAGTGGCAAGGCGGCCCCGGCAATCTACCGGCTGACCTGTCCGCGCGTACGGACGCGGTGGCCGCCCAGTACGCCGGCCTCTACCAGCAGGTCGCGGATGCCGGCCCGGGGGCGTCGGCGCTGGTGGTGGCGGACTGGCTGCTCCTCGACGCTGCCGGCAACGTGATCCTCGATGAAACCGGCCAACCCGAGGTCGACGGCTCGCATGGCTTCGTGATCGTTTTTCCGGCGGGTGCCGACGCGCCGGTGTGGTGGGACCCGCAGACCGGCACGACGTCGACGGAGATGCCGGCCGCCGATGTGCGGGAAACCCACGCCCTGTGGGCGATGATGGTGCCTGACGGAGAGGGGCGAGTTGACCGAGGACGAGGCGCTGACGCTGATCAGCGGACTGCTGCGGACCGAGAATCCGATAGTGCTTCGGGAGTTCGAGTTCGGCTGGCTGGCCCGGGAGAGACTCTCGGAGCAGGAACGGGCCTCGGGGATGCACGTGGGCCAGGGGAGCTACATCATCGACCGGTCGGGAGTGATCACGGCTCACACCAGCCTGCCGCCGCGCCGGGTGATGGAGGAATACGCGCAGGCGCGACGCGAGGGCAGGATCAAGGGCCGGCAGGTGTGGCCCGAGGCGGGGCCCACGGCCTGATCCCGACCGACGGGTCGCCGCCGTCGGACGCAACGATCGGCGATGCCGGACCCACCGGCCCCGGCGGTCCTCCGGGAGCTGATTCCGCGATCGACGCCGACGGGCCCGATCTTCGGCAGGCTGCCGCTGGTACGACCTTCGGTGGTGCGCTGCTCGACGCCGATCCGGTACGAACCAGCGAGGCCATTCAGGCAGCGCTGCACGGTGGACCCTTGCCGGACGGCGTCCACGTCGACCCGGCCACCGGCACAGTCACCCTGGAGACGCTGGACGGTCCGTACCCGGTGCGCATCGAACTGGCCACCCCGGCCAACGATGTGCCGCTCGCGCCAGTCGCCACGGTGCAGTACGCCGCTGATGGCGCGGTGGTGCAGGTGTCGACCGGGGCGCACCCGGACCACGTCCGCCGCGCGGTCGCCGCGACCCTGGCCGAGGTGGACACCGTCGCTCAGGAACGAGCGGTGGGGCTGCGCGTCGACGCCACCACGGCGCTCGCCGAGGGCGCCCGCCCGGAGGGCGACGGCACCCGCGTACTGACCGCACAGGACATCGGCCGCCTCGCCGAACTGCGGGTCGTGCTCGCGGACAGCTCCACCACGTCCGATCCGGCACAGGCCGGTCAACTGCGGGCCGAGGCGTTGAGTCTGCTCGTTGCCTCCGGTCTTCTGGAGCAGGAGCGCGATGCCCCTGTGCACGGGCACGGCGCCAACGTGCCGGTGGTCGGGCCGAAGGCAGCCCAGGCGCGCCTGGAGCTGATCCGGAACCATCTCGGCACGCTCGCCGCTGAGGTCGAGAGCCTGGTCGGGCACGCGTCGAGTGACGGGCAACAACTCGTCGCGGAGCTGCGTGCCGCTCAGTCGTCGGTCCGTGCCGAAGCCCGAGCCTGGGCCCAGCAGGCCACCGCCCTACGCAACGAGGCCGACCTCGCGCTTACCGCCAGAGTGGATTCCGCGCTGGACGCGACACCCGACCACGTCTTCGGTCGGCTGGTGATCGGTGGAGGGTGGGCCGCCACCGCCGACTTCGTCACCTTGGGAGCCCCCGCCGACACGGGGTCCGGCCTGCCGCCGGTGCTCTGTGTCTCGCAGGGACACGACCCGTGGGCGGAGCGTCAGACGCTGCTGATGGGGCAGATCCCCTCCGAGCTGGAGCTTCCCGGGTTGCCGTTCCAGCCATCCGTGCTCGCCGAGGAGGGCACCGGCTTCACCCCGTCCGATGTCTTCGCCGACGCGGTGGGCGCGGCGCGGGCGCTCAGCGGGATGCCCACCTACCAGGGACTGGCGACCTCGGTCACGCCTCGCCCGGCCGACGCCGCCGGGTGGCCGGCCGGCGCGAACTTCCGGGTGACCATCGGCGGACGGGAGGTCTTCACCGCATCGCTCGACATCGCGACCGGCCCCGGCCCCTCCCGGGTGCCGAGCGCGCCGACCACCACCGACGGTCAGTACGTCGATCCGACCAGCGGCTATCGCGTGGACCGGTCCGGGTCCGCCCCGGTGTTCCGTGACCCGACCGGCGCGGTCGTCCACCCGGAGGATCTTCCTCCGGCCGTACGAGCCGTCCTCGGCGGTACCGGTACGGGTGCGGCTGACCTGCCGCTGCTCACCGATCTCGGTGGCCGGCCGACGGATCCGCTGGTGATCGACCCCGCCTCCGGTCACGCCGTCGACATCCTGACCGGGCAGGTCCAGGATCGGGCAGGAGTTCCGGTCGATCCGCGGACGCTGCCTGAGGAGGTGGCCGCCCGGCTAGGCCATGCCCCGGACGGCTCGTTCACCGACCCCCGTCCGGCCGCACCGCCGGTCGATTTCGGGGGGCAGAATCTGGCCGACTCCTACCAGTCGGGCGACCGGGTACTCGTCTACGGCGCGGGACCGTCCGGCGCGTGGGACATCGAGCAGGCGGCAGCCTCCACGGCTGGACGCATCGACTGGTCGGCCCAGGCCAGGCCGCTACCGGCGGATCGGGTGACGGGCGATCCCGCAGTCGACGCCCGAGCACAACTGGAGTTCAGCTTCAGCGGCGGCGACAACCGGCGTAACAACTTGCCTGGCCTCGGTGCGTACTCGGACGCTGCCCGGGCGCGCGTGTCGGGGATGTCGCTGCGCAGCATCGTCGGCATCCGGCACACCGTCGACGGAGCGTTCGTCGTCAGGTTCAGCGATGGTACCGAGCAGGTATACGACCGGGTGGTGCTCTCCATCGGGCAAGAGCCGCGGCTTCCCGGTGGCGCGCACCGGCTGTTGTCCGAGGTGGAGCTGACAGCGCTTGAGGGGCCTTCCCTGGAGGTGGACAACCCCGTTCCCGACGTGCTGGGCCTGAGAGACGGCAGTGGCCAGCTCAGAGTTCTCGGCGGTGCCGCTGTGGCCGGTGCACTCCTGGCCGAGGTCGATGAAAGCGTGGGAGAGGCGGTCAGGCATCAGGCCCTAGCGCTGCCGGACGACTCGCGGGGCATTCCACCCAGCATCCGTTTCCACGCTCAGCGAATCGCGGAGGCGAACCGTGGCGTCTCGCCCACGCCATCGCCCAACGACGGCGGCTCCGCCCCGCTGGACTCGCCGTCAGACCTCGTCCCAACGGACAACGCCGAGCAGCGCCCAGCCCCACTGGGTGTCGAGCCACGACAGCGGACCGTAGCGCTCGACCAGCTCTTGCCCGAGGGGAGGCATCTCGACCCAGACGGGCGATCCGTCGATGTGCTCCCCGTAGCCCTGAGCAGTGACCTCAACGAGGTTGCGTCGCAGGTCGACGTAACGCAGCG
>NZ_BOPB01000045.1 GCF_016863535.1 Micromonospora lutea
CCGTTACGCAACTGCCACGCCTTGAGCAGGTGGGTGACCGGCTCGGCGAGCCGGTGGCGGATCCGTCGGTGCAGGAACAGCGACTCCCGGGTGCCGTACTCCCTGGCCAGGTAGAGGCGGATCAGCTCGGCGCGCTCCGGGTCGGTGGCCTCGATGGCGTCGGCGTAACGTCGCCGCAGGTCGAGGTCGTCGGGGTCGGCGAGGATGGCGGCGTAGAGGTCGGCGGACGTGGCCATGACGCCAGCGTATCGACGGGTGACTCGATCACCGCCGGTGCCGTTCCGAACTCCACCTTCCACGGTCTGGGCCGACCGGTCGCCGACCCGGCGGCGGTGCTCGATCTGGCCCGGCACGCGCTGCCGCAGGTGGCGCAGTACGCCCAGGTGGACGCGGTGGTCCCGGTCGGACCGGACCTGTTCGAGATCCGCGCCGCCGGCCAGCACCCCCTGACGGTACGGCTGACCAGCGGCCCGTTGGCCGACGGCATGGTGGCCCGGTCGCATCGCGACCCGGACGGCGCCTTCACCGTCACCGTGTCCGACCGGGCTGCTGACCAGGTGGTGGCGCGGGCGCTCGCGCACGAGGTCGCCGAGCTGGCGGCCCTGCACGAGTCGGGTCGGGCCCTGGTCGGCCCGCTGGAGCCGGGCAACGTCCAGGGCCCGATCGACCCGGCTGGACTGACCGCTCACGACCACGGGCGGATGGCGGAGATCCGACTGCTCGCCGCCACGTACGCCGCCGCCGACCCGGCCGCCAGAGCCGTCGTGCGCGCCGAGATCGACGCTCTCGCCAGGCACCTTGGCCTCCGCGTCGGCGACCCGGACGTCCGGGCGCGGTGGGCGCTCCTTCCGCGTGACGTGCTTGCGCACCTGATGCAGCTCAGCGTGCCGTCGATCACTTCCGACACGGTCTCCACGGTGCTGGCGGGTGCCGCCACCCTCACCGAGGTCGAGCGGATCAGAATGATCGACTATCGGGCCCGCCTGGCTCCGGACTTCCAGGTGCCCCAGCAGGCGGACCTGGACGCCCGACTGCGGGAGCTGGCGACCGAGGCCGAACACGCACAGTCCGGTATGCCACGGATGCCCGCCTTCGCTGGGCAGATCGTCGGCATCCCCCAGGCGCAGCTCGGCCGGATCCGGGCGGTGGATCCGCAACTCGCCGACCGGCTCGCCGTCGAGGGCATCTACGTCGACCTGACCGGTCGCTACGACCTGCGTCCGTACATGGTGCCGAACGTGCCCGCCGTCGATCTCGGCGCGGCACGCCCGGCCTACGACCTGACCACCGAGGCCGGACGGCGCGCCCAACTGCACGAGGACCGGCAGCGGGCCCGCGCCACGCTACGTGCTCTCCAGGGCAACCAGGCAGCGGCCCTGCTCAGCGGGCACGACTTCCACTACCAGGGAACCGCCAGGTGGATGGGGCTGGTACCGGACGTCCTGACCGAGGCACTGCGCAGCATCACTCCGGCACCGACAACCACCGTCGCCACCGCGGAGAGTTCCGCGACGCAGGAATCGTCCGGAGAGATCCGGGTCGCGGCCGACCGGGTGACCCTGCCACCGGAGTCGGCCAGTCAGTCGGGCCCGGTCTACGGGCAAGCGCTGGACGCCCGCACCGGGCAACCACCACCACTGTTCGACGGACCACCGAAGCGGGAGGACGTCCAGCAGGGAGCGCTCGGCGACTGCGGCATGATCGCCGTGATCGGCTCGGTCGCCGGTCACCTGCCGGACACCGTCGCGCAGATGTTCCACCCCAACCCGGACGGCTCGGTCGACGTGGTGCTGCACGAGACCAGTGGCCCCGGCCAGACGATCACACCGACCGGTCGGCAACTGCGGGTCACCGTCTTCCCGGATGTGCCCCTGCACCCGAACTCGAACGGACACAGCGCGTACGCCGACCAGTCCGCGGTCGGGGCGTCGTGGGCGTCGCTGCTGGAGAAGGCGATCGCGGCGATCGACCGAACCTGGACCGAGCAGCGTCACGACCAGTGGCAGCAGCAGTGGACCGCCCGGCCGGGTGCGGACGCCGCGCAGGCGGCCCCGCTCGGCTACGCCCGGCTCGACAACGGCAGCAGCCGCCTGGTGCAAGCGGAGTTGCTCAGCCAGCTGACCGGCCTGCCGACGAGCGTCAGTGAGCTCGACCCGACGCCGGGCCGGGAGGCCGACGCCGAGACGCGACTGGCAGCCCTGTTGGCTGCCGGCAGCCCGCTGATCACCGGCACGCGCCCGGCCAGCGCCTACGCTGCCCAGCCGGGCGGCAAGCCACCGTACGGGCTGGTCGCGGGGCACGCGTACGAGATCGTGTCGGTGGCCAACGGCGAAGTGCAGCTGCGCAACCCGTGGAACTCCCGCCACCCGGCACCGATGCCGATGCGCGCCTTCCTCGACCTGATGAGCCCCTGGTACGCCCATGTCGAGCCGGCACGCAGCACGGTGGCCGCGTTGCCCAACTCCGAGTTCCACGGCCACGGCCGTCCGGTCGCCGACGCCCCGGCGGTGGTGGACCGGGCGCGGTCGGTGCTACCGACCTTGGCGGAGCCGATCGGTGCCGATCAGGTGACTGCCGTCGGACCGGACGTCTTCGAGATTCGTGCGGCCGGACTGACACCGCTGCGCGTCCAGGTCACCGCCGGCACCCTCGCCGATGGCGTGGTGGCGCAGACCATCCGCAACCTCGACGGAACGTTCACCCTCACCGTCTCCGACCGCGCGGCCGACTGGGTGGTCGACCGCGCGATGGTGCACGAGGCCGCAGAACTGCTGGCCCGGCACGAGACCGGTGACGCTCAGGTCGGGCTCTTCGACCAGGGCGCCGCCGAGGTGCCGATCGATCCGGCCGGCCTCACGGCCCGGGACCGGGGCCGGTTGGCCGAGTTGCGCCTGCTGGCCGCCGGGTACGCACAGGTCGATCCCGCCACCCGGGTCGCCCTGCGAGCCGAGATCGACGCCCTGGTCGACCGGTTGGGTCTCCGCTGGGGTACGCCCGACGTAGCCGCGCGACTGGCGGTCCTTCCCGCTGAGGTGTGGACCCAGGTGATGCAGCTGAGCCTGCCGGTGATCACACCGGAGGCGGTGACCGACGCCCTGGCCTTCAACCCCAACCAGACAGCGGTCGAGCGATTCCGCGCGATCGACTACCGCGGTCGGCTCGCTCCCGACTTCCAACCACCGCCCGCCGCCGACCTGGCCGCGAAGCTGCGGGAGCTGGCCGTGCACGGGGAGCAGAGCCAGTCCTCGCTGCCCCGCATGCCCGCCCTTGCCGGGCAGCTCATCGGCCTGCCGCCCAACCTGCTCGACCAGGTACGCCAGGTCGATCCACGACTCGCCGACCGGCTCGCCGCCGAGGGCATCTACGTCGACCTGACCGGCCGCTTCGACCTGCGCCCGTACACCCTCGAAGGTGCCCCCGAATTCGCCCTGGACGCGTCGGCCCCCGCGTACGACCTGAACACCCCGGCCGGCCGCAACGCGCTGGCGATGGAGGACAGGACCCGGACCTACGCCACGTTCAACGTCGAGTACGGCTCGAATCCTGCCGCCATGGCGGTACTCACCACGCACAGCTTCCACTACCTGTCCGATGCGCGGCGGATGGGACTGGTGCCGACGGCGCTCGCCGAGGCGCTACGGGCGATGATGCCGCCTGACCCGGACGTCGAGACCGAGGTCATCCCGACCGTGAGCGCCGGCGAGATCGCTGTGGTCGCCGACCGGGTGACCCTGCCCGATCCAGATCCTGAGTATCCGATCGAGTACGGCAACTCCCTGCTCCCGGCAACGGGCCAGCCGGCACCGCTCCTCGACGGCCCGCCCGCACGGACGCAGGTGCAGCAGGGCTTGCTGGGCGACTGCGGGATGCTGGCCACGATGGCGGCCCTCGCCGGGCATCGACCGGCGAGCATTCCTCGGCTGTTCGAGCCGAAACCGGACGGCACGGTGGACGTCCTGCTGCACGAGAGTGTGTTGCGCGGGGACGAGTCGACGGCCACCGGGCGGCGTATCCGGATCAACGTGCGGCCCGATGTCCCAGTTCATGCCGGCAGTTCCTGGGCCGCGTACGCCGACCAGTCAGAAGTCGGCGTCGGGTGGGTAGCGGTGTTGGAGAAGGCGCTCGCTGCGGTCGACAGGACCTGGACCAAGGACCGTCACGAGCAGTGGCAACGCGAGTGGCGCGGGTGGGAGAGCAAGGACGATCCGCACCGTGCCGCGCCGGTGGGCTACGCGCGGCTCAACGTCGGCAGCACTCCGCTGATGCAGGCCGAGTTGCTCACCCAGCTCACCGGCCTGCCGGCCCGGCAGACGCCACTGGATACGAGGCCGGGTCGAGAGGCAGAGGTCGAGCGATACCTGGCGACCCTGCTCGCGGCGGGCAGCCCGATCACCATCGCGACTTGGCCCAAGGAGAGCTATCCCGGGCTCAGCGTCTTGCCGTATGGGCTGAAGGCGAAGCATGTCTATGAGATCGTCGTGGTGCAGAACGGTCAGGTACAGCTACGTAACCCATGGAACACGGAACATCCGTCGTCGATGCCGCTGCGAGCGATGCTGGACCTGATGGGGCCGCAGTGCGCGCACCTGGAGCAGTCACCAGCTGCCGCCCTGCCGCCGCCTTTGGCGGGTAGTGGTCCTGCAGCAAGAGTCCAGCCAATCGTGCCATCGCCCCGAACATCCATCGAGCAGATCGCAAACCGTTCGCTGACCGTCCCGAGCCCGGGCTCTCCGCTGATCGATCAGCCCGGATCGCTGACTAAACCGTCGTCGCCGCGCACCCTTGGGCGCACGCACCTTGATGACGAGAAGTACGCAATCAGCTACTTCGCGTTGCTCGGCGAGGGCGGTAGCGTGGCTGGCCTGATGGTCTCCGAGGTCGGCGGCCCGGGACGCTCGCTGCATTGGGCGGCCGGCGGCGTGGTGCTGGCGCAGGCGACTCCGGCACCGGTGGATCGTGCGGAGGCCGAACGGATCGCCCGCGACGTGCTCGGTTTCCTGCTACCCGCCGAGCCGGTGCTGTACGACATGCTGGACACCTGATCGTGCCTGAGAAACCGGGAGAGAGCTGGTGCGCTCGTTTACTCATGTGGCTGCCGTCCGGAACAACGCGACGACGCCTGTCGGGCCGGCCCGGTTCGGAGTGCGCTGGGTCGACGTCGGACCACCGGTGCGTGCGGAGATCATCGTCATGCCATTCCAGCGCGACGAGAGTTTCGCCTACGAGGTCACGCTCGGGGAGACCTTCCCAGTAGGCGAGGAGACCTGGCGCTTCGCGGATCTGGACATGTCCAGCGCGGACGACTGGAAGGTCACCGTCCGTCGGGTGGACGAGAACGAGGTGATGGAACCGCCGACCGGCCGGCTGTGGAAACGGGCCCGGCTGAGGCCCTATGGCCAGCTCGACGAGGCCCAACTCCAGTCCTTGGAGACCGCGCTCGGGGCTCAGCTACCGCGCGGCTACCGCGACTGGCTGGGGCGGAACAACGGCGCGCAACCCGAGGTGCCGCACCACATCCCGGGGATGCCTGTCGCGTTGCTTCCGTCGGGTCCGCTGTTCGGCGTGCACCCTGAATACCCTCCGTTCGACCTGGTGCACGCCCAGCGTCGACACCGGGACCTGTGGCTCTCGCCGGCCTGGCTCGTCATCGCCAGTACGGTCAGTGGACTACTTGTCGTCTCGGCGGAGTTGGGCAACGAAAGCGTCTACTTCGCGAACGAGTTCGACCTGGTCGGCCCGGCTGGCCCGGCCGCCGCGGCCGCCCGGGAGCGGAAGCTGAGGGCGGTGGCCTGGTCGATGTACGAGTTCATCGGCCGGTTGACCCCGATGGAGCTGGACCATCTTCCTCCCGCACAGATCCACCCGCCCGGGACGTTCACCGATCCCGCCAACTACGAGAACGGGCAGCTATGAGCGAGGTGCGGGGGGCCGGGAGAGAACTGGTGCGCTCGTTCACCCATCTGGCCACCGTCCGGAACAACACGACGACGAGTATCGGCTCAGCCCGGTTCGCGGTGAGTTGGGTCGACGTCGGTACTCCGGTGCGGGCCGAGATCATCGTCATGCCCTCGACGAGCGGAGAGGACTCGGCCCACGAGGTCACGCTCGGTGAAACCATTCCGGTGGGTGAGGAGATCTGGCGCTTCGCAGATCTGGACATGGCCAGTGCGGACGAGTGGACGGTCACCGTCCGTCGGGTGGACGAGAACGAGGTGCTGGATCCGCCCATCGGCCGGCTCTGGAAGCCGGCCCGGCTACGGCCCTACGGCCAATTGGAGGAGATCCAACTCCAGTCGTTGGAGGTAGCTCTCGGTGCCAGGCTGCCGATCGGCTTCCGCGAATGGCTCGGTCGCACCAACGGCGCGCAGCCGGAGACGGAGCATCACATCCCGGGCATACCCTTCACCCTGCTGCCGGAGAGGCCGCTGCTCGGGGCACACCCCGAGCAGCCACCGTTCGACCTGGTGCACGCCCAGCGCGCGCACCGAGATTTCTGGCTGTCGCCAGATTGGTTGGTGATCGCTAATCCGTCCGGTGGACTGCTGGTGGTTTCGACCAGCAGCACCGGCGACGAGACGGTGTACTTCCTGCACGAGTTTGATCTCGTCGGCCCACCGGGTCCGGCCGCCGGGTTGGGCCGCGAACAGGCCCTACGTGCGGTGGCCGGTTCGATATGGGAGCTGATCGGGCGGCTGACTCCGACCGAGGAGGCAGAACTTCCACCGGCACGGATCCTTCCGCCCGCTGCTGGGACGGGAACCAGCAACGACGAACGCGGATCGAGGTAGGCGAAGAGTGCACTCCCTCAGGCGAGCCGCGCGAGCATTCCGGCGTACGCGTCGCGGACGGCGGTGAGCCGGTCTCGCCGGAAGCGACCGGGTTCGCGCTGGTGCAGTTGCCGGCCCCGGTCAGTGGTGAAGGCGCTCGCTGGGACCACGGCGCCGTCAGGCGGGATGAACTTGCCGACCTCGTCGAGCGCGGCCACAGCCCGGGTGAGCGCGGCGCGTGCCCGCTGCCCGGCCTCGCCGCCCCCAGCGTCGGCTGGCACCTGACCGGCGTACGCGTCAGAGACCAGCAGCCATTCTCCTGGGTCGAGCAACTGGGAGGGTTCGTCCCCGCCGTAGCGAAACCCGCCGCCGGCCGAGGTTGCCGCAGGCGGCAGCCGGAAGAGGAACTCCCGTTCCTGGCCGCACCCCGCGCAGGAACCCGAGTATCGGCTGGCCAGGTCACCATCGGCGAGTGCCACGACCGCACTCTCCCGAGGGAAACGCGTCTCCCCGCAGGCACACGGGTGCAGATCCATGTAGAGGTGTGCCTCCGCGTTGGTGCGGCTCAGCAGCAGGCTCATGCGAACCACCGTACCGATCGGACGCTTCCGCCGACGTCCCGGTACAGCCGCTGGCATACTCGCCGACCATGGTGCTGTCACGCGGCTGGGCCGTCTTCCTCACCGGGGTCGGGCTCTGGACCTGGGTGATCTGGCCGAGGTTCGCGGTGGCCATCTGGAACGACCCGAGGTCCTGGTCGAGCGAGATCGTCGGGGACTGGCCAGCGACCAACTTCCTCTGGGTGCACGCACTGCTCATCGCGGCGTCGTTGGCTATCGGCACGACCGTGGGGCTGCTGGGCCTTCGCGGGTGGCGGGCGCTCCGACGCGGTACGCGTTGAACCAGCTTCCACCGCCTGGTCACCGTGCCTCGCTGAGCCGTGAAGCGTTCGAGTAGGTCGCCCCGAGCTTCGGATGCCCCGGGGTGTGACGGGGACCGCGCCGCGCCGATTTGACGATCAATCCGTCGGACGCGTAACTTTCTCTCTGCCAACGCGGAACGAGGGCAAACAGGGCGAAAGCCTTAACGCTCAGTTCCGGGAGGCACCGGGTACGCGGAGGATGCAGTCCTCTGTGGACACGGCCGGGTGGGGCTTCACCGAGCCGCCGAGGGGCGGATTTGGTGGGGCGGAACCGACCGGGTAAGGTTGACGACCGGCAGGGCACCGGGCGAGCGTGCGGGAGACCGCAGCGGCCGGCCTGCCAAATCCGATGACCGAGTCAAGCGGGCAACCGCTGCGCTCGATCACGGGTGCCGAACCACCTGAAGCGTGACAGACCGGGACAACGCGGTTTGACTCGCCGCAGACGGTGAGGTAACGTAGTAAAAGTGCCCGGTGCGGTTGTGGTCGGGTGTGGTGCCCCGGATGGTGGCTCTTTGTGGGTTGTCTGAT
>NZ_BOPB01000046.1 GCF_016863535.1 Micromonospora lutea
GCCCCGCCCACCACACCGCACCGCCACCCGATCAGGAAAACGCCCCACCGTCTCCCCAAACGCCGCCACCAAACTCCGCGCCCGCCCCACCGACGACACCGCCTGCACGACGCTCGAATCGCCGTCGGCCACCACTGACTCCGACTGACTACGTTGGATCACTCGCTGACGCAGCAGATCTGCGAAACCCTGATTCACGATTGGCCCTTCGTCGAACAGATGGTGTCGATGGGTCAGAACGCCAGCAGCAGCGCTGCGAGCAGGCCCTGCCGAGCCTGAACCGCCGCCAGATAGTCCGGCCAGGACGGAGATTCGACAATCTGCGCTGCCGCTTTGCCGAAGTCGAGGTCGTCACCGCTGATCTCACGCCAGAGGCGCTCCAGCTCGACCAGGTCATCCTGATCGATGAGCCGCATCTCGGAGAGCTTCATGTCGGGGTGCGTGATCAGGAATTCCAGCGCCCGGCCGATCGCGGCAAGGAGCCGATCGATGGTGGCACGGGTGAACAGCGTCGCGTCGTACTGCGCGGACAGTTCCAGCTCCGTGTCGAAAACGAAGCGGAACAGCAGGTCGAAGAGGGCGGTCGCCGGGGGAAGCTGCGCCAGCCGACCGGTGACCCCGGGCAGGTCGTTGAGGTCCAGTGGATAGTTGTCCACGGCGACCATGACCTGGACCAGTGTCGGCACGCCCGGCACCCGGGGCGGCTGCGCCGCCTGCACGATCTCCTGGAACGACAGGTGTTGATGGTCGAAGGCGGACAACGCGCTGGCCGCGACCGAGTTCATCAGGGCGGCGCCGGTGACGTGCGGCTCCACCCGGTAGCGGAAGGGCAGTGTGTCCGCGAAGTACCCGACCAGGTTCTCCGTCTCGGGTAGGTCACGTCCGGCCACCGGGGCGGCCAACACGATGTCGGTGTGCTGGGCGAAGCGGCTCAGCACGATCGCCGCCGCGCTGTGCAGCAGCATGAAGGTGGTGACGCCCGCCTGCTGTGCGGCTCGCTGCGTGCCCTCCCACAGCCCTGACGGCCATCGCACAGCGACGTAGCCGGCTTCTCGGCTGCGATCTTCGGTTCGCGGGAAATCCGTCACCAGGCCGAGGTCACCGGAGTAGTCCTTCAGGTAGGTGCGCCAGAAGTCGACCTCCGCGTCACCTGTCGCCAGCGCCCGCTGATGCCGCCAGAGAGCGTAGTCGGCGTACTGGATCGGCAGCTCCGGCAGTCGGGGTCGGCGTCCCTGCCGGTGCGCCCGGTACGCCTCGGTGATCTCGTTGAAGACCACATTGGTCGACCAGCCGTCCGACACCACATGGTGACTGCTCCACTGGAGCACATGCTCGGTGGCGGTGAAGCGGAACAGGCGGGCGACCACCACCGGTCCGCTGGTCAGGTCCAGCACGAGGTCGTCGCGGACCCGATCCCGTACGTACGCCGTCATCGCCGCCGGGTCGGTGAGCTGCTCCCCCGTCGCATCCACGACCTCCAACTCGACGGCCACTCCCGGGACCGGTTGCTGGTAACTGCTGCCCTCCTCGTTGCCGAAGCGCATCGAGAAGATTTCATGCCGGCTGGTCAGGGTCGCGATCGCGGTGCGCAGCGCCGGAATGTCCAGCGTCCCGGACAGGTGCAGCAGCACGGTGTTGTCATAGGAGCGGTCCTCCGGGTCGACCTGACACAGAAACCAGAGGGCGGCCTGGTTGGCGGCGAGCGGGAAACGGTGCGGACGAGGAAGTGTCGGCTTGATGCGCATCCCGCCGGGCGCCTGCCCGTCGCCGGCGTTGCTGTCGATCTGCTGGGCCAGGGCCCGAGGATTCGGATTCTCGAACAGCAGGCGGATCGGCAGATCCATCCCGAAGCGATCCCGTAGCCGGGCCATCACCTGCGCCGCGTGCAGGGAGTGACCGCCCAGCCCGAAGAAGTCGGTCAAGGGACCGGGGTCCGCCTGCGTCCGCAGGACGGTCCGCCAGACGTCGATCACCGCGGCCTCGGTCTCGTTCGCCGGTTCGAGGTTGTCGGTCTGATCCGGCAGCGGTGCCGGTCGCCACTGCGCCAGGGCCCGGGTGTCGACCTTGCCGTGCGGGGTCCGGGGCAGCGCGTCGAGACCGACCAGGTGATCCGGTACCGCGTAGCGAGGCAGCGTGGTGGCCAACTCGTCGCGCAGTTCCCGCAGGGACACCTCGACCCGCGACGGGCTCGATCCGGCACCCGCCGCAGCGGTGCCTTCCCGGGTCTGCGGGACGAAGAACGCGACGAGTTGGTCACCGTGCTCACCGTCGGAGCGCACGGTGACCACGCTCTCCTGCAGGGTCGGGATCGCGGCGAGAGCCGCTTCCACCTCACCCAGCTCGATGCGGTGTCCGCGAATCTTGACCTGTTTGTCGATCCGGCCGAGGAATTCGAGATTCCCGTCCGGGAGAAGCAGACCCCGGTCGCCGGTCCGATAGGCCACGGCCTCGGGCTCCTCGGCGAAGGGGTCGGGTACGAATGCGGCCGCAGTGCGCTCAGCGTCGTTGACGTAGCCGGCCCCCACGCAGAGCCCTCCGACGTACAGCTCACCCGGAGTGCCCATCGGCACCGGTTCCCGGTGTGCGTCGAGGACGTAGACCTTGGCGTTGTCGATGGGACGGCCCACCGGCACCGAGGCGGCCCGCTCGTCGGCCATCCCGATGATCTCGTAGTGGGTGCAGTCGTCGGACACCTCAGTGGCACCCCACATGTTGAGCAGACGCACCTGCGGCAGGTGCCGACGGAACGCGTTGGCGCTCTTCGGGGTCAGCGTCTCCCCGCTGGAGACCACCCAGCGCAGCCGGAACGGGGGGAAGGCAGCCACGCCGTAGTGGGTCAGTTCGGCGCTGAAGACGCTCAGCACCGTGGGTGAGACCTCCAAGACGGTGATGCCGTCCTCGGCGACCGCACGGAGCAGGCGCGGTGGGTCCTGGCTGATCGCATCGGGGTAGATGACGGCGGTGGCACCCACCGCCAGCGGCGCGAGCATCTGCCAGATCGAGATGTCGAAGGTGGCGGCGGCATCCTGGGAGACGAGGTCGCCAGGGCTGATCCCCAGCGTGCCGATCTTCGCCTGGAGGTGGTTGAGCATGCCGTCATGGCGGATCGTCGCGCCCTTGGGCTCTCCCGTCGAGCCGGAGGTGAAGATGACGTAGGCAGCGGACCGCCCCCCGGGCAGGGGCCCGGCGTATTCTTCCTGCTCCCCGTCGGTGTGCACCAGCTCGTCGAGGAGAAGCAGTGGCGTCCGCCCGGCCGCCTGCCGCATCGTCTCCTGGCTCTGCTGGTCACCGAGGAGCACCGCAGCCTGGCTGGTCCGCAGCATGCTCGCCACCCTGGACGGCGGCCCCGAGGGCAGCGGCAGATAGACCGCGCCGAGGCGCATCACCGCCAACGCGGTGACGAACGAGTCGATGCTTCGTTGCGCCGACATGCCGACGACGGTCCCGGCCGCGACGTCGAGTTGCGCCAGCCGGGCCGCCACCTGCCCGATGCGTACGGCAAGCGCCGAATAGGTCAGCGAGTCCTCGCCGCAGCGCACGGCCACCGCCTCGGCGTGGGTCATGCACGACTCCGCCAGCAGGGTGAAGTAGCCGGGCGCGCCGAGCGGCCGGGCGGGTGGTCCGAAACCGGCGACGAGCTCCCGCCAGTACGTCTCGCCCAGCAACGTGCGTCGGCTGGGAACGGTATCGGGACGAGCGACGACATCGGCCAACGCGTTGCGGTAGAGCGCGGCGATGAGTCGCACCTGCTGCTCGGTCAACCGGTGCAGATCCGCTTCGAGGTCGAGCGAGAGCAGCTTGGTGAACGGGTCCTTGTTGTACTCGGTACGCAGCGCGAAGTCCGTCTGGATGTACGCCTTGGCGTCCACGACCCGCAGGGACGTGTCGGCCGCCAACTGCTCGTAGCTGTGAAAGTGCGTGTAGTTGAAGCTGACGTCGGTGAGCTCCCGACCGCCGTTGAGCCTCTGCAGTTCGGCGTAGGGAAACCGCCGGACGGGCAACAGCTGCTGTTCCTTGGCGAAGGCCGCCCGGATCAGCGTCAACCAGGTCGCGTCGGCGGTAACGAGCCGGTACGGCAGCAGATTGAGGTGCACGCCGATGACCTCGGCCCCGCCCTCCTCCTCGACACGTCCGTTCGACTCCACACCCAACAGCAGGTCGGACCGGCCGGTGACGATGGACAGCACCCGGGCGTGCACCGCCAGCAGCACGTGCTTGAGCGACACGGCACAGCGCGCGGCGAGATCGTCGAGCGCCGCCGAGAGGTCCGCGTCGACCTCGACGCTGAGGAATCCGATCTCGTTGCGGGCGGCCGTGCCGGCCGCACCGGCGCGACGCGGCAGCAGGGTCGGCTCCACCCCGCTCAGCTCCTGCGCCCAGAACTCTCGGATCGCCGGATCGCGCAGCGTTTCCAGTTCCAACGCGATGAAGTCGGCGTACCGACGTCGGGGTGGAACGCTGACCGGCTGGTCCCCTACCCGCAGGTGCCAGTAGTCGGCGAGGATTTCGGTGATGAGCGACGATTCGCTCCACCCGTCCAACAACGCGTCGTGGAAACTGACCGAGAACTGGAACTCGTCGGGCGACAGCAGGTGGACGGTGAACCGCATCAGCGGGGCGACGCTCCAGTCGTACCCGGTCTGCCGCTCCCGCAGCTGCCACCGGCTCAGCTCCGCGTCCTGTTCCTCCGCGCTCTGCTGCCGCAGGTCCACCAGGGTCACCCGGGACGGCACGCAGCCATGCACCAGTTGCAGCGGCTGGGAGTAGTCGGTGAAGGCGAAGGAGGTACGCAGGATCTCGTGGCGGGCCACCGCTCGCGCGACAGCCTGCTCCATCGCGCGGTGGTCGTACCCGGCCCGGAGCCGGAACATGAAGATGTCGCAGTACATGTTGACGCCGGCGTCGTAGGCGCTGTGGAAGAGCAGGCCGCCCTGCAACGTGCTGACCGGATAGGCGTCGGTCACCCCGTCCGGTAGCGCCGCGCGGTCCGCCGCGTCGATCAGGCTGAATGGCGGCACCGGTGGGCGGCTCTCCGACGGCACCTGCTCATGGCCGGCGACGGCGGCCAGACCCGCCGGTGTCGGCGAGGCGTAGATGTCGGCGAGGTTCAGCGTGACGCCGTACTCCTGCGCGCGGGCACGCAGTCGCAACGCCACGATCGAGTCACCGCCGACGCTGAAGAACGAGTCGTCGCTGCCGACGCTCGGTACGCCCAACACCTCGGCGAAAATCTGGCGGATGAGGGTCACCAGGCTGCCCGACGTGTCAGCGTCGGCCGGGCGGGATTCACGCAGGCTGTTCGCGGGGGTGGCGGCCGGTAGCCGGTCCCGGTCGACCTTGCCGTTCTGGTTGAGCGGAATGGCGTCGACGGGCACGATGAACGACGGGATCATGTAGTTCGGAAGCCGTTCCCGAAGCCGGGCGAAGAGCTCACCGGGGTCGAGTCGGTCGTCGGCGACCAGGTGGGCCACGATCCGCGGCCCGAGACTCGGTGACGGGGCGCGGCGGCCCTCACCGCGCAGCAGATCCCGCACATCGGTGATCTCCACGGACACGGGACGGTTCCGCAGCACCGGGTCGGCGAATGTACCGGGTCGGACCGCGGTGACGGCGACCTGCCGGACACCGGGGACGTCGGCGAAGGCGGCGTGCACCTCCCCGAGTTCGATCCGGTAGCCACGGATCTTGACCTGGTCGTCCTGTCGGCCCCGGTACTCGTACTCGCCGGTCTCCACCAGCACGGCCAGATCACCGGAGCGGTACGAACGTGTCGGGTCACCGGGCAGCCGGACGAACCGCTGGGCGTCGAGTTCGGGCCGGCCCAGGTAACCCTGGCTGACGCCCGGTCCGGTGACGACGATTTCCCCCGCCTCGCCGGGGGG
>NZ_BOPB01000047.1 GCF_016863535.1 Micromonospora lutea
GGTGTGTGGTTGTTCTTTGAGAACTCAACAGGGTGCTTGATAAGCCAGTGCCAAGTTTTGATTTCTGGGCTGGCCGGATGTTGTGTCTGGTTGGTTTGGATTCCTTTGGCAACAATTTTTGTTTGTTGCTGGGATGGATTGTTCAACAGGGTTTTTGTTGGAGAGTTTGATCCTGGCTCAGGACGAACGCTGGCGGCGTGCTTAACACATGCAAGTCGAGCGGAAAGGCCCTTCGGGGTACTCGAGCGGCGAACGGGTGAGTAACACGTGAGCAACCTGCCCTAGGCTTTGGGATAACCCTCGGAAACGGGGGCTAATACCGGATATTCACTTGCGGACGCATGTTTGTGGGTGGAAAGTTTTTCGGCTTGGGATGGGCTCGCGGCCTATCAGCTTGTTGGTGGGGTGATGGCCTACCAAGGCGACGACGGGTAGCCGGCCTGAGAGGGCGACCGGCCACACTGGGACTGAGACACGGCCCAGACTCCTACGGGAGGCAGCAGTGGGGAATATTGCACAATGGGCGGAAGCCTGATGCAGCGACGCCGCGTGAGGGATGACGGCCTTCGGGTTGTAAACCTCTTTCAGCAGGGACGAAGCGCAAGTGACGGTACCTGCAGAAGAAGCGCCGGCCAACTACGTGCCAGCAGCCGCGGTAAGACGTAGGGCGCGAGCGTTGTCCGGATTTATTGGGCGTAAAGAGCTCGTAGGCGGCTTGTCGCGTCGACTGTGAAAACCCACAGCTCAACTGTGGGCTTGCAGTCGATACGGGCAGGCTAGAGTTCGGTAGGGGAGACTGGAATTCCTGGTGTAGCGGTGAAATGCGCAGATATCAGGAGGAACACCGGTGGCGAAGGCGGGTCTCTGGGCCGAAACTGACGCTGAGGAGCGAAAGCGTGGGGAGCGAACAGGATTAGATACCCTGGTAGTCCACGCTGTAAACGTTGGGCGCTAGGTGTGGGGGGCCTCTCCGGTTCTCTGTGCCGCAGCTAACGCATTAAGCGCCCCGCCTGGGGAGTACGGCCGCAAGGCTAAAACTCAAAGGAATTGACGGGGGCCCGCACAAGCGGCGGAGCATGCGGATTAATTCGATGCAACGCGAAGAACCTTACCTGGGTTTGACATCGCCGGAAATCTCACAGAGATGTGGGGTCCTTCGGGGCCGGTGACAGGTGGTGCATGGCTGTCGTCAGCTCGTGTCGTGAGATGTTGGGTTAAGTCCCGCAACGAGCGCAACCCTCGTCCCATGTTGCCAGCAATTCGGTTGGGGACTCATGGGAGACTGCCGGGGTCAACTCGGAGGAAGGTGGGGATGACGTCAAGTCATCATGCCCCTTATGTCCAGGGCTTCACGCATGCTACAATGGCCGGTACAATGGGCTGCGATACCGTGAGGTGGAGCGAATCCCAAAAAGCCGGTCTCAGTTCGGATCGGGGTCTGCAACTCGACCCCGTGAAGTCGGAGTCGCTAGTAATCGCAGATCAGCAACGCTGCGGTGAATACGTTCCCGGGCCTTGTACACACCGCCCGTCACGTCACGAAAGTCGGCAACACCCGAAGCCGGTGGCCCAACCCTTGTGGAGGGAGCCGTCGAAGGTGGGGCTGGCGATTGGGACGAAGTCGTAACAAGGTAGCCGTACCGGAAGGTGCGGCTGGATCACCTCCTTTCTAAGGAGCACCATCCAGCGAAGGCTGGTATGGAGCCCGTGCTGCCCGAGTGTGGTGGTGGGGTGCTCGATTGGCGGAGACACTGGTGAGTTTTCTTCTGGCAACGGCCGGGATTTTCCTAGTACAGCTGTCCTTCGGGGTGGTGGGAACGGGGTTCTGGTGCGGCTGGGGAGGGCGTGTAGCACCCTGTTGGGTCCTGAAGGAACAACCCGTGTGGTTGTCTTTCAGTGCCGATGTTCGAGGTGATGCCTCGGGTCGGTGCCAGGCATGGCCTGGCCTCGCATACCGGATGCCTGTGTGGTGTTGCTGGTGTGGGGTTGTGTGGTTGTGGGTTGGTTGTTTGTTGAGAATTGCACAGTGGACGCGAGCATCTTTGTGGTCAAGTTGTCAAGGGCGAACGGTGGATGCCTTGGCACCAGGAGCCGATGAAGGACGTGGGAGGCCGCGATAGGCCTGGGGGAGCTGTCAACCGAGCTGTGATCCCAGGGTGTCCGAATGGGGTAACCCGGCATCAGTCATGTGGTGTCACCTGCACCTGAACTCATAGGGTGTGTGGAGGGAACGCGGGGAAGTGAAACATCTCAGTACCCGTAGGAAGAGAAAACAATAGTGATTCCGTGAGTAGTGGCGAGCGAAAGCGGATTGAGGCTAAACCGGTTGCGTGTGATACCTGTCAGGGGTTGCGTGGTCGGGGTTGTGGGACCCTGCGAAACGAGCTGACACTCGTTTGAGGAGTGATAAAGCCAGTTGTTAGCTGAATGGTCTGGAAAGGCTGACCGTAGACGGTGATAGTCCGGTAGGTTAAAGCAGCTGGTCTTCTGTGGGTGTTCCCGAGTAGCGGCGGACTCCTGAAATCTGCCGTGAATCTGCCAGGACCACCTGGTAAGCCTAAATACTTCCTGGTGACCGATAGCGGACGAGTACCGTGAGGGAATGGTGAAAAGTACCCCGGGAGGGGAGTGAAATAGTACCTGAAACCGTTCGCCTACAATCCGTCGGAGCCTTTAGGGGTGACGGCGTGCCTTTTGAAGAATGAGCCTGCGAGTTAGTGGCATGTGGCGAGGTTAACCCGTGTGGGGGAGCCGTAGCGAAAGCGAGTCTGAAGAGGGCGTTTGAGTCGCATGTTCTAGACCCGAAGCGGAGTGATCTAGCCATGGGCAGGCTGAAGCGCGGGTAAGACCGTGTGGAGGGCCGAACCCACCAACGTTGAAAAGTTGGGGGATGACCTGTGGTTAGGGGTGAAAGGCCAATCAAACTCCGTGATAGCTGGTTCTCCCCGAAATGCATTTAGGTGCAGCGTCGTGTGTTTCTTGCCGGAGGTAGAGCACTGGATGGTCTAGGGGGCCTACAAGCTTACCGAAATCAGCCAAACTCCGAATGCCGGTAAGTGAGAGCGCGGCAGTGAGACTGCGGGGGATAAGCTTCGTAGTCGAGAGGGAAACAGCCCAGATCACCAGCTAAGGCCCCTAAGCGTGTGCTAAGTGGAAAAGGATGTGGGGTCGCATAGACAACCAGGAGGTTGGCTTAGAAGCAGCCATCCTTTAAAGAGTGCGTAATAGCTCACTGGTCAAGTGGTTCCGCGCCGACAATGTAGCGGGGCTCAAGCACACCGCCGAAGCTGTGGCATTCACACAGAGCCCGGTGTTTTGCCTTCGGGTGGGACATCCAGGTGTGTGGGTGGGTAGGGGAGCGTCGTGCCGGGGGTGAAGCAGCCGAGTGATCGAGTTGTGGACGCGGCACGAGTGAGAATGCAGGCATGAGTAGCGAAAGAAGGGTGAGAAACCCTTCCGCCGGATGACCAAGGGTTCCAGGGCCAGGTTAATCCGCCCTGGGTGAGTCGGGACCTAAGGCGAGGCCGAGAGGCGTAGTCGATGGACAACGGGTTGATATTCCCGTACCCGCGAAGGAGCGCCCGTGATGAACCTCGTTGTGCTAACCATCCGAACCGGCCGAGACCTTCGGGTCGAGGTTGGGGAGCGTGGGAACCTGGCGGGTAGTAGTCAAGCGATGGGGTGACGCAGGAAGGTAGCTGAGCCCGGCCGGTGGTTGTGCCGGGGTAAGCGTGTAGGCCGACGTGTAGGCAAATCCGCACGTCATGGGGCTGAGACGTGATGCCGAGCCGATTCAGGTGAAGTCAGTGATCCTATGCTGCCGAGAAAAGCCTCTAGCGAGTTCTGAGCGGCCCGTACCCCAAACCGACACAGGTGGTCAGGTAGAGAATACCGAGGCGATCGGGCGAACTGTGGTTAAGGAACTCGGCAAATTGCCCCCGTAACTTAGGGAGAAGGGGGGCCGGAGACGTGAAGCCCCGCGCGGGTGGAGCGTTGTATGGCCGCAGAGAGCAGGGGGAAGCGACTGTTTACTAAAAACACAGGTCCATGCGAAGAAGTAATTCGATGTATATGGACTGACGCCTGCCCGGTGCTGGAACGTTAAGGGGACCTGTTAGCTCTTTCGGGGGCGAAGCGGAGAACTTAAGCGCCAGTAAACGGCGGTGGTAACTATAACCATCCTAAGGTAGCGAAATTCCTTGTCGGGTAAGTTCCGACCTGCACGAATGGCGTAACGACTTCCCCACTGTCTCAACCACAGGCCCGGCGAAATTGCAGTACGAGTAAAGATGCTCGTTACGCGCGGCAGGACGGAAAGACCCCGGGACCTTTACTATAGCTTGACATTGGTATTTGAGTTGGCTTGTGTAGGATAGGTGGGAGCCGGTGAAGCTCATACGCCAGTATGGGTGGAGGCAATCTTGAAATACCACTCTGGTTGATTCGGGTATCTAACTTCGGACCGTTATCCGGTTCAGGGACAGTGTCTGGTGGGTAGTTTAACTGGGGCGGTTGCCTCCTAAAGGGTAACGGAGGCGCCCAAAGGTTCCCTCAGCCTGGTTGGCAATCAGGTGTTGAGTGCAAGTACACAAGGGAGCTTGACTGTGAGACTGACGGGTCGAGCAGGGACGAAAGTCGGGACTAGTGATCCGGCACTTGCGTGTGGAAGCGGTGTCGCTCAACGGATAAAAGGTACCCCGGGGATAACAGGCTGATCTTCCCCAAGAGTCCATATCGACGGGATGGTTTGGCACCTCGATGTCGGCTCGTCGCATCCTGGGGCTGTAGCAGGTCCCAAGGGTTGGGCTGTTCGCCCATTAAAGCGGTACGCGAGCTGGGTTTAGAACGTCGTGAGACAGTTCGGTCCCTATCCGCCGTGCGCGTAGGATACTTGAGAAGGGCTGTCCCTAGTACGAGAGGACCGGGACGGACGAACCTCTGGTGTGCCAGTTGTCCCGCCAGGGGCACGGCTGGTTAGCTACGTTCGGAAGGGATAACCGCTGAAAGCATCTAAGCGGGAAGCCTGCTTCAAGATGAGGTATCCCACCCACCTTTGGTGGGGTAAGGCCCCCAGCTAGACGACTGGGTTGATAGGCCGGAAATGTAAGCCCGGTAACGGGTTCAGTTGACCGGTACTAATAGGCCGAGGACTTGCTCACAAAGATCCTGCTCGCGTCCACTGTGTAACTCACAACAAACAAACAACATCCCAACAATGTGTTGGTGTTGGTGTTGTTTGACATGTTGATAAGGTTACGGCGGTCATGGCGGAGGGGAAACGCCCGGTCTCATTCCGAACCCGGAAGCTAAGCCCTCCAGCGCCGATGGTACTGCACCCGGGAGGGTGTGGGAGAGTAGGACACCGCCGGACA
>NZ_BOPB01000048.1 GCF_016863535.1 Micromonospora lutea
GCTCGCACCTGCACGCCGAACGCGCATTCGGGTGACTGCAATCACGTCCTTCGGCATCCTCGCCGAATGGGCACCACCAAAACGCGAGCACCCACAGGGCGCCCGTCTTCAATGACGCCGCCTTCCACCTCGAAACCGCGCTGATCTCGTGGCATCGCGCGGAGTCTGCCCTCATCTCAGAACTGGCGGAACACTACTGCACGCTATCACTTGATCGACGTACTGCAATCCGTTAATTCTGCACACCTCCTGGTGTGCTTCGCACGCGTCACACGAAGAGGATGTTTCGTCCGTAATTTCAGCAACCCGCCCAGGGAAACTTCAATCATCAGATCGAGCCATGCGTTGTCGGATAAGGGACTGCCCGGATCTGTCGGCTCCTCCACCGCTTCCGCCAATCGCTTTCGGACACACGTGAAGACTGTGGACCGCCGGGAAGGGGTCTTTTCCCGGCGGTCCACAGGTTTGACATCACCCAGCCGGCTGGCGTTCGGTGAGTCGCTACCCCGACACGTCGTCCTACTGTGCGTCCCGCCACATGAAACTGGTGTTGATGCCGAGAATCGCCTCCTGGGAGACCACGCGGAAGCCGAACCTCTCGTAGAGCACGACGTTGCGGTCAACGTCCGCCTGGAGGAAGGCCGGCACCTTCTGCCGATCAACGTCGGCGAGAAAGGCCGCGAGCAGCGCCGACCCGATCCCGTACCCCTGTTGTCCGGGGTGAACGGCGATCGGCCCGATGTGCCAGTGGGGCTTGCGGGGTTCATGCTTGGCTCGCCCGCCCACCACCTTCAGGGCACGAGGCAGTCCCAGGCCCATCGTGCGGACCTGCGACGGGATCGACTTGATCTTCTCGCCGACCGTCATCTGGCAGTGCGGCCACTCCGCGGCCTTGAGCACGCCGGCGAGTTCGCCCTCCCGCTCGGCGACGAGCACGTGGCTGGCACTGTTGCCGAGTTTGAGGGTGAGAGCCGCGTGCTCCATGATCCGGGCGGCCTTGTCCTGGTTACCGCCGGCGATGGCCAGGTTGCTCGGATTGAGGGCGAACGCAAGACCGACTATCCGGCTTGCCTCGGCCAGCTCGGCCGGCGTTATCCGCCGTACCGTCACATCGCTCATATACGAACCTCCGGGTCAGGTAGGTGGGGTGCTAACTCGCTACCCACGGCATCGTCGAAACGTCAGCCGCGGTGATGCGGGTGGGGTGGAAGCCGTGTCGACGGGCCAGTTCGAGAGCGGACACCACGCCGGCGACGGACAGGCCACCGTAGGACGGACTCGCCGCGTCCGGCTCGAGACCCAGCAGGATGGACTCGGCCAGACACGAGTAGACGATGCCCGGCGGCAGAGTGATGCCCGGAAAGTGCGGCGTCTGCCCATTGGGGAGCCGGACACGACCACCGGACACGAGGGTGACGTTCGGCAGATCCGCCACCGCCGGGTGCGTGTCACCCGGCACCGCGAGGTCGCAGACGAGGACGTCCCGATCGGCCGCCAGGTGGGTGGGCAGGATGACCGGGTCGGCCGAGTTCGTCGCGCTGACCACGATCGGGCAGTCCCGCAGCGCCTCGAGGTCCTCGGCGACCGAGACGTCGACCAGGTGGGCCACCCGCTTCGCGACCGTGGCGAGTCTGCGCCCGGAGCCGGGCCGGCCGACGAGGACCAGCGACTCGCAGTGCGGGGCGACCAGATCGGCCATCACCGCACCGATGTTGCCGATGCCGCCGACCAGGCCGACCCGACGCGCACCGGAACCGCTGCTGCTCAGGTGGCGCTGGAGCAGATCGTAGGCGCAGGCTGCGGTGAGTGAGTTGCCGGAGGTGATCCGTACCTCGTGCTCGATCACGTCCCGCCCCGCGCCGGTGACGATCGAGGTGTAGCCGCCCAGACCGACGACGTCGCCGCCGAGGGAGACGCCCAGTTCCACCGCGTCCAGCACGGTCCGGGACAACCAGGGCCGTTGCCCGGCGCGCAACGCGTCGACCGCCTGGGCGGCGGTGAACGGCACCGCCACCACGCTGACATCGGCCGCGCGTCCGGTGTCCGAGGTCACCCGGTGCCGGACAACCTCGAACGGCTCCAGCTCGCCACGCATCCGGTCCAGGGCCGCCGCACACCGGCTGTCCGACCACTCCGCCAGCTCCGGGGCCAGGGAGCGCACTGTGGACGCATTGTCGAGATTGGCGAGGAACACCACGTGCGCGACGTCCCCGTCGCGGCGGACCCGCCGGGGGCGGGAGGGCGCCGGCACATGCTGACGCGGACGCCAGGCACCGGTCGGCGGTACGGCCAGGTGCGACAGCAACGTCGCGTAGTCGCCCTTGGCGAGCAGACCGGCCACGTCGTCGAACGCCGCGACGGCCCGCTCGATGTCCTCGGGTTCGAGCAGAGCGGATGGTTGCACGCGTACGGTCGTCGGCGCGGACAGGGTGGGCATGACCCGGACCCGGTGCGAGTGCAGCAACCGACCTGCGATCAGGAAGCCGAGCGACTCGGCGTCGAACACGGCGCGCAACAGGGCCGACTCCGGCTGCGGCAGGCGGAACTCCACGCCGAGGAGCAGCCCTCGGCCACGCACCTCGACGATCGCTTCCGGCCATCGCGCCGCCATCTTGGTGAGTTGGTCACGCAGATCCGCGCCGACCGCGGCGATCCGGTCGCGGTGACTCTCGTAAAGGTCCAACGCGGCCGTGGCGATCAACGCGGAGAAGTCGTCCTCGGCGAAGGTGGACGTGTGGTGGCGGCCGAAGTCGGCGACGTAGCGACCGGCGGCGACCATCATCGCCGAGATTTTGGCCAGTCCGCCACCAAGCGACTTCGACAACAGGTAGTAATCGGCGACCACGCCCGACGGTTCCGACGCCAGGAACGTACCGGTGCGGCCCATACCGCACTGGATCTCGTCGAACACGAGCACCGTGTCGTGCCTGTCAGCCAGCTTCCGCAGGGCGGTCAGGGTCTCGGCCGGGACCTCGCGCACCCCGGCCTCACCCTGGATGGGCTCGGCGAAACAGGCGGCGACCGGCGACAGGTTGCGGGCCGTGGAGTGCGGCACTCCGTCGGCGTCCACGGTGACCGTGCAGATCTCGACGAGCCGGTCGTCGAGCGCTCCCACGACCGCCTCGGGCGCCCAGTTGGTCAACCGCACCCGCCGGGGTCCGGGCACATGCAGGTCTTCGGGCACGTTGGAACCGTGCGTCAAGGTACCCGCGGCGGTCGTCTTGCCGTGGAAGGCGTCGCGCAGCGAGACCAGAACGGGCTCGGCGCGCAGTACCTCGGTGAGCTTCTCGACCGCCGCCGTGACCACCTCGCCGCAGGGGCGCCCGGCGGCGGGCCCGCTCACGCACGGAGTGTCGGCGAGGCCGTCGCGGCGCAGCCGGCGCAGGGTGCGGTCGAGTTCCTCGCGCAGCGCGCCGAGCCGCCTGCGCCGCTCGACCACGGCATGCTTCACCGCGGCCTCCACCGCCTCCGCACCGGTGGATCCCAGGGTCACCACGTAGTCCACACCGGTGGTGGCCCGCACGAGCGCCGACAACTTCGCGGCCAGCATGGCCGCCCCCGGGCGGATGCTGGCCTGTGCGTTGAAGGGAAGCTGCTCGTCGAGGCAGCGTCGGGCCACCGCGACCAGCGCCGGATGGTTGTGCCCGAACAGGGACGAGCCGGCACCGCCGACCAGGTCGAGCACCTGGTCGGCGGTGTCGGCGCCCTCCACCGGCTCCGGCGTGAGGTGGTCGCCGTGCCCACGGCGGTACGCCACGTCCAGGTTGAGGGCCTGGAAGAGGCGGCCCAGTTCAGGCCGGGCGTAGCGACCGAAGTCGAGATCGGTGCTCATGGCGTGCCGATCCCGTTTCCGACCCGCACGGTCATCGAGGCGGTCACCTGGTCGACGACGTCACGCAACGTCCGCATCGACGCCGCCTGTCCATCGGACATCTGCACGTCGAACAGCGACTCCATCTCCACGATCAGATCGATCGACCGCACCGAGTCCAGGCCGTAGTCCGCCAGGGGCGTGTCCGGATCCAACTCCGGCACCTGCAACCGGCGACGGAACAACTCGTCAACCACATCCAGAACATCGCGATCCATTGCGCTCCCCCTCCTCACGCAACGCGCCGTCCCACCCAGCGCCTTGGCAGCCGTCTCCTCGGCCGTGTGCAACCCGTTCCGGTTTTTCCGACCGTCGCCC
>NZ_BOPB01000049.1 GCF_016863535.1 Micromonospora lutea
AATTACGTTGAGAATCGTCAAGCCACAGGAAGGACTTCGGCGAATCCGGCGACGACATCGGCAGCCGACGGTTGGTCGGAGACGGAGCCGCAGGACAGGCCGCAGTACATTGCCATTTCCTCGATCCGGCCGGTGGTAGCCACGGTGGGCACCGCAGCGCTGAAGCGAGGCACCAGATACGACCGGTCCTCGACCGACGTCCGGCCGATGAACTTCTTCGGTTGTCCCGGGTCCTCGGTCACCGGTGTGGCCAGCACCCGGTGGCGTCGACCCGGCCACCCGATCTCGTAGACATCCGTGATCACCGTGTCGGCACCGTCGGCCGCGCAGACCGCCGCCTTGAAGTGGGGGTGAGCCCAGGACTCCCGCGCCACGACGAACGCCGTTCCCAGCAGGACCCCGTCGGCTCCGGCGGCCACCGCCTGCGCCGCGTCGGCCGGCGACCCGATGCCGCCCGCCGCGACGACGCAGGCGTTGGGCAGGCGGTCGCGCACCCGGGCGACCAGTTCGTCCCGGCGCGACACACCGAGCAGGTGCCCACCCGCCTCGGTGCCCTGCGCCACCACAACAGCACCTCGCTCCGCCGCCAGCACTGCGTCCTCGACGGTGCCGACCTGCACCACGAGAGCACGGCCGGACGCGGCGACCTGGTCGAACACCGCCTCCTCGGGCATGCCGAACAGCGACACGTAGACGTACGGCGGCGTCTCGGCGAGTACCTGACCCACCTGGCGGGCGAGGTCGTCGGGACCGACCACCTCCGGGATGAGGTTCACGCCGACCGGGCGCGACGTTCCCTCGACCAGCCGGCCCAGCACCGCCGACAGCGCCTCGCCCATGAGCTTGTAACCGCCCACGCAGCCGGCGGCGCCCGCGTTGGAGACCGCGCACGCCAGTTCCGTGCCCGCGACGCCACCCATGCCCGACTGGAGCAGGGCCACGTCGGTGCCGAGTACGGTCGCCACGCTCGATCGCATCAGCCCAGGCTCTCCACGGCGGACAGCGCGGCCTCGACACTGCCGAAGCGCGCCGTCAGCGTGTGCACCCACCGCTCGACGCCGAACGCCAGACAACTGGTGTGGGCGGTGTCGCCACCGGCCTGGATCTCGCATCGCTCCCCGAAGAAGTTCCGGTGGTAGTTGACCGAGCCGATGGCCAGGCCCTCCACGACGAACTCCTCCTTCACCGGGAACAGCCGCTGCATCTTCGCCTTGCCGCTGTTCTTGTCGAAGAACGGGTCGGTGGCCACTTCGAGCTTGACCTCGAGGCCGAGTTCGGCGCAGAGCGCCAACACCGCGTCCTTGGCCCGACCGAGGTGCTGCTTGGCCCCCTCCTCCTGACCGATGAAGACGATCTCCCGCATGGAGAAGCCGAGCAGGCGCTGCAGGCCGTCGTAGTGCTCCTCGTTACGGAAGCAGGTGCCCATGGTGGTCCGCAGAACTCCGTCCACGGGCAGCACCGAGTTGGCCAGGTCGAGGTAGATCGCGTAGCACGCGGCCGAGGGCAGGGCGAACTCGGCGGACCGCATCACGTCGGCCGGCACCTGCTCCAGCGGCCTGGACGCCGTCGCCAGCAGGGTGCCCACCCGCTCCGGGTCGAGTCGGGCGGCCGCCAAGCCGAGATGCGGGAAGTTGTCGTAGTAGTCGAAGGTGTCCAGGTCCCGGGTACGCAGCAGGAACGGGAACCGGAACTCCTCGGCGCCCCAGCCGTCCCCCAGGCGCCGGAACACCGCGTCGACCGCCCGCAGCAACCGCAGCTGGCTACCGTCGAGAACCCTCAGGCCATTGTCGGTAACGGTGGTCATGACGCCGCCTTCTGCTTCAGGAACCGCGCCCCGATCGCGTTGAGGGTGCGGAAGTCGTCGAGGTCGAGGTCCTCGGGGTCGATCGACTCGCCGGTGAGTTCCTCCAGCAGGAAGATGAACTCGACGAAGGCCAGCGAGTTGATCGCCCGGCTGTCGATCAGGTCGAGATCGTCGTCCAGCCGTTCGAGTTTGGGGTTGCGGTCCAGGATGAACTCCCGCACCGCCTGCATCGGTTCGGTTCTCACTTGACCAGTTCCCTGCCCACACCGGCCTTCGTCAGGAAGGTGCGCGTCCGCTTGAGGATCCGCTCGTGCGCGGCGTGACGGGCCGGGTGCTCCAGCGCACGGCGCCGCAGAGCCAACGCGTCCGGGATGCCGGCGTCGCGGTAGGCCGCGGGGTTGTAGAGGGTGGCGATGCTGTACCGCAGGTAGTTCTCCAGGTACTCGGCGACCAACGGCACCTCGGCCGGGTCACGCTTGGCCACCTGGCCGAGCAGGTTGGTGAAGATCATCCGGCCGAACGCGACGTGCCTGCTCTCGTCCTGGTGGTGCACCCGGTTGATCTCACGGGCGATGTGCGGCAACGACTCGTCGGTGGCCATGTACGCGTTGTAGTGGTCGACGATCTCCTCGAAGATGAGGATGCGGGCGAACACCACCAGTTCACGGGCCACCGGCGACAGGTGCTCCACCGAGTCGGCCTGCAACGTCGGCTGGGCCGGGTAGAGCTTCCCCCCGTAGCGCAGGCAGAACTGCGCGAAGAACCACATGTGCTCGTTTTCCTCACCGATGAAGTGGTGGAGGAACTCCGATACGTTCGCGTAGGTCCGCTCGTGGATGCGCATCACGACTTCACTCATCAGCTCGCGGATGCCGTGGATGTTGAGGCTGAAGAAGTTGATCGCCTCGTACTTCGTGAGCGCGATCTGCTGCTCACGGGTGAGCTCGTCCCACATCGGCGTACCCGCGAGGGTGGTCAGGCTCTCGCTCATCCAGGGCATGTCGGGCTCGATGGCGTCCGGCCAGTCGAACAACGTGTACGGGTTGTAGTAGCCGGACTCGGCCATGTGCTCGAGCCGGTCCAGTTCCAGCTCGATCGGCTCGATCTCTCGTACCGCCATTGTCAGTCGTCCTCCCCGATAGGTGGTTCAAGAGGTCAGGTTCACCGCGCCGACCGGATGTCGGCACGCACCAACGCTGGCTGCGGCGAACCGCATTCGTGGCGTCCGAAGGACGCGTTGCCGGAAGCGGTGGACGGGATGACCTTGTTGTAGATCGATCCGAGGCACAGCTCCTGGAACTGCTCGGTGTTGGCCGACAGACGCGCCGCGAGCTGCGCCTTGGCGATGTCGACCGTCTTGGTCACTCCGTCCTCGTCAGTCACCTCGACGCAGGCGTGCGGCAGGTCGAGCGCGCCGCCGAGCACCCCGGTGAACCAGCCCCGCTTCGCCTCGGCGCGGTATCCCGCAGCCCGGAACCGCTCGGCCAGCAGCAGGCTCGCCGCGATGCAGCTCGTCACACCGAGTTCGTGCACGAGCGCGTAGTCGGCCTGCATCGGCACAGGGATCATCTGCCAGCGGTAGCCCGCGCTCAGGTAGTCGCGGGTCACCTTCCGCAAGGTCGGGGAGACCAGAGGGGTCCGCGCGCCGGTGTTGGTGACGGTCGCGGCGTACTCCGCCGACCCCTCGCTCGGCGCGAGCGGCGTGATCTCCTCAAGGTGACCGCCGAACCGAACCACGTCGGGTCCCT
>NZ_BOPB01000050.1 GCF_016863535.1 Micromonospora lutea
GGGTTGAGTACGGGCAGTCGCGAGGGAGTCGAACAGGCATTAATGGCCGGTAAACTGTGGGATACATCACTCCCATCTAACGGAAATGCAGCTGTGAAAAATGCATGCCCATAAATGCGTTACGCACCTTGCCCGGTGATCGGCACGCGGATAGCTTCCGATAGGGAATCTGAACGCGAAGGCAGCCGAAACCGCGGCGTGACACCAGAGCAAAGGATGCCAACTGATGATCATTCTGGGATGCAACGGCTTTTCCCGCAGTGCGGAAATGTTTGCCGAACATTATGGCGCAGTAGGCACCGAAAAGCATTACCTGCTCGGGCACGACGCCGGCGCGGCGCTGCTCGTGGACGGCGAACTGGTCGCCGCGGTGGAGGAGGAGCGCCTCAATCGGCAGAAGAAGACCTCAGACTTCCCGATCAACTCGATCCGCTGGGTCCTGGATCATGCGGGGATCGGTTTCGGTGACGTCGACCTGATCGCGATCCCGTAGAACTTCGACGCCAAGGTCTTCGACAGCACGCTGGCCGAACTGGCGTCCATCCCGATGTCGCCGATGGAGAAGCTGGCTCGTCTCAACCATATCGGCATGGTGTTCGCCACGGTGCTGGGACACGACGCGATCCTTGCCGACTTCGCCGCTCGTACCGGGTTCACCCCGGACCCGGCGAAGGTGGTATTCGTCCCGCACCACTTCGCCCACGCGATGACGGGCTACTACATGGCCGGGGTCAAGGACGCGGCGTTCCTGATCAGCGACGGTCGGGCCGAGCTGCTGTCGTCGCTGACCGGGGAAATCCGGGACGGCCGGATCCGGGTCTTCGAGGACTCGTTCGTAACGGCCAATGATTCGCTGGGCAATCTCTACTCCTGCGTCACGCGGTTCTTGGGATTCGTGCCCAACAACGACGAATACAAGGTGATGGGCCTGGCCGGGTTCGGCGAGCCGCCGTCGCCCAACCCGTTCCTGGAGCACTTCGTCGAACTGCACGAGGGCGGGCGGTACACCATGGTCCTGCCGAACGACCTGGAGAACCCGCGGCAGTTCGAGCCCCTGCTGGAGGAGCACTTCGGTCCGGCGCAGGCCACCACCGAGTACCAGTCCCGAGTCGCGGCAGCCGTCCAGGAGATGGTGACCGTGGTGACCCGGCACCAGGTGGCGGCGCTGGAGACCCGGACCGACCTGGATCACCTGCTGGTCGAGGGTGGGGTGGCGCTCAACTGCGTCAACAACACCGAGTTGCTCGAGGGCTCGCGGTTCTCCGACGTCTCGGTGAGCTTCGGTGCCAGTGACACCGGTGTGGCCATCGGCGCGGCGGTGTTCGCGTGGGTCAACCACCCGACCAACAACGCCGAGGTGAAGTACGCGCCGTCCGTCACCCCGTACCTGGGCCCGGAGTACGACGACGCCGACATCGAGCAGGCGCTCGGTGAGTTCGCCGACCGGGTGGAGTGGACCGCCCGGCTGACCGACGACGAAGTCGTCGACCAGGTGGCCGAGCTGCTCACCGGCAAGGTCGTGATCGGCTGGTTCGAGGGCCGGATCGAGCACGGGCCCCGGGCCCTCGGGCACCGCAGCATCCTGGCGAACCCGAACTTCCCCGATATCAAGGACATCATCAACAATCGGGTCAAGCACCGGGAGCCGTTCCGGCCGTTCGCGCCGCTGGTGATGGAGCACGACGCCCCGAAGGTCTTCGAGATGGGCCGGAAGACCCGGTCGCCCTACATGACCTTCGTCTTCCCCGTCCGGCC
>NZ_BOPB01000051.1 GCF_016863535.1 Micromonospora lutea
CCTGACTTGGCTCACGATCATGGGGCGTGCGCGGGCTCGTGGCGTTGACCAGGGGTTTCTCGGCTTGTGTTGAGCGGATCTGCGCACTAATTCTGGTCGTAGGGTGGGCTGGTGTCTCCCTACGTACGGACGGTGAAGACCGCGTCGGGTGCGCGGGCGGTGCAGATCGTCTATTCCTCGCGTCGGGGGTCGCGGGATATCGAGCACATCGGGTCGGCGCACGACGATGCCGAGCTGGAGGTGTTGAGGGCGGTCGCCCGGCAGCGTATGGCCGCTGGGCAGGGCGAACTTGACCTGGGTGTGGAGGGTGCCGCGACTGCTGGGCGGGGTGCGGGTCCGTTGCCGATCACGTCATCGCGGATGGGTCACCTGTGGGACGCCCTCACCCGCGCCTATGAGGCGCTCGGGTTCACGCAGGCTACCGGCGGCGACGAGGTGTTCCGGCAGTTGGTGTTGGCCAGGATCATCGAGCCGACGAGCAAGCTGGACAGCTTGCGGGTGCTGGAGGAGACGGGTGTCGCGCCGGCGTCGTACGCGACGGTCAAGCGTCGTCTGCCCGTGTTCGCGGACCAGTCGTGGCGGCAGAGGTTGGCCGCGGCGTGTGCCGCGCACGCGGGGTTGGGCCCGGCCAGTCTGGTGCTCTACGACGTGTCGACGTTGTACTTCGAGACCGACACCGCAGATGGGTTCCGCGAGCCCGGGTTCTCCAAGGAACGCCGCTTGGAGCCGCAGATCACCATCGGCCTGCTCACCGACGCTGCCGGGTTCCCGTTGATGGTCGAGGCGTTCGAGGGCAACAAGGCCGAGACCCTCACGATGGTGCCGACGATCCGCGCGTTCATGCAGGCCCACCGGTTGTCGGACGTGACGATCGTTGCCGACGCGGGCATGGTGTCGGCGGCCAACCAGAAGGCGATCGAAGCCGCCGGCTTGTCGTTCATCCTCGGGGCCCGGATTCCCGAGGTTCCCTACGTCGTCGCGGCATGGCGCCAGGCCCACCCGGACCAGGAGATCGACGACGGGCAGGTGTTCATCCAGCCCTGGCCCGCCGGGTCGGCCGACCGGCGCCGCGACCAGGTCATCTACTACCAGTACAAGACAGATCGAGCCCGGCGCACTCTGCGCGGGATCGACGAGCAGGTCGCCAAAGCCGAGAAAGCCGTCGCCGGCAAGACCACCGTCAAACGCAACAGGTTCGTCCGACTCTCCGGCGGCACCCGGACAGTGAACCGGGCTCTGGAGGCCAAGGCCCGGGCCGTCGCCGGCCTGAAGGGGTACGTCACCAACCTCGCCGTCTGCCCCGATGGCACCCCGATAACCGCCGAGTTCGTCATCGACGCCTACCACCGGCTGTTCCACATCGAGAAGTCGTTCCGGATGTCCAAACACGACCTGCAAGCCAGACCCATCTACCACCACACCCGCGACTCGATCGACGCCCACCTCACCATCGTCTTCGCCGCCCTGGCCGTCAGCCGCTGGATCGAAGACCACACCAGCTGGTCGATCAAGAAATTCGTCCGGACCGCCCGCCGCTACCGCACCATCGAAATCCAAGCCGGCGAACACACCATCACCGCCGCCGACCCCCTACCCCACGACCTCCACCACGCCCTCGAAGCCATCACCCAGCCCAACCGACGTGCGCACTAACTTGAGCCAAGTC
>NZ_BOPB01000052.1 GCF_016863535.1 Micromonospora lutea
CGGGCTCGGCAGGTGGGCGCCGAACGCCGGGTCCGCCGTCCAGGACGTCACCTGGATGCAGGTCTCCGCCGGCCCGTACAGGTTGACCAGTGTCGCGGCGCTCGCCTGGTGGAACCGGTCACGTAGCTTCGGCGACAATGTCTCACCGCCGACGAAGACCTGACGCAGCTCGGTCAGTTGCGCGAAGCCGGGCGTACCCAGCAGTACGTCCAACATGGAGGGCACCATCTGCAGGACGGTGATCCGCTGATTGGCGCAGGCCCGCACCAGGTAGGCCGGGTCCCGGTGCCCGTCCGGTCGGGCCATGACCAGCGTGGCGCCGGCGACGAGGGGCGCGTAGAACTCCCAGACCGAGGCGTCGAAACCGCACGGGGTCTTCTGGAGCAGCCGGTCCTCGGCGGTGAGCGGGAACGCCGCACGCATCCAGAGCATGTGGTTGGCGAGCGCTCGGTGGGTAATCATCACCTGCTTCGGAGCGCCGGTCGACCCGGAGGTGCTCATCAGGTACGCGAGCTGGTCGGGATCGACGGGCACCTGGAGGTCGTCGGTGCGGCCGTACGGATCCGGTGCGGTGACGTCGACGACCGGCAGACCGAGACCGGCGACAGCCTCCCGCATCGCCTCGGTGGCACAGAGCACGGCGGTGACGCCGGAACGCAACAGCAGGTCACGGCGGCCGGCCGCCTCGGCCGGGTCGATCGGCAGGTAGCAGCCGCCCGCCTTGAGGACCGCGAGCATCGCCACCGGCAGGTGCCGGCCCCGTTCGATCAGCAGTGCCACCAGCGACTCGGCGCCGAGCCCCCGGTCGACGAGATGCCGGGCGAGGCGGTTGGCGGCGGCGTCGAGCTCGGCGTAGCTCAGCTCGCCGTCCTCGGCCAGGACAGCGACCCGGTGCGGGGTACGGGCCGCCTGCGCGGCGACGAGCTGGTGGACGAGTGTGGCGGGCAGGTCAGTGGCGGTGTCGTTCCAGGACCGCAGCAGGGCCAGTTCGGCCGGCGGGGGCAGCAGGACAGCCACCGGCCGGTCCGGGTGATCGGCGGCGGTGCGCAGCACGTGCCCGAGCTGCTCCACCAGACGCACCACCCGGTCGGGTGTGAACAGGTCACTGCGGTAGGTCAGGTCACCGGTGATGCCGCCATCGGTCTCCGCCAGGTTCAGCACCAGCTCGAACTTGGCCGCCGTCACCGGCAGCGGTCGCGGGGTCAGGGTCAGGCCGGTGACCTGCGAGTCGGGCGACGGAACGTTCTGCACGGCCAGCATCACCTGAAAGACCGGGTGCCGGGTGAGGTCCCGCTCGACGCCCAGGTCGGCGACCACCTCCTCGAAGGCGAGGTCCTGGTGGGCGTACGCGGCGAGACAGGTCTCGCGGACCCGGCCCAGCAGCTCGGTGAAGCTGGGGTCACCGGCCGTGCTGGTCCGCATGACGAGCGTACTGGCGAAGAAGCCGACCAGGTCGGCGGTACCGGGGGCCTCACGGTTGGCCACCGGGGTGCCGACCGCGAAGTCGTCCTGCCCGCTGGTGCGGGCCAGGACGGTCTGGAACGCGGCCAGCAGAACCATGAACAGGGTCGCGCCGTGCGCCCGGCCGAGCTCGTGCAGCCGCTCGGTGAGCGCGCCGTCGATCGTGATCGGGACGCTGCCGGCGGCCTCGCCGCC
>NZ_BOPB01000053.1 GCF_016863535.1 Micromonospora lutea
GGTCGGGGTGCCCGCGCCGACCTCCTCGCCGGTGGAGTACACCGTGGTCTCGGTGGGGCCGTACATGTTGTGCAGCCGGTAGCCCAGATCACGTAGCCGGCCGGCCAGGGTGGCGCCGAGCGGCTCACCCACGCTGATCGCGAACGCGGTCCCCGAGCCCAGCCCGGAGCGCACCAGCGCCTCCCACATCGACGGCGTCGCCTGGACCGCGGTGGTGGTCGGCGCGGCGAACAGCCGCGCCAACTCGACGGGCTCGCGGTAACGGTCGGAGCCGACCACGACTACCTGGGCCCCCCGCACGAGCGGGGCGAACATCTCGGTAACCGCGACGTCGAAGGTGACCGTGGTCGAGGCGAGCATCCGGTCCCCCGGCCCCAGGTCCATCCGGTCGGCCATGTACTGCACCAGGTGCGACATCCCCCCGACGGTCACCGCGACCGCCTTGGGCCGGCCCGTCGATCCGGAGGTGAACAGGGCGTACGCCAGCTCGTCGGGTTCGGTCGCCACCGGCCGGGTGGCGGCGGGTTCCGGTGTCCCGTCGACCGGCACGGTCGGCCACCGACGCCCGATCTGCTCCTCGGTGCCGGGGTCGGTCACAACTGTCACCGCTCGTGCCCGGTCCAGCGCATCGTGCAGCCGGTCGACCGGGTGCTCCGGGTCCAGCGGCAGGTAGACCGCGCCGATCCGCAGCACGGCGAGGGCGGCCACGACGAGGATCGGCCCCCGCGCCAGGCAGATCCCAACGACCTGCTGCCGGCCCACCCCGCGCCGCCGCAGCGCCGCGGCCAGCCGGTCGGCCTCTTTCAACAGCGCCACGTAGCTGTAGCGCAGCTCGCCGTCCTCGTCGCTGACCGCGGTCAGGTCCGGGGTGCGGGCCGCCTGCCGGGCCACCAGCGTGGCGACTCCGGCGGGGTCGTACGGTCGGGTGGTGTCGTTCCACGCCACCAACCGTCGGAGGTCGTCCGGCCCGGTGGCCGGCAGCGCCGACAACCGCCGCTGCGGCTGCCGGGCGGTCTCGTCGAGCAACCGCACCAGGGCGTCGGCGATCCGGGCCGCGGTGGCCGGCGCGAACAGGTCGGTGCGGTACTCCAGATAGCCGGCGAGACCGTCGCCGTCCTCGGCGAGGACCACCGACAGCTCGAACTTGGCCCGTCCGGGATCGACCGGCATCAGCCGCAGGTGTACGTCGTCCACCACGGACTCCGCGGCCGGGGCGTTCTGCAGCACGAACATGACCTGCGCCACCGGGTCCCGGCTGAGGTTCCGGTCCGGCGCCAGATCCTCGACGATCTGCTCGAAGGGCACCTCCTGCCGGTCGAACGCCTCGTGGCAGACGGTCCGCATCCGGCCCACCAGCTCACCGAACGTGGGGTCACCACGGAGTTCGCCGCGGAGCACCACCGTGTTGGCGAACAACCCGATGATGCGCTCGAACGCGGCCACCGGCCGGTTGGCGACGGGGGTCGCGACGGCGATGTCCTCCTGCCCGGTGTACCGGGACAGCAGCGCCGCGAAGCCGCTCAGCAGCACCGTGTACAGCGTCGTGGACTGCGCCTCGGCGAGGCCGGCCAGCGCGCGGACGGTGTCGGCAGCGAGCCGTAGGGGCCGGCGGGCCCCGGGCCGTTCCCC
>NZ_BOPB01000054.1 GCF_016863535.1 Micromonospora lutea
CCCAGGGCCCCGGCAAAGTCGTGACGGTGTCCGACTTGTGAGGCTTGGGGTAGAAGCGCCGTTGGTGGTGGCAGCAAGACGGGCATGACCGGCTCAGAAGATCATCAAGGTTCTCTACGCCATGCTGATCGCCCGAAGTGAGTCATGCCCGCACTGTCATCATCGCTGATCTCGTCGGTGTCCTGCGCACCGGCGTTGACCGTTGCCGAAACCGCTGGTGGGCTGCCCGATGCGCTCGCCGGTCTGCCTGATCCACGCGCCAGGCGAGGTGTCCGGCACCGGTTGACGGTCGTGGTCACCGCAGCCGTGTGTGCTGTGGTCGCCGGCTATCGCTCGTACGCCGCGATCGCCGAATGGGTCGCCGACGTGCCGGCGGCAACGGCTCTCGCTTTGGGCATGATCCCGGATCGGCGTCCATCGGAGGCGATGATCCGTCGGCTGTTGCAGGCCATAGACCCGCAACTACTGACCGCGGCGATCAGTGTCTGGCTCGCCGGCCGGGCCACCGCCACCGTCGCAATGGCTGGTCGGGCGATCGCCGTCGACGGTAAGACCCTGCGGGGCTCCCGCACCACCGATACCCCTGCCCGGCACGTGATGACCGCCTGCGACCAGGCCACCGGTGTGGTCCTGGCCAGCACCACCGTGGACGGCAAGACCAACGAGATCACCCGGTTCGCGCCGCTGCTCGACCAGATCGGCGACCTGCGCGGCACGGTGATCACCGCCGACGCCCTGCACTGCCAACGCGAGCACGTCACCTACCTCGCCGAACGCGGCGCTCACTGGATCCTGACCGTCAAAGGCAACCAACCCCACCTGCACGCGCAGCTCACCGCACTGCCCTGGCGGGCAGTCCCGGACGCCACCCGCGACACCGACCGAGGACACGGCCGCCGCGAGATCCGCAGCTGCAAGATCCTGACGATTTCCACCGGCATCGACTTCCCACACGCCGCCCAAGCCATCCAGATCCGCCGCCGCAGACGCCGCCTCGACCAACCGAAACGCTTCACCACCGAAACCGTCTACGCCATCACCGATCTCCGCGTCCATCAGGCGAAACCGGCACAACTGGCAGCGTGGACCCGCGAACACTGGTCGATCGAGAACAAGGTCCACTGGGTCCGCGACGTCACCTACGACGAGGACCGCAGCCAGATCCGCACCGGCACCGGCCCCGAAGTCATGGCCGCTTTACGCAACGCCGCGATCAGCGCCCTACGCCTGAGCGGGGCCACCAACATCGCCGCCGCCAACCGGCATCACGCCCGCGACAGCACCCGCCCGCTGGCACTGCTCAACATCACCTGACGACTTTGCCGGGGCCCT
>NZ_BOPB01000055.1 GCF_016863535.1 Micromonospora lutea
GTCAGCCGAAGCAGATGGGTTCGGGGACGGTGCCGGCGCAGTTGGTGGGTCGGTTGTTGGTGATCACGGTATGTGGGTCGGCGGTGACGACCCCGGTGCCGCTGTTGAAGATTCCGCCGGCGCCGGTGGCGACGAGGGCGGCGTTGTTGACGATCTTGGTGGTGGTGAGGTTGACGGTTCCGGCGTTGCTGATGCCGCCGCCGTTGGTGGCCTGGTTGCCGCTGACCTCGGTGTTGCGGAGGACGACGACGGTGGTGGCCACTGGTGCGCTGTTGAGGATGGCGCCGCCGCCGCCGAGGCCGGGGACGTTGACGCCGTTGGAGACGTTGCCGGTGATCTTGCTGTCGTCGATGGTGGTGGTGCTGCCCACGGTGTTGGCCAGACCGCCGCCGCCGAGGGTGGCGCCGTTGTTGGTCAGGTTGACGTGCCGCAGGTTGGTGCGGGCGCCGAGGGTGGTGAAGATGCCGCCGCCGGCGAGGGCGGCGTTGTTGCCGGTGATCTCGGCGTAGTGGATGCTGACGATGCCGCCGGTGGTGTTGGCGATGGCGCCGCCGCCGCCGACGGCGCGGTTGCCGCGCAGTTCGACCTTGTATGCCTGGGTGGTGGCCGTGGGGCCGTTGTTGATGGCACCGCCGGCGAGGCCGGCGTTGTTGGACAGGAACCGCGATTCCTTGATCTTGAGTAGACCGAGGTTGTTGATGGCCCCGCCGGCGACCGCGGAGATGTTGCGTTCCAGGGTCGTCTTCTCCAGTTCGACGGTGCCGAGGTTGTTGATGGCCCCGCCAGCGGCCAGGCCGGTGGTGGAGTTGCCCTCCAGGTGGCTCTCTTTGAGGCGGGCGGTGCCGCCGGCGGCGACGTTGATTGCTCCGCCGCCCGGTGCGGTTGCCTGGCCGCCCGTGAGGGTGACGCCTTCCAGACGAAGGTCGCCACCGCTGCCAACGGAGAAGATCCGGAACTGCGCAGTGATGCCGGTGGCCCGGACGATCTTTGACTTATCGCCCTTGATGGTGATCGGTTGGGTGATCACCGGCAGACCGTTGCCTCCCGAGTTGTTGGTCAGGGAGTAAGTGCACTCCCGGGCGAGCTTCAGCGTGGCGCCGTGTTCGGCGTTGGCGACCTTGATCGCCGCGATCAACGCCGCCGAGTTACACGGCACCTCCTTCGCCCGACCATAACCATCCTCACCCCGACC
>NZ_BOPB01000056.1 GCF_016863535.1 Micromonospora lutea
TTAGGACCTGTTTCATAGCTGGGTCAGAGCCATTCGTTGATCGCGGCGATGTGGAGTGTGGCCTGGTAGCGCACGGCGAGCTTGTCGTATCTGGTGGCCATGGCTCGGTGGCGTTTGAGCTGGTTGATGCCGCACTCGACGGCGTGACGCTGCTGGTAGAGGTGGGCGTCGAAGGTCGGCGGTCGGCCGCCCTTGGATCCCTTCTTGCGCCGGCTGGCGGCCTGATCGATCTTGATCGGGATCGTGGCTGGGATGCCGCGTCGGCGTAGGTGCTCACGGTTGGCGCGGGAGCTGTATGCCTTGTCCGCGAGGACCCGGTCGGGTCGGGTGCGGGGTCGGCCGCCGTCGGGCCGGGGGACCCGGATGCGGGCCAGGACCCGGGTGAACTGCGGACTGTCGCCGCGCTGCCCGGCGGTCAGCAGCATCGACAGCGGCTTGCGGCCCTGCTCACAGGCCAGGTGCAGCTTGGTGGTCCAGCCACCACGAGACCGGCCCAACGCGTGATCCGCCGGCTCGTCCTCGACCCCGCCCGGTGATTGTTTCTGCAGCTCAGGTCGGGTGCGGGCGCCTGCGGCGTGCTGATGAGCCCGAGCGATGGTCGAGTCGACGCTGACGTCCCAGGTAATCAGACCGGCGGCGTCGGCGCGGGTCTGCAGCCCGGTGACGATCCGCTGCCACACCCCGGCGCGTTGCCAACGGCGGAACAGTCCGTAGACCGTCTGCCAGGGCCCGTAGCATTCCGGCACGTCCCGCCAGGGCGAGCCCACCCGGACCCGCCACCGGATCCCGTCGATGAGCTGCCGTTTACTCCACTTCAGCGGTCGCCCTGGCTTATTTCCCTTCGGCAGCAGCGGTTCCAACGCCGCCCACTGCACGTCAGTCAGGTCGAACCGCCTCGTCACCGGTATGGTAGCCACGAGGTCTCCGTGCTGATGGTCTGTCTTGGTCGATGAACCATCTACCGGAGACCTCACTGCGTATCGATCACCGACACGCCGAGATCCCAGGCCGAAGCTGACTGGCCAACCCAGCTATGAAACACGGCCTA
>NZ_BOPB01000057.1 GCF_016863535.1 Micromonospora lutea
CTACAGAGGTTGAAAGGCTGAGGTTCGGGTCCGTCACGGTGGTTCGGGGTCGAGGGTCATGCCGGTGTTGGCGAAGAAGCCGGCGAGGAGATCGGTCTGTTGCTGGCAGGCGCGTAGGCGTTGTCTGACCAGGTTGGCGAGGTGGTCGACGCCGTTGGCGGCGATGTTGGTGAGGCCGCGTTTCATCCACCGCCAGACGCCTTCGGTGGGGTTGAGGTCGGGTGCGTAGGCGGGTAGGCGGATCACGGTCAGCCAGGTCCGGGCGGCGATCAGCGCGTGCATGCGGCGGCTGACGTGCACGTTGAGGTTGTCCCAGATCAGCACGATCGGCGCCTGGAGGCGTTGGTGGGCCTGGTCGAGGAAGGCAATGTAGTCGTCCTCGCTGAAGCTGCCCCGTTCGCCCGCGCGTCCGCGATGCAGCCGGGTACGCCACATTAACCGGCCTCGCTGTCCGGGCTTGAGGCAGACCATGCCGGCGATCGAGACCCGGCCGGAGCCCTTGCCGCAGACCTCGACGACGGGCGTGTGTCCACGCCGGGCCCAGGTCTTGGCCACTGGCGGCCGCAGAACCTGCCCCGCCTCGTCCTGGAAGCAGATCCAGGCGCCCCGCGCCGCCGCTAACCTCTTACCGACGGCCACCGCCGGCGGTGCCAGCTCGTGATCGCCGCTCGGTCACGTTCGATCGCCCGGCGGGTCGGGACCTGCTGGCTGTAGCCCATGCGGTGCAGTAGGTAGGACACGCCGCGCAGGGTGTAGCCGACCGCGAAGCGGCGTTCGATCACCTCGGCGACCCGGGCCAGGGTCCAGCGGGCGTCCTCCCAGCCGTGGACACGAGGACCTTCATCGAGCATCTCCGCGAGTTCTTTCCGCTGGCCAGCGGAGAGTTTGCAGTCCGATCCACCCGGCCCGGCCGACGCCAGGGC
>NZ_BOPB01000058.1 GCF_016863535.1 Micromonospora lutea
GGTCAGGCATTCGCTTCGACCTCGTCGACGAACTTCGCCACCAACGCCTGGAAACCCGACGCATCGTCCAGGAACGGCAGATGACCCGCCCCCGGCATGATCTCGTAACGACCGTCCGGGAACTTCGCCGCCAACTCCCTGGCACCCGACGTACTCAACAACACGTCATCATCACCAACAACCACCAACGTCGGCGCCTGCACCCGAGCCAACACATCCGCGCTCGTCTCACCGGTCAACGCCAACTTCAACCCGTTGACCAGATCCTCCTTCGTCGACAAAGCCAAAAAGCTCTCCCGCAAACCAAGGAAACCCGGCGTACCCAACTCCTCGATCATCTCCGCACCGAAAACCTCCGGATACAGATGCGCATACAACGCCGCCATCCCATGATGCTCCAACGTCAACAACCACGCCCGCTGCACCAACCGATGACGACGCATACCCCGAGGACCAAGCGCCGGACCAGCCAACACGATCCCCTTGACCCGATCCGGATACTTCAACGCCACATCACGCGCCAACACCGTCGAAATCGACGTCGACAACAAATAAACCTGATCGATCCCCAACGCATCCAGCAACCCGACCACATCATCGGCATGCTCATCCCACGTCGGATACCTCTCCGGATGCGACGACCGACCATGACCACAAAGGTCATAACTCACCACACGACGACCCACCGCCAACTCGTCCGTAAAAACCCGCCACGTCGGAGTCGTCATGAAAAAATTATTCAACGTCAAGACAACCGGCCCCTCACCGGCCGACTCGTAATAAAGCTCAACACCCTCCCGAACACGAACCCGCACCGCATCCTCGCGATACGCCACCTCAAGACGCTCAAGAACCTCACCAGCAGACACCGCATCCCCCT
>NZ_BOPB01000059.1 GCF_016863535.1 Micromonospora lutea
GGGTTGGTCGGGCCGGGGCCGGGAGTTCCGCCCTCGGACAGGGTGATGTCCGAGCTGCCCTGGCTCTGGTAACCCTCGGTGGCCATGATCTGGTAGTAGTGGTTACCCAGGTTCAGCCCCACCCGGGCCCAGGCGTCGAAGTGGTTGGCGGTGGTGATGGTGCCGCTGCTGCGCTTCTGCTGCCGGACGCTCCAGTACTGGTAGAACGTCGCGGTGCCATCGATCGAGGGCTGGTTGACCCGCTGGCTACGCAGAATGTCGTAGGTGCCGCCATCGGTGGTGATGGAACCGAGCCGGGTCGCCCCGCTGCTCGGGTTGTAGCTACCGAAGTTCTCGACGATGTAGTACTCGACCAGCGGGTTGCGGGTCCAGCCATACAGGGCCAGGTAGCTGTTGTTGTTACCCGGGTTGTAGCTACCCGAGTAGGAGATCGTACGGCGGGTGCCCGGGTTCCAGCCCTTGCCACCGACCCAGTTGTTGGTGCTCCTGCTCCACGAGCTGGAGTAGCGACCGTTCTCGCGCAACACCATGCAGGCGTCGCCGCTGTCCTTCCAGAACGAGAAGAAGAACCCGTTGTGGTTGCCCTCCGTGTTCGAGCAGACCTGCCGGTCGGCCTCAGCGAGGGCGGGGCTGGCCGAGATCGCGACGGTGCCGGTGGTGGCCAACACTGCGGCGAAGGCAGCGGCAGCCAGCATCCTGACGCG
>NZ_BOPB01000060.1 GCF_016863535.1 Micromonospora lutea
GGTGGGGTGGTGGGGGTGGTCGGTGGGGAGGTCGAGGGTGGGGGTGTTGGCGAGGTGGTGGGTCCAGTAGGTGCGCTGGTGCTGGTGTCGGGTGTGGTGGTGGGGGTGGTGGGTCCAGTGGGCGTAGTCGCGGTACTGGTGGGTGGGGGTGGGCAGGTGGTGGGGTTGGCCGGTGCGGTGGTGGTGGTAGAGGGCGGCGAGGTCGGTGATGAGCAGGCCCATGGACCAGGCGTCGGCGGCGATGTGGTGGACGGTGAGCAGGAGGTGGTGGTGGTCGTGGTCGGTGGTGACGAGGTGGGTCCGTAGGGGGTGGTCGGTGGTGAGGTCGAAGGGTTGTTGGGCCAGGTGGGTGAGGTAGGTGGTGGGGTCGGTGTGGTGGGGCAGGGTGTGGACGGTGATGGGTCGGGCCGGTGGTGGGTTGAGAACTTGGGTGGGTGGGTCGGTGGGGGTGATGGTGGTGCGCAGGATCTGGTGGCGTTGGGTGAGGTCGATCAGGGCGTGGTGCAGGGCGGTGTGGTCCAGTGCGCCGGTGAGGTCGATGGCGGTGGGGATGTTGTAGGCAGGGCTGGCGGGGTCGAGTTGGTGCAGGAACCACAGCCGTTGCTGGGCGGGGGTCAGGGGCGCCGGTTCCTGCGGCGGGGTCGACCGCAGCGGCGGCCGGCCGTCGTCGTCCTGTCCGGTGGTGGT
>NZ_BOPB01000061.1 GCF_016863535.1 Micromonospora lutea
GCCATGTTCGCTGTCCTTGCCGCGAGCGTCGTCGCTCGGTCGCTTGCCCTTGCCGTGACGGTCGTCGCGGGCATCGGGCCCGGCAGTGTCCGGCTGCACGGCGTCGTCCCTGGTGACCTGCTCGGCCGTCGACCATTTCAGATCGGTGAGCCCGGCGGCACCGGCGGAGGTGGCGACGCCTACCCCGCCGAGGCTGACCAGTCCGGCAACGCCGGAAGCGAGCAACACCTTGCGCCGGCTCCTGCGTGTCGAGGTGCCCGCAAATGCGTCGTTCTTCCGAAGGTAGTTGGACATCGGAGTTCTCTGCCCTCTCCTTGTATCAGACAAGGCCGCTCCGCCATGGGCGGGCGCCCTTCGCTACAAATCGGTTGTAGCTTCTGAAGAACACCGTATGAGAGCTATCTTCACTATGAGGGCAAATGCGAGCAGAACCCACTTACAGGTACGGGGTGGACCCGTTCGGGTTGGCCGGTGACGTCGCACTCGACTTGGCCGGGCGGGCTCAGATCGGTCCTGATGGGACGCCTGTGGCGTAGGCCCCGCAGCCAACTCGTCCAAGGTGTGTCGGCGGGGTCCTCCCGTGAGGGAGGACCCCGCCTTCTCTATGTGCC
>NZ_BOPB01000062.1 GCF_016863535.1 Micromonospora lutea
TTCGCCGTGACCGGCAACCGCTCCACCGCCACCAGATACGCCGGACGCATCGGCTCCGGCAGACGACCCACCAAATACCGACGCAACACCTCCGGATCCACCACATCAGGCTCGTCCGTCACGTAATACCCGACGATCTGCACACCCGTGGAATGCACCCGCGTAACCACCGCCGCACCAGTCACCCCCGGATGACCAGTAATCGCCGCATGCACCTCCGCCAACTCCACCCGATGACCACGAATCTTCACCTGATCATCAGTACGACCCCGATACTCCAACCTGCCATCGGGCAACCACCGACCCCGATCACCCGTGCGATACAACCGACCACCAGACCGACCAAACGGATCCGGCACGAACCGCTCCGCCGTCAAATCCGCCTGATGCAGATAACCCCGCCCCACCCCGACACCACCGATGTACAACTCCCCCACCACACCCACCGGCACCCGCCGCAAAAACCGATCCAGCACATGCACCACCGTGTTCCACACCGGAGACCCGAT